>CAJTEA010000001.1 GCA_910575265.1 Oscillospiraceae bacterium
GGGGTCAGTCCCCCCACACCTAGTATCCATCGTTTACAGCGTGGACTACCAGGGTATCTAATCCTGTTTGCTCCCCACGCTTTCGCGCCTCAGCGTCAGTTGCTGTCCAGCAGACCGCCTTCGCCACTGGTGTTCCTCCTAATATCTACGCATTTCACCGCTACACTAGGAATTCCGTCTGCCTCTCCAGTACTCAAGAACTACAGTTTCAAATGCAGGCCACAGGTTGAGCCCGTGGTTTTCACATCTGACTTGCAGTCCCGCCTACACGCCCTTTACACCCAGTAAATCCGGATAACGCTTGCCACCTACGTATTACCGCGGCTGCTGGCACGTAGTTAGCCGTGGCTTATTCCTCAGGTACCGTCACTTGCTTCGTCCCTGAGAAAAGAAGTTTACAACCCGAAAGCCTTCTTCCTTCACGCGGCGTTGCTGGGTCAGGCTTGCGCCCATTGCCCAATATTCCCCACTGCTGCCTCCCGTAGGAGTCTGGGCCGTGTCTCAGTCCCAATGTGGCCGGCCAACCTCTCAGTCCGGCTACTGATCGTCGCCTTGGTGGGCCGTTACCCCGCCAACCAGCTAATCAGACGCGAGTCCATCTCAGAGCGATAAATCTTTGATATCCAGTGCCATGCGACACAGATATATTATGCGGTATTAGCAGCTGTTTCCAGCTGTTATTCCCCACTCCAAGGCAGGTTACTCACGCGTTACTCACCCGTCCGCCACTAAGTAGTCCCATCAGTTGTCCGAAAACTCCTTCAGGGGTACTCCGTTCGACTTGCATGTGTTAAGCACGCCGCCAGCGTTCATCCTGAGCCAGGATCAAACTCTCAATAAAATGGTATTTATACAGGCCTTTCAGCCTGAACAAATCTCTTTTATTGAAGCTTACCTTAGCTTCAAAGAAATTTTTGACGTTGTCCAAACAAGCTTTTCTCAAAGCTCACTTAACAACCAAATCCTTCTGGTGCTTCGTGTTTGTCACGTTGTTTAATTTACAAGGTGCACGCCGCTCTTCAGCGGCGGGAGTTATCTTACCACACTCTCAATCCTTTGTCAAGCACTTTTTTCAAGTTTTTTTAAAACTTTTTTCGCACCTTCATCCAAAGTCTTGTCGGTTTGGCTTTTTTTGCCGCTCTTGTCGAGCGACTTGCATAGATTACCACTACGGTTTCTGTTTGTCAAGCATTTTTTTAGATTTTTTTAAAGTTTTTTTCATAAATGTTCTGCCCCACAATATCTTCAGTTGATGTCGAAGCATGTCCACCAGATATGCCGCGTTTTCCTTTTTGGCGGAAGACCCTTTTTATCAGCCACAGCAGACTGGGGAGGAGTAATCCCAGGCAGAGATTCCCTAAAGGGACCAGGCGGTGGTTCCATTCCTCTCCGGTGCCCAGGGTGGGGAAGAGGAACAGCGCCCCCGCGGTCCCCAGCAGGACCGCCCCCCAGGGGACCCATCTCAGCGCTTTTTCCGGCAGCAGCTCCGCCACCATGGCCCGGACGGCAAAGATCAGAATTCCTCCCATGGTCAGATCGGCAAAGGTCCATAGGGCGGTAACCACGCTCTCAACCCGCTGGAAGGCCCCTTCCACCCCCACGCTTTTCGCCAGCGCGAAAAACGGATTCTCCAGCCGGCCCGCGAGCCCCGCGCCCAAATTGGCCAGAATCACCGCCTGGGCCGCGGCCAGGAGCAGGGCGCCCCCCAGGCCCCAGAACAGCCAATGCCAGTTTTTGTTCTCCCCCTGATCCCGAACGCTTCCCATAATAAAGGGGAGAAACAGGCCCCAGCCCATCACCCCAGCGGCGGACAGGACGGCCCGGGCCACCGGCGCGGCCGCTTCCCACCAAAAAGGGAACAGCCGCTCCGGCTTGCCCTGAAACAGGGACAGAAGAAGCACCACTCCGGCGGTGACCAGCAAAGCGGTCAGAAAGAGCTGTCCCGCCCGGGCGAAAGCGGCCAGCTTTCCCTGGCCGATCCAGAGAAGCACCACCGCCGTGGCCAGCAGGAAGAACCACAGCGCTCCATCCCGCTCTCCGGAGGCAAACAGCCGCTGGGCGCATAGCCGCAGGCGGAGGGACAGCAGAAGCAGCGCCCATACTATATATAATAGCAGCACCGCTCCTCCCAGCCATCCGCCCAGCACTCCGGTGACGCTCCGGGCCAGACCATCCCGGCCCGCCAGCGAGCCCATCAGCCAGCCTGCCGCCAGCACCACCGGCGCGGCCAGGACCACCGCCAGCCATGCGCTCCTGCCCGCGCCGGGCAGCAGCAGAGCCGGCAGCAACTCCGCCGCGGGAGCCATCACCCCCGCCCACAGCAGAGCCATCAGCTGCGTTCTGGAAATTTTATCCTCTTCCATAGTCCTCCCGCCTTTATTCCTGTATTGTCACCCGCACCCTTATTTCCACTGGCACCTTGGCGAACCAGTCGGGCCAGTCCGCCTGAAGCGTCTGCCACTTGGCCGGGTGGGCCATGGCGGCCCCAACCCCCAGGCCGGCGCAGTCCGCGCGCCATGCGCGCAGCCGCTCCAGCGCCAGCCCCAGCCGTTCCCGCTCCCGGCGCTCCAGCTCACCCTGGAGCGCGTTCCGTTCCTCGTCGCTCAGCCGCCGCTGGTACTCCGTCACCCGGACCTCCACTTCGCAGGTCAGCTTCAGGGCGGACAGTGTATCTCCCTGAAACTCAAAGGCGCTTTGGGTGTGGGCGGAGGTTATCTTGGCGGACACTTTATTGTCCGCCAGCTCGATATCCAAAATGTCGGCGGCGCCCCCGCCGGCCAGGAGTTCCAGCCCTTTGGCCGCCTCTCCGTCCAGAAAGCCCGCCAACGCTCCATCTTTTATAATTCCATAGCCGCTCTCTAACAAAACCCCGGTCTCATTCCCGGCCGGGGAGAGGGCGGGCACAAAGGCGGAGCCCAGCTCCATCAAATCAACATAGGTTTCCCCCGCCGTGCGGGAGATGGACGCGATTCCCATTTTCCCGTCGTGCTGGAGGGTTTCCAGGCGCTGGTCGATCCCCTCGTCCCCGCCGGAGGACACC
Source organism: Oscillospiraceae bacterium (assembly GCA_910575265.1). Taxonomy (GTDB): domain Bacteria; phylum Bacillota; class Clostridia; order Oscillospirales; family Oscillospiraceae; genus Lawsonibacter. The sequence continues at coordinate 3,041 of CAJTEA010000001.1, forward strand.
GCCTCCTGGGCCGTTGTTCCCCGAACCAGCCACAGCTGGGCTCCCAGGCCCAGCTCCACGTCCTGGGCAAAGTAGTCCAGCACCGGGGAAACCCCCTCGCTCGCCAGCTCCTCGCCGATGAGCAGCTGGTCCACATAACCGAAAAAGACAAAGCTGTCGCTCTGGCCCTGCATGGCCAGACAGGCACCGCTGAGAGAGGGCCGCTCCGCCGTCAGCACCAGAGACGGCTCCCCCTCCGCCTCCAGCCCCCTGGCCCGGGGACCGGTGGAGCCGGTAACCCTCACACCGTCTGGAACAGTGTCGATGCCCATGGTGCGCATCAGAGCCATGTCCCCCATTTCCCGGGCGGTGGGAAGGCTGGAGCAGCCTGTAAGCAGCAGACAGGCTGCCAGCAGCGGAATCAAGCGTTTTTTCATCGCTGGTTCCTCCTGTTCCGGGTGTTCACCGCCCCGTCCCGCCACTTCATGGCGGGCAGAGGCAGGCGAAACAAGCTGGGGTGGCCCCGGGGCACTCTGGTCCCGGTGGTGAAGGGGGCCAGATAGGGCACGCCGAAGGATTCCAGCCCCGCCAGATGGTAAATCAGGGCGGCGCACCCCAGGGCCAGTCCGGTCAGCCCGCCCAAACTGGCCAGGATAGCCAGCAAAAACCGCCACAGCCGCAGAGCGTTGCCGAAATCCTGAGAGGGCATGGTATATCCGGCCACCCCGGCGATGGCCACGGCGATGAGGACAGCGGGGGATACGATATGGGCGTCTACCGCCGCGTTGCCCACCACCAGACCACCCAGAATGGAGACGGTGGTCCCGATGGGACCAGGGAGCCGCAGGCCGGCCTCCTGGACCACCTCGAAGGCCAGCAGCATAATTAGCACCTCAAAAATCGTGGAAAACGGCACCTCCTGCTTGGCGGCCACAATGGACAGGGCCAGCTTGGGCGGAATGGCCTCGGGGTGAAAGGTGACCAGGGCGATATACAGTCCCGGCACCAGGAGGGTGACAAGCGCGCACAGCCAGCGGATCACGCTGAGGGCGGATGCCACCAGCCAGTGGTAGGCCCGGTCCTGGCCGGTTTTGAAGAACTGGTCGATGGTTCCGGGGAGGACCCAGCCCAGGGAGATACCGTCAGCCAGCAGGCCCACCCGGCCCTCCAGAAGGCCCTGGCAGAAGCGGTCGGGACGCTGGGTGTAGGGCATGAGGGGGAAGGGGGACCGGGCCGCGTCCACCAGATACTCCTCCAGATTCCCCGCCGCCTCCACGCCGTCAATGTCAATCTGGTCCAGCCGCTCCTCCAGCAGCGCCACTGTGTCCGGGTCGGCGATGCCGTCGATCCACAGCACGTCCACCGGGGTGAGCGTCTGCCGGCCCACGACGCGCTCTTTGATCCTCAGCTCCGGAGCCCGGAGGCGGCGGCGGACAAGGGAAGTGTTGGTGCGCAGGCTCTCCACGAAGGAATCCCGGGCTCCCTTCAGCGCCGGCTCGTTTTCCGGTTCGCCCACCGACCGCTTTTCCTCGGTGGCCACCGGGAAAAGCAGGCAGTCGTCCCGCCCCTCCAGAAAGAGGGCGCAGCTGCCGTCAATGAGAGCGAACACCACCGGGTCCAGCTCAGACACCCGCTTGGCCCCGTGGGCGTAGAGCGCCCCTTTTTCCAGCAGGTCGAACAGCTGTCCCTCCGGGGCAGTGGCCAGCATGGGGTCTTGAGCCAGAGGGCGCAGAACGTAGTCGTTCAGCCGCTCCGACCGGGCCTGCCCGTCAATGTAGCAGACTGTGGCCTTCCGCTCGCGGTCCCCGTGGAGGTAAACCTCCCGCTTCGCAAAGTCCACACAGCCGTCAAAGACCTCCTCCAGCCGGACCAGGGAGAGGGGGCCGGGAAGGCGGGGCTCCCTTCTGGGGTGGGGCGCGTTGGCTTCACTCTGTTTGGACATAAAAACGCCCTCCTTTGGACTTAGTGTGCCAAAGAAAGGCCAGTTTATGTATGTCTCTTGTTTTTTGCCGCCCGCTGTGGTACAATATGAATATATCGAAAACATAAATACATTTATATTTGGAGGTGGGTACTATGCCAACTGAGAAGGATTATAAAGTCATCGAAAAGGCCACGATTTACGACCTGCGGCGTTTGATTAAAAACAGTGACAAAGACACCTACACCAAGGATGAGCTATGCGATCTGCTGGACACCATCGCGGACGCGAAGGATCAGGAATAGTCGGAGGAAAGGATATGGCACAGATTATGACAGATAAGCAATTTAAAACGATTCTGGAAATGGTGGACATGATCCTGGATGGCTGCAAAGACTTGAACGAGGCAAAGCAAAAGGTCCAAAAGCTGATTGAGAACCAGAGCGGTAAAAAAGACGAGTGACCGCAAAACGGGCCGGGGAAGATTCCCCGGCCTTTTCCCGTACAAAGCCTTGCGCCCCAAGGACAGCAACTGACAGTTGACAAAAAGAACCTGGCGGGTGGTTGTCAAGAGAGCGGTGATTGGATATGCTTGAGGCAGAAAAGGGAGGTAATTTCTATGACATTAGGCCAGCGTATTCAAGAGCTGCGAAAAAATCTGGGGCTCTCCCAGGAGGAGCTGGGGGAAAAGATGGGGGTATCCCGTCAGGCCATCAGCAAGTGGGAGGGAGACCAGACCATCCCGGAGCTGGACAAGCTCATTTCCCTTTCAAAACTTTTCGGCCTCACGGTGGGTCAGCTCCTAGGGGTGGAACAGCCCGTCCCCGCTCCCGCCGCCAACCCCAAAACTTCCCATAGGATGAAGCTGCTTCTGGCCGGGATGGGAACGGCCATACTGGTTTTGGCCCTCGTGGTGGGGGCACTGTGGTCCCAGGTCCTGTCCCTGAACCGCCGGACAATTTTGGAGGAGGAATATGTCCTCACAGACCGGGAGATTTTCCAAACGGCGGAGTGCCAGCTCAGCGAAATTGAACTGGGCTTTCCCCAGGCCCGTGGAGACCAGGACCTGACCCTGACTTTCACGGCAAAGCCTGTCAAAGAGCTCAAAAACTGGACCGTCATCGGGCTGACCGCCTATATTGAGGGCCGCAATCCCTGGGGACAGCACCCCGACGGCACCCCCATCTCTCAGGAAGAGCGGGAGTGGCACCGCACGGAAAACATCCCTGTCTCCCAGGGGACCGCCAGCCTGACGCTTCCGGACTACGGCGGGGAGTCAGTGCAGATCCTTGTCTCCCTCCGGGAAAAGGGGACCGGCAGGACCATCGGCACAGCGGACCCGGTTTTTACCCTCACGGCGGAGACCGAACGGGCGGGCGATTTCTTCATTACTGGTATCCAGGTGGAGGAGAATACCGCCCCTAGGGCCCCTATTCCCAAATCCATCGCCCTCTCCCTGCCCGACCCCAGGTTTGAGGAATAAAATCTACCCAAAATACCCTTGACAGGGGGCAGAAACTGGCATACAATAGGAAATCACAAAGCGAAGACAGGGAACAGTACCCCCGCGGCTGGGCGGCAGAGAGAGGATGGCTGGTGAAAATCCTCCGAGGGCGCGGCGGGAAGGCCCCCTGGAGCGCGGGGAGGAAATGCCCCGTCGGTTCCCGCCGTTACCGGGTCAGAGCGTCCCCCATGGGGAAATTCAGGTGGAACCACGGACAATCTTGTTCGCCCTGAGCCAAACCGGCTCAGGGCGTTTTTGTTTGGGAAAGGGGGGATTTTATGACCGAACAGCACAAGCAGCAGGCTATTGAGGCGGTAAAGAACATCTGCCATGTCCTCCACGAGAAGCGGTATGAGGACCTGCCCTCCTGCGTGGACGAGATGGAGTGGGACGACACCGAGGAGATCCGGGAGTGCATCCAGGGCACCCTGGAGATGAACGACTTCGACGTGTTCGACGAGTACGGCGTCCCCTGCAGCTTCAAGCCCCAGTATGAGTACCACCACGAGATCATGTTCTTTGAGTACAAGGACGGCAGCGGCTTCGCCGTGGACTACGAGCTGACCTCCGGCGGAGACTTGACCTATCTCACGTTGCAGCTTGAGTTTTTGTACGAAAACAGCGGATTAAAGAGCGTTTTCCGCACCATCGACCCACAATAAAGGAAAAGGAGTTTACCCAACATGAAAAACAGCGAAAAGACCATGGAAAAAATTGTGGCCCTGTGCAAGGGTCGGGGTTTCATCTTCGCCGGCAGCGAGATCTACGGCGGACTGGCCAACACCTGGGACTACGGTCCTCTGGGCGTGGAGCTGAAAAACAACATTAAGAAGGCCTGGTGGAAGAAATTCGTCCAGGAGAACCCCTACAACGTAGGGCTGGACGCCGCCATTTTGATGAACCCCCAGGTCTGGGTGGCCTCCGGCCATGTGGGAGGCTTCTCCGACCCGCTGATGGACTGCAAGGAGTGCAAGGAGCGCTTCCGGGCCGACAAGGTGATCGAGGACTGGTGCCAGGAAAACAGCTTTGACCTGGGCCACAGCGTGGACGCCATGAGCCAGTCCGAGATGAAGGCCTTTATCGACGAGCACCAGATCGTCTGCCCCTCCTGCGGCAAATTCAACTGGACGGACATCCGCCAGTTCAACCTGATGTTCAAGACCTTCCAGGGGGTCACCGAGGACGCCAAGAACACCGTCTACCTCCGCCCCGAGACCGCCCAGGGTATCTTTACCAACTTTGTCAATGTCCAGCGCTCCACCCGCCGCAAGCTGCCCTTCGGCGTGTGCCAGATCGGCAAGTCCTTCCGCAACGAGATCACCCCGGGCAACTTCATCTTCCGCACCCGGGAGTTTGAGCAGATGGAGCTGGAGTTTTTCTGCCAGCCGGGCACCGAGCTGGAGTGGTTCAAGTACTGGAAGAACTTCTGCCACCAGTGGCTGCTTGACCTGGGCGTCAAGGAGGAGAACCTGCGCCTGCGGGATCATGACCCCGAGGAGCTGAGCCACTACTCCAACGCCACCACCGACTTCGAGTTCGCCTTCCCCTTTACCGACTGGGGCGAGCTGTGGGGGGTGGCCAGCCGGACCAGCTTTGACCTCACCGCCCACCAGAACACCTCCGGCAAGGACCTGACCTACTTCGACCAGGAGAAGAACGAGCATTATATCCCCTACGTCATCGAACCCTCCCTGGGCGTGGAGCGGATGCTGCTGGCCTTCCTGTGCAACGCCTACGACGAGGAAGTGGTGGATGAGGCGAAAAACGACGTCCGCGCCGTCCTCCATCTCCACCCCGCCCTGGCCCCCTTCAAGTGCGCCGTGCTGCCCCTGTCCAAGAAGCTGGGGGACAAGGCCCGGGAGATTCAGACTGAACTGTCCAAGTACTTTATGGTGGACTACGACGACGCCGGCTCCATCGGCAAGCGCTACCGCCGCCAGGACGAGATCGGCACCCCCTACTGCGTCACCGTGGACTTCCAGACCGTGGGCTCTGACACCGAGGAGGCCGACCACGCCGTCACCATCCGGAACCGGGACACCATGGAGCAGGAGCGTATTCCCATCGTCCAGCTGAAGGCCTGGCTGGAGGAAAAGCTGGCCTATTAACCGGCGGGGGATTTTTATGAAAACACTTCTGCGAATCACGCGTCTGCCTCCCGGTACGGAGGAGCGGTATGGCCTGGCCCACCACATCTGGATGGCGGCGGCCCTGACGGGGCTGGGCTGCTGTGTCGGCGGGCTGTCCCTGTTCTTCGCCGCCACCGCCTATGTGAAGCTGGACAGCATGGCCCTGCTCTACTCCTACCTGGCCAATCCGCTGATCCTTTTGCTCAACCTGCTGCCGCCGGTGCTGCTGATCTGGCTGTTCTACTTTCTGTCCCGGCGGGCCTGGGTGGGCTTCCTGGGCAGCTTTCTCCCCACCATAGGGGTGGCGCTGGCCAATTATTTCAAGATCCGTCTGCGTTCCGACCCTCTGCTGGCCACTGACCTGCGGCTGGCCGCCGAGGCCGGCGGAATTGTGGGGGGCTACACCCTGGACCTGACCTGGCTGGTGTGGTTCGCGCTGGCCTGCCTGATCGCGGGACTGCTGTTCGCCGTCTTTTTCATGCCCCGGGGCCCGCGGGGCTGGCGGGGGCGGAGCTTTGGAGCGCTGAGCTGTCTGGCCCTGATAGCGGTGTCCATGGCTGGGCCTTATACCTCCCCCCAGGTCTACTCCGCCACCGCTAACAACCGATTTATCAACCAGTGGTCCGATGTGGAGGTCTATGTGTCAAAGGGGTCCAGCTATCCCTTCCTGCACTCGTTCCGGGATATGTTCCCCACCCCGCCCGAGGGCTATAACAGGGCGGAGGCCGCGGCCTGGCTGACCCAGTACCCCGGCCAGGATATTCCCGAGGAGCGAAAGGTCTCTGTGATGGGCATTATGCTGGAGGCGTTCTGCGACCTGACCGATTTTGAGCTTCTGGCGGAGCAGCCGGGGGTGGCCCAGGTCTACGCCCCCTGGCACGCGTTGGAGGAACAGTCCGTCTCCGGTGACCTGCTGACCAATATCTTCGCCGGCGGCACGGTGGACACCGAATGGGCGTTCCTCACCGGCTACTCCACCCACCAGGACTTCCGCTCCCCCACCGACTCCTATGTCTGGTACTTCCGGGACCAGGGTTATCAGACCTTTGGCAGCCACCCGGGTTACAGCTGGTTCTACAACCGGCAGAATGTGAACCAGTACCTGGGGTTTGAGGAGTACTGGTTCACCGAGAACCACTACGGCCAGCTGGTGGACCCGGTGGACGCCGTATGGGAGTCCGACCCGGTGCTGGCCTCGGAGCTGCTGAAGCAGTTGGAGGAGCGGACGGCCCAGGGGCCCTGTTTCTCCTTCTCCGTCAGCTACCAGAACCACGGCCCTTACGCGGATGTCCCAACAGCCCGGGACGGATACATCAACCCCGCCGGGTCAGGGCTGTCGGAGGCCAGCCGCAATATTCTGAACAACTACCTGGGGGGCGTGGATGTCACCATTCAGGCCATGGTCGAGCTGACCCGGGGGCTGGAGGAACTGGACGAGCCGGTGGTGCTGGTCCTGTTTGGCGACCACAAGCCCTGGGCGGGAAACGGAAACTCTGTCTATACCGAGCTGGGAGCTGATTTCGACATCTCCACCCAGAAGGGCTTTTATGAATATTACTCCACTCCCTATCTGATCTGGGCCAACTCCGCCGCCCAGCGCGCTCTGGGCCATGAGTTACGCGGCAGCGGCGGTGATTTCTCCCCCTGCTTCCTCATGACCAGGATCTTTGACCTGTGCGGCTGGGAAGGCCCGGGCTTTATGGAGCTGTCCCGCCAGACGCGGGCCGTCACCCCCCTGCTCCACACGGAGGGACTGTTCTGGACGGACAACGGCCTGACCGACACCCTGAGCGAGACGGACGAAGCGTTTTACCGCCAGTTCCTGTACGCCCAGTATTACCGGGAGCAGGAAGGTCTGGAATAAATACAACACCCCCCGGCCTGTGCCGGGGGGTGTTTGTTCAGCTCAGATAGTTCAGCGGGTTGACCGCAGTGTTGTTAACGCGGACCTCGAAGTGGCAGTGAACGCCGGAGGAATTCCCGGTGCTGCCCGCCCGGGCGATAACCTGGCCCTGGTAGACCTTCTGCCCCACAGAGACCACAAGACTGGAGTTGTGGGCGTAATAGGTCTTGATGCCGTTATCGTGGGTAATGATGACCAGATTGCCGTAGCTGCCCATCCAGCCGGCGTAGGTGACGGTGCCGCCATCGGCGGCCTTGATGCCCTCGCCGTAGGAGGCGTAGATATCCAGGCCGGAGTGGTAGTCGTAGCTGCCCCACAGGTTGCGCCCGCCGAAGTAGGAGTTGATCCGCCGGCTGCTGGTGGGCCAGATAAAGTAGCCCTTGGAGGCAGTCTTGGGCTTCTCCTTTGTGCCCACAGCCTTGACCGTGGTGGTGGGCTCCCTGAGGGTGGTAGAGTTGGTGACATTCCGCTCCCGTTCGTAGCCGTTGACGTAGATCACATCCGCCTCCACCTGGGCCTCTCCCTCCTCCCCCTGGGTGAGGATCTTGCTGTCGCCCACATACATGGAGTCGTCGTTTACCGTCTCCACCGGGCACTCAATAGGCTCGGTATAAACAATGTGTTCCGTGGTCTGGACAGAAAGGGTCGGGATGATTTCCTTTACATTGAGCACATCGCCCACCATCAGCCGGTTGATGTCGGCGTCCGGGTTAAGGGCCAGCAGGTCACTGAGGGACATATCGTTGGCATAGGCGATGCCATTATAAGTGTCCCCCTTGACCACAGTGTAGGTGGTCTCGCCGGTGGTATTGGCTTTCAGGGCCTCCGCCACATCGGATATGGGCATCAGGTTGTCCACGGCGTAGACGGGGTCAATCTCCAGGTCCTCCACAAAGCTGGAGGCGACGGTGGCGTCGGTAATATATTCGGCTTTCATGCCGTCCAGCATGGTATTAAGGGCGGCTTCATCCTTGACTACGCCGATAACCCGGCCATCTACCGAGACCTGGTAGGCCCGCAGCTCGTCGCTGACTTCGTTGAGCTGGCCGTAGAAATAGTTGCGGATGTCCTCCTCCTGATTCAGATCGGTTTTCAGGGTGAGGGTGAAATTGTAATCAATGCTGCCGTCCACCTGGTATTTGTAGCCCAGCAGCTCGCTGCCCTGGGTCTCCACCGTGTGGATCGCCTGGTCCACCACGCTCTGATCCGCCACCACCGCCACCTCCTGGCCGTCTACAATGACGGCGTAGCTGGTGGAATACAGAGTGGTCAGGGTAAGGGCGGTGCCCAGGGCGCCGGCCACCAGAAGAAATGAGACAGGCCCCACGGCCAGGGTGCCGGCGGCGGCGCCGTGGAACAGATGGGTCCAGCGGCGCAGGTGGATGCGGGTCCACTCCCCGAAAGCCTTGAGATAGAGCTTCGCCTCCTGGCCCCAGTTTCGGCGGGGGGGCGGTTCCGGAGGAGCCGGAGGTGTTGGGCCAGGGGGAGTAACAGCCCGGTCCGGCCGCTGTGGCTGCCGGCGCTGGGACCGAAGCTCCGACGCCGGTGTTTTTTCTTCGTCCATGGTAGTACCTCGCTTGCAGTGGGAAACCGAAAAATGACAATTGTGAAATAAGAGTTACAAAATGGTAACAATAAATATACACAGTTTCCCACCATCCGTCAACCCCCTTTTGATTTCGAATTTGAAAAGTTTTTGTAAAAAATATGAAAAAGCTGAACGCCGCAGGGCAAACCGCGGCGTTCTTTTTGTAAATTGTGCTTAATTCGACAAAAGGCCCAAGATGTTGTGGCTATGGGCTGGCCGGTCAAAGGATAACCAGCAGAGCGAAAATCACCGTCATAAGGATAACGGCAAGACTGGCGCAGATATCCAACTTCCAGGCCCGCCGTTCCTGGCGGGCCCGGCGGCGCTGGGCCGGGGTGGTGGTCAGTACCACCGGCTGGAAGGCGGGACGCTTTTCTTCCTCAGCCTCCGGGGAGCAGTCCCCGGCCTCAAACCGCCGGGCAAGGCTGTCCCGCTGCGCCAGGGCCTGCTTTTGACGAAAGCGCTCCAGGTCCACCACATTACCGCTTTGTGGGATAATATGAGAAGTTTTAACAGAAAAGGTCCGCATCCGTGATCCCTCCTTGTGATTGATATCATCAGAATAACCCGGGTATGGTCCCAAAAACCGGACTATTTTACTCAAAAAGCAGCTTCGAGAACGTTTGTTCTATCAGAGCATACAACATCCGTTCGAAAATGTCAAGAAGAAAATCAAAAATTTGTTCGAATTTTATAGGCCCACTCTTATCTATATGATACAGACGAAGAAAAAGAACAAAGGTTCCCTTTGTATGTGTTTTTTTATCCGTCCGGTTGATTTTTCAAAAGAATAGAGGTATAATACCTTGCTATATCAGGAAAACACAGATTTGAGGTGCAGTCCCATGCGGAACGAAAAACTGAGAAATATTGCCATTATCGCCCACGTGGACCACGGCAAGACCACCCTGGTGGACGAGATGCTCAAGCAGTCCGGCGTCTACCGGGAGAACCAGGCGGTGGTGGAACGGGTGATGGATTCCAACGACCTGGAGCGGGAGCGGGGCATTACCATCACGGCCAAAAACACCGCCGTGCAGTACGGCGATGTGAAGATCAACATTGTAGACACCCCGGGCCACGCCGACTTCGGCGGCGAGGTGGAGCGGATTTTGAAGATGGTTAACGGCGTCATCCTCCTGGTGGACGCCGCCGAGGGCCCCATGCCCCAGACCCGGTTCGTGCTCTCCAAGGCCCTGGAGCTGGGCCACCGGGTGATTGTGGTGGTGAACAAGATCGACCGCCCTGACCAGCGGGTGTATGAGGTGGTGGACGAGTGCCTGGAGCTGCTGCTGGACCTGGACGCTACCGACGAGCAGCTGGACTCCCCCATGCTCTTCTGCTCTGGCCGGCAGGGCACCGCCTCCGTCCAGCCCGATGTGGCGGGCAGCGACTTGAAGCCCCTCTTTGACACCATTCTGGACTATATCCCCGCTCCCAAGGTGGACGTGGACGCCCCCTTCCAGATGCTGGTGTCCTCCATCGACTACAACGAGTTTGTGGGTCGTATCGCCATCGGCCGCGTCGAGCGGGGCAGCGTAAAGCAGAACCAGGAGATCGCGGTGTGCAACTTCCACGACCCTGACGCCGCCCCCCAGAAGGCCAAGGCCACCGCCCTGTATGAGTTTGACGGCCTGGCCAAGGTCCCTGTCCAGGAGGCCGCCGCCGGCAACATTATCGCCATGAGCGGCATCGGCGACGTGACCATCGGCGACACCATCTGCGCCCCCGATAAGGTGGAGCCCATTCAGTTCGTTCAGATCTCCGCCCCCACCATTGAGATGACCTTCTCCGTGAACGACTCCCCCTTCGCCGGACGAGAGGGCAAATTTGTCACCAGCCGCCAGCTCCGGGACCGGCTGTTCCGGGAGACACTGAAGGACGTGTCTTTGAAGGTGTCCGAGGTGGAGGGGGCCACCGACTCCTTTAACGTGGCCGGACGAGGGGAGATGTCCCTGTCCATCCTGATTGAAACCATGCGCCGGGAGGGCTACGAGCTTCAGGTCTCCCCGCCCCGGGTGCTCTACCAGGAGATCGACGGGGTGAAGTGCGAGCCCATTGAGCGGCTGGTGGTGGACGTGCCTGCTGACTGCGTGGGCGCGGTGATGGAGAAGATTGGCTCCCGGAAGGGCGATCTGCTGGAGATGAACCCGGTGGGCGACCGGATGAAGATCGAGTTCCTGGTGCCCGCCCGGGGCCTGTTCGGCTACCGCAGCGAGTTCCTTACCGACACCAAGGGCGAGGGCATTATGGCCTCCGTCTTTGACTCCTACGCCCCCTTGAAGGGGGAGATCAGCCGCCGGTCCACCGGCTCCCTGGTGGCCTTTGAGACAGGGGAGGCGGTCACCTACGGCCTGTTCAACGCCCAGGAGCGGGGCGCGCTGTTCATCGGCCCCGGCACCCCCGTCTACGGCGGCATGATCGTGGGCGAGTGCCCCAAGGCGGAGGACATCTCGGTCAACGTGTGCAAGAAAAAGCAGCTGACCAATATGCGGGCCTCCGGCTCCGACGAGGCCTTGCGGCTGACTACCCCCCGCACCCTCTCCCTGGAGCAGTGCCTGGAGTTTTTGGCCGACGACGAGCTGCTGGAGTGTACCCCGGAGAACCTGCGCCTGCGCAAGCGTCTGCTGGACCACGGCGCACGGATGCGGGAGGCCTCTAAGAAAAAGGGATAAAAATACACTCCGTATTCTACAATCAGTAAAATACGGAGTGTCTCTATTTTTGAGGGTGCGCATCTTCTATCGCTTTGACGATTACATGGGGCGGAATATCAAGCGCCTGCCCAATTTTAAACAGCGTATCCAGGGTTGGACTGCGCAGGCCACGCTCCAGTTTACTATAGTGTGTGCGGTCCAATCCGGCTAAACCGCTCAAAACATCTTGCGTCAGCCCCTTCCGCTCCCGATATTCCGCCAGAACGCGGCCGACAATCGCAGATTCTACCATGATGGTCCCTCCTCGCCTTACTGTTAGGATAACAACAGGGAGGAAACTTTATGAGGTCAGTTGACCCCACTAGAAATGTGTAGTATACTTCTTTTTATCATCCGATAGAAAGAGGTTGCATGGAGATGAAAAAAGTTACGCTAAAAGTACCCGATTATGTGTTTACCTTTTACGCTGAAATAGGCAAACAGGCAGGCGGCCTTTCCGCTGAAAAAGTTATGGCGGATTCACTTTTTAAATTGGCCGGGGAGCTGTCCCTTAACGCAATCCGTATGACCGAAAAACGGGAGAGAGAAAACGATGCGCAATGAAAACTTAATCGTACGCTGCCCCGGCATGGGAAACGGTAAATTCCACATCGACCACACCGGTCGGGGGCGGGACCTCTCCCCAGATCTGATTTTGGAAAATCTGTCCCCCGAAGCCAAAACCCTGGCGGTCACCCTGGAGGACATGAGCCACCCCATAAAGGGCTTTACCCACTGGGTAATCTGGAACCTCCCGGCGGCGGACCGTATCCCGGGGGCCATCCCAGCGGGGGGGACGGTGCCCGGCGGCGGGGCGCAGGGCGTGGCATACGGCCTTCACCGCTACGCCGGACCCAAGCCGCCCAAGGGGAGGACCCACACCTACCGCTTTACCGTCTACGCCCTGGACCGCGCCCTGGACCTGCACAGCCGCGCCCGAAAAAAGACCTTTCTCCGGGCGGCGGAGGGGCATATCCTTCAAAGCGGGAGTATCTCTGGAGAATTTGAGTAAAATAGAAACGTTCCGTATTTTATGATGCGTAAAGTACGGAACGTTTTTACTTATAAGCCTCTAAAGAATTCGTCAAAAGAATCGACCTGATAGATATCCTTTAATGCCCGCAATACGCTGACTCTTATGCTGTAATTACCCAATTCCATTTGGGAAATGATCTCACGGCTTATATCAATTCCCACCAGTTGTAATTGTGCAGCAGCCTTTTCCTGAGAAAGCCCCGATTGTTTTCTCAAGCGCCGCAGGTTTGCCCCAATCGAGATATCCTGTTTCAGCTTTTTTGACATCCCTATTCTCTCCAAAAAATTTTTTTGGAATATATACATTCCACTATTGATTTTAGGTTATTGCCATGGTAATATTGGAATGAATAGATTCCGAAAATGAAGAGGGATATAAAATATTTGACAATATTGAGAAGGGAAGTCTAATTAAGATGAAAAAACTAACAATAGAGGTTCCAGACTACATATTTACGTTTTATAAAAAAGTTGGGGAACAAGCAGGTGGCATTATGGTGGAAAAAGTAATGTCAGACGCACTATTCAAATTAGCGGGAGAGCTGTCGCTAAATGCGCTTAAAAATACGGATGGCTGAATCATCGGCCATCCGTTTTCTTTCAGCTCCAGGGCGACAGCTCCACCCGCACAAAGTACCCCTGGGGGTGCCGGCAGACGGGGCAGTGGGCGGGGGCGGCGGTGGCCTCCATTGTAAAGCCGCAGTGCAGGCACATCCACTGGGTCTCCACCTCAGAGAAAAACAGCTGATCCTTCTCCATCAGGTCGGCGAAGCGGCCGAAGCGGTCGCCGTGGGTCTTTTCCACCCGGGCGATGTTTTCAAACAGCTTGCCCACCAGGGGGAAGCCCTCGCTCATGGCGGTTTTGGCGAAGTGGTCGTAGTCGTGCTCCCACTCCTGATACTCGTTGTGCTGGGCGGCCCGGAGGTAATCCAGCAGGCCGGAGTAGATATCCACCGGGTAGGTGCCGTCCACCTTGACGGTCTGGCCGGCGCAGTCCTCCAGGGCGGCATAAAACTGCTTGGCGTGAACCCGCTCCTGCTCGGCGGTGAACAGGAATACGCCCTGAATCACGGCCAGTCCCGCCTTGTTGGCCACCCCGGCGGCGATGGTGTAGCGGTTGCGTGCCTGGCTCTCCCCGGCGAAGGCCCGCATCAGGTTTTCCCGGGTCTGGCTGTGGAGAAAGGCGTCGGTTTTGTCGGACATGATGAACCCTCCTTGAAACTGGTTAGGTTCAGTATGCCCCAGGGTTTGGAGGTTATTCCCCGCTGACCGGAATCTTCACGTCTCCAAAAACCACATAGTCCACCTGGCTCAGGTCAAGAGGCTCATCAAAGGTGAAGTAGCCCTCGGTGTCCGGACCGGGTTCACCGGACAGGGGGAGGATGGCCTCCGGACCCATGTTGTAGTAGCCTTGCAGATAGTCGATGATCTCCTGGGTGGTGTCATAGCCGGGGATAAATTCGGCGCCGTCCTTCATCACAATGGAAACGGAGACAGCGGGGCCGAAGTATTTGTTGTCGGGCAGGTCGGTGTGGTAGCAGTAGGACAAGCTCAGGGGGGAGAGGGTCATATACTCCAGGGTATTGGTGTAGTCCAGCACCTCATCGGTCCAGGAGATTCCCTTGGCGTTCAAGTCCATCATCTGGGATTGGAAATTCAGGCCGATGTCAAACTGGAATTCCCCGGTAAAGACGGGGGTGTATTCCTTATAAATATCCTGAATCCACAGGCCATGGATGGTGAGGAGTTTGGACACCCCGTCGTTCAGGGCAATACCGTCACGGCTGTGATTGGTAAAGGTGATGACAAATTCCTTCCGGTTGTCGTTGGGCTCGCTGTCAGGCAGGACGGTAAACGTCTCTGTAACCCCAAAGGCATCCTCCGGATAGGCCCCCTCGGCGGGTTCCACGGTAAGATTGGTCTCATTGAAATTCTTGCTGTCGAAGAACTGGTAGTAGTGTTCCCCGTCCAGGTCGGGCAGGGCGGCACCCTCCGGAGCCTCCACCCGCAGGCGGAGGTAGTAGACATTCTCATCGGCAATGGCGGCGATGGGAGTGATGGTCGCCCCGTTGCTGGCGACGGCGGCGGGGGCGGGACCGCCCTCCCCGTCGAACACCTGGCCAAGGCGGTCGATCACATCCACCTGGTTCTGGGACAGGGCTCCGTCCTCCGGGGTGAAAAAGTCCTGAAACGGTTCCCCGGCCTTGAAAAAACGTCCCGCCGCCAGAGCGGAGACGGACAGAGCCGCCACCGCCGCCGCCGCGATAAGCAGCCTCACGGGCTTGAATCGTCTGGCGGCCCGGTTGGTTCTGGGTTCCGCGTTCTCAATGTGATTCATGGTAATCTCCTTCATCCGCGACGGGGAATAGGGGGTTTTCCCAAATTCCAAGTCCTCCGCCGGGTACTGGTCCAGCAGGTCCGAAATGTTACGCTTCACTGGTAAAACCCTCCCTCGTCAATATTTCTTTTAATCGCGTCCGGCCCCGCCGGAGCTTGGTCTTTACGGTGGACAGGTTGAGGTCCATGCAATGGGCGATCTCCTGTACGGTCTGCGCGTAGTAGTAGTGCCGGAGAAAGACCTCCCGGTCCGGGTCGGGCAGGGAATCCACCGCCTGGCGGACCAGCTGCCGCTCCACCGCCCGCTCGTATTCCCCGGGCGGGTCCTCCGGGCCGGGGATGTCCAGAGCGTCCTCCTCCAGGGGCAGGTCCCGGCCCATGCGGCGCAGGCGGTTTTTCGCCTTGTGCCGGGCCACTGACCCCAGCCAGGCCTTCACCGACCCAGGCCGCAGGTCCCCCGCCTGCCGCCAGGCGGCCAGGAACACGTCGGAGACCACCTCCTCCCCGTCCTCCGGGGGCATGGCGTCCCGCAGGATGTTCCACACCACGGCGGAGACATAGGGGATGTAGCGCTCCATCAGGGCCTCCAGTCCGGCCGGGTCGCCGGACTGGAGCCTTCGTATGATTGTCTCTTCCCGCATAACTGAACTCCTTGCTTGGGTTTGAAAGCCGCTTTCACCTATCATATCACGGCAAAGAGCCGTTTGGTTGCATCAGACCCTTGCATTTTTTTCCGGAGTGAGTATAATAAGGTCAAACAGGGGGTGTCTTGTCACCCTGACACAAGGAGGCTTTCCCTATGAAAGCGAAAACAAATTTGACCATGCTGTGCGACTTTTACGAGCTGACCATGGCAAACGGCTACTTCCAGACCGGCTTACAGGACCGCATCTGCTACTTTGACGTGTTTTACCGCTCCGTCCCCGACAAAGGGGGCTTCGCCATCGCGGCGGGGCTGGCCCAGGTGGTGGAGTATATCCAGGAGCTGTGCTTCGACGAGGAGGATGTGGACTATCTGCGCGCCAAAGGCTGCTTCAGCGAGGAATTTTTGAGGTTTTTAAAGGAGTTTCAATTTACCGGCGACATCTGGGCCGTCCCCGAGGGTACCCCGGTATTTCCCAACGAGCCCATTATGACTGTTCGGGCCCCCGCCATCCAGGCGCAGTTCGTAGAGACCTTTATCCTCCTCACCCTGAACCATCAGTCCCTCATCGCCACCAAGTCCAACCGCATCGTCCGGGCCGCCGAGGGCCGGCCCGTGGCCGAGTTCGGCTCCCGCCGGGCCCAGGGGGCGGACGGGGCCCTGCTGGGGGCCCGGGCCAGCTACATCGCCGGCTGCGCCGCCACCGCCTGCACTATGGCCGACCAGCGGTACGGCTCCCCCGCCACCGGCACCATGGCCCACTCTTGGGTGCAGATGTTCCCCGACGAGTACACCGCCTTCAAAACTTACTGTGAGCTGTACCCCAACAACGCCACCCTGCTGGTGGACACCTACAACGTTCTGAAATCCGGCGTGCCCAACGCTATCCGGGCCTTTCAGGAGGTTCTGGCCCCCATGGGCATTACCAAATGCGGCATCCGGCTGGACAGCGGCGACCTCACTTATCTGTCTCAGAAGGCCCGGGAGCTGCTGGACGCGGCGGGCCTTACCGAGTGCAAAATCGTGGCCTCCAACGCCCTGGACGAGTATATCATCCGGGACCTGGTGCGCCAGGGCGCCCGCATCGACTCCTTCGGCGTGGGCGAGCGGCTGATTACCTCCCGGTCCGAGCCGGTGTTCGGCGGGGTATACAAACTGGCCGCTATTGAGGACGACAACGGCACTATCATCCCCAAAATCAAGATCAGCGAAAACGCCGCCAAGATTACCACCCCCCACTTTAAAAAAATCTACCGCATTTTCTCCAAGGACACCGGCAAGGCGGAAGCCGATCTCATTTGCCTCCACGATGAGGCGTTCGACTTTGACCAGCCCTTGGAGCTCTTCGACCCGGACGCCACCTGGAAGCGGAAGGTCTACACCGAGATTGAGGCCCGGGAGCTGCTGGTGCCCATTTTCCAGGGCGGCACGCTGGTCTACACTGTCCCCGACCTGCAGTCCAGCCGGGCCTACTGCCAGCGGCAGGTGGATTCCCTCTGGGACGAGGTGAAGCGGTTCGAGAATCCCCACAACTACTATGTGGACCTGTCCCAGAAGCTGTGGGATATCAAGCAGTCTTTGCTCAACAGCCATGAGATGAAATAAGAATCAGCCCCGCCAGGCCGGCGGGGCTGATGTATTTCTGTCCGCTATTTTGTAATTGCCATGCCGGGGGTCTGCTGCTCCAGAAAATAGAGGAGCAGAGCATGTTCCGTGCCGCTGTCCAGAACAGCGGCCTCCTTCGCTCCGGCGCGGAGGGCGTTTACGCAGCGGCGCAGAGCCTGCGCCAGCGGCTCGCTGAGGCGGCCGGCGTCCAGAAGCTCCTCCGCCCGCTGGATATCCATTCGGTCCGGCGCGGTCCGGCCGCCGCGGTTTGGAACAAGGAGCACCAGATGGTCCAAACCCTCAGAGGGCTCCCGGGGACCGCCCTCCTGGACCCGCACCGAGACGCCAACCGCCCGCAGGGCGGACACGTCCTGAAGGAGGTCGGATTTGGCCACGGCCTCGCAGCGGACCTCCACGGTCCTGCCCGCGTACTGCCGCAAAACAGGCAGGGCGGCCAGCAGCCCCCGGACCTTTTCGGTGCCGTCCAGGCCGTGGATCATGTCGTATTCCCGCAAAAAGCTCTGGACATACTCCGCGTCAGTGGGGGTCTCCACATACTCATTTCCCCGCTTCTGATAGGTTTCGTCCCCTTTGCCGGCAATGAGCAATATGGTGGGCTTCCGGCTTCCCAAAACAGCCTGCCGGATGGCCTCCCCCCGGTTGGGCTCGATGGTGCAGGGGCAGCCCTGTTTTTCCACAAAGGAAGCGATCTCCCGGCAGATGTCCAGAGTATCTTCCCCCTCACTGTCGTCCTCGGTGACAACCACCAGATCGGAGTACTGCCCCCCAATCTCACCCAGGTCCTGCCGCCGGTCCTGGGCCTTGCTGCCCACGCTGCCAAAGACGGACACCACCCGCCGTCCGGGGTACTCCGCCCGGGCGGAACGGCACAGGTTTTCAAAGCTCATGCGGTTGTGGGCGAAGTCCACAATGGCGGTTATGGTCTCATCGGCGTTGGAGTAGACCTCCATCCGTCCCGGCACCCGGGCCTTCTCCAATCCGGCGTAGACGCACCGCTGAGGGATGCCCAGTCCCTGACAGACCGCGATGGCGGCCAGGGCGTTTTCCACATTGAACAGCCCCGGCATGGTCAGCCGGAACTCCCGGTCCAGGTCCCGGCCCCGCACCCGGAACAGGATATCTCCGCCCCATTTGCGCACCTGGGCGGCGTAAATATCCGCGTGCTCATCCCGCTGGGAGAAGGTAATCACAGGCCGTCCCGCCGCCTTCGCCGCCTCCAGCACCCGGCCGGCGTGGTCACAGTCCAGGTTGACGCAGTTCACCGCCCCCTGCTGGAAGATCCGCAGCTTGGAGGCGAAGTAATCCTCAAAGTCCGGGTGCTCCACCGGGGAGATGTGGTCGATGCCGATGTTCAGGAAACAGGCGGCGGCGAAGTCGGTACACAGAGTGCGGTGGTATTTCAGCGCCTGACTGGAGGCCTCCATGACCAGGTAGTCCAGCCCCGCCCCGGCGGCGTGGGCCAGGTGGCGCTGAAGCTCCAGCGGCTCCGGAGTGGTGATGTGAGACTCGAACCGCTCCACTCCGTCATCAGTGAT
Source organism: Oscillospiraceae bacterium (assembly GCA_910575265.1). Taxonomy (GTDB): domain Bacteria; phylum Bacillota; class Clostridia; order Oscillospirales; family Oscillospiraceae; genus Lawsonibacter. Next base: position 21,937 of record CAJTEA010000001.1, read on the forward strand.
AATGGTGGACAGAATACCGCTCTCAGGCCGGTTCCGCTCCGCCTGATACTCATCCAGAATGTATTTCAGATAGTAGGCGGCGGTGGATTTGCCCTTGGTCCCGGTCAGGGCGATCACATTCAGCCGGCCGGAGGGGTGGTCATAAAACAGATCGGCCAGGGGCGCGATGGTCAGACGCATGTCGCGGACCAGAACACAGGGCAGGTCTGCGTTCGGATAGGGCCGCTCGCTCACATAGGCGATGGTGCCCCTGTCTTGAGCCATTTTTAAAAATTCCGCCTTGAAGTGGGCCCCCTTGCAGATGAAAAGGGTGCCGGGGACCACCTCCCGGGAGTCGTAGGACACCAGCTCCACCGTGGCGGACCGGCCCAGTTCCGCCGGGACGGGGGCGGCCAGCAGGCCGCGCTCCTCCAGCAGGGCGATGTAGTCGTTGAGGGTGTGTTTCATAAATTACCTCGCGTCAAAATGGGGACAGCAGCAGTCCCAGGTATAGAACACATCAGAAAAGTCCCGCTGTTTCAGTTTTTCCAGGTCGATGAAGAAGTTGGCCACGCCGCAGTCCCCCCAGAGGATGTTATCGTCGGAGTCCATCTGGAAGAGGAGGGTCTCATAGGCACCCTCCCGGGGGTCCTCCTGGGTGAAGTAGGGGTAGCCCAGCAGGTGGTGGCCTTTTCCATGGCCACCCCCACGCACTTCGCCAGGGGGGCCGCTTTGATCTTGTCCATTTTACTCTCCTTCCAGTATTATTTGATAAAAATATGCCGAAGCGGCCTATGGCAGGCCTCCACCGCCCGCTGGGCCAGCACAGCCATGGCGTCGGTGTAGAAGGGGGGCAGATGGTGCTTGTCCGCAAAGACAGACAGCTCGGTGCAGGCCAGTACGCCGCAGTCACAGCCTTGGGCCAGCAGGTCCTGGTGGATGCCGGCGAATTTCTGGGGGTCGCCGTCCCGTCCGGCCTTCACGTCGTCATAGATCAATGACATGACCAGATCCTGAGTCTTTGGAGAGGGAGTCACCGCCTCGATTCCGACGGCGGAAAACTCCGCCCGGTATAATCCGCTCTGGATTGTACCATCCGTAGCCAAAATTCCGGGCCGTTTCAGTCCCTGAGCGGCCAGCAGACGGGCGGTCTCCCGGATCATGTGGATAATCGGGATACCAATCCGCTCCTGCACCCGGTCCAGAAAAAAGTGGGAGGTGTTGCAGGGGACGGCGATACAGGTGCAGCCCGCCTCCTCCAGCAATCTGGCGTCAGCCAGCAGACGCTGGAAAACCGCCTCCTGGGCTTTCCCCCCGCTGAGAATGGCGGAGGTGCGGTCGGGCATGCCGCTGTCGGACAAAATCAGGGCGTTGACATGTTCCTGGTCGGTCTGGGCGTCGGTGCGGTCAATGACGAACTGGTAAAATGTATTGGTGGCCTGGGGACCCATCCCACCCAGGACGCCGAGACGGTACTGTGTCATCGCTCACTCCTCGGCGGGGACCTTGTTGTACTGGTCAAACCGCTTGATGTTCCCCAGATGGTTTTTGAAAACCCGCAGGCGGCGCTTGAGGGAGGCGTCCCCAGAATAGACCAGGGAGTGGTGGTCCGCCCCGGCCCTGATGAGGGCGCGCATCTCCTCGTGGTACCGCTTCGGCGTGAACTTAAAGGCAACACTCTTGGGCACCATCCGCCACAGGGAGCGGTTTTTCACCATCTGGAAGGGCAGCTCCTTCCCCTCGATCAGGTCCTCCACCAGCAGCCTCGCGATGTTGTGCCCCGAGCCGGTGACATAGTAGTTGCTCCGGCCCTGGCGGCAGTTGATCTCAAAGGCCTTGTATTTGCCGTCCCGCCGGTCATACTTGATGTCGAAATTGGAAAAGCCCACGTAGCGCAGCGCCTCCAGCAGGCCTTTGATCTTCCGCTCCAGCTCCTCGTCGCATTCGGTGAGGATCACGGCGTGGTTGCCGATGCCGTGGGGGGAGTGCTCCTCCAGCAGGACGTGGCCCAGGCACATGGTGGTCACCCTGGCGTTCTGGTCGGAGTAGCTGGTGAGCACCCGCATATAGCTGTCGTCCCCGGGAATAAACTCCTGAAGGATCATGTGGTTCTCATAGCCCAGGGAGTAGACGTGGTCCAGGCTTCGCAGCAGCTCCTCCCAGCTCTGGCAGACATACACCTTGGCCAGCTCATGGTAGCCGCAGGCCCAGTAGCTGACGCTTTCGGCAGGTTTGGCGATATAGGGCGGGCCCCAGGGCAGGGTGAAGTTGTGGCCCATGGACTTGTCATAGATGAAGGTGGCCGGGTGGTCGATGCCGTACTGGTCGCACAGCTTGTAAAACTCCTCCTTGTTGATCAGGGTGTCCAGCAGCCCGGCGTCGATATAGGGGGCGATCACGTTGTCCGGCAGGGAATCCCGGCAGTGGGCGGCCATCTGGACGTAGTTGTCCCCGCAGCCCAGGAGGATGATCTTCTTGTCGGGAAACTCCCTAGCCACCGCCTCCGCGTTCCGGCGGAAGGTTTCCGGGTTTTCGTTGTCCGGACACACCCGGTAGTCGAGAATGGCGCTGTTGTGGCAGGGGAAGGAGGGATACATGCCATAAGCGATGGCGCGGATGCCGTAGGCCTCGTGAAAGGCCCGGGCCACGCTGTATACGTTGATGTCGCCGCCAAAGACCAGCGGCTGGAAGGGCAGGCTGTTGGACATAGGAAAAACCTCTCTTGTTGTAATGGAATGATATCGGGAGCGCCGTCACCGGAACTCCCGGACAAAGCCCTGGGCGAACAGGGGATCGATGTCGAAGGTGGCCAGCTCGCCGGCGGAGCATTTCAGATTGGTGACATTGAGCAGCGTTTCGGTGGCACCGATGGGACCGATGACGCGGACCTTCTGTCCGCAGACCCGGACGGCGCGCTTTTTCATCTGCCGCCACCGGGCCAGCAGGGCCCAGAAGGTGGTCTCCCGGGGCCGGATGACTCCAAGGCCGTTTTGATAGCCCACGGGGAGCACCGCCACCCGGGTGGGCTTTTTCAGGACGATGGGCTTGTCCATCCCCACAGAGTGGCCCTTGGGCAGCCAGCGGACCTCGGCCAGGGGGACCTCCCCATAGCCCACGGTCTTGAGCCGGTCGTCCCGGGTGCGGCGGCACCGGCCCAGAATAGCCGAGCCGGCCCGGACCCCGTCCAGCCGGGCGCTGTCGTTATGAAGCAGGGCGAAGGAGCCGGCGGCGTGGACGGTGCCTGTCTCAAAGCCGGCGGCGTGGATGGTGTCCAGCACGGTGTGGAACTGCTCCAGCTGCCGGACGGCCTCCGGATCGCCCACCTTCATACCGTGGAGCTGGGTGTAAATCCCCTCCAGGGCCACGTTGGGCAGAGAGCGGTAAGCCAGGAGAATTTTTTCCGGCTCGCTGACCAGAAAGCCGCCAAAGCCCATGCCGGTGTCCACCTGAATGTGGGCGCAGGCCACGGTGGAGCGGTTTTCCGCCAGGGCGTTGAGGGCCAGCCCCGTGTCCACCGAGGAGATGGTGCACACCACGTTCAGGTCCACCAGCTGTTCCAGCTCCTCCCGGTCAGTGGTGGAGCGGAGCATGAGAATTTCCTCGTCCTCAAAGCCGGCGTCCCGCAGCTTTTTGGCCTCTTTGACGTCGTACACCGCGAAGCGCCCGATGCCCTCCGCCCGGAGCAGCCTGGCCATCGGAACAGCGCCCGCTCCGCCCCCGTCACCGGTGAGCACGCCGTAGATGACCGCCCCCGCCGCTTTCTCCTTGATGATGGACAGGTTGTGCTTGACCGCGGCCTTTTCAATGACCAGCGTACGCATAAGGAAAGCCCCCTTCTGTCTGTCTGGGATGTGCCGGATTAGTCTGCCCAGGTCAGTGGCCATGCCATACCAATTCAGCTTATTTTACCACTCTCTGGGGAAAATAGCAATGGAAAGGCAATTGTTCCCCGGGATTAAATTTTCAACGCGGCGGCGGGCCGGTTGCAATTTGGGGATAATTGGTGTAGAATAGAGCCACAATTAATTTTAATATGGAGGAGTATGGTTATGGACGACAAGGTGAAGGCCCTGCTGGAGCGGGTAAAGGGCACCGCCAACTATGCCGCCGACGCCGCGGCGGACGGTGCCCGGGCGGCGGGCCGGAGGGCCGGCCAGATGGTGGACGTGGCCAAGCTGAACGTGCGGCTGTTCGACCTGAAGGGGGAGTACAACGACCTGCTGCGCCAGCTGGGCCGGGTGATGTACGACACCCACAAGGGCCAGGTGGCGGAGAGCGCCCATGTCACCGACCTGCTGGCCCGGACTGACGAGATGGCTGTGAAAATTGCCGAGCTGAAAAGCCGCGTCGCCGATCTGAAGCAGTCCCAGGCCTGCCCCGCCTGCGGAGCGCCCTGCGGGAAACAGGACAAATTCTGCCGCGTCTGCGGCGGCAAGCTGTAAGGAGGACGTTATGGACTATACAATGGAACAGTACAAGGCCAGCGCCCAGGCCATCCGGGAGCGGCTGGGAGAGTTTATCCCCAAGGTGGCCATGGTGCTGGGCTCCGGCCTGGGCTATCTGGGGGACGAGGTGGAACACCCCATCGCCATCGACTACCGGGATATTCCCCACTTTAAGGCCTCCACCGCCCCCGGGCACAAGGGCCGGCTGGTGTTTGGGGAATTGGAGGGCCAGAACGTGGCCGTCATGCAGGGCCGGATGCACCACTACGAGGGCTACTCCTATGAGGAGGTGTCCTACGCCGTTCGGGTGCTGCGGCTGCTGGGCTGCGATACCCTGATCGTCACCAACGCCGCCGGCTGCGTCAACACGGACTGGAAGGCCGGCGACCTGATGCTCATCACCGACCAGATCAAGATGTTTTCCGAATCCCCCCTCCGGGGGGAGAACCTGCCCGGCTTCGGTGTCCGCTTCCCCGACGCCTCCCACCTGTACACCCCCCGCCTCCAGGAGCTGGCCCGCCAGACGGCGGCGGAGCGGGACATTCCCCTGCGGGAGGGGATCTACTTCTACTGCTACGGCCCCCAGTACGAGACCCCGGCGGAGATCCGGGCCGCCCGGATTCTGGGGGGCGACGCCGTGGGCATGTCCACCGCCCCCGAGGTGATTGTGGCCGGCCACTGCGGCATGGAGGTTCTGGGCCTGACCCTGCTGTCCAACATGGCCGCCGGGATTCTGGACCAGCCCCTGAGCGAGCGGGAGGTGCTGGACGCCGCCGCCGCCGCGAAGGAGAAGTTTTCCGGATTGGTCCGGGCCTGCCTGAGGAAGATGTAAGTTTAGGAGGAAGTTCCGATGCCTATTCTGTTTGAACATGTCACCGCTGTCACTATGGACCGGGTGAATCCTGTAATCCCAAACGCCTTTGTGGCGGTGGAGGGCGCAAAAATCGTTTCCGTGGGGACGGAACGCCCCGCCGGAAACTTTGACCGCCGGATTGACGGCGCCGGCAAGGTTCTCATGCCCGGCTTTGTCAACGCCCACACCCACGTGCCCATGACTCTGTTCCGGGGCTACGGTGGGGGCTGCGACCTTCAGCACTGGCTGAATGACTACATCTTTCCCGCCGAGGCTAAGCTGGACGAGCGCTGTGTGGCCGCCGGAGCGGCCCTGGGGCTGGCGGAAATGATCGCCTCCGGCACCACCTGCGTCGCCGACATGTACATGAAAACTGAAACCGTTGCCAAAACTGTTTTAGAGTCGGGCATCTCCGCCAATCTGTCCTGCGGGGCGGTGTATTTCGGCAGTCCGGAGGATTTTTCCCCCGAGAAGTGTGATGACTGTGAAAATCATATCCGCCTCTATGAGAACTGGCATGGCGCCGGAGACGGGCAGATTCTGGTGGACGCCTCCATCCACGCCGAATACACTTCCTGCCCTCCCGCGTGGCGGTGGGTGGCGGAGTTTGCCCAGCGGCATGGCCTGCGGACGCATGTCCATGTGTCTGAAACCCGTTCGGAGCATGAGAAGTGCGTCGAGAAATACGGCGAAACCCCCGCTCAGATGCTGGACAAATACGGCGTGTGGGCCAACGGCGGCATCGCCGCCCACTGCGTCTATCTCTCCGGTGGGGACGCGGAACTGTTTGCCAAACGGGGCGTCACCGCGGTCCACAACCCGGTATCCAACCTGAAGCTGATGTCCGGCGTGGCCCCCCTGTTTTTCCTGCGGGAGCGCGGGATGAACGTGGCCCTGGGCACCGACGGGGTGGCCTCCAACAACAGCCACAACATGTTCGAGGAGATGAAGATGGCCGCCCTGACCCAGAACTGGAATTTCGGCGAGGACCACGGCCAGCTGTCCGCGGCGGATCTTCTGTCCATGGCCACCGTCAACGGTGCGAAGGCCCTGGGCCGGGACGCCGGGGTCATCGCGCCGGGAAAAACCGCTGACCTGATTTTGGTGGACTTCACCATGGAAAATCTGTTCCCCTGCCATGACGCGATGGAAAATCTGGTATACTCCGCCGCCCCTTCCAACGTGGTGATGAATATGGCCCGGGGAAAAATCATATATGAGAATGGGCAGTTCCTCACTCTGGACCTGGAGAAGATCCGGGCCGAGATTGAGAATTATGCCCTGCCCCATATCTTTGGCTGATTGAATCACAAGGAGGCGGCCTATGGCCCAGCGTGAGACCTATCCCCGCGGCGGCGGACAAAAACAAAATACCTTTTTCGGCGGGGCGGCTGTCCTGGCCATGGGCATTTTGGTGGTCAAGCTGATTGGAATGTTTTACAAAATTCCGCTGGTTAACATCATTGGGGACCAGGGGAGCACCGACTTTACCAACGCCTACAACATCTATTCCGTTCTGCTCACCATCTCCACCGCCGGCCTGCCGGTGGCGGTGTCCAAGCTGGTGAGCGAGGCCAACGCCCAGGGCCGGCGCAACCAGGTCCGCCGCACCTTCCAGCTGGCGCTGTGTATCTTCCTGGCCCTGGGGGCGGTCTCCTTCCTGGTCATGTTCTTCCGGGCCGACGCCCTGGCCGCCATGATGAACGACACCAAGTCGGCCCCCGGCATCAAGGCCATGGCCCCCGCGGTGATCTGCGTGGGCTGTCTGTCCGCCCTGCGGGGCTACAGCCAGGGGCACATGCATATGACCCCCACCTCCGTCTCCCAGATCATCGAGGCCCTGTGCAAGCTGGTGGTCGGCCTTTCTCTGGCCTACGCCCTCACCCAGGCGGGCCAGCCCCCGGAGATCGCCGCCGCCGGCGCCATCACCGGCGTGACGGTGGGCACTGTGGTGGCCCTGGCCTATATGGTGCTCAGCTTTGCCTTCGCCCGGGCCAAGGAGCCCCGGCTGGCCCGGGACGTGCCGGACAGCGCGGGGACCATCATCCGGGATATCCTGCATATCGCCATCCCAGTGACCCTGGGTTCCTCCATGGTGGGTATCGTCACCGTGGTGGACGCCGGCCTGGTTCAAGGCCAGCTCCAGCGGGTGCTGCTGGAGAAGCCGGAGTGCTGGGCGCTGTATGCCCAATATGTGGACTTTACCCCTCTGGAGGCCGCCATCGCCGCCTGGAAGGAGACCCTGGCGGAGGGAGCTTCCGCCACCATGTCCGCCCTGAGCGCCCAGGTGGATAAGGAGCTGGCCGCGGGAACGGCGCGGTCCGCCGCGCTGACCCTCCACAACACCCTGGAGTCTGTAAGCCGCACCCTGTATGGCAATTACAGCGGCGCGCTGACCATCTATAACCTGCCCAACGCCCTGATGGCGGCGATTACCGCCTCGGTGATTCCCGCCGTATCCGGCGCGCTGACCCGGCGGGACCGGCGGGGGGCCTCCCGCGTTTCCAGCGCGGCGCTGCGCATCACCGCCCTGCTGGCCTGCCCCATGGGCATCGGCCTGTACGTGATGGGCACCCCCATCATGCAGCTGCTTTACCCCAGCCTGGAAAAGGAGATTGCCGGTCCCCTGCTGTCGGTTCTGGGCCTGGCCAACATTCTGGTGTGCCTGGTGCTGGTGTGCAACTCCATCCTTCAGGCCCACGGCTTTGTCACGCTGCCCGTCATTGTGATGCTCCTGGGTGGCGGGCTGAAAATTCTGGCCAACTACATCGTGGTAGCCATGCCCACCGTGGGTATCTACGGGGCTCCGGTGGGCAACCTCCCCTGTTTTGGGCTGTGCCTGCTGCTGGACCTGCTGATCATCGCCCGGGCGGTTCCCCGCCGGCCCCGGTATTTGGAGATTTTCCTTAAGCCCGCGCTGTCCTCCCTGGTAATGGGCGCGGCCGCCTGGGCGGTATACGGCATCGCGTCCCGGGTGCTCAGCCGGGTCCCCGAGGGGGGCACGGAGGCCGTTCTGAGCCGTACCGGCAGCGCCATCTGCACTCTGGGGGCCATCGGTGTGGCCATGGTGGTCTACTTCGCGCTGGTGATCGCGCTGCGGGCTATCTCCCGGGAGGATCTGTCCCTGATGCCAAAAGGGGATAAAATTGCCCGTATGCTGCGCCTGTAAAATCGAACAAAAATGGATTATACTGAAAATTAGGGGAGAGGTCACCTCCTAAAAATTTCCATTATCAAAAAATAATTTGAAAAAACACTTGATAAAGAGGCGAAAATGTGGTAAATTTTAAAATAGCGGAACGATATAAAATGGGAGATCTTGTGAATATTATGGGACTGCTCCGCTCCCCCGAGGGCTGCCCCTGGGACAGGGTCCAGACCCACCAGTCCATCCGCGCCAACATGCTGGAGGAGGCCTATGAGGCCGCCGACGCCATCGACCGCATGGACATGGACAACCTGAGGGAGGAACTGGGAGACGTTCTGCTCCAGGTGGTGTTCCACGCCCGCATGGCCCAGGAGGCGGGGCAGTTCACCCTTGACGATGTGGTGGACGGCGTCTGCAAAAAATTGGTCTACCGCCACCCCCACGTCTTTGGAACGGCGGACGCCGGAGACCCGGAGGGAGCTCTGTCTGCCTGGGACGCCCAGAAGCGGGCGGAGAAGGGACAGCAAACCACCGCCGACGCCTTGGACGGCGTAGCCCGTGCCCTGCCCGCCCTGACCCGAGCGTCCAAGCTCCAGAGCAAGGCCCGCAAGGCGGGCTTCGACTGGGAGGATATTTCCCCCGCGCTGGACAAGCTGTCTGAGGAGCTGGAAGAGCTGAAAACCGCCGTCCGGGAGAACTCCAATGTGGAGGAGGAACTGGGCGACCTGCTGTTCGCCGCCGTTAAGGTGGGGCGCTTTGCCCAGGTGGACAGCGAACAGGCTTTGCGGAATGCCTGCGAAAAGTTTATCCGCCGGTTCCGGCGGGTGGAGGAGCTGGCGGAGCGCCCGCTGGACAAACTGGATGTACCCGCGCTGGAAGCGCTGTGGAGCGCCGCCAAGGCGGAGGAGCGGACGGAAACGGCTTAACGCCTGAGACGGATCTGTATTCACAGCCTGGAAATAAAATAGGTGGATAAGAACAGCTTTCCGGTTGTGAATACAGATCATCCGAAGGCTTTAGGTAATATATTTTTGCGGCAGCTGGAAGATGGGCTGTCAGAATAATTCACAGGAGGATACGACATGAACAAGACTGAGCTGATTGCGGAAGTGGCTGAAAAGGCCGAGCTGACCAAAAAGGACGCTGAGTCCGCCGTCACCGCGATGATTGATGTCATTACGGAAGCTCTGCGCAAGGGCGAAAAGGTCCAGCTGGTTGGCTTCGGTTCCTTCGAGGTTAAGACTCGTGCCGAGCGCATGGGCCGCAACCCTCAGACCAAGGAACCTATTCCCATTCCCGCCTCCAAGGCTCCGGTGTTCAAAGCCGGCAAAGCGCTGAAGGACGCGGTGGCCCGCTGAACTGAATAGAAAGGGGGCGCCATTGCGGCGTCCCCTTTTTCGTGTGGAGGAACAATATGCGACTGGATAAATGGTTAAAGGTATCCCGGCTCATCAAACGGCGCACCGTGGCCAACGAGGCCTGCGACAATGACCGGGTGAGCGTCAACGGCCGGGTGGTCAAGGCCAGCTACGACGTGAAGGTGGGCGACAAGCTGGAGCTGAAATTCGGCCCCAACACCGTCAAGGTGGAGGTGCTGGTGGTGGCGGACAACGTGGGCAAGGCGGACGCCGCCGCCATGTACCGGGAAATTTTATGAAAAAACGGATTTTTTCCGCTGTTTTCACTTTGATAATGGGAATGTCCCTGCTGGCAGGCTGTAACACGCAGCCGGAGAAGCTGGAGTTCACCACCTTTGCTATGGATACGGTGATGAACATTACCATCTACAGTGAGGACCAGGACGGGGCCCGGGGGGTATCTGAAGCGCTGACAAGCCTACTGGCAGGCATGGACAGCATGTTGTCCGCCACCAGAGAGGGCAGCGACATTTCCCAGATAAACCAGTCTGAGGGCCAGCCGGTGGAAGTGACCGGCTGGACGATGGAGCTGCTGCCCCAGGTGTTGGAGCTTTGCCAAGCTACAGACGGGGCCTTGGATATCACCGCCTACCCCGCGGTCAAGGCCTGGGGGTTTACCGGAGAGGAGCATCGGGTCCCCCCTTCCAATGAGCTGGCGGAGCTGGCGGCTAAGATTGACTACACCGCTGTGGAGCTGGGAATGAACACGGTCTCTGTTCCCGCCGGGATGGAGATTGATCTGGGGGCGGTGGCCAAGGGCTACGCCGGGGACCTGCTGGCGTACAATGTCCGGGACAATAACCTCTCCTCCGCCCTGCTGGACCTGGGGCAAAGCACCATTGTGGCCGTGGGGACCAAGCCGGACGGCTCTCCTTGGCGCATCGGTGTCCGGGACCCGGAGGGGGAGGACTATTTCGCTGTGGTGGAGCTGGAGGACATGGCCATGGGCACCTCCGGGGGTTACCAGCGGTATTTTGAAGAGGGCGGGGTGACCTACTGGCACATCCTGGACCCGAAAACCGCCGCCCCCGCCCGGTCCGGGCTGAGTTCGGTGACGGTGGTCTCCCCCTCCGCCCTCACCTGTGACGGGCTGTCCACCGCCCTGTTCGTCATGGGACTGGAGGACGGGACTCAATTCTGGCGGGACCACCCGGAGCTGGAGTTTGAGGCGGTGTTTGTGACGGAGAACGGGGAAATTTACCGCACCGCCGGACTGGAGGGCCGCTTCTCCCTGGCGGATGGATATCAGGACCGGGAGGTGACCGTGCTGGAATGAGGACCAAGGTGATCGCGCTCCTCCTCCTGGCGGCGGTGGCCGGCTCGGCTGCGTTCCTCCTGCTCCAAAGCGGTGGGACGGAGCACCCCGTGGCCCGGATTACCCGGGACGGCGTTCTGCTGGAGGAGATTGACCTGAGCCGGGTGGATACCCCCTATTCCATCACCCTTGAGGATGGGAGCGGGACCAACACCGTTTTGGTGGAGCCGGGCCGCGTCCGCGTCTCGGAGGCAGACTGTCCCGATCAGATCTGCGTCAATCAGGGCTGGATTGCGGACGGGACCGTGCCCATCGTCTGCCTGCCCCACAGGCTCATCCTCGAGATCGTAGGGGGTGGAGGTAATTTGGATGGCGGGGCCGGTTAAGGGGGCGGGGCGGATTACCCAGCTGGCCCTGCTCACCGCCATCGCCCTGACTATTTTTATGGCGGAGGCCCAAATGGATCCCCTGACCGCCGTTCCCGGGGTCAAGCTGGGGCTGGCCAACATCGTCACAGTGTATGTCATGTTTGTCATGGGGCCGGGGGACGCCCTGCTGGTGCTGTCCGGTCGAGTGTTTCTGGGAGCGATATTCTCCGGGCAGCCGATGACCCTGATCTACAGCGCCGCCGGGGGTGTTTTGAGCTGGTGCGTCCTGTGCCTGCTGCGGAAGCTTCTCACTGGGGAGCGGATCTGGCTGGTCAGCCCGGTGGCCGCCATATTCCACAACCTAGGCCAGCTTCTGGCCGCCGCCGCCGTCCTGCGCACCTGGACAGTGATGGCCTACCTGCCCTACCTGGTAATCGCCGCCGTCCTTGCCGGGCTGTTCACCGGCGTAGCCGCCCAGGCGCTCATCAAACAGCTGAAAAAGGTACAAAAATAGCGGTCCGCCCGGTGGGAGAGGTAACATAGGGAAATTACCTCTCCCACTATTTTTATAGTCAGCCAAATGTAATTGAATTGCGGGAGAAAGTAGGCATCTTGATTGGGTGCTTTCTTCCAAAAACTCAAATAGTTTCGCGGGATCACCACCAGGTATGACAAGTTGGATGCTTCTTTCCCCGCTTATGTTTTCCTGGTCTCTATCACTATTTTGTTGATTTTGTACAGCCTTCTCAAGTTCTTAAACAAAGCCTACAGTCTTTAATGACAGAACAATTCATCTTACAAAATGGGCGCGGCAAGAACTTCCGGTTAGGGATGGGGATATATTACGTTTTGATATCACAGACGGGAAGATTGTTTTTGAAAAAGAATTTGCTTCCGCTGTTGACGGCCCGCGTCACGTCCTCCCACGCGGGCGCGTCCCTTTACCTGGTCAGCAGCTTTTTCATGCCCTCCTCCAGGCCGTCCACGGTGAGTGGGAACATGGGGAACTCCTGGGCAATGGTGTCATAAGTCTGGGACCAGTAGGCCCCCCAGTCAGGGCGGCGGCTTGGATTGAGCCAGACGGTGTGTCGGAAACGGTTTTTCAGCAGCCGAAGCCAGTCCATACCGCACTGGGGGGTATTTGATCTCCGGTCCTGGCCGTAGTAGCTCATCAGCTCATAGGGAGCCATCTGGGCGTCTCCCACCAAAATCAGCTTGTAGTCGCCGGGGATGTTAGACAGTACCCAGTCGGTGGTCACGCTGTTCCGGGACATAAGCGTAGGGTCGTTGTACAGGCGGGCATAGGGGCAGTTATGGAAGTAGTAGACCTTCAGATCCTTAAAGTGGCCCGACTTGGACACCGCCTGAAACAGGGCGGAGCACAGCTGGGCGTAGTAGTCCATAGAGCCCCCGGAGTCCATCAGGAGAAGCACCTTCACCGTGTTCTCCCGGGGGCGCTTGTAGCGCACCTTGAGGACCCCGCCGTTGTCAGCGGTGTCTTTGATGGTATTGTCCACATCAAACTGGGTAGGGGGGAGGTCCACCAGTCCGGAATACTGCCGTAGATGCCGCAGCGCCACCTGAAACTGGCGGGTGTCCAAGGTGTTGTCCCGGCGGAAGTCCCGGAATTTCCGTTCCCCCGCCACCCGGAAGGCCCGGCGGTACATGGACTGGCCCCCCACCCGGATCCCCTTGGGGGACAGGCCGGAGTTGCCAAACACCGACATGCCATGGGTACCCACCCAGTAGCTGCCGCCGTTGTGCTCCTCGTTCTGCTCCAGCATCCGTTCCTTCAGCATCCGCTCGATCTCCTCCTCGGAGAGCACCAGATTTTTCAGGGCCTGGACCTCGTTCCAGTTGGCGTAGTCCGACAATACGTCTGGTTTATCCAGCCACTCTAATAACTCTTTGGATACCTCCTGCTGGAAGGGGACATCCCTGAAATATTCCAGGAAGGCGCGGTCAAAGGCGTCGAAATCCGCCTCACTTTTCACCAGCAGACAGCGGCATAGATGGTAAAAGCCGGTGAAGCTGGCGTTGTGGAGATTTTTGTGCAGCCCCTCCATCAGAGCCATCCACTCGGTCAGCGAGACCTTTAATCCGTTTCGCCGCAGCAGATACAGCAAATCATCAAACACGGCTTCACCTTCCTTCCATCATCTTTGATGATTGTACCGTCTTTTTAATGAAAAGGCAAGCATATTCTATCATGCCAAGTTTCATTATTTTTCTGACAAGTATACTTGACATTATAGTCCCGCCGTGCTATGATACATTCACCGGTGAAGGTTACGGCCGGACCTGCGCCGAAATCATTTGAAAAGAGGTTTTTCAACTTGGAAAAGGACAAGGTTTTGGAAAAAAGCCGCAGGGAGAATAAAAATCAGGATGAGATGGAGCGGACCATCCGCATCGAGGGGGAGTCCTTCAGTCTGTTCTTTACACTGATGGCAGGAATCATCCTGTACTCATACAACAGGCTCCATGATTTGCCTTCTGACACTATATTTATCATGTTCTGGACCTCCTGTGTCAGCAGCCGCCTCTACCGGCTGACCAAGCGGAAGGATATCTCCGATTTAATCACCATGATAATTTCTCTTGTCATTTTGGTGTTTTATGTGGTAAAATACTTCTCGCAGGGATGGTGAGGGCATGGACGACCAGTTGGTCCTGAAAAATCGGTTAAAGGTGGCCCGGGCGGAGCGGTCCCTGTCCCAGGGGGAACTGGCCAGGCTGGTTGGCGTCTCCCGTCAGACCATCAGTTCCATCGAGACGGGTCAGTTCAACCCCACCGCCAAGCTGGCTCTGGTGCTGTGTGTCGCCCTGGAAAAGAAATTCGAGGAGTTGTTCTACTTCGATTGAGAGGAGGCCCGCCTGTGGAATACTTCGCCATTGGACTGTTCGCCGTGGCTGTGATTGGTATTCCTATCGCTATTCTGTTGTATAACGATTATGGTAGCAAGCGGGGATGCGGCCGGGGGTGCGCCACCTGCGGAAACCGGGATATCTGCTACCGGAAGAAAAACAAGAGGTCACAGGACAAATGACTGTCCTGTGACCTTTTTTATTTAAATTTCTGGCTCTCCGCCACCGCCAGCTGGTCGCAGCGGTTGTTGTATTGGTTCTCAGCGTGGCCCTTGACCCAGTGGAGGTTGACAGTGTGCTGTTCACACAGGTCCAGCAGCCGGCCCCACAGATCGGGGTTGAGGGCTGGTTTTTTGTCCGACTTTACCCAGCCCCTGGCCCGCCAGTTTTTGGCCCAGCCCTTGCCCAGACCGTCGATGACATACTTGCTGTCAGAGTACAGCTCCACCAGGCAGGGCTCCTTCAGCGCCTCCAAGGCGGCGATCACTCCAGTCAGCTCCATGCGGTTGTTGGTGGTCTGAGCCTCCCCGCCGGACAGCTCTTTTTTGTGCTCGCCGTACATTAATATGGCCCCCCAGCCCCCCGGGCCGGGATTGCCGGAACAGGCTCCGTCGGTATAGATGGTGACAATTTTCATAGCTGCTTCTTCCTTAAAACAAATCGCTGTGGGTGCCGGGTTCGGGTGAGCATTCAAACCAATTCCCCATTTCTGATCTTATAAATCAGAAGCCAATCAGGCGTGATATGGCATTCTCGGTACCCAATATAATCTCCGATCAGATCGTGGTCTTTATACTTTGGAGGAAGAGGCTTTTGTTCCGCCAGCAATTGAACAACCTGTTCCAGCAAAGGAACATCATATCCCCGTCTGACCATTCTTTTGTAGTCCTTTTTAACCGTATTATGATATCGGACCGCCAGCATTCAGGTCCTCTATCAGCGCTTCTACAGAAGTAAACGCTTTACTTAATCCAATTCCCTTTTGCGCTTCCTCAAATGTGCGTCTTGTCTCTTCATTGGGAATCTCCCGATCTACCGGAAAGGGAATTCGGTTCTCCCGCACAGCCTTTTTGGCAAATACGGTAAACGCTGTAGTCATGCTCATGCCCACATCCGCGCAAAAGGCCTCAAACTGACGCTTCAACTCCGCGTCCATCCGGATATTTATATTGGTCTGCGCCATATCAAATAACCCCCCTTTATTTTATAATATGTACCATATATAATTTTAATGACATTGTCAAGAGAATTCAATACAAAAGCTGGGCGCAAATAGGCACCCAGCTTTTATTCCGTTTCCCCAAACCACCCGCACGAAACCGGTGTCCGCCTTTCGCGCAACCAAACTATTACAAAAAAGCTCGGTGGTCCAGTTCTTTTCCTGGATGGTTTCCTCCAGCTCCCGCAGATCCTTGGACAGTCCGTCCACCTGCTTTTCCAGCTGGCGGCTCCTTTCCACTCCGGTCAGATAACGCTGTTATAGCCGTCGATCATGCTGCTGATGGCCTCGTTGACCTTGTTGAAGTCCTCGGCGTAGTCTGTGCCCTCCGTCAGGTCTGTAGACAGCCTGTTCACCCAGCTGTAGAGGGATTCCACCTTATTCATGTACAGCTTCATGGAACTGTCCGCAATGGCGCCGTTGAATACCTTTTCTTTCTCCTCCTGATCCTCCAGGGTTTCGTTCAGGCTGTCATAGGCGGTCTGGAACTGGGTAAAGAGGGGGGACAGGCTCGTCATGTCGATATCGGGCAGCACCACTTCATCCTCGGGACCGGTTTCGGCGTTGGCTGTCTCCATCTGGGTCCAGATTTCGTCCAGAATGTCCTCGCTGGTATGGATCATGGTCAGGGAGTGGTAAAGGACCATCTGTCCATCCTCCAGAAGCTCAGCCAGGTCCTCGTCCCGGCTTCCACTGGCCATTTCCGTGATCGCGTCCAGGTAGTTTTCATAATAGGTATCATAGACCTGGAGGGCCTCCCAGAGGGCGGCGTGGATCTCGGGGGCCTTGGCCAGATTGTCGTCCTCATAGTCGTCAAAGCGCATATAGGAAGCCAGGTCGTCCAGCGCCTCCATCACCTGAATCATGCTGTCTCCCATGGCTGTGATGGCGGCGTCCGCCTTGGGATAGGCCGGGTCCTCCTTCGCGTAGTTTATGGCCTCCTCCACGGGGTAGGTGTGGGCGGTATAGAACTGGACCGCGTCCTTAATGGCGCTGTAATCTCCGACGACGGCGAACTCAGCCGCATAATCCACGTTTTCAAAATACACGGCCAGTATGGGCTCAATATCATCAGTGATGACATTGGCGATATCCAGATACTTGTTGTATTTGCTGTAGTCCTTGGAGGCTCCGCTGGACGTATCACTGGACGAAGAGGAACTGACATCTGTTTTCGTCTCGCTTGAGCTGCCTCCGCCCGACCCGCCGTCGGAACACCCGGACAGCAGCAGCGCGGCGCACAGACCCAAAACGGTCGCCTTCATCCAATGATTTTTTTGACTCATGGTACTCAATCCTCTCTTTAAAATTATATACGGAAACCGAAGGGACCTTACAGCCCCTTCAGGATTTCCTGCCGTTTCCGCCGGTACTCCTGATCTGTTATCAGACCGGCTTCTTTCAGCGTTTCCAGCTGCTCCAACCGGTGCTGCCTGCCTGACCCGATGGAGGTGATATGGTCAAACTCAGGAGCCGTGCGGGAAGTTTTTCCCCAGCCCACCGGTTTCTTGGGAGAGGGAAATTCTTTCTTCAAGCTTTTCAGCCAAAGAAGGGGCAGCCAGATTTCCCCCTTCTTTTTGCTCTCGTTGTATGGAACATAGATGCCGAAAAAGCCGACGCAGCAAATGGTCAGAAAGAGAAATACCACATGCTGGGGCACAAACATCATAAAAGTAGACAGCGCAATACTTCCCATATCACAGCCGCTCCTTACTCCTGGGGCTTCTCCGCCGCGGCCCCGCTCTCAGGCGGGACAATCTCTTCTGTTTCTTCCCGATCGGCCAGGGCCAGAGAAATCACCCTGTCGCCCTCCTCCTTGAAGCGCATGACAATCACGCCCTGGGTGGAGCGGCCGCACTGCTTGATGGCGTCCACGTAGGTGCGGATGAGGATGCCCGCCTGGGTGACCAGGATCAGGTCCTCAGAGCCGTCCACCACCTTGATTCCCATCACAGGGCCGGTTTTTTCGGTGACCATATAGTTTTTAATGCCAATGCCGCCCCGGTTAGTAATGCGGTATTCCTCCACCGGGGTGCGCTTGCCAAAGCCTTTCTCGGTGATAGACAGCACCGTCTTGCCCTCCAGCGCCCGGGCGGCGCCCACCACATAGTCCCCCTCCCGGAGGCGGATGCCCCGGACGCCCACGGCGTCCCGGCCCATGGGCCGCACGTCGTTCTCGTCAAAGCAGACGGCCATGCCGTCGTGGGTGGCGATGAGGATTTTCATGGAGCCGTCGGTCTCCCGGACGGATACCAGCTCGTCCCCCTCGTCCAGGCGCAGGGCGCGGATGCCGTTGTTGCGGAGGTTTTTCAGGGTCTGCACCGGCAGGCGCTTTACCGTGCCCTGGCGGGTGACCATAAACAAGAACAGCTCTTGGTCTTTGGTCTCCCGGAAGTGGAGCATGGTCTGAATCCGCTCTCCCTGCTCCACCTGGAGAATGTTGACAATGTTGGTGCCTTTGGCGGTCTTGCCGCTCTCAGGGATTTGGTAGCCCTTCTTGCGGTAGACCTTGCCGGTGTCGGTGAAGAAGAGGATATAATCGTGGGTGGAGGCGGTAAACACATCCACCACATAGTCCTCCTCCCGGGTGGTGATCCCCTTCTTGCCCATGCCGCCCTTGGACTGGGCCGCGTACTCGCTCACCGGGGTGCGCTTGATATAGCCCGCCTGAGTGAGGGTAAAGACGCACTGCTCCTCCTCGATCAGGTCCTCGATGTCGATTTCGTCCTCCACGTCCTGAATCTCGGTGATCCGGTCATCGCCGTACTTGTCCCGGATAGCGGTCAGCTCGTCCTTGAGCACTCCCCGCAGCATCTCCTCGGAGGAAAGCAGCTCGTTATAATAGGCGATTTTTTCTTCAATTTCTTTAAACTCCGCCTCCAGCTTCTCCCGGTTCAGACCCTGGAGGGAGATGAGCCGCATGTCACAGATGGCTTGAGCCTGAACATCATCCAGCTCAAACCGCTCCATCAGCCGCTGCTTGGCGTTGTCGTAGCTGGTGCGGATGATATGGATGACCTCGTCGATGTTGTCCTGGGCGATAAGCAGGCCCTCCAGCAGATGGGCCCGCTCCTGGGCCTTTTTCAGGTCGTATCTGGTGCGGCGGATGATGACCTGCTCCTGGAAGGCGATATACTCGTCCAGCACGCCGCGCAGAGACAGAACCCTGGGCTGGAGCTTGCCGTTGACCTCCACCAGGGCCAGCATAATCACGGAAAAATTGGACTGCATGGCGGTCTGCTTAAACAGCTTGTTCAGAACCACCTGGGCGTTGGCGTCCTTTTTCAGCTCAATGACAATCCGCATGCCGTTGCGGTCGGTCTCGTCCCGGATGTCGGAGATGCCCTCCAGCCGCTTGTCCTTCACCTGGTCCGCCATATTGCGGATGAGCTGGCGTTTGTTTACCTGATAGGGCAGCTCGTTGACAATGATCCGGACGCGGTCCTTGCCAAACTCCTCAAATTCCGTCCGGGCCCGCAGGACCATCTTACCCCGGCCGGTGGCGTAGGCGGACCGAATGCCGCCGCGGCCCATGATAATCCCCCGGGTGGGGAAATCGGGGCCCTTGATGTGCTCCATCAGGTCGGCCAGGTCGGCCTCCGGGTTGTCCAGCACACAGATGGCAGCGTTGATAACCTCCTTCAGGTTGTGGGGCGGGATATTGGTGGCCATGCCCACGGCGATGCCGCTGGAGCCGTTCACCAGCAGATTGGGGAACCGGGAGGGGAGCACCCGGGGCTCCTGCCTGCTCTCGTCAAAGTTGGGGTCCCAGTCCACCGTGTCCTTGTCGATGTCACGGAGCATCTCGTTGGACAGCTTGGACATGCGGGCCTCGGTATAACGGTAGGCCGCCGGGGGATCACCGTCCACGCTGCCGAAGTTTCCGTGGCCGTCCACCAGCATATACCGCATGGAGAAGTTCTGGGCCAGACGGACCATGGCGTCGTAGACGCTGGAGTCGCCGTGGGGGTGGTATTTACCCAACACGTCACCCACGCAGGTGGCCGACTTCTTAAAGGGCTTGTCGCTGGTCAGCCCGCTCTCATACATGGTATACAAAATGCGGCGGTGGACCGGCTTTAAGCCGTCCCGCACGTCGGGCAGGGCCCGGCCGACGATGACGCTCATGGCGTACTCAATATAGCTTTTTTCCATCTCCCCGACCAGCTCGGACTCGGTGATGACCTGCTGGGGAAAGGCGATGTCCTCCGGTTTATAATCTCGGTTGTGTGCCATAATTACCTCATTTCTTCAGACTTCTAGAAGGTCTCCTTCAGCCATTCCATACCGGGGTAGGGCTCACAAGTGTGGGCGTACCACTCCACGCATTTTGCTGCCAGCTCCCGGTCTTTCATGGTACATTTCAAGGGAAAAACGGACTGTCCATCACTTGGTTCAATGGGAGCTTCCTCGTCTGAATCCAACAGCTCCGGATCAAAGCAGGCCCAAGCGATTTCTGCCTCCGCATCCCAAATCTGCAAAAAGATCAAGTCAGGGGAGGATTCCAGCATAAGGTAGCCCTCTTCGCCGTACTCGTCCGGCGTCAGCATCAGACTGCGGCGCACACCAGAACGAATTTTTTCCACAATATCCTGGACACCCGCCGGAGAAATGTCACGAATTTCCTGACTGGGAAGCGCTCCCCAGCCGGCGCCCTGGATTTTGATTTCCTCCGGCATAGAGAGAACGGTCCGTCTTTGAATGATCTCTTCCATGGCGAAATCTCCTTAAAAGTCCAGATTGGACACATACTGGGCATTCTTTACAATCCAATCCTTCCGGGGCTCCACCTCCTCGCCCATAAGGACGGTGAAGATCTGATCGGCGGCTACAGCGTCGTCCAGGGTAATGCGGCGCAGGGAGCGCTTCTCCGGGTCCATGGTAGTCTCCCACAGCTCGTGTGGGTCCATCTCGCCCAGGCCCTTGTAGCGGTTGATCTCCACCTTCACATTTGGGTTATCCCCCCGCATCTCGGCGGAGATGGCGTCCCGCTCCGGGTCGGAGTAGGCCACCCGCTGCTGCTTGCCCCGGGTCAGCTTGTACAGAGGGGGCACGGCGGAGTATACATAACCCTTTTCAATCAGCGGACGCATATACCGGAAGAAGAAGGTCAACAATAGGGTGCGGATGTGGGCGCCGTCCACGTCGGCGTCGGCCATGATGATAATCTTGTGATAGCGCAGCTTGTCGATGTTAAACTCCTCGCCAATACCAGCGCCCAGGCCCAGCACTAAGGGGTAGAGCTTGTCGTTGCCATAGATCTTGTCCGCTCGGGCCTTCTCCACGTTGAGCATCTTGCCCCACATGGACAAAATGGCCTGGAACCGGCTGTCCCGGCCCTGGATGGCCGAGCCGGCGGCGGAGTCGCCCTCGACGATATACAACTCACACAGGGCGGGGTCCCGCTCGTTGCAGTCCTGGAGCTTGTCGGGCATCTGCCCGGACTCCAGCACCGATTTCCGCCGTACCGACTCCCTCGCCTTTCGGGCAGCTTCCCGGGCCCGGCTGGCCATCAGGGCCTTTTCCAGAATAGCCTTTCCCACCCCGGGGTTTTCCTCCAAAAAGATTTCCAGCTTTTCGCTGACCACGTTGTTTACCAGGGCGCGCATTTCGCTGTTCCCCAGCTTGGTCTTGGTCTGCCCCTCAAACTGGGCCTCGGTGAGCTTCACCGAGATGACCACCGACAGGCCTTCCCGGCAGTCCTCACCGGACACCTTCTCATCGTCCTTGAGCAGTTTGATTTTCCGGCCGTAGGAGTTCAGCACATTAGTCAGCGCCCGGCGGAAGCCCTCCTCATGCATGCCGCCCTCGGCGGTGTGAACGTTGTTGGCGAAGGAGGCCATGATCTCCTGATAGCCATCGTTGTACTGCATGGCAATTTCGGCCATGGAATCCTCTCTCGCCCCGGCCATGTAGATCACGTCCGGGTGAATCGGCATTTTATTTTGATTGATAAAGGTGATAAACTCCCGGATCCCCCCCTCATAGCACATGTCATCCTCCTGCTCCATGCCGGGGCGGAGGTCCACCGTCTGGATGCGCAGGCCGGCGTTGAGGAAGGCCTCCTCCCGCATGCGGGTGTGGAGGGTATCGTAATTATAATCCAGGGTGTCGAACATCTCCGGGTCGGGCTTGAAGGTAACGGTGGTGCCGGTGTGGTCGGTTTTGCCTACCACCCTCATCTCCTGGGTGATCTTGCCCCGGGAGAACTTCATCTCATAAATTTCCCCGTTTTTGTGGACCTGGACCTCCAGCCATTCACTCAGTGCGTTGACCACCGAGGCGCCCACGCCGTGGAGGCCGCCGGACACCTTGTACCCGCCGCCGCCGAACTTGCCGCCGGCGTGGAGGATGGTAAAGACTACCTCCAGGGCGGGCTTGCCCGTCTGGGGCTGGATATCCACCGGAATGCCCCGGCCGTTGTCGGTAACGGTGATGGTATTGCCCGGGTTGATAGTCACAGTGATATCGGTGCAGTGGCCGGCCAGAGCCTCGTCAATAGAGTTATCCACAATCTCATACACCAGGTGGTGCAGGCCGGACTCCGAGGTGGAGCCGATATACATACCCGGGCGCTTGCGCACCGCCTCCAGGCCCTCCAGGACCTGGATCTCCGATCCACCGTACTCGTGGTCGGTCTGGGTAGTGCTCAGTTCGTTCCGCTGGTTCAGTTCTTCAGACATAGCTTACCTCCGCGATGGTAAAATTCTGTAAGGGCGGATATCATCCGCCCATTCATATGAGCAATGACTAGTTGTGCATATCTGCGGGTGGATGATATCCGCCCCTAAAATCAATCCAGTTCCTCGTCCTCCAGGTCGGCGGTGTCGTGGTAATCATCGCCGCTCTCCGCGCCCACCAGCTCGGTGGTCCGCATCCGGCGCTTGTCCTTGGCCTCCTCCACATGCCGGTGGATCAGCTCCTTGACCTCCCTGGGGCGCTTGACGTTCTTTAAATCCAGATGGGGGATGCTCTTGTCGGAGGACACCACGCACACTGTCCCCACGCCGAAAATCCGCTGGCCCAATGACATATTCAGCTGCAAATCCCGGACCCGGTACAGCAACACCTCGTCGGATTTCAGATTAAACAGCCCAGTCTCGCAGAACAGCCGGTCCTCGCTGAGGCTGTATTTGGTGAAGGACAGGGGAAGCCCAAAATGGCGCTTGCGGTCCTTCCACAGATATTCGATGGATTCCATATTATATCCTCCTTGTTTTTAAGGCTCCTTTTGAGAGGAGGCCTTTTTCTATTCAAACCCGCCCCGTTCCGCCCGAGCGGCCAAGGTGCCAGGGGAAAGGGGGGAGAGGTAGACCACCGGCTCCCCCCAGCGGCTGTCGGCCAGGATAAAGGACCGGGGCAGGTCCTCGGTGAGCCAGATAGCCCGGCCCTCCGCCTCCGCCCGCTCCAGCATCTCCCGGGTCTTATAAGCCCAACTGGCGTTGTCCAGGTCGAAGATGCCTAAAATGTCCCCACTAGGGATGACGACGGATTGACCTAAATGCAGATACATAGACACTACCTGTTCTTTCTCTCATACAAAGCATAGGCTCCCCAGGCCAGCATACAGCCTAAAAGTACGCTCCCCATAATCCAAAGCCATATTTCCCAACCTAAAATATCGAAAGAGGGTGGATTCAACCAATAGCTTACCAATCCAGCCATCAACAAGGCTTCTATCATCAGAAAAGGACTCCACCGAAAAAAGCGATTTTTGATACAGCCCAGCGCTAAAAACTGAAAGCAGAAAGGTATGAAAACAAAGGGAAATAAGACAGCCATTTTTTCCTCCTATATCAACTTTCCATCGTTGATATGAAACGCTCTGCCCCCCTCCAACCCCTCCAGCTTTTCCTCCTCGCAGCAGGTGATGAACACCTGCCCGCCCCGGATGCGGTTGAGAACAAAGGCCTGCCGCTTGGCGTCCAGCTCGGAGAGGACGTCGTCCAGCAGCAGGACGGGCCACTCCCCGGTCTCCTCCTGAAAAATCTCCCGCTGGGCCAGCTTCAAGGACAGGGCCGCCGTCCGTGTCTGTCCCTGAGAGGCGTAGGTTTTGGCGGACTGTCCGCCGATGGTGACGGACAGATCGTCCTTGTGTGGTCCGGACAGGCACTGTCGGGCGTCGATCTCCGCCTGGCGGTGCTTCTCCTGGTGCTCCAGCAGGAGGGGGAGCAGCTCCCGGGGCTGAGCCTGGGGGTCAGTAATGGTGGACACCGTCTCATAGCCCAGCTCCAGCCCTTCCCGGCCCCCGGAGAAATCAGCGTGGATAACGGGGGCATGCTCCCGCAGGCGTTTGATGAAGTGGGCCCGGTAGTGAATCACAATCGCCCCTGTCTGAGCCGCGCGAAGATTGAAGTCGTCCAGGGTCTGAAGCAGGGAAGGGTTCTCCGGCCAGTCCCGCAGGATTCGAGTCTTGTGGTCGTAAAGCCGGTTATACTCCACCAGGGCCTGGGCGTACCGGGGCCGCAGCTGGCAAATGGCGCTGTCTAGGAATTTCCGCCGTTCCGCGGCTCCCGCCTTGATTAAAGAAAGGTCCTCGGGACAAAACAGCACAGTATTCAGAATCCCAGCCAGATCTCCGGCGGTTTTCAGCTTCACCCCGTTGGAAAACAGCTGGCGCCCCCGGCCCCGAAACAGTTTGGCCTCCAGGGTAAACTCCCGGTCCCGGCTGAACACCTCCCCCTTGACAAAGGCGGAGTCCACCTCCAGCATAATCATCTCCCGGTCATACCGGGCCCGGTGGGACCGGGAGGCGGAGAGATAGGCCACCGCCTCCAGCAGGTTGGTTTTGCCCTGGGCGTTGTCGCCGTAGATCAGATTGACCCGGGGGTCGAAGTCCGCCTCCAGGTGGGCGTAGTTGCGGAAAAAATCCAGCTCCAGCCTCTTGATTATCACGTGACCACAAGCTCCGTCTCATTGTCAATGACCGCCCGGTCTCCGGGGCGCAGCTTCTTCCCCCGCATAGGGCAGGGCTCGCCATTTACCGACACCCGGCCCTCCTGAATGATAAATTTGGCGTCGCCGCCCGTCTCTACCGCTCCGGCGAATTTGAGCAGGTCCTGAAGCTTGATAAATTCGGTGTGTATTTTGATTTCGTGGGTTTCCATTTCTATCCTCTTTTCCAACGTCTTTCGTTCTCCCCAGGGTTAAGTCTTCTTTCCAAAGAAGCCTCGCCGCCTGCGGCGAGACGGGAGTTTAATTCGCCTTCAGCCGCACGGGCAGCACCATATAGACAAAATTTTCCTCCCCCTCGGCGGGCAGGATGACGCAGGGTGCCACCCCGGAGGTAAACTCCATGCGGAGCTTGTCGGCGGGGGCTGCTTTGAGGGCGTCCATCAGGTACTTGTTATTGAAACCGATCTCCAGGTCATTGCCGCTCCCGGTAATCACACACTGGTCGGCGGCGTCTCCGATGGCGGTTTTTGTGGTGATGGATACCATTCCATCCCCGAATACGCAGCGCAGAGGGGATTTGAGCTTCTCACTGATAATCAGGGATACGCGCTCGATGGAGGACAGGAGAGCCCGGGCCTCCACCTCCACCTGGATGGAGTTATTTCGGGGGATGGCGTTGCGGTAGGCCAGGAAGTCCCCCTCCAGGCGGCGGGAGACCAGAACGGTATCCCCGGTTTGGAACATAACGTGCCGGGCGCCCTGGGTAACGGTGACATCCTCCTCCCCGGAGCAGATCTTCTCCACCTCTCCCAGGGCGGAGCCAGGCACCACGAAAGAGAAGGAGGCGGCACCTTTCTTTTCAGCCACCGCCTCATGGCGCAGAGCCAGACGATAGCCGTCCACTGAAACCACGGACAGGCCATTGTCATCCACCTCAAAGAGGGACCCGGTATGGATGGGGCGGCTCTCGTTGTCGCTGACGGCGAACAGAGTCTGGGCAATCATAGAGCGTAAAACCGGCTGGCCGATGGTGAAGGCGTTCTGCTGGTCCACGGCGGGCAGCTCGGGGAATTCCTCCGGATCGGTGCCCATAATGTTGAACTCACTCAGACCGCATTTGATGTTGACCATATAGTTTTGGGAGGAAAACACTACCACATCGTCCGGCATTTTGCGGACAATCTCTCCAAAGAGGCGGGCGGACAGCACCAAAGAGCCGCTCTCCTTGATTTCAGCGGGAACGGTGGCCTGAATACCTGTTTCCAGGTTATAGCCGGTAAGGCGCAGGGTTTCGCCCGCCTCGATCAGGATACCCTCCATAGCCGGGATGGAGCTTTTAGCGGCGACAGCCCGGGAGGTGATGGATACGGCGCTGGACAGCAGCGCCTTCTCACAGGAGAATTTCATAACGGTTCCTCCAATCTGTTTCTCTCTCCTGACATAGGGAGGAGAGGATATTTATTTAGCAGCAATAGCAGTAGGAAAAAAAATTGTGGAAAAATCCTTCCAGCCGTTGGGGCTCTAAGAAAAGCGGGGCAACAGGGGGTGTTGAGAAAAACGGCCGCTTTTCCACACAGAAAAATAAATCCACATTTCTCCACCCACATTCCACAAAGAGAGGTGGAAAACTTACTCATACCGCTCGTTGATGTTGGTGGTGATATCTTTGATGATCTCCGCCTTCTCCGGGTCGGTTTTAGTCAGGTTCTCCATCCGGTTGAGGGCGCTCAGGACGGTACTGTGGTCCCGGTTGCCGAACTCCGCGCCGATCTCCTTGAGAGACAGGTTGGTCATGCGGCGGATCAGGTACATGGCGATCTGCCGGGCCAGGGAGATGTCCTTAGAGCGGCCCTGTCCTCGAAGGATGGACGGCTCGATGCTGTAAAACCGGCAGACCTCCTCGATGATGACATCGGCGGTGGGGAGAATGTCGGATTTCTCTTTAAAAATATCTTTTACCGCCCGGGTCACCGTGTCCTTGTTCACCGTGTCTCCGATCAGATCCTGATAGGCCATGATTTTATTTACGGTACCCTCAATCTGCCGGACGTTGGCGGTAATGGTTTCGGCGATGAGCTGGATGAGGAAGTCGGGCAGTTCCATTCCCATACGGATGGATTTGTTTTTGATGATGGCTACCCGGGTCTCATAGTCCGGGGGGATGATATCAGCCAGCAGGCCCCATTCAAAGCGGGTTTTCAGCCGGTCCTCCAGACGGAGCATCTCTTTTGGGGGGCGGTCAGAGGTGAATACAATCTGTTTTTTCAGCTCATACAGGGTATTGAAGGTGTGGAACATCTCCTCCTGGGTGGAATCCCGGCCGGCGATAAACTGCACGTCGTCCATAAGGAACACGTCGGCCCCCCGGTACTTCTCCCGAAACTCCTTGTTCCGGCCCTCCCGGATAGCGGCCACCAGCTCGTTGGTGAAGTCGTCCCCTTTCACATAGATGACCTTGTATTCCGGGTGGTTCGCGTGAATGGTGTGGGCGATGGCGTAGAGCAGGTGGGTCTTGCCCAGGCCGGACTCGCCATAGATAAACAGGGGATTGTAGCTCTGACCCGGATTATCCGCCACCTTCCGGGCGGCGGCGTGGGCGAACTTGTTGGAGGAGCCCACCACAAAGCGCTCGAAGGTATATTTTTCCGTGCCGGGGAAGAAGGGACTCTCTTTTTCCGCCTCCTGGAGGCTGTTCAGCTCTCCCTCGGTAAGAATCACCACCTGAAAGTCGGCGGAGAACAGCTCATGAAGAGCGTTTTGAATGGGGATGACATAGCGGGCGGCGATGATATCCCGCTTGAACTTGCTGGGGCTGTATAGAATGAAGCGGCTCTCCTCCAGAGAGACAGCCTCGGTGTCGTCGAACCAGGTATTCAGCGTGGTGGCGGTCATTTCCGAGCCCATCAGGGCTTTGACCTTGTTCCACACTTCCACAGCGGGATTCATAGGCGTCCTCCTTGTATCAAGATAAAAGCGGAAAATATAAAAAACAGCGGTTCTCAAAGCATTTTATTATACCAGAAAACAGGAATAAGAGCAAGGTTTTTCCACTTTTTTTATTTATAATGTGTGACAGAATTTGTGTGCCGCTGGGAAAACGACTCAAGATGTGGGGGGGAGGAAGAAAAAATTGAGAAAAACCTGCCGCGGGAGGAAAAAATGTGGTTGACATATGCCGCGTTTATCCGCTATAATGTTGGACGTATCTTTCACAGACCACAGTCCAGGCCGGACTGTTGTTGGGCCGGGAGAGCCGGCTTGAAATCAGATGAGGAGGTGTCCCCCATGCTTCGTACCTATCAGCCCAAAAAGCGTCAGCGCTCCAAGGAGCACGGCTTCCGCAAGCGTATGGCGACCCGCAACGGCCGCAAGGTGCTGGCCCGCCGCCGCGCCAAGGGCCGTGTCCGTCTGACCCACTGAGGAGGGTGAGGCGGCCAGGCCGCCCCTTTCCCCAAGGAGCCAGGACAGGAGCTCGGAAAAGACGGGATAAGAGGACACAGTTGAGATAGCGCACACATCAGGGGCGTGGGAACTATTCCCCCGCCCTCTCTGTGCATATGCGGCCTTGAGCCGGAATACCGGGGAGGAGACCATGAAGCACACCGTTTCCCTGAAACAGAATCATGAATTCCGCCGGCTGTACAACAAGGGAAAAAGCGCCGTGTCTCCCTATTTTGTCATCTACTGCCGCGGGACCGGACGGCCGGAAAGCCGGCTGGGCATCACCACCGGCGTGAAGCTGGGCAACGCGGTGAAGCGCAACCGGGCCCGCCGCCGCATCCGGGCGCTCTACCGCACCCATGAGCAGGAGCTGCTCGCCGGCTATGACATTGTGGTCGTGGCACGGACCCGGGTGATTTATGGCCGGTACGCCGAGCTGGAGCGCAGCTTCCGTCAGCTGGTGAAAAAACTGGGCCTGACCTCTTCAAGGGGGGACAAGTCCCAATGAAAACGCCGCTCCTGTCTCTGATCCGGTTTTACCGGAGTAATGTCTCACCCCTGCGCCCCCCGTGCTGCCGCTTTATCCCCACCTGCTCGGAATATGCCCTGGAGGCGGTGGAAAAGTATGGCGCGGTGAAGGGGGGCTGGCTGGCCCTGCGCAGGCTTGCGAGGTGCCACCCCTTCCACCGGCAGAAGTCCGTTGAATATGACCCCGTTCCCTAGGGGCTCTGCCACAACTTGATATGCGGAGGTAACTTTTGTGGGTATTATTTTACAACCCTTTGCCTGGCTGCTGCTGTTTTTCTATAACCTGTTCAGCAGCTACGGTATCGCGCTGATCCTCTTTGCCATTGTGATCAAGCTGATCCTCTTTCCGGTCACGTTAAAGCAGAAAAAGAGCATGATCCAGACCACTATGCTTTCCGGCAAGATGCAGCAGCTGCAAAAGCAGTACGGCAAGGACAGAGAGCGCTATAATCTTGAGCTCCAGAAGCTCTATGAGAAGGAGAAGGTCAACCCCATGGGGGGCTGTGTCTGGTCCCTGATCCCCATGGTTGTGCTGATCCTTCTGTACAGCATCATCCGTTACCCCCTGACCTATTTCATGGGCATGTCTGACGATCAGATCCAGACATTGGCCGCGCAGCTTAACTGGTCTGATGTGGCGGTTTCCAGCGGCTGGGTGACGGCGGCGGTGATGGAGAAGGCGGAGGGCCTGTTCCAGAATGGCGCTTACAACCAGCTGTATCTGCTGTCCCTGGTCACCAGGGAAAATCTGGCCTCCCTCCAAAGCGCCGTCGGGGCGGAGGGTCTGTTCGTCATGAACTTCCAGTTTTTAGGGATTGACTTGTCCAACATCCCAGACTGGAAATTCTGGGCGGACGGTATCAGCCCGAACTCCATTGGGCTGTTTATCCTGCCGCTGATCTCCACCGGGGTATCCTTCCTGTCCATGAAGGTCTCTATGGCCACCAATCAGATGAATAAGCAGGTTGAGAACAAGCAGATGGACAGCACGAACAGGATGATGATGTGGATGATGCCCCTCATGTCCCTGTGGATCGGTTTTACTGTCCCGGCTGGTCTGTCCATTTACTGGATTACTCAGTATTTTGTCTCTATGCTCCAGGAAGTTATCTGCGGCAAGATGCTGAAAAAGGATTACGAGGCCGCCCGGGAGGCCGCCGCCAAGCGGGAGGCTGAGGAGAAGGAAGAGGAGAAGCGCCGCAAGGAGGAGGCCCGTCTGGAGCGCCAGCGGCGGATCGAGGAGGAAAAGAAGAACCGCGGCAAAAAGAAGCCCGCCCAGAAAAAGGACGCCGAACCTGACCAGGAAGGCGTGAACCGGGAGGACAGCCGGGAGGGCATCCGCGCCTACGCCAGGGGCCGGGCCTATATTCCCAACCGTTATGGCGGCGTGACCCCTTATACTGACCCCAATCAGCTGTTCCATGCCATTGAGGCCGCCGAGGCGGCGAAGAAGGGCAAAAAGAAGTCCAAGACTAAGGATGACAAAAAGGAGGGCTAAGGGATGTTAAAATGGATTGAAACTACCGGACGCTCCGAGGAGGACGCCATTTCCGCCGCTCTGTTTCAGCTGGGGCTGGAACGGGACGACGTGTCCGTGGAGGTGATTGAGCGGGCTAAGTCCGGCTTTCTGGGATTTGGAAGCAATCCGGCCAAGGTCCGGGTGAGCTATAACGAGGTGGACGGCAAGCCCTGCTCCATCAATGACGAGCCTTTGGAGAAGGAGCCCCCCAAAGCCGCGCCCAAGCAGGAGAAGCAGGTTCCCCAGCCCGCGGCGGAAGAGGTGGTTATTCCCGCCTCCAGACCGTTGCCTGAGGCTGTGAAAAAACAGGCCCCCGCCGCTCCGGTGGCGGAGGAGACCATCCTTACCGCCAAACCGGGTATGGCCCCCCCTAAAAAAAGCCAGCGCCGGGACCGGCCCCGCCGACAGGAAAACCGTGTTCAGGAGGGCGACGAGGTGCTGATTGGCAGTACCCCCAAACCCGTGACACGGGAGCCTGTAACCATGGAACCGGTAAGCCCGGACGATGAAAAGGCCAATCACATTCGCTCGTTCCTGACCGGCCTGATGGAGCATCTCAACGTGCAGGCGGCTCCGGAAATTTTTGTCACCAGCGAGGGCAACTATAAGGTGGTCCTTCAGGGCCAGGACCTGGGCCCCATCATTGGCCGCCGGGGTGAGACGCTGGACGCCATCCAGCAGCTGACCAGCTATACTGTCAACCGGGGTCAGTCCAAGCGGGTGCGTATCCATGTGGACGCCGAGGGCTACCGGGCCAAACGGGAGGAATCCCTCCAGCGTCTGGCTGTGAAGGTGGCGGGCAAGGTAGTCAAGTACCGTAAGAACATGACCCTGGAGCCTATGAACGCCTACGAGCGCCATGTGATCCACACCGCGCTTCAGGACTACAAGGGTGTCACCACCTATTCCACCGGTGTGGAGCCCAACCGCCGCACCGTGGTGGCCTACGCCCCCCATCAGAAATAATTTGTCAGGCGGAAGGGAAGCCCCTTCCGCCTTTTTGGAGGGAATCCCATGCCTACACCCCTTTATGACGCCCTGCGGAAATACGCGGACCGGGAGCCTGTCCGGTATCACATGCCGGGACACAAAGGCCGACCCTTTCCTCCCGCGGACCTGAAATGGCTGGCCCCCATCGACGTGACCGAGCTGCCTGAGACGGGCAACCTCTACGAGGCCGGGGAGCCTTTTGACTCCGCCCAGGCCCTGTGGGCGGAGCTGTTCGGCTTTGACCAGTGCCAGTTCCTTACCGGCGGATCCACCATGGGGGTTCACACCGGACTGGCCCTGTGCTGCCGGCCGGGGGGCAAAATACTGATGGACCGCGGCTGCCACCGGTCGGCCTTCAACGCCTTGGCGCTGCTGGATCTGGAGCCAGTGTGGCTGGAGCGGTCCTGGCTGAGTTCGGAAAATCTGCCGGGGCCCATTTCCCCGGAAAATGTGGAGAGGGCGCTGGAACAGGACCCGGAGATCAAAACAGTTTGTATAACTACTCCAACATATGCCGGTGTGTTGTCAAATGTTGGGGTCATATCCCGTATCGTACACAGGCATGGCGGAACACTTTTTGTAGACGGAGCTCATGGGGCTCACCTGCCTTTTTTGGGGCTGGAGCCCTTCTGGGGAGCGGACGCGGTAGTGGTCTCCGCCCATAAGACCCTTCCCGCTATGGGCCAGTCCGCTCTGCTCTTCGCGAGCGGCTTCGACCCGGACCTGACGCGGCGGACCGCGTCTATTTTTGGTACTTCCAGCCCCTCCTATCCTATAATGGCCTCTCTGGATGTGGTGCGGGACTGGATGGTGAATTGGGGGGCGGAAAAGTATCAGCGGGTTGCTGTGCGGACGGCGCGGCTGCGGCAGAAGTTTCCCAGCCTGAGCGATAGGCCGTATCGGGGGTTCTCTCTGGACCCAACCCGCTTTGTGCTGAAGGTAAAAAACGGCCCCGCTTTTGTCCAGGCTCTGAGACAGCATGGGTATATTCCGGAGATGGAGGACGGAGGCCATGTGGTGTTTATCTGCGCCGCCCAGGACAGCGCCGGGGATTTTGACCGGCTGGAGAGGGTTTTGGAGGAGCTGCGCGGGCAGATGGGGGACTGTCCGCCTGTTCCGGCGCCGCCCATCCCGAAGCGGGTGATCTCCCCCCGGCAGGCCCTTTTTGCTTTCAGCCGGACGCGGTCTCTGGAGGACTGTGAGGGGGAGATTGCCGCTTGTCAGATCGCCCCCTATCCGCCTGGTGTGCCTGTGTTGGCCCCCGGAGAACAAATTTCAAAAAAAGAGCTGGCCTATTTGCGGAGAATAGGGTATAATATGCAGACAGTAGTACGAGTGATAAGTGAGGGGTCCTATGGAGCTTTCAGCGTTGACCGGAAATGAGCGGTTAAAGGAACAGCTTTCCCAGCGGGAGAGCGGGCGGGGGCTCTCTCACGCCTATATTATTTCCGGACCAGCTGGTTCCGGGCGGCATACCCTGGCCCGGCTGCTGGCGGCGGGGATGCTGTGTACCTCCCGGGGGGAGCGGCCCTGCGGCAAATGCGGCCCCTGTATCAAAGTGAGCAGGGGGCTCCATCCCGACCTGTCTGTGATCACCGGGCCAGGGGAGGGAAAACCCATTGCGGTGGATCAGGTGCGCGCCCTGCGCTCCGATGCCTACGTTCGGCCCAATGAGGGGGAGCGGAAGATATACCTCCTGGAAGAGGCGGATCAGATGAACCCTTCCGCTCAGAACGCC
This sequence comes from Oscillospiraceae bacterium, assembly GCA_910575265.1. Taxonomy (GTDB): domain Bacteria; phylum Bacillota; class Clostridia; order Oscillospirales; family Oscillospiraceae; genus Lawsonibacter. The sequence goes on from CAJTEA010000001.1 coordinate 54,601, forward strand.
ATGCTCAAGCTGCTGGAGGAGGGACCGCCCTACGCCGCCTTTCTGTTGATGGCCCGGAACGCGGGAGGCCTGCTTCAGACGGTGCGCTCCCGGTGTGAGGAGCTGACCCTGACGCCGGCGGGACAGCCGGAGGAAGCCGCTTCCGACAGGGAACGGCAGGCGGTGGTGGAAAAGCTGGCCTCCGCGCTGGAGCGGGCCGGGGAGCTGGAGCTGTTTGAGGCGGTTATGTCCCTGGAGGGCAAGCGGGCGGAGCTGTCCGTTTTGCTGGACGCTCTGGAGAGCGAGCTGGGCGCCCGTGCCGCCCGGGGGGGAGACCGGCGCCGTCTGCTGCGGGCGACGGAGCTGGTGAACCGGCTGCGGGAGGCCGCGCGGCTGAACGTCAGCGCCGGTCAGCTGGCCGGCTGGCTGTGCGCTGGGATGTTTGAGCCTTTAGAACTTGCAATTGTTTGAGGAGAAAATACCTATGGTAGAAATTATCAGCGTTCGATTCAAAAGCGGCGGAAAGGAATATTACTTCAACCCCAACGGCATTCAGTTTGAGGTGGGAGATGGAGTGATTGTAGAAACCACCCGGGGGACTGAGTATGCCCAGTGTATTCGGGGGAACAACCTGATTGATGAGATTGAGCTCACCGCTCCTCTGCGCCCGGTGGTGCGGATGGCCACGGCGGAGGACCTCAAGCTGCTGGAGCGGAACCGGGAGCGGGAAAAGCACGCCCTGTCCGTTTGTCAGCAGAAGGTTGCCGAGCACGGTCTGGATATGAAGCTGGTCCGCTGCGAGTACAATTTTGACGGCAGTAAAATTATGTTCTTTTTTACCTCCGAGGGCCGGGTGGACTTCCGGGCTCTGGTGAAGGATCTGGCCGGAGCCCTCCACGCCCGCATCGAGCTGCGGCAGATTGGCGTCCGGGATGAGGCTAAAATGCTGGGGGGACTGGGTATTTGCGGAAAGCCCTTCTGCTGCTCTCAGTTTTTGGAGGAATTTCAGCCTGTTTCCATCAAGATGGCCAAAACTCAGAATCTGTCCCTCAATCCAACCAAGATCTCCGGCACCTGTGGACGGCTGATGTGCTGTCTGAAATACGAGCAGGAGGCCTATGAGGATCTGGTGAAGCGAGCCCCCAAGCAGGAGTCTTTTGTGGAAACTCCAGACGGGGCGGGAACGGTGTGCGGCGTCAATCTTCTTCGTCAGACCGCCCAGGTACGGCTGGAGTCCGATCCGGATACTCCGAAATGCTATCACAACTGTGAGCTGTGCGTGATTCGCAGCGGGAAGGGCAGGCGGCCCGAGGGCTATGTGGAGCCCCCTCTGGAGGAGTTGGCCAAGCTTCGCCGCCAGGAGGAGGACGGTCCCGCCAAGGTGACGGAGGAGGCCTCGCTGGCCGCGGCCATTGAGGCGGCGTTTCCCAGCCGGGCGAACAGAGAGGAGCGGCCTTCGGGCCAGGAGGGGCGGGAGGACCGTAAGCCTAACCGCCGGAACCGCCGCCGCTCCAAGGGGGAGGGGGGACAGCGGCCCCCGGAGAGCGCCGCCCCCCAGGCTAAAGCGGATCAATCCGTCCAGAAGCGGCCGGAGGGCGGAGAGAATCGTCCTAATCGCCGCCGCCGCCGTCCAAAAGGGGGATGGGGAAAATCCTCCGCGCCCCAGGAGTGACGCGAACAGGAGCCCGGACGTGTGATCACGGCCGGGCTTTGATTTTGAAAGGGAAGTGAGCGTATTGGCTGGATTTTTGAATGCCCTGTCGGCCTGTCTGGTCCTGTTGATGCTGATGGCGGTGGGTTATTTTATGGGGGCAAAGGGCTGGATGACCCTTCGGGAAAAGAGCTTTGTCAGTAAGTACATCGTCAATATTGCGGTACCCTGCAACTGTGTGGTTGGGCTGTTGAACAATCTGGATCGAAACAGTCTGGCCCAGGCCGGCGGTATGATGGCCATTGGGGTGCTTTCAGTAATCATAACGGTGTTGGCCTCGGCGGGAGTGGCGGTGCTGCTCCGCCTGTCCCATGAGCGGTGGGGCGTCTTTGTTGCCATGGCGGGTTTTTCCAACACGCTGTTTATTGGAATCCCTGTATGTACTCAGCTTTTCGGGGAAGAAAGCATGCCCTATATTATGCTTTACTATATTGGACATACCAGCCTGATGCAGTCGGTTGGCGTGATGTTGCTGGAGCGGGCGGGGGCCAGGCCGGGACAGAAGAGCGGTGTGGTCCAGTTTTTGAAGGATGTGTTTCTCAAGCCGCCGATTCTTTCGGTAATGTTTTCCATTTTGATGCTGATACTGGGAGTGAAGCTGCCGGACCCCCTGATGCGCTTCGCCGATTATATCAGCGGCTCGGTATCTCCCCTGGCCCTGATCTACTGCGGCTTTATCGTCTATGAGGTGGGGCTGAAGAACCTGCGTCTTTTGCGGGGGCTGCCCACAATGCTGGTGATGCGCCTGGTGATCGCGCCTGTCATTTCCCTGAGCTGCTGTTCCCTGCTGGGGATGGAGGGGCTGCCTCTCCAGGTCTTTGTGGTGGAGAGCGCCCTGCCTGTGGTCAGTCAGGTGACTGTGATGGCTGGAGCCTTTGGCGCGGATGAGAAGTACGCCGCTACCGGGGCCTGTCTGTCCATTTTGGGCAGCTTTGTTACAATTCCCGTTTTGATGTTGATTTTAGGCGGATAGGGAGGCGGCTTTGCTGTGTGGATGCTGCTGACTTTGGCGGCGGCGCTGGGAACCGGGCTTCTGGTATATAAGTTGAAGGTACCCGGCGGGATGCTGGTGGGCGCCATTCTGGGGGCGGCTCTGCTGAACATTGTGACTGGCCAGGCTTTTATCTATTCCCAGACCAGGGTGCTGGCTCAGGCTCTCACCGGAGCCTACATCGGCTGCATGATGACCCGGGAGGATGTGCGCCGGCTGCCCGGCCTGATCCGGCCCTATCTGTTTGTGCTGACCAGTCTGTTCGGGCTGAATCTGGGGATGGCCGCTGTTTTTTTCTTTGTTACGGATCTGGATTTGCTCACCTGTCTGTTTTGCGCCGCTCCTGGCGGCATGTCGGATACTCCTCTGATTGCCATGGACATGGGGGCGGACGGCTCGGTGGTGGCGGTGATGCAGTTTGTGCGGATGCTCTTTGGGATGGGCTGTCTGCCCACGGTGATTCTTCTCTCTGACCGCTTTCTGGAGCCGGAGGTGGCGAAGGGGCTGGAAAGCAAGAAGGTTCAAATTCATGGGAAACCTCAGTCCAACCCCACCCTTCGGGGATTTCTTCCGGCCATGTGCCTGGCGGTGTCCGCGGCTGTTCTGGGAAAGCTGTCCGGGATACCGGCGGGAGCTCTATCCGCCGCGTTGATTGTCACCGCCGCTCTGAAGCTGAGCGGGAAGTGTTCCAGAATGCCCCTGTGGCTGCGCCGGGCGGCGCAGATAGTCTCCGGGTGCTGTATCGGGTCAGGAATTACCCGGGCGCAGGTTGCTGGAATGAAGCGGCTGGCTCTGCCGGCGGTGGTTCTGTGCCTGGGCTATATGCTCTGCTGCGTGGGGATGGGGCTGCTGCTGTCCAGACGTTTCAGAATTCAGCCAAGGGAGGCGATGCTCACCCTCTCTCCGGCGGGAGCTACGGAAATGGCCCTGATTGCCGCCGATTTAGGGGTGGAGAGCGCCAATCTGGTGGTGCTTCAAATTTGCCGTCTGGTGGGTGTGTCACTGCTGTTTCCCCAGTTGTTTAACCTAATTGTAATATTGCTTGCGTAAAATACAAAGAGGACCGCGGCGCGGTCCTCTTTTTTATGAAATCAATCCTAAATCATATTTCCAGCCCAGAACCCGGGAAACTGCTTCTTCGATCCGTTCCCGGGAGAGGGTTCCGTCTTTCAGCGCGGCGAGGACCTGGGGAATCTGGGTTTGAAAGTCGGTGGTAACCACCATGTCGCTGCCCGCGGACAGGGCCAGAACGGCGGGAGACGCCCCACTGGTTCGGGCGTATTGGGTGATAGCGTCCATGACCAGGTCATCGGTGAGGGCGGGACCGTCAAAGCTCAGTTCTTCCCGGAGCAGCTTGTACACGGCGGGAGAGAGGGAGGCGGGACGGTCCGGGTCCAAAGCCTGAACGATGTTGTGGGATACCAGCACGGCGGTGGTTCCGCCGCTGGCGTCGATGCCCGCCTGAAAGGGGAGAAAATCCTCTGTTTGAAAGCTATCCAGTGGACGGGTATCCAGGGCGGAGCCGGTGTGGGTGTCCCGGTTTGGTCCGTAGCCCGGGAAGTGCTTCAATACACTGCCCATGCCGTCCGTATCCATTTGGTCGACCACGGCGGAGATGTACGCGCTGGTTTCCTTCGCGTCCCGGCCCAGGGCGCGGTCATAGATAAAGTCTCCAGGGTTTGTGGACAGATCGGCCACCGGGGCAAAGTTGACGTTGATGCCCAGAGAGCGGAGCAGGGCGTCCTTTTCCCGGCAGTCCGCCAGAACGGCCTCCAGCCCGCCCTGCCTGTACAGCTGTTGAGGGGAGGCGAAGCGTTTGTCCCTCAGCTGGGGGTTGGAGCTCACCCGGACCACGGTGCCGCCCTCCTCGTCCACACCGATGAGGAGGGGAATGGAGGAGGAATCCTGATAGGCGGAGATCTCCTCCTGGATTTGCTGGGCGGTTTTGTTTTTGAAATCCCGGCTAAACAGCAGATAGCCCCCCAGGTGATATTCCGCCGCTAGACCGGCTCCATTCCAGACAGGACAGCGGGCAAAAAAGAGTTGGCCCGCTTTCTCCTCATCTGTCATGGAGGACAGAAGCCTGTCGATTGTCTCCTGCCGGGGGTCTGGTTTCGGTTTTGGTTCTGGAAGCGTGACAGGTGAAAAAACAGACTGATCCTCCGGAGGAGGGGAGGGGGGAGGCGGGCTGCTTGCCGCCGGGGCGGGAGCGGGGGTGGAAGCGCACCCCGCCAGCAGCAGGACGGCGGTCAGCAGAGCGGTCAGATACCGTTTCATTCCTCGGTGTGGGTGATGGCGATGGACAGCTCGTCCAGCTGATTTTGCTCTACCACGCTGGGAGCGCCCATCATCAGGTCCTGGGCGTTTTTGTTCATGGGGAAGGGGATCACTTCCCGGATGGACTCCTCACCGGACAGGAGCATGACCATCCGGTCCACGCCGGGGGCGATGCCGGCGTGGGGAGGCGCGCCGTAGGTAAAGGCGTTGTACATGGCGGGGAATTTTTTTCGGACGTCCTCCTCTTTCAGGCCCACCATCCAGAAGGCTTTGATCATAATCTCCGGGTCGTGGTTGCGCACCGCGCCGGAGGACAACTCCACGCCGTTGCACACCAGATCGTATTGGTCGGCTGTGATGCTCAGGGGGTCAATCTCACCCTTGATGGCCTTTTCGATGGTATCCAATCCTCCGGCGGGCATGGAGAAGGGGTTGTGGCAGAACTCCAGCTCGCCGGATTCCTCGCCAATCTCATACATGGGGAAGTCTACAATCCAGCAAAAGGCGTACTGTTCCTTCTGGAAATGGTTGGGGCAGAAGGCGCCCAGCATTTTCAAAAGCACGCCCGCTGTTTTCTGGGACGCGCTCTTCGCCCCGGCGGACAGGCCCACAAAGGTATTGGGCTCCAGGCCAAGGGCTTCGACCACCTGGTCCTTGATGGGCTGGACAAATTTAGAGATGCCGCCAACCAGCTCACCCTTTTCGTCCAGGCGGAACCAGTAGGCTTTGCTGCCGCTTTGGACCTCCACGTCGGCGCACAGCTTGTCAATCTGCTTTCGGGTTCCCTCAAAGTCCGATACAACAACCGCCTTTACCGTTTGGGACTCGAAGGGCGGGAAACCGCAGTCGGACAGCAGCTCAGTGGCGTCGGTCAGGGTCAGGTCAATGCGCAGGTCGGGCTTGTCGGTGCCGTATTGTTCCATGGCCTCCAGGTAGGGAATGCGCCGGAAAGGAGCGGCGGAGGCGGTGTTGTACTTGCCGTATTTGGCAAAGATGGGGGGGAGCACGTCCTCCAGAACGGCGAACACATCTTCCTGGTTGGCAAAGGCCATCTCCATGTCCAGCTGGTAGAACTCGCCGGGGGAGCGGTCCCCTCGGGCGTCCTCGTCCCGGAAGCAGGGGGCGATCTGGAAGTACTTGTCAAAGCCGGAGGCCATCAGCAGCTGCTTGAATTGCTGGGGGGCCTGGGGCAGGGCGTAGAACTTGCCGGGGTGCTTCCGGGAGGGCACCAGATAGTCCCGGGCACCCTCGGGGGAGGAGGCGGTCAAAATCGGAGTGGTGATCTCCAGAAAGCCATGATCCGTCATGGCGGCCCGCAGAGCGGACACCACCTGGCAGCGCAGGACGATGTTTTGCTGGACCGACCGGTTGCGCAGGTCCAGATAACGGTACTTTAAACGGGCAGACTCGTCCGCCTCCCGGCTGCGGTTGATCGGAAAGGGCAGCTCGTTGTGGCGGCAGCGACCCAAGACCTCGATTTTGGAGGGGACCACCTCAATGTCGCCGGTAGGCTGCTTGGGGTTCTTGCTGTCCCGCTCCCGGACCACTCCGGTGACGGAGATCACCGTCTCCTTGTTCAGCTCCTTGGCGGCCTGGACCGTCTCCTCGGTTTCCAGCACCACCTGGGTGGTGCCGTAGAAGTCCCGCAGAACTAGAAAGGCCAGATTCTGCCCCACCTCACGGAGATTCTCCATCCAGCCGGCCAAGGTGACCGTCTGGCCGACCTGCTCCACGCGCAGCTCCCCGCAGGTGTGGGTACGGTAGAAGGTGGTCGTTTCACCCATCAAAATCAACTCCTATTTGTATTATTATATTTAAATATTACTTATTCTGTATAGAATTTAGCATTTCGTCCAGCTTGTCCGGGTCGGAGGGGAGACAGCCCCGCCACTGACCGTCCCTCTCTCCGGGCAGCCACAGATGTTTTCCGTCCCAGTAGGCGATAAACCAGGCGGAGCAGCCGCTGACCTCCCGGAGGGCCACGCCGCCCGCCGCCGGACGGGAAAAGGGGAGAAGGCGGGTATATTTTTGTCCTCGAAGGGCATCCAGTGCCGCCCGCCCTGGCGCAGCCCCTTCAGCGGTGACCGGGTCGTCGCTCATGCCGGGGTAGTCGCCCTCATGAAGGATCCCGATGGAGCGGCCCGCATGAGCTGGCACTCCTGCGCTGAGGTCCACAGAGACGGCGGGGATCTTGGCATGATAGTTCGCGATCTGGTCATAGGTCAGCTCTTCCGTTAAATAGCCCAGGAAGAGGCCCAGGCAGAACATAGCCAGCACTCCGGCGATTGTCAGGAAGATCCACAGCCTATTTTTCATGATACCTCCGTAGGGGGTGGCCTCTGGGGCGCTCCGTATCTCTACGGAGAAGGGGACCGGCGCGGCGCGGAGACCGACCCCCTACTCCTCCTTATCCATGATGGGCTTCGTGCCGTCGCCCACGTCGGTGTAGGTGGAAATCTCACCGAACACTTCTTCCTGCGTCAGCAGCTGCTGCTCCCCGGTGCGCATATCCTTTAAGGCGTATTTGCCCTGTTTGATCTCATCCTCGCCAAGGAGAATCACATAGGGAACCCCCAGCTTGTCGGCGTAGGACATTTTCTGCTTGAATTTTTTCTGCTCACCGTAGACTTGGACCTGAAGTCTCCGGTCCCGCAGGTAGGTGGCCAGCTGAATGGCGGGGCCGAGGTCGTCGGTCATGGGGAGGATGAGCACGTCGGCGGGGGAGGTGTTCAGGTTGTCATTGAGATAGCCCTGGTCCTCCAGCACGAAGAAGAGCCGGGTCAGGCCGATGGAAATTCCGACACCGGGGAGTTGTTTATCAGTGTAATATTCCGCCAAGTTATCATACCGGCCGCCGGAACAGATGGAGCCGATCTCCGGGTGATCCAGCATGGTGGTCTCGTAGACGGTGCCGGTGTAGTAGTCCAGTCCCCGGGCAATGGTCAGGTCCAGGGTGAAGTGGCTTTCGGGTACACCAAAGGCGGCCAGGTTTTTCGCCACAGCGGATAGCTCGTCCAGTCCCTCGTCAAATTTGGGGTCCTGGCCGCGATAGCCCTCCAGAGCGGCAAGGACTTCGCCATTATTGCCCTTAATAGCGATGAATTTGAGGATTTCCGCCGCCTGTTCGTCGTTCAGACCGATGTCCGGGGCGGTAAGCAGCTCCCGGACTGACTTCTCGCCGATTTTCTCCAGCTTGTCCACCGTGCGCATAATGGCCCCGGCCTGAGCGGTCAGGCCCAGCATGGCGTAAAAGCCGTTGAGAATCTTCCGGTTGTTTACCCGGATCTGGAACCGCTTCAGGCCCAGAGCGGTGAAGGTGCGGTAGATGATGGCGGGAATTTCCGCGTCGTTGGAGATGTCCAGCTTGCCATCACCGATGACGTCAATGTCCGCCTGATAAAACTCCCGGAACCGGCCCCGCTGGGCTCGTTCGCCCCGGTAGACCTTGCCGATTTGGAAGCGCCGGAAGGGGAAGGCCAGCTTGGCGTAGTTCAGGGCAACGTATTTGGCCAGGGGAACAGTCAGGTCAAAGCGGAGGGACAGGTCGCTGTCCCCCTTGGTGAAGCGGTAGATCTGCTTTTCCGTCTCGCCGCCGCCCTTGGCCAGCAGAATTTCACTGGCCTCGATCAGGGGGGTGTCCAGAGGGGTATAGGCGTACAGGGAGAAGGACTCCCGGATGATAGCCGCCATACGGTCAAACTGGATTTGCCGGGCGGGCAGCAGCTCCATAAAGCCGGAGAGGGTGCGGGGTTGTACCTTAGCCATAACTCAAAATCCTTTCTGTTTCAATTACACACAGTTTATGAAAAGCGGAACGCTCCCATCCCCAAGGAGCGGACGGGAGCGCGCACATGCGGCAGGGAGACCGCCTGTTACAGGGCAAAGGGGACCCGGTTGGGGTTCATACCCTCGCGCCAGTCCAGATCGCCCCGGGCCAGACCGTGGATCAACAGCTCGGCGGTAGCCACGTTGGTGGCCACAGGGACGGAGTGCTGGTCACACAGGCGGGTAATATAAAGCACGTCCTTGTCCATCTCGTTGTCCTGGGGGGAGTTGAAGAAGAGCACCATGTCGATCTCATTGTAGATGATGCGCTGGCCAATTTGCTCGATGCCTCCATGCTCATGGGAGAGGAAGAGCTGAACAGGCAGGCCGGTGGCCTCCGCCACCATACGTCCGGTGGCGTTGGTGCCGCAGACGGAATGCTTGGACAGCACACCGCAGTACGCGGTGCAGAACTGTACTATTAGTTCCTGCTTTTTGGTATGGCTCATAATCGCGATATTCATGGCAACAATACCTCCTCGTATCGTTTTTTGGGGGGCAGCGGTTTTCAGCGGATTCGCATGATGGGAACCCGCTGGCCTTCCAGCCGTTGGGCTATGTTCCAGCAGGCTAGAGCGGCGCCCTTTCTGCCCTGGGTGGTGAGGGGCTGACCCAGATTGGCGCACAGGATAACCTGGGGATCCTCTGGCACTACCCCGATAAGGGGGAGCCCGGCGGCGTTCATGGCGTCGTCGATGGTGGTGCGCAGCCGGCGCAGCAGCCTGGTCTGGATGCGGTTCATGATAAGGTGGATCTGTTTGATGTGGTCCAGCTCCGCCACTGTGCGCTGGGCGTCCCGCAGGGAGGACGCGTCGTTGGTAGAGACGACGATCGCCCGGTCCGCTCCGCAGGTGGCCAGCCGGAAGCCCGGTCCCAGGCCGGCGGGAGCGTCGATCAGAATGTAGTCGTACATGGCGCGGGCGGTGGCCAGCATGGCGCGGATCTTTTCGGGGGTGAGGCTGGGGGGCAGAGACATGGGGGCGGTGAGCAGCCAGAGTCCTTTCAGGGTGGGATGCTCCACCACGGCTCTGGCCAGGGGACAGCGGCCAAGGGCGGTATCGGAAAAGTCCATCAGGGCCCGGTCGTTGAGACCCAGGGAGATATCCAGATTCCGCAGTCCGATATCCATGTCGATGCACAGTACCGTCCGGCCCATGAGGGCCAGTGAGGCGGCGACGCCGCCGGTGACAGAGGTCTTCCCAGTGCCGCCCTTTCCGGACGTGATCGCAATTACGGTGCCCATGGAAGCCTCCTCCTGATTTCACAGTTTTAAATATATCATAAATCTAGTATCCGTCAACCTTTTTTCCAAAAACTTTTAGAAAAAATTTACAATTTGACGGCTGTTTTCCACAATGCGCCGGTCAAAGTGGTTCTTTTTGCATTTTGGACCATCGGCGGGGGTAGCCCTTCAAGGTGGGAGCCACCTTTTCAAGGATAATAACCCGATGGGTGATTTCTGTTCCCGGGATGGTATAGTCCTCAGAGGCGGCGACCCGTCCGCCCAGCAGCTTGATGGCGTGGGCGGCCTCAGCCAGTTCCTGGCCGCTGGCGGTGGACTTCATGGCGAGAAACCGGCCTCCCACCTTTACATAGGGCAGGCACAGCTCACAAAGCAGCCGCAGATCGGCCACCGCCCGGGCGGTGGCAAAGTCGAAACCATCCCGGAAGCCCTTTACCTGGGCCTGTTCCTCCGCCCGGGCATGGAGGGTGCGGATCCCTGACAAACTGAGGGCTCCACAGGTTTCCAGCAGCCAGTCCAGACGTTTGTTCAGGCTGTCCAGCAGAGTTACTTCCAGGGAGGGGACCAGCATTTTTAATACCATTCCCGGAAAGCCCGCCCCAGTGCCTACGTCGATGAGGGTTTTGTTCTCAAAGTCGCAGAATTTGAGGAGCGCGGCGCAGTCCAGCATGTGAAGCCGGGCCACTCCCTCCGGGTCCCGGATGGCGGTGAGGTTCATCACCTGGTTTTTTTCCAGCAGGAGCTGGCAGTACCAGTCCAGATTTTGTGCCGCGTACGGATCAAGTTTTCCGGTCAGCTCGTACTCCTGAAAGCCCTGCCGAAGGATTTCTGTGATGTGTTCCATAGGTTATCCCCCAAAGTTTGACATCAGTCCGGCAAATCCGATGGGGAGGGTGGCGATGGCCAGAAGCCAGCACAGTATGGCCAGACAGAAGGCGGGACCTTTTCCGGGACGTCCGGTGCTGCGCCAGGATATCAGGGAAAGGATACCCAGCCCGATGAGCCCAGGAACGGTGAGCAGGGGGCCCAGATTTCCCAGCGCGCGGCCGGTAAAGTAGAACCAGGTGGTCAGGGCCACCAGAATGACCATATAGACCACGCCGATCCAGGCCAGGGTCCGCTTGACGGGGGAGGCGGGAACATAGTCCCCTTTCTTATGTGGTTCAGGGGTGCGCTTGTCTTCAGGCATTTATGGTTTCTCCTTTAACAGATCGCGGATCTCGGCCAGAAGCTTTTCCTCAGCGGAGGGCTCCGGGGGGGCCGGAGGCGTTTCAGGCTGCTCTTTTTTGCGGTGGAAGCGGTTAATGGTTTTAATCAGGCAGAACACCACAAAGGCCATGACCAGGAAGTTGAGGACAGCCTGGATAAAGTTGCCGTAGGCAATAACAGCGCCGTTGACGGTGACGGACAGGGCGGCGAAGCTGATGCTGCCGGTGAAGATGCCCAGAATGGGCATAATGATGTCGTTGATCAGGGAGGTGGTGATGGCGCTGAACGCTCCGCCGATGATAACGCCCACCGCCATATCCATCACGTTGCCCCGCGCGATGAACTGCTTAAATTCTTCTATGAATTTTTTCATTGGTTCAGCTCCTATGCTGTGTTATCTGCGCCAGTATCCATCTTCGTCCCGTATAAGAGTTTCTTTAATGCCCATTTGCAGGTTGTACAGAGTTTTGTTCAGGGAGGCGGTCTCCTGTTCGGTGAGCTGCGCGAAGAGGAAGCCGTACCAGAACTGTCCCGGAGCGTGCTCGGAGCAGCGGACGATCTGGCCCAGGAAGTTCAGGGGCGCGTAGTCGTCCAGCTTGATCCGGATGCGCAGAACCTCGTCCTCGATGTGGGCGTATTCCGATTGCACACAGCAGCCGCCAGTGCTGATGTTGATAAGGGTACATTCCTCGGGGTTGCGGAAGTGGGTGTCGTCCCTGCGGTAGAGGGATACGGGGGCGGTGTAGGGCAGACGGAAGTTGTCCCGGTTTTCCGCATGGCTCTCCACCTTCAGATTCTTAACCTTAAAAACGGTGCGGCTGGATTCCTGAACAGTGCCGCTCAGACTAAGGGGAATCAGCTTTTTGTCGTAGCCGTTGACGTGGACGGTGGAGCCGATGGTGGCGAGCTTGAAGGACAGCTCGCCGGGCAGGCGGCTCAGCGTCAGAGTGTCGGGAGTTTTTTCCGCTACCTGGCCGGCGAGCAGAGGCATGTTTTCCTTGTCCAGCACGTCTACCCGCATACCTTTGAACAGTTCTCCGGTCTGGGCGCTTTCCGGCTTCTGTTTTGCTGTTGTCCCTGCTTCTTCGTATTCCTCGTCCTCGTCATCCACGTCCCGGGAGAAGAATGAAAAAATACCCATGTGGAAATATCTCCTTTCAGATTTTAGGCCTGTGTTTTAACTTTCTGGCCTTTATTTCTTGGGGATCATAATCTCCAGACCGCCCATATAGGGGCGGAGAACCGCGGGAATTGTTACGCTGCCGTCGGCCTGGAGGTTGTTTTCCAGGAAAGCGATGAGCATGCGGGGGGGCGCCACCACTGTGTTGTTCAGGGTGTGGGGGAGGTAGGTGCCCTTTTCGCCTTTCACCCGCATCTTCAGCCGGCGGGCCTGAGCGTCGCCCAGGTTGGAGCAGGAGCAGACCTCAAAATATTTCTGCTGCCGGGGGGACCAGGCCTCAATGTCGCAGGATTTCACTTTCAGGTCGGCCAGGTCGCCGGAGCAGCATTCCAGCTGACGCACCGGAATGTCCAGGGAGCGGAACAGCTCCACCGAGTACCGCCACATCTTTTCATACCAGTCCATGGCGTCCTCCGGCTTGCAGACCACAATCATCTCCTGTTTCTCAAACTGGTGAATGCGGTAGACGCCCCGTTCCTCAATGCCGTGGGAGCCCTTTTCCTTGCGGAAGCAGGGGGAGTAGGAGGTGAGGGTTTGAGGCAGGGCGGCTTCGGGGATGATCTGATCGATGAATTTGCCAATCATGGAGTGCTCGCTGGTTCCAATGAGGTACAGGTCCTCTCCCTCAATTTTGTACATCATGGCCTCCATGTCGGTCTGGGACATGACGCCCTCCACCACGTTGCCGTGGATCATGAAGGGGGGAATGCAGAAGGTGAAGCCCTTGCCGATCATGAAGTCCCGGGCATAGGCCAGCACCGCCTCATGGAGCCGGGCCACGTCGCCCATCAGGTAGTAGAAGCCGTTGCCGGACACCCGTCCGGCGGCGTCCATATCCACGCCGTTGAATTGCTCCATAATTTCGGTGTGGTAGGGAATTTCAAAATCGGGGATCACCGGCTCACCGAACCGTTCTACCTCCACATTGGCGGAGTCGTCCGGTCCGATGGGGACGGAGGGATCAATGATATTAGGGATGACCAGCATGATTTCGCGGATTTTCTCCGCCAGCTCGGTCTCCTTCTGCTCCAGCTCCGCCAGACGGTCGGCGTTGGCCTTCACCTTGGCCTTGGCCTCCTCCGCCTCGGACAGTTTGGAGGGGTCCTTTTTGGCCTGGCCCATAAGCATTCCCACCTGTTTGGACAGGGTGTTGCGGCTGGCCCGCAGCTCGTTGGCCTCAGACATGGCGGTCCGGTTCTCGGCGTCCAGGGCCAGCACCTTGTCCACCAGCGGGAGTTTCTCCTCCTGGAATTTCTTTTTGATGTTTTCTTTTACAAGTTCCGGATTCTCCCGGATAAAACGAATATCGAGCATGTCTGTTCTCTCCTTAACAATAAATTGTTGCCGGGATGTTTCACGTGAAACATTTGAGCGGTTACGGCATGACGCGGTTATATACCTGCGTATAGCGTTCAGCGGGGGAGAGGGACTCCTCGCCAATGACGCTTTCCTTGGGCAGGTAGTCCGGCATCCCAGCCTCCTCCATGGAGGTAATCAGCGTGCGGCACTGGTTGAGGTGGCCCCGGAGGCTGGCGTCGCTGAGTTGCCAGAACCAGGACATGGCCTCTACGACCTTTTTACTCTCCTGAGCCTGGGTTTCCATTTCCGCTTTTTCCTCCTGGGCGGCGTCCAGCTGGCGATTCAGCTCCTTAATCTGGCTGTTGAGCTGATTGACATTTTCTTTTAGCTGACTGTTCTCATTCATCAGGCCCTGTAAGGTCTGAACGGTGGAGGCGGACTGCTTCAGGTCGTCAATTTGCTGTTGGCTTTGCCGCCGCTCCATCATAAAGGTGTACAGCAACAGAACAAAGGCGGCCATAAACAGGATCGCAATATACTGAAACACGGAGTTGCGCCGCCGGCGCTGCTGGCTGGCCCGACGGGAGGCCCGGCGGGCGTCCAGCTCAGCCTGGGTCAGCCGTTGGGTAGGTTCCGAAAGGTTTGGGGCTGTCTGCCTGTCCTCAGCCATGGCCACCGCCCCCTTCCGAATTCAGCTTTTGGAGCAGAGCCAGCAGAGCTTCCAAATCCTGTTCGTTATAATACTCCAGCTCGATCCGGCCTTTTTTGCCTTTGTGGGCGATTTTAACCTTTCGGCCCAGACGTCCCGCCAGATCCTTTTCCAGCTCGCCCAAATAAAGGGAGAGATCGGGGGTCTCGGCCTTGGACGGTTCCTTTTTCTCCTTTTGGAGGGTTTTAATCAGCGCCTCGGTCTGCCGCACAGATAGCTGGCCCGCGATAACCCGTTTGGCGGCCTCCTTTTGGAGGGCTGGGGTGGGAGCGCCTAGAATCGCCCGGGCGTGGCCGGCGGAGAGAGTTTCCTCCTCCACCAGCCTCATGACCTCGTCCGGCAGAGCCAGAAGCCGCAGGGTATTTGTGATGGCTGGCCGGGACTTGCCCATCTGCTGGGCCACCTGCTCCTGGGTCAGACCATACTCCTCCATCAGGGTCTGGTAGCCCCGGGCTTCCTCAGCGGGATTCAGGTCCTCCCGCTGAAGGTTTTCAATCAGGCCCAGTTCCATCACCTTGCGGTCGTCCGCCTCGATGATTACAGCGGGGACCTCGGCCAGTCCGGCGGTTTTTGCCGCCCGCCAGCGCCGTTCTCCGGCGATAATCTGGTAGTATCCGGAGGCCAGCCTTCGCACGGTAAGCGGCTGAATAATGCCATGGACCCGGATGGAATCCGCCAAATCGTCCAGGGCGTCCTGATCAAACCGTTTCCGCGGCTGATTCAGTCCAGGCTCCACCTGAGAGATGGGAAGGCTGACCGAGCCCTCGCCCTGGGCGGGCAGCTCCGGATCACCCAGGAGGGCGTTCAGCCCGCGGCCAAGGCCCAGTTCTGTCTTTCGTTTTGCCATAGTATAACCTCTTTGCTCTAGGATTGATGTAGGGCGGCCACCATTTCCTCCGCCAACAGCTTATAGGCCTCGGCGCCTCGGGAGTAGGGGTCATAGGCGGAAATGGGCTTGCCGTGGCTGGGCGCCTCAGAGAGACGGACGTTTCGCGGAATGACAGTGGCGTATACCTGCCCCGGAAAGTGGCGCTTGACCTCCTCCGCCACCTGGAGAGACAGATTGGTGCGGCTGTCGAACATGGTGAGCAGAACGCCCTCCATGGACAGAGTGGGATTGAGCTTCCGCTTCACCAGGCGGACGGTGGCCAGCAGATCGCTCAAACCCTCCAGAGCGTAGTATTCGCACTGTACCGGAACCAGCAGCGAGTGAGCCGCGCACAGGGCGTTCACAGTAAGCAGCTCCAGGGAGGGCGGACAGTCGATGAAAATAAAATCGTAGCGGTCCGCCAAACCGTCCAGGGCCTGTTTAAGCAGCTTTTCCCGGTTGTCGATGCCGATCATCTCAATGCCCGCGCCGGCCAGCGCCTTGTTGGAGGGGAGCACATCCCCAAATTTTGTGGACACCACGGCCCGGGCCGGGTCGGTGTCGCTGACCAGCAGATCATAAACGTTGGGAGAGGCGGTGTTCTTATCCACCCCCATACCGGAGGTGGCGTTGGCCTGGGGATCAAAGTCGCACAGCAGCACCCGCCTGCCCAGGTCGTGGAGGGCGGCGGTGATGTTGACGGTGGTTGTGGTTTTGCCCACGCCGCCTTTTTGATTAACGACGGCAATAATTTTAGCCATTGGAATGGCCTCCTTGAGGGAAATAAATGATCGTGGTACAATTTCTCATTATAGCAACCGCCGCCAGGGATTTCAACTGTTTTTACACTTTTTTAAAAAGAAACATCGGAGCCTGTACAGCTCCGATGTTTCACGTGAAACATTGCGGCCTATCCGGCCCGCCGGGGAATATGGATAGTCAATAAAATTTCTTCCTCACTGTCCTCCCGGTCGCACTGGGCGTCCACACCGGCGGAGCGCATCAGATCCAGACTGCGGGTGATGGTGTTGAGGAACAGCCGAACATCCTTAACAATAAAAGTGGGCCTTTTTCGCATGGGGAGGGGCTGCTCCTCCTGAATGGCCTCGGCCAGCGCCTCGGTCTGGGAAACGGTGAGCCGCTGCTCCACCACCTGCCGGGCGGCGGCCAGCTGCTGTTCTGGCGATTCAATGCGCAGCAGGGCCCGGGCGTGGCGCTCCGTGGCGCCGCCGTCCCGGAGGACGGTCAGAGTTTCGGGGGAGAGCTTCAGTAGGCGCAGCTTGTTGGCCACAGCGGACTGGCTCTTACCGATGCGCTGGGCGGCCTCCTCCTGAGAGATGTGATAGGTGTCGATCAGGCGACGGAGCGCCAGAGCCTCCTCCCAAAAGTCCAGGTCCCGGCGCTGGAGGTTCTCCACCAGAGCCAACAGGGAGGAGGACTGGCTGTCCGCCTGAATGGACAGACAGGGCACCTCGGACAGACCGGCCAGTCTGGCGGCCCGCAGCCGCCGCTCTCCGGCTACCAGCTCCCATCGGCCCTCCCGGCGGCGGACGGTAAGGGGCTGGAGCACCCCCAGCTCACGAATGGAATCGGCCAGTTCCTCCAGAGCCGGCTGGTCAAAGGCGCTCCGGGGCTGGTTGGGATTGGGCTGGATGGCGTCGAGGGAGAGAAACAGCACCCGCCCGGTTTCAAAAAGTCCCTTTTTGTTCAGCGGCCACATAGGGGTCCCACCTTTCTGATGTATCCATGGCCAGTCTATACCGGCCTCGCGTATAGTTTACCATAAAATGGAAAATAGACCGTCGAAGGCTGTCGCTGGAGAAAAATTTCCCAGGGAAGAGGCGGCGGCAGAAAATCCGTCAGTCCGAAGCGGGAGGAAATTCACGGAAAAAGACAAAAATAATCAGAAAAAATTGTGTAAGATTTGACGAAAAAAGTGGAAAAAAAGATTGAAAATCAAAGAGATTTCCTGTATACTGTACCAATCATAGTTTTTATTTCTGAAAGGAAGGGGGAGCCTAATGGAGCTGCTCAAGCAGCGTATCCGGCAGGACGGTACGGTGAAGGGCGATGACGTGCTGAAGGTGGACAGTTTTCTGAACCACCAGATGGATGTTGCCCTTTTTGCGGAAATTGGAAGGGAGTTCCAGCGGCGTTTCGCCGGCTGCGGCGTGAACAAGATTTTGACCATCGAGGCCTCCGGCATCGGGATCGCTTGTATCACGGCGCAGTTTTTTCATTGCCCGGTGATTTTCGCCAAAAAGAGCCAGACCAAAAATATCGCCGGCGATGTGTATACCACCCGGGTGGAGTCCTTTACCCACGGAAAGGTCTATGATGTGATTGTATCCCAAAAATTCCTGGGCCCCGGGGATAAGGTGCTCATTATCGACGACTTTCTGGCCAACGGCGCGGCCCTGGAGGGGCTGATCGACCTGACGCGGCAATCCGGCGCGGAGCTGGCCGGGGCGGGAGTCGTAATCGAGAAGGCCTTCCAGCCCGGTGGCGACCGCGTCCGGGCCAGGGGAGTCAAGCTGGAGTGTCTGGCCCGGATCAAATCCATGAGCGAGGAAACCGGCGTGGAATTTGTGGATTAACGCCGGGGCCGGTTGGATTAAAACCGGAGCGATCTGGTTTTAATATATAAGGTAAAAAGAGGAACACAGTATTTTAAGGAGGAACCAGAATGAAAAAGTTTCTTGCGCTGGCTCTGGCCGCGGCCATGAGCCTGTCCCTCGCCGCCTGCGGCGGCGGTAATGGCGGCCAGGGCGGCGGCAGCTCCGCCGGCGGCTCTGACGGCTCTGTCAGCAATTCCGGCGGCGCCGTGTCCACCCCCGTGAGCGGCGGCAGCGACTTTAAGGTGGGCGCCATCTATATCACCAGCCAGAACGACGTGGCCGGCTATACCTTCCAGCACCACAACGGCATCACCACCGCCATGAAGGACCTGGGGATGGACCCCGCCACTCAGCTGCTCATTGTGGATAACGTGGCGGAGGACGACACCGCCGTGAGCAACGCTATTGATACCCTGGCCAATCAGGGCGTCAGCATCATCTTCGGCATCTCCTTTGGCTATATTGACGCCATGGAGGACGGCGCGGAGCGCTACCCCGACATCATCTTCTCCCACGGTACCGGCTATAAGGCCAACGACACCAACTTCAATAACTACTTCGGCCGTATCTATCAGGCCCGCTACCTGGCCGGCATCGCCGCGGGCATGAAGTCCGCCGAGCTGGGCAACAACTCCATTGGCTACGTGGCCGCCTTCAACACCGATTACGCCGAGACCTGCTCCGGCATCAACGCCTTCGCTCTGGGCGCCCAGTCCGCCAACCCCGACGCGGTTGTCCATGTGAACGTAATCAACGCCTGGGGCGACGAGACCCTGGAGCGCCAGGCCGCCCAGGCTCTGGTGGATACCTATCAGTGCGGCGTCATCTCCCAGCACTGTGACTCCGCCCAGCCCCAGCTGGTGGCCGCTGAGAACAACGTCTTTGGCTGCGGCTATAACTCCGACATGACCGAGCAGGCCCCCACCGCCCACCTGACCGCCGCCATCTGGCACTGGAACGTCTACTATCAGACCGCTATCCAGGCCGCCATGGACTGCGACGGCGACGCCTCCCAGTTTGTGGACAAGATGGGCGGCAACGCCTATTACGCCGGTCTGGCCGAGGGCTTTGTGGACGCCTCCCCCCTGAACGAGTCCGTCGCCGCCCCTGACACCCAGGCGGTTATGACCGCCGTCCGGGACCTGATGATCTCCGGCGAGTGGGACGTGTTCTCCGGCGTAAAGCTGAGTTACAACATCACCGATGGCCAGGTAGAGATTGTCAAGACGGACGCCGACCTGGTGGATACGGAGGGCAACATTATCGTCGCCGCCGGCGGCCCCTCTGTGGATGACGGCGTGATTAAGGGCTCCATGAACTACAACGTGGCGGGCGTTGTGGAGGGTTAACGTCTACCCGCGAACGCAGACCCTTACCGGGCCGGCCGGAATATCCGGCCGGCCCGCTGTTTGCTTTGTGTAAGAGCCTGTTTCATATCTTGAAGTGTGCCGAATGACGGCAAAAGGTCCGTCAGGCGGTGTGCTGGGGGATGTGAAACAGGCTCTAAGAAGGGAGAGAGTATGGAGGAACAGAGGTACGCCATTGAGATGCGGGGCATCTGCAAAAGCTTTGGGAGCGTGGCGGCGAATAAGGACATCAATTTAAATGTGAGGCCCGGAGAGATTCTGGCTCTGCTGGGGGAGAACGGTTCGGGCAAGACCACCCTGATGAACATGCTGTCAGGCATTTACAAGCCGGACAGCGGCTCTGTTTTTGTGGACGGCCGGGAGGTGGCCATCAACTCTCCGGAGGACAGCAAAAAGCTGGGCATTGGCATGGTCCACCAGCATTTCAAGCTGGTGGATGTGTTCTCCGCCGCCGACAACATCTGGCTGGGGGACGAGACATCCGGCCCGGTGCTGAAAAAGGAGCGGTATAACATTATTCACGACATGGCTCAGCGGTTCGGGTTTGACATCGACCCCCGTAAAAAGGTCTATAATATGGCCGTGTCGGAAAAGCAGACCCTGGAGATCGTCAAGGTGCTGTACTACGGGGCCAAAATCATCATTCTGGATGAGCCTACCGCCGTGCTCACCATCCAGGAGACCGCCAGGCTGTTCGATGTGCTGCGCCGCATGAAGGCGGAGGGTCACGCCATCATTATCATCACCCATAAGCTCAACGAGGTACTGGAGATTTCCGACCGGGTGACTATCCTCCGGAAGGGGGAGTACATCACCACTGTGGACACCGCCTCCGCCGACGAGCAGCGGCTCACCGAGTATATGGTGGGCCGGAAGGTGGAGCTGAACATTGAGCGCCCGGTGGTGGACAAGACCCGGCCCCTTCTGGAGATCCGGGACCTGACCATCAAGAACGACGAGGGCGCGGTGGCTATCGACAAGGTAAACTTCTACATCCGGGGCGGCGAGATTCTGGGGGTGGCCGGTATCGCCGGCTGCGGTCAAAAGGAGCTGTGCGAGGCCATCGCCGGCCTTCGGTCCATCGAAAGCGGCCAGATGATTCACAAGGGGGACAACATCGTGGGCCTTTCCCCCAAGGCGATTCTGGACAAGGGTATCTCGATGTCCTTTATTCCCGAGGACCGGCTGGGTATGGGTCTGGCTCCCTCCATGTCTATCACGGACAACATGCTTTTGAAAAAATACGACCAGGCCAAGGGTCCCTTTGTGGACCGGAAGACCGGCCGAGCGGAGGCCAGACAGGTGATCAAAGACCTGGAGATCGTTACCCCCTCCACCGAGACGCCGGTGCGCCGGCTGTCCGGCGGCAACGTGCAGAAGGTGCTGCTGGGCCGGGAGATCAAGGCGGGGCCCAACGTGATCGTCACCGCCTATCCCGTCCGGGGACTGGATATTAACTCCTCCTATGCCATCTATGACATTCTCAACCAGCAAAAGAAGGACGGCGTGGGTATTCTCTTTGTCGGCGAGGACCTGGATGTGATGATTGACCTGTGCGATAAGATTATGGTGCTGTGCCATGGCAAGGTGATGGGCGTGGTCCACGCCCACAAGACCTCCAAGGAGGAGCTGGGCCTGATGATGACCGGGGCGCTGGACCTGAGCAACAAATACGAGGACAGGCCCGCCGGCATCGCCCGGGACAGCCGCATTGAGGAGACGAAGGAGGTGGAGGAATGAAAAACCGTCAACCCCTGTTTCATGTGGTCAAGCGGGACCAGGCCGGCCCGGGCCGGCAGCTGCTGGCCTATGTGGCGGCGGTGGTGCTGGCGCTGGCCGTAGGCGCGATGCTGCTGTCGGTCCAGGATGTGGAGCCGGTCACCTTTTACCGGCAGATGCTCACTATGGGCATCCCCGGCAGCCGCTACCCCTGGCGGGCGGTGGAAAACTTCATCCGCCTGTTCGTCCCCCTGCTGATCGTCTCTCTGGCGTTAGCCCTGGCCTTTAAAATGCGCTTTTGGAACATTGGCGGCGAGGGACAGTTCATCATCGGCGCCATCTGCGCCGGCTGGGCCGCCATGAAGCTGGGTGAGAGCCTGCCCCGGCCCCTGGTGGTGGTGCTCATGGCCCTGTGCGGCGCTCTGGGCGGCGGCCTGTACGGCGTGTTTGTGGCCGCGCTGAAGGTGCGTTTTGGCACCAACGAGACGCTGCTCACCCTGATGCTCAACTATGTGGCGCTCTACATCCTGCAATTTTTTGCTGAGACCAAGGCGGACTGGAACTTTTTCCTGGATCTGGAGTCCGCCCGGCCCAAATTCGCCAAATTTCCGGACAACGCCCAGATGCTTACCATCCCCATCGGGCCCTTTAACCTGAATCTGTCCCTGGTGGCGGCGGTGGTCCTGTGCGTCCTGATTTTTGTCTATCTGAACTACACCAAGCGGGGCTATGAGATCGCGGTGGTGGGGGACAGCCCCAACACCGCCCGGTACGCCGGAATGAAGGTGGGGAAGATCATTATCCGCACCATTTTCCTCTCCGCCGCCCTCATCGGCATGGCGGGGGCCTTCCATGTGTCCTCCGCCGGTATCCTGTCCGCCTCCGTCACCAACGATGTGGGCTGGACCGGAGTGGTGGTGGCTTGGCTGGCCAAGCTGAACACGGTGGGGATCGTGGTGGCCTCGCTGCTGATTACCGTCCTCCAGTTCGGCTGTCAGACGGCCAGCACCACCTATCCCTCCATCGACGCCAACTTCGCCAACCTGCTCCAGGGAGTGATCCTCTTTATCGTGCTGGCGGCGGACTTCTTCACCCGCTTTAAACTGGTCACGCGGAGCAAAACCGGAAAGGAGGCGGCGAAATGAACGACTCCATGAGTGTACTCACCCTGTTCCTGTTCAACATCGTTTTGGTCAACACCCCCCTGCTTTACGGCACGGTGGGGGAGATTATGGTGGAGAAATCGGGCAGTCTGGACCTGGGCGTGGAGGGCACCATGGCTGTGGGGGCCATCTTCGGCTACCTGGCCGGGTGCGCGGCCAACAGCCTGGCGGTGGGCCTGCTGGTGTCCTTTCTGGCGGCGGGACTGTGCGGCCTGCTGTTTTCCGTCCTCACCGTCTCCCTCCAGGCCAACCAGAACGTCACCGGCCTGACCATTACCACCTTCGGCTTGGGGCTGTACTTCTTCGTGGGCAAGGGCATCGGGGAGAAGTGGCCCTCCATGACCGGCGCTTCCGCCCTGGTCAACGGATTTTCCGCCATTGAGATACCGGTGCTGTCCAAAATCCCCTTCCTGGGCAAGGCTGTCTTCTCCCAGAACGGGCTGGTCTATCTGGGGATTGCCGTGTCGGTTCTGGTGTGGTGGTATCTGACCTTTACCAAAACCGGCCTGCGCCTGCGGGCGGTGGGGGAGAACCCCGGCGCCGCCGACTCGGTGGGGGTTAACATCCTGTTGTATAAGTACATCCATATTATCGCCGGATCGGGCATTATGGGCCTGGGCGGGTTCTATATGGCGCTGTATATGAGCGGCTCCTTCGAGGGCTCCAACTGCTGGATCAACGGCTACGGCTGGATCGCCATCGCCCTGGTCATCTTCGCCAACTGGAACCCGGTGCTGGCCATTCTGGGCACGCTGGTCTTCGGCTTCTTCAACACCCTGCAAATCTACTCCGGCTCCCTGGCCGGGACCTTCCCCGGAGCGCTGGGCTGGCTCAGCGCCGTCCCGCCCCAGCTGTACAAGGCTCTGCCCTTCCTGATTACCGCAATCGTCCTGATTGCCTCCTCCGTCCGCAAGCGAGAAGGATCCGGACAGCCTGCCGCACTGGGATTGAACTACTTCCGAGAGGAGCGATAATGAACCGTATTTTATGACGGGAAAATAACAGGAGCGCCCTGGCTTGGGGCGCTCCTCTGTATTAAGGCTGCTGTGTCGTTTGGTGCTGAAGGATGCGGTTCGTCTTTTTTCGGGCAAACCAGAGGCGGCCCAAATAGAAGGTGGCAACGCAGAGCATATGGAAGAAAATGACAAGTTCGTCACACAGGATCAGTCCGATGAACATACGGACGGGGTTGGAGGGAAGGACCGCCTCGAAGGTTCTAACACCGCTCCAGGCGATCAAATCGTACAGCCGCCAGAGCAGGGGAGAGGGAAACAGCAGCGGAAACAGGCCCAGGAACAGTGCGGCAGCGGCAATCAAAAGGGAAGTCCGCATTTTTGCGGGCCAGCGGCGGTCGTACCAGGCGAAGCACAGGCCGATGGCGCAGGCTGTAAAGATGCGCAGAAACTCAATAAAGGTAAGGAAGCCCGAGTGAAAGGAGGTTGCGTACCAGGAGATACCCATAAAGAACAGCACCAGGTCTGCCAGGAGGATTGCCGCCAGCATCCGCGCAATCAGCCTCTTCCGGGGGATGAGGCCGGGCTCCGGCGGCAGAGCGGCGGGAGGCTCCGGCACAAGGGAGACCAATTCCAGCGGTTCCTGGGTGCGCTCGATTGCTGTGCCGTTGAGCAGAGCGTCCACGGTTACGCCATACAGCTTGCTCAGAGCCAGCAGGTTCTCCGCCGAGGGGAGGGCGGTCCCCGTCTCCCACTTGGAGACAGTCTGCCGGGATACATCCAGCGACTCGGCCAGCTCCACCTGAGACAGGCCCTGACGCTTCCGGTAAAACTGCAAGGTATCCATCAATTCCATGTCATGATCCTCCTGTCGGGTCAAAATATATAAGACCATCATAGCGCCTCTGTCCCGATTTGGCAACCAACTTTAGTTTACATTTTGGATTTTTGCCCTGGAAAACGCAGGAGCGCCCCAAACCGGGGCGCTCCTGTCGTTCGTTTAGCCGGCTGAGGCTGTCAGGACCGCGGACTGAAGAGACAGCATGTTGTCCCAGAACGTGCCTACGTCCAGCTTGTCAAAGGCGGCGGTCTTTTCCAGGCCCAGGCGCTCCTGCTCCTGGGTAATTTTCGCGTTCATCCGGTCGGAGATGCACTCAGACCGGAAGTCGTCCGGGTTCAAGGGCAGGCGGAGAATGATGTGATAGCCGAAATCGCTCTCCACAATGTCGCTGATCTCGCCATTCTGGAGGGCCAGGGCGGTCTCCTCAAAGGGGGCGACCATCAGGCCCTTAGAGGTGGTGTAGCCGTCGGGGTTAGTGGCCAGGCCGGTGTCCTCGCTGTACTCGTTCATCAGAGTGTCAAACAGGGCGATGGGGTCCTCCGCCGCCCGGAGCTGGGAGAGCAGATCGTCGGCGGTGGCCTTCTTCTGGGCGATGGTTTCCTCGTCCAGGGGCTCCCGGGTGTCCAGGTCGATGGTGGCCAGCAGAATGTGCTTGGCCCGGTACTGGCCGGTCTCGTCCAGATAGGCGTTTACCTCGGCGTCGGTGGGATAATTGCCGCTGCTCTCGCCGAAGCGCAGCTCCTGGAGCTGGTCATACAGGTCGCTGTCCTCGTTGAGGCGGGTGAACTGATCCCGGGTGAGCATGTTGGCCCAAAGCGTATAGGTCACCTTAGTCTCGTCCCCCCCCGCCTGAAATACCAGGTCAGCGTAGTACTGGTCGGTGTCAGAGGCAACGGAGGGGTCGGGCGTGAGGCCGTCCGCCTGGGCCATCTGCCGCGTTACGGCGTAGAAAACGGTCACATCCATGGCCTGGTCCAGCATATACTGCCCAAACGTGAGGCCGTCCCCCATCTCAGTATCCCAGGGGAGGGTGGTCACCTGCCCGTTGAACTGGGACAGGTAGTTGTCAATCACCCGGTTGAGCCAGTAGAGGTAATCAGCGGCGGTAATCTCATACTCGCCCACCTTGGCCACTACCTCGTCCCCCGCCAGACCGGAGACAGCCAGATAGGGGTCGGTAATCTGGGTCAGGTCCATGGGTTCCGCCTGCGCGGAGCTGCCGGAGGCATCCCCGCCCGCGCTGGAGGAGCTGCTGCCGGAGGCGTTCCCCCCGCAGCCGGTCAGGGCGGAGAGGGCCATAACAAGGGCCAGCGCCAGGGCCCCAAGTCGTTTCGTTGTTTTCATATACGCATTTCCTTTCTGCTGAGAGAAGATCGTGAACAGCCCCTATCATATCACAGATCAAAAAACAAGGCAAGTTTTTTATCCTTCGACCGATTTCTTCCAAAAAGGGGACAGGCTCCCCTGTATACTGGGATAAATTGGAAGGGAAGTGGTGTTATGGGTGACTGGCACAGCCGGCCCGCGGCGCAGGTGATGAAGGAACTGACCAGCCGGACGCAGGGTCTTACAGAGCGGGAGGCGGCCCAGCGGCTGGAGAAATACGGCCCCAACCAGCTGGCCCAGCCTGAGCCGCCCAGCCTGCTGATCCGCGTACTGGGCCAGCTGAAGGACCCCATGATCCTGGTTCTTCTGGCGGCGGCGGCCATCTCTCTGGCGGCCAGCGGCGGGGAGGACTGGCTGGACGGGGTGATTATTCTGGTGATTGTGGTGGTCAACGGGGTGATCTCCATCACCCAGGAGGACCACGCCCAGCAGGCGCTGGAGGAGCTGCGGCGGATGTCCTCCCCCAAGGCCGGTGTTTTGCGGGAGGGAATACCTCACCGGGTGGCCGCCTCTGCGCTGGTGCCGGGGGATGTGATTCTTCTGGAGGCCGGGGACCAGGTGCCCGCCGACGCCCGGATTCTGGAGTGCAGCCGCCTTCAGGCGGACGAGTCAGCCATGACCGGGGAGTCGGTTCCGGTGGAAAAGGCCGCGGTCAGTTCCCTCCCGGCGGACACCCCTCTGGGGGACCGGGTGAATATGCTGATCTCAGGCACCCTCATCACCGCCGGACGGGGCACTGCGCTGGTGGTAGCCACCGGAATGGACACCCAGATGGGCCAGATCGCCGGGTTGCTGCTGGAGAGCGGCGACAGCGATACCCCCCTTCAAAAGCGGATGGGGGAGATATCAAAATCCCTGTCCTTCCTGTGTCTGTCGGTGTGCGCCGTTATGTTCGGCGTGGGTCTGTTCCAGGGCAAGGGGATTCTGGATATGTTCCTCACCGCCGTCTCGCTGGCGGTAGCCGCCATCCCGGAGGGACTGCCGGCCATCGTCACTATTGTGCTGGCCCTTGGCGTTCAGCGTCTGGCGGGCCGGAACGCCATTGTGAAAAAGCTTCCCGCCGTGGAGACCCTGGGCTGTGCCGGGGTGATCTGCTCGGACAAGACGGGCACTTTGACCCAGAACCGGATGACGGTCCAGCAGGTTTGGCTCACCCCCGGGGCCCGGCGGCGGGACGCCATGCTGGCGGGGTGCCTGTGTTCCGACGCCCGGCTGGAGTGGAAGGCCGGGGCGCCCACCGCCGCCGGCGACCCTACCGAGGGGGCGCTGGTGGTGGCCGCCGCCCGGGACGGGGTGGATCAGCGGAGGGAGCTGGAAAACCAGGCCCGCGTGGCGGACATCCCCTTTGATTCTGGTCGGAAGCTCATGTCCACCATACATAGCTGCCCGGAGGGGGGCTGGATCGCCTTTGTAAAGGGAGCGCCAGACGTGCTGCTGGACCGCTGCGCCAATACCCCCAGGGGGCCCATCACTCAGAGCGACCGGGCCAGGGTCCTGGCCGCCAACGAGGAGATGGCCGGCAAGGCTCTGCGGGTGATCGCCGTGGCCCGGAAGGAGCTGCGCTCCCTGCCCAGTGAGCTGGAGCCCCGGATGGTGGAGAGCGGCCTGACCTTTCTGGGCCTCTTTGGCCTGATGGATCCGCCCCGGCCCGAGGTAAAGGCCGCCGTGGCAAAATGCCACCTGGCGGGGGTGCGGCCGGTAATGATCACCGGCGACCACCGGGCCACCGCGATCGCCGTGGCGAAAGAGCTGGACATCGCCCATCCAGGGGACTGGTCGGTGACCGGAGCGGAGCTGGATTTTATGCCCCAGGAGCTGCTGGAGGCGGATATTGAAAAGTTTGCCGTCTTTGCCCGAGTGTCCCCCGAGCACAAAATGCGCATCGTCCAGGCTTGGCAGAAGCGGGGCAGGGTGGTGGCCATGACCGGCGACGGAGTAAACGACGCCCCGGCCCTGAAAGCCGCCGACATCGGCTGCGCCATGGGCAAAACGGGAACCGACGTGGCCAAGGGCGCGGCGGATATGATCCTCACTGACGACAACTTCTCCACCATTGTATCCGCCATTGAGGAGGGCCGGGGGATTTACTCCAACATCCGCAAGGCGATTCATTACCTTCTCTCCTGCAATATCGGGGAGATCTTTACCATCTTCGCCGCCACTCTTCTGGGATTTGGACAGATGCCACTGGTTCCGGTGCAGCTGCTGTGGCTCAATCTGGTCACCGATTCCCTTCCCGCTTTGGCGCTGGGTATAGAGCCGGTAGAGGAGGGGGTGATGGAGGAGGACCCGCGGGACGCCGAGGCCGGGCTTTTTGATAAACGTTTTTCCCTCCGCCTGGCCTGGCAGGGCCTGATGGTGGGAGGGCTCACCCTGGCGGCCTACTTTCTGGGCTTCACCCGGCTGGGGACCCCCGGCATGGAGGGGGCCGCGGCCAACACCATGGCCTTCGCCACCCTGACCCTGTGCCAGCTGTTCCACGCCTTTAACGTGCGCAGTGAGGACCGCTCTCTTTTCGCCCAGGGTGTGTTTTCCAATCCGGCGATGAACCGGGCTTTTCTGGCGGGACTGATAATGCAGCTGTCCGTCCTCCTGATCCCGCCCCTCCAGGGGGTATTCTCCGTCACGCCCATGACGCCCGCCCAGTGGTGTACCGTCCTGGCCCTGGCCTTCGCGCCCATCCCCATCTGCGAGGCGGCGAAGGCCTTCGGACGCGGAAAAACGGAAGAGACCGCCAGGGAGAAAGCGATTCGATAAGCAAAACGGACAGAGGCGGTCGTTTGACCGCCTCTGAATCCATTATTCCAGCGCGAATACCGCTCCTGACCTGGGCGGTATGGCGATGGTGTACAATCCGTCCTTCTGGGAGAAATGGGGCCTGCCCAGAAGGGGGAACAACCGGCCCTCGTCAAAGGAAAAGGCCCGCGTCTCGTCCCCGGCGTTGAAGGCGCACAGCAGACGCTCCTCCGCCGTCTCCCGGAGAAAGGCCAGCAAAGGGCCTTTGCCGACCGCATACCGGATTGAGCCCCGGCGCAGAGCTTGACGGCTCCCGCGCAGTCTGCCCAGAGCCCGGTACCATTCCAGCAGATCGGTGTCCTCATGACCCCAGGGGTAGGTCTGGCGGTTGAAGGGATCCTCAAAGCCCTCCATGCCCACCTCATCTCCATAGTACACCGTCGGGGAGCCGGGAAAACAGAACATGAGCAGAGCCGCGGCCTTGAGCAGCTCCTTTCCCCGGGAACGCTGCCTGGGGGACAGGCGGAACTGGGCCCGCCACTCCTTGGTCTGGTCCCGGTACTCCCCCCCGGCCCCCAGCAGAGTGAGCAGTCGGGGAGTGTCATGAGTGTCTAGGGAGTTCATAGCGGAGTAAAAGGCGAAGGCGGGATAGTTCTCCCGAATGGTCTCCATCCCCTCCACAAAGGCCTCGGCCCCGCCGCCCTGGAAGAAGGAGAGGATCGCGGAGCGGAGGGGGTAATTCATCAGTCCGTCGCAGTGGCCCCCAAGGATGTGCTTGCGGCGCACGCCGTAGGCTACTTTGGTTGAGCCGTCCTCCCACACCTCGCCGATGACCACCGCGTCGGGCTTTTCCGCCCGGGCGGCCGCGTGGATGCCGTGGACAAAGCTGTCCGGCAGCTCGTCGGCCACGTCCAGCCGCCAGCCGTCCGCCCCGGCCCTGAGCCAGCGGCGGACCACGCTGTCCTCGCCGCCGAAAATAAAGTCCTGATAACTTGGATCGTCCTCGTTCACCGCCGGGAGGGAGTAGATGCCCCACCAGCTGTCATACCTCTGGGGCCACTGGCTGAAGTTAAACCAGGGGCGGTAGGGGGAATTCTGGTCCTGATAGGCGCCGGGCTCGGGGTAGAAGCCGTCGCCGTTGAAGTAGCGGCTGACAAAGCCGGTATGGTTGAACACTCCGTCCAGCATCACCCGCATGCCGCGGCGGTGGGCCTCCTCGCACAGGCGGGAAAAATCCTCGTTGGTTCCCAGAAAGGGGTCCACCCGGCTGTAGTCGGCGGTGCCGTAGCGGTGGTTCTCCGCCGCCTCAAAGATGGGGTTGAAGTAGAGCGTTTCCACCCCCAGGCTCTTGAGATAGTCAAGCTTGTCCAAGACCCCCTGAAAGTCGCCGCCGAAAAAGTCCCGGTTGCGCACCTCCCCCCGGTCGTTGGGCCGATACTCGGGGAACTCCTCCCAGCTCTGGTGGACGGCGCGCTCCCCCACCAGTCCCTCGGGATTGGGGATCCGGCTGCGGCGGAAGCGGTCGGGGAAGATCTGATAGGTAACCCCCTCGCCAAACCAGCTGGGGACCTCCTCCGACCCGTCGTACACAGTGAGCTGATAGGGGCCCAGCTCGATCCAGCGGCCATCCAGCTGCTCCAGGCGGAAGGAGTACCACACCAGGCCCACATAGCCCTCTGTATCCAGGGCGGCGGAAAATACGTCCCGCCCCAGATCAAAGCCGGTCCAGGGCATTTTCAGGGTGACGGTCTGGTCGTTCCGGCTCTCAAACCGGGCGGTGAGGCTGGCGTGGCAGAAGCACTCTCCGCGGGAGGGACGAAGGGTAAACTGTACCTGCGTCCCGGAGGCCACCGCCCCATAGGGGCTCTTATACCGCGGGTCCCGGGAGTTATAGGTAGGTCCGTAGCGCATTTGGTTCACTCCAAGATGTTAATAGGATCGCGTCTTCTCTGGAACAAGACGCGGGGGGAACGCTCAGTGGTATTTATAGCTGCCCCCGCCGATAAATTCCCGCAGAAGGGAATCTCTGGAAACCAGAGCGGGGTCGATGGCCTCGAAATGCTGGAAGGCGTTTACCAGGTCCAGCAGCTCGCCGCGGCGCTCGTTGTCCTGGGGGACGCTCTGGAGAATGGGGAGGGCGTAGTTCTTCATCACCGGCACCTCATAGGGCAGGGAGGAGTCAAACACAATGTCCGCTTTCCCCTTAAAGGGGGAGATGTACAGCTTTTCTCCCCGGCGGACGTTGGCCCACATCTCCAGGGTCCGGGCCACCTCGGTGCCCCGGAAGCTGTAGTCCCGGACGGCCCGGCGGGTCAGCCGCGTCCAGGTGCCTTTGAACCGGAGGGCGGAGCCCTCGTTCACGTTGGAGCGGGCGGAGATGTAAAGCTTGGCGGCCTCCGGGTGACGGCCGGTGATATCGTCGTTCAGGGCGTGGATGCCCTCAAAGATAGCGATCTCGTTTTTCTCCAGCCTGAGAGGGGTGCCCAGGCTGTCGTTGCGCATCTGGCGGGCGAACTCGTACCGGGGAATGACGATTTCCTCTCCCCGGGACAGGGCGGTGAAGTGCCGGTCCAGCAGCTCCATGTCCAGGAACAGGGGGGACTCATAGTCGATGACGCCATCGGGGGCGCGGGGGGCGGTTTTGGGGTCCATGGTGAGAAAGTAGTTGTCCATCGCCACCGCCCGGGAGCGCACACCCCGGCGCTGAAGCTCCTCGGCGATTTTCATGGCCGTGGTGGTTTTGCCCGACCCGGAGGGACCGGACAGCAACACGATGGGGCTGCGGTCCAGATTGCCCAGAATCCGGTCCGCGGCCAGTGAGACCCGCTGAGCGTAGTTGTCATCGCACTCCGCCAAAAACTCGGTCACGTCGCTCTGGATCCGTTTGTTGATCTCCTGTAGCTGGTACGCCATCGATATTTCCTCCCTTTTACAAAGTATAAAAGGCTTTGATATCTGTTTTTTGCCCCAAAACCTTGTCCAGCCCGGACAGGTAATCGTGGGGATACTTGGGGTTGGTGAGCCGGAGGATTTTCCCGTCACCAATGAGCTTGGTCACGCCCCCCGCGCCCAGAGAGACGACGGTGTGCAGCTCCTCCATCATGACGATATTATACAGGCTTTCGGCGCTCGGTTTGGCCCAGCCCACGTTTTCCAGCGAGCCGGACATATATTTCTGCCGGTATAAATAATAAGGGAGATAACCTCTTGTTGTCAAGGCCTCCCGGGAAAAGTCCAGCATTTTGGACACTTCTTCCCCGCTGGGGAGCTGTTCCCGGTGTTCCATCAGGGCGGCCCCCTTTTTCAGGGCCAGGGTGTGGACGGTGATATTCTCCGGGTCCAGCTCCAGCACCCCCTCCAGGGAACGGCGGAAGCCCTCGAAGCTGTCCCGGGGCAGGCCGGCGATCAGGTCCATGTTGATACAGTCGAAGCCCGCCGCCCGGGCCAGGGCATAAGCCTCCCGAATGTCCCCGGCGGAGTGCTTCCGACCGATGGCCTCCAGCACATGGTCCTCCAGGGTCTGGGGGTTGATGGACACCCGTCCTATCCGGTGCCGGGTTAAAACCTCCAGCTTCTCACGGGTGATGGTGTCGGGCCGGCCCGCCTCCACGGTGTATTCGGAACAGCCCTCCAGCGGGAGCGTATCCTCGCATTTAGACAGCAGTCGGTCCATCCGCTCCGCGCTCAAGGTGGTGGGGGTGCCGCCGCCCATGTAGAAGGAGCGGATGGAAAGCCCCGCTTCCTTCAGCGTCCGGCCCGTATCCTCCAATTCCCGGAACAGGCCTTCCAGATAGGGCTCCACCAGCTTCAGGGTCCGGCCTACGTCGGCGGAGACAAAGGAGCAGTAGGCGCAGCGGGTGGGACAGAAGGGGATCCCGATGTAAAGGGAAACCTCCCGCGGGTCTAAAGACCGCTGTACGGCCAAACTGGCCTGGGCACAGTCCACCGCCAGCTTCGCCCGCTCCGGGGAGACATGGTACTCCTTTTCCAGCTCTTGTTGCGCCTGCCTGAACGTTTTCCCGGCCAGCAGGGCCCGGGTGGGCAGTTTTACCGGACGCACCCCTGTCAGCGCCCCCCAGGGGGGCTCATGGCCCAGCAGGGCGGCGCCCGCCTTGTAAAAGGCCAGTTTTAAGGCGTGCTGGACGGTGTGGTAAACCTGTTCCGGGGGCCGGTTCAGCTCCTCGCTGGGGAATCGGGACACACCATTATAATATCCCTGGGGACGGAAAACCAGAACACTGATGTTGGTCAATTTCTTCCC
Source organism: Oscillospiraceae bacterium (assembly GCA_910575265.1). GTDB lineage: Bacteria > Bacillota > Clostridia > Oscillospirales > Oscillospiraceae > Lawsonibacter. Next base: position 86,936 of record CAJTEA010000001.1, read on the forward strand.
CCGGTGGAGGGTGAACACCGCCGCGTTGTCCTCCTCCGCCAGATTCCGGGGACCCTCCGGGTACTCGGGCCGCTCCTCGGGAAAGAGCGTCAGCATCATCTGCTCGGCGGCGTAATGATACCGCTCTGGGGACCAGGGGAAATTGGACGTCTCAAAATACAGCTTCATGGCTGACGTTCCCTCGTCTCGCTGCGGCCAATGAGGTAGTCCATGCTGACATCGTAAAAATCAGCTAAAAAGATTAGATTGTGAAGCTCAGGAACGTGATGCCCCGATTCATAATATTGATATGCCCGCAGGGATTGCTTCAATAGCCCTGCAAGTTCAGGCTGTGTCATACGCTTTTCCTTGCGGAGCATTTTCAATCGTTCACCTAAAATATCCATAAAAACCCCTTGACACGAAAGTGTGATGCATGATATAATGAATCTATAGTGCATGAAGAAGGAAACTCTATGAATCAAACTATACTACAAACTTTATTCGTAGACAACCCGGAAATTCCGGGAGAAATCGCTCAGTTTTGCGACAGCCTGCCGGAATACGTCCAAACAGAGCGGGAATACGACCAGGCGGCACAGGAGCTGATGGAGCTCATCGGCTACGAGCGGTTCTCCCGCTTTGAGGAGGCGATGAACGCCCACCTATCCTGTGAGGTCCGGGCCCACTACCTCTTCGGCCTGGGCCTGCGCCGGGAGCTGTTGGCGGGCATGGCGGGGTAATTTACTTCATCGCCATTTGCAGGTAGGGGTTGTACTTCCGCTCGTTGTCCATAGTGGAGGTTCCCATGTGTCCGGGGAGGACGTGAAAGTCGCCCTCCAGCTGGCCCAGCCGCTTGAGGGAGGCCATAATCTCCGCCTCGCTGCCGCCGGGCAGGTCGGTGCGGCCCATGGAGCCGGCGAACAGGGTGTCGCCGCAGAACAGAGCGTTCCCCACCTTGAGGGTGACCGAGCCGGGGGAATGGCCCGGGGTATGGAGCACCTCAATGGTGAGGGCGCCAAGGGACAGGGTATCCCCCTCGTCGTAGAATTGCAGCCCCTCCATCTCCCCTGACAGGGGGAAAATACGGCTGCCCGCGCCGTCGGCGTCAGCCTTGTGAATATAGACCGCCGCGTCCGGATATACCCGGTGCAGCGCGGGCACGGCTGTGGTGTGGTCATAGTGTCCGTGTGTCAGGAGAATATACTTTACACCCATGCCCGTCTCTTCAATGGCCTGTTGAATCAGCTCCGGCTCATCGCCGGGGTCGATGACCGCCAGCTGACTGCTGTCCGGGTCCATGAGAAAATAACAGTTGGTGCCAATGGCTCCCACCTGCATTACTTTGACCTTCATGCAATACCTCCCACTTGGTTAAAAAAAGCTTTCGTAGCCGGACAGGTCCAGAGGTTTTCTTTGAAAAGCCTGCTCAAATATCCCAATCACGGTGTCCAAATCCTTCCAGTGGTAACACCGCTCCATCAGTGCCGGACCGGATTCCCCGCTCCAGCCGACGCCGACGATATAGTTGTCTTTATTAGGCCCCTTTAAGGCGATGGCGCTTTGGATGTACCAGTAGTGTTCGTCGTTTTTGGGGTCCTTCTGCTCCAGAATCAGAAAACTGTCGCTGTCCGGATACAGCTCGGCCAAATCATACTCAATGTTCTCCCAGGTAAAATCCCGCAGGATATTCCCGCCCTCGCTGAGCGTCCAGGGCCAATCCGGATGGGGTTGACTGGGGTCCGCTTTCTTTTTGCCAAAGAGAAAGCCCATAGGTAAACCCTCCTTATGATTTATCCGTGTCAAACAGAATGGTCACCGGACCGTCGTTGACCGAGGCCACCCGCATGTCCGCGCCGAACTGGCCGTGTTCCACCCGAAAGCCCCGGCCGCGGCATTGGTCCAGAAAGCGCTCGTACAGAGGAATTGCCAAATCCGGTTTTGCGGCGTGGGAGAAGCCGGGGCGGCGGGAGGAGGTGTCGGCGTACAGGGTGAACTGGGACACCACCAGCAGCGAACCGCCCACTTGCTCCAGATTCCGGTTCATTTTGCCGTTTTCATCCTCAAAGACCCGCAGATTGCAGACCTTTTCCGCTAATTTATCACAGACGGCCTCACTGTCCTCCGGGCCCACGCCCAGCAGGACCAGGAAGCCTTGTTCAATAGCCCCCTCCACTCTGCCGCCGATGGTGACGGAGGCGGAGGTGACGCGGGTCACGACAGCTCTCATAATACACTCACTTTCCGGACGCCCTGGCCACATGGTACACGCCCTGAATATTGTTCAGCTTGCTGATGACCCCCTCCAGCTCACCCTTGTCCTTTACATTCACCACAATGCCGATGGTGGCGTGGCCGTCGGGCATGGAGCGGGCGGACAGGGCGGACACCCGCACCTTGGCGGTAGACAGGGCCATAGCCACATCCAGGGTCAGGTCGTTCCGGTCCTTGGCAAACAGCTCCAGGGAGGTCGTGTAGTTGGGCAGCTTGCTCTCCACCCAGGATACCTTGACCCAGCGGTCCGCCTCCTCGGGCTTGCGCCGGTCGGGGGCGGCGTTGGGGCAGTCGGCCCGGTGGACGGACACGCCGTAGCCCCGGGTGATAAAGCCAATCACCGGGTCCCCAGGGACAGGGGTGCAGCACTTGGCGAACTTTACCAGGCAGTTGCCCAGCCCCTCCACAATGATGCCGGAATCGGAGTGTTTCGGTTTGACCGCTCCGTGGGCCTCGGAGGGGGCGGCGTTGCCGGGCATGATGACGCTCTCCTCCAGGGAGCGGGCGGCGGCGGCCGCTTTCTCCGCCTGGAGCCGGCCCAGCCGCTGCATCTCCTCCCGGATACGGGCCACCGACTTGGAGGCGGTGGTGCCGCCGTAGCCGATGGCGGCGTAAAGCTCGTCCAGGGTGCCGCAGCGCAGCTTGTGGAGGATGTGGGGCAGCACCTCGTCGGCGGTGATGGCGGACAGGGGGATTTTGGTGTGCTTCAGCTCAGCGTCAAAGGCGGCCCGCCCGGTGGCGATGTTCTCCTCCCGGCGCTCCCTCTTGAACCACTGGCGGATCTTGTTCCGGGCCTCGTTGGACTTGCACAGCTTCAGCCAGTCCCGGCTGGGGCCCTTGGCGGATTTGGAGGTGAGCACCTCCACGATGTCCCCATTGGACAGCTTGTAATCGTAAGGCACCATCCGCCCGTTGACCCGGGCACCCACCATGGTGTTGCCGATGGCGGAGTGGATGTTGTAGGCGAAGTCGATGGGGGTGGCTCCGTTGGGCAGGCTTTTCACGTCCCCGTTGGGGGTGAAGACGAACACCTCGTCGGCGAAGAGGTCCACCTTCAGGGTGGATACAAACTCCTCCGCGTCGGCGTCCTGCTGACTCTCCAGCAGCCTGCGCACCCACTCAAATTCCTGCTCGGTGCCCAGGTTTTTGTTGGCCATCCCCTGCTTGTACTTCCAATGGGCGGCGATGCCGTACTCAGCGGTCTGGTGCATCTCCCAGGTGCGGATCTGCACCTCAAAGGGGATACCCTCCCGGCCAATCACCGTGGTGTGGAGGGATTGATACATGTTGGGCTTGGGGGTGCCGATGTAGTCCTTGAACCGGCCCAGCACCGGCTTGAACATGTCGTGGATGCAGCCCAGCACGTTGTAGCACTCCGGGATGTCGCTGACAATCACCCGGAAGGCGTACAGGTCAAAAATCTCGTCCAGCGTCTTGTTCTGGGCGAACATTTTCCGGTAAATGGAATAAATGTGCTTGACCCGGCCGTAGATGGTGGAGTGGATGCCCTCCTGGCCCAGGCGCCGCTCGATGCGCCGCTGAATCCCCGCCAGAAATTCCTCGTGGGTGGAGGAGCGCTCAGTAAGCTCGTCCTCGATCTCCCTGTAGCCCACCGGATCCAGATAGCGCAGGGACAGGTCCTCCAGCTCCCACTTGATCTTCTGCATACCTAAGCGGTGGGCGATGGGGGCGTAAATCTCCATGGTTTCCAGGGACTTTTCCCGCTGCTTCCGGGGGGACTGGTACTCCATGGTGCGCATGTTGTGCAGCCGGTCGCAGACCTTGATGAGGATCACCCGGATGTCCCGGCTCATGGCAATGAGCATCTTGCGCAGATTTTCCATCTGCTCCTCTTCCTTGGTGACAAACTGCATCTTGGTCAGCTTGGTAACCCCCTCCACCAGCTCAGCCACGGTGGGGTTAAACTTTTTCGCGATCTCCTCATGGGTGGAGGCGGTGTCCTCAATGCAGTCGTGGAGCAGGGCGGCCACCACCGCGTCCATGTCCAGCTCCAGGTCGGCCACAATCTCCGCCACAGCGATGGGGTGGATGATATAGGGCTCGCCGCTTTTGCGCAGCTGCCCGTGGTGGGCGGTATCGGCGTAGGTAAAGGCGTCAAACAGCCGCTGAGTATCCAGATTGGGGGTATAGGTCAGCACCTTTTTTTCCAGCGCGTGATAGCGCTCCAAAATGGGGTCCATAATGTCACCTCAGTTGTCTAATATCGCCCGCAGCCGCCGGATGATATCGGAGGCCTCCAAATCCACCTTATGCTCCACCTGGCGCAGGATGATCTGGACGCGGTCGGTGCGGCGGTTGAGCTCGATCAGGCCCCGCTCCTCCAGAACCTCCAGGCAGAGCATGGTGCGGGCGGGCACCTCCCGCTGGCGGGTGGCCCGGGAGACAGCCCGGGCGATCCGGGCGGGGGTGTCCTCCACCACGGTGCAGCCGGTGGACTGGCGCTCCAGCCAGCGGTACAGACCTACAAAATCCCGGCGTTCGGGCAGGAGAAAGCGGGCCTCCTCGCAGGTAAGGAGTTCCCCCTGGCGGTACTTGTCATAGATGGCCTGCTCCAGCTGGGCCCGGGAGGGGGCCAGACGCAGGTCCACCACCTGGAGCTGGACCGACCGCATCCCCCGGAAGTCGTTAATCTGGGGGTAAAACACCACATCCGCCCGGCAGCCGGGGAACAGGCCCAGCTCAGCCCCCTGGCTGGAGAAATAAATGGCGTCCAGAGAGACGCCCCGGGACTCCAGCCGCAGCTTCAGGTGGCGGCCCCGGCCTACCTGGGTCATGGTGTGCACCTGTGCCCCCTGAAGGAGGAACACCGGCCGGGGATTGCCCGTGCCGCAGGGCTCCAGCAGCTCCAAGGATTCCACCGCCTCCACCGTCAGGTGCTGGGGGGCGACGGCCAGATCAATATCCAGAACAGAGGGCAGCTCCTTCCCGTGGCAGCGCTCCGCCACCAGACTGCGCAGAGTCAGGGCCAGGGCGGGAATCTTGTCTTCCCGCACGGTAAAACCGGCGGCCAAAGCGTGACCGCCGAAATTTTCCAGCAGATCGGAGCAGGAGGACAGCAGCTCAAACAGGTTTACATCCCCCCAGGACCGGCAGGATCCCTTGCCCATGCCGCCGTCCAGACAGATCATAAAACAGGGACAGGCGTATTTCTCCGCCAGGCGGGAGGCCACAATGCCCACCACCCCCTGATGCCACTGGCTTCCGGCCAGCACAATGGCCCCTTGCTGGGGGTGCTCGTCCAGGCTTTGGACGCACTGCTGAAAAATTTCTCCCTCAATCGTCTGCCGGGTCCGGTTGAGCTCGCACAGCCGCGCGGCCAGCTCATCCGCCCGGGCAGGGTCTTTTGTCAGGAAAAGCTCCACCGCCACCTCCGCCTGACCCATCCGGCCGGAGGCGTTGATACGGGGGGCCAGGGTGTAGCCTACCGAGACGGAGGTGACCGGCTTGTCCTCCAGACCGGCGCACCGGATCAGGCTGGCGAAGCCCAGCCGCCGGGGCGGGTCCAGCTTTTGCAGCCCCAGGCTGACAATAGCCCGGTTGGCCCCCGTCATAGGCATCACGTCGGCCACTGTGCCCACGGCGGCCAGATCGCAGACCTCATCGAAAATCCCAGGGGCCTCCTGAGGCCCGGCCACAGCCAGGGCCAGCATCAGAGCCACGCCCACCCCGGCCAGCCCCTTGAAGGGGTAGGGACAGTCCGGCCGGTGGGGGTCCACCACCGCCGCGGCGGGGGGAAGGACATCCTTGCAGGCGTGGTGGTCGGTAATTACCACGTCGATGCCCAGGCTGTTGGCCAGGGCTGTTTCCTCTACGGCGGTAATGCCGCAGTCCACCGTAATGATGAGGGCGACGCCCTGCCGGGCCAGGTAGGCCACCGCCTCCGGATTCAAACCGTAGCCCTCCTCCAGACGGCTGGGGATGTAGGGGATAGCCCGCCCGCCCCGCGCGGTAAAAAACTGGGTGAGCAGACAGGTGGAGGTGATGCCGTCTACATCGTAGTCGCCATAGACCGCGATCTGTTCCCCACGCTCCAGGGCCAGCCGGATCCGCCGGACGGCTTTGTCCATGTCCCGCAGCAGCATGGGGTCGGGGATGGGCTCACCGGAGGGGGAGAGCAGCCGGCGGGCGTCCTCCGGGCTGGTCACTCCCCGGGCGGACAAGAGCCCGGCCAGCAGCGGAGACAGTCCCGCCTGCTCCAGGGCCAGCCGCCCCTCCGGACAGGGAGCGGCCACCTGCCATTGCCTGTATTTCATCGGTGGTCACCTCCCGCCCAGTTGATGCGCGCCCCAGAGAGCGCATGGTCACACGTTAACTTACCTATTATAGCACAGGGACATGGGCTGTTTCAAGATAAAATAGAAAAACACCCGCTCCTGAGCGGATTTTCCGGCCAGAAGCGGGTGTTTTTTTCTTATACAGCGCCAAAGCGGCCTGTGGGCCACAGGGCAAAGACCGCCTTGCCCAGCACATAGCCGGTATCAATGGTACCGAGCTGGGAATCCCGGCTGTCGGTGGAGTGGTTGCGATTGTCTCCCATGACAAAGATGGAGCCCTCGGGGACCTCCCAGTGGGTCTGCTGCATGGTGGGGTAATAGGGGAGATACATCTCCTCGGGCAGATAGGGCTCCTCCAGGGGCCGCGCGTCCACATAGACGGTGCCAGTGCTGTAGTCGATGTCCACTGTCTGTCCCCCGATGGCGATGACCCGCTTGACGATCGCCCTGGGCTCGGTCCATCCAGGCAGCAGAACGGGGGTCTTATTCAACACCACAATATCCCCCTGGGCCGGGGTATAGCCCAGAGACCAGATGAGCATAATCTCGCCGTTTTGCAGGGTGTTGTCCATGGAATCTCCATCCACCCGGGTAAGGCGGGCCACGCAGTTGAACAGCACCACCGCCGCCACCACACAGCCCAGAAAGAGCTGGAGCCACTCGTACAGCTCCGCGCCGGGGCGGCGGGGCGCTTCCTCCTCCGGGTTCTCCGTCTCCGGGGACGGGTCCTTGTATTCGTCCATTGGGTATCCTCTTTTCCTAGTGTCGTGTCTGGTATTATAACCGGTTTCCGGGGAAATTGCAACTACAGCTCAAGCTTTGTAACGCCCGGCACATTGGCCAGCAGCTCGCTCTCCCGCCTCTGGCAGGTGAACAGGAGCAGCTGCTGCTTGCCGGACAGCTCCCACAGCAGCTCCAGGGCCTGGGCGAGGCGCTGGTCGTCAAAGGAGACCAGGGCGTCGTCCAGCATGATGGGGGGCCGGGACGGCAGGCAAAGCCGGCACACCGCCAGCCGGACGGCCAGATAGAGCTGGTCCACCGTCCCCCGGGACAGCCACAGCGCCCCCCGGGGCAGCACCCCGCCCTCCTCCCGGACAAAGCCCTCCAGATCCCGGGTGAGGGAAACCGCCGGGTATTTGTTTCCGGTGAGCCGGGCCATATACTCTCCGGCCAGCCGGTTCAGCTCCGGGGAGAAGCGCTCCTGAAGCTGGACGTTGGCCTGGGTCAGGACCTCCATAGCCAGGGAAAGGGCCTCCGCCTCCATCCGGCGGCGCTCCAGGGTGGTTTCCAGCTCCTCCCGCCGGGCGGACAGGGCGGCGGGATCCCCCATGGCCTGCCGGGTGCCCACAGCCTGATTCAGTTGGGCGGCGACCTCCTCCAACCGGTCCGCGGCGCGGGCCAGCGCCCGGTCTGTATCCTCGGGTCCCAGGTCCGGAAGGGGAAGCTCCGGGACCTCGCGCGCCTCGGTCCTGACGCCCTGGGCCTCCAGATCCTCTAAACGGCGGCGGCGCTCCTCCGTCCGGTCCCGGGCCATAGCCAGCTCATGGTCCAGGTTCAGCGCCCGGGACAGGGCCGCCGAGCAGCCGAACAGGTCCCTGACCTCCGGGGCGAAGGCGTGAACAAAGTCCAGCAGCTCCGATTTGGCGGTATCCCGCTTCCCCTTCCGCTCGGTGAGGGCGTTTTGGACCACCTCCGCCTCCTGGGCGGCCTTCTCCGCCGCCTGCCAGCGCTCCCGGTAGTCCTGGGCCTTCGCGGTAAGCTCCTCCGGAGTCGGAACGTGATAGGCGGAAAGGCTCTCGTCCGCCTGTGTCCGGAGTTTTTTCGACGCCTTCAGGGCAACGATGGTCAGCAGCGTCATCAGGGCGTAAAAGCCCAGGCCCAGGCCGGACAGCAGTCCCAGCTGGCCCCGCTGAATGAACTGGACCGCGATCAACGTCCCTCCGCCTAAAACGCCCGCGATTTGAAGCAGCCACGCGCGCCGGTTTTTTCGCGCCCCCCGCTCCACAGCGGCGCGGTAGGTGGTTCCCGCGGCTTCCGCCCTGGTTACCGCCTCCTCCCCGGTCATGTCCGGGAAGCGCTCGTCCTCGGCGGCCTCTTTCGCCTTGGCGGCGGCTTCCTCCGCCTCCTTCAGGGCGGTCTCGCCCTGCTTGATTTCCTCCTCCAGCGCCTTGATATACTGCAAATCCCCCTGGGCTTTTTTCAGCGCCTCCCGGTCGGGAATGGGGTGTTCGCTCTGTTCCCGCTCCAGGGTTTCCAGCTGGGTTTGAGCGGTTTGGTACGCCTCCGACACCCGGGTATAGCGGTCGGCCAGCTCCTTCTGAGCCAGGAGGCGGTGGGCCTGGGCCTGGTGGGACAGGGTATCCCGTTTTTTCTCCAGCGCGGCCTGTTCCCCCTCCAGCTGGGAGATTTGAAGGGTAACCTCCTCCAGCTGCTCCAGGGCCTCCCGCACCTGATACAGCTCCCCCTCCAGTTTGGGGATCTCTCCCACGCTCCGGTTCACCTGGCGGCGGTTTTTCCAGTCCTTCAGCCGGTTCATGGCTTGGGAGAAGGACACCTCCTCCCCGCCGGAGGTGACTAGGGCGGCGATTCTCCGCTCCAGCTCCGGAGCTGAGGTGAGGCTCAGTCCGCTGTCCCCCAGAAAGGCGGAGCGGGTAAAGACCTCCTGCCCCGCGCCGGTGAGCAGCTCGCCGCAGTTGGAGGCGGTGAGGCCGGGGACGGGAGCCTGCGTCTTGGTATAAACGGCGGAGAAAAACCCAAATGGGGTGTTTCCCCGGGGCCCCCGGCGGATGGTGATGTCCCGGCTTCCGTATTCCAGGGTAATCTCCCCCTCCATAGGGGCGCCCGACCAGGGTTGATAGTGGTTTTTGTCCGCCAGATAGCCTTTTTTGTCCCGGTCACGGGTGTCGATGCCGTAGAGCATGGCCCGCCAGAAGGCGGCCCAGGTGGACTTGCCCCCCTCGTTAGGGGCGTGGATCAGGGTGAGGCCGGGGCCGGGTTCCAAGCGGGCCTTCTCCAGCTTGCCGAAGGTGGCGGTCATGGATTTGATTTTGATCGGCTTCACCGAGCCACCTCCTCTCCGCCCTCCAGGGCGGCCAGACCGTAGCGGGCCGCCAGCTGACAGAGGGCGCTGTCCGGCTCAGCCTGACATTTCTCCCACATGCTCCGCAGAAACAGTCCGGTCAGCCCGTCCTCCCCCCGCCGGGCCCACAGGTCCTGGGGCAGGCGGGTGCGGTCGATCAGGGTCAGGCCGTAAAACTCCGGGGACAGGGTTTGCCGCAGATTCGCCAGACTTGGGGCCTCCCCCTCTCCGGTGAGGATCAGGCGGCAGACCAGATTGCTGGTTTTCCCGGGCAGAGCCTCCAGAATGTTGAACAGCGTCCCATCCGGTCCGGTGATATCCGCCGTAATGATCTCATAGCGGACCTTGGCCAGGGGGACAAACCGTCCGGTCACATGACCCGGCTCCGCCTCCACATAGAGGACGCCCTTTTCCCCCAGCTCGTCGAATCCCCGGCCCTCGGGACAGCCGGGGTAGGCCCAGAAGGTGTTCCCCTCCTTCCGCATGCCGCTGGCCTGATGGACGTGGCCCAGAGCCAGATAGTCCAGCCCGCTGCCCGCGATGTCCGAAAGGGAGATGGGGCCGTAATCGCTCTCAGCCCCCACCGCTCCGTGGAGACAGGCGATGTGAAGCCTTCCGTCCCCCGGGACCTCCAGTCCGGCCAGAGGGCAGGTGGTCTGGTGGGCGTTGGAAAAGGCCCGGCCCCAGAGGGTGCAGCCGGGCAGCTCCACCGCCTCCAGCGTCTCGCTGGTGAAGATATGTACGTTTTCCGGCCAGTCCAGAGTGGCCCAGACGGAGCGGGAGCTGTAAAAATCGTGGTTGCCCGGCGCGATAAACACCGGACAGGGGATGGCGGCCAGAGCGCGGCTGAGGGCCTGGGCGGTCTCTCGATAGACCCGCTCGGAATCCAGCAGGTCCCCGGCCAGCAGCACCAGGTCGGCCCCCTTCTCCCGGGCCAGCGCGGCCAGACGGTCCAGCAGCTCCCGCTGTTCCTCCCGCCGCTGGGCGGCCCGCTCCGGGGTCAGGCCGGCGAAGGGGCTGTCCAGGTGAAAGTCGGCCCCGTGTATGATCTTCAGCATAGCTTACTCCTCAATGTCCGCCCGACGGACGGCGGTACAGGTTTTTTTCTCCGTGTCGATGGTGAACAGGCAGGCGTTGAGTTTGCAGTTCCCCTCCGCCTCCTCATACCGCCGGGGCAGTCCGCCCAGAAAGAGGTTGAGGGAGTTTTCCACCTTAATGCCCAGCACCGAGTTGACAGGCCCAGTCATCCCCAGGTCTGAGACAAAGCCGGTGCCCTTGGGGAGCACCCGGCAGTCCGCCGTGGGCACATGGGTGTGGGTGCCCCAAACCGCCGCCGCCCGTCCGTCCAGGTGCCAGCCCATGGCCCCCTTCTCGCTGGTGGCCTCGGCGTGGAAGTCCACCAGCAGCAGGTCGTATTCCCTCCGGTTCACATGGAAATTGGCGGCTTTAAAGGGGCTGTCCAGATTGGGGTTCAGGTCCACCCGGCCCATCAGATTCAGCACCCCGACGCGCAGGCCATGACACTGGTAGACGCCCATTCCCCGCCCAGGCACCCGCCCGGCGTAGTTGGCGGGGCGAAGGATGCGCTCCTCCTTGTCCAGATAGGCCCCGATCTGGATGCGGTTCCAGGTGTGGTTGCCCAGGGTGATCACATCCGCCCCGGCTTCCAGAATCCGTCTGGCCTGGGCGGGGGTGATGCCCACCCCGGAGGCGTTCTCCCCGTTGACCACGCAGAAATGGGTCCCTGTCTCCTCCCGCAGCCCCGGCAGGCGGCGGGACAGAATGTCCTGCCCCCCCTCGCCCACCACGTCGCCGACGGCTAATACGTTTAGCAGCATAGAATATCCTCCTTGCGGACGGTCAGTTTTTACCTGTCTATTATAAAGTATCCCCGTAAAATTCGCAACATATTTCATCCATTCCCCTTGAGAAATCAAGCCTTGGGCGCTGCCGCCAGCGGCTGGCCCATTTTGTTTCCACTATGCTAAATTGACCGTTCGGGTTGCGGCTGGGCGGTCAACGCGCGTTTATGGCTGACAGATACAGACTGGCGGCAGCTTTTTGACGCAGAAAACGGGACGGCAAAAACCGTCCCGTTTTGTTATCGCTTTAAGGCCGCGTTCCACAGGCGTTTCAGCCCCTCCATCCCGGCGGTCTGCATGATCTGCACGCTGGGGTAAGCGTTGCCCTCGATGAGGACCGGGCCGTCTGTGGTGATGGCCACATCCCAGCCCACGATCACCGCGTTGGGGGTCAGCTTCACCGCCGATTCCACGGTTTCGCGGACCGCCTCCCACTGGGGGACCTGAAAGCCGGGAATAGTCAGCCCAGTGGTGGGGTGGCGCAGGAAGCGGTGTTCCAGCAGGTCGGCGCCCTGGGTAGTGACGATTCCCGTCTCCACATCCAGCCCTGCGAAGATGCCGCCGGAACAGCCATTGTCCACAAAGCCGCCGCCCACGCCCATCCGCAGCACAGCGGAGCAGAGCTTCCCCTGGATAGTCAGAGCCCGCACCGTGTTCACCGAGGCGGGGTGGAGGGCCGCCATCTCTGGGCACTGCTCCAGCAGCTCCTCGGCGATACGGTCCTCAGATACCAGCTTGTCCCACACCTGGTCCCGGTTCTCCGGAGTGATGGCGCACAGCTCCACACCGTGGCCGCCGGAGTCGGTACGGGGCTTGGTGATGCAGCGGGGGTGGGCGTCGGCGAAGGCCTCAAACTCCTCCCGGCTGCCCCGGCAGACCCGGCCGATCCAGTCCCGGTGGACGTAGTCCTGGAACCGCTCCAGAAAGCGGTCCTTCTCCTCAAAATCGGCAAAGGCGGTCCCAGGGTTTTTGCGGTGGATGTCCCGCATGTCGTAGAGGGTAACAAATTCCTCGCGGCCGTTGTGGTTGCGCTCGTAGAAGTGGTAGAGGAAATAGTCGGCGATGGTGCACCGGTGGACCAGAAAGGCCCCCAGGTAGCTGGCCATCAGCCAGGCGCGAGAGTAGCCCAGCTCCTGGATGGGATAGCGGCCCATTTCGTCAAACCGCTCCAGCAGACGCTTCAGCTTGCCCATAGGATCACCTTCTGTTTTTATTTCACGCTCTCGCCGGCCTCTTTCCTGGCCTTGATCTCCCGGAGGGCGTCGCGGTAGGACAGGTTGACCCGGCCCTTCTCGTCGATCTCGGTGACCTTGACCCAGATCATGTCGCCGATGTTGACCACGTCCTCCACCTTCTCCACCCGGCGCTCGGCCAGCTTGGAGATGTGAACCATGCCGTCCTTGCCGGGGGCCAGTTCCACGAAGGCGCCGAACTGGAGGATGCGGACCACCTTGCCGTAGTACAGCTCGCCCACCTGGGGGACGAACACGATGGTCTCAATCATCTTTTTGGCGGCGTCGCAGGAGGCGGCGTCAGGAGAGGCGATGTGGATGGTGCCGTCCTCCTCAATATCCACCTGCGCGCCGGATTCGGCGGTGATCTTCTGGATGACCGAGCCGCCCTTGCCGATGACCTCCCGGATCTTGTCCGGGTCGATCTTCATGGAGATCATCTTGGGGGCCCACTCGCACACCTCGGCCCGGGGGGCGGAGATGCAGGGCAGCATGACCTCGTCCAGAATGGCGAAGCGGGCGTCCCGGGTGATGTCCAGCGCCTCCTTGATGATCTCATGGGTCAGGCCGTCGTTCTTCAGGTCCATCTGGATGGCGGTGATGCCCGACTTGGTGCCCGCCACCTTGAAGTCCATCTCGCCGTGGAAGTCCTCCACGCCCTGGATGTCAATAAAGGTGGTGAAGCCGCCGTTGTCGTCCTGGATCAGGCCGCAGGAGATGCCGGCCACCGGGGCCTTGATGGGCACGCCGGCGTCCATGAGGGCCAGGGTGGAGCCGCAGATGGAGCCCTGGGAGGTGGAGCCGTTGGAGGACAGCACCTCCGAGACAACGCGGATGGCGTAAGGGAACTCCTCCTCGCTGGGCAGCACCGGGGCCAGGGCCCGCTCAGCCAGGAAACCGTGGCCGTACTCCCGCCGGTTGGTGGAGCGGGGAGGACGGGCCTCGCCCACGGAGTAGGGCGGGAAGTTGTAGTGGTGCATATACCGCTTCTCGGTCTCCTCCCAGATAGTGTCCAGCTTCTGGGCGGCGGACAGGGTGTTCAGGGTACACACGGAGAGCACCTGGGTCTGACCCCGGGTGAACAGGCCAGAGCCGTGAACCCGGGGCAGCACGCCCACCTCGGCGGCCAGGGGACGGATCTCGTTCTGGGCCCGTCCGTCCACCCGGTGACCCTCCAGCAGCCAGGCCTTGACGATCTTCTTCTGGAACTTGTAGGTGAACTCCTCCAGGTACTGGTCCATATCCGGATACTCCTCCAGATACTTCTCGTGCCAGTGCTCGATCATCTCGTTCCAGCGCTTCTCACGGACGGTCTTGTCGTCGGTGTCCATGGCGGCCTTGGCCTCGTCCATGAAGTTGGCCACAATGTCGTCAAAGAGCTCCTGATTGAACTGGGCGTGGTCGTATTCCATCTTGGGCTTGCCGATCTCGGACACAATCTGGTCGATGAAGTCAATCTGCTTGCGGATCTCCTCGTGGGCCTTCACGATGCCGGCGTACATGATCTCGTCGGGAATCTCGTCGGCGCCCGCCTCAATCATCACCACCTTTTCCCGGGTGGCGGCCACGGTGACATCCATGCGGGAGGTCTTGCGCTGGGCCTGGGTGGGGTTGAGAACGATCTGACCGTCGCAGAAGCCCACCTCCAGACAGCCGATGGGGCCGGCGAAGGGGATTTCGGAGTAGCTCACGCAGGCGGAGGCGCCGATCATGGCGGCTACCTCGGGGGAGCAGTCGTAATCCACGCTCATGACGGTGCACTGGATGCACACGTCGTTGCGGAAGTCGTAGGGGAACAGGGGGCGCATGGGCCGGTCGATGAGGCGGCTGGCCAGCACGGCGGGCAGAGAGGGCCGGCCCTCCCGGCGCATAAAGGAGCCGGGGATTCTCCCCACGGCGTACAGCTTCTCCTCAAACTCCACGGACAGGGGGAAGAAGTCGATGCCGTCCCGGGGACGGGGGGAGACGGTGACCGCCACCATGACGGTGGTCTCGCCGTACTTCACCAGGGCGGAGGCGGAGGCCAGCTCGGCCACCTTGCCCACCTCGATGGTGAGGGGACGGCCGCACAGGTCCATGGTCCAGGTTTTGAATTTGCTGAATTGCTTGTGCTTGATGATGGTTGACATATCAATTCTCCTTTTCGTTGGTGTCCCCGGAGCCTGACTGCCCTTTAGCACTTGAATACGGGTTTGGAACGGTTCAACCCCATATTCAACTGCTAAAAGACCAGAAAAAACCGCCGGGGTATATGCGAACATAGGGCGGAGCGCAAAAAAACGCCCGCCCTACAGTTCACAATCTTACTTCCGGATGCCCAGCTTGGCGATAATGGCGCGGTAGCGCTCGATGTCCTTAGCCATCAGGTAATCCAGCAGCTTGCGGCGCTTACCGATCATTTTGTACAGGCCGCGGCGGCTGTGGTTGTCGTGGATGTGTACCTTCAGGTGCTCGGTGAGCTCGTTGATGCGGGCGGTGAGGATGGCGATCTGGACCTCGGGGGAGCCGGTGTCGTTTTCATGGGTGCGGTTGGCCTCAATAACGGCCGTCTTTTCGTCCTTGCGGATCATGGGAAATTCCACCTTTCAAATGTTCTGTCCAAAAGCCGGGCAGCGGGCGGGTGTGTCCCCGCGCACCCGCGCGGGCCGTATCCCAGCAGCCAGGCAGTGGATCGCGCGCTGTCGCGCTCGGATAATATATCATAGTTTTTCCTTGGTGTAAAGGGAAAATCCGGGTTTTTCAAGAAAATTTTTATGCGGGAGGGTCCCCCATGCTCAGCTGGAGCTCCTCCAGCTCCTCCATGGCCTGCTCCGCCTGACGGGCGAGGTCCTCCAGCCGGGCGAAGGCCCGCAGGTACAGAGCGTGGTACTGTTCGGCGGTGAGATCGTTGATTTTGCTTTCCATAGTAGTTCCTCCTCTATTTCTATTATTTGGCATGGATATAATACCAAAGACCCTGAATGACTGTCAAGCGTTTTGATATACTTTGATGTACAATGATATTCAAAAGGAGGCGCTTGCATGGCTAAAACTGAGACGCAGGTCAGCTTTCGGGTGACCAATGAATTTAAAGAACGATTAGAAGCGCAAGCCGACAGGGAGCGTCGCAGCGTTGCAAACATGGTCCGTAACGTTGTGGAAGACTATTTGCGGGAAAAGGAAAAAGAAGCGGAATAATCGGACAAGCCGTCGCTTTGGCACTATGATAAACCAAGAGAGGAGATTATTATGCCGAAAATTGGCGCTCAGCCTGGATTTTATGCGACAAAAAATGGAGGGCCTGGTTGACAGAAAAAGGAAACAGAATAAAGCCCGTCCGGAGCGGATCAATCGCGCCGGACGGGCTTGCGTTTTTACTCGATTTCGATGGCGGGCACCACCTTGGCGCACCGGGGGCAGAGAGTGGGGTGTTTGGCGTCGCTGCCCACGGAGGGCAGGACCTTCCAGCAGCGCTCGCACTTCTGGCCGGCGGCGGGCTCCACGTCTACCTTCAGGATATTCATATCGCTCTTTTGGACCTCCGCCTGGGAGACAATGAGGATATCAGCCAGCGTATCCGCGTCCATCCTATCCAGAGCGGTCTCAAAGGAGGGCACGGTGAGGACAATCTTCGCCTCCAGGCTCTTGCCGATCTTCTTCTCGTTCCGGGCGGTCTCCAGGGCCTGGTTGACCACATCCCGCAGCTTGATGATCTTGTCCCAACGCTCCATAGCGTCTCCGTCCAGGGCGTACTCGGCAAAGGGCTGGTTCATCTCGTTGAGCAGGACGTTCCGGGGGTCATCCCCGTCCCGGTGGGGCATAGCCAGCCAGATCTCGTCGCAGGTGAAGGCCAGGATGGGGGCGAAGAGCTTGGTGATGGTGTCCAGAATGAGCCACAGGGCGGTCTGGGCGGAGCGGCGGAGCAGGCCGTTCTTCTCCTCGCAATAGAGCCGGTCCTTGATGATGTCCAGATAGAAGGAGCTGAGCTCCACCACGCAGAAATCGTTGATGGCGTGAGACACCACATGGAACTCGTAGTTGTCATAAGCGGTAAAGCATCTCTCAATCAGGGCGTTGAGCTTGGTGACAGCCCAGCGGTCCAGTTCCACCATCTCCTCCGGCCTGACCAGGTTATTGGGGTCGAAGCCGTCCAGGTTGCCCAGGCAGTACCGGGCGGTATTGCGGAACTTCAGGTAGTTCTGGGAGAGCTGCTTGAAGATAACCTCTGAGCCGCACACGTCCACATGGTAGTTGGCGGAGCCGGCCCACAGGCGGATCAGGTCCGCGCCGTACTTGTTAAAAATGTCGGCGGGGTCCACACCGTTGCCCAGGGACTTGTGCATGGCCCGGCCCTGGGTGTCCACGGTCCAGCCGTGGGTGACGCACTCCTTAAAGGGAGCGCCCTTGCCCAGCGCGCCCACGGCGGTGAGCAGGGAGGACTGGAACCAGCCCCGGTACTGGTCCAGGCCCTCCATATAGACGGTGGCGGGCCAGAAGCCCTGGTCCTTCCGCATGGAGGCGAAGTGGGTGGAGCCGGAGTCGAACCAGCCGTCCAGGGTGTCCTCCTCCTTGGTGAAGGCGGACTTGCTCCCGCAGTGGGGGCAGGCGAAGTCCTTGGGGAGGATGTCCGCCGCCGCTACCTCATACCAGGCGTTGGAGCCCTTCTCGCCAAAGAGCTTGGACACGGCCCCGATGGTCTCGTCGGTGCAGATGGGCTTGCCGCAGTCGGCGCAGTAGAACACCGGAATGGGCAGGCCCCACCGGCGCTGGCGGCTGATGCACCAGTCGGCCCGCTCCTGAATCATGGACTTCATCCGGTCAATGCCCCAGCCGGGCAGCCAGCGCACGTTGTCACAGGCGGCCACGGCGGCATCCTTGAAGGACTCCACCGAGCAGAACCACTGGGGGGTGGCCCGGAAGATGATGGGGTTCTTGCACCGCCAGCAGTGGGGGTAGGAGTGGACGATGTCCTCGGAGGCGAACAGGGCGCCGCTCTCCTTCATATCGGCCAGGATAACGGGGTTGGACTCATCGGTTTTCATCCCGGCATACTTTCCGGCGTAGTCGGTGTGGCGGCCCCGGTCGTCCACGGGGACCACCATGTCGATCTTATAGCGCTTACAGGTCTCGTAGTCGTCCGCGCCGAAGCCCGGGGCGGTGTGGACGCAGCCGGTGCCGGAGTCCATAGTGACGTACTCGGCGGTGCAAAGCTGGGAGGTCTTGTCCAGGAAGGGGTGCTGGGCCAGCATATACTCAAAGTCAGAGCCGGTGAAGGTGGCGACGGTCTCATAATTCTCGATGCCGCCCACCTTCATCACCTTGTCCCGCAGGGCCTCGGCCAGGATATACATCTCCCCGTTGTCCGCCTTTACCAGTACGTAGCTGTCCCGGGGGTGGAGGGCGATGGCCAGGTTGCCGGGCAGGGTCCAGATGGTGGTGGTCCAGATAAGGAAGTACATCTTGGACACATCGCCGTACTGTCCCAGCTTGCCCTGGTCGTCCTTCACCTGGAACTTCACGTAGACAGTGGTGCAGGGGTCGTCCTGATACTCGATCTCCGCCTCGGCCAGGGCGGTCTCGTCGTGGGGGCACCAGTACACCGGCTTGAGGCCCTTATAGATATAGCCGTTTTTGTACATGGCCCCGAAGATCTTGACCTCCTCGGCCTCGAAGGAGGGGGCCATGGTGAGGTAGGGGTTCTCCCAGTCGCCAATCACGCCCATCCGCTTGAAGCCCTCCCGCTGCACGTCCACATAGTGCTGGGCGAACTCGTGACAGGCGGTGCGGAACTCGGGCACCGACATGGCCTTGCGGTTGAGCTTGTTCTGCTTGATGATGGCGGACTCGATGGGCATGCCGTGGTTGTCCCAGCCGGGGATATAGGGGGTGAGGTAGCCCCGCATGGCGGCGGCGCGGGTCATGAAGTCCTTGATGGACTTGTTCAGGGCGTGGCCCATGTGCAGCGCGCCGTTGGAGAAGGGAGGGCCGTCGTGGAGGCTGTAAAGGGGTTTTCCTTCATTCTTCTTCAGCAGCTCGCGGTAGAGGTCCATCTCCTCCCAGCGTTTCAGCATGTCGGGCTCCCGCTTGGGCAGGCCGCCCCGCATGGGGAAGTCGGTCTTGGGCAGATTGATAGTCTTGTTGTAATCCATTTATGTGTTCCTCCTTTTATGGTAAGTGGTCAGTCTTTGTTTTCAAAGGAAAATAGTATGGCGCCACAGCTCCGGCAAATCGTACCGGAGTACTGGGGAAGCGCGGAGAGGGCTTGGGGCGAAAAAGCGGACTTGGTGTGGTCTCCGACGGGACGCAGACGCACGGCATCCTTTGGCCGTTGGAAATTTTTCAATTTTTCCTGTTCGGATGTCCACCACAAGTAGCCACGCAGGGAATACACGGCTCCCGGCTCCATTTCCTTTCCACAGTTTGGACAGTTCATCCCAGGCTTCCTCCTTAAAAGTAATAATCCCGCCGCCAGCGGTCCCCATGCAGACTGTCGCAGGACGCCTCGTCAATGTGCCACTCCTCCGCCTCGCGTTTGAGGACAAAGCGGTATTTTTGAAAATAGCTGTAGCATTGGGCGCTGTGCCCGCCGCGTTTCGCATCCTCCACCAGATAGCGCACATCCGGGTCGGACAGGTCAAAGGGTATGCTGTCCTTGTCGGGGACCAGCTGCACCACAGCCTTTCCGGCGCTTTTCATGGTAATAATCATCTGACAGCCAGTATTCACGCAGTTGAACGAGGAGGGGAAGTGCTCTGCGTGGAGACAGTCCCGCCGCTGGGCAATCATTTTCTGCGTACAGTGGGGGTCCAGCAGGGCGGCGAAGCGGCGCTTCATCTCCTCTTTCCAGTCTTGGATGTCGGTAAATTCCCTGCGCACGCCGTCCTTAAACTCGATAACCTGCCCCTTTTTGCACAGGCGGGTGTACTGCGCAAAACTCTTATTCTCCATGGCCGCCAGCTCCCGCAGCAGGGCCGTCAGTGTCTGGGCGGCTTCCTCCGCTGTGGACCGGAATTTTTCCGGGGTGTCCCGCGCGACAAGCTTGACTGTCATAACCACACCCCCTCAGCTCACCAGGACGATCCGGTCCCGGGCGGGGAAGTGGATGTTCAGGCCCATTTTCCACAGGGCGAAGTAGCCGTGGAAGGGGTTTTCCTGTTCGGTGTCGTACATGGGCCACTGGAGATAATGGGACAGGTCGTAGTCACAGCCGATGTGGTACAGGGCCTCGGACATCAGCCCGATATCCTCGCAGCCCTTCTGGTATTCCAGCTCCTCCTGACACCACTCGGTCAGGTCGTCCAGGTCCACCGTCTGGATGCCCTCTCCGGTAATCCACGCCTGGCGGACCTGTTCCTCAAAGTCTCGGCCCTCCTGGCCGGAGAGAAATTCGATCTTCGCGTCCTCGTCCAGGGGCGGGTCCTCGTCAAATTCCTCCACATAGATGCGGTTGATGGCCTTGACATAGGTCCGGGCAGCGTCGATGGCGGCCTGTTTGTTCTCCTCCGAAAACCGGGCGAAGAAGTAGGCGGCGTAGGCGGTCTGGCCGGTGGGGGTGGTGCTGGTGGCGGTATCTTTGCTGGCCTCGTCAATCTCCAGCAGTCCCTGGAGCATGTCCAGCCCCGGCTGGCCGTAGAGGGCCAGGATGGGCCGCAGGCGCTCCAGATTGCCGCCCCGCAGGTCCTGAATCAGGAAGGGCGGCACCGCCTCCATCTCCAGGTCATACTCATGCTCCTCGAAAATTTCCTTCAGAAGCGGATCCTGCTGGATCGGCTCTATCCAGCCTTCGGGCAGATATTCCCGGCATTCGTCTATGGTCATAGCGGTCTCCTCCTTGTATCACGATGTGGCCCAGTAGCCCAGCACCTGGGAGAAGTCCCGGTTTTTCAGGTCCTCGGGCCGGATCAGGATGTTCAGCGCGCCGAACCCGCCCAGGTACAGGTCCATCTCCGGAAACTCCCCCGCCGGGAAGTCAGTGAAGTCGTCGCGGAGCTGGAACAGCAGGATGTCCCAGGCGGCCCGCTCCTCGTCGTCCTCCCGGATGTCATACTGCTCGAAATAGGCGTAGCCCCCCAGCTTGCAGCCCCCGGACTCGATTTGGTCACGGACGCGGCGCAGGGTCTCCCGCTCCTCATCGGTCTCGTCCCGCAGCTCGTAGGGCATGAACTCCTCCGGGTCCGCCCCCGGCAGGCGGCGCTCCAGCTCAGCGGCAAAGAGATCATCGAAGCGGAAATCGTTGTCCCCAATCACATCCTGGACCACCGGGCGGAAGGAAATTTTCAGCGGATGGGCGGGGATGCGCCACAACTCGGCGCGGCCCTCCTCGATGTCCTTCAAGTCAAATTTGTGGGCGGGCCGGGGCATGTTTTTCTTGCTGGCCTCCTCCCAGGGAACCGCCATTTTGGCCTGGCACTCCGCCTCGGTGACGGTGCCGTCCACCTCCTCGTAGTAGACCACCCGCCAGCTGTTCTGCTCCTCGCACTCCCCGTCGTAAAAGCCAAAGCCGCCGTCGGCGTCAAAGTCGGAGGCGAAGAGCTGGAAAATCCCCCGGTCAGGGAAACCGTCCAGATGGGGCATTTGGGCAAAGTTGATCTGGGCGCACAGCCACAGCTGGCTTCCTTTTTCGTCGGTGGGGATTTCGCCGTTCCGGGGCACGTAAGGGACCCCGCCCAGGTGGCTGTCCGCAATCCCGAAGGGCTCTTTGCTGAACTCCAGATAGCAGGCGGGCCGCTTGCTTTGCTCCTGAATTTGGTTGACAATCTCCTGGCACAGCTGAATTTTTTCCAGATTGGTCATCTGTATCCGCTCCTTTCCCAAAATGAAAACGCCCCTGTCTCTGCAAAGAGACAAAGGCGCGAACCTCTGCGGTACCACTCTTCTTGCCGGGGCGTGAAAGCCCGGCCACTCAAGATAAGCCCGGTAACGGGGGCGTCCGGAGGGGCTTACTGCGATTCGGCCCTCAGCTCCAAGGTGATGTTCACCGTCCCCTCCCGTCCGCCTTGCACCAAACGGCGGCTCTCTTCGCGTCTCGGGGGCGGGTACTCGTCCTTTTCCGCGCATGTTCCATATGTGTTCCATATCTTATCCGGTTTTTGCGGGGCTGTCAAGAGGAAAAGTGGACAAATCCGGTTATTCCGCCACCAGATTCTGGTCCAGCACGCCGTCCACATAGTCCTTCTGCTCCTGGGTCAGGGGGGAGAAGGGGGGCCGGGGCATGCCCACTGGGCAGCCCTGGCGGGCCAGCTCATACTTGATGGCGGGGATCAGCCCCACCCGGCACATAGCCTCCATGCAGTTGTTGGCTTTATGCTGGAGCTCCAGCGCGGCGGTACGCTCCCCGGCGTTGAAGAGGTCAAAAATTTTCTTATAGTGAGGGAGCATCATATTAAAGGTACTGCCGATGGATCCGACGCAGCCCAGGGCCTGTCCGGCCACCATGGTCTCATCGTAGCCGTCAAAGGCGATCAGGTCGGGGTTCAGGTTCAGGACGCGCTCCATCTGGAACAGGTTGTAGTTGGTCTGCTTCACCCCCAGAATCGCCCCGCTGCGGAAGAGCTGGACGTAATCCGGGTCAGCGGCGCTGAACTCCTTGTGGGTATTTCCGGGGAAATTGTAAATGAGCACCGGCTCGCCGGAGGCCTCGGCGATATCGTAGTAGTAGCGGCAGATCTCCTTGGGGGAGAAGCCGTAGTAAAAGGGCGGGGTGGCGGCGGTGAAGTCAAAGCCCATGGCCATGGCGGCTTTGGCGTAGCGCGCCGCCTCGGCGGTGGAGATGGCCCCCACATGGGCGATGAGGTTGGTCTTCCCCGCGAAGGCGGAAGCGGCCTGAAAGACCTCCACCCGCTCCCCCTCGGTGAGCAGGAAGCACTCCCCGCTGCTGCCGCCCACAAAAAATCCGGCGGCGCCCTCCTTCAAATTGCGCTCCATCACCCGCTGGAGGGCTCCGCCGTCTATCCTCCCGGCCTCGTCATAAGCGGTGATGCTGGCGGAGTAGATGCCGCCCAGTTGTTTCTTTGGTTTCATACCCATTCTCCTTTTCGTTGAAAAATCAGCGGTTCAGTTTCCGCAGAATCTCCTGAAACCAGCCGGGCAGAGGGCATTCCAGCTCCACTGTTTTCCCGGTGGAGGGGTGGACAAACCGCAGCCGCCGGGCGTGGAGGCACTGCCCCGCCAGACCGGGGACCGGCTTTTTCGCTCCGTACACCGTATCCCCCAGGAGGGGATGGCCGATGGAGGCCAGATGGACCCGGATCTGGTGGGTGCGGCCGGTCTCCAGCCGGCACTCCACATGGGCATACCCCGGATACCGGGCCAGAACCGACCAGTGGGTCACCGCCTCCCGGCCGTTTTTACGGTCGATGGCCATTTTTTTCCGGTCCACCGGGTGCCGGCCAATGGGGGCGTCCACCGTGCCGCTGTCCTCCTTCAGCCCGCCCACCGCCACCGCCTCGTAGGTCCGGGCCAGAGAGTGGTCCTGAAGCTGAGCGGCCAGGGCCAGGTGGGCCCTGTCGTTCTTGGCGGCGATAATCAGGCCGGAGGTGTCCCGGTCGATGCGGTGGACAATACCGGGACGCAGCTCGCCATTGATTCCGGACAATGAAGCTCCACAGTGGTATAGCAGCGCGTTGACCAATGTGCCGTCCGGATGGCCCGGCGCGGGGTGGACCACCAGTCCCACCGGCTTGTTGACCACGATCACGTCGCCGTCCTCATAGACCACATCCAAAGGGAGCTTCTGGGGGGCCAGATCGACCGCCTCCGGGTCGGGGAGGGCCACCGTCAGCACCTGTCCGGGAGCGGGTCTGTGGTTTTTCCGCACCGGCGCTCCGTCCAGGGTGACGCCTCCCCGCTCCAGCAGCTTCTGGGCGGCGGAGCGGGTCAGCTCCGGGACAAGACGGGAGATCAGGGCGTCCGCCCGCTCCCCGGCCCGATCAGCGGTCAGTGTCAGCGTTGTCATGGGTGTCCTCCTCGCGGGGCTCCAGCTTGTCCATCAAAAACAGATAGTAGAGCCCGGCGGAAATTCCCCCCACTACCACGCAGATATCCGCCACGTTGAACACCGCGAAGTTCATAAACAGCACGTTGAACATGTCCACCACAAAGCCCCGGAAGGCCCGGTCAATCAAGTTGCCCACCGCTCCCGCCAGCAGCAGGGTAATGGTCAGCTTTCCCAGGGGGTGCTTAAACAGCCCCTTCCACAGGGCGGCGGCCAGCACAATGGACATAACCAGGGAAACCAGCGCCAGGGCCCAGGTGTGATCTGAGAAGATGGAAAAGGCCGCTCCGGTGTTGGTCACATAGGTCAGGTCCAGAATGTAAGGGAGGAAAGGGACATGTTCCCCCAGGGGGATTCTGGTCATCACCAGATACTTGACCAGCTGGTCAAGAGCCACCAGGACCGCGGCGATCAGCGCGTAAATCATGGAAAGGTTCTCCTTTTTACAGTCGGTTTTTCCGCAAAAGCCGGATATCGTCCCCAAAGAAATGGAGAACGTGAAACTCTCCGTCCAGACGGGAGGCGATCTGGGGGGCGTAACGCTGGGCCGCCTCGGGCATGGTCAGGTTGGAGGAGATCACGGTGCGCCGGTCCGCCACCAGCCGGGCGTTCACCAGCTCATACAGGGCGGACTGGGTAAACTGGGTGGTCAGCTCGCTGCCCAGGTCGTCCAGAATGAGCAGGTCGCAGTTGAGATAGCGGCGGGTCTCGTCCCGGGCATCCAGGCCGTCGGGGCTGTCCCGGAGGAATTTCCGGGCCTCAAACTGGGCGAAGATGTTTCCCGCTGTGTCGTAGACAACGGAGAACCCGTTTTCCGACACGGCGCGGGCAATACAGGCGGACAAAAAGGTTTTGCCCAGCCCCGGGGCCCCGGTGAGAAACAGGTTTTTTATGGCGAAGCGGCCGAATTTGGTGGCGTAGTTCAGGCACACATCGTAGACCAGCTCCATGTTGCCGCGGGGAGAGGTCCCCCGGCCGGGGTAGGGGGTCTGGCTGTAGTAGTCCAGGCGGAAGGAGTCGAAGGACTGCTCTCCCAGGTCCAGCAGTTTGGACAGCTCCTTAATCTGTTCCTGGGCGCACAGCTCCCGCAGGCAGCGGCACATGACCGCGCCCCGCCAGCCGGTGTCCTTGCACAGGGGGCAGGAGGGCCGGTCGTCCAGAGCGTCCTCCGGCAGGCCGATGGCGCCCAGAAGGACAGCCCGCTCCCGCTGAAGCTTCTGATTTTCCTCCCGCACCGACCGGACGGCGCTGACCGGATCCCCGCCCTGCCGGAGGGCGGCGGCCACCAGACCGGCCATGGTGCCCTGAATGCGCCGGTCCAGCCGCTCCAGCCGGGGCTCCCGGGCGTAGACCTCCAGCCGCAGCCGCTCGGTCCGCTCCTGCCGTTCCCGGCGCAGCCGCTCCAGGCGCTGGACCGCCCGGCGCTGTACGTTGGCGTCGTATGGCACTTAGCTTCCCTCCTGTCTCATCTGTTCCATCAGCCGGCGCACGCGCTCCATATCCTCCCTGGCCCGCTGCTCCTGGGCGGCGGGGGGCGGGGGAGGCGCTTTCTGCCCCCCGGCCCGTACCGGGCGGGGGTCGCGGTCGCCAGCGCGGATGGCGGCGGCGGTGCGCAGCCCCTTCTCGTGCCAGTGGCGCAGGACGCCGTTCATATAGCTCCAGTCCATGGACTGCTTTTTCAGCACGGTCCGCTCATAGGCCATGCGGATAGCCTCGTTGTCAAAGCCCATCTCGTCCCAGGCGGCGATGTAGTCCTTCTCCCGCTGGACCAGGGGGCGGGGGGAGATGTCCAGCAGGCGGAGCACCTCGCTCTCCCGGCCCCGGAGATGGGTGAGCTTGGCGATGTGCTCCTCCGCCCGCTCCATGGTGTCGATTCCCCGGCGGGCCCATACAAAGCCCTCCCTTTTGATCTGGGACAGGAAGGGTTTGCGCCCTGGGCCGTATTTGCGGGAGACCTCCTCCACGCACCAGCCCACCAGCATGAGGATCACCTCGGCGGGGAGGGCCAGGTGGTCATAGAGGGTGTAAAGGCCCTTTAAATCGGAGGCGGACAACCGCTTGCCCAGCCGTCGCTCCACCTCGTCCGCCAGGGCGGGAAACATTGAGGCCTTGTCCGCCAGAGCCTGGGTCACGTCCTCAGTGGTGTATTCCGGGGGCGGGACCTCCGGAGCGGGGGGCTCCGGGGGGGCGGGCAGCTCACTGGGGGCCAGTCCCTGGGAGCGCAGCTGCTCCAGCGCGTTTTGCAGCCGCGCGTCCGTCCAGTTCAGCCGGTCTGTCCCGCCGCGGCGCAGAAGCTGGAGGTACAGCAGAGCGGCGTCACCGCTGTCCAGCTTCAGCAGCCGGTCTACCGCCTGGCCGGTCATGGCCAGCACCTCGCCGGGCAGAAATGCCTGCGGCATAGCCGCGCCCCCTCTCTCAAAAATCTGTTCCCCTATTCTACAACAAATTCGCTCCCGCGTCCATCCTTTTTCAAAACTCTCATCTCTGTTCGCCGCCTGTTAATGTTTGGCGCTCCGTCCAAGCACGGACTGAACCGGCCGGTATAAAAGCATGGTAATGGCCGCGTTCAGCCCTCCCTTGAGCAGATTGAAGGGCAGAAAGGCCGGGAGCAGCAGCTTTGCCACTTCCTCTCTGGGGACCCCCATATAGAGCGGAGCGACCAGATAATTCCAAACCATCATAACCGAGACCATACAGCCCCACCCACACAGAAGCCCGGCCGCGGCGCCTGAAAAAGCAGGTCGTTTTCGATAAACGAGCGCGGCGGTGCAGGCGAAGGAGCAGCTGGAAAGGATATTCATGAGCAGGCCCAGAACGCCGGTGTCGCTAAGGGTGGCCAGTTCAATCAGAGAGACGATTCCCGCCACGGAGCAGGCGGCCAGCGGCCCAAAGAGGAAGCCGCTGATCGCGATAACGCTGTCCTTGGGGTCGTACCTCAAAAACAGGACCAGAGGGACGCGTCCCACCGCCGCGGCCGTATAGGCCAGCGCGCACAGCATGCCGATGGTGGTAATTCTTCTTACGTTTCCGTTCATGGTAAAAACCTCCTGAAAAAATCAACACCTGAATGAGGCGGACTGCCCTTCAGGTGTTGGATTCGTCAGGTGGGTTGAAAACGTCGGCAGAGCGGACGGGGCCGGATGGACAGAAAAAAGCGCGGAGGCCAGAGTGGTCCCTGACCGTTTCAACACACCTTCTTCAAATCCAGACTGTACTGTCGGTTTTGGAATCGCGCCAAATCAGCATGTGCATGCTCGCGGACTTTACCGCCGATCGGGAATTTCACCCTGCCCTGAAGACATTTTCTCAATTCAGTTGTCTCTGGCAGTATATCAGAGAGAGGAGGCCCTGTCAACCGGTGGAAGGAAAAAACAAAATTCATGGAATATTTATTTTGCAAACCCGCCGGACTGTGCTATAATATCTTTACTTATATAAAATACTGGGGTTGTGTGCCCAGAAAACGAGCGGGGAGGAAACACTATGCGGAACAAGATCGTGGTCAGCATCGGCGGCAAGGACTACACGATGGTGGCGGTGGAGGACGAGGGCTACGTCCGCAGATGCGCCGAGCTGGTGGACAGGCAGCTGCGGGAGGTGATGACCGGCAGCCGCCTGCCCCAGGTGGACGGCGCGGTGCTGGCCGCTATGAACGTGGCGGACCTGTACTTAAAGGAGCAAGAGGTTTCGGAAAATCTGCGCCGCCAGGTGAAGGAGAACCTGGAGGAGGCCAACGCCCTGAAGCTGGAGCTGTCCGAGGCCAAGCGGGAGATTTTCAAGCTGGGGACCAAGAAGTAAGGAGGAGACGCAGTGCTTGAGCTTCTGGCTCCCGCCGGGTCGATGGAGGCGGTGACCGCCGCGGTGCAGAACGGGGCGGACGCGGTGTATTTCGGATATGGCGACTTCAACGCCCGCCGGAGCGCCCGGAATTTTACCCGGGAGGAGGCCGCGGCGGCGGTGGCTTACTGCCATCTCCGGGGGTGTAAGGTGAACCTCACGCTGAACACCCTGCTCACCGACCGGGAGCTGCCGAAGGCGGCGGAGATCGCCGCCCACGCCAGTGACATCGGGGTGGACGCGGTGATCGTCCAGGACCTGGGGGCGGCGCGGATGCTCCGCCAGTCGGTCCCGGACCTGCCCATCCACGGCTCCACCCAGATGACCGTCCATTCCCTGGACGGAGTGAAGCTGTGCGCCGATCTGGGGATGGCCCGGGTGGTACTGGGCCGGGAGCTGAGCCGGGACCAGATCGCCTCCATCTGCCGGAATTCCCCCATCGAGATCGAGGTGTTCGGCCACGGGGCCCTGTGCGTGTGCTGGTCGGGGCAGTGCTTTTTTTCCTCGGTCATCGGGGGCCGCAGCGGCAACCGGGGAATGTGCGCCCAGCCCTGCCGCTTGAACTATAGCTGGAACGGCAGGGCCAACGAGTACCCCCTGTCCTTGAAGGACCTGTCTCTGGCTGGGCACCTAAAGGAGCTGCGGGACATGGGGGTGGCCTGCCTCAAGCTGGAGGGCCGGATGAAGCGGCCGGAGTATGTGGCCATCGTCACCGGAATTTACGCCAAGGCCCTGAAGGAGGGGCGGGAACCCACCGCCGAAGAGCTGGAAACGCTGAAACAGACCTTTTCCCGCCAGGGCTTTACCGATGGATATTACGTGGACCGAAAGGGGCCGGAGATGTTCGGCACCCGCCAGGAGGAGAAGGAGCCCAGGGAGCTTTACGCCCAGGCCCGGGCCACCTATGAGAACGGGGAGAACCGAAAAGAACCCATCCGCGTGTACGCCCTCATCCAGCCCGGGCAGCCCGCCCAGGCGGCGGCGGAGGACCGGGAGGGCCATGTGGTCCGGGTGGAGGGCCCGGTTCCCGAGGAGGCCCGGAACGTCCCTCTCACCCGGGAGAAGGTGGAGGGTCAGCTTCAGCGCGCCGGGGGCACCCCCTTCCTGTGCGAGAAGGCCACCGCCAAAGTGGGGGAAAACCTGTCCCTCCCCCTGTCCACGCTGAACGATCTGCGCCGCCGGTGCCTGGAGGAGCTGTCCAGACAGCGGCGGATTCCGCCCCGGCGGCGGAAGGAGCCGTTTCAGCCCGGGGTGCGCTATGAGAATCAGCCGGAGCCGCCGGTGCTTACCGTCTCTGTGCGCGCCGCCGGACAGCTGAGCGCCGAGCTGCTGAAATTAAAACCGGCTCTGGTGTATCTCCCCGCCGAGGAGGGGGCCGCCCACCCGGACGCGGTGGAGCGCTGCCAAAAGGCGGGGGTGCCGGTCGCCGCCGTTCTGCCCCGGATCTGCACCGACAGGGAGCTGCCCCGGCTGGAGCGGGACCTGGTGGCGCTGCGGGAGCTGGGGGTGGACGAGGCCCTGGCCGGCGCCTGGGGAGTGGTGCGCCGGGCCTGGCGGATGGGCTTTCAGGTCCGGGGGGACTACGGCCTGGGGGTGTACAACAGCCAGACCATGAAGGAGCTGAAGCGGCTGGGCCTGATCGGGGCCACCGTGTCCTTTGAGCTGAAATTCCCTCAAATTCGGGACCTGTCCAAGACCCTTCCCACCGAGCTGATCGCCTACGGCCGCCTGCCCCTGATGATTACGGAAAACTGCGTCATTCACAACCACTTCGGCCGCCATACCTGCGACAATGTGAACCTGCTCACCGACCGGAAGGGGGAGCGGTTCCCGGTGGTTAAGGCCTGGGGGTGCCGCAACGAGATTCTCAACTCCAAAAAGCTGTTTCTGGCGGACAAGCGGGGGGACTGGCGGAAGCTGGGGCTGTGGGGCGTCCGGCTGGTGTTCACCACGGAGAACGCCGTAGAGTGCGTCCAGGTGCTGGAGCGGTATCTGGGCCAGGGGAAGTATCAGCCCAACGACTTTACCCGGGGGCTGTACTACCGGGACGTGGAATAGGAGGTCCCGCGATGTTCTGGAATAAATGCCTGTATCAGTATCACAAAAAATATGGCGGGTCCTTCCTGGGCGGGGAGGAGGACGACGGCCTTCTCATACTCACCTGGAAGGACCGGGCCCTGGCGGTGGACCTGTACCGGATCAGTGGCCGCTACGGTACCTCCAACTATGTCCAGGCCCGTATTCCCGTCACCCTCGCCAAGCCCTACAAGCTGACCGTTGGGGCGGAAAAGGCGCTGTCCGGCGGGGTAAACACCGTGCTGAAGGCTGTGCCCGGTCTGCCGGACCACGCGGTCCTGCCGGCGGACTTCGGCTTTCCCGAGGTCACAAAAAGGCGGCTCATCCGCTCGGACAACCATCCCTTCACCAAGCTGGTGCTGGGGAGCCTGGACCTTCGGAA
This sequence comes from Oscillospiraceae bacterium, assembly GCA_910575265.1. Classification (GTDB taxonomy): domain Bacteria; phylum Bacillota; class Clostridia; order Oscillospirales; family Oscillospiraceae; genus Lawsonibacter. The sequence goes on from CAJTEA010000001.1 coordinate 116,924, forward strand.
CGCCCTTCAAGCCTGCCCCGGCGAGCGGCTGGAGGTCCGGCCCGGCCCAGGGGAGGAGGGGCTGCACCTGATTACCGTCACCACCGCCGCCAATGTGAACAACAGCGACTGGTATCTGGGAGAGTATGAGTTCTCCCTTCTCAGTGAGGAGGAAAGGGTCCGGGTCGACCAGAGGATCGAGGCGGAGTTTTTTCCAAAAATGGACCGTTTTCTGGACCTGGCCCGGGCCGCCTGCGGCGCGGTCACACAGTGGGCGATGTGAGGGCCTCCAGCGTCAGCCGGACACCCAGCCGGAAGCCCTCCCGGTAGTAGTGAAAGGCCCGCCAGGTCCTCCCGTTCGCCCTCCAGCTCCAGCAGATGGTCTATAAATGCGTCGCCGAACATGGTCTGCGCCTTGTCCCACTCGGCGCGGAGCTGTTTGTCAAGCTCCCGCTGCTTTTGATCCGGGGTGGGGGTAATATCGTAACCGCCGTTGTAGATTTGGCGGAGCGGACGTTTCATAAATACCGCCCCCGAAAATTCGGTTTTACTGTACTGTTATAGTTCGATATTACTTGATTGCCAAGGGGAGAAAGCATGTTTTCGACAGAAGAATTCGGACAACGTTTGCGAATTGCGAGAAAGGCCTGTGGCGAAAAACAGGAGGATCTGGGCAGCTTTCTCGGCGTTGGAAAAAGCCAGGTCAGTGAATTGGAGCGCGGCTCCGCCTCCACGACGCTGGAGAAGCTGTCCTTGATTTGCCAGCGCTATCATATCTCCGCCGACTATCTGCTGGGGCTTACCGACGAGCCGAAGCCGTATAAGCGGAAGAAAAATTGAATACTATCTCTCCGGGGGGCTTTTAATGCCTACCGTCCTTTGTTATGTCCATCGGACCATTTACAAACATAAAAGCCGGTTATATTTATAACAGTGGACACGATGAAATTGACAAAAGTTTCCACGAGGAATTCACCTCCTTTCCTCTTAACGAGGACAAGGACGAAAGACGGCGCGACCATTATACCGGCATTCGACAATATCCACAAGGAGGCGAACCGCTATGCCCCCCAAAATTCTGGTTATCACCGGCCCCACCGCCTCGGGCAAGACCTGGCTGGCGGTGGAGCTGGCGAAGCGATATAACGGCGAGGTGGTGTCCGCCGATTCCATGCAGATTTACCGGCGCATGGACATCGGCACGGCCAAACCCACCGCGGAGGAAACACGGGGCGTACCCCACCACATGATCGACATAGCCGACCCGGAGGAGGACTTCTCCGTGGCCCGGTACGTGGACCTGGCGGCCCGCTGTGTGGAGGAGGTGCTGTCCCGAGGCGGGCTGCCCATTCTGGCGGGCGGGACGGGGCTGTACATCGACTCGCTGCTGTCCGGGCGGACCTTCGCCGCCTTTGACGGGGACAGCCCTCTGCGCTCCCAGCTGGAGGAGCGCTTCCGTGCGGAGGGGGGGCGAGCCCTGCTGGACGAGCTGGCCAGGGCGGACCCGGAGACCGCCGCCCGGCTCCATCCCAACGACGCCAAGCGGATTGTCCGGGCGCTGGAGGTCTGGCTGACCACCGGAAAAACCATCACCGCACACAACCGGGAGACACAGGCCCTCCCACCCCGGTATGACGCCCTTACCCTGACGCTGGATTTTGAGCGGCGGGAGGATATGTGGGAGCGCGTCGACCGCCGGGTGGACCGGATGATGGCCGCCGGACTGGCGGAGGAGGTCCGGTCGCTGCTGGACAGCGGGATCCCCCTCAAATGCACCGCCATGCAGGCCATCGGCTACAAGGAGATGGCCGCCGCCCTTCTGCGAGACGGGGATGTTCACGCCGCGGCGGAGGAAATCAAGCTCCGTTCCCGACAGTACGCCAAGCGGCAGCGCACCTGGTTCCGGCGAAACCGGGAGGCCAAACCCCTTCTCTGGAAATCTGTCCCGAATTTTGCGGACGTCCTACAGGCTTCGACAGCATATTTGGAAGAATTTGGTATATGATAGTGCCACTCAGACGGGTCCGCCCGCCTAAAAGAAAGAAGAGGTGCTACATATGACAAAGACCAACAACCTTCAGGACATTTTCCTCACCCAGGTCCGCCGGGAACGGCGGGGCGTCACCATGTTTTTGATGAACGGCTTTCAGATGCGGGGCTATATCACCGGGTTTGACGCCTTCACCGTCGTCCTCAGCAGCGACGGCAAGCAGCAGATCATCTACAAGCACGCCATCTCCACCATTGTCCCCGAGCGTCCTGTTTCGCTCAGTGAGCCGGAGGAGGACAGCTGACACCTTACCCAGAAAGAGAGAGCCCCTATGAAGCAAGGAAAACCTGTCATTACATTTGCCATTCTGGTGTTCGCGGCCGCTGTGGCCATCTATTTCGGCTACTATGTGGCCACCTCTTTCCACGAGCCCTACCAGTACACCCAGGTTTACGCCTACACCGCCTATGACAGCGCCCTGGCGGAGGGGCTTGTGGTGCGGCGGGCCCGGGTCCTCCCCGGTCAGAGCGGAATTCTGGAGATTACCCGGGCGGAGGGGGAGAAGGTGGGCGCGGGCCAGCAGATCGCCCTGGTCTACCGGGACAGCCAGGCCCAGGCCAATCAGGCCCAGATCGAGGAACTGCAGATGGAGATCGAGCTGCTGGAAAACGCCATCCAGGGGGACAGCGTGGAATCCGCCGCCCGTCTGGACGAGGACGTTTTGGAGGCGGTGGTGGCCCTGCGCGCCTCCTATGCCCAGGGGGACTACACCCAGCTGCGGGACCAGGTGATGAGCGTGAAGAGCGGCGTCCTGAAGCGGGGGTATACCTACGGCGAGGGGCTCACCTCCGCCGACCTGACCGCCCGCCTCCAGCAGCTCCGGAGCCAGCTGGCCATCCTGACCCGGCAGTCCAGCCAGGCGGTCACCCGAGTCACCGCCCCTGAGCCGGGGGTGTTTTCCGGTCTGGTGGACGGCTATGAGACTCAGCTGACGCCGGAGAGCCTGGATCAGCTTACGCCCTCCACCCTCCAGAGCCTGATTGACAACCCCGCCGGGGTGGACAGCGAGTCCGTGGGCAAGCTTATCACCTCTAACACCTGGTATTTCGCCGCGAATCTGCCCAGGGCGGCGGCGGACCGCCTGGAAGAGGGGGACAGCGCCGCCCTGCGCTTCTCCGGCGAGTTGAACCGGGATGTGGAAATGACGGTGGATCGGATTGGGGCAACCGAGGGGGAGGTCACCCTGGTGGTTTTCTCGTGCGGCCGGTATCTCACCCTGACTACCCTGCTGCGCCACCAGACGGCCGAGCTCATTTTTGAGAGCTGGAACGGCCTGCGCGTTCCCAAAGAGGCCCTGCGCCTGGAGGAGGTCCCCGCCGAGACCCCGGGAGAGGGCTCTGCCTCCTCCCAGGCAGAACCGGTCCGGCGGCTGGGGGTATACGCCCTGGTCAACGGACGCAGCGAGTTCCGGGAGGTAAGCGTCATCCATGAGGGAAGCGATTACTATGTGGTCCGTTCGGTGGGAACCGGACGGAAGGTCCTGCGCGGCGGGGATACTGTGATTATCGAAGGGGTCGGCCTGCAGGACGGAATGCTGATCAAAAGTTAAGGATAAAGAGAGAAGGAATCGTTATGGACCTGTCCCAAAACGTGAAAGCGGTGCGGGAGAAGATCGCCGCCGCCGCCCGGGCCGCCGGGCGAAACCCGGAGGAGATCTCCCTGTGCGCCGCCACGAAAGTACAGTCGGATGACGCCATCCGCGCCGCCATCGCCGCCGGCATCCGCGTCTGCGGAGAGAACCGGGTGCAGGAGCTTACCGCTCATCTGGAGGCCAACGCCTATGTGGGCGCTCAGGTTCATTTTATCGGCCACCTCCAGACCAACAAGGTGAAGCAGGTGGTGGGCCGAGTGGACCTGATCCACTCGGTGGACTCCCCCAAACTCCTCCAGGCCATCCACAGCCAGGCGGACAGGCTGGGCATTGTTCAGGATATTCTCCTGGAGGTCAATGTGGCCCGGGAGGAGAGTAAGGGCGGCTGCCTGCCGGAGGATCTGCCCGCCCTGGCGGAGCTGGCCCGGAACCGCTCCGGCGTCCGGCTGCGGGGATTGATGGCAATCCCGCCAATTTCAACGGTTTCTGGTTCCAACCGAAAATATTTTTCGGAAACGCGCCAATTTCTTGTTGACATAATTGGGAAAATGTCAGATAATAAACCTTGTTTATCTATGGGCATGAGCGCTGATTTTGAGGACGCGATCCTGGAGGGCGCCACCCTCGTCCGCGTGGGCACCGCCCTGTTCGGCCCCCGGCCCTCCATGGGCGCCGCCCGCTGACAGACCATTTACTTTCTGAGAAAAGAGGACTTACTGCTAATGGGAATTTTCGACGAGTTCAAGCGCCTTGCCCATCCCTATGAGGATGAGGAAGATGATGTGTATGACGACTTCGACGTCTCTCCCCGTCCGGTAGAGCGCCGCGATCAGCGCATGGACCGCGCCCCCCGGGATACCGGCTACAGCGGCGGCTACAACAGCTACAGCGCCCCCCCCTCTGAGGACGAGCGCCGGGGCAATAAGGTGGTCAACATCCGGGCCGCCACCCAGCTCCAGGTGGTACTGGTCAAGCCCGAGCGGTTTGAGGACGCCTCCTCCATCGCCGACCACCTGCGGGAGAAGCGTACTGTGGTCCTCAATCTGGAGTCCACCAACGGCGAGATCGCCCGCCGCCTGCTGGACTTTTTGGCCGGCGTGTCCTACGCCAACGAGGGCAAGATCAAGAAGGTGGCCATCTCTACCTACATCATTACCCCTTATAATGTAGACATTCTGGGCGATCTGATTGACGAGCTGGAGAACAACGGGCTGTATTTTTAAGGCAGGATTAAGACTGTCCGTATAGAGAATTGAGGGAATCATTATGCTCACACCCCAGGAAGTATCCGAGCACACCTTCCAAAAGGTGTCCTTTGGCGGCTATAATATGGCCCAGGTGGACGAGTTTCTGGACATTCTCACCGGGGATTACTCCGCCCTGTTTAACGAGAACGCCGTGCTGAAAAGCAAGATGAAGGTTCTGGTGGACAAGGTGGAGGAGTACCGCACCACGGAGGAGGCCATGCGCAAGGCTCTGATGGCCGCGCAGCGGATGGCTGACGAGCTGGTGAAGGAGGCCGAACAGAAGAAGGCGGAAATGCTCGCCAAGACGGAGAAGGAGCTGCGGGAGCGCCAGTCCCTGATGGCCAAGGACTTCCAGGCGGAGGAGTACCGTCTGCGTCAGGCCCAGCGGACCACCGCCGCTTTCGTGGACAAGGTGCGCGCCCTTCACGCCCAGGAGGAGGAATATCTGAGCCGTCTTCAGGAGCTGTGTCCCCCTGACGCCGAAGCCGCGGCGGACCCCGTGGACAAGGCGGTGTCTGAGATCGACGATAACGTGCAGCGCCTTCTGGATCAGGCCATGCAGGCCGCCGCCCAGGGGCTGCGGGGCGAGGACGAGGAAGATGACATGGATGACGAGGATGATTTGGCGGATACCGCCGAGTTCGGTCCGGTTCCCCCGGATGGGGAGGATGTCCCGTTAGACGATGAGGAGTATGAGGAATACGAGGAGGAGGAGGAGGGGGAAGCTCCCGCGGGCGCGCCCCGACCCCGCCAGATCGACTTTGGCCGGCTCCAGTTCGGCCAGGACTATCGGATTACCTGAGCCCATATAATAACAAAGGATGCCAATACCCCTACCCCTCACCGGGGCAGGGGCATTGTGTCGTTTCCCCAAGGTGTCAAAAATGGAGGTGTTTTCCATGAAGCTGCTTACCGCCGCCCTGAATCGACTGCCGGAATTTCAACAGCTCCTCGCCGCCCTGGAGGGGGGGCAATCCCCCGCGGCCCTGTCCGGGGCGGCCGCTATCCACCGGGTCCACGCCGCCGCCGCCATCGGCCTGACCACCCGGCGGCCGGTGGTGGTGGTCTGTGCCGACGAGACGGAGGGGGAGCGTCTGGCCAGGGATTTATCCGCCTTCGCCGGGGGGACGGAAGTCCCTGTGCTCCCGGCCCGGGACTTCACCTTCCACAACGCCGCCTCGGTCTCCCGCCAGTGGGAGCACCGGCGGCTGGCCCTGATGAAGGGATTGGCGGAGGGAACATTCTCCTTTTTGGTGGCGACGGTGGAGGGACTGCTTCAGCGCGCCCTCCCTCCAAAGGTGCTGGAGGACAGCTGCCAGGAGCTGAAGCTGGGCTCTGTCCGCGATTTGAACCAACTGGCTGAGACGCTGTCCGCCGCCGGATACGTCCGCTGTGAGCAGGTGGAGGGGGTGGGGCAGTTTGCCCTCCGGGGCGGCATTTTGGACGTGTTCTCTCCCGGGATGAACCGGCCCGTCCGCGTTGAGTTTTTCGGGGACGAGGTGGACGCCATGGGCGTTTTTGATCCCGCCACCCAGCGGCGGACGGAGAATGTCGAGACGGCGCCGCTCCTCCCCGCCGCCGAGGTCCTGCCCCAGCTGGCCCCCGGCGGGCTGGCGGGGCTGAGCGCGAAGCTGTCTCAATTGGCGGCCAAGGCGCTGCGAAACGGGAACAAAACCCTGGCTGAGACCCTGGAGCGTGATGGCGAGGCCATCGCCCAGGGCCGGACCTTCCCGGCGATAGACCGGTATCTGGCCCTCATTTACCCGGAGCTGGCCAGCGCCGCCGACTATCTGCCCGCCGACGCCTGCGTCGTTTTCGACCAGTGCGTCCGGGTGGCGGATCGGGCGAAAAACTTCCAGTGGCAGCTGGAGGAGGACGTGAAAACCCTGCTGGAGCAGGGGGAGCTGGACGGCTCCTGCGGCGAGCTGGCGCTCACCTTCCCCCGGCTCCTCTCCCGGCTGGAGGATTTCCCGGTGGTTTATCTGGACTCCTTCACCACCTCCAGTTATCCCGCGCCACCGAAAGCGCTGCTGTCTGTCACCGCCAAGCAGCTGCCCCCCTTCCTGGCCAGCCTGGAGACGGCGGTTCAGGACCTGGCCCACTACCAGAACAGCGGGTTTGCCGCGCTGGTGCTGGTGTCCGGAGAACAGCGGGCCATCGACCTGCAGACCCTCCTCCGGGAGCAGAACATTAAGTCCTCGGTGGACTTCCAGCTCAAGGCCCTGCCCCAGCCGGGAGAGATCATCATTACCGTGGGCGGGCTGTCCGGCGGTTTTGAGTACCCGGAGCTAAAGCTGGCCGTCCTCACTGAGGGGGAGAAGGCCGCGGGGAAAAAGCCCCGGCGGCCCAAGGACGCCACCAACCGGCAGAAGCTGAAGTCTTACGCCGACCTCACCCCCGGGGACCTGGTGGTTCATGAGCACCACGGGGTGGGCCGCTATGTGGGGATAGTGAAAATGCCGGTGGACGGCATTGAGAAGGACTATGTGAAAATCGCCTACGCCGGCACCGATGTGCTCTATGTCCCCGCCACCCAGCTGGACCTGGTGTCCAAATACATCGGCGGCGGCGAGGGCGCCAACGAGGCCAAAAAGCTGAACCGCCTGGGGGGCCAGGAGTGGGAAAAAGCCAAGAAAAAGGCTAAAAAGGCGGCGCGGGACTTGGCCAAGGGGTTGATTCAGCTCTACGCCCAACGCCAGCGTCAGCCGGGCTACGCCTTCGCCCCTGATTCCCCCTGGCAGCGGGAGTTTGAGGAGCAGTTTGAATATACCGAGACCGACGACCAGCTGCGGTGCGTCGAGGAGATCAAGCGGGATATGGAGCGGCCCACCCCCATGGACCGGCTGCTGTGCGGCGACGTGGGCTACGGCAAGACGGAGGTGGCCTTCCGGGCTATGATGAAGTGCGTGCTGGACGGCAAGCAGGCGGCAATTTTAGTGCCCACCACAGTTCTGGCCCGGCAGCACTACCTCACCGCCCTGCGCCGGTTCCAGAAGTACCCCGTCAGCATCGACGTGGTGTCCCGCTTCCGCACCCCCGCCCAGATGAAGGAGACCCTGCGCAAGGTGGAGGAGGGCCAGGTGGATATTCTCATCGGCACCCACCGGCTGTTCAACAAGGACGTGCGCTTTAAGGACCTGGGGCTGCTGGTGGTAGACGAGGAACAGCGGTTTGGGGTGCAGCACAAGGAGAAGCTGAAGGAGAACTTTCAACAGGTGGATGTGCTCACCCTGTCCGCCACCCCCATCCCCCGGACGCTGAATATGGCCCTCTCCGGCATCCGGGACATGTCCACCCTGGAGGAGCCCCCCGCCGACCGCCAGCCAGTGCAGACCTATGTGCTGGAACACGACTGGAACCTTCTGGCCGACGCCATGCGCCGGGAGCTGGAGCGGGGCGGGCAGGTGTTCTACCTCCACAACCGGGTGGAGACCATCGACCGGTGCGCCGCCCGCATCCAGACCCTCCTCGGGGAGGACGCCGCCATTGGTGTGGCCCACGGGCGGATGGCCCAGGAGGCCATTGACGACGTGATGGCCCGGATGACCGACGGGGAGCTGAACGTGCTGGTGTGCACCACCATCATCGAGACGGGCATCGACCTGCCCAATGTGAACACCCTCATTATGGAGGACGCGGACAAGCTGGGTCTGGCCCAGCTCCACCAGATCCGGGGCCGGGTGGGACGGTCCAGCCGCCGGGCTTTCGCCTACCTCACCTACCGGAAAGGGAAGGTGCTCAGCGAGGTGGCCTCCAAGCGGCTGGAGGCCATCCGGGAGTTCGCCGAGTTCGGCTCCGGCTTCAAGATCGCCATGCGGGACCTGGAGATTCGCGGGGCGGGCAACGTGCTGGGGCCGGAGCAGAGCGGATTTCTCCTCTCCGTGGGCTACGACATGTACCTGAAGCTGCTGGAGGAGGCGGTTCTGCTGGAGCGGGGCCAGCCCCTGCCCACCCGTACCGAGTGCGCCGCCAATCTCAGCGTGTCCGCCTCTATCCCGGACAAGTACGTCCCCGCTCCAGAGCAGCGGATGGACCTGTACCGCCGCATCGCCGCCATCCGCGGCGAGGAGGAAGCTGACGAGCTGGTGGACGAGCTGATCGACCGCTACGGTGAGCCCCCCAGGCCGGTGAACAACCTGATTTCCGTGGCCCTCCTCCGGGCGACAGCGGCCCAGTGCCGCATTAACGACCTGGCCCAGAAGGGAGATAAGCTGATCTTTACCCTGGACGAGTTCTGGCTGGAGCCCTTTTCCGCCCTGTGCGCCCAGGAGAAGTATGCCAAGCGCCTCCTCCTCATGCCCGGGGAGGTGCCCCGGTTCTCCTTCCGGCTGGCGAAAAACGAGGACCCCCTCCGAGCTGCCCGGCAGGTGGTGGAGGACTACGCCAAGGTGCTGAAGGTAGAGCTATAGCTGTAAAACCGGCCTCATAGAGGCCGGTTCAGCTTGTCGAAAAAGTCTGCCCCAAGACAGACTTTTTCGACAAGCTGAGCGGCCGCCTGGATGGTCGGCCGCTGTCTGTTACTGCTTCAGGTTTTTGATTCGGTAGTGCTCCCCCGCCTGTTCAAACTCCACGGTCACATCTTTGCCAAAGTGGGCGGTGAGGGTGTCGCCGTTCCAGTCGAAGGGGGTTTTGTTCCAGCGCAGGAAGGACTCGGCGAAGATTTTGTGGTCCAGATAGAACTGCTGGATGCACTGGGATGTGTTGTTGATGAAGGTAATGCCGTCCACCGGGACGAACAACTCCCCGGGCATATCGCACAGGGCCACAAAAGCGGCCCCCTGTCCGCCGCCGGTGGGGCAGCGGTAGTAGCACCGGTCCTCCGCCAGGGCTCCGCACACCACCATGGAGAAGTTGTGGCCGTTGAAGGTGTCGTTCAGCTCGCATTGGGCATGAATCAAGGGCTCCAGCCCCCAGGCCTGGCCGTAGGTCCGGGCAATGTGGACCTGGCCCAGGACGTTGTCGGGAAACTGGTTGATATTTTCCCAGCCCCACAGCCAGGAGTTGGATACGTAGGACTCGCTGCCCAGGAACTGGACGCGGAATTCCTGTTTGCCCAGGGTGAGGGTTCCCTTCTCAAAGTCGATATACCACCCCTCTTCCCCCTTTACCAGGTCCAGAAAGGCGTGCTGGACGGTGAACATTTTTCCCAGGCAGGCGGAAAACACCTGGTCCCAGTTGGACATGTCCACCCCTTCGGGGAAAAATCCCACCGGCGCGCCGGGACCGGCGTTGGAGGCCGGGGGCGTTTCCGGGGAGGGGGGTTGTTTCCTAAACAGATGCTGAAACAGGGACATAGCGGTCGCTCCTTTTCTGCTTTGTTTGGAGATGCTGTGCGCTGAAATCAGGATATCACTTCAGCGCGCTGAAATCAAGAACAAAGCGGGACAAAATACCTTGCTATTACAGAGTTTTTTGATATAATAGTATCCAATTGCGGGCCGGAGGACGCAGAAGGGGGCGAGGTATGTGATCCGCGTTTTGATTGCGGAGGACGATCCGCGGTGTTATCAGGAGCTGGAGCGGTTTCTGGACGACTACAGCCGGGAGACTGGCCGGACCTTTCAAATCACCCACTATGACAATGGCGAGGACCTGGTGGAGCGGTACCGGCCGGAGTTTGACCTGCTGCTGCTGGATGTGGATATGCCCTTTCTGGACGGCATGACAGCGGCCGGCCACATCCGCGGGGTGGACCCGGAGGTGGTGATTGTCTTTGTCACCAATCTGGCCCAGTACGCCATCCAGGGCTATTCGGTGAACGCCCTGGACTACATTCTCAAGCCGCTGAACTATTTCTCCTTCTCCCAGCGGCTCACCCGCTGCCTGCGCTATGTGAAGAAGCGGGAGGAGGCCTATGTCACGGTATCGGTGAAGGGGGGCGCGCTGAAGCTGGAGGTGGGGGATATCTGCTACATTGAGCGGCTGGGCCACCAGCTGATGTTCCACACCCGGGATGGCATCCACGCCTCCTCCTCCACCCTTCAGCAGATGGAGGAGGCGCTGGCGGACAGGGGGTTTGCCCGCCGCAACAAGGGATATCTGGTGAATCTGGCCCATGTGCGGGGGGTGCAGGACGGCTGCGCCGTGGTCCAAGGGGACCGGCTGCTCATCAGCCGGGGCCGCCGGGCCGCCTTTCTGGACGCCCTGGCCGACTATGTGGGAGGGATACGGGCATGAATCAGGTCTACCACTCCGACATTCCCCGGCTGTTCACCGCCATTGCCGAGTGGTGCGCCTGTCTGGTCTTTCTCCGCAAGCGCCCCCCCGCGCGTGACCGGTCCCCGGCTGTGGGGGGCGCTGGGGGCGGGGCTGGCGGTCCAGTGCCTGTTTCTGTGCCTGACAGACGGGCTGCACATCGTCCTGTGGTTCCCCTGTATGATAGGGGCGGTGGGGCTGATGTTCGGCCTGATCGCCGTCTGCTGCAATATTCCCCTGCCCAGCGCGGGCTATTTGACCGCCTGCGCCTTCCTCACCGCGGAGTTTGCCGCCTCGCTGGAGTGGCAGCTGTACTCCTACACCCGGCATACGCTGGGCCTGCCGGAGGGCGGCTGGCGGACAGCGGCGCTCTCCCTGGTCTTTCTGTTCGTGGTCTATGCCGGGGTATTTGAGCTGATGCGGAGGCTGGTCGGCCGGCAGGAGGACCCGCCCTCCGCCCTGGTTTTCCGGGCGGGGGAGCTGTGGCCCCCGGTGGTCATCAGCACGGCCTGCTTTCTGATGAGCAATCTGTCCTTCGTCTATTCCAACACCCCGTTCAGCAGCTCCGCCCTTGAGAGCGTCTACAACATCCGCACCCTGATCGACCTGGCCGGGGTGGCCATGCTGTACGCTTACCATGTCCAGCGGTGTGAGCTGTACATGCAGCGGGAGCTGGACGCCATCCAGAATGTTTTGCGAAATCAGTATGTCCAGTACAAGCAGTCCCGGGAGAGCATTGATGTGGTCAACCGGAAGTACCACGACCTGAAGCACCAGATCGCCGTCCTCCGCATGGAGCGGGACCCCCAGCGGCGGCTGGACTTTCTGGATAGCATGGAGGAGGAGATCCGCGCCTACGAGGCCTAGAACAAGACGGGCAACTCGGTGCTGGATACCGTCCTCACCGGCAAGAGCCTGTACTGTGCCCGCCACGGGGTGGAGCTGACCTGCGTGGCCGATGGGGCCCGGCTGGACTTTATGGATGTGATGGACATCTGTTCCATCTTCGGCAATATTCTGGACAACGCCATCGAGTGTGAGCTGACCATTCAGGACAGGAAGAAGCGGCTGATTCACCTGGCGGTATACACCCGAAAGGACTTTCTGGTGATCCAGTGTGAGAATTACTGCGAGGAGAAGCTGGAGTTTCAGGACGGCCTGCCTGTGTCCACCAAGGGGGACGGGGCGTATCACGGCTTTGGCATCAAGTCCATCCGCTACGCCGCCGGGAAATACGGCGGGACCGTGACCATCCACAACCGGGACAGCTGGTTTGAACTGAATCTTGTCATTCCGATTAAGGACCCGGTTGTTTGAAATGTCAAATGACCGGGCCATTCTTTGTGCAGAAATTACATATCCAAAAACAGTTTGCGCGGGAAATTAAGCAGTTTGCGCTTGTTGCGCGCTGGGGACAATAATATGTGTTACACTTTAGATCATAACCGCCGGGCAGAGCCTTCGTCCCGGCAAACTATGGAAGAGGAGAGGAAACCATGATTAACCTGCTCGCAACCCTGTTATCCCCCATTTTTGAACCCATGTACGCCACCGTCTCCGGCGCGCTGAACGCCTCCAAGGTCAATCTGTCCGACTCCACCGTGTCCGCCAGCAAGGATGTCATCCGCGAGGTGGGCGGGGAGGGCCTGGTGCTGGTGAAGAACAACGGCATCCTGCCGCTGTCCTCCGACGTCAGCAATTTGAACGTCTTCGGCTGGGGCTCCATCGACAACATCTTCGGCGGCACCGGCTCCGGCTCCTCCGACGGCTCCACCGCGGTGGGGGCGCTCCAGTCCCTGAAGGACGCGGGCTATGCCACCAACGAGGAGCTGACCAAGCTGTACCGCGACTACCGCGCCAGCCGCCCCGTTACCAGCATGAGCGCTCAGGACTGGACCCTTCCTGAGCCCACCGCCGACGCCTATACCGACAGCGTTATGAGCCAGGCGAAGGGCTTTTCTGACACCGCCGTCATCGTCATCTGCCGGCCCGGCGGCGAGGGCGCCGATCTGCCCACCAACATGAACGCCGTCATTCACGGCACTTACGACGTGGCCCCCAGAGACACTGTAGGCGCCGACGGCCAGCCCAACGCCAACTACAGCTATACCAACGCCTCCTACACCAACAACGGCTCTTATGACGACTTCGAGCCGGGCGAGCACTACCTGGAGCTGTCCGTCACCGAGGAGAACATGGTGGAAAAGGTGTGCGCCGAGTTTGACAACGTGGTTGTGGTCATCAACGCCAACAACGCCATGGAGCTGGGCTGGGTGGACCAGTACCCCTCCATCGGCGCGGTCATCCTGGCCCCCGGCACCGGCAACACCGGCATGGCGCCTCTGGGCCAGATTCTCTCCGGAGAAGTGAACCCCTCCGGCCGGACGGTGGACACCTACGTCAAGGACCTGACCGCCACCCCCACCTGGAACAACTTCGGTAACCTGGCCTACTCCAACGTGGACGACCTGAAGCGGCAGATTGCCGCCAACGACGGCGCCTACGAGGGCAACATGGCCTTTGTCAACTACGTGGAGGGCATCTACGTGGGCTACAAGTTCTATGAGACCGCCGCCCAGGAGGGCCTGATCGCCTATGACGACTATGTTCAGTACCCCTTCGGCTACGGCCTGAGCTACACAACCTTTACCCAGAGCATTGAAAACTTCTCTGACAGCGGCGACACCGTCTCCTTTGACGTAAACGTCACCAACACCGGTTCCGCCGCCGGCAAGGAGGTTGTGGAGGTCTACTTCGAGCCTCCCTACACCAACGGAGGTATCGAAAAGGCCAGCGTCAACCTGGTCCAGTTCGGCAAGACCCAGCTGCTGGAGCCAAACGCCTCTGAAACTATCCACTTCGATATTCCCAAGGAGGACTTTGCCTCCTATGACGATGGGATCAAGGTGAAGGGCGGCGGCTATATCCTGGAGGCCGGGGACTACACCCTGTCCATCCGCTCCAGCTCTCACACCGTGCTGGACACCGCCGCCTTCACGGTGGACGCCGACATGGACTACAGCTCCGGCCGGCCCAGCGACGGTACGCCCGCCGTCAACGTGTTCCAGGACTACTCCCGGGGCGACTTTGTCCAGCTCTCCCGGGCCGACGGCTTTGCCAACTACGCTCAGGCAACCGCCGCCCCCGCCTCCTATGAGATGAGCGCCGCCACCCGCTCCGCCGTGGAGGCCAGCGCCGTGGGCATCTATGATCCCACTCTTTATGACAACGCCTCCGACGCCATGCCCGCTCTGGGTGCCAAGAACGGCCTGAAGCTGGCCGATTTGGCCGGCAAGAGCTATGACGACCCCCAATGGGAGGGGCTGCTGGACCAGCTTACCTTTGAGGATATGGTCACCATGATTAACGTGGGCGGCTGGCAAACCGCGGCGGTGGACTCTGTAGGCAAAATTGCCACCTCCGACTGTGACGGCCCCGCCGGCCTGTCCAATTTTGTCACTGGCGCTTACGGCACCGCCTACCCCTCCGAGGTCCTCATGGCCCAGACCTGGAACAAGGAGCTGATTTATAACATGGGTGTGGCCATGGGCCAGGAGTACGCCGAGGCCAGCAACTACGGCTGGTACGGCCCGGCTATGAACACCCACCGCTCCGCCTTTGCCGGACGCAACTTTGAATACTATTCCGAGGACGGCGTGCTGGCCGGCTATATCGGCGCGGCCGAGATCAACGGCGCCGCCACCAAGGGCCTGTACCCCTATATCAAGCATTTTGCCCTGAACGACCAGGAGACCAACCGCTGCTCCTTCCTGCTTACATACGCCTCCGAGCAGGCCATTCGGGAAATTTACCTCAAGCCCTTTGAGCTGTGCGTGAAGAACTACACCGGCACCCCCCTGGCCGTGATGTCCTCCTTCAACTGGATCGGCACCAAGCCCTCCTGCTCCAATCCGGATCTGCTCAACACCGTGCTCCGGAACGAATGGGGCTTTGTGGGCATGGTAGAGACCGACTACAACGGCTCCTACGGCTATATGATCTCCGACCACTGCGTCCGCGCCGGAAACGACCTGATGCTGGGCTTCGGCCAGGCCGAGTCTAACAAATTCACCGACCAGAGCGCCACCGCCACCCTGGCTATGCGCCAGTCCTGCAAGAACATCCTGTACACCATCGGCAACAGCGGCTACTATGCCAACGGCGACCCCACCGACGGCATGGACAACATGACCAGGACCTTCCTCATGGCCGATATCGGCATCGGCGTGGTCCTGGTGGCCGCCGAGGCCCTGCTGCTCCTGAACTACCGCAAGCGCGGGGCCCAATAAAAAACACGACTTCGAAGGCCCGCCCGAGGGCGGGCCTCTCCTGTCAGGAAGGAGCAAAGAACATGAGACACGCGGATATTATCAAGCAAATGACCCTGGAGGAGAAATGCTTTTTGCTCTCCGGCAAGGACTTTTGGCAGACCCGGAGTGTGGAGCGGCTGGAGGTCCATAATATGGTGCTCTCCGACGGCCCCCACGGTGTCCGCAGGCAGGCCGGCTCCGGGGATCAGCTGGGGCTGAACCCCTCCCTTCCCGCCACCTGCTTCCCCACCGCCGCCACCATCGCCAACTCCTGGGACCCCGCTCTGGGGGAGGAGATCGGCGAATGCCTGGGGGAGGAGGCCGCCAGCCAGGGGGTGGGCGTCCTGCTGGGACCGGGTCTGAACATCAAGCGGTCCCCTCTGTGCGGCCGGAACTTTGAATACTTCTCCGAGGACCCCTATCTGTCGGGGAAGATGGCCGCTGGGTATATCCGGGGCATCCAGAAAAACGGCGTGGCCGCCTGCCCCAAGCACTTCGCCTGCAACTCCCAGGAGCTGCGCCGCATGGCCTCCGACTCGGTGCTGGATGAGCGCACCCTGCGGGAGATCTATCTCACCGGCTTTGAGATCGCCGTGAAGGAGGGCGGGGCCAGGTCCCTCATGTCCTCCTACAACCGGGTCAACGGCGTCTACGCCAACGAGAATTACCACCTGCTCCAGGAGATCCTCCGGGACGAGTGGGGGTTTGACGGCTTCGTCGTCTCCGACTGGGGCGGCTCCAACGAGCATGTGGAGGGCGTCCGGGCCGGCTCTCACCTGGAGATGCCCACCACCGGCGGCGACTCCGACCTGGAGCTGGTGCGGGCGGTCAGAGACGGCAAGATCAGCGAGGACGTCATCGACCGGCGGGTGGATGAGCTGGTGGACGTGATCCTGTCCGTCACCCGGTCCATCGCCCCGCTGAAGGACCGGCCCTTTGATGTGAACCGGCACCACGCCATGGCCCAAAAGGCGGCGGGGCAGTCCATCGTTCTGCTGAAGAACGAGGAAAACATTCTGCCGCTGAGCAAGGGCGCGAAGGTGGCCGTCATCGGCGAGTTTGCCCGGAAGGCCCGGTATCAGGGGGCGGGCTCCTCGGTTGTCAATCCCACCAGGGTTGACAACACAATGGATATTATTAAGAATTATCAACTGAACGTAGTGGGCTTTGAGACCGGTTATCCCCGCTCCGGCAAGGGCGACCCCGGTATGCGGGCCAGGGCGGTGGAGCTGGCAGGGCAGGCGGACGTGGTTCTGCTCTACATTGGCCTGGACGAGATCAGCGAGAGCGAGGGGCTGGACCGGCCCCACATGAGGCTGCCCCAGAGCCAGATTGACCTGATCGAGGCGGTCAGCGCGGTTAACCCCAACGTGGTGGCGGTGCTGTCCGCCGGGTCGGCGGTGGAGATGCCCTGGCTGGACCAGTGCAAAGCCGTCATCCACGGCTACCTCAGTGGGCAGGCGGGGGCGGGAGCGATGCTCCAGGCCCTTCTGGGGGAGATCAACCCCTCCGGCAAGCTGGCCGAGAGCTATCCCATCAAGTATGAGGATGTTTCCTCCGCCCCCTACTTCCCGGCCCGTCAGCGTAATGCCGAGTATAGGGAGGGGCTCTATGTGGGCTATCGCTATTACGAAACTGCGAATATACCCGTACTGTTCCCCTTTGGATTTGGCCTGAGCTATACCTCCTTTGAGTATTCCGGACTGAAGGTCACAGACAAGGAAGTTTCCTTTGCGCTGACCAATACCGGAGAGATGGACGGAGCCGAGGTGGCCCAGGTATATGTCAGCAGGCCCGGCGGGGAAATATTCCGTCCGGCTAAGGAATTGAAGGGCTTCATCAAGGTATTTTTAAAGGCCGGGGAGAGCGAAACGGTTACCATCCCACTGGATGACAAGGCCTTCCGGTATTTCAACATTAAGACCAACCGGTTTGAGGTGGAGGACGGCGAGTATCAGATTCTGGTTGGCGCCTCCGCGGCGGACATCAAGCTCACAGGTTCGGTAACGGTTCAGGGCACCGGGGCGGAGAATCCCTACAAGGCCGGGGAGCTGTCCGACTATTACGCCGGAACCATCAAGGCCGTATCCGACCGGCAGTTTGAGCTTCTGCTGGGCCGCCCTATCCCTGACGGGAGCTGGAGCGGCACCCTCACTATGAACGACGCCATCTGCCAGATGTACTATGCCAAAAGTGGCCTGGCCCGGTTCGTCTATAAGCGGCTTACCAATATGCTGAACCGGAGCATGGAGAAGGGTACCCCAAACCTGAACCTGATGTTTAATTACAACATGCCCTTCCGGGGAATCGCCAAGATGACCGGCGGAATCTGCACCATGGAGATGGCGGAAGGAATTCTGATCATCGTCAACGGCCATTTCTTCAAGGGACTGGGCCAGATCATCGGCGGCTTTTTCCGGGCCGGGAAAAAGCACAAGGCCGCGGCGGAAATTCAGTAAAGGAGGGTATGACGTGAATTTTTTCAACAGCTTCGCGGAACAGCACCCCAAGGCCGCCGAGTGGTTCCGTAAGGGCGGACTGTTCCTCATTTTCAGTTGGGTCGTCACGGCGCTCAAGGCGGTTATGCTCATGTTTCTGCCCGATTTGTTCCGCGGGATGGTGGGAAACGCCCAGTGGCTGTGGCCGAATATCCCGGTCTCCCTGTTCGGCGTCCAGTTCAACCTGGCTGTTATCGGCAACGCCCTGGAGGAGGTTGGCGGCGTGATGACCGGCGGTCTGGCCTTTACCCTGGCCAATCTGACCGCGATTTTCCTGGGTGAGTGCATCAACTTCCCCCTCCAGCGGAACGTGACCTTCAAGAGCCGCGGCCCCCTGGGTCCCCAGCTTGGTCTGCATTTTCTGGCCACCGTGGTGGTTTTTCTGGTGATGAATCTGTTCACCTGCGTTTGGAACCCGGTTACCAACGCGCTGATCGCCAACGCCGCTCTGAGGAACACGGTCCAGAGCGTTGTGACCACCGTGGTGACCGGAGGCGTGGCCATGGTGATTATCTTCGCGGTAGACAACAGAATTTTCGCTGACGGCGCGGCGAAAAAAGACTGAATGGAAAACGCGCGTCCCGGTTTCAGGCCGGGACGCGCGTTTTGTGGCTTTGGGGCGCCTTATCATAAGCAGCTCATAATCGCCCAGGCCGCCCCCTCCTCCCTGTTGGAGGGGGCGACGCGGGCGGCCGCGTTTTTCACGTTTGGAGGGGCGTTTCCCATGGCGATGGGGACGCCCGCGGCCCGAAAAGCGCTCAGGTCGTTTTCGCTGTCCCCCACGGCGGCGCACTGTTCCAGAGGAATGCCGTACCGTCCGGCGATTTCCGCCAGGGCGGCTCCCTTGTCCGCGCCACCGGCGGTCAGCTCAAAGTCGTGGGTGCTGGAGGTGGTGAGAGTTACGTCAGGGATCGCGGCCAGCTCCTCCGCCGGACAGTGTCCGGGACCCTTCTCCCCGTGGATCTTGACCAGGGGCAGGCCGTGTGCTTCCATGTAGGGCAGGAAATCTTCTGTCACTGTGACCATCTCATGGAAGGTGGGGAAGGGATACCAGCGCTCCAAAAGCTTTTTGTACCTGGCGGTCACCAGCACCTGACTTCCGGCGAAGATCATCAGCTGGGCGTCCCAGCTTAGGCACAGCTCGACCGCGCGCCGGGCGGAGGACTCGGGCACGCTCCGCTGACGGACGACCTGTCCAGTCTCGCCGTCCATAATCAGGCCGCCGCCCGCGCCGCCCACAAGCAGGTCGCATCCCGCCTTCCGGGCGAAGAACACGGCCTCCTGGGCGGGGCGCCCGGTGTTGACGATCACCCGAACCCCCGCCGCCCACGCTTTGGCGATGGCGGTTCCGGAAGCCAGGGTGATTCGCCCCTCCGGAGTGAGCAGGGTGCCGTCCAAGTCCAGAGAAATCAGTTTTATCATACAAACAAACCCCCAATCTGATACACCAGCAGGGATACCACATAGGCGCAGCCGATCTGCCAGGCGATGGAGAACCAGGCCCATCTGGAGCTGTTCATCTCTTTAAACAGAGCGGAGACAGCGGCTACGCAGGGGACGTATAACAGAATGAACACCAGCATGGAAAACGCGGACAGAGGGGTAAAGCCGGTCATGGCGGCGGCGACCGCGCCGCTGGAGGCGGTGAGGGAAAAGCCATAGAACATGGACAGGGAGGACACCACCATCTCCTTGGCGATCAGGCCGGTGAGCAGGGCCACAGCGGCCTGCCACCGCCCAAAGCCGCAGGGGGCGAAGAGGGGCGCGATCAGCCCTCCGATGGCCCCCAGCATGCTTCGGGCGGGGTCCTCCACCATACGCAGGCCCAGGTCAAAGGACTGCAGCAGCCAGAGGACCATGGACATGAGCAGGATCAGGGTGCCGGCCTTGACCAGAAAGCCCTTCACTTTTTGCCACACATGGGTGAGCGTGTTCCCCGGGGAGGGCAGACGATAGGGGGGCAGCTCCAGCACAAAGGGAGCGGGATCCCCGGCGAAGAGGGTCTTTTTGAAGAACAGCCCGGACAAAATACCGGTAAGCATTCCGATGATATACAGTCCAAATACCACCAGTCCGGCCCAGGGGCCGAAGAAGGCGGCGGAAATCAGTCCGTAGACGGGCAGCTTGGCGGAACAGGACATGAAAGGGACCAGCAGGATAGTCATGCGGCGATCCTTCTCGTTTTCCATGGTCCGGGCGCCCATAATGGCGGGCACCGAGCAGCCAAAGCCCATGAGCATGGGGATAAAGGCCTTGCCGCTCAGGCCGAAGCGCCGCAGCAGGCGGTCCATGATAAAGGCGGCCCGGGCCATATAGCCCGAGTCCTCCAGGAAGGACAGGAACAGAAACAGCAGCGCGATCTGGGGCAGGAAGGTGAGCACGCCGCCCACCCCCGTGATGATGCCGTCACAGACCAGAGAGACCAGCACATGGGACACGCCCATACTCTCCAATGTGGGAGCCAGCCAGGCGGACAGGGCGTCGATGGACGCCCCAACCCCGTCGGACAGCCAGGAGCCGAAGGGTCCGAAGGTGACCACAAACATCACCAGCATGGTGCATAGAAACAGGGGAATGGCCCAGATACGGTGGGTCACCACCCGGTCGATTTTTTCGCTGAGGGTCAGCTCTCCGGGAGCGCCTCCTTTGACCACCGACGCGCCCACCACCCGCTGGATGTACTGGTAGCGGCTGTCGGCGATCAGCGTCTCCCGGTCGCCCAGGTCGCTGGAGTTTTCATACTCCGCCACCAGGGTGTCCAGCCGCTTTTTTACCCCCTCTGGGAGCTCCAGAGCCTTCTCCACAATGGCGTCCCCCTCCAGCAGCTTGATGGCGGCCCAGTGGGCGGGGAGGCCGGCGAGATAGGCGAAGTCGTGAAGCAGCTCGCCCATGCGGTGGTGGACGTCATGGGTGTAGTCGTCATAGAGGTCGTCCGGCTCGATGGTCACCCCCAGGTGCATCTGCCGGTGGGCGGTATGCATCAGCGCCTTGACGCCTTCCCCTGTCCGGGCGGTGATGGGGACCACGGGAATACCGAGCTCCTTGGACAGCCGATCCACATCAATTTGGTCGCCCCGCTGGGCCACCTCATCCATAAAGTTGAGGGCCACCACTGTGGGCCGCTCCAGCTCCAGCAGCTGGACGGTGAGATACAGGTTGCGCTCCAGATTCGTGGCGTCCACAATGTCGATGACACAGTCGGGAGCCTCGCCGATGATGAAATCCCGGGCCACGATCTCCTCCATGGAGTAGGGGGACAGGGAATAGATGCCGGGCAGGTCCACCACCGTCACCTCCCGGTCGCCGATGTGGGCGGTGCCCTCCTTTTTCTCCACCGTGACGCCAGGCCAGTTGCCCACATACTGGTTGGAGCCGGTGAGGGCGTTAAACAGCGTGGTCTTGCCGCAGTTGGGGTTGCCCGCCAGAGCAATCCGCATGGGGCGCTGGTCGTGGGCGGATGGGTCGTAGCGTCCGGCGTGCTCGGCCAGCTCGTGCTCATGGTCGCGGAGCTGGCGGCGGGCGGTTTCCGGGTCGGGGGTGTGACGGGTCATGGCCGCCCGGGCGCTGCCGTCTCCCCAGGGGCGGGGCTGGCCCATAACAATCTGGGCGGCGTCCTCTTTCCGCAGGGACAGCTCATAGCCCCGCAGAGTGACCTCGATGGGGTCGCCCAGAGGGGCGATTTTGGTGACCCTCACCTCGGTGCCCGGGGTAAGCCCCATGTCCACCAGGCGGCGCTTTACCGTCCCGGATTTATTTCCAATGGACAAAATGGTCCCGCTCTGGCCGGGGGCCAGCTCCCCCAGTGTTCGGTTGTCCATATGTATTCTCCCTCCTTGTCCAAAGTATTGTATCGCAGGACAGAGGTGTTTTCAAGAGAATTACTTCTGAAAAGACAGAAAAATTCCCCGGCGGCTGCCAGGGTGGAGAATCCGCCTTGACAAAAGGCTCAGGCGGTGGTATATTACAAATAGAAGGCGCTGGCCGCAAGACGGTTCAGCCCAGTTAGGTTACTTAAGGAAAACCGTCACCGGGGCATGGTGGCGGTTTTCAGCTTTTTGATATGTATGCTGACGGAGTATCCACGAAAGTGGAAGGTAACCGCAATATACATACGCTCACCCCCTTTCGGGTGGTGTAGCTGAACCGCCTCGCCTGTATTGGACAGCGCCTATGCATAATGTACCATTTTTCGACCGTTTAGTCAAGGAAACTCCTCTTTATTCGGAAGACTGACGTTATCCTTCAGACAAGATTCTATCATACTAACAACCACATTGTTAAAGCTGGTGTTGTTGTCTTTTGCGATTTCGTCAATTTGAGAAACGAGCGTTTCGGAGATATATAACGTCTTATAGGTTCTCTTTATACGGCTTTTATTATCCTTTAACTGAAAAGACATGAATATCCCCCATTCCATGTCCTATTCTAATATATTGTATCTTTTATTCCTACATTAGAATTTTTTGTTAGAAATTTCTAATGTAGGTTGAAACCAACCAGTGTGCTAAAATGCAATCAGACAGGGGGGGATATCAATGGAGCAAAAAGAATACTGGAGAGATTTTCAAAGGCTGGTAAGTAACCAGCCAGACTACAGACAATGGCTGCACTGCAAGGACCCGGAAGAAAAAGCCCTGCGGTCGGAACTATTGAGGCTGCTGGCCCGTTTCGACAGCCGTGCCGATGAGGCAAAGAAGCTTCCCATGCCAACCGAAATGACAGATGTGTATCTTACCCGCGCATCTCTGCATGTCGATCAAAATATGGCTTTCTATCATTTTGTGGAAGCCCTCTTTGAAAACTTTATAAGGAACAAAGAGAATGAAAATATAAACGTGCTCTTTTCGTTCCTGGATATGTATATCATGCTTCTGGAACGTGAAATAGAATGGGCCAAAAAATAAAAATCCCGCCGGATTTTCCCGGCGGGATTTTCAGCGCTCATACGGTTTGTTATTTCAGCTTCCAGATATCCTCGTTGTACTGCTGGATGGTCCGGTCAGAGGAGAAGTAACCCGATTTGGCGATGTTCACCAGCATCTTTCTCGCCCAGGCGCGGCGGTCGCCGTAGTCCTGAACGGCCTGCTCCTTCACGGTAATATAGTCCTCCACATCCAGCAGGGCCATAAACCAGTCCTTGTATTTCATGTCCTTCCACAGCGCGGACAGCTCCGCCGGGTCGCCGATGGCCAGCAGCTCGGGGGAGACAATAAAGTCCACCAGCCGCTCCACCGCCGGACGGTGGTAGAAGTCCAGAGGGCGGTAGCTCCGGCCGTCCGGCTCATTGCCCTTATACAGCCCGATCACCGTGTCGCTGTGCTGGCCGAAGGTGTAGATGTTCTCCTCCCCCACCAGCTGGGCGATCTCCACATTGGCCCCGTCCAGGGTGCCCAGGGTGACGGCGCCGTTGGCCATGAACTTCATATTTCCGGTGCCGCTGGCCTCCTTGGAGGCCAGGGAAATCTGCTCGGAGATGTCACAGGCGGGAATCAGCCGCTCCGCCCAAGTGACGTTGTAGTTCTCCACCATAGCCACCCGCAGCCAGGGCCGGACCTGGGGGTCCCGCTCGATAAGCTTTTGCAGACAGAGGATCAGGTGGATGATCCGCTTGGCCATAATATAGGCGGGGGCGGCCTTGGCCCCGAAAATCACGGTCACCGGCTGCTCAGGCAGCTTGCCGGACTTGATTTCCAGGTACTTGTGGATGACATACAGGGCGTTCATCTGCTGCCGCTTGTACTCGTGGAGGCGCTTGACCTGGATGTCAAAGACGGACTGGGGGTCCAGCTCAAGGTGCTGAACAGCCCACAGGATCCGGCACAGGTGGTTCTTGTTATGCTGCTTCACCTCCAGCAGGCGGTCCAGCACCGCGTCGTCGTCGATATGCTCCAGCAGCCGTTCCAGTTTGCGGGCATCCTGCCGCCAGTCGGCGCCGACGCAGTCATCGATGAGGGCGGTGAGCTGTGGATCGCAGGCCTCCAGCCAGCGGCGGAAGGTGACGCCGTTGGTCTTGTTGTTGAATTTCCCCGGGTAGAGGTCGTAGAAGGGCTTCAGCTCGGAGTTCTTCAAAATCTCCGTGTGGAGGGCGGCCACGCCGTTCACCGAGAAGCCGCAGTGGATGTCCATGTGGGCCATATGGACCAGGTTCTGGCTGTCCAGAATGGCCACGCGGGGGTCGGGATGGAGCTCCTTCATCCGGCGGTCCAGCTCCTGAATCACGGGCACCAGCTGGGGAGCCACCTTTTCAATAAAGGACAGGGGCCACTTCTCCAGGGCCTCGGCCAGGATGGTGTGGTTGGTGTAGGCGCAGGCGCGGCGGACCTGGTCCAGAGCCTGGTCAAAGGACAAGCCCTTTCCGGTCAGCAGACGGATCAGCTCGGGAATGACCATGGAGGGGTGGGTGTCGTTGATCTGAACCACCACATGGTCGGCAAGGGTGTCCGGAGCGTAGCCCTTGGCCTCCAGCTCGGACAGGATGAGCTGAGCTCCGGCGGACACCATGAAATACTGCTGATACACCCGGAGCAGCCGGCCGGCCTCGTCGCTGTCGTCGGGGTAGAGGAAGGAGGTGAGCCGGTGGGCGATGTCCGTTTTGTCAAAGTCGATGCCCACCCAGGGCTGGCCGGCGGGCTCGGCCACGTCGAAGAGGTGGAGCCGGTTGGCGTACTCGTTGTTGGCTCCGGGGATGGCGATATCATAGAGCACCGCCTTCAGGTCAAAGCCGCCGAAGGGGACGTTGAAGCTCAGCCCGGTGGGGATCAGCCAGCTGTCCGTCTCCATCCAGGGGTCGGGGACCTCGGTCTGGCGGCTGTGGTCAAATTTCTGCTTGAACAGGCCGTAGTGGTAGTTCAGGCCAACGCCATCGCCGGGCAGGCCAAGAGCGGCGATGGAGTCCAGAAAGCAGGCGGCCAGACGGCCCAGACCGCCGTTGCCCAGGGAGGGCTCCGGCTCCATGGACTCGATGACCCCCAGGTCCCGGCCCAGGTCGGCCAGCAGCTTCTTCACCGGCTCATACAGCCCCAGGGCCAGCAGATTGTTGCTCAGCAGCTTGCCCATAAGGAACTCAGCGGAAAAGTAATAGAGCTTCCGTCCGCCGGCGGGGGCGGGGCGGTCCTGGGCCAGACAGCGGGTGAGAAGGAGCAGCGCCTCATAGAGCTGCCGGTCATCACACTGGTCGGGAGCGCAGCCAAAGCGCTCCTGTGTCATCTGCCAGAGTTGTTCATTCAGTTGCATGTCAGTGTTTCTCCTTCCTGGTTGGTTTGGGCAGGCGCTGATACACCTTCATCTCCCGGCGCAGCCGCCGGGACAGTGTTTCGTCAAAGGTACCGGGCAGGGTTCTCCACTTCCAATTGTTCCCAAGGGTGGATGGGATATTCATCCGGGCCTCGCGGCCCAGGCCAAGCAGGTCCTGGAACTGCATCACCGCCAGGTCGGCGGGGGAGGCCCAGGCGGAGCGCATCATACCCCAGTGATAGCCCTCCCGGGCGCTCAGGCGCAGATAGGCCTTGGCAAAGGACACATCCTTCTTGGGCGCGGAGGACATCCAGCCCTGAATGGTGTCGTTGTCGTGAGTGCCGGTGTATACCACGCAGTGGGTGGGGTAACAGTGGGGCAGGTAGTCGCTGCCCGCGTCCCGGCTGTCAAAGGCGAACTCCAGGATTTTCATGCCGGGGTAGCCGGACTGCTTGAGAAGTTTTTTCACCGAGGGGGTAAGGAAGCCCAGATCCTCGGCGATGATGTCCTTTTTGCCCAGAGTCTTGTTCACGATTTTGAAAAAATCAATGCCCGGCCCGGGACGCCAGCGGCCGTTTTTGGCGGTGTCGTCCCCAAAGGGGATGGCGTAGTAGGAGTCGAAGCCCCGGAAATGGTCGACGCGCAGAGTGTCGCAAATTTGGAACTGCCAGGCGATCCGTTTGAGCCACCAGGCGTAGCCGTCCTCCTTCATCTTCTCCCAGTCAAACAGCGGGTTGCCCCACAGCTGGCCGTCGGCGGAGAAGCCGTCCGGTGGGCAGCCGGCCACCTCGGTGGGCCGGCCGTTCTCGTCCAACTGGAACTGTTCCGGGTTGGCCCACACGTCGGCGCTGTCCAGGGCCACATAGATGGGCAGGTCGCCAATAATGGAGATGCCTTTTTGATTGACATACTCCTTCAAGCTCCACCACTGGCTGAAAAAGAGGTGCTGCGCCCACTTCCAGAAGTCGATCTCGGCGGCCAGCTCTTTTTTCACCTGCTCCAGAGCGGCAGGCTTACGCAGACGCAGCTCCTCCGGCCAATCCAGCCAGGGGGCTCCGCCGAATTTGTCTTTCAGGGCCATAAACAGAGCGTAGTCCTCCAGCCAGTCCGCCCCCCAGAGGGTGCCCCGCATATCGAACTTATCCCCCCGCGACAGCCGGGAGACCGCCAGGCGCAGGACCTCAAAGCGGTTTTGATAGAGAACCGCGTAATCTACCCGCTCAGGGTCGCTCCCCCAGTTCATGGACTGATACTCTTCCGGCCTCAAAAGCCCCCACTCGGCCAGAATATCCAGGTCGATAAAGTAGGGGTTGCCGGCGAAGGAGGAGAAGGACTGGTAAGGGGAATCGCCGTAGCTGGTGGGGCCAACGGGGAGGAGCTGCCAGCAGCTCTGGCCCCCGGCGGCCAGAAAGTCGGCGAATTTGTAGGCCTCCGCCCCCAGGGTGCCGATGCCGCAGGGGGAGGGCAGAGAGGAGATTGGCATTAAAATTCCTGCTTTTCTCACAAAGTCTCACCTGTTTCTGTTAGAATAAAGGGCCGCCCTGGGGCGGCCCTTTTGGTCAGGAAAGCCGCGCCACGCTCTCCCCCTCAATCAGCTGAAAGGGGACCAGCTCGTGGACGGGGGGGCTGTTGCGGGTAATGCCCCGAAGAAGGGTGTCTACCCCCCGCTCGGCCAGCCGCTGGGCGTCCTGACGGACGGTGGTCAGCCGGGGCAGGGAATACTGGCCGGTGACGATGCCGTCGTAGCCCACCACCGAGATATCCTCCGGGACCCGCTTGCCCAGGTCGTTGAGGGCTCGGATGGCCCCCAGGGCCATCACGTCGCTGATGGCGAAGATGGCGGTCAGGTCGGGGCAGCGCTCCAGCAGGTTCCGGGTAGCGGCGTAAGCCTCAGGCATGGAGTAGCGGCAGGGCTCGCACTGCCGGTCCACGTCGAAGGGCAGGCCCAGACGCCGGCAGGCGCCCAGACAGCCCGTCAGGCGGCGGTAGCTGATCTGGGAACAGGACCAATTGCCCCCCAGCAGGCCAATGTGCCGGTGTCCCTGCCCGGCCAGCAGCTGAATAACCTGGTCGGCCGCCTCCTGGTCGTCGGTGGTAAAGGAGGACAGGTTGTCAAAGCCCAGCTCCCGGGCGGTATTGGTCAGCAGCACACAGGGGACGGCGATGGGGGCGAAGCCCGCCTGAAACAGCTCCAGGTCGCCCCCCAGAAAGAGGATTCCCATGGGCCGGCGCTCCCGGCACAGCTGGCCGGCGAAGGCCACCTCGTTGGCGTCCTCATCCAGGTAGTAGACGGCGGCGTCCTGCCCGGCGTCCCGCAGGAGGGACTGGACCGTCTCCACCAGCTCAGCGAACAGAAAGTTCATGGTGCCCTTCACGATGATGGCGATGCTGGAAGAGGCCTGCTGCTTTAAATGCTTGGCGTTGTTGTTGGGCTGAAAGCCCTGCTCCTCCACCACGGCCATAACCTTGCGCCGGGTTTCCGCGCTGACGTCTGGGTGGTCGTTGAGCACCCGGGATACGGTGGCCACACCGCACCCGGACAGCCGGGCGATATCCTTGATGGTCACCTTGTATCCCTTCTCTCTACAGCTCGGTTATTCTAGCACACTTCTTAAAAAAACACAAGCCAGGTTATTCCGTTAACCCTTCACCGCGCCGGCGGCCACACCCTTGATGATGTGCTTCTGGCAGGTGAGATAGAACACGATGACCGGAATGATAGACAGCAGGATCAGTGCCATGGTGGCGCCCAGATCCACAGTGCCGTAGCTGCCCTTCAGGTACTGGATGTGGATGGGGATGGTGCGGTACAGGTTTTTGTCCAGCACCAGATAGGGCAGCAGGAAGTCGTTCCACACCCACATGATCTCCAGGATGCCCACAGAAACCATGGTGGGCTTGAGCATGGGCACCACCACGGAGAAGTAGGTGCGCAGGGGTCCGCAGCCGTCGATGGCGGCGGCCTCCTCGATCTCCAGGGGGATGGACTTGACAAAGCCCACGAACATGAAGATGGCCAGTCCCGCGCCGAAGCCCAGGTAGATGATGGGGATGGTCCAAGGGGTGTTCAGGTGGAGGCTGTTGGCCGTCTTAGACAGGGTGAACATGACCATCTGGAAGGGGACCACCATAGAGAACACGCACAGGAAGTACAGCGCCTTGCAGAACAGGGAGTTCACCCGGGCGATGTACCAGGCGGCCATGGAGGTGCACAGCAGGATCAGGGCGGTGGACAGCAGGGTGATGACCACGCTGTAGAGCACCGATTTGGCGAAGGGGTAGTTGCCGAAGGTCATGCCCTTGATAAAGTTCTCAAAGCCGGCGTACATCTCACCGGTGGGCAGGGCAAAGGTGTCGGTCTTGACAAAGGTGTTCAGCTTAAAGGAGTTGATGACCACCGCTACCACAGGAAGCACATAGATCACGCAGATGACGGCCAGCGCGGCGGACAGGACGGTCTTGCGGCGGGCCTCGGCGGAGAGCGTTTTCTTGGTGTTCATTACTGCTGTACCTCCTTTTTGCGTGTGTAGCCCAGCTGGCACAGGCCAAGTCCGGCCACCAGAACGAAGAATACCACAGCCTTGGCCTGAGAGGAGCCGCCGGAGGCGTTGAAGGTGTTGAAGATGTTCAGGGCCAGCATCTCGGTGGTCTTGATGGTGCCGCCGCCGGGCTGGATGATGAAGGGCTGGCCGGCGGTGAGGGCCAGATTCTGGTCGAAGAGCTTGAAGCCGTTGGTCAGGGACAGGAACATGCAGATGGTAATGGAGGGCATTACGTTGGGGATGGTCACCTTGAACAGGGTGGTCCACCGGGAGGCGCCGTCAATGCGGGCGGCCTCCAGCATCTCCCCGGGCACGTTCTGCAGCCCCGCGATGTAGATGATCATCATATAGCCGATCTGCTGCCAGCACATGAGGATGATTAAGCCCCAGAAGCCGTATTTGCTCTCCAGCAGGATAGAGGTGGTGTACCAGCTGAGGATGCCGTCAAAGATCATGGACCAGATATAGCCCAGCACGATGCCGCCGATGAGGTTGGGCATGAAGAACACGGTGCGGAACAGGTTGCTGCCCTTGATGCCCTGGGTGAGGGCGTAAGCCACGGCGAAGGCCAGCACATTGATCAGCACCAGGGACACCACGGCGAACAGGGCGGTGTACCAGAAGGCGTGGCGGAAGCCCGCGTCCTGAAACGCCTTGGCGTAGTTGTCCAGGCCGATGAATTTGGCGTTGGATATGGTCTTGAACCGGCACAGGGACAGCCAGATGCCCTGGAGGAAAGGCCAGACGAAGCCGATGAAAAAGGCGATTACCACAGGGCCCAGAAACAGCGGGCTCCACAGCCGAGTGGCGCGGCGAATCGAGTTGCTGTTGGAAATTTTCTTCGTTTTCAAACGATCAGCTCCTCTTGTTTTTTGTGTAGGGACGCACATCACGCGCCCAGCTTTTTGCGTCAAAACGCGGCGGGCGGACAATGTCCGCCCCTACATACGAACGAAAACGCGGGACCGGGACGGGCGTTCCGCCCGCCCCGGCACAATGTCAAAGGGTGAAATTCAGTTTACGGGAGATCAGCCGTTGACGGTCTGGTACTGTACGGACCAGCCGTCCACAAAGGCGGTGCGGAACTGCTCCCAGTTGGCGTCGGACTGGTCGGCATTATACTGGTTCAGAGCGGCGACCAGACCGCGGCGGTACTCATCCACGTTGGGCTGGTAGTTGGTGACCCAGGGCATCACGTAGCAGCCGTTGGCGGTGTACTCGGCGGCGTCGGTCAGGAAGCCGTTGGAGGACTCCACGGAATTCTTATAGGGCAGGATGCCCAGCTGCTCCACCATCTTGGCGGAGGCGTCGGGGTCGGAGACCAGCCACACCATAAAGTCGATGGTGGCCTTCTGGTCGGCCTCAGACACGTTGGCGTTCACGGCCCAGCAGTTCTCGGTGCCGCAGTTCAGGCCCGCCTTCTCCTCGCCGGCCACGCCGCAGTAGTAGGGGATCATGGTGGCGTTGGGCACGGCTTCCGCGTAGCTGGCGTACTCCCAGGAACCCTGCACGGTGAAGGCGGCCTTGCCGTCCTTGAACTCCTGCGCGGCGTCGTGGCCGCCGGTGGCCAGGTCGGTGGGGGCGGTCAGGCTGTTGTTGATGCACAGGTCGTAGAGGTTCTTGAGGTTGTCCATGTAGGCGCCGGTGATGGTGGCGGGGCACTCGGTCCAGGGGTCGTCCTTCTGCTCATAGAAGTACTCCAGGTTGGCCATGTGGCCGGTGAAGCGCCAGGAGGAGGAGTCGTCCATGTCGCAGGAGGTGAAAGCGTCAAAGCCCAGGGTGGCGGCGTTGGCGTGGATGTCCTCCACCACGGCCTTCAGGGAGGCGAAGTCCTTAATCTCGTCCATGGAGTGGCCGGCCCGCTCCACCAGGTCGGGGTTGACGATGATGCCGTAGCACTCATAGCAGTAGCCGATGGACACCAGCTTGCCGGCGTCATCGTAGAGGTTATAGGCGTCGGTGTTCAGCTCATTGGCGATGGCGGTGCCGGTCAGGTCCATGGCGTACTCGCCCCAGTCGGCCACACCGGCGGAGTTGCCGATGACGAACAGCGTGGGAGGCGCGTTTTTATCCATCTCGGCGGTGAGGGTCTGCTGATAGGTACCGGAGGCGGCGGTGATCACCTGGACGGGGACGCCGGTCTTCTCGGTGTAAGTGGTGGCCAGGGCCTGAGCGGTCTCGTCCAGCTCAGGCTTGAAGTTCAGCCAGTAAACCCGGCCGCCGCTGGCGTCGCCGCCGGAGTTTGAGGCGTCGCCGCCGCCGGGGTTTGAGGCGTTGCCTCCTCCCCCGCCGCCGCAGCCGGCCAGCAGGGAGAGCGCCATGGCCGCGCTGAGGGCCAGGGCCAGGATCTTTTTGGTCTTGCTCATTTCAATATCCTCCTACAATATAGATTTGTTTCCCTCCGACGTCTGGAAACGTTACTGGTAACGTTTCCAAGCTGTCTGACTTTATCTTAGCAACATTTCAGGTAAAATGCAAGAGGAATTTAGCGTTTCCGCCTGATTTTGGAGAGGTGCAAAAAAATAAACTGGTATTTTTGGAAGTTATCACAAAAAACGGGCGCCTCATTTTTTATAAAAAATGAATTGTCTTTTGTCCGGCGAAGTATTATACTATACACAGAGGAAATATATCCATACGGGGCCGCCCTGTTTTGGCCCCACCCATCTCAAGCGGGAGGTGTGATTGATGAGCAACTACGTAATCTCTATCAGCCGGGAATTTGGAAGCGGGGGCCGCCTGATCGGCAAGCGTCTGGCCGCCGAGCTGGAAATCCCCTGCTATGACCGGACGATTATACAAAAGACATCGGAGAAGAGCGGGCTGTCTCCCGACTTTATCGCCCGGGCGGAGGAACGGGCCCGCAGCCGCTTCCATCTGGCTGTGGCCCCCGCCGGAGTGGGCCTTCCCGCCCTGGCCCATCAGGGAGTGCCGGTGAGCCACCAGGCCTTCTTTGCCCAGTCGGAGGTTATCCGGGAGCTGGCCGATGAGGGGCCCTGCGTGGTGGTGGGCCGGTGCTCCGACTATGTGCTGGGAGAGCGGCCTGAGTGTTTAAAGGTCTTTATCCACGCCGATATGGCCAGCCGGGTGGAGCGGTGTGTGGAGGAGTACCACATCCCCGCCGGCGATATGGAACGGAGAATTGTTCAGATGGACAAGGGCCGCGCAAACTATTATAACTACTATACCGGGCACATCTGGGGCGACATGCGCCGCTATGACCTGACCCTGAACTCCGGCATGATCGGGGTGGAGGGGGCGGTACAGCTGATTGTGGCCCTGGTCAAGGCCCGTTCCGCCTGGGAGGCAAAATGACAGCCCCCTATCAGCCCAGGATACAGCTTTCGACCGGGATGGAGAGCTGTGAAAACTACCGCGCCGCCATTCTGGCCGCCGGGGGCGAACCGGTGGTCGGCTACTGTCCCAGCCCCGACCTGAGCTGCGACGGCCTGCTGCTGTGCGGCGGCGGTGACATTGAGAGCGTCCTGTACGGTCAGGAAGACCGTGGCTCCCACCCCCCGGACCGGGAGCGGGACCGGGCGGAACTGGCCCTGTTCCAGGCCTTTTTTGCCGCGGGCAAGCCTATTTTGGGAATCTGCCGGGGGATGCAGCTCATCAATGTGGCTCTGGGAGGAACCCTTATTCAGGACCTGCCCCAGCCGGGACAGAGCTTCCACACCCTGCCCAAGGGAGACGCGGTCCATCCGGTCCGGATCCGGGAGGGCTCCCTGCTTTACGAGCGGTTTGGCCCCCTCGCTATGGTCAACAGCGCCCATCACCAGGCGGTGGACCGGCTGGGAGAGGGGCTGCGAGCCCTGGCCTGGGCGGAAAGCGGCTTTGTGGAGGCGGTGGACCGGCCCGGTTACTCCCTGCTGGGGGTCCAGTTTCATCCGGAGCGGATGTCCTTCGGTAAACGCCGCCCGGATACAGAGGACGGCGCCCCCATTTTTAACTGGTTTATCGAGGCGGCGCGTTTTGATTCGACGGGCAGAACATAAGAAAGGAAATTCAGACATGCATAACTTCGCGATAAAGCGCGGTATTTGGGGATTGATGGCGGCGGGCCTGTGCCTGCTGACGCTGGCCCCATCGATGGCGGCCATCCCCAAGGGATACGGTCTGGGACCGGAGCCGGACAGCGCCGCGCGGATGGACCCTATTCCCAAGGGGTACGGCTTCCGCCCGAGTACAGAGGAGACTCCTGTAACGGAGCGGTTCCTGCGCCCAGAGGTCTGTCCGGAGATCCAGCCGCTCCCCCAGCTGGAGGAGGAAGCGCCGGCCGCCGGGCCGGCGGAGACAACTGACACGGTTCTGGTCAGCGCCACGGAACAGCAGCTGAAGGAACGCGCCGCCAGCCAGCTGCGGGGCCGGGGGCTGACGAAAGAGCAGAATGAGGTCCTGTCCCTCCGGCTGGTATCCGAAACCACCCTCCTGGTGCTGCTGGAGGAGGGGGAGCTGACCACCGCCGACCTGATCTACCTGGCCCTGCCCAACAGTCGGGCCGCTCTGCTGGACCGGTACAACGCCTGGGCGGCGGACCATCCGGCGGACGCCCCGGCGGAGGTCGTGCGCCAGGTAAACCTGGATCGGGACGTCAGCTTTTATGAGAATATCCAGATTGTCACCGATCCGGACAGCCTTACCGTGCTGGTGAACAAAAATCATGCCCTGCCCTCCGACTATGTCCCCCAGCTGGAGACCCTGGGCTCCGGCTATGGCAGCGGCTCCCTGCGCCCCGAGGCGGCCCAGGCCTTCCGGGCTATGGCCGACGCGGCCCGGAAGGACGGCGTCTCCCTGCGCGGTGTGTCCGCCTACCGCTCCTTTCAGACCCAAAGGAGCGTGTATAATCGCTACCTGTACTATAACAGTCAGGCGGTTGTGGATACCTTCTCCGCCCGGCCCGGCAGCTCAGAGCACCAGACTGGCCTGGCCCTGGATATCAACACCGCCAATGTCCAGGCCCACTTTGAAACCACCCCCGCCTACGACTGGCTGCAAAAGCACTGTGCCGAGTATGGCTTCATGCTCCGCTATCTCCAGGGGAAAGAGGATATTACCGGCTACCGCTTTGAACCCTGGCACTACCGCTATGTGGGCACAGAAATTGCCAAAACCTGTATGGAGCGGGGAATTACATATGAGGAATACCTTGCCCTCCAGTCCAACTGAAGGAACTGGCCTCCGGTCATAGACCGGGGGCTTTTCTGGTAATATCGACAAAACAGAAGGTTTAATTTTGTGCAGGCTATGAATTGAAAGCGGAAAAAAATTGTGCTAAAGTTTGATTGAGAATACGAATTCACGGTGGTAAGTACTATGATTACAATGACGGAAATCGCGAAATTAACCCACGTCTCTCAGCCTACGGTTTCCCGGGTGCTCAACGGCAGCCAGACGGTGGCGCCGGAGATCCGGGAACGGGTGCTGGCCTGTGCCCGGGAACACGACTATCAGCTCAACGCCTTGGCCAAGGGGCTTCAGGGCAGTCAGACCAAGCTGCTGGGCGTGCTGGTCACCGACATCTCCAACGGCTTTTTCGCGGATCTGGCCAGAGAGGTTGAGGCGGCGGCCCGACAAAGGGGCTACAGCATCATCCTGTTTAACAGCGGGGACAGCCCTCAAAACGAGCGGGAGTATCTGGACGTAGTCCGCCGTTACCGGGTGGACGGCGTACTGGCCGTCCCCATCCGGGAGACCAGCGGCGAGTGGCAGGAGTACGCCAAAAAGCTGGATGTGCCCATTGTGGCGGTCACCAGAAGGGCGGAAGGTCTGGATTCCGTCTATGTAGACCATGTACAGGCCGGGGCGATGGTGGCGGAGCACCTGATGGAGCGGGGCTTCCAGCGGTTTGTGTTCATTGGGGAAGAATATGACGGAAAGTTTATAGGGTTTCGCCGGACTCTGGAAGAAGGAGGATTTACGGAACAGATAAGTAATGTGGTATACCGGGAGGATATCCAGCTGAATCAGGCGCTGCGGACCTGGTTCCGGCGTCCCGGGGGACGGACCGGGATTTTTGCGGGGAACGATATTTATGCCCTGCGGGCGCTGGATACTCTGCGGACACTGAACATTCCGGTGCCGGAGGAGGCCGGGATTGTAGGCTTTGACAATACCTCCATAGGCCGCTACCTCAACCCCAGGCTGAGCAGCGTGTCCCAGCCCATCGCCCAGATGGCCCAGGAGGCTGTGGCCCGGCTGCTGGATCGTGTTGAGCACCCCGGCCCTCTGGAGCTGATGAACCACCCCCTCTCCGCCTCGCTGGTGGTTCGAGAGAGCGCGTAAGCGGACAAAAACGCCCCTCCAGCGAATGCTGGAGGGGCAAACTTTGTTTTCTCAGGCCAGAGCGGCGGTGATGATGGCCATGGAGTAGACCTCCTGAGCGTTGCAGCCCCGGGACAGGTCGTTGATGGGGGCGTTCAGGCCCAGCAGGATGGGGCCGTAGGCGTCGAAGGAGCCAAGGCGCTGGGCGATCTTGTAGCCGATGTTGCCGGCGCTGATGTCGGGGAAGATGAAGGTGTTGGCGTAGCCGGCCACCTTGGAGTTGGGGCACTTGGTCTCCGCCACCCGGGGGGAGACGGCGGCGTCGAATTGCAGCTCGCCCTCGATGGGGATGTTGGGCATGGCCAGCTTGGCCTTTTCGGCGGCGTTGCGCATTTTGTCCACCGTGGGGCCCTTGCCGGAGCCGAAGGTGGAGTAGCTGAGGAAGGCCACCTTGGGGTCCACGCCAAAGATTTTGGCGCACTCTACCGTTTCGGAGGCGATTTCTACCAGCTCGTCCTCGGTGGGGTCCAGGTTGATGGCGCAGTCGGCCATGGCCAGCACCATGTTGCCGCCGGTGGCGTAGGGGCGGACCAGGATGAAGCAGGAGGATACGATGGAGTTGCCCGGCTTGGTCTTGACCAGCTGGAGGGCGGGGCGGACGGTGTCGGCGGTGGAGTATGTGGCGCCGCCCAGCAGGGCGTCGGCGATACCCATGGCTACCAGCATGGTACCGAAGTAGTTGCCCTTCTTCAGCATGACCCGGCACTCGTCGGCGGTCATCTTGCCCTTGCGCAGCTCCACCATGCGGTCCACCATGGCGTCCATGTCCTGATAGGTCTCGGGGTCCAGGATAGTGGCCCCCCGGATGTTGAAGCCAGCCTCCTCAGCGGCTTCCAGGATCTCCTTCTCGTTGCCGATGAGGATGGGGGTCAGGAAGGTACCGGACAGCAGACGGGCGGAGGCCTCCAGAATTCGGGGGTCGGTGCCCTCCGTAAAGACAATCTTGCGGGGATGGGCCT
Source organism: Oscillospiraceae bacterium (assembly GCA_910575265.1). GTDB lineage: Bacteria > Bacillota > Clostridia > Oscillospirales > Oscillospiraceae > Lawsonibacter. The sequence continues at coordinate 152,852 of CAJTEA010000001.1, forward strand.
TCAGGATTTCAATCAGCTTCTTAAACATTGGCAATTCCTCCAAATCAGATTGGTGTGACGCACACCGGTATGATAAAATTATGGTAACATTTCCCGAGAAAAATTGCAAGAGCCGTATGATAGTTTTCCGCGTTGGAATCATGAAAAATTCCTAAAGATTTTTAAAATTCCCTCTTTACGCCACGTAATGCTTTTTGGTATACTATACAAAGTGTATTGCAGTCTGGTTTTGAGGTGAGCATGTATGAAAACGGAAAACGCGGAATTTTCCCGCACCCTGTCCCTGCTGCGTCAGGAAAAAAAGGTGAGCCAGCGCGCCGCCGCCCAGGCCCTGGGCATCTCCCAGGCGCTGCTCAGCCACTATGAAAACGGTATCCGGGAGCCCGGCCTGGTCTTTGTGGTCAAGGCCTGCGACTACTACGGCGTGTCCGCCGACTTTCTCCTGGGCCGCACCCTGAGCCGGGACGGTACCACCATCGCCGCCGAGGAGCTCTACGACATCAGCGATGAGAAAAACAACTCCATCCGGGGAGGCGTGCTGGCGCTGCTGAGCAAAAAGCTGCTGGTCAACTCTATCGGCGTTCTGTTCGGCCTGCTGGGCAAGACAGGCAGCCGGGAGGCCGTTCAGGCCACCGCCAACTACCTGTCCACGGCGGTGTATACCATGTATCGCCGGCTCTACGACGCCAACCCGGACAACAATCCGGACTTTTTCTCCGTCCCGCCCCGCCACTTCCGGGCCGGTTTGGCTGAGGCCGACATGAAGTGCTGCGAGGCCGAGCTTTCTGACGCCCTGGCGGCCCACGTCAAGGCCAAAGGCCCCATGCCCGAAATGACCAACGACGCCCTGGCGAGGGATTACCCTGTGCTGTACCAGTCCGTCCTCCAGGTGATCCACAACACCGGCGAGCGGGTGAACGCCATCAGCGGGGGACGGAAGAAGCAGGAGAAGAAATGAGGGTTCATCTATGACCGACCAATCTAAAATCAGAAACTTTTCCATCATCGCCCACATCGACCACGGCAAGTCCACCCTGTCCGACCGGCTGATTGAAATCTGCGGGGCGGTGGAGCAGCGGCAGATGGAATCCCAACTGCTGGACAACATGGACCTGGAGCGGGAGCGGGGCATCACCATCAAGGCCCGGGCGGTGCGGCTGGACTACAAGGCCGAGGACGGACAGGTCTACCACCTGAACCTGATCGACACCCCGGGGCACGTGGACTTCAACTATGAGGTCAGCCGCTCCCTGGCGGCCTGCGAGGGGGCGGTGCTCATCGTGGACGCCTCCCAGGGCATCGAGGCCCAGACCCTGGCCAACACCTACCTGGCCATGGAGCACGACCTGGAAATCCTCCCGGTAGTGAACAAAATTGACCTCCCCGCCGCCGACCCGGCTCGAGTAAAGGAGGAAATTGAAAACGTTCTGGCCCTGCCCGCCCTGGACGCCCCGGAGATTTCCGCCAAGCAGGGAATCAACATTCCCGCCGTGCTGGAGGACATCGTCCAGAATATCCCCGCCCCGGAGGGAGACCCGAACGCGCCGTTAAAGGCCCTTATTTTCGACAGCCAGTACGACCCCTATGTGGGGGTGATTGTCTACTTCCGCATTGTGGAGGGTACCCTGAAAAAGGGCATGAATGTGAAGATGATGGCCTCCGGGGCCCAGTATGCGGTGCTGGACTGCGGCTATTTAAAACCCCTGGGGATGGAGTCCGCCCCGGAGCTGTCCGCCGGGGAGGTGGGCTGGTTCACCGCCTCCATCAAGAATGTGAAGGACACCAGCGTGGGCGACACCATCACCGGGGCGGACGCCCCCGCCGGCGAGGCCCTGCCCGGCTACCGCCCTGCCCAGGCCATGGTCTACTGCGGCATCTACACCGAGGATGGGAGCAAGTACCCCGACCTGCGGGACGCCCTGGAGAAGCTTCAGCTCAACGACGCCTCCCTGTCCTTCGAGCCCGAGTCCTCGGTGGCCCTGGGCTTCGGCTTCCGCTGCGGCTTTTTGGGGATGCTCCACATGGAGATCATTCAGGAGCGGCTGGAGCGGGAGTTCGACCTGGACCTGGTGACTACATTACCTTCCGTAATATATGAGGTTACAAAAACAGATGGTAGTGTAGTCCGGGTGGACAACCCCCACAACTACCCCGATCCCGGGGCCATCTCCCAGGCCCGGGAGCCCTACGCCAAGGTGTCCATCATCTCGCCCCCCGACTATGTGGGCAACATCATGCCTATGTGTCAGGAGCGGCGGGGAGTGTTCAAGGACATGCAGTATCTGGACACCAACCTGGTGGAGCTGCACTACTCCATGCCCATCGGAGAGATCATCTACGACTTTTTTGACGCCCTGAAAGCCCGCACCAAGGGATACGCCTCCCTGGACTACGAGCTGGAGGGCTATGAGCCCAGCGACCTGGTGAAGGTGGATTTGCTCCTCAACGGCGATCAGGTAGACGCCCTGAGCTTTATCGTCCACCGGGAGAAGGCCTACGGCCGGGCAAGGCGCATTTGCGAGAAGCTGAAGGAGAACATCCCCCGGCAGCTGTTTGAGGTCCCGGTCCAGGCGGCCATTGGAGGCAAGATCATTGCCCGGGAGACGGTGAAGGCCATGCGTAAGGACGTGCTGGCCAAGTGCTACGGCGGCGACATCACCCGGAAGAAGAAGCTCCTGGAGAAGCAGAAGGAGGGCAAAAAGAAGATGCGCACCCTGGGCACCGTCCAGCTGCCCACCGAGGCCTTTATGGCGGTTCTTAAGTTAGATGAGGAATAAAAAACAGGCCCCGCCACTGGCGGGGCCTGTGCTGCTTATTTAGGGAAGGGGCATGACCTCCACGGCATAGCCCAGGTCCTTTAGTCCCTGGACCACGCCGGTTTTGCCAATCATGTGGCCCGCGCCCACCGTCATGATACCGGTGTGGGAGCCGGACTGCTTCAAATAGCGGTCGGCCCAGGCGATCATGTTGGGGTCCCGGCCCTCGAAGAGCTTGGAATTAAGCTCGTCAGAAGGATTGGCCTGGATCTCATCCTTGGGGTAATCGTTGGCGAAGCCCTCAGTGTCCCGGGTCTTCCATTGCGCCATCCAGCGGTCCACCGCGGCGTCCTGTTCCTTCAAAGCGGCTTCATAGGCCGCCCGTTCCTCCTCGCTCAGGCCCTCAGCGGCGTCCATCCCCAGATACATGGACAGGGTCATGGCCAGATAGTTTTCCTGATACTCGTCGGACAGGTCGTCGAAAATCTTTCCCTGGAAGGCGTAAGTCTCAACGCCCTCCACAGGAATGCCCAAATTAGACGCCTTGGCATTGACGTACAGGTCCAGGGCCATGGCGTTGTCGCTGGTACTCTCGTCCTTCATGGAAAGGGAGGTGAAGGAATTGGCCAGCGTCCAGGGCTTGAACAGGGCGATCTCCTCCTCAGTCATGCCCAGCGGAGTCAGGGCGTCAACAACCTCCTGATACAGCTCGGTGCTGATGTGATCCTTCAGAGTAGTGCCGTCGGAGTAGACCTGCATGGCGGTAAACTCGTCGATCCCCTCCTGGCTGTTGAAGTCCAGCTCAAAGGCGGCCAGCTCCGCGCCGGTGATGATGTCCCGCAGCTGCTTGTGGAAGGGGTAGAGGTTGCCCCGGTCGGTGTGGATGGAGCCCAGCAGATACAGGGTGTTGCCGTTGCCCTCCGCCTTCCACAGAAGGCCCAGGGAGCCGGCGTTCTGCTGGTCGTACAGGGCCAGAATCATCCGGTTGGCAAAGCAGGCGGCCTCCAGCAGGGTGCAGGGGCGATCCAGAGCCAGATCAGCGCCGTCGCCGTGGACCACGCCCAGAGAGGACAGAAACTCCACCGGTCCGGCGTCCACCTCCGCGAAGGCATAGGGGAGGGCTTCCATATACAGGGCGTTCAGCACGCCGCCCCGGGTGGTGTCAAGCACAAAGGAGCCATCGCTGGAGCGCTGCTCCACCTCCAGCAGAGCCAGCTTGTCAGCTACAACCCGGGTCATCTTGTCCAGCTGCTCCTGGGTGACGGGCTCACTGTGGTTGGTGTAGATTTCCTCCCCCACCAGCCCCAGGGCATAGCTGTCGGCGATCTCGCCGTAGGCCCAGGCGGGGATAGGAGCGGTCTGGGTATCCTCCGCCGCGAACACCGGGACGGTACTGCCCAGCAGGCCAAAGGCCAGCAGCAGGGTAAGCAATTTCTTCATGGATAATCATCCTTTCTCCGGGCGGGCCCGGTATGCCCCTATTGTAACACCGGACAGGCCCAAGTCAAGTTAAAAATTTTTCATATGGGGCTCTATGATGCTCCAGCATACCACCATACAATACGGAAGTCAACCCAAAACCGCGTTAAAATTTCAACGCGGTTTGTGTCATGGATTAAATGTGCGGATTCAAACTATAATGTACTCAAAACAATGGAGAAGTGAGGCATTATGGAAAAATTCATCATCACGCCCCGAGAGGACAAAACCGTGACCATGACCATCCGCATCGACCGGGCGCTCCAGGAGCGGTACAACCAGCTCTCCGCCCGAACCAACCGCTCCCGGAACGAGCTGATCGGCATGGCGCTGCAATACGCTCTGGACCATATGGAGCTGAAGGACACCGCCGAATAGGGGCTACACCTCCAGCCACCGGGCCAGGTCCCACAGGTCGGGGGAGATGTGGTCGGGAGAGAACCGGGCAAAGGCGTCCGCCTGGGTCGTTCCGCCGAGGACGGCGGCGAAATGGGTTCCGGCGTTTTTCGCGGCTCCGGCGTCCAGAACGGTGTCGCCGCAGAACAGGGCGTTCCCCGGCTTCACCCCCAGCCGGCCCAGGGCCAGCAGCAGGCCCTCCGGGTCGGGCTTGTGGCGGGTCACGTCGGCGCTGCCCACCACCAGGTCCACCGTTTCCGCCATCCCCAGCCGCTCCAGAATGATCTGGATGGTATCCCCCCGCTTGGTGCTGACAATGGCAACCTTGACGCCCTGGGCCTTCAGCCCCCGCAGCAGTTCTTCCCCGCCGGGGAGCAGAACGGTCTCCCGGCGCTGCCGCTCCGTCGCCACCTCGGAAAACAGCGCCCGGAATTTTGCCTGGTTCTCCGGGTCAAGGTCCCCGGTGAGCATGGAATAGGAGTCCTCCAGCAGAAAGCCTACCGTTCCCCGCACCGTATCCCGGTCGGGAGCGGGCCAGCCCAGCGTGGTCAGGGCGTGGCGGAAGCCGTCCACAATGGAGTCGGTGCAGTCGGCCAGGGTGTAGTCAAAATCGAAGCATACCGCTTGAAACATCATATGTTCCTCCCATAAGGACGGCCTCTGGCCGCCCGACTTTTTACACTATCTTATCACAGGAACGTTTCCGCCGCAACTATTTGACCAAACGCGCCGCATATTGTATAATAGACACAAACATATCCGGTAGATGTGAGGAGAATCATGATGGAAAAGACAAACGCGAAATATGCCGCCTACGTCCAGATCCTGGAGGAGGAGCTGGTTCCCGCCATGGGCTGCACCGAACCCATCGCCATCGCCTACGGCGCGGCCAAGGCCCGGGAGCTGCTGGGCGCGCTGCCTGACGAAATTCTGGTGGAGGCCAGCGGCAATATCATCAAAAACGTAAAAAGCGTGGTGGTCCCCAACACCGGCGGGCTCCACGGCATCGAGGCGGCCGCGGCCGCCGGCGTGGTGGCCGGGCAGGCGGACCTGCTGCTGGAGGTCATCTCCCGGGTGACCGAGGAGCAGAAGAGGGAAATGCGTACATATCTGTCTGAACACCCCGTCCGGGTAGAGTTTCTGGACGGCGATCTGGTGTTTGACATCCAGATCACCCTGCGCCGGAGCGGAGACGAGGTTAAGGTCCGCGTCGCCAACTACCACACCAACATCGTCCGCCTGGAACGGAATGGAAAGGTGCTGCTGGACCTGCCGGTGGAGGCGGACGACGAGAGCGGCCTGACCGACCGCTCGCTGCTCAATATGGCGGATATCTTTGACTTCGCCCGGACGGTGGACCTCGGGGACGTGCGGGAGCTGCTGGACCGGCAGATCGAATACAATATGGCCATCGCCCGGGAGGGCCTGACCCACAGCTATGGAGCCAATATCGGCCAGGTGATCCGGGACACCTCTCCGGCGGACGACCCCATCGCCAAGGCCAAGTCCGCCGCCGCAGCCGGGTCGGACGCCCGGATGGGCGGCTGTGAAATGCCGGTTATCATCAACTCGGGCAGCGGGAACCAGGGCATGACCGCCTCCGTTCCGGTGATCGTCTATGGCCGGGAGACCGGCGCGGATGAGGAAAAAATTCACCGGGCGCTGGTTCTGTCCAATCTGATCACGATTCATCAAAAGACCCGCATCGGGCGGCTGTCCGCCTACTGCGGCGCGGTGAGCGCTGGGGCGGCGGCGGGGGCGGGCATCGCCTATCTGGACGGCGGCGGCTATGAGGAGATCATCCACACCGTGGTCAACGCCCTGGCGATTATCTCCGGCATGATCTGCGACGGGGCCAAGGCCTCCTGCGCCGGCAAGATCGCCGCCGCCATCGACGCCGGGGTGCTGGGCTACCGCATGTACCAGCAGGGCCAGCAGTTCTACGGCGGGGACGGCATCCTCTCCCACGGGGTGGAAAAGACCCTGGACAACGTGGGCCGCCTGGGCAAAATCGGCATGCGGTCCACCGACAAGGAAATTTTGCAGATCATGCTTGAAAAATAATTTTAAGCTTGACATTCTTACTGCCATATGGTAAAGTTTTAATATGTCTTAATGAAATCTATCTGTTGTAGTATTTTTGGGAGGGGATTCTATTGGGCTAAAAGGATTCATGTGATTAGTTAATGCCAGCTACACTCTTAATAACCATAAGTTCAGCGTTTGATCCTTCAACTATTACAGGTGATTATACTGAATACATTTGGTCGGATGGTGTTCATTATTGGTATCATGTTGTTGGTTATGCAACATATACGAATGCCGGAGGGCAAACTGTACATCAGTATATTAGCTGTGAGACCCGAACTGCTAGAATATGAGAAGTAGATTGACATTTATATTGTCGCTTTTTATTGGTATACTATGGCTGCTTGAGGGCATTCCTCTATCGACAGGACCAACATTTAAATTATATACGTTCTGGTGTGTGATTTTTATCTCTATTGCGGTGCCGATTTTGAATGCTCAAAGTGGGTCACACAAATCAAAACTGGCAACTTCATTTGCGCTCGGCATATTTGTTGGTGTAAATCTTATGGCCTCTTTTGTCTCTGTTGTAATATTTTATATACAGGCTAAATTTTATGGTATCCTGTTTCCTCTGTTGAAGTTCTGTTTTATTTTTTTACTTCTTAAATTTCAAGCAAAGTATAAATTGCCGATTGAAAAGCAACCATAAATGCTTATAACTATCTTCGTAATGATAAAAGCCTATCAAACAGCGTAAGCCGTTTTGTTAAAACCAGTATGTTGCACTGGCAAACAAGTTTGCGGATTATGCCGCGAACCTGACAGAATCACAAAAATGAACAACAGCCCCGCCGGTCCGGCGGGGCTGTCTGCTTGCTCAGTGGTTTGCCATCTCGTAGATTTTCAGGCAGTCGGCCTCATACAGCACCTTGGCCACGCCCTTTTTGCCGCCGCCGGCCACGATGCACATTTTGGCCATTGTTTCCATCTGCTCCCGGGTGGGGGAGATGCCCAGCTCGGAGAAGCAGGTGGGCATGTCGATGGAGCGGTAGAAGTCCTCCATGGCCTCAATCCCCTTCAGGGCGGTCTCCTCATTTGTGCCGCCGCGCTCCACGCCCATGACGTTCACCGCGAACTTCACAAACCGGTCCAGGCAGTCCCGGAACACATATCGGGCCCAGCTGCCCCACACGGCGGCGAGACCCGCGCCGTGAGTCACGTCGAACATGCCGCCCATCTCGTGCTCCAGGCCGTGGGAGGCCCAGTCGCCGCCGTCGCTGCCGCAGCCGGTCAGGCCGTTGTGGGACAGGCTCCCGGCCCACATGATCTCCGCCCGGGCGTCGTAGTTTTTGGGGTCGGCGTGGAGAATTCTGGCGTTTTTCATCACGGCGCGCATCAGCCCCTCGGCCAGGCTGTCGGTGAGCTCCATGGTGCCGTTGGGGGTAAAATACCGCTCCATGGTGTGCATCAGGATGTCGGCGCAGCCGCTGGCTGTCTGGTACGCGGGCAGGGTGACGGTGAGCTCGGGGTTCATGACGGCGAATTTGGGCCGGCAGATGTCATCGTTGTACCCCCGCTTCACACCGCCCTCGTCCTTAGTAATCACGCTGCTGTTGCTCATTTCGCTGCCCGCGGCGGCGATGGTGAGCACCGTCCCCACCGGCAGGCAGGCTTTGGCCTTGCGGGTGTGGTCATACAGCTCCCACACGTCGGCCTCCTCCGCCAGACCGTAGGCGATGGCCTTGGCCGAGTCAATCACGCTGCCGCCGCCCACGGCCAGGATGAAGTCCACCCCTTCCTTCCGGCACAGCTCAATGCCCTGATACACCAGGGACAGCCGGGGGTTGGGCACCACGCCGCCCAGCTCAATATGGGCCACGCCCTCCTTGTCCAGCGACGCCTTCACCCGGTCCAGCAGCCCGGAGCGGACCACACTGCCGCCGCCGTAATGGATGAGCGCCTTTTTACAGCCCTGCTCCTTGACCAGCGCCCCGGTCCGCTCCTCCGCGCCCTTGCCGAACACCACCTTGGTGGGGGTATAATAGGTAAAATTGAACATGATCTGTCCTCCTGTTTGTTGATGGGCCTTATTATACCATCAAATCCGGCTGTCCACAAGGGGGCTTGCGGCGGCGGAATGAATGGGGTACAATAGGAAAAAACGAGAGGGGGCCCGCCATGAAAACCATTGCGGTGATTGACGACGATATCCACATCGGCAATGTTCTGGAGGAGCTGCTCCAGCGGGAGGGCTACGCCGTCCTCCGGGCCTACTCGGGGACGGAGGCGGTGCTGCTTTTGGAGCGGCGGCGGCCCGACCTGGTACTGCTGGACCTGATGCTGCCCGGCCTGTCCGGGGAGGAGGTGCTGGCGAAAATAGAGGGGATTCCGGTGATGGTAGTCAGCGCCAAGGTGGGGGTGGAGAACAGAGTAAGCCTGCTTCTCAAAGGGGCGGTGGACTACCTGGAAAAACCCTTTGACAGCCGGGAGCTGCTGGCCCGCGTCGCCGTCCGCCTCCGGGAGGGCGCCGCCCCCAGTCTGCCCCCGGCGCTGGAGGCGGGCGCCCTACGGCTGGACCCCGCTTCCCACACTGTCACGGCGGATGGAACGCCCGTCCGGCTGACCAAGACGGAGTACGCCATTTTGAAGCTGTTTCTTCAAAATCCCGGCCAGGCCATCGCCAAGTCGGTCATTCTGGACCGCATCTCCGCCGACACCCTCGACTGCACCGAGAGCTCGCTGAAAATTCATGTGAGCAACCTGCGGAAAAAGCTGCGGGACGTGACCGGGACGGATTTTATTGAATCAGTGTGGGGGATCGGCTTTAAGCTGAATCTTTGAATCTTTCCCAATTCTTTACCCTTTTCTTACCCACCCTCTTTACCCTTTGGGGGTAGACTGGGGCCATCCAAGAAAAGGAGGTTCGTTTTATGGACTATATTCTCACCGCTGACAGTCTGTGGAAGTCCTACAAGGGGTTTCACGCGCTGAGCGGTCTCAACATGCGCGTGCCCAAGGGGGGCGTTTACGGCCTGGTGGGCCGGAACGGGGCGGGCAAAACCACACTCATCCGTCTGATCTGTGGCTTGCAGGCCCCCACCTCGGGGGGCTACACCCTCTTTGGCCTGGACAACGCGTCCAAGGAGATCCACAGGGCCCGCCGCCGTATGGGGGCGGTGGTGGAGACCCCCTCTATCTATCTGGACCTGTCCGCCGCCGACAACATCAAGGAGCAATACCGGGTGCTGGGCGTCCCCTCGGATGAGGGGGTAAACGAGCTGCTGGAGCTGGTGGGGCTGGCGGACACCGGCAAAAAGAAGGTCCGGAATTTCTCCCTGGGCATGCGCCAGCGGCTGGGCATCGCCATCGCCCTGGCCGGGGACCCGGACCTTCTGGTGCTGGACGAGCCGGTCAACGGCCTGGACCCCCAGGGCATCATCGAGACCCGGGAGCTGATCCTCAAGCTGAACCGGGAGCGGCAGATCACCGTCCTCATCTCCAGCCACATCCTGGATGAGCTGTCCCGCCTGGCTACCCACTATGGCTTTATCGACGGGGGCCGGATGGTGAAGGAGATCAGCGCCCGCGAGCTGGAGGCCGCCTGCCGAAAGTGTCTGCGGGTGGAGGTCACTGACACCCGGATTCTGGCCCGGGTGCTGGACGGCATGGGGCTGGAGTACAAGATCCTCACCGAGGGCAAGGCGGATATCTTTGCCCAGCCGGTGATCTCCCAGCTCTCCGCCGCGCTGGACAAGGAGGGCTGTCAGCTCCTCTCCGCCCAGGAGCGGGACGAGAGTTTGGAGAGCTACTTCATCAACCTGGTGGGAGGTGGTCCTCGTGACTAACCTGCTGTCCGCCAACCTGTTCCGCCTGAGAAAGAGCATCCTGTTCTGGGTGACCCTGCTGCTGTGCGCCGCCGCCGGGGCCTGGCAGCCCCTCCAGACCTATCTGGAATACCAGCGACAATTCCCCCTGGACGCTATCTTCTTTGTCTACGCCATGCTCATCGGCCTGGTGCTGTCTGTATTCCTCCCCCTGTTCTTCGGTTCGGAGTACAGCGACGGGACCATCCGCAACAAGCTGGCCGCCGGCCACCCCCGGCTGTCCGTCTACCTGGCCAATCTGATCACCGCCGTGTTCGCTGCCCTCATCTTCTGCGGCGGGTATATTCTGTGTACCCTGGCGGTGGGGGTCCCCCTGCTGGGTGGGCCCAAGGCCCCCGGCCCGCTGTTGACCAGCCTGATCCTCTCCCTGCTCATGGCGGCGGTCTGGTGCGCCATTTTCACCGTCCTCATCATGAATTTCAGCCGCAAGGCCGCCTCGGCGGTGTGCTGTATACTGCTGTTCCTGCTGATTTTCGGTACCGCGCTTACGGTCTATCAGGTGCTGGATGCCCCGGAGTTTTACCCGTCCCTTCAGCTGGTGGACGGAGAGATGGTGTCAGAGATGGTACGCAATCCCCGCTATCTCCAGCCGGACGAGCGAAAAATCTATGAGCTCCTGCTGGACCTGGACCCGGTGGGCCAGGCCGTTCAGTTCACCGACGGCACCGTCACCCGCCCCGTCCAGATGGCCCTGTGCTCCATGGGCATATTCGCCGTTACCACCGCCGTCGGGCTGACCCTGTTCCGGCGGAAGGACCTGAAATGAGGTGACAACCATGCTCCCCTGGCTGATTTGCGGCGCTTTGGCGCTGACCGTGCTGGTCCTTCTGGTCAAGCTCTTGCTCCTCCGCCGGAGTTTGGACGAGATTGCCCGGCAGCTGGGGGAACGGCTTTCCCGCGACACCAACAACCCCATGTTCTTGTCCATCCGGGATGTCCACGCCCGAAAGCTGGCGTCAGAGCTGAACATCCAGCTCAAGGAGCTGCGCCGCCAGCGGCAGAAGTATCAACAGGGAGATGTGGAGCTGAAAAACGCCGTCACAAATATCTCCCACGATCTGCGCACCCCTCTCACCGCCATCCGGGGCTATCTGGACCTGCTGGGGCGGGAGGATCTGCCGGACAGCGTCCGGCGTTACCTGGAACAGGTGGAAAACCGGATGGAGGCCATGACCCGGCTGACCGAGGAGCTGTTCCGCTACTCCCTGGCGGCCGACCAGCCGGAGCTGGCGCTGGAGGCGACCGATCTGCGCCGTGTTCTGGAGGAGAGCATGGTATCCTTCTACGCCAACCTGAGCCAGCGGGGAATTACCCCGGAAATCTCTCTGCCGGAGGCCCCGGTGGTCCGCGCCCTGAATCCCTCCGCCGTGGGGCGGATTTTTGGAAACATCATCAGCAACGCCCTGAAATACAGCGGCGGGGACTTTGCCGTCACCCTGGACGAAAATGGGACCGCCGTCTTTTCCAACACCGCCCGCGGCCTGGACCCGGTGTCCGCCGCCCAGCTCTTCGACCGCTTTTACACGGTGGAAACCGGCCAGGGCTCCACTGGCCTGGGGCTGTCCATCGCCAGACTGCTCACCGAGCGCCTGGGCGGGACCATTCAGGCGGAGTACCGGGAGGAGCGGCTGTATATCACGGTATCTTTTTTATGAGGTTTAAACGGGCGGAAGCAGGAAGTTCTTGCTCCTGCCCGTCCGGCGTGGTATAATCAAAACCAACTTTATGAGAGAGGTGACGCCCTATGCGCTCCTGTACCGCTCTGCTTCGTTCCCTCCGGGCCGGGGAATATGACAAGGCCCTGGCCGCCCTGTACGCCCTGGACGGCGCCCCGGACAGCCTCAAGAAAGCCCGGGACCGCGCCTGTCACGCGGCGGAGGCTTTCATGAATACCTTCACCCCCGCCGAGACGGCTCAGACCGCTCTGTTCAGCGGTCCCGGCCGTACGGAGATCGGTGGCAATCACACCGACCACCAACACGGCCGGGTGCTGTGCGGCAGCGTGGATATGGACATGCTGGCCTGCGCCGCCCCCAATGGCAAACAGGTGATCCGTATCCTGTCCGAGGGATACCCCGCCCTGGAGGTGGGGCTGGACGACTTGTCCAGCCGGGAGGAGGAGAAGAATACCTCCGCCGCCCTGGTCCGGGGGATGGCCGCCAGGGTAAAGGAGCTGGGCTGTGGCCTGGCCGGCTTTGACGCCTATGTGACCTCCACGGTGCTGTCCGGCTCCGGCCTCAGCTCCTCCGCCGCCTATGAGACGCTGCTGGGCAACATCTTCAACCGCTTCTGCTGTGAGGACAAGCTGGATCCCATCACCATCGCCAAAATCGGCCAGTACGCCGAGAACGTCTACTTCGGCAAGCCCTGCGGGCTGATGGACCAGATGGGCTCCTCGGTGGGCGGGGCGGTGTTCATCGACTTCGACGACCCCATCAACCCAATCGTAGAAAAGGTAAACTATGATTTTTCCGGTTCCGGTTACGCCCTGTGCATTGTGGACACCGGCTCCAGCCACGGCGACCTCACCGGCGACTACGCCGACATCACGAAAGAGATGGGCGCGGTGGCGGCTCATTTCGGCAAAAAGGTGCTCCGGGATGTGTCCGTAACGGACTTCCGCACCGCCATTCCCGCCCTGCGCCAGGAGTGCGGCGACCGGGCGGTGCTGCGGGCCACGCACTTCTATGCTGACGATCACCGGGCGCTGCTGGAGGCCGCGGCCCTCAAGAATGGGGACTTTGACTTCTTCCTGAGCCTAGTGAACCAGTCCGGGCTGTCCTCCGCCCTCCATCTGCAAAACACCTGGTCTGTCCATGACACCAGGCAGCAGGCCATCCCCCTGGCCCTGGCGGAGGCCGAGCGCCTTCTGGACGGGGGAGCCTGCCGGGTCCACGGCGGCGGCTTCGCCGGCACCATCCAGGCCTGGGTTCCCAACGGCGATTTGGAGCAGTTCAAAGCCGGTATGGAGGCCCTCTTGGGTGAGGGCAAGTGCCACATCCTCCACATCCGCCCCCAGGGCGGCTGCGTGGTGGCGGAATAAGGAGGAGAAGTGATGATTGACAACGCTGTTTCCAAGCTGGCGGCTTATGCCATGCGGACCGGCCTGATCGAGGCGTGTGATTACACCTGGGCGATCAATACGATACTGGACGTATTAAAGCTGGACAGTTATACCGATCCCGATCGGGACTGGGGGGAGGTGGAGCTGGCCCCTGTGCTGGCGGAGCTGCTGGACGACGCCCACGCCCGGGGAGTGCTGGCGGAAAACTCCGTGGTCTACCGGGACCTGTTTGACACCGAGCTGATGGGCCGTCTCACCCCCCGCCCCGCCCTGGTGACCGGCCTGTTCCAGCGGCTGTATGAGAAGGACCCGCGCCGGGCCACCGACTGGTACTACAAGTTCAGCCAGGACACCAACTACATCCGCCGGGACCGCATCGCCAAGGACGTGCGGTGGAAGGCCCCCACCGAGTACGGCGAGCTGGATATCACCATCAACCTGTCCAAGCCGGAGAAGGACCCCAAGGCCATCGCCGCGGCCAAAAACCTGCCCGCCTCCGCTTACCCCCGGTGCCAGCTGTGCGCCGAGAACGAGGGCTACGCCGGCCGGGTCAACCACCCCGCCCGGCAGAACCACCGGATGGTCCCTATCACCATCAACGGCTCCCCCTGGTTTTTGCAGTACTCCCCCTATGTCTACTACAACGAGCACTGCATCTGCCTGAACCGGGAGCATGTGCCCATGAAGATCGACCGGGACTGCTTCGCCAAGCTGCTGGATTTCGTCCGCCAGTTCCCCCACTACTTTGTGGGCTCCAACGCCGATTTGCCCATCGTGGGCGGTTCCATCCTGGCCCACGACCACTTTCAGGGCGGGCGGTACACCTTTGCCATGGAGAAGGCGGAGATTGAAACCCCGGTGACCTTCCGGGGGTTTGAGGATGTGGAGTCCGGCATTGTGAAATGGCCCATGTCGGTGGTGCGGATCCGTTCTCTGGACCCGGAGCGGCTGATCGGGCTGGCCAACGTGCTTCTGGCCTCCTGGCGGGGGTATACCGACGAGAGCGCCATGATTTTTGCTGAGACCGAGGGCGAGCCCCACAACACCATCACCCCCATCGCCCGCCGCCAGGGGGAGCTGTTTGAGCTGGACCTGGTTCTGCGGAATAACCTGACCACGGAGGAGCATCCCCTAGGTCTGTACCACCCCCATGCCGAGCTGCACCACATCAAAAAGGAAAACATCGGCCTGATTGAGGTGATGGGCCTGGCTGTCCTCCCCGCCCGATTGAAGGAGGAGCTGGCCGCCGTGGCCAGCTGCCTGGCCGATGGGACCGACCCGCGCGCCGGCGAGCTCACCGAAAAGCATGCCGACTGGGCGGAGAGCTTTGCCAAAAACTATACTATTACCCAGGAAAATGCCTTGGACATCGTTCAAAAGGAGACCGGCCTGGTCTTTGCCCAGGTGCTGGAGCACGCCGGGGTGTACAAGCGTACACCCGAGGGCAAGGAGGCGTTCCTGCGCTTCCTGGCTCAGGTGTAACCGGCCGAAAACAGACAGAAACGCCCCCTCCGGCTGTGGTCCGGAGGGGGCGTGGCGCTAGTGGCAGGTTCAGAGGAGCCGGCGGGCGCCTATGTAGTATTTGGAGTTGTACGCGCCATAGAGAGTGTCGATCTCCACCATATTGTGGTTGGTGGTGGCGTGGATGAATTGGCCGTCCGCGATGTAGATGCCCACATGGGTGGCCGCGATGGAGGGGTTGCCCTCGTTGAAGAACACCAGGTCCCCGGCCTGGAGCTGGTCGGCGGCGACGGAAACACCATAGTTCATCTGGCTGCTGGCGGTGCGGCCGATCTGATAGCCGAAGTGGGTGTACACGTACTTGACAAAGCCGGAGCAGTCAAATTTGTCCGGGCCGTTTCCGCCGTAGACGTAGGGCGCGCCCAAAAACCGCTTACTGTACTCCACCAGGTCCAGCCCCGCCTGGGTGGATATCCCGCTGCCCCAGACGCCGGTGACGGGCAGGGTCTGGGCGTCCTTGGTGACTGTGTTCGCCTCCGGGGCCTTGGGCGTATCCTCCTTGGCGCGGAAGTCGATATAGTCGCTGGAGACATAGCCCTGGCTGCCATTGTACTCTATTTTGTACCAGCCGCCGTCCATGCCGGTGAGCTTGACTACCGTGCCGTCCTGAAGGGTGCGTACCTTGCCATAGCCGGTGCCCGGACCGCCGCGCATATTCAGCACGCTGCCCTCCGTGTCCACCTTGCCATAGCCCAGGTCCGCGTCGGCTTTGGTCTCCAGCTTCAGGTAGTCGGCGGACATGTAACCCTCCCTGGTGCCGTAATTCACCTTATACCAGCCGTTTTGGGCTTCTTCCAGCACCACCACATGGGCGCCGGTGTTGGCCTTGGCCAGGACGGAGGAGGTGGTGTTGGCCTCGGCGCGCAGCCGCAGACCATCCGCTGTGACAGTTCCCACCCCCACATGGGCGGCGGAGGCCCCGGTCACGCACAGGCTGAGCACTACGCCGGCCGCCAGGGCGGCGCGGATTCTTGAATGTAAATCAGGCATATGATCGTTCTCTCTTTCTGTTTGTTCGGTTATTCCTTCTCAATGTCCATGACCAGCGCGACACGGCGGGCGTGGCGTCCGCCCTCAAATTCGGTGGACAGGAAGGTGTCCACGATCCGCTCCGCCGTCATGGAGCCCACAATGGCCGCGCCTATGGCCAGCATGTTGGCGTCATTGTGGCGGCGGGTCAGCTCGGCGGACAGCACGTCGCCGCACAGGGCGCAGCGGATTCCCTTCACCTTGTTGGCGGAGATGGAGATGCCGATGCCGGTGGTGCAGATGACAATGCCCTTTTCACACCGTCCGCCAGCCACCGCCTGGGCCGCCGCCCTGCCGAAGATGGGGTAGTCGCAGCTGTCGGTGCTGTCGGTGCCGAAGTCCTTGCAGGTGATCCCCCTGGCGGCCAGATAGGCTTTGATGTGTTCCTTGAGCTGGTATCCGCCGTGGTCAGACGCGATAGCGATCATAGAACAGCCTCCAATCCT
Organism: Oscillospiraceae bacterium; assembly: GCA_910575265.1. Lineage (GTDB taxonomy): Bacteria > Bacillota > Clostridia > Oscillospirales > Oscillospiraceae > Lawsonibacter. The sequence continues at coordinate 169,458 of CAJTEA010000001.1, forward strand.
CAGGCGAACATGGTCCGCCTGTTTTCCCTCTATTGTAACGCGTTTCGTTCCGCTTTGCAAGTGGGATGAAATTTTTCATCCTCCATGTGTATAACCAGCCGCCCCCCTGTCCAAAATAGGCTTCGGAGGTGGTTTTTTGAAAAACCGGAGCTTTTTGAGCAAGCTGGGCGACTTCGCCATGGGAAAGGGCTTTTACATAGTCCTGTTCCTGTGCGTCGCCACCATAGGAATTTCGGGCTATTATCTGCTGCAAACCGTGATTGGGGGTGTCCGTTCCACCGCGACCGTGGGGGGCGACGCTTCCGTGACCATCCCGGACCAGAGCGTGACCGTTCCATCCGTCACCGTCCCTGAAAAGACGGAGCCGGCCCCAACCGTGCCCTCGGTCCCCAAGACCCAGACCACGGTACAGTCCCAGCCGGACGATCCGGAGCCGGTGAAGGACACCGCGCCGGAGCCGGACACCTCCCAGACCCTGTCCAAGGTGTTCACCTGGCCGGTGAAGGGGGCCATCCTGCGGGAGTACAGCGTGGAGACCCTGTCCTACGACCCTACCCTGGAGGACTGGCGCACCCACGGCGGGCTGGACATCGCCGCCGACCAGGGGGTGCAGGTGCTGTCCATCAGCGCGGGGACAGTGGAGCAAATTTACCGCGACGGCCTGATGGGCACCACCGTGGTGGTGGACCACGGCGGCGGCCTGCGCTCCTGGTACTCCAACCTGGATGAGGAGACCGCCGTCCAGCCTGGGGATTCGGTTGAGATCGGCGGCGTACTGGGCACGGTGGGTTCCACCGCCATCGCCGAGGTGGGGATAGGCTCCCACATCCACCTGGAAACCGACCTGAACGGCAGGCCGGTGGACCCGAGAGATTATCTGGAATAACGCGACGCCCTCCGGCCAGAGCCGGAGGGCGTTTTGTCTGGTCAATTCAGTGGAAGCTCATAGTTCCCCATACGCAAAGCGGTGAACTGGCTGATTTCGGTGAGGAGGATAAAGCGGCCCCGGGCGATCAGCCCTCCAATAATTTTACTGAATCCGCTCCCACGCTTCTTGAGAGATGTTAAACAGGCCCTTAATGCTTTGCTTGAGGAGGGTGAACGGTAACGAAAAAACCAGCCTCCGTGAACCGGAGGCCGGAGAGAGATTAAATGATTACCAGATTTTCCGCCCGGCCGGTGTAGTTCCGCTCCAGCATGGCCACATGGGAGAGGAAATCCGGGTCCTCAAAGTACTTGGCGCGTCGGGTGCATTTGCGGACGCAGGCCTGGCATTTGACACACAGGCCCACCGCCTCCATGGTCGTCTTGTCAATGCTGCCCATGGGGCAGGCCCGGGAACAGGCTCCGCAGCGGCAGCATTTGCTCCAGTCGGTGAGGGGCTTCGCTTTCAGGAATTTGGCGGGGGTGCCGTCCGCTTTTAACGGGGTGTAGTAGGGACCGATCTCCGCCCGGCTGATCTCCAGGAGGGGGAGATCCTCCCCGGACAGCTTGGCGGCGGCTTTGGCGGCGAAATCCTTCATAAGGGCGAGATCGTTCCCGTCAGGCCGGCCCTCACCCACCTGGTCAGAGAAGGCGTGCCGTCCGGCGAAGGCGGCGGCCCCGGCGATCCGGAAGCCGTTGCCCTCCAGCAGCAGCACCAGCTCCCGCGGGGCCTCGTCGTAATTCCGGTTTCCGAACACGCAGATGGGCAAGGCCGGGGTATTATCGCCGAAAATTTTGGCTTTGTACTCGGGCATCAGCTTGTTTGGCAGGCGGCCGGCGTACACTGGAGAGGCCATCACCAGCAGGTCCTCCGGGCCGAAGCGGTACTCCCCTTCCCGCTCCTCCGGCTTCGTAAAGGAAATATACTCCGGCTCCAGACCCAGTGCCTGAGCCAGCTCCCCGGCCACAGCGCGGGCAATTTTTTCTGTTCCTCCCGTGGGACTGAAATACAGGACGCGGATATGGCGGATCTTCATAGCGCTCCTCCTTCTGTTTTAAAATAGGCCATGGCCTTATTGTACCGGAGAAAGGCGGAAAATGCAATCACGCTTAATAGACTTTTAATTTGTTTTCCCGGAAATTTGTGCTATACTATACCCGGTGAAAAAATTCCCTTTTTTGGAAAGGATGGAGCTGACCTTGGAAACAAACTTTGACATATGGGTCGCCGGCGCGGGCTTCGCCGGCGCGGTGGCGGCCCGGGCGCTGGCGGAGCGGGGCAAAAAGGTCCTGGTGCTGGAGCGTCGGAACCACATCGGCGGCAACGCCTACGACTGCCTGTCCACAACAGGGGTGCTGATCCACCAGTACGGCCCCCACATTTTCCATACCAACGACAAAAAGGTCTTTGACTGGCTGTCTCGATTTACTCAGTGGCGGCGCTACCAGCATCGGGTGATCGCCAACGTTCCCCGGGACAACCCCGAGGTGGTCCCCGCTCACAAGACAACCGACGGCCGCTTTTTCTTCCCCGTCCCCTTCAATCTGGATTCCCTGAGAAACGCCTTTGGGGAGCGGGAGGGCAGACGGCTGGGGGAGAAGCTCCTGGACGCCTACCCCGCTCAGAGCCAGGTGACCATTCTGGAGCTGCGGCAAAACCCCGACCCCGAGATTGCCGCCATCGCGGACTATGTCTATGAGCACGTCTTTGTCCATTACACCATGAAGCAGTGGGGCCAGAAGCCGGAGGAGATCGATCCCAACACCACCGCCCGGGTGCCGGTGCGCCTCAGCCAGGACGACCGCTACTTCCAGGACGCCTACCAGGGCATGCCGCTGGAAGGCTACACAAAGATGTTCGAGCGGATGCTGGACCACCCCAACATCGAGGCGCGGCTGAGTGTGGATGCCCGGCCCGTTCTGAAAGAGGCGCGGGGTCCTGTGATCTACACTGGTCAGGCCGACGAACTGTTCGACTTCAAGTTTGGCCCTTTGCCCTATCGGACCCTGTTCTTCCAATTCGAGACCCTGTTCCAGGACATCTACCAGACCCACGGTACGGTGAACTACACCGTGGACCAGGACTTTACCCGTATTACTGAATTCAAGCACCTCACTGGGCAGGAAATCCCCGGCGTGACCGCCATTGTCAAGGAATACTCCCGGGCCTACACCGGCGAGGAGGGGGAGATCCCCTACTACGCCATTATCAACCCCGAGAATAACGCCCTCTACGCCAAATACAAGGCGGAGGCGGACAAATATCCCAATCTTCATCTGCTGGGCCGGCTGGCGGAGTACAAGTATTACAACATGGACGCCATCGCCGCCCGGGCCCTGGAGCTGGCGGAGCGGCTGGCGTAAAGGAGAGAACAACCATGGAAAAGCTGATAACCTTTGCCGTCCCCTGCTACAACTCGGCGGCCTACATGGACCACTGCATCGAAACCCTGCTCCAGGGCGGGGAGGATATCGAGATTATTCTGGTGGACGACGGCTCCACCAAGGACGACACCCCCGCCATCTGCGACCGATACGCCGAACAGTACCCCGACATCGTCCGGGTCATCCACCAGCCCAACGGCGGCCACGGCGAGGGGGTGAACCAGGGTATCCGCAACGCCAGCGGCATCTACTACAAGGTGGTGGACTCTGACGACTGGCTGGATGTGGACGCCCTGCACAAGGTGTTGGATAAGCTGCGCCAGTTCGTCCGGGACGGCAAGCTGGTGGATTTGATGATAGCCAACTACGTCTATGAGCACGTGGAGGACAACACCCAGCGGGTCATGTCCTACCGCAACGTATTCCCGGTGGGCCGGGTGTTCGGCTGGAAGCACATCGGGCGCTTCAAGCCCTCCCAATACCTGTTGATGCACAGCGTGATTTACCGCGCCCAGATCCTTCGGGACTGCGGCCTGGAGCTGCCCAAGCATACATTCTATGTGGACAACATCTTTGTGTATGAGCCGCTGCCATTGGTAAAAAACATTTACTATATGGACGTGGACCTGTACCGCTACTTCATCGGCCGGGCGGACCAGAGCGTAAATGAGAGCGTGATGATTGGCCGGGTGGACCAGCAGCTTCGGGTGACCTACCACATGATTGACGCCATCGACCTGGGGGAGGTGGCGGAGAAGAGCAAAAAGCTGGCCAAATATATGTACAATTACCTGGCCATGATGATGGCCATCTCCTCCATTTTCCTGACCATGGAGGGCAGCCCGGAGTCGTTGGGCAAGCGGACCCGGCTGTGGGAGTATCTGCGGACGGTCAGCCCCAGGCTGTATGGCCGGATGCGGTACTTCGCTGTCCCCGCCGCCACCAACCTGCCCACCGCGCCGGGACGGAGGCTGTCCATCGCCCTGTACCGGATCGCGCGAAAGATCTATAAATTTAATTGACACTTTTTTAAAGGGGGGTGTAAGTTGTGGATCAGGGAAAGAAAAAGTTTCAGCTGAAGTGGCCCTGGAACTGGCTGCTGTACGCTATCGCATTTGTGATCGCGGGCCGTTTTATCGGCTACCTGTGGGCGGCGCTGGCTCTGGCGGCCTGCGGGGCGGCGGGGAAGGCTAAAAGCGCTCCGGAGGGCAGCTACTGCCTGGAGAGGACCCGAAAGGGGCTGGTCAAGCTGTTCTGGGCGCTGCTGTATCTGTTTTTCGGCTTTGCCGGAGGCGTGTGCTTCTATATGCAGATGCGGGAGGACCGCTCTCTCTGGGAGATCAAGGACTGGGCCTTTACTATTTTCAGCGCGGCGCTCTGTCTGGGCGGCACGGCGCTGGGCGTTGTGGAGGCCTACACCGACCTGCGGGACGCCTTTTGCCCCGCCAAAAGCACGCTGGCCAAATCGATCCGCTCCCAGCTGCCCTACCCTGACGAGGCGCCGCCAGTGGAGGAGCTGTTCGCCATGGTGGACCGGGACATCAAAGAGAACGGCCAGTGGTTCGATCGGGTGGCGATCGGCAAAGAGTGGGTCTTTGGGGACGAGGTGACCTCCATCGCCCGCGTCCGGGGGGTGTTCCCCCGGGACGAGATCGTCATCCGCCACGCCGGCGGCCGACGCCAGAGCCATCGTATTCTGGAGCTGTATATCGTAGATGACCGCCGGCAGATCCAGGCCACCACCTTACATAAGCCCGCCGAGCTCCAGGCGGCGGTGGACTGCCTGCGCCTACGGATGCCCGAGGCGTTCTTTGACAGCTACAAAAATATGTCTGACTTTACCGGCCAGAGCGACGAGGAGTGGCAGGCCACCAACCGGTCCGTTGCCCGCCGCCGGGACCAAAGGCTGGCCCAGAAGGCGGAACAGGAGCGGTCCAGCGCCGGGAGCAATCCCGACTTTGTCCTCATCGACCCGCGGGGCCAGCGGACCTCCCGCTTCGACCGCCAGACGGTGGAGGACCAGCTCACCAGCCTGAAGCGGCCGGGCCAGCGCTTCGAGCTGGAGCCGGTGGAGCTGATCCCTGTGCCGGGGCTGAGCGGGGTGAGCTTCTCCCGCCTGTCCGCCGGGATCACCAATACCGGCCTGACCCTGGTGGTCACCATGAAAATGCTCAACGGCGCCTATCAAGCGGTGGCCAAGCCGGTGGGCGAGCGGGAGGCCTGGGAAGCCTTCTTCAACCTGCTGGAGCGCCGCCAGATTCCCGACACAGCGGGCTGGCAGCTGCTGCGAGCGGTGGAGACGCCCCGGCAGCAGGCCCGGGCCCGGCTGTCCCTCAGTGACCGCTCCGGCGCCACCCGGGACTACGACTCCTTCACCCGCCGGGACGTGGAGCTGGCCGGAGAGGGGCTGGCCAGCGGCAAATACACTGTGGTGGCCCTCTTCGCCGGACCCCGGTATCTGTACTTAAAGGCGGGCGGCAAGCTGGACGGCCGGGTCACCGTCAACGCCAGCCGCCCCGACCCGGATATGCTCCGGGTATTTGAGACCAAATGCGCTGACCGTCAGGCCCGGGAGTGGCTGCTCCAGATGTTTGAGGGCGTTTTTGACCCGGATTTCTCACAGTGGAAGGAAATTACAAAGCGGATTGAAAAGCTGGCAAAGAAATAAAATTTGGAAAGGATGCATAGGAATATGGGCAAGTATTTCAGCGACGCGGTAGACAACGCGATCGAGGCCATCTACTACACCTACGACCGGGAGAAGGCGGCCGCCGCCGTCCAGCCCCTGGCCGACGCGGCCAACGCCGGCGACGGGGACGCGGCCTATATCCTGTCCCGGTGCGTCTCCGGGCCACAGTACAGCTGGGATTACCACCCCTTTCAGGCCAACGATGAGGCGGTGGAACAGCTGATCCGCCAGAGCATCGTGAAGGGCAGCGCCATGGGGGTGCTGGGGGCCATGCGGTGCGGTATGCTCACCCCGGAGATGGAGGAGGCCATGCCCTTCGCCAACCTGCGGGAGGCCTGGAACGTGGTCTATGAGAAAGCCCAGGCGGGCTGCCTGTTCGCTATGAACATGATCGGCAACACCTACTTCTGGCTGGATATCGTGCGCGTCGAGGGCAAGGGTCCCAACGACTTCCCCTCCAAAGAGGCCTTCGGGGTCTGGCTGCGGGAGAGCGAGCTGAAATGCCTCCCCTGGTTTGAAAAGGCCTTCGCCGGCGGCATGGGCTTCGCGGGGCGGAACATGTACAACCTGTACAACGACGGTGAGGAGGGCGTGATCGCCCCCGACAAGTCCAAGGCGGAGGCCATCGCCCGCCTGGGCGCGGAGAAGGGCTACCCCGACTGGCAGGAGCGGTACGCCGGCTTCCTCATCAGCAAGGAGGGCCGGGCCCAGGAGGCGCTGGACCTGTACTTCGCCGCCGCCAAGCAGGGGCAGCTGTCCAGCTGGTTTTACATTGGCAAGGCCTTCCAGGAGGGCAAGGTGGTCCCCAAGGACTGCCCCCAGGCCATGAAGTGCTACGAGCTGGGCCTTCAGGACCCCAACGCCATCGGCTGCGCCAACCGGGCGGGGGAGCTGCTGTTCCACGGTAAGGACGGCGTTCCCCAGGACTATGCCCGGGCGGTCCAGCTCTTTGAGCAGGCCCACGCGCAGAAAAATACCTGGGGCAACGACATGCTGGGCACCTGTTACCTTTTCGGCTACGGCTGCCAGAAGAACCCCGCCCGGGCCCTCCAGCTGTTCCAGGAGGTGGACTACAGCACCAACCTCCTGAACTTTGGGCTGGGCACCCTCTACACCGAGGGCTTGGGCGTGCCGGAGGACATTAAAAAGGGCGTGGAGTACTTCCAGAAGTGCAAAAACTACGCCCCCGCCCAGGAGGCGCTGCTGAAATTCAAAAAAACCCTGTTCGGCAAGTGGGTCCGCCGGTAACGCACTTGCGAATCTTGAGACGATGTGTTAAAATGAAGCGAAAAGCGATATCGCTTTGTACAAAGGAACAAAGGCGCTTATTGCGAAGAACACCTTGCGGAGGGTAAGGCGTTGATGGAAGAGGCGCGGCGCGTATCGGAGCGGCACCTATCTTGCCATAGCGCTGGCGGCTGCCGCAGTTGCTGTCTCTGTCTTTGTAACGGTAAAAAAGAAGCCCGTTCAGGCTCCTGGGCGGGCCTGAGCCGCGGTGGGAATCAACAAGGCGGCCCGGCGGACTTCCCGCCGGGCCGCAAGCTGTATTTAAGGAGGAAAGAAGAAAGCTTTCTGTCCTTGGTGGAAGCGCCGCTGGGGCGTTGGGAGGTCGGGGAGGACCCGCCGCGAATCCTCCTCACACCATCCTATGCCCTGGCGGGAAAGTGGTTACAGCAAAAACAGCCAGACCGCCCAGCCCATGGAGGCCAGCGCGGCCCCCAGCGTCCCCCAGACGGGGCCGGGGAGGCGTTCCAGCCGGCGGTTCCAGGCCTTGCCCTGTTTGAGGTAGCCGTTGGCCGCCTGCCGGGCCTCCTGAAGCACCTTGTCGGCGCTTACCCCCTCCCGGGCAAGGGCCTCCTCCTTGACGATGAAGATGGCCTCCTCGAAAAGGCGGGGGTCGGGGGATTTTACCAGAATCACCTGGCGGGTGATACCCTTCACCATGTCGGTCACATCCTTTGCTTTTCGGTTAGTATTCCCCAATTTTGGGAGGATATTCCTCAGCTCAGCAGCAGCTCCAGCTCCTCCAGGGAGAGGCCCGGCTGGAGGGCCATGCTGATGCCGTAGCCGATCACCTTGGACAGGTCGCTGACCTGGCTGTCGATGTCCTTGGGGGTGACCAGCAGGTCCCGGCCCTCGTTCAGGTCGGGCAGGTCGTCGGTGCCCATCAGGTCGGCGGCCAGGGTGGCCCCGTCCACCACGGTGGGCACCCCCACGGCGATGACGGGCACCCCCAGGGTGTCCCTGGTCAGGCCCATGCGGTGGTTGCCCACTCCGGAGCCGGGTGTGATGCCGGTATCGGCCAGCTGGACGGTTTTGCACAGCCGCTTCAGCGACCGGGAGGCCAGGGCGTCCACCGCCACCACGCAGGCGGGCTGTATTTTCTCGCACAGCGCCCGCACCAGCTCACCGCTCTCCACGCCGGTGGAGCCCATCACCTCGGCGGCCACGGAGGCCACCGGGCGGAGGGTGCCGAAGTGCTCCGGCATCTGCCGCACCAGGTGGCGGGTGACCAGGGTGTTCTGGTGGACCTTGGGGCCGACGGCGTCGGGAGTGATGGCCCGGTTGCCCAGTCCGGCCAGCAGCACCAGGCCGTTTGGCGGGATGCCCCGGATCAGCTCGGACAGTTCCCCGGCCACCGCCCGGACGGAGCGCTGAAACACGCCCTCCTCCCGTCCGGCCAGCCCCTCCAGGGTGAGGGTGACATAGCTCCCCCGGGGTTTGCCCAGGGCCTCCTCCCCCCGCTGGTCCAGAACCCGGACGGTGTTGACCGGGATGCCCTCCCGCAGGCTGTCATGGGCCTCCACCCCGGCCAGGGCGGTTACCGCCCCGGACCGTTCCTGCCACAGTTCCCTGGCCTCCAGGGCCAGATCTGTCCGCCGCATACGCATTGCTGTTCCCTCCCGCGCGATATGTTGTGGAAATTTTTTCTTTGCCGCCCTAGTTTCCGCGGCTTTTGGAAAACTATCCGGCGCAAATAAAAAAATCGAAAAAAATAGTTGATTTTTTTCGGCGGGAGTGCTACAATACAAATCTGCGTGGGTGTATTGTCACCTAAATTAAGGATGAAAATCGGAGGAGGTGTTTGGTTTGCCGAATATTAAGTCTGCCAAGAAGCGCGTTCTGGTGTCTCAGGCCAAGGCCGCGCGGAACAAGGCCGCGAGATCCGCGCTGAAGACCGACATCAAGAAGTTTGAGGCCGCGGTGGCGCAAGGCAACCGCAGCGAGGCCGATGCCGCTTACAAGGTGGCTGTCAAGGCGGTGGACAAGGCCGCCGCCAAGGGTCTGCTGCACCGCAACAATGCCGCCAACAAGAAGAGCAAGATGACCGTCAAGCTGAGTAAGCTGGCGTGATCGCGCGCAAATGGAAAGCCGTCTGAACCAACAGACGGCTTTTTTCGTATTTGTTTTTCGGGGCGGCTGTGGTACAATAGAGGGAAAGGAGGCCACCGCGATGAAAAAAATTCTCTCCCTTCCTCCGGTCGCGTTTGGGATGGAGGCGGCGGCGCTGTTTATGAAGGCGGGGGCGCCCCGGGCGGCGGCGGCGCTGTCTTATTTTCTGGTGCTCACCCTGTTCCCGCTGATGGTGTGCGTCAACTACTTCATCGGCCTGTTCCACCTGGACCTGGAAAATCTGCTGCGATCGCTGGACCAGCTTTTGCCCGCCGGGGTGCTGGCGGTGCTGACCGACTATCTGGGCTATGTGGCGGCCAGCCAGTCTGACGCGCTGCTGATGGCCAGCCTGGTTACCATTCTGATCTCCGCCTCGGCGGGGCTGCGCACCCTGCTGGCCACCATGGACAGCCTGCACGGGGTGGAGAACACCCGGATTGTCCGGCGGGCGCTGTTCAGCGTGCTGCTGTCGGCGTTGTTCCTGCTGACGATTTATCTGTCGGTGGTGGTCATTTTCACCGGGGAGTGGTTTTTCTGGCTGCTGGAGGAGCGGCTGCCCCGGTATATGGCGGAGCTGCTTCCCCTGCCCGCCCTGTCAAGGCTGTGGCGGTGGACGCGGTATCTGCTGCTGTTCTGCTTTGTGCTGCTGCTGGTGCTCATCGTCTACCGGGCGGGAACCCCCCGGGGGGCGGTGCGCCGGCCGGTGGTGGCGGCGTCCTCCCTGGGGGCGGCGCTGGCCATTGTGGCGGCGTCGGCGGTGTTCTCCTGGTTCATCGAGATGTCCTCCCGGTACGCCCTGGTCTATGGGTCGCTGGCCTCGCTGATTATCCTGCTGGTGTGGCTCTACCTGTGCGGAAATATCCTGCTGCTGGGGGCGGCGGTGGGGCGGGCGCTGGAAAACCGGCTGAAACGGTAAAAAGGCGGCGCCGGAAAAACCGGCGCCGCCTTTTCAGGGTTGTTGTTCCGTCTGGAAGGGCTCTGATTCCGTCTGGGAGGAAGAGACGTACAGGTCCTCACATTTCTGCTGGGCCTGGATCAGAAGGTTGGCCGCCTCCTCGACAGCGTGGAACAGCGTCAGGTACATCCGCTTATAGTCCGGCATACAATCACAACCATTTCCGGAGGCAGCCATGCCAGGCTGCCCCGCTGTTTTCTCAACGGTTCCACCCGCGGAGGGAGGATGAACTCCCTCCGCGGGGGTTCCCGCCGAGACAAACAAAAGCGGCGCGGGATTCTATAACCCCACACCGCATATCTCAGACACATACTCTCAAAAAAGCGCCTCTTGAAAAAGGGGGGAAGTTCGGTTATAATGAGAGTCGGCGCAGCAATGCTGTTGTGTGGGTGCCGTTTCACCCGTACAGGGACGCAGGGGAGGCTAGTCCCCCGCGTCCTGCCCTTTTATTTGCCTCGTAAACGATGATAGCATATTTTGCCGGAAAATACAAGAAAATTTTTTACCTGCGGCCCGACATTCGGGCCGTATTTTCTCTGTTCGCCGCCCTTTCCAAACCGGGCAAACTGTGCTACAATTATCATGAGAAAATTTCACCGCTCCCAATGTCCGGAGCGGACAATGAGGTGACGGTATGAACAAACTGATCCGCCAGCTGAACCGTGACATCCTCGAGGCCCTGGCCGCCCGGAGGCCGGAGGGGCTGAACGGCCGCCGGGCCCTTCAGGAGCTGATGAGGGCTCCCGGCTGGATCGAAGGGCTGGCCGCGCTGTTTCCCATCAAGGAGCGGCTGAGCTGCGCCGGGATTCTGGAGCTTTGCGCCCCCATCCTGGAAAAAATCTGCCCCGAGCCGCCAGAGAAGGGGTGGGGCCCCTTCTGCTACCAGTATATCAGCTCCATCATGTTTCCCAACGGCGGCTTCGCCCCCGAGGCGGACCGCTGCGGCGGCGGGGCGCTGTTTTATCTCACCGTTCTCCAGATCCTGCTGGACCAGGAGCGCGCCGCCCTGCCCTTTGACCCCATGCTGGACTTCGAGTTCCTCACCGAGGAGGAATATGAGACATGCGACAAGGCCCGGGAGTACCGCCGCTTTCTGACCGCATGGCGGGAGGAATTTCTCTATGAGCTGATGCGCCTGGGGCTGGAGTACACCCCCTTCAAAACCCTGAGCCACATCTCCGGCGTCCACTATATCGCCATGACCGCCGCCCGGGGGCTGGCCGGAGCGGGGGTGGACGTGGACCTGGCCCTGATCTCCGCCGCCGCCGCCGCCCACGACGTGGGCAAGTTCGGCTGCCGCCCCGGCGAGCGGGTGCCCTACCTCCACTACTACTACACCGACCAGTGGCTGCTGGAGCGGAAGATGGAGGACATCAGCCACATCGCCTCCAACCACTCCACCTGGGACCTGGAGCTGGAGTCGCTGTCGGTGGAGTCTCTGCTGCTGATCTACGCCGACTTCCGCTCCAAGTCGGAGCGGGGGCCCAACGGCGAGGAGATCATCGTCCTCTACCCCCTGGACCAGTCCTTCCAGGTGATTTTGTCCAAGCTGGACAATGTGGACCGGAAGAAACGCCGGCGGTACGAGTTTGTCTACGGCAAGCTCCATGACTTTGAGGACTACATGCGCTCCCTGGGGGTGGACGTGGACCTCACCGGCAAACAGCGGCCCCCCGCTCCTGTCAAGGACCCCTCCCTCATGAACCCGGAGGAGACGCTGGACGGCCTGATCCTGCTGTCGGTGGAGCACAACCTGGAATTGATGCACATGCTGTCCAACGAGCAGAAGTTCGGCAACATCATCGAGGCCGCCCGCTCCGCCAAGAGCTGGCAGCAGCTGCGGGCCTACCTCAACGTGTTTGAGGAGTATTTTACCTATCTGTCGGTGCGGCAGAAGACCCAGGCCCTGTCCTTCCTCTATGAGCTGCTGATGCACCGCGAGGGCGACATCCGCCGCCAGGCCGGCGCCCTTATCGGCCAGATCATTGCCCGGTTCCACCTGGTCTACCGCAAGGAGGTTCCCGCCGACGCTGAGAACGACCCGGCGGAGGAGGTGCCCTTTACCCTGTGGAGCCAGTATCTGGACATGATTATCTTTCCCGACCACAAGACTACCCCCCAGCAGCGCTCCCACATCAGCTATACCCTGAAGCTGGCGGTGGAGTCCATGCTCCGCCACGCCCGGCCCGGGGACATTCCCCGCTTCCTGAACATTCTGCTGGACTACTATGACGACCCGGAGTTTACCGACGCGGACACCGCCTTTACCCTGCTGGACGCGGCCCGCTATCTGCCCCCCAAATACTATGGGGAGGAGACCCGGGAAAAGCTGGTGCGCTTTGCCGCCCACTTCACCGCCCTGGACGACGCCCGTCTGGTCACCGCCGCCCTCCAGTTCCTGCGGGAGACGGTGCGCAACATCCCCCGCGACCACCCCCAGATGGCCCGCATCGCCCAGATTGTGGAGGACACCCCCTCCCGCCAGCTGACTACCGTGTTTCTCAAGTGCCGCATCCTCCGCCGGGCGGGACGGGATGTGTCCGCCCTGGAGGAGACCCTGTACCACACCGACATCACCAGCGAGGTCTTTCTGGACAACCTGAAGATCGCCACCCCCTGGGTGGTGAAGGTGGCCGGCGTGGAGCTGCTCCGGGACCAGGTGGAGCATGGACTGGACAGCAATATCCTCCACATCGCCACCCACTTCTCCAACCTGGTCAAGGTGTCGGAGCGGGTGGTGGTCCGGCACACCGCCGGCTCCGCCCTGGTGCGCACCCTGTCCTACCTGCGCCGGGACCAGCGCAACGAGGTGGTGGTGGAGCTGGGCAAGGGCCTGGAGATGGGGCAGTATGAAATTTCTAAGTACATCCCCCAGTATTTGGGCGAGGCCGCCCTCTACCTCCACCCCAGCGAGCTGGATGAGCAGGTGCTCTGGCTCAAGGGCCTGCTGGGCTCCCCCAACGACTCCGCCGTGGCCGGGGCGCTGAACACCATCGCCGTGCTGCTTCAGCACTACCCGGCCTATAAGGAGCGCTTTTCCGAAAAGCGGGAGGTCTATGACCACCGGCGGCGGGAGCTGCTGGGCCTGCTCCTCCAGGGGCTGGCTCACTACCGGGAGACGGTGCGGCAGGAGGCCCTGCTGGTCACGGGCAAGCTCCTGTTCGACAGCCCTATCCTGGACATGGACGAGAAGGCCCACCTGTTTTCCCTGTGCTACCGCAAGCTGCTCTTCCTCACCCAGGAGACCCAGCGGCCCAACGGCCTTACCTTCTTCTACCGGGCGGCGGCGCTGGCGCACATCAACAAGTTCATCGCCCTGCGCCGGCTGGACCGGGGCCCCTTCGCATTCGAGAAGCCCGGGAAAATCGCCTTCTTCCCCGGCACCTTCGACCCCTTTACCCTATCCCACAAGGGCATTGTTCACGCCATCCGGGACCTGGGCTTTGAGGTCTATCTGGCGGTGGACGAGTTCTCCTGGTCCAAAAAGGCCCAGCCCCACCTGATTCGCCGGCAGATCGTCAACCTGTCGGTGGCGGGGGACTTCCATGTCCACCTGTTCCCTGACGACATCCCGGTGAATATCGCCAACCCAGCCGATCTGAAGCGGCTGACCGAGCTGTTCCCCGGCCAGAAAGTCTATATCGTGGCGGGCAGCGACGTGGTGGCCAACGCCTCCTCCTATCAGGCCCCGGCGGAGCCCTTCTCCATCCACCAAATGAACCATGTCATTTTCCATCGGGCGGGAGAGGCGGAGCTGCCCGCTTCTCTGCCCATCACCGGCGAGGTTATTCAGCTCCAGCTGCCCCCTCACCTGGAGGACATCAGCTCCACCCGCATCCGGGAGAACGTGGACCTGAACCGGGACATCTCCAACTTCATCGACCCGGTGATCCAGGACTTCATCTATCAGAACGGCCTCTACCTCCGGGACAGCCAGGACAAACCCATGCTGGGCTTTGGCGAGCTGGACTTCCAGTGGGTGGACGAGCTGGACGACGGGCTGTTTGACACCCTGGCCGCCATCTGGCCGGAGTGGGCCAACGGCATGACCGCCGCCCGGAACCAGGGAGACAGGCTTCTCCTGCTCCGGGGAACCTCAGACACCACCCCCCTGGGCTTTTTGTGCTACCGGCTGCTGACGACCTCTCAGCTCTTCGACGCCCTGGGGGACAACGAGCTGGCTGACCGCATCCGCCTGCGCTCCGCCGGAGATGTGCTGCTGATCACCGCCCTGGGGGTGGATTACAGCAGCCCCCAGCGCAAGGACCTGGGCCACCTGCTGCTGTGCGAGCTCATCGCCTGGGCGCTGGAGCGGGAGTGTGTTTACGCCGTCTGCAAGCCCTGGAGCAACCAGCTGGATGACAGGCTGGACGGCCTGCTTGCCCGTATGGGCTTCGTCGCCCGGGAGGGGGACATTCCCATCCGGGAGGTGGACATGCGCGCCCCTACGGTGCTGATTCAGAACCTGTCCACCGCCATTCAGGAGCCGCTGAACCGCAACCCCAAGGTGCTGGCCGCCGTCCGCCGGGGCCACGAACGGGTTCAGCTGGCCCTGGCCGGGCTGTTCCCCGGCTCGCTGGTGCTCACCCTGTCCTCCGACATCATCCACCACCGTCTGCTGAAAAAGATCACCGATTACAACCAGGTCCCCGCCGAGCCCACCAACCCCCGGGTGCTGGGCAAGAGCATGTGCGTCCCCTTCGGCAAGATGCTCCGCAGCCGGATCGTCCCCAATACCGTGACCAAGACCCTCCACACCGACAAGGTTTTTACCCCCGACCTGAGTGAGAGCACCCTGGAGGCCTTCCCCTACTACGCCCCCATCCCCAGCCAGGTGCGGACCTTGAAGTCCTTCAACCGCCCGGTCATTCTGGTGGACGACCTGATGCACCCAGGCTTCCGGTTCAAGGTGCTGGGTCCCATTCTGAAGCGGGAGGAGGTGCCCGTTCAGGTGGTGCTGGTGGGCGTGCTGTCCGGCTATGGCAAGGATTTGATGCGCGCGCTGGGCCAGCCGGTGGATTCGGTCTACTTCCTGCCCCGGCTGAACCACTGGTTTATTGAGGCCACCATGTACCCCTTTATCGGCGGCAACACCGTCCGCCGGCCCAAACCGCCGGTGCCCGGCCTGCTGCCCGGCATCAACCACATCCTGCCCTACGCCTCCCCCACCTACCAGAACGAGTGCAGCCGGGAGTCTGTAATTCAGCTGTCCCGCACCTGTCTGGAGTGCGCCCTGGATCTGATGCGGGTGCTGGAGCAGGAGTACCGCATTCTCTACGGCCGGAACCTGACCCTGTCCCGCCTGCCCGAGGCGGTGATTCTCCCCCTGTGTCCCGACAAGGGCACCTGCCTGCGTTACGACCCTAACCTGTCCGCCTCCGTCTACCTGGAGAACGATCTGGAGGTCCTGCTGCGGCAGAACCAGTAAGCGGGGACAGCGAGACCGGCGTTTTCGAGCGGGCGGATCATATCCGCCCCTACATTCTGATCGCGGGAAGTGATATTATGTATTATTACAACATCAACGGCGCCGTTCTCACCTCCCTGACTCCGCTGGAGGGCTTCGGCCCGGAGGTGGAGCCGGGGAAGTGCTGGCGCCTGTTCGCCGCCGTCCCGGGGGACCCGGTGCTGGGCCGGGGGTCCTTCAGAGTCACCCACCCCGGCCAGCTCACCAGGGCCGGTCACGGCCTGGAGACGCTGGATACCTCCCGTCTGCCACAGGTCCAGGCCGACGAGCGGATCGTCCGGGCTATTGAGGACGGTCGGGTCACCGCCGTCAATATCAGCCGCCCCGGCTGGGAGGAGGTTCTGAAATGGACACCCCGCTCCGGAAAAAAACGGGTAAACATCCTGGCCATCGGGGACGTGGGCTCCACCCTCCTCACTGGACTGAAGCTGCTGGGCGGGGATGTGATCTCCTCCATCGGCATCTGCGACCTCAGTGACCAGATTACCGCCCGGTGGGAGTTTGAGATGGGCCAGATCAGCCTGCCCTGGCAGTACGATGTATTCCCCGAGGTGGAGGTTATTTCTCCGGAAAACCTCTTCGACTGCGACCTGTTCGTCTTTGTGGCGTCCAAGGGAATTCCGCCGGTGGGTTCCCAGGTGAGGGATGTGCGCATGGCCCAGTTTGAGGTCAACGCCGGCATCGTGAGGCACTACGCCAGAATGGCCCGGGAAAAGCGGTTTCAGGGCCTGTGGTGCGCCGTGTCCGACCCGGTGGATCCCCTGGCCAAGACCGCCTATCTGGAGAGCAACAAGAACGAAGCCGGCGATTGGGACGGGAAGGGCCTGCGGCCCGAGCAGATTCAGGGCTTCGGTCTGGGAGTGATGAACGCCCGGGCGGCCTACTTCGCCAAGCGGAACGAACGCTTGGCCTCCTTCCTCACCGAGGGCCGGTCCTTTGGGCCCCACGGCGTCGGGCTGTTTATCGCCAACTCCATCCAGAACTACGACGAGGAGATTTCTCAGGAGCTGACCCGGCTTACCGTCACCGCCAACCTGAAAATGCGGGAGATCGGCTTCAAGCCCTATGTGGCCCCCGCCCTGTCCTCCGGGGCGCTGTCGCTGCTGCTCACCCTCCGGGGGGAGTGGCACTGCGGCTCCGTCTTTCTGGACGGCGTCTACATGGGGGTGAAAAACCGCTATACCCCCGCCGGGGTGGAGACCGAGCTTCTGCCCCGCGTCCCGGACCCGCTCTTCGGCCACATCCGGGAAGCGGCGGAGCACCTGAAGACCATTCTGTAAAGAGGTGAAGCCATGTCTTTGGTCCTGATCTACCCCACCCCGGACGCCGGCTGGGCCGGCCAGCGGCTGGACGGAGTTCTTCGGCGCGCCCTGACAGGCCGCCAGGTCCGTGTTCTGCGAACCGCGGAGGAGCTGACCGGCCTGGAGGGCCAGCGGCTGCTGTTCGCTCTGGCTCTGGGCGATACCGGCACCAATCTGGAATACGTCCGCGCGCTCTCCCGGCTGCGAAAGGAGCCAGGGCTGCTGCGGGGCTGCACCGCCGGGCTGATTGTGGACGGAGCGGAGGAGCTGTATACCAAATCCGCCGCCGCGGAGTGCGCCCTGGCCCTGAACCGGGCGGGCTGCGCCCTGGTGGGCCGTCCGCTGGTGGAGGGCACCGGGTCGCTGGCCAACTTCGCCGTTCAGGCCCGCAACCTGAACACCGACCTGATGGGGGCCTACCGCGCCGCCGCCGCCGAGCTGGCGGAGCGGGTGGAGAGCTTCACCTTTCCCAAAAAAGAACGGCCGGAAATTCTGGTCCTCCACGCCTCCAGCCACCACACCTCCAACACCATAGACCTGTGGTCCCGGGTGCGGGAGAGACTGGAGGACCGTTGCGCCATCCGGGAGATCGGCCTGCGCAACGGAACCCTGTCCGACTGCTCCGGCTGTCCCTACACCATGTGCCTCCACTTCGGAGAGCGGGGCGGGTGCTTTTACGGCGGTGTGATGCGGGATGAGGTATACCCCGCTGTCCGCGCGGCGGACGCTCTGGCGCTGCTGTGCCCTAACTACAACGACGCCCTGTCCGCCAACCTTACCGCCTTTATCAACCGGCTCACCGCCCTGTTCCGCCAGACCCGCTTCTACGACAAGGCGGTCTTCGCCATCGTGGTGTCCGGCTACTCCGGCGGAGATATGGTGGCCCGGCAGGTGGTGGCCGCCATGAATATGAACAAATCCTTTTACCTTCCCGGGAATTTCGCCCTGATCGAAACCGCCAACTCCCCCGGCGAGGCCCTGGCCCTGCCCGGCATTTCGGAGCGGCTGGAGAGCTGGGGACGGAATATCCTGGATACGCTGTGCCTGTAAACAGCGAGGCCGGACAGACCGGACGGCCCGTCCGGCTTTTCCGCGCGGAATCTGGCCGGTCTGACCGCCGGCGGCTGGCGAGATGACCAAAGCGGGTGGGGCGGAAGAGGGAAAAATAGGACAGAAAACTTTAAATTTATGGTTGACATACACGGAAGCGTGTAGTATTATAATCAAGCGTCTGTTAAGACGCAGTCTGCGATGATGCGGGAGATTGCTCAGAAATGAGGTAACTTCCGCGGAGTATGTCCGACTATCGGGCGGCTGAGCGAGTGCTGTGCGCGGCGTATATCGTCGGGTGCGGTAAAAACCGGCCTGTTCTGCGCCGGTTTTTTCGTGGCCTGGAATGATACGCACGAACGCGTGGAGATAAAACGCTCACCGTACGGAGGACGAGCAAGACCAAAACACTCAACTTCGTATGAATCAAGGAGGAAACAACCAAATGGCAGCTCAGAAAGAAATGATCCGCATCCGGCTGAAGGCCTATGACCACCAGCTCATCGACCAGAGCGCTGAGAAGATCGTGGAGACCGCCAAGCGCACCGGCGCCAACGTCTCCGGCCCCATCCCCCTGCCCACCAAGAAAGAGGTGGTCACCATCCTGCGCGCCGTCCACAAGTACAAGGACAGCCGGGAGCAGTTCGAGCGCCGCATTCACAAGCGCCTGATCGACGTCGTCAAGCCCTCTCCCAAGACGGTGGAGGCCCTGATGAGCCTGGAGCTTCCCGCCGGCGTGGAGATCGAGATCAAGCTGTAATCCCTTTGTTGTACCCGCGGTCCATCGCGTTTTGAGATGGACGGGTCAAGTTGGAAAACCAATGGGAGCCCAACGCCTAAGTTTTTCAACCAATAACCTTTATTAGGAGGAAACATCCCAATGGAGAAAGCGATCATCGGCAAAAAGATCGGCATGACCCAGATCTTCGATGAAGTCGGCCGGGTGGTGCCCGTCACCCTGATCCAGGCCGGCCCCTGCACCGTGGTGCAGAAGAAGACCGCCGAGAAGGATGGCTATGACGCCATTCAGCTGGGTTTTCAGGAAGTTCCCGAGCGCAAGCTCACCAAGCCTGAGCTGGGCCACCAGAAGAAGGCCGGCCTGACCGAGTACAAGCGGATCCTCAAGGAGTTCGCTCTGAAGGACTGCTCCAAGTACGAGGTGGGCGACGTGCTCACCGCCAACGTGTTCGCCGCCGGCGACTTCGTGGACGTGACCGGAACCAGCAAGGGCCACGGCTTCCAGGGCGTGGTCAAGCGCCACGGAGCGGCCGTCAAGCGCAACACCCACGGCGGCGGCCCGGTTCACCGCCATCAGGGCTCTCTGGGCGCCGGCACCACCCCTGGCCACATCGCCAAGGGCCGGGACGGCGCGGGCCAGATGGGCAACGAGCAGGTCACTGTCATCAAGCTGGACGTGGTCCAGGTGGATGAGGAGCTGGGCCTGATCGCGGTCCGGGGCGCCATTCCCGGTCCCAAGGGCGGCATCGTCTATGTGAAGAACACCGTTAAGACCATCCTGGAGAAGCACGCTGCCGAGGGCGGCCGTGTCAACCCGCAGAAGGCTTCCGCCCGTGTCAACCCGCAGAAGGCTTCCGCCCGCAACAAGTAAGGAAAGGAGAGATTGAGTTATGCCTAAAGCGAACCTTTATGATATGGCTGGCAAGCAGATCGGCGAGATCGAGCTCTCCGAGGCCATCTTTGGGATCGAGCCCAACCAGGCTGTGGTCCATGAGGCGGTCAAGAACCACCTGGCCAACTGCCGTCAGGGCACCCAGAGCGCTCTGACCCGGGCCGAGGTGTCCGGCGGCGGCAAAAAGCCCTGGCGTCAGAAGGGCACCGGCCACGCCCGTCAGGGCTCCACCCGGGCTCCCCAGTGGACCCACGGCGGCATCGTGTTCGCCCCCAAGCCCCGCGGCTACCGCTACACCCTCAACAAGAAGGTGAGGCGTCTGGCTCTCAAGTCCGCCCTGTCCGCCAAGGCCGCCGAGGGCGCCGTGATGGTGGTGGACGGCCTGGAGCTGGCTGAGATCAAGACCAAGACCATGAAGACCTTCCTGGACGCCATCGGCGCCTCCAAGTCTGTGGTGGTCACCCCCGAGGTCAACCAGAACGTGGTCCTCTCCACCCGGAACATCCCCGGTGCGGTGACCACCACCGCCAAAGTCCTCAGCGTCTATGACATTGTCAACGCCAAGCAGCTGGTTATCGACAAGGCTGCCCTGGCTATCATTGAGGAGGTGTACGCGTAATGGCCGCCACTGCTTATGACATCATCAAGCGCCCCATCATCACCGAGCAGTCCATGGAGCAGACCGAGATGAAGCGCTACACCTTTGAGGTTGACAAGCGCGCCAACAAGATCGAGATCGCCAAAGCGGTGGAGGAGATCTTCGGCGTGAAAGTCGCCAAGGTAAACACCCTGAACATGCAGGGCAAGGAGAAGCGCATGGGTGCCCGTCCCGCCGGCCGCCGGCCCAGCTGGAAGAAGGCCATGGTCACCCTGACCGCCGACTCCAAGACCATCGAGTTCTTCGAGGGTATGGTGTAAGGAGGAATTGAGAAATGGCTATTAAGACTTATAAGCCCACAACCCCCTCCCGCCGTCACATGACTGTGTCCGCCTTCGAGGGGATCGACAAGAAGGCCAAGCCGGAGCGCGCCCTCACCGAGGTGCTGAAGAAGCACGCGGGCCGCAACAGCTACGGCCGCATCACCGTCCGCCACCACGGCGGCGGCAATAAGCAGAAGTACCGCGTCATCGACTTCAAGCGGGACAAGGAGGGCAGCGCCAAGGTTGTCAACCTTCAGTACGACCCCAACCGCTCCGCCAACATCGCCCTGATTGAGTATGAGGACGGCGAGCGCCGCTATATCCTGGCCCCCAACGGCCTGAAGGCTGGCCACGTCATCATGACCGGCCCCGACGCCGACATCCTGCCCGGCAACTGCCTGCCTATCGCCAACATCCCCGTGGGTGAGATGATTCACAACATTGAGCTCTACCCCGGAAAGGGCGCTCAGCTGGTCCGCGCCGCCGGCGTGGCCGCCCAGCTGATGGCCAAGGAGAACGGCATGGCTCAGGTCCGCCTGCCCTCCGGCGAGGTCCGCCTGGTTCGGGAGAACTGCAAGGCCACCATCGGCCAGGTGGGCAACACCGACCACGCCAATATCCAGATCGGCAAGGCCGGCCGCAAGCGCCACATGGGCTGGCGTCCCACCGTCCGCGGCTCGGTGATGAACCCCAACGACCACCCCCACGGCGGCGGCGAGGGCAAGAGCCCGGTGGGTCGTCCCGGCCCGGTCACCCCCTGGGGCAAGCCGGCCCTGGGCTACAAGACCCGCAAGACCAAGAACCGCACTGACAAGTTCATTGTCAAGCGCCGCGGCAGCAAATAAGGAGGGAGTGTAAAAGATGAGCAGAAGCATTAAGAAAGGCCCCTTTTGCGCCCCTGAGCTGCTGAAGCGGGTTGATGAGCTGAACAAGAAGAACGAGAAGAAGGTTCTGAAGACCTGGAGCCGCGCCTCCACCATCTTCCCCTCCTTCGTGGGACACACCTTCGCTGTGCACGATGGCCGCAAGCACGTGCCCGTCTATGTCACCGAGGACATGGTGGGCCACAAGCTGGGCGAGTTCGTGCCCACCCGCACCTTCCGGGGTCACGCGGGCAGCAAGACCGGTAAGTAAGGAGGAGAGACGAGATGGAAGCAAAAGCGAATCTGAAATATCTGCGGATCTCTCCCCGTAAGGTGAAGATCGTCCTGGACCTGATCCGGGGCAAGGACGTGGCCACCGCCACCGCCATCCTGATGCAGACCCCCAAGGCCGCCTCTGAGCCCGTGCTCAAGCTGCTGAAGAGCGCCGCCGCCAACGCGGAGAACAACCACCAGATGGATCCTGAGAAGCTGTACGTGTCCGCCTGCTACGCCAACCCCGGCCCCATCATCAAGCGCATCATGCCCCGGGCCCAGGGCCGCGCGTACCGGATCAACAAGCGTACCTCTCACGTCACCATCGCCGTGAGCGAGCGCTAAGGGAGGAGGAACAGTATGGGACAGAAAGTAAATCCCCACGGCCTGCGCGTGGGTGTCATTAAGGATTGGGACTCCCGCTGGTATGCCCGCAACGAGCTGGTGGGCGACCTGCTGGTAGAGGACAAGAAGATCCGCGACTACCTGAAAAAGACCCTTTACGGCGCCGGCGTCCCCAAGATCGAGATCGAGCGGGACAACAACGCCAAGGTCCGCGTCTATCTGCACTGCGCCCGTCCCGGTATGGTCATCGGCAAGGGCGGCGAGGACATCAAGAAGATTGAGGCCCAGTTGACCAAGCTCACCGGCAAGGCGGTGGACCTGAAGATCGTGGAGGTCCGGGACGTGGACACCAACGCCCAGCTGGTGGCGGAGAACATCGCCCAGCAGCTGGAGAAGCGCATCGGCTTCCGCCGGGCCATGAAGAACTCCATGGGCCGGGCCATGCGGGCCGGCGCCAAGGGCATCAAGACCTCCTGCTCCGGCCGTCTGGGCGGGGCTGAGATCGCCCGTACCGAGCACTATCACGACGGCACCATCCCCCTGCAGACCCTCCGGGCCGACATCGACTACGGCTTCGCGGAGGCCGCCACTACCTACGGCCGCATCGGCGTGAAGGTGTGGATCTACAAGGGCGAGGTCCTGACCCAGGCCCTGCGCACCACCCCCCGCACCCTGGATACCAGCAAGCCCTATCAGGAGCGCCGTGACCGGCCCCGCCGCCGGGACGACCGCCGGGGTGGCTTTAACCGTGACCGCGGCCCCCGTCCCGCCGGACAGGGCGGCTTTCACAACAACCGTGGCCCCCGTCCTGCCGGGGACAACACTCCGAAGGAAGGAGGCGCTCAGTAATGCTGCTCCCCAAGAGAGTTAAATACCGCCGTGTTCACCGCGGCCGCCTGAAGGGCAAGGCCAGCCGGGGCAACTTTGTCAGCTACGGCGATTACGGCCTCCAGGCCACTGAGCCCGCGTGGATCACCAGCAACCAGATTGAGGCCGCCCGTATCGCCATGACCCGCTACACCAAGCGCGGCGGCAAGGTCTGGATCAAGATTTTCCCCGACAAGCCTGTCACTGAGAAGCCCGCCGAGACCCGCATGGGCTCCGGTAAGGGCTCCCCCGAGTACTGGGTGGCGGTGGTGAAACCCGGACGGGTTATGTTTGAGATCGCCGGCGTCTCCGACGAGATCGCCCGCGAGGCCCTGCGCCTGGCCAGCCATAAGCTGCCCGTCAAGTGCAAGATCGTCAAGCGCGAGGAGACTGAGAAGGGTGGTGAAGCGTAATGAAGGCCAATGAAGTTCGCAAAATGTCCGCCGCCGAGCTGGAAACCAAGCTGGCGGACCTGAAAAAGGATCTGTTTAACCTCCGCCTTCAGCACGCCACCAACCAGCTGGACAATCCCCTGCGCATCGCTGAAGTGAAGAAGGATATCGCCCGAGTGAAAACCATCATCCGCGAGCAGCAGCTCGCAGGCCGCTAAGAGGAGGAATAGAAGATGGAAAACAGAACTTCTTCCCGCAAGACCAGAGTCGGCCTGGTGGTTTCGGACAAGATGGACAAGACCGTTGTGGTCGCCATCGCCGACCGCGTGGCCCATCCTCTGTATAAGAAGATTGTAAAGAGAACCTATAAGCTGAAGGCTCATGATGAGCTCAACCAGTGCGGCGTGGGCGACCGCGTCAAGGTCATGGAGACCCGCCCCCTGTCCAAGGACAAGCGGTGGCGCGTGGTTGAGATCATTGAGAAGGCGAAATAAGGAGGTGTCGGCAGCATGATTCAGCAGGAAACGTATTTGAAGGTGGCCGACAACACCGGCGCCAAGGAGATCAAGACCATCCGGGTGCTGGGCGGCTCCAAGCGCAAATTCGGCAACATCGGCGATGTGGTCGTGGCCTCCGTCCGCAAGGCTCAGCCCGGCGGCACCGTGAAGAAGGGCGAGGTGGTCAAGGCCGTGATCGTCCGGTCCTCCAAGGGCGTGCGCCGTCCTGACGGCTCCTACGTCCGGTTTGACGACAACGCCGCTGTCCTCATCCGGGACGATAAGAACCCCCGCGGCACCCGTATCTTTGGCCCAGTGGCCCGCGAGCTGCGCGACAAGGATTATATGAAGATCCTGTCCCTGGCTCCCGAAGTGCTGTAAGGGAGGGCAATCACGATGAACAAATTGAGTATCAAGAGCGGCGACACCGTCGTCGTCCTGTCCGGCAAGGACAAGGGCAAGCAGGGCAAGGTTATGTCCGTGGACCCCAAGGCCGGCAAGGTGGTTGTGGAGAAGGTCAATATGGTTTCCCGCCATACCAAGCCCCGCCAGCAGGGCGAGCAGGGCGGCATCCTCCAGAAGGAGGCCCCCATTTACGCCTGCAAGGTCCAGCGCGTCTGCCCCAAGTGCAGCAAGCCCACCCGGCCCGCCCACAAGCTGCTGGCCGGCGGCAAGAAGGTCCGCGTCTGCAAAAAGTGCGGCGCCGAGATTTAAGAGAGGAGGAGTGAATCGAAATGGCAGAGGAAAAGAAAGTGCCTAACCTGAAGAAGCTGTATCAGGACGAGGTCGCTCCTGCTCTGATGCAGAAGTTCGGCTATAAGTCCACCATGCAGATTCCCCGCCTGGAGAAAATCGTGGTTAACGTTGGCTGCGGCGAGGCCCGGGAGAACGCTAAGGTGCTGGACGCCGTAGTCAATGACCTGACCACCATTACCGGCCAGAAGGCCGTGATCACTAAGGCCAAAAAGTCCGTGGCGAACTTTAAGCTGCGCGAGGGTATGCCCATCGGCGCGAAGGTTACCCTGCGCGGCGACAAGATGTGGGAGTTCCTGGACCGGCTGTTCAATGTGGCCCTGCCTCGCGTGCGTGACTTCCGGGGCATCTCCGCCGACGCCTTTGACGGTCGGGGCAACTATGCCCTGGGTGTGAAGGAGCAGCTGATCTTCCCCGAGATCGAGTATGACAAGATCGACAAGATCCGCGGCATGGACATCGTGGTGTGCACCACCGCCCAGACCGATGAGGAGGCCCGTGAGCTGCTGAAGCTGGTGGGCGCTCCCTTCGCCGGCCGCTAAGGAGGAGAATTATGGCTAAGAAATCAATGATCCTGAAGCAGCAGAAGGAGCCCAAGTTCTCCTCCCGCCGCTACAACCGCTGCAAGCTGTGCGGCCGTCCCCACGCCTACCTCCGGGACTACGGCATCTGCCGTATCTGCTTCCGCGAGCTGGCCTATAAGGGCCAGATTCCCGGCGTGCGCAAGGCCTCCTGGTAAAAAAATTGATGTGTCCGGAATGGCGCTCACTGTGCCATTCCGGCACATATCTGTCCACACGCCCGTGCGTTCGGACAAAAATTTCCTTGCAATGCGGCGTTTGCTGGAGTATAATCAATCGTTGTGTCATGGCGGGACAACTTAAATTGCTCCACACGCAGCCGTGCGTTCCACACCCGCGCCCCATGAAAACTCCCGGAACAGCCGGGAAAGTGCCATGGCCGTGATTAGAGAACGCGCGCCCCATTGGTCAAATCCGCGGCCGCGGTTTTGATAGGAAGTACCCGTCCGGCCTACGTGTACAGGCCGCGGCGGACTTCCGCGTATAAAAATGTACCTGCCCCAACCAGGTACGAAGGCGGTCAACAGGTCGCAGGACGGACCTAACCTGCGATACCTTGCCGTCTATACCGGAGCCATCCGGTAATCTGTATAGGAGGTAAACACGCATGCAAATCACCGACCCTATCGCGGATATGCTGACCCGGATCCGCAACGCGAACAACGCCAAGCATGACACCGTGGACGTTCCCGCGTCCAACATGAAGAAATCCATTGCGCAGATCCTGCTGGATGAGGGCTATATCAAGAACTTCCAGCTCATCGACGACGGAACTCAGGGTGTCATCCGCATCGCTCTGAAGTACAACGCCGGCAAGGAGAAGGTCATCTCCGGCCTGAAGCGGGTGTCCAAGCCCGGCCTCCGGGTGTACGCCGGCGCCGACGAGCTGCCCAAGGTCCTGCGCGGCCTGGGTATCGCCATTGTTTCCACGTCCAAGGGCGTCATGACCGACAAGAAGGCCCGTCAGGCCCATGTCGGCGGCGAAGTCCTGGCATTTATCTGGTAAGGAGGGTTATAGGATATGTCCAGAATTGGTAGAGCTCCTATCGCCATTCCCGCCGGAGTGGAGATCAAGGTAGAGGACAACAACGTTGTCACCGTCAAGGGCCCCAAGGGCACCCTGACGCAGCAGTTCAACCCCAACATGGCCATCGCCATGGAAAACGGGGAACTGAAGGTCACCCGTCCCAACGACGCCAAGGAGAACCGCGCCCTTCACGGCCTGACCCGCACCCTCATCCACAACATGGTGGTGGGCGTGACCGAGGGCTTCAAGAAGGAGCTGGATGTCAACGGTGTGGGTTACCGTGTGGCCAAGGAAGGCAATAAGCTGGTCATGAACCTGGGTTATTCCCACCAGGTGACCGTGGAGGAGCAGGACGGCATCACCATCGAGGTTCCCGGCCCCAACAAGATTATCATCCACGGCTGCGACAAGCAGAAGGTGGGCCAGTTTGCCGCCGAAGTGAGAGAGAAGCGTCCCCCCGAGCCCTACAAGGGCAAGGGTATCAAGTATACCGACGAGGTCATCCGCCGCAAGGCTGGTAAGACCGGCGCCAAGAAGTAAAAGGAGGTGTGCCACTTATGATCAACAGACCGGATACCCGCTCCCAGCGCATCAAGCGCCATAAGCGTGTGCGTGCTAAGATTTCCGGCACGCCCGAGCGTCCCCGTCTCTGCGTCTTCCGCAGTGAGACCAACATCTATGCCCAGGTCATCGACGATGTGAACGGCGTGACCCTGGTCTCCGCTTCTTCCCTGGAGAAGGACTTCAAGGTAGAGGGCACCAAGTCCGACGCCGCCAAGCAGGTGGGCGTGAACGTGGCGGAACGTGCCAAGGCCAAGGGCATCGAGACCGTGGTGTTCGACCGCGGCGGCTATGTCTATCACGGCCGCGTGAAGGCTCTGGCCGAGGGCGCCCGCGAGGGCGGCCTGCAATTCTAAGGGAGGAGGAAGTAACAAATGGCTAGATTTGAAAGAGAGCCCAGCGAGTTCGTTGAAAAGCTGGTCTATCTGAACCGCGTATCTAAAACCGTCAAGGGCGGCCGCGTGGCCAAGTTCTCCGCCCTGATGGTGGTCGGCGACGAGAAGGGCCGCGTGGGCTTCGGCCTGGGCAAGGCCGCCGAGGTGCCCGAGGCCATCCGCAAGGGCATTGAGGACGCCAAGAAGAACATGATTAACGTGTCTCTGTCCGGCACCACCATTCCCCATGAGGTGATCGGTGAGTTCGGCGCCGGCCGGGTGCTGATGAAGCCCGCCGCCCCCGGTACCGGCGTCATCGCCGGCGGCCCCGTCCGCGCCGTGATGGAAGCCATCGGCATTAAGGACATCCGTACCAAGTGCCTGCGCTCCAACAATCCGCAGAACGTGGTCTCCGCCACCTTCGAGGGCCTGAAGTCCCTGCGCACCCCCGAGGAAGTGGCCCGCGTCCGCGGCAAGAGCGTGGAAGAGATCTTGGGTTAAGGAGGGTCAAACATGGCTAATCTGAATATTAAGCTGGTCAAGAGCCTCAACGGCCGCGTCGCCAAGCACAAGGCGACCGCCGAGGCCCTGGGCCTCCGCAAGATCGGCGACACCACCGTGCAGCCCGACAATGAGGCTACCCGGGGCAAGATCGCCCACATCGGCTACCTGCTCCAGGTGTCCGAGGAAAACTAACGAGGAGGCGCACGACATGAATCTGCATGAACTTTCCCCCGCCCCTGGTTCCAACACCAAGGCCTACCGCAAGGGCCGGGGCGCCGGTTCCGGCAACGGCAAGACCGCCGGCCGGGGCCACAAGGGCCAGTGGGCCCGCTCTGGCGGCGGCGTCCGCGTGGGCTTTGAGGGCGGCCAGATGCCTCTGGCCCGCCGCCTGCCCAAGCGGGGCTTCCACAACATCTTCGCCAAGCCTCTGGAGGCCGTCAATGTCTCCGCCCTGGAGAAATTCGAGGACGGCGCCACGGTGGATGTCGATATGCTGCGGGCAAAGGGCATTCTGACCAAGTGCCAGTACGGCGTCAAGATCCTGGGCAATGGCGAACTCTCCAAGAAACTGATTGTAAAGGCTTCCGCTTTCTCCGCCTCCGCCAAGCAGAAAATCGTGGCCGCCGGCGGTAAGTGGGAGGTGGTCTGAGTATGATTCAGACCATCCGTAACGCCTGGCGGGTGCCGGAGCTGAAAAAGAAGATGCTGTTCACCATCATGGCGCTGCTCATCTTCCGTCTCGGTTCCGCGATCCCGGTGCCCTATATCGATTCCGCTTCTCTCCAGAGCTATCTGGACAGCCAGAGCGGTACCATTCTGGGGCTGATGAACGCCATGAGCGGCTCCGCCTTCTCCATGGCGACGGTATTCGCTCTGTCCATCCAGCCCTATATCAACAGCTCCATCATCATCCAGCTGCTGACTGTGGCCATCCCCGCTCTGGAGCGTATGGCCCGTGACGGCGGCGAGGAGGGGCGCAAGAAGATCGCCTCCATCACCCGGTACACCACCGTGGCCATCGCGCTGCTTCAGGGCTACGGCTACTACAGCCTGGTCAACAGCTACGGGCTGGTCAACGGCGGCGCTCTGCCCGGCTTCTGGGTGGGGCTGGTGATCGTGATCTCCTTTACCGCCGGCTCCGCCTTCCTGATGTGGCTGGGTGAGCAAATCACCGAGTTCGGCATCGGAAACGGTATTTCTATCATTTTGTTCGCCGGCATCGTGTCCCGGTTCCCCCAGATGTGCATCGACGGCATCAATGGCTTCCGGACCTGGCTGACCGTCAACGGCGGCGCCGCCAAGCTGATGGAGGACAACGAGGGCATGACCGAGGAGATCGCCCAGAGCTATATCGACGCCCTGAAGCCCAGCGCCCTGGCCCCCTGGACCATCGCGCTTATTATCATCGGCATGCTGGCCCTGGTGGTCTTCATCGTCTATATCAATAACGCCGAGCGCCGCATCCCGGTGCAGTACGCCAAGCGCGTCGTTGGCCGGAAGATGTACGGCGGCCAGTCCACTCACATCCCCATGAAGGTGAGCATGGCCGGCGTTATGCCTATCATCTTCGCCCAGTCCATCGCCTCCCTGCCCGCCACTATCGGCGCGTTTATGGGCGTCACCGTGGAGAGCGAGGGGTTCGGCGGCGGCATGATGCGTCTGTTTGATACCACCAAGCCCTTCTACAGCGTGTTGTATTTCCTGCTCATCGTGGGCTTCAGCTACTTCTACTCCACCATGGCCTTCAACCCTGTGGAGGTGGCCAACAACCTGAAGAAGAACGGCGGCTTTATCCCCGGCCTGCGGCCCGGCAAGCCCACCTGTGACTTCCTGATGAAGGTGCTCAACAAGATTACCATGTTCGGCGCTCTGTACCTGTCCGTGATTGCCATCGCCCCCATCATCACCGGCAATCTGGTGGGTTACAGCTCCCTTGCGATCGGCGGCACCTCCGTTATCATCGTGGTGGGCGTCGCCCTGGAGACCGTGAAACAGATGGAGGCCCAGATGCTTATGCGGCATTATAAGGGCTTCCTGGAGTAAGGGGAACGTGCTATGGGTATGAAACTGATCCTTCTGGGCGCCCCCGGCGCCGGCAAAGGCACCCAGGCCGAGATTCTCAGCGCCAAGCTGGGTATCCCTACCATTTCCACCGGCAATATCCTCCGCGCCGCCATCAAGGAGGGAACCCCCACCGGGCTGGAGGCCAAGAGCTATATGGACGCCGGCAAGCTGGTGCCTGATTCTGTGATTATCGGCATTGTGGCGGACCGTCTGGCCCAGCCCGACTGTGAAAAGGGCTTCATTCTGGACGGGGTGCCCCGCACCATCGGTCAGGCCGAGGCGCTGGACGCCGCCGGCGTCACCTTCGACCATGTGCTGTCCATCGAGATCTCCGACGGAGAGATTGAGGAGCGCATGTCCGGCCGCCGGGTGTGCCAGAGTTGCGGCGCTCCCTACCATGTGAAGGCCAAGCCCCCCAAGGCGGAGGGCGTGTGCGACTCCTGCGGCGGGCCTCTGGTCCAGCGGGAGGACGACCGGGCGGAGACCGTCCGGAAGCGTCTGGCGGTCTATCATGAGGAGACCGAGCCCCTGAAGGGCTTTTACGAAGGCAAGGGCATCCTGGCTCCCGTGGCCAATCAGGACACCATTGAGGGGACCAACAAGGGTATTATGGAGGCGCTGGGGCTCTAATGGCGCTGGAAATGATATCACTGAAATCCCAACGGGAGATCGAGGCCATGCGCCGGGCCGGGCGGCTTACCGCCCAGGCCCGGGCTCTGGCCGGCTCCATGATCCGGCCAGGCGTGACCACCCATGAGATCGACCAGGCCGTCCGCCGCTTTATCGAGAGCCACGGGGCCAAGCCCTCTTTTCTGGGCTACGGAGGCTTTCCGGGCTCCGCCTGCATCTCCGTCAATGAGGAGGTCATTCACGGCATCCCGGGCTCCCGGAAGCTGAAGGAGGGCGACATCGTCAGCGTCGACGTGGGCGCCTTTATCGGCGGCTTTCACGGGGACTGCGCCGCCACCTACCCCTGCGGCCAGGTGAGCGAGGAGGCTATGAAGCTGATCCGGGTTACCCAGCAGAGCTTTTGGGAGGGCATCAAAATGGCCCGCAAGGGCTGCCGGGTGAGCGATATCGGCCACGCGGTCCAGACCTATGTGGAATCCTTTGGATTCTCCGTCGTCCGGGACTTCGTGGGCCACGGCGTGGGCGCCAGGCTCCACGAACCCCCCGAGGTGCGCAATTTCGGCGCTCCGGGTCACGGCCCCCGGCTCCAGCCGGGGATGACCATCGCGGTGGAGCCAATGGTGTGCGCCGGAGACTGGCATGTGAAGGTGCTGTCCGACAAGTGGACCACCGTGTCCCAGGACGGCTCGCTCACCGCCCACTATGAGAACAGTCTGCTGATTACCGACGGGGACCCGGAAATCCTCACCGTCACCGAGGACGGGGCCTATGTATAACTACACAGGCTGGGTCGTCCGGGCAACTGCCGGACGGGACAAGGATGGTGTCTTTGTCATTGTGGGTGTGGACCAGGGAAAGGCCCGGCTGCTGCTGGCGGACGGAAAGCGGCGGAAAATCGCCCGTCCAAAGGCCAAAAAACTGGGACATGTCACAGCTTTGACAGACCGCCAAAGCATGTATGACCATCCCGTGATTCACAGTCTGCGACAGGGAGAACCGGTCTCCGACCGGGCATTGAGACGGGCGCTGGCCGCCTTCAAGGAGGGATATACCCTTGGCGAAAGATGATATGATCGAGTTGGAGGGCGTTGTCACCGAGGCCCTGCCCAACACCACATTCCATGTGGATATCGGAAATGGACACATTATCCTGGCACATATTTCCGGCAAGCTGCGGATGAACTTTATCCGTATCCTGCCCGGCGACAAGGTGACCGTTCAGATGTCACCCTACGACCTGACCAGGGGACGCATCACCTGGCGGTCCAAGTAAACCATAAACGACCGGATAAGGGAGAGCCTTGCCTGTCCCTTACCGGGGCCATCAAGGCATTCATCAGGAGGTTTTAACAATGAAAGTCAGACCGTCCGTGAAGCCCATGTGCGAGAAGTGCAAAGTCATTAAGCGCAAGGGCAAAGTCATGGTAATTTGCGAAAACCCCAAGCATAAGCAGAGACAAGGATAATGGAGGTGCTGTAAAAAATGGCTCGTTTAGCCGGTATTGACCTGCCGAGAGAGAAGAGAATCGAGATCGGCCTCACTTATATCTACGGCATTGGGCGCACCAGCGCCAACAAAATCCTGGCCAAGGCTGGGGTAAATCCCGACACCCGCGTGAAGGACCTCACCGAGGAGGACGAGGCCAAGCTGCGCGAGGTGCTCCACGACTACACCGTGGAGGGCGACCTGCGCCGCAACGTGGCGATGGACATCAAGCGGCTCACCGAGATCGGCTGCTACCGGGGCATCCGCCACCGCAAGGGGCTGCCCGTCCGGGGCCAGCGGTCCAAGACCAACGCCCGTACCCGTAAGGGTCCCAAGCGTACCGTCGCCAATAAGAAGAAGTAAGGAGGGATACACATGGCTGCGAACAAAGGGAAAAAAGTGGCGCGCAAGCGCCGCGAACGCAAGAATGTAGAGAGGGGCCAGGTGCATATCCGCTCCTCCTTCAACAACACCATGGTCACCGTCACCGACGCGCAGGGCAACGCCCTGTCCTGGGCCTCCTCCGGCGGCCTGGGCTTCCGCGGCTCCAGAAAGTCCACCCCCTTCGCCGCTCAGACCGCCGCCGAGACGGCCGCCAAGGCCGCGATGGAGTATGGTCTGAAAACGGTCGAGGTCTATGTAAAGGGCCCCGGTCAGGGCCGCGAGGCCGCCATCCGGGCGCTGCAGGCCGTGGGCCTGGAGGTCACCCTCATCAAGGACGTGACCCCCGTCCCCCACAACGGCTGCCGTCCCCCGAAGCGCCGCCGCGTCTGATCGATTGAAGGAGGTATTGACAGATGGCTAGAAATATGCAGCCCATCGCCAAGCGGTGCAAGGCGCTGAACCTGTCCCCCGCCGCCATGGGCTATGCCAAGAAGACAACCAACCGCAACCCCAAGGGTCAGATGCGCAAAAAGCAGTCTGAGTACGCCATGCAGCTGACCGAGAAGCAGAAGGTCAAATTTGTCTACGGCATCATGGAGAAGCAGTTCCATATGTACTATGAGAAGGCCAGCCGTATGCAGGGCAAGACAGGCGAGAACCTGCTCACCCTCATCGAGCGCCGGCTGGACAACGTGGTATACCGTCTGGGCTTCGCTATGACCCGCCGTGAGGCCCGCCAGCTCACCACCCACGGCCACTTCACCGTCAACGGCCAGCGGGTGGATATCCCCTCCTACCTGGTCAAGGTGGGCGACGTGATCGAGGTTCGGGAGAAGAGCCGCTCCTCCGTCAAGTTCAAGCGCCTGACCGGCGAGGACGCCCCTGTGGTCAACGTGCCCAAGTGGCTGGACCGCAACAAGAATACCCTCCAGGGCACTGTCGCTGCCATGCCCACCCGGGATGACATCGACTTCCCCGTGGAAGAGCACCTCATCGTCGAGCTGTATTCTAAGTAATCCCTTTGCCGGGCCGTTCCGGCTTTGGCTGGGGCGGCCTGGGAGGCGCGTTTCATAGACTTAGAGAACCCTCAGATATTGGTGAGCTGAATGAGGCGGCGCGAAGAGCGCCGCCGAGAAAAGGAGGGTATTCCAGCATATGATAGAAATCGAAAAGCCCCGCATTGAATGTACGGAACATCCCGGCGACGCCTCCTATGGCAAGTACGTGGTGGAGCCGCTGGAGCGGGGTTACGGCACCACCCTGGGCAACTCCCTGCGGCGGATTCTGCTGTCCTCTCTGCCGGGTACCGCGGTGACCTCCATCAAGATCTCCGGGGTACAGCATGAGTTTACCACCATTCCCGGCGTCAAGGAGGATGTGACCGAGATCGTCCTCAATGTGAAGGGCATCATCGCCAAGCTGTACAGCGAGGGCACCAAGACCGTCCATATCGAGGCTGCCGGAGAGTGCAAGGTCACCGCCGGCGACATCAAGGCTGACGCCGATGTGGAGGTTCTGAATCCGGACCTGCACATCGCCACCCTGGGTCCGGACGCCACCCTCTCCATGGAGCTGACCCTGTCCCATGGCCGGGGCTATGTCTCCGCTGACAAAAATAAGCCCGCCCAGTCCATCATCGGGGTGATCCCCGTGGACTCCATCTACACCCCCGTCCGCAAGGTCAATTATACGGTGGAAAACACCCGCGTGGGCGACGCCACCGACTATGACAAGCTGACCCTGGAGGTGTGGACCAACGGCACCATCGACGCCCGGGACGCCGTCTCTCTGGGGGCCCGCATCCTGTGTGACCACTTCACCCTGTTTACCGATCTGTCCGAGACCATGGGCAGCCGCTCCACCGTGGTGGAGAAGGCTGAAACCCAGCGGGACAAGGTGATGGAGATGACCATCGACGACATGGACCTGTCCGTCCGCTCCTACAACTGCCTGAAGCGGGCTAACATCAATACGGTGGAGGACCTGATCTCCAAGACCGAGGAAGAGATGATGAAGGTTCGGAACCTGGGCCGCAAGTCCCTGGAGGAGGTCATCAACAAGCTGTCCATGATGGGACTTTCCCTTGCCAGTGAGGAAAACAATTAAGGAAAAGCGTATGTAACGTTCCGCTTGACCTGCGGCGTTTGCCGTCTGGAACTGAACGAATTGAATTCTGATCTCGCCACGCGAGGTCGAAGGAGTGTTTACCATGTCTCAGAAGAACCGCAAGCTGGGCCGTACCAGCGACCAGCGTCGGGCCATGCTCCGCGCCATGGTCACCTATCTGCTGGAGAGCGGCCAGATCAAGACCACCGTCACCCGCGCCAAGGAAGTGGCTCCCGTGGCCGAGAAGATGATTACTCTGGCCAAGACCAATACCCTGGCCTCCTACCGGCAGGCCCTGTCCTACATCACCAAGGAGGACGTGGCCAACAAGCTGTTTAAGGAGATCGGACCCAAGTACGCTGACCGCAATGGCGGCTACACCCGTATCGTCCGCATCGGCCCCCGCCGGGGCGATGCCGCTGAGATGGCGATTATCCAGTTGGTATAATGAAAATCCCGCCCGAGAGGGCGGGATTTTTGCGTTTTACAATACAATTCCGTGCTGGAGCGCATGTTCTTTGATTTTTTCAAAGCTCTCATCGCTCAGATCATGCTCCATCTTACAGGCGTCGGCGGAGGCGGTTTCCTCGCTTACGCCCAGGGAAACCAGAAAATGGGTCAACAGCTTGTGGCGGTTATAAATGCGCTGGGCGATCTCCTCGCCTGGGGGGAGAAGGGTAATAAAGCCATCGCTGTCCATCTCGATATAGCCGTTTTCCCGAAAGCGCTTCATAGCCACGCTGACGC
The DNA here is from genome assembly GCA_910575265.1 of Oscillospiraceae bacterium. GTDB lineage: Bacteria > Bacillota > Clostridia > Oscillospirales > Oscillospiraceae > Lawsonibacter. Next base: position 204,627 of record CAJTEA010000001.1, read on the forward strand.
TGGGCTTGGTAATCTCAAGCTGATGAACCACATCAATGGAGCGCACATTGCCCAGACGTTCCCGTAAAATCAGGATCGCCTCCAGATAATCCTCAGCAGATTCGTGAATATTCATAAGCCGTACGCCTCCTGACTCAAAGCTTACCATAAACACAGACAAAAAGCAAGAAGATTCAGAAGAGGGCTTGACAAAATAAGTTAGTTCATATAAACTAACTATTGAGATGAGGTTAGTAAGATCTAACCGAAAGGAGGAACCCTATGATGCCGCTGACAATGGCGAAAGCGGGAGAGACGGTCACCATCCGCAAGGTCACGGGAAGGGACGAGGTTCGTCAGCATCTGGCTGAGCTGGGTTTTGTGGTGGACAGCGACATAACGGTGGTCAACCAGATTTCGGGAAACCTGATTGTCCAGGTGAAGGACAGCCGGGTAGCCCTGGATCAGGGTATGGCGAACCGTATCATGGTGTAAAGGAGAGAACAGTATGAAAACACTGAAAGACGTGAAGGTGGGACAGACCGCGACAGTGACCCGGCTCCACGGTGAAGGCCCGGTGAAGCGCCGCATTATGGATATGGGTATCACAAAGGGCGTGGAAATTTTTGTCCGCAAGGTGGCGCCGCTGGGCGACCCCATGGAGCTCAATGTCCGGGGCTATGAGCTGTCCGTCCGTAAGGGCGACGCGGAGATGATTGAGGTACAGTGATATCCATTTCATGTTGAAAAAGAATTTGGGAAAACTGTGTTTTTCCTCTTTTTAGCCTGATGGGTTAGAAGTGACTAATTGAAAGGAGAGAAGCGGCGATGAGTATTAAAATTGCTCTGGCGGGCAACCCGAACTGCGGCAAGACCACTTTGTTTAACGCGTTGACCGGGTCCAGCCAGTATGTGGGCAACTGGCCCGGTGTCACGGTGGAAAAAAAGGAGGGCAAGCTGAAGGGCGACCGGGATGTGATGATCCAGGACCTGCCCGGTATTTATTCCCTGTCCCCCTACACACTGGAAGAGGTCGTGGCCCGGAACTATCTGGTGAAGGAACAGCCTGACGCCATCCTGAATATTGTGGATGGCACCAACATTGAGCGCAACCTGTACTTAACCACACAGCTGATTGAGCTGGGTCTGCCTGTGGTAGTGGCGGTTAACATGATCGACCTGGTGCGGAAGAATGGCGACCAGATTGATCTGAAAAAGCTGGGCGACGCCCTGGGATGCCAAGTGGTAGAGATGTCCGCCCTGAAAAACGAGGGCGGTCTGGAAGCCGCCCAAGCGGCGGTGGAGCTGGCGCGGAAGAACCAGCGGAAGGAACTGCCCCATGTCTTTACCGGCAGTGTGGAACATGCCGTCGCTCACATTGAGGAGTCCGTTGAGGGCAAGGTAGACGCCCGCTATCTGCGGTGGTACGCCATCAAGATCTTCGAGCGGGATGAGAAGGTGCTGGAGGAGCTGGCCCTGAACGAGGAACTGAAAGCCCACCTGGCCCAGCATATCACGGACTGCGAGAATGAGCTGGAGGACGACGCGGAGAGCATCATCACCAACCAGCGCTACGCTTACATCAGCGGTGTAGTCAATAAGTCGGTCAAGAAGAAGGCGGCAAAGCACAGCATGTCCGCCTCCGACAAAATTGACCAGATTGTGACCAACCGGATCCTGGCCCTGCCCATCTTTGTGGTGGCCATGTTCCTGGTCTATGCCATTGCCATGGGCGGCTGGGCGGTTTCCATCGGTACCGCCCTCACCGACTGGGCCAACGACGGCCTGTTCGGCGACGGCTGGCTGGTTCCCTTCGTCTCCGACGCGGACGGCTGGGATGAGGCCCTGGGCGAATTTGAGGACGCCGGGACGATCATCGAGGCCTATGAGGCCGGCGATACCGAGGCCTACTTCTACGACGACGAGAGCGGCGACACCGAAGTGGTTGAGCTGAACGAGGAGGTTTACAACGAGGCTCTGGCTGTAGAGGAACCTGACCCCTCTGACTACGGCACCTGGGTGCCCGGCATCCCCGCCATCATTGGCGGCTGGCTGGAGGCCGCGAACTGCGGTGAGGTACTCACCGGCCTGATTCTGGACGGCATTGTGGGCGGCGTAGGCGCTGTGCTGGGCTTTGTGCCCCAGATGCTGGTGCTGTTCCTGCTGCTGGCCATTCTGGAGGACATCGGCTATATGGCCCGTGTCGCCTTCATTATGGACCGGATTTTCCGCCGCTTTGGTCTGTCCGGCAAGTCCTTCATCCCCATGCTGGTGGCCACCGGCTGCGGCATTCCCGGCATCATGGCCTCCCGCACCATCGAGCAGGACCGTGACCGGAAGATGACTATCATGACCACCACCTTTATGCCCTGCGGCGCCAAGCTGCCCATTATCTCCCTGTTTGCCGGGGCGCTGTTTGGACACTCCGTCTGGGTGACCACCTCGGCCTACTTCATCGGCATCGGCTCGGTGATTGTATCTGGCATCATGCTCAAAAAGCTGAAGGCCTTCGCCGGTGAGCCCGCCCCCTTTGTCATGGAGCTGCCCGCCTACCACACCCCCTCCGCCGGGAACGTCCTGCGGGCCACCTGGGAGCGGGGCTGGTCCTTCATCAAGCGGGCTGGTACTGTGATCCTGCTGTCCACCATCATTCTCTGGTTCCTGAACAACTTTGGCTTCACGGCGGACGGTTTGGGCATGGTGGAGGACACAGACGCTTCCATCCTCGCTGGCATCGGCGGCGCGATCTGCTGGATCTTCACCCCCCTGGGCTTTGGCAACTGGCAGGCCACCGTGGCTACCATTACCGGCCTGATCGCCAAGGAGGAGGTCCCGGCTACCATGGGCGTTCTGTATCCAGGCAACCTGACGGTGGAGGTCGGCACCCTGTTCACCGGTCTGACCGCCTATTCCTTCATGATCTTTAACCTCCTGTGCGCTCCCTGTTTCGCCGCTATGGGCGCGATCAAGCGGGAGATGAACAACGCCAGGTGGACCTTTGCCGCCATCGGCTATATGTGCCTGTGGGCCTATGTGCTGGCGCTGATCGTCTATCAGATCGGCGGCGTGATTCTGGGCGAGGTTTCCTTTGGCATTGGCACCATCGTGGCCGTGGCCCTGGTAGCCGGAATTATCTATATGCTGGTCCGTAAGGGCTATCAGGGGGAAGAGCGCTCCCGCCTGACCTCCATGTCCGCCGCCGCGGCGAAGTAAGGATTCCTGGAAAGGAGATATGGCATGACTTTTGGAGAAATTATAGTTGTGCTGGTTCTGGCCGGTTTGGTCGGGCTGGCGGTCCGCTCCTTGTGGAAGAGCCACAAGTCTGGCGGAGCTTGTAACGGTGATTGCAGCCGATGCGGCAGCTGTCATAAATAGGCCATAGAGAGCCGGCCCCCTGTTTGGGGGCCGGTTTCCCTTTTTCAAAAGATTTTCCGGGAAATGAAAGAGAGGGTGAAAAGTGGGAAAAATAAATTGACAAAAGGGAAAATGTACAGTTATAATTTAAAATGGGTTTTTTTAAGGAAAAGTATAGACAGAAGAAATGACGAAAGGAAAAAATTATGCTTTTAGAACTTCTGGGTGTATTCGGTGGCCTGGCCCTCTTTCTGCATGGAATGCAGATGATGAGCTCCGGCCTGGAGGCCGCGGCCGGAAGCCGGATGAAAACTATCCTGGAGCGGCTGACCGCCAACCGCTTTATGGGAGTGCTGGTGGGCGCGCTGATTACCGCCGCGGTCCAGTCCTCCTCCGCCACCACCGTCATGGTGGTGGGCTTTGTCAACGCCGGAATGATGACCCTGAATCAGGCGGTGTGGCTGATAATGGGAGCCAATGTGGGCACCACCATCACCGGCCTGCTCATCGCGCTGGATATCGGCGCGCTGGCCCCGATAATCGCCTTTGCCGGTGTGTTTCTGATGGTCTTTGTGAAAGAGGCGAAGTTACAGCATATCGGCCAGATTTTGGCCGGACTTGGCATTCTCTTTCTCGGTATGGACGCCATGAGCGCCGCCATGGCCCCCTTGCGGGAATTTCCCATATTTATCCGCCTGATGTCCACCTTGTCCAATCCGCTTCTGGGCATTCTCTTCGGCGCGCTGTTTACCGCCCTGATTCAGTCCTCCTCCGCCTCTGTGGGCATCCTGCAAACCCTGGCGGCCAGCGGTGTGATTCAGTTTTCCGGGGCGGTCTTTGTACTGTTCGGGCAGAATATCGGCACCTGTATTACCGCTGTGCTGGCCTCACTGGGCGCCAGCCGCGGCGCCAAACGGGCCACCTGCATCCATCTGTTATTCAACGTGATCGGCACCGTGCTGTTTACTATAGCGGTAATGGTGTTCCCAATCACCGGGCTGATTGAGGTGATGGTGCCCGGTCCCAAGGCGGAGATTGCCACTATGCATGTGGTGTTCAATCTGACCACTACCCTGCTGCTTCTGCCGTTGGGAGGTTATCTGGCCAAGCTGGCCACCTATATCCTGCCTGACCGGGAGGAGGCCCAGGCTGATTCGGAGATGTACCTGGCCTACCTGACCCCGGTCACAGCCGGAGGCAAGGACGGTGGCCTGGGTGTGTCCGCCATTGTGGTGGATCAGCTGCGCAGTGAGCTGCGCCGTATGCTGGAAATGGCCCGACAGAATGTAGACGCCAGCTTTAAAGCGGTGCTGGACCGGGACACCGCCCCCCTGAGCCGAGTGGAGCAACGGGAGGAGTATATCGACTTTTTGAACCGGGAAATCTCCCGTTATGTGTCCCGAATGATTGCCATTGAGACCAACGAGGAGGGCTCCAAAACGGTAAGCAGCTTCTTTGCCATCTCAGGCAACATCGAGCGCATTGGTGATCACGCGGATAATCTGGCCGGATACACCAGACTGCTGGCGGAGCGAAAAATATCCTTCTCTCCAGCCGCCCAGGAGGAGGTCGGGCAAATGCGGGACCTGTCTCTGCGGGCGATATCCGCTCTGCTGTCCAGCGAGGCCGGTGAGGCGGAATGGCTGTCCCGTGTGGCCCAGATGGAGCAGCGCTTCGATGATATGACCGCCGACTTCCGCCGAAAGCAGCTGAAACGGATGCGGGAGAGCGTTTGCTCGGATGAGGCCTGTATCTTATTTTCCGAACTGCTGACCGACTTTGAACGCATTGGAGACCACGTCCTCAATATTGCGGAGGAGCTGACAAAGGCGCGGACCGCGTTGTGATTTGAGCTTCGTATTTTCGGAAGGGCCCGCCCAATTGAGGCGGGCCCTTTGCGTTTTTTCGTTTCCGCTCTCCCGTCTACCAAATGTCTACCAAAAAATCCCCCAACCCCTTGCGCCGCGAGAGGTTGAGGGATTTCCATTTTTTAGGACGTCTACCGAATGTCTACCAGGTTTACTTTTTTACATCAAAAAGCGCTGTTTTGCGGGATTTTCACTGGCTTGCCGCAACTTTTTCACCCTCTGTAAGGGGCGTGACACGGGCGTGGCAGGTAAAAAATGTTGAAAAACCTCGAAAAATTTGGCTGAAACGGAGAAAACTGTTTCGAAAAAGTTAAATCTTCAAGGTCTGCCAAATCGAAGCGGAGTTCAGGTTTCAGCCAAAAACGGCCCCTCTCAGGCCGGAACCGCCCCGGATGGGGCTAAAATCAAGGGTCCGGCAGGACCCGAAAAATCAAAAGGAGGAATATCCGAATGAGAAACCTGAAGCGGGCTCTCAGCCTGACCCTGGCTTCTGTCATGCTGCTTGGCATGATGGTTGTGGGCTCCAGCGCCGCGAGCTACCCCGACGTTGACGACAACGACAACGTCGAGGCCATTGAGGTTCTGCAGGCCGTGCAGGTCATGCGGGGCGACGACAAGGGCAACTTTAACCCTGACAGTCCCGTGACCCGGTCGGAGATGGCCGTTATTATGGCCCTTCTGCTGAACCTGGACTACCAGTACTATGAGGCTACCTGTCCCTTTAACGACGTACCCAGCTGGGCCCGGCCCTATGTTGGCGCGTGCTACGCCAACAAGATCGTGTCCGGCTACGACGCCAACACCTACGGCTCCAACGACGGCGTGACTCCCGTCCAGGCGGCCAGCATGATGATGCGCGCCCTGGGCTACTTCAAGTACGACGTGGACTATTCCGATGGCTTTGAGACCGCTACGGTCCGCCAGGGCACCAGCATCGGCATCTTCGACGGCGTGGGTTCCAGCGCGAATGTCGCCATGACCCGCAACCAGGTGGCCCGGATGGCTCTGAACGCCCTGCAGTGCGGCATGGTGGAGCCTGACGGCAACAGCCTGAGCATCACCACGCCCGACGGCTTCACTGTCGCTCAGGGCCGGACTAACTATGTCTATGTGATTGGCAGAGACAATCGTGTGGCTACCGCCATCAACGATAAGACCGCCAGCTCCGGCACCGGCAACAGCGGCCTGAACGGCTATATCCTGGACCTGGGCGAGCAGTTGTATAACGGTGACCTGCGCAAGACCAGTGTCAACGACGGCTTTGGCGCTCCCGCCACCCGCTGGGCTTATAAGAACGCCGAGGTGGGCACCTACGCTGACGAGGCGGACTACACGCTGGAGGGCACTGTGAAGAGCAGCGCCATGTACTCCACCGTGGGCAAGGCTGTTGCCGAGGATTACCGCTGGGTCGTCAAGATGGACGGCCAGACGACTAATCTGAACGATGCCACCAAGCCTCTCTTTGGCAAGGACGAAGTGAAGAAGAACAACAGCGATGACCTGGCCGGCACCGGACGGGGCACCACCACCTACATCTATCTGGACAACACCGCCGGCGGCACCGGAAACAACGCCTACGCCGGCACCGCCACCGTGTGCGTCCTGAACACCTACGCCGCTGAGGTCACCAAGGTGGCCGACGGCAAGATCACCCTGGACGATCAGGACGGCAAGCGTCTGGACTTCAAGACCGCCGGCTATGCCGAGGACGACGTGGTTCTGTACAATAAGTACAAGGACGGCTCTGACTGGGTTGTGGGCCGGGTGATCGGCGAGGCCGAGCGGGTTGAGGGCGAGGCCAATTCTGTCCGCGACGGCAAGTATGTCGTGATCGGCGAGACCACCTACAACTACAGCGCCAAGTTCGATGACGACTTCATTCCCGTCAGCTCCGCCGGCGCCGAGGTGGCCATCTATCTGGACCGCCAGGGCAACATCATCTACCTGGGCGAGGTTGCCGAGAATCAGGATTACGCTCTGGTCCTGAGCGTAGGCTGGGCCAGCAACAAGTACGACGCCAGCGTTTCTGAGTTCGGCGCCAAGCTGATGCTCAGCGACGGCACCACCCTCAATGTGGACCTGGACAAGGACTTCACCGACCCGATCGCCTATCCTTCCCAGAAGGCCAGGGCCGCCGAGGAGGAAGAGACCCCCCTGGACCGGGTGTGGAACGCTCTGGTTGGGCGCGCTGTCGCCTACACCAAGGAGAGCGGCGGCACCTACAAGCTGGAGACCGAGGGCCGGAACGGCAGCCAGTATCTGGTCAATGGCATCTATGGCACTGGCGACATCATTGAGAACGGCCGCTCCAGCATCATCGTGGGTGTTGATGACGCCGGGAAGAACATCTACGCTTACACTAACAGCAATACGGTCTTCGTGCTCAACGACAAGACCGACAGCGACACCACCTACACCGCTTACACCGGCTATGAGAATGTTCCCGATGTGGGCGTCCTCAGCAAGGACGACGGGGGCACTTTGGTTTCCGCTTATGTGGACTCCAAGGGCATCGTGAAGGTCGTGTTCGTCACGAACGGCGATATCAAGGGCACCGATGACGTGGTATTCGTGGTGGGCGACCCCGGCGCCAAGGAGAACCGTGACAAAAACGGCGACCGCTACTATGTTTACAAGGCCATCGTGGATGGCGAGGCCACCGAGATCAAGGTGAAGAAGAACAGCAGCGCCGACGACGCAGTCAAGGATCTGGAGAAGGACGTGATCGGCGTCTACTCCCGGATCACCAAGGACAGCGACGGCTATGTCACCAAGCTGGTTCTGGGCACGAATATTGATGTGAGCCGCTACAACGGCACCCAGAGGCTGAACGGAAGCGTGTACGGCTTCGGCTATAACACGGAGAACAAGAGCTACTCCTACCACATCGGCCCCAGCAGCGACACCGTGATCGGCTACCTGGACGGCAGCGCTCTGACCGTTGAGGGCAACCTCCAGAATGACCCCAACGATCCCGCTATCGTGGTTACCAAGGAAGGCAAGCTGCTCGGCGTGTTCGTCAAGAAGCTGGCCGACGACGCTGTGGACCCCAACGCTCCTGTGACCATCACGGTTGAGAAGGGCGAGGGCGTCAAGACTGTGACCCTGAGCGGCACCACCATCAAGAAGGGCGAGACCGTCACCGTGACCGTCGAGCTGGAGACCGGCTACAAGGACGCCAAGGTCGAGGTCACCAACGCCACCTACGCCGACGGCAAGATCACCAATCCCACCGGCGCTGTTACCGTGAAGGTTTCCGCTACGAAGGATGAGGATTCCAAGATTGAGCTGAACGTCAAGCTGCACGCCGACGACGTGACCGCTGGCGTTGAGATCGCCGAGTCCCACATCATCACCGCCTCCGATGATGTTAGCTCTGGCAAGTACGCCAGCATGAATGTTGGCGACCTGTACATTGCTGTTTCCAAGGGCAGCAACGTCACCCTGATTTCCGACGGCGCCGTCCAGCTGAGCGGCGAGAAGAACGGCATGTCCGTTACGACCACAGCTTCCAACAACTGGAAGAACAGTACGCAGGTTGCTAAGTTCACCGCGAATGAAATCGCTGTGCTCGACCTCAAGTCCGAGCTGACCCTCACCAAGCTGACTTCCGCTGTTGCTCACGAGGTTGTTGTCAAGAGCGATGTGTCCGGCCTGAAGTTCACCTCCAGCACGCCCACTCTGGCTGAAGGCGGCGGTGCTCTGGCTCTGAACATCACCGACGGCCTGCCCAAGCACGCCACCGAGGTCAAGGTGACCCTGAATGTCGCTGGCGTGACCGCTGACAGTACCTTGAGCGGGACAGCAAGCGGGAGCGACCTGGTCTTTACTGCTACCGCGAACAACGGAGCGCTGGCTGCGGCTATCAACATCGCCACCAGCACTAACGCCAAGGCTGATCCCAAGGCGACCAATGTGGTGATCACCGTCAAGAAGGTTGAGGTCAGCAAGCTGAAGGCTGAGGTCAAGGGCGCGACCGCAACCGCTGACGACCTTGTGATCACCTGCGACGGCACCACTCAGTGGTCTCTGCCCACCCTGACCATCTCCCCCGAGCCGAATTCCGATGTTGTCAGCAAGATGACCGCTAAGGTGACGCTGGATGGCGTGACGCCTGTCACGGCTGGCGATCTGAGCATCGACTATGCTGACACCGACGTTGCGGTTGCTAGCGGAGAGATCACGGTAGGTACCCACAAGTATACCTGTGACGGCACCAAGCCTGTGACGATTACCGTCACAACTGAGGTGACGGAGCTGAAGGCTACCGCTTTCGTTCTCGCTGGTAGCGCGGTTAAGAGTGTCACCGCTGGAGGCACCGCTGCGGTTAAGGACGGCGCCAACGACGCGGACATCACGCTGACTGCCACGGTGCTGGACGCCAATTCCAAGTTCACAACGGGTTCGGTAATTGAGATCACCGTGGTCAGCGGCGCGAAGGCTGCCAACTCCTTTAAGAGTGCGGCGACCGCGGCGAACGCGACCACCGCGACCATCACGATCCCCAAGGGGGCGCTGACCGGTATCAACGGCGAGGAGATTATCGTGACAGTTAGTGTCGTAGCGCCCACAGCTCCCTGATTCCGATTGCGCCTGACCTATCTTAGTGAGGAAAATCCGCCCCGGGCTTCGGCCCGGGACGGCTTTTTCATTACATCATCATACAGCAGTAGTCATACACCTTCATTGGCCAAAGTTCAGGAATGTTGAGTGCGGTGGGAGTAAAGCGGATGTTGAGGTAATAGCCGCTCTGGGGCGTAGGCATGTAATAATAAGTCTCAAAGGATTTTTCACCGGCCGCGTTGACAGTCCAAAAGTTGGAGATGGGGAGCTTTTCGAGGGGAAACCACTGCTCGGACGCATTGGAGTGGAACTCCACCGCGAAATCGTCCCCTATTGAGTGGCGGACCCAGAGGAACGCCCGGGAGCAGGGCCGTTCCACCCTCTGCGCTTTCGTGACCAGCGGGGCGCTGAGCTGGCCGTCCACCGGAGTGAAAAGGACGCATTTCTCCGTGGAGGACCAGCTCATCCCGGGCCCCATGCTCTCGATCTTGGACTGGTCGGCGAAGTCGTCGTAAAGAAGATTTTGCATCCAGCTCACGTCCTGCCCGGCCTTTTTCTGCTGGAGGAACAGGTTGTACAGGTTCCGCCCCAGCGCCGGGACCCCCAAAAGCTGACCGTCGTGCTTCCGCAGGGCGGCGTTGATTTTGGCGTTGTCCTCGTTGAAGTCCTTCATCAACACCTTGTCCGTTTTCTCCCATTGGCTGAGCTGATAGACGGATGTGTGTTTGCTTGCCATAAAAATACCTCCTTCGTAAATTGGGGTTCCATATATACAGGGCAAACGTCCCGGAGTGGGACGTTTGCATACATTTATTGGAAATAGGGGGAAACCGCGCCCTTTTTTCGCGGCGGTTGGAAAAAAGAAAAGAGCCGAAGCTTTGGCTTCGGCTCTTCTCTCGTATTCTGGTGACCCGTCGGGGATTCGAACCCCGGACCCACGGCTTAAAAGGCAGTTGCTCTACCGGCTGAGCTAACGGGTCACATTGCGGCGGGGCGCTGCCGCGATGGTCTGGCCGCCCGCGGCGGCCTGGCAGGGATGGCTGGACTCGAACCAGCGAGTGAGGGAGTCAAAGTCCCTTGCCTTACCACTTGGCTACACCCCTGTATGCGGGGAAAGACGCGGGCCGGAGCAGAAGCTCCGGCCCTTCCGCCTTGATGTGGGGTGGGTAAAGGGACTCGAACCCTCGACACCCGGAACCACAATCCGGTGCTCTAACCAACTGAGCTACACCCACCATATCGGATCATCCTGGGGGCCGGTTTTACTCCGACGTGGCACGCCTGGAGGGACTCGAACCCCCGGCCCACTGCTTAGAAGGCAGTTGCTCTATCCACCTGAGCTACAGGCGCATACTGGAGCGGGTGATGGGAATCGAACCCACGCGACCAGCTTGGAAGGCTGGGATTCTACCATTGAACTACACCCGCATGGACGGCGCTTTTCACACATCAGCTTTAGGATATTATCATATTTTTCCCGCTCTGTCAATGGTTTTCCTAAAAAAATCTATCGGGACAAAATCAGCACCCCGGCCAGGATCAGCGCCACGCCGATCAGCTTCCGCCGGGTGACCCGCTCCCCCAGAAAAATGGCGGACAGGGCCATGGACCAGACGTAGGTGACGGCGGTCATGGGGTAGAGCACGGAGTAGGGCAGGCGGCGCAGCAGCAGGATGTTCAGAGCCGCTCCGGCCAGATAAAAGCACCCGCCCAGATAGAGGCGGGGAGCGCGAAACAGGGAGGCCAGACTGTCCACCCGGTCCATCCCGCCCTTGAGGAAAAAGGCCCCCGCCGCTCCTACCAAGGTCATAAGCAGTACGGCCAGATAGATCACGGTTCCCCCGCCCCCTTCGCGGCGCTCAGGCAGACCAGCCCCGCGGTGATCACGGTGATGCCCAGCAGCTTGTTGGCGGTGATCTTCTCCCCCAGCGCCAGCGCGCCCAGAAGGATGGACAGGGCGTAGCCCGCGCTGAGCATGGGGTGGAGGACGGACAGCTCCCCAAAGCGCAGCGCGGCCATCATCAGCAGCGCCCCGCAGCCGTACAGGCCGAAGCCCGCCAGCAGAAAGGGCAGTGAGTCCTGATTGGCGGACAGCTTCCAGCACAGCTGACCCAGGCAGGTGAGCAGGGCGGAGGTGAGCATCAGGGCGATGCCCACCGGCAGACGGTCTTTGTTCGGGGCCACGGGACGGGTCCCCCCTCTCTCAAAATTTAAACGGCTGATAGATCAGCGCCACCATCACCAGACCGAACAGCGCCATCAGGCCCAGCAGCGCCTTGTCATGGGTGACCACATCCACTGGGTCGCCGTAGGAGTTGGATTCAATATCCGCACTGTATTTCATCAGGATGATTATAACCAGGGGGACTGTCCAGATCAGCTTGTCGGTGCCGTATTTGGCGGCCACCTCCCCGTCAGCGCTCCACAGGGCGTAAAAGGTGACGGCCAGGGTGAGGCACAGGTACATGAATTTATCCAGAAACTCATAGGAGTAATACCGGAGCACCGTTCGGGTGTTCCCCCGGGTTTTTGCCAGCTCGTTGCGCCGCTTGCCCAGCCCCAGGTAGAAGGACAGGGCGAACACCGTCAGATAGACCCAGGCGGAGGTGCTGGAGCCCACAATGGCCGCCCCATAGACCACCCGGAGGACGAAGCCCGACACCAGCAGGATAATATCCAGAAACGGGACATGCTTCAGCCCCAGGCTGTAGCCCAGATTGACGGCGAAATAGGCCAGCATGAAAAACAGGCTGCCGCCCTGGGCGCCGAATACCGCCAGCTGGATGGTCACCGCCGCCAGCAGCAGAACCGCCAGCAGCGCGCGGGCCGCCGGGACAGACACCGCGCCGGAGGCGATGGGCCGGTGTTTCTTCACCTCATGCTGCCGGTCGGCCTCCACGTCCCGGATATCGTTGAGGACATAGACCGCCGAGGAGAGCAGGCAGAACGCGGCAAAGCCCAGCAGCGCCCGGAACAGCACCGGGGGATTGAACAGGTCGCGGTCAAAGGTGATGGAGACAAGGATGAGAAGATTTTTCATATAATGTTTGGGCCGCGTCAGCCGCAGAAGCTCCACCGGCCGCGGCAAGCCTTTTCCGCTCATAGCGCTTCCTCCTCTTCGCCGGTATTTCCATAGGCTCACTATTTTATCACAGGATACGGCGCTTGGCAAGGCGGAACCGCCGCCCCGGGCCGGAAGAGAATTCCGCGCTTCCTGTATTGATTTGTCCCGCGAAACGTAGTATCATGTTATATCATAATGTTTGAGAAAGGAGCGCTTGTTGTGAGCAGGCAAGGAACTGACACTTCGGAAAAGCAGACCCCAATGGAGCGGGTGGCCGCCTTCATTGTGGACAAACGGAAGGCCTTTTACCTGATATACATCGGCGTGGCCATCTTCTGCGCGTTTTCCAGCGGCTGGGTGGCGGTGAATGACGATCTGACCAGCTATCTGCCCGACACCACCGAGACCCGGCAGGGCCTGACAGTGATGGACGAGGAGTTTATTACCTTTGGCACCAGCCGTATTATGGTGGACAACATCTCCTACCGGCAGGCCGAACGTCTGGCGGAGCAGGCGGCGGAGATCGAGGGTGTGAAGTCCGTGGAGTTCGACAACTCCGAGGACCACTACACCAACGGCTCCGCCCTGTTCTCCATCACCTACGACGGAACCGCCGCCGACCCGGTGAGCCTGACGGGACTGGAGGAGGTCATGGCCCTGCTGGAGGGCTATGACGTCTATATCACCGGCGACACCGGCGACTCCGCCTCGGAAAGCCTGAACGCTGAGATGCAGGTGGTCATGCTCATCGCCGTGGCTATCATCCTGGTCGTCCTGCTGTTCACTTCCCACACCTATATGGAGATTCCGGTGCTGCTTATGACCTTCGGCACGGCGGCGCTGATGAATAAGGGCACCAACTTTATTTTCGGGGAGATCTCCTTCGTGTCCAACTCGGTGGCGGTGGTGCTCCAGCTTGCCCTGGCCATCGACTACGCCATCATCCTCTGCCACCGGTACACCGAGGAGCGGGAGCGGCTGGAGGCCCGGGAGGCGGTGGTCGCCGCCCTGAGCAAGGCCATCCCGGAAATCTCCGGCTCCTCCATGACCACCCTGTCTGGCCTGGGGGCCATGTGCTTCATGCAGTTTGGCATTGGCCGGGATTTGGGCCTGGTGCTGATGAAGGCCATCGTGCTCAGTCTGCTGGCCGTGTTCACCCTGATGCCCGGACTGCTGCTCAGCTTCAGCCATCTGATCGACCGCACCCACCACCGGAATTTTGTACCGAAAATCACCGCCTGGGGCCGGCTGGCGGTGAAAACCCGGTTTATTATGCCGCCTCTGTTCGTGGTGCTGCTCATCGGCGGTTTTGTGTTCGCTAACCGCTGTCCCTACGCCTACGGGCAGACCGAGCTGACCACCTTCCGCGAAAGCGACACCCAGATCGCCCAGCGGCGGGTGAACGACACCTTTGGCCGGGTAAACACCCTGGCCGTCATCGTACCCAAGGGGGACTATGAGCGGGAGGGCCGGCTGCTCCGGGATCTGGAGAAGCTGGAGGAGACGGACACTGTACTGGGTCTGGCCAACGTGGACGCCATGGACGGCTATGTTCTCACCGACCGGCTCACTCCCCGGCAGTTCGCGGAGCTGACCGATCTGGACATCGAGGTGGCCCGGCTGCTCTACTCCGCCTACGCCGTGGACCAGGAGGACTATGGGCAGGTGGTCTCCGGTCTGGACAGCTACGGCGTGCCCCTCATCGACATGTTTCTGTATGTGTACGACATGATGGACAAGGGCTACGTCTCTCTGGACGCGGACATGACCGAGACTATCGAGGACCTCCACGTCCAGCTCACCGACGCCCAGCTGCAATTAAGGGGGGAGAATTACAGCCGTCTGGTGTTGCGGCTCAACCTGCCCGAGGAGGGGGAGGAGACCTTCGCCTTTCTGGACACCCTCCACGAAATTGTGGGCCGTTACTACCCGGAAAACGCCCTCCTGGTGGGCAACTCCACCAGCGACTTCGACCTGTCCTCCTCCTTCGGCAACGACAACCTGCTCATCGGCGTTCTGACCATCGTGTTTGTGATTCTGGTGCTGGTGTTCACCTTCCAGTCCGCCGGCCTGCCGGTGCTGCTGATTCTGGTCATCCAGGGCAGCGTGTGGATCAACTTCTCCTTCCCCTACTTACAGAATGAGCCCCTGTTCTTCCTCAGCTATCTGGTGGTCAGCTCCATCCAGATGGGCGCGAATATCGACTACGCCATCGTAATCGCCAACCGATATGTGGAGCTGAAGCAGACCATGCCCCTGAAAGACGCGGTGATCGAATCGCTGAACGAGGCCTTTCCCACCATCGTCACCTCGGGCACCATTCTGGCCTCCGCCGGCGTGGCCATCGGCCTGCTGTCCACCAACCCGTCCATCGCCTCCATCGGCGTGTGTCTGGGCCGGGGTACCCTGATCTCCATCTTCCTGGTCATGGGCATCCTGCCCCAGATTCTGCTGCTGGGCGACATCATCATCGAAAAGACCGCCTTTACCCTCAAGGCCCGGCTCCCCATCCAGACCCATACCGGCGCGATGCGGGTGGACGGCCACGTCCGGGGCTACATTTCAGGCATGGTGGACGCCGATTTCAGCGGGACCCTCCACGGCAGCATCAACGCGGCGGTGGCGGCGGGAGCGGTCCAGCCGGAGGACCCGCCCCAACCGGCGGCGATCACCTCGGGAAAGGAGGCGGACACCCATGCG
Organism: Oscillospiraceae bacterium; assembly: GCA_910575265.1. Lineage (GTDB taxonomy): Bacteria > Bacillota > Clostridia > Oscillospirales > Oscillospiraceae > Lawsonibacter. The sequence continues at coordinate 220,155 of CAJTEA010000001.1, forward strand.
TAAAAGTGTCAACCGTCTGTTTTCCCTTCTCCTGGCGGCATGGATGCTGGCCGCTCCGATCCTGCCTGCCCGGGCCGCGGACGGGGATACCGTCACCATCTCCAGCGCGGCGGATCTTCAGCGTTTTGCCAAAAACTGCGCTCTGGACACCTGGTCCCAGGGCAAGACGGTCACCCTCGCCGCCGACCTGGACCTGAGCGGGGTGGACTTCACCCCCATCCCCACCTTCGGCGGAACCTTCCTGGGCCGGGGACACACCATCTCCGGCCTGTCGCTCACCGCCGCCGGCTCCACCCAGGGGCTGTTCCGCTATGTCCAACCCGGCGGACTGGTACGGGACCTGACCGTCAAAGGGACGGTAGCCCCAGGGGGTACCCGCTCCATTGTGGGCGGTATCGCGGGGGACAACGCCGGAACCCTGCAAAACTGCTTCTTTCGGGGCGCGGTCCTGGGGGAGAGCTCCGTGGGAGGCATTGCCGGACAGAACAGCGTCACCGGCGAGATCATCGGCTGTTCCGTTTCCGGCTCTGTCAGCGGCGAAAGCATCACCGGCGGCATTGCCGGGCGCAACCTTGGGCTGCTGCTCAAATGTACCAGCGCCGCCGGGGTGAATCTCACTCAGACGGAAAACGGCGTTGACCTGACAGGCCCGGACGCGGGGGCCGCGCTGGAGGAGCTGGCGGCGGCGGATGACGAGACCTACCACCTCCTGGGCGGCTGCTTCGACACCGGAGGGATTGTGGGCTACTCCAGCGGCGTGGTCCAGAGCTGCGCCAACAGCGGCCCGGTGGGCTACCCCCATGTGGGCTACAATACCGGTGGTATTGCCGGACGGCAGAACGGCTATCTGGCCGGCTGCGTCAATACCGGGACCATCCATGGCAGGAAGGATGTGGGCGGCATTGTGGGCCAGGCGGAGCCCTATGTGCTGGTGGACCCCGGTCAGGACACCCTGGAGCAGCTGCGCCAGGAGCTGAATACCCTGGAAAATCTGATCAACCGCGCCCTGGACGACGCGGAGCGAACCGGAAACACCGTCTCCGCCCGTCTCACCGCTATGGGGGATTACGCCGGCGGCGCCAAGGACAGCACCAGGGAGCTTCTGGACCGGGTTTCCGACTTCACCGACGAGAACATCGAAACGGTCAACACCCTCACCGCCGACATCACCGGCGCGCTGGACAAAATTTCCCCCGCCCTGGACGACCTGTCCGAAGTGGGCTGGCGGCTGGAGCGCATGTCCCGCCAGCTGGGGGACGCCATGGACTCTCTGGGCGGCGCGGTAGACACCGGCGACCAGATTGTGGATGACCTGCGCGCCGCTGTGGGCAGCCTGCGGCAGTCCAGCGCGGATCTGACCGCGGCGGTCAACCGGCTGGAAAACGCCCTGGAGGCGTTCCGCGGATTTGTGGATCTGGAGAACTGGAGCATCTCCTGGGCGGATCTTGCCGCGGCGAGGAGCGAGCTGAGCCAGGCGTTCAGCGCCCTGCGGGAGGCGGGAAATGATCTGGATGACGCCCTGTCCCAGCTCCAGCGGGCACTGAGCCGTTCCGACGCCCTGTCCTACCACCTGGGCGGCGCCCTGGAGGATCTGGAGGACGCCTCCAATTCCGCCGCCGCCATCGGGCGGCTGCTGCGGCGGGCGCTGGATACCATCGGCGACGCGGTGGACGATCTCACCGCCAACGGCCCCGCGGAGTTTACCCCTCTGGGGGAGGAATTCCGCCAGTCCGGCGACAGCCTTTACGAATCTCTGAACAGCCTGTTTGACGAGATGGAGGGACTGAACAGCGCCCTCCAGTCGGGGAACGCCACCCTGACCGCCGATCTGCGGGCCATCAACCGGCAGTGCGATGTGGTCTTTGACCTGCTGCTGGACACCCTCAGCGATCTGATGGACGATGTGGAGGAGGGTCTGGACAGCGTGATTCAGGACACCTCTGAGGAGGACATCGCCGCCACTCGGGAGGGCAAGGTGGCCGACTGCTCCAACACCGGCGTGGTGGACGGCGACCGCAACGTGGGCGGCGTTGTGGGAGCCATGGCCATTGAGTTTGACCTGGATCCGGAGGACGACGGGGCGGACCGCTTCTCCTTCGGCAGCAGCTATGAGACCAAGGCGGTGCTGATGAACTGTCTGAACCGGGGGGCTGTCACCGCCAAGAAGGACTGCGCGGGCGGTCTGGCGGGCCGCATGGACCTGGGCACCGCCCTGGACTGCCAGAACTATGGCCCAGTGACCAGCACCGGAGGCGGCTATGTAGGCGGTGTGGCCGGCTATGCCGACGCCTCCATCCGGAGCTGTTACGCCAAAAGCTCCCTGTCTGGCGGCAGCTATATCGGCGGCGTCGCCGGCTGGGCCAGCCGCCTGCGGGACAGCTGTGCCATCGCCACTATTGAGGGCGGGGAGGAGAGCCTGGGGGCCATCGCCGGCGGCGTTGAGACGGGAGGCGTACTGTCCGGCAACCGGTTTGTGGATACCGGCGCCGCCGGCGTGGATGGCGTAAGCTATGCCGGCCGGGCCGAGCCCATTTCCTTCGAGGAGCTGAGCCAGCTGCCCGACGTGCCCCTGGAATTCACCGCCTTTACCCTGACCCTGACGGCGGAGGGAAAGACGGTGGCCCGGCTCCCCTTCCTGTATGGGGACGACCTGTCCCGAATTGACCTGCCCGCGGTGCCGGAACGGGAGGACAGCTACGGCTCCTGGCCGGACTTCGACACCTCCGGCCTGAACTCCGATATCACCCTGGAGGCGGTGTATACCCCCTGGGTCACTCTGGTGGCCAGCGATGGGAAGGTGAACAAGCTGTCCATCGCTCTGGCTGAGGGACGCTTCACCGAGGAGGTGGAGCTCCTGGTGGAAAGCGGGGGCGTCGCCCCGCCCCAGGAGGCTGGGGAGCGGGACGAGATCTGGGCCGAGGCATGGGAGATCACCCTCGTCGGCGCTGACCTGGGGCCGGAGGAAACCGTCCCCCTGCGTCTGCTCAACCCCTCCGGCGGGGACGCCCTGGTCTGGCGGTATGAAAACGGCCAGTGGCGCCAGGTGGAGGCGGTCCGGAACGGGCAGTATCTCCTCCTGACCATGACAGGCGCCCAGGGAATCTTTTATGTCCAACCCCAGGGCGGGAACAGCTGGGTGCTCATCGCCGCGGCCGCGGCTGTGGTCGCGCTTCTGATTATGCTGTTTATTGTGATAGGCGTACATCGTAAAAAGAAAAAAGCCGTCCGGGCCGCGAAGGCCCAGGCGGAGGAGAAGCGGAAGGAGCAAAAATAAAGGCAAAGCCCCCGGGCGCGCCCGGGGGCTTTCACCTGTGGCTTATGCCTGCTGGGGCAGAGAGTCATCCTCCCGCACCCAGTCCTCCACGTGGACCACCGAATACTCCGTCTCGGTATCCCGGATGACCACCCGCCTGATGCCGGCGTTGATGATCAGACGGCGGCACATGGAGCAGGAGGTAGAGTGGGGGATCAGCTTTCCTGTTTTGGGGTCCTTGCAGACCATGTAGAGGGTGGCCCCCAGCACCTCGCTGCGGGCGGCGGAGATGATGGCGTTGGCCTCGGCGTGGACCGAGCGGCACAGCTCGTACCGCTCCCCGGAGGGAATGTTCATGGCCTCCCGGGTACAATAGCCCAGGTCCATACAGTTCTTCCGCCCCCGGGGAGCTCCGTTGTAGCCGCTGGATACAATCTCGTCGTGCTGCACAATGATGGCCCCGTAGCACTTGCGCAGACAGGTGGAGCGCTCCAGCACCGTTCCGGCAATGTCCAGGTAGTAGTTTTCCTTGTCGATGCGCTTCATGTCGGATCCTCCCGTATTGTGATGGATAGTGACAGTATAAACGAAAATCCAACCCGGCGCAATAGATTCGTGAAATTTACATATTGTTTACGAATGGCTTCTTGACGGCCCGTCCGGTCAAGGTATATGATATACCATACCTTTTTCAGGCAGGCCCTGCCTGTTTCTTTTTTCAGCCAAGGAGGCGCTTTATGATCCGCAACGCGATCCAGCGACTTATGTATGGCCGCTATGGAAATGATTATCTGAATCTGTTCCTGGTCGGCCTGTATCTGCTGCTCTATCTGGTGTTTCTGTTTACCGGGCTGGATATTCTCTATCTTATCAGCTTCGCGCTTTTGGCGGTCACTCTGTTCCGGATGCTGTCCCGCAATATCGAACGACGGGGTATGGAGAACGCCAAATTTATGAGGGCCGCCGGTCCTGTGATTCGCTGGCTCCATCTGCGCCGCACCATCCGCCGGGACAAGGAGCACGTCTATTTCAAGTGTCCCAGCTGCGGCCAGCAGCTCCGCGTCCCCCGGGGGAAGGGTAAGATCACCGTTACCTGTCGGGGCTGCGGCGCGAGCTTTCAGGAAAAAAGCTGAACTGTTCCCCAAAACGGCCCGTCAAGCTCTGGCGGGTCGTTGTGTTTTGTCCGGAGATATGATATACTGAGATGAAATTCCACAACAGAGAGGAACGCCAATATGAACGCTAACTACGACGTCGTCATCCTGGGCTGCGGGGAGGCGGGCATCTTCGCCGCCTATGAGCTGGCCCATCTCCAACCGCGGCTGAAAGTGCTGGCCCTGGACCAGGGCGCGGATATCTACCACCGCAGCTGTCCCATTGTGGCGGGCAAGGTGAAGGAATGCGTCCTCTGCCCTGTGTGCCATACTATGTGCGGCTTCGGCGGAGCGGGGGCCTTCTCCGACGGAAAATTCAACTTCACCACCGCCTTCGGCGGCTGGCTCACCGACTTTATGGAGCCCGCCCAGGTGATGGAACTCATTGACTATGTGGACTCCATCAACGTGGCCCACGGGGCCACCACCGAGGTCTATTCCACCGAAAGCGACGCGGCCAAAAAGCTGGCCCGCCAAGCCTTGGCCTACGACCTCCATCTGCTCCAGGCCCGGTGCAAGCACCTGGGTACCGAGAACAACCTGCGCATCCTCACCAACATCTACGAGGGCCTCCAGAACAAACTGGAGTTCGCCTTCCACACAGAGGTGGCCTCCATCCAAACGGCGGAGGACGGCTACCGCCTTGTCCTGGCCAAGGGGGGCGAGGCGCGGTGTAAATATCTCATCGCCGCGCCGGGCCGGTCCGGGGCGGAGTGGTTCTCCAACCAGTGCAAGGACCTGGGACTGGAGCTGCTGAACAACCAGGTGGACATCGGTGTGCGGGTGGAGCTGCCCGCCACCGTCTTTGAGCATATCACCGATGTGGTGTACGAGTCCAAGCTGGTCTACCGCACCCAGCGGTACGGCGACAGCGTGCGCACCTTCTGCATGAACCCCTACGGCCATGTGGTGGCCGAGAACGTGGAAGGCATCAACACCGTCAACGGCCACTCCTACGCCGACCCCGCCCTGCGCTCGGAGAACACCAACTTCGCCCTGCTGGTGTCCAACCGCTTCACCAAGCCCTTCAACGAGCCCTACCGCTACGGTAAGCATGTGGCATCCCTGTCCAATATGCTGGCCGGAGGCGTGCTGGTCCAGCGATTCGGCGACCTGGTGGGGGGCCGGCGCACCAACGAGCACCGGATGGGCAAGTCCACCGTTCGGCCTACCCTCTCCGCCGCCGTCCCGGGGGATCTGTCCCTCACCCTGCCCAAGCGGCAGCTGGACGACATCATCGAGATGATCTACCAGCTGGACAAGCTGGCCCCCGGCACCGCCAACTACGACACCCTGCTTTACGGCGCGGAGGTGAAATTCTACTCCGCCCGCCTCCAGCTTACCAGCGAGCTGGAGACCGCCCTGCCCAACTTCTTCGCCGCCGGCGACGGAGCGGGGGTCACCCGGGGACTGGCCCAGGCCGGGGCATCCGGGGTACAGGCGGCAAGGGCGATATGCAGGAGGCTGTAAGCAAGCCTGCGGATATCATCCGCCCGCTTACTCTTTTGCTTTATGCGGGTGGCTAATAGCCGCCCCTACATCTACAAGGAGGACATCATGCGCCCCTGGTTTACTACCGAACAGCTTGCCCCCGACACCTGGGTCATCAGCGAATATCGCCACTGGGAGGAGACCCACTGCTATCTCTTGATTGGCACGGACTGCGCCCTGCTTATCGACACCGGGCTGGGTATCTGTAATATTTACGATGAAGTGCGCAAGCTCACCGACAGGCCCATCACCGCCATAGCCACCCACATCCACTGGGACCATATCGGCGGACACAAATACTTCCCTGATTTCTACGCTCATGAGGCGGAGCTGCCCTGGCTCCAAGGAGAGTTTCCCCTGTCCATCAAGACAGTCCGGGAGATGGTGCTGGACCGGTGCGAAGCGCCGGAGGACTTTGATGTAAGTACATACACGATGTTCCAGGGTACACCCACCCGCGTTTTAAGGGGCGGCGAGATGCTGGACCTGGGCGGCCGAGTGATCCAGATACTGCATACACCGGGCCACTCCCCGGGGCATCTGTGCTTCTGGGAGGTGGCGCGGGGCGACCTGTACACCGGCGACCTGGTCTATCTGGACACCCTTTTTGCCTACTACCCCTCCACCGACCCGGAAGACTATCTGGCCTCTCTGGAAGTGATCGCCGCCCTTCCCGCCCAGCGGGTCCTGCCCGCCCACCACACGCTGGAGATCTCCCCGGAGCTGCCCTGCCAGATGCGTGATGCCCTCCGTCGGCTAAAGCGGGAAGGGAAGCTCTGCCACGGCGCGGGGACCTTCCAATATGACGGCTGGGCAATTTGGCTTTGACTGTCGCGGCAGTCCTCCTGCAAAACGCCGGGAGCGCTGCCTAGAATATCCCAGAGGCGCGCCAATTGGAAAAATTATTTTGTCACCCTCTATGCAGTTTTTTATCCACTTTCTCCACCGGATTTTCCACACCCGTTTTTCTTGCGGCGGAGGGACTTTCCACATTATCCACAGGTTTATCCACATCAGTTATGTTAACTGTTTGGAGGAGAAATATTCGCAATCCGGTTTCCATAATATCTGTCAAGGATGAATTTTACACAAACTTTTTTTCCGCCATTTTTGCAGGAGAAAGTGAAATTTTCTCCGCGCTGTGAAAGGAGCTCTTTATGACTGCCGACACCATCGCCGCCATCTCCACGCCCTGGGGACCGGGGGCCATCGGGATTCTCCGCCTGTCCGGACCGGAGGCGGCACGCGTTGCGGAGAAGTGCTTTAAACCCTTGGGGCACAAGGGGTTTCTGGAACACAAGCCCCGGGAGCTGGTCTATGGCGACCTGCTGGACAGCGGCGGCGAGGCCATCGACCGGGTGCTGTGCGCCTACAGCCTGGGCCCCAACAGCTACACCGGGGAGGACACGGCGGAGCTTCAGTGCCACGGTTCCCCCATGGTGCTGGCCCTGGGGCTGGAGGCCCTGTTCGCCGCCGGAGCCCGACAGGCAAAGGCCGGGGAGTTCACCCGGCGCGCCTTTCTCAATGGCCGGCTGGACCTGGCCCAGGCGGAGGCGGTGGGGGACCTGCTGGAGGCCCAAAGCCGGGAGGGCGCCCGCCACGCGGCGGGCCAGCTGGCCGGGGCGCTGTCCCGGAAGATTGGGGATATCTACTCCGCCCTGGTGGATGTAATGGCCCACTTCCACGCTGTACTGGACTATCCCGACGAGGACATCGACCCCTTCCGCCTGAAGGAGCTGGAGAAGGTTTTGGCCCATCAGGAGGGGGAGCTGAACGCCCTGCTGGCCTCCTGTGGCCGGGGGAAGCTGCTGCGGGAGGGGGTGGCCTGCGCCATCGTGGGCCGGCCCAACGCGGGCAAGTCCTCCCTGCTCAACACCCTGGTGGGCTATGACCGAGCCATCGTCACCGACATCCCCGGCACCACCCGGGATACGGTGGAGGAGCGATGCGAACTGGGGGGCGTGCCCCTGCGGCTGATTGACACCGCCGGCCTGCGGGACACAGCCGACCCGGTGGAAAGACTGGGGGTGGAGCGCTCCCGAAAGGCTATGGAGGAGGCAGAGCTCATTTTCGCGGTGGTTGACATGTCGGCGGACCTGACGGCGGAGGACCAGGAAATGCTCCAAGCCGTATCGGAGACCGGTAAGCCCTGGGTTTTTGTGGCCTCTAAAAAGGACCTGGCCGAAAGCAGCCGTAGTATGGGCCTGATAGGAGGGGATACCCCGTCAGTGGAGGTGTCCGCTCTCACCGGGGAGGGTCTTGACAAGCTGGGAACGCTGGTGGCGGAACTGTTCCCCAGGGAGGAGGCCGCCCCCTACGGCCAGCTGCTCACCAACGCCCGGCAGGAGGAGGCCGCCCGCAGGGCCGGGGAGGCCGTTCACAGGGCTCTGGAGGCCCTGCAAGCCGGGGTTACTCCCGACGCCCTGCTCACCGACGTGGAGGAGGCTTTGGCCGCCCTGGGGGAGCTCACCGGCCAATCCGTCCGGGAGGATATCACCGACCGCATTTTCAGTAAATTCTGTGTGGGGAAATAGGACAAGGGCGGCCGGCAGGCCGCCCTCTTTTATTCCAACTCCCAATGCCGGTCGGTAGGTAAATCGTATTTATGGAATGCTCTGACAATAGCGTCAATTTTCAGGAAACAATCCGAGTCGTTCAGTGTCAGGTCATCCAAAATCGCTTTTATCTCCTTGATGAGCGTAATCGCATCACTATCTACTTTTTGAGCTAATTCGTGAGTGTTTAGTTCTTTTGCATAGCGCAATACTTCCCAACCAACCGCTTGCGCATAAAGCCGTTTTTCCACCATTATACTCTCCTGATGTTTCATATTCCTGTTCCCACTTTCTAATGAGATGTAAGAAGTTACATGTTAATTAATACTCCTATGAAGATAATCATACTTGATATATCCTTAATTCGTCAAGTGAAATTTGTGTAGGAGAGAATTTTGATGGAACATGGGGTAATACGAATTCATTTAGAGGAATTGATTCAAAAATCAGGGATGAGTAAAAATATGTTTCTTCACCGGGCACGTATGGAACGCACTCAGTTAAATCGATATTGCAACAACGATGTCGCCCGTATTGATTTGGATGTTTTAGCACGGATTTGCGGAGTACTGAATTGCAATGTAGGTGATTTATTAGAATTTTTGCCCAGAGAATAAGATGCGCTATGGATCGTATAAAAGAATTGCGCAAAATGAAAGGATTGACACAGCTGCAAATGCAGATGCTGACAGGAATTGACCAGAGCGACTACTCGAAAATCGAAAGTGGAAAACGGAATTTATCCTTTGAACAATGCAAGCGCATAGCGTTGGCATTAGACACCAGCATGGACTATTTAGCAGGGCTCACAGATCAGCCAGCACCCTATCCCAGGCACAAACAATAAACCCGCCCCTCCGGAAAGTCCCGGAAGGGCGGATTTTTGCGCTCAGACGTCCAGGTGGCCGGCCAGCTCGGTCATATAGTTGGTGGGGAAGTCCTCGATCTGGCCCGCGTCGAAGGCGGCGGCAAGGGTGGGGTCGATGGGCAGCTTGGCCAGGACGGGGATCTCCAGCTCAGCGGCTACCTTCTCAATGTGGCTCTCGCCGAAAATGGCGTGCTGTTTGCCGCAGTCGGGGCACTGGAAATAGCTGTAATTCTCCACCAGGCCCAGCACGGGGATGTCCATCATCTTGGCCATGTTCACCGCTTTGGCCACAATCATAGACACCAGGTCCTGGGGGGAGGTGACCACAATCACCCCGTCCACGGGGAGGGACTGGAATACGGTGAGGGGAACGTCGCCGGTACCGGGGGGCATGTCCACAAACATATAGTCGATGTCGCCCCAGACCACCTCCTGCCAGAACTGGGTCACCACCCCGGCAATCACCGGACCGCGCCAGATAACAGGGTCGGTCTCGTTGGCGGAGAGGAGGTTGAGGGACATGAGCTTGATACCTCCAGGGGTGACGGCGGGGTCAATGCCCGCGTCGGAGCCGGTGGCCCGCTCATGGACGCCGAAAGCGATGGGGATGGAGGGGCCGGTGATATCGGCGTCCAGCACGGCGACCTTCCGGCCCTTCCGGGCCATGGCCGCCGCCAGAGAGGCGGTGACGGTGCTTTTGCCCACGCCGCCCTTGCCGCTGACCACGGCGATGACCCGCTTGATACTGGACATGGCGTTGGCCGGGACCCGCAGGTCCCGGGAGGAACAGTCCTCGCCACAGCTGGAACAGTCGTGAGTACAGTTTTCTGCCATCGTGATACATCTCCTTATGGTTTGTTACTAGACTTCCCCACTGGGGGGCGTTTTATCGGATCAGGGTATTTTCCGCGGGAATTTCCTCCCGGGTTTCCTGAGAGGAGAAATAGTAGCTCAGCACATCCACCGTCAGCTCAGACAGATCGCCGCTCCCCTCGCCGTGCTCCACCACCATGGCCACGGCGATTTCCGGGTTCTCATAGGGGGCAAAGCAGACAAAGACGGCGTGGGCGTCGGGGCTGGCTCCGCCGGTCTGGGCGGTACCCGTCTTGGCACCCGCCTGGAAAGGGAGCCTGGCGAAGGCGGCCCGGACAGAACCCTCAGTGGTCAGAGCCAGCATGCCGGCCTTCACCGCCTCCAGGTTCTCCGGCTGGATGTCGATGGTGCCCAGCACCTCCGGCTCGTAGGTGTAGATCACCTGGGTGAAATCGTTGGATTTCACCTCTTTTAACAGATGGGCGGCGTGGCGGGTGCCCCCGTTGACCAGAGTGGCGATGTAGTTGGCCAGCTGAAGGGGGGTGAGCTGGGTGCTCTCCTGACCGATGGCCACTGAGAGAGTATTGCCGTCGTACCAGATCTGGCCGTGGGATTCGGTGTACTCCGGGCTGGCCATTACGCCGGTGCGCTCCTCCAGCTCGATGCCGGTGGGCTCTCCCAGGCCGAAGCGGGCGGCATAGTCGTCCAGCCGGTCAATCCCCAGCTGACGGCCCACATCGAAAAAGAAGTAGTTGCAGGACACCTTGATCGCCTCGGTCACGTTGATCAGGCCGTGCTTGCCGCCGAACTGCCGGTAGATCCAGCACATGGGGCCGTCGGGGGTGTAGTAGGTATACCGGCCCTCGTCCTGAATTCTGGTGCTGGGAGTGATGATCCCCTCCTCCAGTCCGGCCACAGCGGTGGTCATTTTAAAGGTGGAGCCGGGGGGATAGGCCCCCTGAAGAGCCCGGTTGAGAAAGGGCTTGAGGGGATCCTCAGCCTTCTCCTGAAGCTCGCTGGCATAGTTGGACAGGTCGAAGGTGGGGTAGGTGACACAGGCCAGCACCTCGGCGGTCTTTACGTCCAGCACCACGCAGGCGGCGCCCTCCGCCCCCAGATCCTGCCGCTCCGGCATCTTCTCGGCAAACAGGTTCTCAATATAGGCCTGCAAATTGATATCCAGGGTGAGCATCACGGCCCCTCCCGGCTCCGGCTCAGACTTCCAGTCCTGGGATACGACCCGTCCCTTGGTATTCCGCTCCACCGTCCGTACGCCCGGGGTGCCCCGGAGATAGCGCTCAAAGGCCTGCTCCGCGCCGCCCCGGCCCACCTTGTCGTTCATATCGTAGTCACCCACGCCGTCTCCGTCCAGATCCAGGTTCATATAGTACTCCAGATCCTCGGCGAAGATGGAGGTCACCTGCCCCAGCAGATGGGCGGCGTATTTGGTGTGGTACTGCCGGACGGTGGTGGCGTCAATAACCACGCCGGTGAGGCTTTTTTCCTTCACCCGTGAGATAAAGCCGATGTCCACATCGGAGGCAAAGACATATTCGTTGGCGATAAACACCCCGCTGGAGCGCAGGTACAGCTCGTAGAGCACCCCCGCCGCCGCCCGGGCGTCGGTTTTGGACATGTCGCCGATGTTCAGGTCGGGAACGGTGAGCCCCTCCGCTTTGGCCCGCTTCCTGTCCACCGCTCCCTCGCCCTGAAGCCCAAAGCTGCCGCACATTTTGCCCAGCAGCTGCTCGGCGGTGGGGAGGGGCTGGGGGCCTTCCGGCTCTTTCGTGTCCTCCACCCGCTGTTCCCCGCCCTTGAAAAAGCGTTTGATTTTATCCAGCAGGCCGGGCTCCTCCGCCGGTGGGAGCTCCTCCGCTTCTGGGTCGGGGGCGTCCACTGTGGGGTCCTCGATCCACCCCATATACACCGAAAGCCGTCCCAGCCGGGTGAGGGTCTTGACCAGATTCCCCTCCTCGTCCCGGCTGGTAACAAAGTAGGGGTCGCTGGTGGTGAAGGTAAAGGGAGCCGTTTTGGAGATGGGTAGATTGTCCGTCCACTCCACCCCCTCAATCCGGGCCGCGTCGATCAGCGCCAGGATAATATCGTTGCGTCCCTCCCCCATCAGGCTGGTGTCCAGGCTGACCTGATAAATCACCTTATTGGACACCAGGACCTGGCCATTCCGGTCCAGGATCGGGCCCCGGGCGGCCTCTACGGTCTGGGTTTCCGGAATCGTTTTCTGGGTCTGCTCGTAATAGCTGTCGCCGTTGTTGATTTGCAGATCGTACAGCGTCGCCCCCATCGAGGCGACAATCATCGCCAGCAGCAGCACCATCGCCCACACCCGACGGTGAAATTGTTTGGAATCCATGTTGTCTCCTTTTTATGCCAGCCTGGTTCCGCCCACCCGGTTATAGATGGCGCGGAACAGCAGCCACACCAGGGGGGTCCAGGCCATGGACCAGAGAAATTCGGGAACGGCCACCTGGAGCAGGTCGGACAGGCCGGCGGCGTTGGTCAGCAAACCCCGGCCCACCCGGAGCAGGTCCAGCCCTCCCAGCACGCCCGCGGAGCAAATGAGGCAGCCGGGGAAGGACTGGCTCAGGGCGTACTGGGACACCGCCCCCATGGCCATGCCGGCCACAGCCAGGTAGAGCACCAGCCCGCCGAAGCCGCCGGGGTAGGCCAGCTCCCACAGCAGGCCCACCGCCAGCCCGAAGCCGGTGCCGGCGTAGGCCCCCTCCAGCACCGCCACCGCCGCCGCCGCCAGGGGCAGCAGCACGGGGGACACCCCCATCAGGGGGTAGCGGGGCAGGATGTAGGCGTCCAGCACCCAAATGGGCAGCAGCCCCAGGGTGTAGACAAACCATTTGTGGAAAAAATCACGACGGGTCACGGGCGCGCCTCCTACTCCGTAATATCAAAATCCTTGATGACAAACACCTCGATCAGGGAATCCAGAGTGACGGAGGGCACAATCACCGCGTAGCGGATCTGGCCGGAGGGGTCGGTAAAGACCCCCTCCACCTGGCCCACCTTCAGTCCGGAGGGGAACATTTCGCCCCGGCCGGAGGTAAGCACCTCATCTCCGGAAACCAGCTGAGCCCCCTCGGGGAGGTAGTTCAGTTTCAGCCGGCCCTGATTCATCAGGGAAAAGTCCCCCTCCAGCACCCCGGCGGAGTAGGTGCGGGTGACGATTCCGCCTATCTCGGTTTCGGTGTTGATGACCGTGGACACGGTGGACCAGTTCACCCCAACCTCCATCACCACGCCCACCAGCACGCCGGTCTCGGTGATGACGCAGTCCCCAGCCTCAATGCCGTCGTTGGTCCCCTTGCTCAGGGTGAGGATGGACTCCCAGTTGGAGGTGGATCGGGCGGTGACCTTGGCGGTCTCCAGCTCAAAGCCGCGCCGCCGCTCCTTCAGCCCCAGCAGCTCCCGGAGCTGCTCGTTCTCCCGGCTGGCCTCCTCGCCCTGGCGCACCTTTTCCTCCAGCTCCCGCACCTGAGCCCGCAGGTCGGTCAGCTCCTCCTCCAGTTCCTTGTAGTGGAACACATATCTGTAGACCCCCTCCAGCCAGTCGGCGGCGGCGGCTACGCCGTTTCGAATGGGACTTGCCACCGTGGTCACCGCGTTGGACAGGATGTCCGCCTCCCCGCCCATGGCATAGGAGAGCGCCCCGATGAGGATGGACAGCAGCAGCGCGATCACCAAAAGCAGTATTCCGTTTTGCCGGAGAAAATCCTTCACCGTTCCCGCTCCTTCTCCGCCGCCAGGGCCAGGGGGTCCACCCCAAACCGGGCCAGCAGCCTGGCCAGCCGGCACACCGGCAGGCCCATCACATTGTAGTAATCGCCTGAAATGCCCTCCACCAGCGTACAGCCGTACCCCTGGATGCCATAGGCCCCGGCCTTGTCCATGGGTTCTCCGGTGGCGATGTAGCGGATGATATCCGCGTCGGTAAGCGCTCGGAAGCGGACGGAGGTGAATTCGCTCTCGGTCACTGTCTCGCCGCCGAAAAAGACGGTCACGCCGGTATACACCATATGCGGCCGCCCGGACAGCGCGCGCAGCATCCGGTCCGCCTCCGCCTCACTGTGGGGCTTGCCCAGAATCTTGTTGTTGACGGCCACCACCGTGTCCGCGGCGATGACCAGCGCGTCCGGCCGCAGGACGGATACCTCGGCGCACTTGCGCCGGGACAGCTCCTCCACCAGACGGTCGGGTCCCAGGGCGCGGGTGGCGATCTCCTCCCCTTTGGCCGGTATGACCTCAAACTCGGAAATTCCCATCCGCTCCAGCAGCTCCTTCCGCCGGGGCGACTGGGAAGCAAGGACGATTTTCATGGCTTCACCTCATACTTCGGCTCCGGGTCGTCGGTAAGTCCCAGCAGATAGTCGGCGGAGACCTTGTAGTGCTGGCAGATCAGGGCGATGCGCTCGGCGGAGGTAGTTGTTCTGCCATGCTCGATCCCGATAATCTGAGTGTCTCCAATTCCTAACAGCTCAGCTAAAACTTTCTGCGTTTCGCCGTGCTTTTTCCGCTGCTCCAAAATCCGCTGGCCGAAAAGTTCTTTTGAAAACATGGAAACACCCCTTGACACCCTTAATCTAATTGAGTATAATAAATAAACCTTGATTAAATTGCGGTTTTGGGAGGGCCAAACATGGAAGACATCTTATATCACCTATTCAACGGCGACTACGATATTACCCCGGAGCGGGATAAAAAGCAACAGGAATTATACAATCAGAGGTATGCGGAACTGGAAAAAATTCAGGCGGTATTCGGTTTGGATTTCATGAACCGTCTGTTTGACCTGGAAGCCGAGTGTGAAGTACAGCAAAATTATAAATACTACCGTTCCGGCTTTATTCTGGGGGCCCAGCTCATGCTGGAGGCGCTGGACGTCAAGCCCGGCTGATGCTCCAGTCAATCTTGTCCTCGTTGGCGCACACCCGGCGCAGCTCGTCCCGGACCTCCATCAGCGCGAAGCCCAGCAGATTCCGCCCCCGCCACGCGGTGGGATTTTCCGCGTTTTCGTTGGTCTTGCCCATGCCGATGCCCCAGATCCGGTCCCGGGGGCTGGCCTCCACCAGAATTTTATCCCCGGTGCGGAGCAAAAAGTCCTTCAGCTCGGGATTTTGCAGGAATTTTTGAAAATTCCCCGTCAAAACGATGGTGTGTTTACACTTGTCCCACTCGGTCTGGTCAAAATTCCGGACCTCCCGGCCCAGGGCCTTGATCTTCCCCTGGACGGTGGCGTCCAAAATTTTCTCCAGCGTCTCCTTGTCCCCGAACAGCCGGGCCTTCTCCGCCATCATGAACTGCTCCATACAGCGGTAGGGCTGGGCCTCCACCCGAAACTCCGCCATCCACCACTGGCTCAGGCAGGTCTCGGTGATGCGGCCGTCCTTCTCCGGGGTATGGCCCCAGAAGTGGACCCACTTTACCCGCTTCCCGGCGGCGATCTCCGCCGCCAGCTTTTCCCGGTCATAGGCGGGTACGCCGTTGGGCCGCCAGTGGCGGAGGAAGTATTCCTCCCCGTCATACAGCAGGGAAGGGTCCGGGTCCTCGTCGTCCTCCATCACGGAGACATCGTCCCAGAAGACGGGGCGGGGAAACAGACGGTCGTACTCCTCCCGCTCCTTGTCAGACAGGGTTTGCAGCCAGTCCCACAGCTTACAGCCGTAGTCCTCGCCGTAGCCCATCCGCCAGCCGATGGAGTACTGGGGAATCTCCGGGCAGGCCAGCCACTCGGGGGCCATCCATTGATCCCGCATATGTTATCCCTCCATGCTGGCTTCGTCCGGACCGTTTTCCAGCGAGCCGGTGACGCGGATGGAGTGGCCGGCGAACATCCAGCCGTCGCCGAACCAGAACTCGAAGGAGCCGTCCGGCTCCACCTGGACCGCCTCCAGCTCCATGCGCTCCATGAACTGCTCCCGTGTGACCTCCACGGCCCCGCCGTCCTCGTCCATGTCCTGGCTCCAGTCGTTGGCGAGCTCCAGCAGCTCGTCCGCGGCGTACTCCCGCACCCGCCTGTCCCAGTCCGCCGCCCCGGCCAACAGGGCTTTGGCGGTGTTTTGGGATTGTTTCATCTCCTCCTCATCCTTCCGGTCAAAGGAGAGGGAAACCTCCGTCCCCAGCCAGTCCAGCTCCGTCTCAAACCAGTTCACCTGCCGGTTCAGGGCAAAGGTACCCAGCCCCTCCACCCAGAAGGTGACAGGCTTTTTCTGCTCCTCTAAGATGGCCTTCAAATCGGGGTCGAAGGCCGGCTCGGGCAGGTCCAGCAGAAGGACGCGTCTGCCGTCCTCCGACACCCGGCCCCGGAATTTGATGATGAAGTCCCGGGGCGCCCGGCGGCGCAGGTGCTCCAGCAGCTGCTCGTCCCCGACCGTGGTCAGGTCGAACTCGCCCCGGTGAATCTCTGGGCTGTCCTCCTCCATCCAGGCGGTCAGGCCCGTATGGGCCGTCCACAGCTCCTCCCCCCTGGCCCTGCCCCCAGCGAAGCCGTTGGCTCCGGTAACCGCCAGAATGGTCAGCTCCTCCGGCTGGAACTGAGCGGCAAACTCCTTGAAGCGGGCGCTCTCCCCGCTCTGTCCTTTCTTCCTGGACAGTTCTTCCGGCTTTTCGCCCTTTTTCTGAAACAGTCCGAACATATTGAACACTCCTTATTTTCCCGTGGACCCAAAGCCCCCGGCCCCCCGGGCGGTGCCGTCCAGCTCGTCCACCATCTGGATGTTGGCCTGAATCACCGGGGCGATCATCAGCTGGGCGACGCGGTCCCCCGGCTGGACGGTGAAATCCGATTCCCCAGAGTTTTGAAGCCCCACCAATATTTCACCTCTGTAATCGCTGTCAATCACCCCCACGCAGTTGGCGGGGGCCACGCCGTGTTTGATTCCAAGCCCGCTGCGGGCGTAGACCAGCGCCACATAATCCGCCGAAGGCAGCGCGATGGCGAGGCCGGTGGGGATGGTACTCCGTCCTCCGGCGGGGATGGTCACCGCCCCATCCAGGCAGGCGTGGAGGTCCATCGCCGCCGAGCCGGGGGTGGCGTAGAAGGGCAGAGGAATTTCCTTACCGATTTTAGGGGAAACCGCCTTGATTTTCAAGTCCATTTTGTAAACTCCTCATAAAATTATTCCGGCATGTTTTCCACATCCACCACCCGCACATACCGGCGCAGGGGGTACTCCCCATCGTGGGCCTCGCCGGGGAGGGTGTCTGACATATCGCCGGGGGCGGTGATCCGGTTCACCCCCGCCCGGGCCAGCAGAGCGGCCAGCTCCTCCCGTTCCCCGGCGGGGCAGAGCAGCCCCGCTGTCTGGAGCCGACCCCTTTGCCGCCGCAGGACGGGCAGGATTTCCTTCCGGGGCAGGCGCTTCACCAGCGGGTGGCCGTGGAGGTGAGACAGCTCCAGGTCATAATCCCGCCGCAGGGTCAGGGAACAGCACCGGCCGGGAAAGGCCAGGTCCCCGGAACCGGGCCGGTCCACAATCTGCTCCAACGCCGCTTCCCGGGCGTAGAGGGCGGCCTGGGCCGTCTGTCCGGGGGTCTTATAGTGGGATGCCGCGGCTTTTTCCAATACAGGGAGGAATTTTTTGCAAAATTGTTCCGCTTCGGACAGATAATCCGTGTCCAGAAAGATCACCTGGCAGGAGGAGCACAGCAGGCCGCCGGCGCGAACAATGTGCTCCGCCAGCCCGGACAGATCCAGCCCCTTCCAGTTCGACAGATAGGCGAAGCTGAGCCGGTGGCCCCACTCAATCAGCTTGCGGCCGGGAGGGGCCAGCCTGCGCATGGCCTCCACCGCCCCGTCCCCGCCCCAGGTGACGACGCCGTCCGCCAGAGCGGCCAGGGCCTTGAGGGCGCCGGAGTTCCGGGAGTTCAGGTCGAAGGCGTACAGCCAGGGGCCGAGCCGGGGCTCCAGCTCCGTCAGCTTCTGGAATACAGCCAGAGTAAGTCCCTTGTCCCCATGGGGGAGCTTGACCAGGTTCAGGTTGCCGGTGAGCAGGCCCTCCACCGCCGTGAAGGCGGGCAGACCCGCCATATTCCCCGGCGCCACGTGGAGCAGCGCCCCCAGGGGCCGGACCTCGGCGCGCCCAAAGGGCCGGGGGCCGCTGAGCCCGCCCAGCTCCAGCTCCAGACGGGCCTCCAGGGCTTCGCGGCTGATCTGGGGCCGGACCCGATCCAGCTCCTCCCGCGCCTCCGGCGGGGCGTATTGAGCAATCAGGTCATCCAGCACCCCGCTGTCCAGCTCCCGGCTCAGGGCGTCCAGCGCGTCCAAAACCGTCTCCGCCGCCAGCGGCGGGCCGCTGAGGGTTTGGATGATTTCCTCTTCCAAATAACCCAGAACGGGGTTCAGATCCGAGTCGCGGAGAAGTTTTCCTCCGGCGAAAATCATGGCATTTCTCCTTTGCCAAGCAGCTCCGCCGCTCCGGCGGCGCAGGTGGTGATGTCGCTCAGCCCCGCCCGGCCCAGAATGGTAAGATAGGGGGACCTCAACCCGCAGCCGCAGTTCTCGCCGGGGGTGAGATACCCCAGATCGTCGGTCATAACGCTGGTCACCGGGGTGGCGTTGATGAGAGGGGTAATCAGGTTCACCAGCCCCACCTCCCCCGCGGGCAGGGGCTTTAGAGTACGCGCGTCCCGGATGATGATCCGGGAATAAACCGGGATGTGGAAGTGGTGTTTTTTACAGGTGTTGAAGAAAACAGGGTGCTCCACCGCCCCGAAAAACTCGTGGATATTCTCCTCGCCAATCCCCAGCACCCGCTCCGCCAGGGCGTAGAGGGTACTCTTGTCCACCTCCTGGGCGTAGTGCTGTTTCCAGCCCCCGGCCAGGAGGATCTTGGAGCCCCTGGGCAGCTTGACAGACAGCTCCAGCTCCTCCATTCGCTTCATCCCGAACCAGAGGTAGGAGGGGAAGGCCACGATCCGGGTGGGCAGCGGCGAGCGGGCGCGGACCGCCAGCGTCTTTACAGCCCCCTCCAGGTCGGGGACATAGCCCCCGTTCCGCCAGCGCAGGGCGTAAAACCGACTGACTGGCGGGGCGAAGTGGGTCAGTCCGAACATGGTCCGGGCCACTCCCATCCGGTCCTGTTTTCCCGGCTTGTAGCCCAGAATGACATAGTGGGCCGGCTTGGGGGACACCAATCTGTGGAAAAACCCCAGCCGGAGCACCATGGGGATCTCCGCGAAGATGCAGCCCCAGTCGAACCCCACCCGGCTGAAGCTCCCGCTGGTGCCCGAGGAGGTCACCCGCATCCCCATCCGCCGCTCCGGCATGGAAAAGACAGCGCGACGCTTGAAGAACAGCGTGGGCAGGACGGGGAGCCGGTCCAGATCGTCGATCGTCCTCAGCTGGTCCGGGGAGAAGCCCTCCGTTTCGCAGATGGCCCGGTACTCCGGACAGTGTTTGATGTGGTAGGCGCAGTTATCCCGGACCGCCTGGAGGAAGCGGGTGTCTGAGCCGGACAGGTTGTAGGGTTCGCTGAACCAGAACAGCTTTTGACGGCTGAACATAGCGCCTCCTCCTTTCCGATCCCATCAGGTCCGCTTGAACTGCTTTTCCAGCTCCCCGCGGGTCAGCTCAATGGCCACTGGCCGGCCGTGGGGGCAGTATTTGACGCTGCCGTCCATCACGGCCCGGGCCACCCGCTCCAGCTCCTGGGGACTGGTATGCCAGCCTCCCTTGATGGCCGCCTTGCAGGCCATGGTGTGCAGCAGCTCGTCCCGGGCGGCGGCGGGGTCGGCGGTGCCGGTGGCGAGCAGCTTCTGGGCCAGCTCCTCCAGGGCGGCGGGAATGTCCCCGGCGTCCACGTCGAAGGGGGCCTGCCGGACCGCCAGGTCCGCGCCCAGCTCGTCCACCTCAAAGCCGAACTCCTCCAGCAGTCCCTGGTGGGCGAGCAGAACCTCCCGCTGGTCCGGAGACAGCCGGCACACCGCCGGGGTGAGCAGGGTCTGAGCCATGGGGTCGTAGCCCTCCGCCTTCATCCGGTCGAAGTTCATCCGCTCATGGGCGGCGTGCTTGTCGATGAAATACACTGTATCTCCCCGCTCCACGATGATGTAGGTGTGCAGCACCTCCCCGGCCAAACGCCAGGGGATTTCGGGCTCCTCCGTCCCGCCCGCGGGCGGTAAAGGATCCTTTGGCAAAGGAGCTGGCGGCGGCGAAGCCGATGAAATATCCCTGGGTTCCGGCAGCTTTGTCCGCTCCGCGCAGTTCGCCTGGGGCGAAACGCCATCCTCCGCCCCAGCGCGCGCGCTGGGGCACCTCTTTTCAAAAGGAGGCATTGGCCGCCGCGGCGGGGATGAAGGGGCCGGCGGCGTATAGGCGCTGTCGTGGACCCGGACGATGGCGGGCGCCGCTGGGGAGAACCGGGAGGGCGGCGCGCTCATGGAGAGCTGGTTTGGGGTCACGGTGTCCTGTTTCCGTACGCCGGGAAGCTCGGTGTTTTTCAGCACCGCCTGGGGGTGGGAGGGGTCCCCCTCCAGGGCGGAGAGGACGGCGTGGTACACGGCGGAGAATACCGCCCGCTCGGCGCCGAACTTCACCTCGGTTTTGGCGGGGTGGACGTTGACGTCCACGGCGTTGAGCTTGGCTTGGAGATGGAGGACACAGCCAGGGAATTTGCCCACCATCTTCTGGTTTTTATAGGCCTCCTCCAGGGCGGCCATCATCAGGGGGGACTTGACCTGCCGCCCGTTGACAAAAAAGAACTGCCAGCTCCGGCTGGCCCGGCAGCAGGCGGGCATGGACACAAAGCCGTCCACCGACATGTCCTCCCCAGCGGCCCGGACCTCCCGGAAGCCCAGGGCCAGCTCCCGGCCCAGCACGGCGTAGACGGCGGATTTCAGCTGGCCGTCCCCGGGGGTGAGCAGCTCCTGCTTGCCGTCCCGGATGAACTTGACGCTGACCTCCGGGTGGGACAGGGCCACCCGCTGCACCACCGCGAAGACGGCGGCGCCCTCGGCGGCGTCCTTTTTCATGAACTTCAGCCGGGCGGGGGTGTTGAAAAACAGGTCCCGGACCACCAGGGTGGTGCCCACGGGACAGCCCGCCTCCTCCAACGGCCCGGGGGTTCCCCCCTCCAGGGCCAGGGAGGCCCCCAGCTCAGCCTCTGCTGTCCGGGTGAGCGCCTCAATCCGGGACACGGCGGCGATGGCCGCCAGCGCCTCCCCCCGGAAGCCCAGGGTGCCGATGGCCTCCAGGTCGTACTCGGTGCGCAGCTTGCTGGTGGCGTGGCGGAGGAAGGCGGTTTTCAGCTCAGAGGCTGGGATGCCCTTCCCGTCGTCCGTCACCCGGAGGAAGGTCAGCCCGCCGTGGGAAATCTCCACCGTCACCGCGGAGGCCCCGGCGTCGATGGCGTTCTCCATCAGCTCCTTGGCCACGGAGGCGGGCCGCTCCACCACCTCGCCGGCGGCAATCAGGTCGGCTACATGGGGGTCTAATACTTGGATATTTGGCATGGATACGCTCACTTTCTCTTTGGTTTTAAACGGGCTGTGGGGTCGTCCACCAGGCCCAGAAGATAGTCGGAGGATACCTGGTAGTGCTGGCAGATGAGCGCGATTTTTTCCGCCGTGGTGGTGCGGTTGCCCCGCTCAATCTCGCTGATATGGCCTTTCCCTACATCCAGCAATTCAGCCAAGTCCTTTTGCGTCTCGTTATGCTGTTTGCGCAGCTGTAAGATACGCTGACCAAAAAGTTCTTTTGAAAACATAGCATACTCCCCTTGACAGGTCATCTATAAAGGGACTATAATATCTCCGTAAGTACTCTTAAAAGGTACTAATGCGGAGGTGCAAAATGAAAAACATCTTACGTGAAATATATGATGGAGAATACGATATTACCCCGAAACGAGACAAAACGCAACAGGAATTGGGCAAAAAGCTTTGCGCTGAATGGGATAAAATACAAACAATGTTCGGGGACGATTTTATAAACCGCCTCTTTGACTTGGAGTCCAAACAGGAGGATTGGCGGGACTTCCATTTCTTTCGGGAGGGGTTCCGCTTCGGCGTCCGCCTGATGCTGGAGGCCCTGGGGGATTAGTCCCCGTTCAAATCCTGTTTCAGCTCGGCCAGCAGGTTCAGCGCCTCGATGGGGGAGAGGATGTTCACGTCGGTCATGCGCAGCTTTTTCAAAACAGTCTCCCCGCCCAGGTCCATCAGGGACACCTGGTCCTCAGCGGGGGCTGAGGCGGCGGGAGCGGGACGCCAGTCCTGGCTCTCCAGCTCCTCCAGAATCTCCCGGGCCCGTTTCACTACCCGGTCGGGCACTCCGGCCAGCTTGGCCACCTCCACGCCGTAGCTCTGGTCGGCCCCGCCCCGGACGATTTTCCGCAGGAAAATCACATCGCTGCCCCGCTTTTTGGCGGCGATATTGTAGTTTTTCACCCCGGGGATCTCCCCCTCCAGGGCGGTGAGCTCGTGGTAGTGGGTGGCGAAGAGGGTCTTGGCCCCCAGGCGCTTGCGGTCGGCGCAGTGCTCCAGCACCGCCCGGGCGATGGCCATGCCGTCGTAGGTGGAGGTGCCCCGGCCGATCTCGTCCAGAATGAGGAGGGACTGACTGGTGGCGTGGTTGAGCAGGGCGGCTACCTCGGTCATCTCCACCATAAAGGTGGACTGGCCCGCGGCCAGATCGTCAGAGGCCCCGATACGGGTAAATACCCGGTCCACCACACCGACGTGGGCGGACTTGGCCGGGACAAAGGAGCCCATCTGGGCCATCAGCACAATCAGGGCCACCTGGCGCATGTAGGTGGACTTGCCCGCCATGTTGGGGCCGGTGATGATAGCGGCCAGGTCGCCCTTACTGTCCATGTGGGTGTCGTTGGGGACAAAGGGGGCGTTTCTGAGCATCTTCTCCACCACCGGGTGCCGCCCCTCCACGATGGTGAGGGTATCGGATCCATCCACCTGGGGCATGCGGTAGCCGTTGGCGGCGGCGACGGCGGCCAGGGAGTGGAGCACATCCACCTGAGCCACGGCGGCGGAGGCGGCCTGGACCCGGTCCACCTGCTGGCAGACCGCCTCCTTCAGCTGGCAGAAGAGCTGATACTCCAGGGCCACCACCTGGTCCTGGGCGGAGAGAATGGCGTGCTCCAGCTCCTTCAGCTCCTGGGAGATGTACCGCTCGGCGTTGACGGTGGTCTGCTTGCGCACCCAGTCGTCGGGAACCAGCCCGATCTGGGACTTCGCCACCTCGATGTAGTATCCAAACACCTTGTTGGAGGTGATTTTCATATTCTTAATGCCGGTTTTCTCCTTGGCGCGCACCTCCATGTCGATGACGCGCCCGTTGGCGTTGGTAAGCAGGTCCCGCAGCTCGTCCACCGTTTCGTTATAGCCGGGGCGGATGAAGCCCCCCTCCCGGACAGAGAAGGGCAAAACCTTCTCGTCCTCATCCCGCAGGGCGCGGTCCAGCAGCCCCCGCAGCTGGGGCAGGTCGTCCAGCTCCCCCCGCAGCTGCTGGAGCAGGGGGGAGGAGCAGTGGCCCAGCAGCTCCCGGATGCGGGGGAGCTTCCCCAGTCCGGCGGACAGGGCGGCCAGATCCCGGCACCCGGCGGAGCCATAGACCACCCGGCCCACCAGCCGCTCAATGTCGGTGACCTCCCGCAGAGCCAGAGACAGCTCCTCCCGGGTGATGGCGTCCTCCACCAGGTCGGCCACCCCCTGCTGCCGCCGGGCGATGCGGGCCGGGGAGAGAAGGGGCCGCTCCAGCCAGCCCCGGAGAAGCCTTCCGCCCATGGCGGTTTTGGTCCTGTCCAGTACCCAGAGAAGGGAGCCCTTTTTCTCCTTGCCCCGCATGGTGGAGGTCAGCTCCAGGGTCTGCCGGGCGGTGAGATCCAGCTCCATGTACTGCCCGGCGGTGTAGTAGGTTAGGGCGGAGATGTGCCCCAAATCCGTCTTTTGCGTCTCGTACAGGTAGGCCAGCAGCCCCCCGGCGGCCTGGATCGCCGCGTCGTCCCCGGCCGGGACATCGCTCAGTCCGGTCTTGAACTGCTTCTCCGCCAATGGCCGCGCCGCCCCGACGCGGAACCGGGCCTCGCCGCCGTTTTCGCACAGGCAGTTCAGCCGTTCCCGGAGAAAGGGCACCAGACCATCGGTATTCCAGGCGCCCGAGGACAGCACCGCCTCCGTAGGGTGGAACCGGCCCAGCTCGTTTTGCAGATGGCCAAAGCCCTCCTCCCCCGCCGGGAAGGAGGAGGCGTACACCTCACCGGTGGAGATATCGCACAGGCACAGGCCGTATGCGGCGGAGTCCATGTAGATGGCGCAGATGTAGTTGTTTTTGCTGTCCTCCAGCATGGAGGAGGCGATCACCGTGCCTGGCGTGACCACCCGGATGATGTCCCGGTCCACCAGCCCCTTGGCCTGGGCCGGGTCCTCGGTCTGCTCGCAGATGGCCACCTTGTAGCCCTTGGCGATCAGCCGGGCGATGTATGCGTCGCTGGAGTGGTAGGGCACCCCGCACATGGGGGTGCGCTCCTCCGCCGGCTTGTTCCGGTCCCGGGTGGTCAGGGTCAGGTCCAGCTCCTTGGACACCAGCCTGGCGTCCTCGTTGAACATCTCGTAAAAGTCCCCTAACCGGAAAAACAAAATGGAATCCGGGTTCTGGGCCTTGATGTCCAGATATTGCCGCATCATAGGGGTGATCTCCGGCATGGGGGTATCCTTCTTTCTCTAAATCAATTCTCCAAACAGCGACCATTTGTTGCTGTCGGTGATCCTCACGTCCCGGAACTGGCCCGGCCGGGCGTCCGCGCCCACCACCCGGACCAGTCGGTTGCCGGGGGTGCGGGCGGTGAGATCATACCGCTCATCGTCGGAAGCGCCGTCGATAAGGCAGCGCGCCGTCCGGCCCACGTAGGCGGCGTGCTTTTCCTCGGAAATCCGGTCCTGGAGGGCGGTGAGTCGGTTGAAGTTGGCCAGCTTCTCCTCCCGGGGCATGGGGTCGTCCATGCTGGCGGCGGGGGTTCCCTGCCGGGGGGAGTAGATAAAGGTGAACAGGGCGTCGAAGCGGACCTCCTCCAGCACCTTCAGGGTGTCCTCAAACTCCTCCGTAGTCTCCCCGGGGAAGCCCACAATAATGTCGGAGGTGAGGACGATATCGGGAATCAGCTCCTTCAGCTGACGGATTTTCTCCAAATACTCCGCCCTGGTATGTTTGCGGTTCATCACCTTTAAAATCCGGTCATTCCCCGCCTGGAAGGGCAGGTGGAGCGCCGGGGCCACCTTTTCGCACCGGGCCATGGTCTCAAAGAGCCGAAGGGTGGCGTCCTTGGGGTGGGAGGTCATAAACCGGATGAGAAAGTCCCCGGGAACCGCGTTCACCCGCTCCAGCAAATCGGAGAAGTCCATAGGCTCGTCCAGGTCCTTGCCGTAGGAGTTGACATTCTGGCCCAGAAGGGTGATGTCCCTGTAGCCCTCGCCCACCAGCTGGCGCACCTCGGCCAGGATGTCCTCCGGCCTCCGGGAGCGCTCCCGGCCCCGGACGTAGGGGACGACGCAGTAGGAGCAGAAATTGTCGCAGCCGTACATAATGGACACCCAGGCCCGGACCGAGTCCTGACGGACCACCGGGATGCCCTCGGCGATGGAGCCTGGCTCGTCGGGAGTGAGGAACATCCGGCCCCGGCGGGTGAGGAGGGTGTGGATCATCTCCGGGAACCTCCAAAGGGCGTGGGGCCCGAACACCAGGTCCACATGGCGGTAGGACTCCCGCAGCTTTTTGGCCGCGTGGGGCTGCTGCACCATGCAGCCGCACAGGCAGATGAGGGTATCCGGGTGCCGCCGCTTCACGTGGACCAGAGCGCCCACATTTCCGAATACCCGCTGCTCGGCGTGTTCCCGGATGGCGCAGGTGTTGATGACGATGATCCGGGCCCGCTCCTCGTCGTTGGTAAATCCGAAGCCCATGGCTTCCAGATAGCCCCGGACGCGCTCGGAGTCGGCCTCGTTCTGCTGGCACCCGTAGGTGTCCACAAAGGCCAGGGGCTTTTCCCCCGCCCACTGGCCGGTAAGCCCGGCGATGGCCCGGCAGTGTTCCAGCTGCTCCTCCACCTGGGCGGCGGGGATGATCGCGGCGGCACGTTCCATAACAGTCCTCCATATGAACAAACGGTATTTAACAGTTTATTATACTCTTTTTTCTCCAAAAGCACAAGGGTCCTCTGGGAAAAAGAATGGGAAACGGGCGGCCGAGGAAAAGCGCGAAAAAGGTCTTGCAAAATATGGCGGCGCAATCTATAATTGATAAGCTGTGGAGTATACCCACGCGCAAAACTATATTCATATGGAGTGAGCGATCAATGGAAAAAACGCGGTCTTCTCATGGACGCGGGGGACAGAAGTACCGGCGCATCGGACAGAAGGTAGGCAACATGGTGGTTATCATGCAGGTGGTATCCGTCATTTTCGCGGTAGCTATGTGCGTGACCATGTTCCGGAGTCTTACGACAAAAATGCTGAGAGAGCGCTGCGCCAACGGCACAAATATGCTGGCCTATGTACTTACTCAGACGGAAAGCGACGCGGATATGAATCAGGTGCTGGATAGTCTGAAAAGCCGCATGGGCTGTGAGTTTACGATTTTCGAGGGGGATACCCGGGCCTATACCACCGTGACCCAGAACGGCCAGCGGGTGGTGGGCACCAAGCTGTCCAGCGATCTGTCCGGCATCGTACTTCAGCAGGGACAGTCCTATGTGGGACGGGCCCGCATCCTGGATGAGGGGTACCTCTGCTCCTATGTCCCCACAAAGGACGCCGACGGCAGGATCAACGGCCTGATCTTTGCCGGTATTTCCGAGGCCGAGGCCAACCGGCAGATTGTCCTCACCATCGCGGCCTCCTCCGCGGTAAGCGTCGCGGTGATCCTGGTGTGCGTTATGGTTATGGCCGCCTATCTGAAAAAGACGGTCTCCAATCCCCTGGCGGAGATCACTCAGGTAGCCGGACGGCTGGAGCGGGGTGACCTGGGCCTGAGCGGCGGCGGGGAATTCCACGTCAATGTTCACTCCAGCGACGAGGTGGGAGATCTGGGCCGGATCTTTGAGGACACCATCCGCCGCCTGCGGGGCTACATCGGCGAGATCTCCAGTGTGCTGGAGGCCATAGCCGGCGGCGATCTGACCCAGAGCGCCCAGCAGGATTATGTGGGGGACTTTGAATCCATCAAGCGCTCCCTGGATAGCATCGAGGCCCGGCTGAACGATACCATGAGCAAAATCGCCGAGAGCTCCGACCAGGTGTCCGCCGGCTCCGATCAGGTGTCCAACACCGCCCAGGCCCTGGCTCAGGGGGCCACGGAACAGGCCAGCTCGGTGGAGGAGCTGTCCGCCACCATCAGCGAAATCTCCGACAACGCCCATCGAACCGCCCAGGCCACCCGGGAGGCCGGCCAGTTTGTGGAGCAGGCCGGGGGCCAGCTGGGGGTGAGCATGGAGTATGTCAAGCAGCTGAACACCGCGATGGGACGCATCTCCACCTCCTCGGAGGAGATCAGCAAGATTATCTCCACCATCGAGGACATCGCCTTCCAGACCAATATCCTGGCGCTGAACGCCGCCGTGGAGGCCGCACGGGCCGGTTCCGCCGGAAAGGGCTTTGCCGTGGTGGCCGACGAGGTGCGCAACCTGGCTACCAAGTCGGACGAGGCCGCCAAGGCCACCAAGGGGCTGATTGAAAATTCCATCTCCGCTGTCAACGAGGGCAGCGACGTGGTCAACCGGGTGACTCAGTCGCTGGAGCGCACCAGCCAGAGCGCGGGCGGCGTGACTGAGAAGATGGCTGTCGTGGTAGAGGCGGTGGAGAGCCAGACCGCCGCGATCGTCCAGGTCACCGATGGCATCAACCAGATTTCCGCCGTAGTCCAGACCAACTCCGCCACCAGCGAGGAGAGCGCCGCCGCCAGCGAGGAGCTGTCCTCTCAGGCCAACCTGCTCAGGGGGCTGATCAGCTCCTTCCGGCTGCGGACACGGCTCAGATAACCCCAAATACACGCCCAGGCAAGGCCGGGAGGGAACCCCTCCCGGCCTTTTTGTCATGTTCTCTTTCTTCTCCGCATAGGATTAGGGGTATGAAAGCCCCTACACAGGATAAGGAGTGATACTATGCGGAATAACGGGACAGGCCGGACGGGCAGGGCCCTTCGCCGGGGGGTGGCCCTGGGGCTGGCTCTGGTGGCCGTCTGGGGCGTGAGCCTGACCGCTGATTTGAGCGGCGCCGGACACAGGCTGGCCGCGCTGGGGGAGGAGCCCGCCCTGGCCGTCTCTCTGCTGGCCGCCCGGCTGGGGGAGCTTCCCGATCAGAAGCGGGGGCTGACCGGCTGGAGCCGCCTGCTGCTGGACGGCTCCCCTCTGCTGGCGGCGGGGGAAGAGGCGGTGCTGGCCCGGAGCCAGGACGGGGACGAGCCCCAGCCCTCCCCGCCGGACACTCCGGAGCCGGAGGACCACGACGACGAGGAGCCGCCCGACTTGCAGCCCTCTGACAGCGGTGAGGATATCATTGAAATGACCGGCCAGGGGAAGGAGGGCAGTCTGTATCTGTCGGATGGCGGAGTGTACGTCTACAACCGCGCAGGCTGGGAGCTGGACTCCTCTCTGCTGAAGGAGGGGACAGTGGACGTGTCCCCCGGAGAGGGCCCCCAGATTCTGATTGTACATACCCACGGCAGCGAGGCCTACTCCATGAGCGATGGGGACCTCTATGAGGAGAGCGACCCCTACCGCACCACCGATTGCACCCACAACATCGTCCGGGTGGGGGAGGAGATGGCCACCGTGTTCCGGGCCTACGGCTTTCAGGTGATTCACGACACCACCCTGTGCGATTACCCCGCCTACAACGGGGCCTACGACCGGTCCAAAGCGGTGGTGGAGCAGTGGCTGGAGCAGTATCCCACCATCCAGGTGGTGCTGGACGTCCACCGGGACGCCCTGGTGGGCGGCGACGGGGAGATCTATAAAATGGTATCCACCGAGGCGGGGCAGAAGGTGGCCCAGGTGATGATCGTTCTGGGCACCGACGCCGGAGGGTCGGAGCACCCCCGCTGGAAGGACAATATGGCCTTCGCCCTGCTGCTCCAGCGGAATCTGGTCAAGGGCTATACCAGCCTGGCCCGGCCCATCGTCCTGCGCGCGGGCCGGTATAACCAGCACCTGTCCCCCGGCTCCATTCTGGTGGAGGTGGGCGGCCATGGCAATACTCTCTCCGAGGCCATCGCCGGCGCCCGCCTGTGGGCCGACAACGCGGCCCGGACGCTCCTGGAGCTGAAGCCCTGAACACGCGCCCCCGAAGCCCGCGGCTTCGGGGGCGTTCGCGGCTTTTTGCCATCCGGCATGGACGGCGTTGAATTTACCCTTGCCTTTCACGAGAAACCAAATTATAATAAGGCCAGCAAAAACTGATATGGAGGTGGAGACATGGAAAAGCGTCCAACCCTGAAGACCATCGGACAGCTGGCGGGACTGTCCCATGTGGCGGTGTCCAAGGCCCTGCGGGACGCCCCGGATATCTCCGAGGCCACCAAGGCGCGGGTCAAAAAAATCGCGGAGGAGCTGGGCTACACCCCAAACCTGACCGCCCGGAATCTCTATCTCCAGCGTTCCGGCACCATTGGCATGATCGTTCCCGCCATGGGGGACAGCACCGCCTACGACCTGATTTTTAACGAGGTGAGCGCGGCGGCGGCGGCCCGGGACTTCTGCGTCATGCTGGGCAGCAGCCACCGCAGCCTCCAGCTGGAGGAGCGGCACTGCCGCATGATGGTGGGCAACCAGGTGGGCGCGCTGATTGTGGCCTCCTGCACCAGCGACGTGTCCCATATAAAGGCCGCCTGCGGCTCCACCCCCGTCATCTTCATCGGCGGCAAAACCGACCCCGGGGAATCCCGCGCTCTCCTGTGCGACTACCGCCGCAGCGGGGAGCTGGCGGTGGAGCATCTGACCGGCCTGGGCCACCGGGATATTGTCCTGCTCACCTATGAGCCGGAAAATCTCACCATCCTGCAAAAGGAGGAGGGTTTCGTCCAGGCTATGGAGGGGCGGGGACTGGTCCCCCGAATGCTCCGGGCCGGCAGCGCCGCCAATACCATGCGGGCGGGGATGGACGGGGTGGAGCGGCTGCTAGAGCGGGGAGAGCTGCCCACCGCCCTCTGGTGCGCCAGCGACTATATGGCCATCGGAGCCATGAACGCCTTGAGGCTTCGCGGCCTGTCCGTGCCCGGCGACGTCTCGGTGATGGGGCACGACGATCTGTATTTCGGCCTCTACCCCAACATCGGCCTGACCACGCTCCATACCCCCATGGCGGAGCTGGGACAGGCGGCGGTACAGCTGGCCATGGACCTTATTGAGGGCAGCGGGCAGGCCCAGCTCCGGCAGGTCTTTCAGCCCTCTCTGGTGGCGCGGGGGAGCACCGGCCCGGTGAACGGAGCGCCGTCCCATGGGTGAGCGGAAGGGGCCCCATACCCCCCACGTATTTCTGATTCTGGCCGCGCTGCTCCTACTGGCCTCAGCGCTGACCTGGCTGATTCCCTCCGGCCGCTACGACCGGGTCCTGGACGCGGCCACCGGACAGACGGCGGTGGTTCCAGGCACCTTTGTCCGAACCCAGCCCACTCCGGTGGCCCCTTGGCGGCTACCTCTGCTGGTATTTCAGGCATTTTCCACCGGCTCCGCCCCCAAGCTGATGTTCTTTGTCTTTTTTCTCAGCGGGGCCTTTGAGATCATTCTGGAAAGCGGCGCCCTGACCGCTCTCTGCGCCTGGATGGTGCGGCGGCTCCGGCGCGGGCGGGGGTGGGTTATCCCGGTGTTTGTGGGGGTATTTTCCGTCTTTGGCTTCACCATGGGGCTGACTACCGTCTCCATCGTCTTTCTTCCCCTGGGCATGACAGTGGCCCGGACCCTTGGCTACGACGTTAAAACCGGTATGGCCATGGTGATGCTGGGCACCAACGCCGGCTTTGCCGCGGGGGCCTACAATCCCTTTTCGGTGGGTATCGCCCAGGCCATCGCGGAGCTGCCCCTGTACTCCGGAGCCTGGCTGCGCTGGCTGCTGTTGGCGGTTCTGGTGCCCGTCACCGGCGTCTATATTCTCAGTCGGGCTGAGCCCTCCGCCCCGGTTGAGGAGGAGCCTGACGGGGAGCAAGCGCTTGCTCCCCGTCAGGGCCTGATACTGGCCCTGACGATGGGCGCTCTTATTTTAGTGGTCTATGGCGTAAACGCCTGGGGCTGGAGCGTTCCGGAGATTGCCGCCGTATTCCTGGCGCTGGGCGTTCTGTGCGGTCTGGCCGCTGGGTTTGAGACCAACCGAATCTGCGTTTTACTGACCAACGGATGCAAAAAAATGATGTCCGGGGCGCTGACCATCGGCCTGGCCGCCGCACTGCGCCTTGTGCTGACAGAGGGCGGAATTCTGGACAGCGTGATTCACGGTCTGCTGGGTCTGGTGGAACAGCTGCCCGTCTGGAGCCAGCTATTGGGGATGTTTTACGCCAACGTCCTGCTGGACCTGTTCATCACCTCCGGCTCGGGCCACGCGGCGGTGGCTATGCCTCTGATGGTCCCCCTGGCCGACGCGCTCAGCCTGTCCCGGCAGTCGGCGGTGCTGGCCTTTCAGCTGGGGGACGGACTGGCCAATCTGGTCTCCCCCATCTCCAACACGCTGGTGAGCTGTCTGGCGCTGTCCGGGATCAGCTATCCCAGGTGGCTGCGCTATTTTCTGCCCCTGGTAGGGATTTACCTTGTCATCGGCACGGCTTTTCTGCTCCTGGCCGGGGCCGCGGGCTACTGAGAATGGAAACCTCCGCCTTTGGTATTGACATGGGTGGAGGTTTCTAATATAATAATTAAAAACTTTCACGATTAAGATATTTTGGTTCACGTGAAAGCTTTGCGACTGTTTGGGAGAACGGCGGAACATTGTGTGGGAGGAGATTGTATGATGAAACGGACTGCGTCGGCAATATTGGCGCTGTGCCTGGTGCTTTTACCTGTGGAAGCCGGGGCGGAGGAACCGATAACCGGCCGCTGGGGTGAAAATTTGACCTGGTCCTATGACCAGACCACCAAAACCCTGACCATCAGCGGGGAGGGCCGGATGAACCGGTACAGCTCCTCGCTTGATCCAAGCGATACTAGACTGTACAATTATGAAGATGAGATCGAAAAGGTGGTAATTGAGAAAGGCGTTACCACAGTAGCCACGGACGCGTTCAGCAGCTACCCAAAACTGAGTGACGTATTCCTTCCTGACGGCTTACGGGTAATCGAACGTTATGCTTTTCATCAATGCTCGTCATTAGCTCAAATTGAAATTCCCAGCACTGTCTATTATATTGACAGCGACGCGTTTTCGGAATCCGGGCTGACCGAGATAACAATCCCGGAGGGTGTGCTGGAAATTGAATCCTATACATTTCAGGACTGTACCAAGCTGCAAAAAGTAAATCTTCCCGAAAGTGTAATCCAAATTTCGTATAACGCGTTTTCCGGGTGCAATGAGCTGAGAGAGATCAATCTTCCCAATCAGTTAAGGGAGATTGGATGGGAAGCCTTCCGCAACTGCACTCAGCTTACCGAGTTGACCATTCCCGACAGTGTAGCTGAGATTGAATATCAGGCCTTTGCGGGCTGCTCCAATCTCGCCGCCATTTCCCTTCCCAGCGGTCTGGTCGACCCTCAGTACGGTGGCGGCTCGATCGGGGATGGTATGTTTTCTGAATGCGAGAGCCTGACCGAAATTACCATTCCCGACGGCATAACGGACCTTGGGGAAAAGGTGTTTGAGGGCTGCGTCAATTTGACCACAGTCAATTTCCCCGGGTCTCTGGAGTATGTCGGAATAAACTGCTTTGGAAATTGTCCCAAGCTGAAAACAGTCAATTTTAACGGGGGACAGGGTCAATGGGAAATGTATAAAGGTAATGATAGTTTCGATCTGACCTCCGGTGTTTCCAAAGACCAGACGGTCACCGTCAATTATCTCCCCGGCGGAAAATGCGGTGAGAACAGCTATTGGTGTTTTGATGGGGCGGCCAACATATTATACCTTGACAGCGACAATTTTGAAAAGATACATACGCCCAGCGATGGCAGCGAAACCGCGTGGACGGAGGCCCTCCAAAAAGTTCCCTTTATTTTTTTCAGAAATGTGGACGAAGTAGAAAATAATATGTTTTCTCCTGGTACGGTTATCCACAGCGACAGTTATACCAGCGCTGAGGATCAGAGTCTGACGATCCACCGGGTCAATCATCCATTTGGGTCACCGAAAAGTGGAAACTGCAAAACTGCCGGTTACACCAGAGGTTATGTCTGCAAGGAGAGCGGCTGCGGCCGGGTTCCCACTTCCTTAGCGCCCAAGCAGCTTGCCATTCAGCCGCACGAAATTGTGGACTACAGAATTCCGGCGACCTGCATCAGCCCAGGATTGGATTATGGAAAAAGATGCCGCCAATGCGAAAAAGTTCTGATTGCGCCGGAGATTGTAATTCCCGCGAATGGAAATCACACAGAGGGAGAAATCCTCTGCGAGGAGATTATCATTCCCGCAACCGACACCACGACCGGCATGAAATACGTCACCTATATCTGTAGTGTATGCGGCGTTACATTCGCCAAGGAGAAGTACATTCCCGCGGGCACTCCCCCCGATGGCAGTTATGAACCTGGCGCTCCCGACACTCCCGGTATACTCACCATTTCCTTTGACCCAAACGGGGGGGAACTTACAGGCACGGGCGCCAAACCCACCAACGCCAACGGCGACCGCAAGCTTACCGCTCTGCCCGCCAATCCTTTCCGGGAGGGTTTTGCCTTTAATGGCTGGTACACCTCGCCCACGGAGGGGACAAAGGTCACCACCGCCCTTGTGTTCCGGAGGAATACCACCGTTTATGCCCGATGGGTAGAGAAAGCTGGCAAGGTCTATACTGTCACGTTTAATGCCAATCATGGCGGCGATGGTGAGATTTTTGATGCTATGGCAACCAATGCGGAAGGTAAACTGGAAAGCTTGCCCACCGCGACACCCGCCCGCGGGGGATATACCTTTGGCGGCTGGTATACTGCCAAAGAGGGTGGCAATCCGGTCACCACCAGCACCGAGTTCAGCGCGGACGATACCGTTTACGCCCACTGGACCCCGAATGGCGGAGAGCCCACCGATCCGGATAACCCGGACCCCGATCAGCCCACCAATCCGGATAACCCGGGCCCCGATCAGCCCACCAACCCGGATAACCCGGACCCCGATCAGCCCACCGATCCGGATAACCCGGACCCCGATCAGCCCACCAACCCGGATAACCCGGACCCCGATCAGCCCACCAACCCGGATAACCCGGACCCCGATCAGCCCGCCAACCCGGATAATCCGGGCCCCGATCAGCCCGCTGACCCGGATAAGCCCACTCCTCCTGCCACTACCCGGTATCAGATCTACACCCCCGCCCGTACCCCCGGCGGCAGTTTTTCGGTCAGCCACAGCTCCGCCGCTCAGGGGACCCAGATCACCGTTGCGCTCAGCCCCCGGAGCGATTACGCCCTGGACCGGCTGCTGGTGACCAACCTGAACACCGGGCGGTCCATCGACCTCACCCGGCGGTACAGCGACGAATACACCTTTGCCATGCCCGCCAGCGATGTGGAGGTGGAGCTTTCCTTTGTCAACACCTATAGCGGCGGCACGTATTACTACTTTGAGGTTCCATCCTGCGCCAAGCCCGGGCCCACCGCCTGGTACTACCGGGACCGCCACATCTGCCATGTCACAGACGGCCTTGTTCCGGATCACACACTGATCACCCGGGATATGCTCCTCTCGGTTCTCTACAACCTGACCGACGACAGTCTGATTCCGGTCGACAGTCTGGGCAGTGAGACCAACGCCGCCCAGGTTTGGGCCACCAACAACGGCATCATGCCGGACATCTACGCCAGCGGGCTCTGGGGACTGGACCGGGCCCTGAGCCAAGAGCAGACGGCCATGCTGGTATATGGCTACGCCGGATACAGAGGCTGTAACACCTCCCAGACGGCGAGCCTCACCCACTACTCCGACTATGGCCGGGTCCGGCCCGCTGCGCGGACCGCCATGTCCTGGGTCCTGGCCGCCGGACTTCTGGACAGCTCCTCCGCTTCCAGCCTTTCCCCCCAGGCCACCGTAACCTGCGGGCAGGCGGGCGAGCTTTTTTACCGATTTGTAACCACGGTGGCCCGGTGAGCGCTTCAAAAAACGCCGGACAGAAGGGCAAAGCCTCCTGTCCGGCGTTTTCTCATTGGGCATCCGGCGCCTTTTGCCGCATTGTTTCCACAATATCCCGCATCAGCGCCCGGTTATACTCGATATGCCGGGCCATGGCCTGGGCGGCCCGCTCCCCGTCCCGGCTGGATATGGCGTCCAGAATCTCCCGGTGGTCCACAAGGGTTTCCATCTTCAGACGGTTCTCTGTCAGGGAGACAAACAGGGTAATAGCATAGGTAATGATGGGGATCAGCTTGGGGACAACCAAATTGTGCGTGCACTCCGCGACCGCCACATGAAACTGCACATCGCTGCCGGAGTGGTCCCGCGACCCGAGAATGTCCTGTTCCACCACGGAACAGGTCTCACGCAGCGCCGTCAGGTCCTCCGGAGTAGCCCGCTCCGCCGCCATTCGAGCTACCCACGGCTCCATCTGTCCCCGGATCTCCACCAGGTCCATAGCCAGCCGAAACTGATCCGGATAGTAGGCAAAGCCCAGCGGATCAGAGACCTCCCCCGGATTGGAGGCGATATAGGTGCCCTTTCCCCGGCGGATCTCCAGCACGTTCCGGGCCACCAGCAGCTTGACCCCCTCCCGGACGGTGCCCCGGCCCACGTGGAGCATCTCCGCCAGCTCAAACTCACTGGGAAGCTTGTCCTCGCGGGTCAGCTGCCGCTCCACGATCAGCCGGGATATCTGCTCCGCTGTCCGCTCCGGCAGGGAGGATTCTGTTTTTTTGACCGTTTCAAAAAAGGCTTCCTTCACAGCGGACAGCTCCTTTCGTTCATTTTCGACCTTATTATAGCGGATGTTCCCAGAAATTGCAAGTCCGTCCGCCGTCCTCCGGACGGCAGACGGACGTTTTTCCGTTTCTTTTCAGATCAGGCCAGGCAGGAAGCCCTGGAACAGGCTGAGCACACAGGCGAAAACCAGGATGGCCACGCCGGCCACAAAGCCGCCCAAAGTCCAGCCACGGATGGTGTCGATCTCGTTAAGGTGGAAGAACCGGGAGATGGCCCAGAAGCCGGAGTCGTTGGGCAGGGACAGGCCGATGCCGCCGGCGCACACCGCGATGGCGCACAGGATGGGGGACACGCCGGAGGCGGCGGCCGCGGTGGATACGATGGCGGAGGTGGTGGTCAGGGCCACGGTAGTGGAGCCGGTGGCGATGCGCAGCACCTGGGCGATGACGAAGCACATAACCAGGATGGGCATGTGGAAACCCTGGAGGCCGTCAGTGATAACGTTGGCGATGCCGCAGGCCTTGAGCACGCCTCCGTAAGCGCCGCCCGCGCCGGTGATCAGGAGAATCAGCCCCACCTTGTCGGCGCCCTCGGTCATGATCTCCGTGATGGAGCGGTTCAGATAGGGCCTGGAGATAAACGCACCATAGAGCACGCCGATGGTCATAGCCACATTCTTGTCGCCTAAGAAAGACAGGACAGGCAGAATGGAGCTTTCGGGAATCAGAAGAGAGGAGAAGGAGCCGATCAGAATCAGCAGAATGGGCACCAGCAGGATAGACAGGGCCTTCATCGCGCCCATCTTGGGCTTGCCGCTGGCCTTGGCGGCGTTTTCCGCCAGCTCGGCGTCCAGATCAGAGAAATCCCAGGTCTTGCCGGCCTTCTGATCCTGTTTGTTGACGATGCCGCCATAGACAATGCCTCCCACAAACATGCCCACAAAGGCGGAGATCAGGGCGTAGAAAAAGAAGATACCCACGTTGATGTCCATAGCGAAGGCCACGGCCAGAGGGGGCGCGGTGGGCAGCACCAGAGCGAAGGTACAGGTGGTGGCCACCGAGATGGCACAGCCATAGGCGGCCATGGAGTAGCCGGTTTTCCGGGACAGCACCCGGAGCATGGGGGCGAACATGATATAGACCACGTCGCCAAAGACGGGGATGCCGGTGATAAAGCCGGCTACCGAGACGGCATACTGGGAACGTTTGGAACCCACAGCTTTAAGCACCTTGTCCACGATGTTGTCAATGCCGCCAGACTCATACATGAACATGCCCAGCATCACACCCAGGCCGGTGACGATGCCGATGGAGCCCAGAGTGGAGCCGAAGTTGTTGGTGATACAGGCGGTCACCTCGGCGATGGAGGCAAAGCCCTCTGGGGCAGTTCCGCCCGCGTAGGTGGCCAGGGCCAGCAGACCGGTGCCGTAAGCGCAGACCAGCAGGGCGACAAAGGCATTGAGTTTAATTTTGATGATACAGAACAATAATACCGCTATGGAGATGAGGAAAACCAGCAGCAACATAAAAATACCTCCCATTTTGATTCGGGATTTCCCGCCGCCGCTGCTCCCATACAGCGGCTCAGCCTCTTCCCGCAAACCATACCACGTCAGACATCGTATGTCAAATAGAAATCGCTATTTGATAAAATTTTTGGTTTTCTATCCAATTATTTATTTTTGTTTTTGTGCAATATACCACGGAAAATTCGGGAAGCCTTTTATAGGATACCACAATGCACAAAACGGAGCGGTAAATCTTAGATAAAATACCATCTTGTAACGTATGACGTCATATGCTAAAATCATCTCGTTAAATCGGTGTTCCCGCCGCTCTTCATATGATTGTTCCCCCATATACTCTAGTTTATGAAAGGAATGACGCGCTCCATGTTGACCAGTCAAAAAATGCGTCAGCTGGCTCCTGAACTGGACCCCCTGCGCCTGGGCACCGGCTGGAAACCGGAGGACCTGTCCAAACCCCAGATTTTCATTGAAAGCACCTTTGGCGACAGCCACCCTGGCTCCGGCCACCTGGACAAGCTGGTGGAGGCCGCCCGCGAGGGGATCGCCCAGGCCGGCGGCCACGGTGCCCGGTACTTCTGCACCGACATGTGCGACGGCGAGAGCCAGGGCACCGACGGCATCAACTACTCCCTGGCCAGCCGGGAGATGATCGCCAACATGATCGAGATCCATGCCAACGCCACCCCCTTCGACGCGGGGGTCTATATGGCCAGCTGCGACAAGGGGATGCCCGGCAACCTGATGGGGTTGGCCCGGGTGAACATCCCCGCCGTGGTGGTCACCGGCGGCACCATGGCCGCCGGCCCCGACCTGCTCACCCTGGAGCAGCTGGGTATGTACTCCGCCAAATTTGAGCGGGGGGAGATCGACGAGGAGAGGCTGAACTGGGCCAAGCGCAACGCCTGCCCCAGCTGCGGAGCGTGCTCCTTCATCGGCACCGCCTCCACCATGCAGATCATGGCCGAGGCCTTGGGCCTGGCCCTTCCCGGCTCCGCGCTGCTCCCCGCCACCAGCCCCGACCTGGTCGAGTACGCCCGCCGGGCCGGCGAGCTGGCGGTGAAGCTCACCGGGATGGAGCACATGCGGCCCTCCGACATTGTGACGATGGACAGCTTTGAAAACGCCATTCTGGTCCACGCCGCCATCTCCGGCTCCACCAACACCCTGCTTCACCTGCCCGCCATCGCCCATGAGTTCGGCGTTGAGATCGACGGCGACACCTTCGACCGCCTCCACCGGGGGGCCCACTACCTGCTGGACATCCGTCCCGCCGGCCGCTGGCCCGCCGAGTTCTTCTACTACGCCGGGGGCGTCCCCGCCATCATGGAGGAGATCAGGAGCGTCCTCCACCTGGACGCCATGACCGTCACCGGCAAGACCCTGGGGGAGAACCTGGAGGAGCTGAAGCGGAACGGCTTCTACGACCGCTGCCAGAAGTGGCTGGAGCAGGCTAACCGGAAGTACAATCTCAGCCTCACCCGGGCGGACATCATCCGCCCCTATGACCAGGCTATCGGCACCGATGGCTCCATCGCCGTCCTTCGGGGCAACCTGGCTCCCGAGGGCGCCGTTATCAAGCACACCGCCTGTCCCAGGGAGATGTTTTCCGCTGTCCTCAACGCCCGTCCTTTTGACAGCGAGGAGGAGTGCATCGACGCGGTGCTCCACCACAGAGTGAAACCGGGCGACGCGGTATTTATCCGCTATGAGGGTCCCAAGGGCTCCGGCATGCCGGAGATGTTCTATACCAGCGAGGCCATTTCCTCCGACAAGGAGCTGGGCAAGTCCATCGCCCTCATTACCGACGGACGCTTCTCCGGAGCCTCCACCGGCCCGGTGATTGGTCACTGCTCCCCCGAGGCCCAGGCCGGCGGGCCCATCGCTCTGGTGGAGGAGGGCGACCTGATCCAGCTGGACGTGAAGGAGCGCGTCCTGGCTATTGTGGGCGTCAAGGGGGAGCGAAAGCCCCCCGAGGAGATGGAGACCATTCTGGCCGAGCGAAAAAAACACTGGCGGCCCAAGCCCTCCAAGTATCCCAGGGGCGTGCTGCGGCTGTTCTCCGACCTGGCCGCTTCCCCCATGAAGGGCGCGTATCTGGAATACGACCAGTAAATCAAACAGCGGGCGGCCACAGGCCGCCCTAACAGTTCAATGATAAAGGAGAATCCAAATATGAAAGGCATTCAGGTTCAGAGAGCTGGTCAGGCGGCGGTGGTAGACCTGCCCCAGCCGGAGCGAAAAGAGGGCTATGCCATTGTCAAAGTAATGGCCGCCAGCATCTGCGGCACCGACGTGTCCACCTTCCGGGGGACCAACGTGAACGTGTCCTCTTACCCCATCGTCATCGGTCATGAGACCGCCGGTATCGTGGAGGATGTGGACGAGAACAACCAGTACGGCATCAAAAAGGGCGACCATGTGGTGCTGGACCCCTACCTTTACTGCGGGGAGTGCTACCCCTGTTCCCAGGGCAAGACCAACTGCTGTGAGACCCTCCGCTGTCTGGGCGTCCACTGCGACGGCTCCATGTGCGAGTACTTCTCTCACCCGGTCCACATGCTGCGCAAGGTGCCCCAGGACATGCCCTGGGAGCGGGTTCCCCTGGCTGAGCCGCTGGTCATCTCCATGCATGGCCTGCACACCTGCCAGCTGAAGGCGGGGGAGCACGTCGCCATCATCGGCGCGGGGGCCATCGGCCTGCTGGCCGGCATGGGCGCTCTGGCCTATGACGCCATCCCCATCCTCGTGGATGTGGTGGACGAGCGGCTGGAGCTGGCAAAATCCTTTGGCATCCCCCACACCGTCAACCCCGCCAGGGAGGACGCGGTGGCCCGGATCATGGAAATCACCAGGGGCCGGGGGGCCGAGTGCGTGATGGAGGCCTCCGGCTCTGACGCCGGGGTGCGCGGTACCATCGACTACGCCGCCTACACCGGCCGCGTCGCCCTCACCGGCTGGCCCAAGCATGAGATTACCCTGCCCACCAACCTGATTACCAAGAAGGAATTGCGGATCCGGGGCTCCCGCAACGGGGCCGGGGAGTTTGAGGAGGCCATCGACCTGATTTACACCGGGAAGGTTCCGGCGCAGAAGATCATCTCCAAGGTGGTTCCTTACGATCAGCTGCCCCACATGCTGGGCGAGCTGGCCGAGCGCCCTGGCGACTATCTGAAGGTTGTGGGCCTGTTTCACGGGGAGGGTTGAACATGACAAATCCGTTGTTTGATATTGAGGGCCGCAAGGCTATCGTCACCGGGGCCACCCGGGGCCTGGGCTGGGGCATGGCCGAGGGTCTGATGGAATCCGGCGCGGAGGTGGTCATCTGGGGCACCTCTGAGAAGGTAAACGCCGTGGCGGAGGAGTTCCGGGGCCGGGGCTTCGCCTGCCAGGGGGTGGTGGCCGACCTCCAGAACCGGGAGAGCCTGAACGCCGCCTTCTCCCGCTCCCTGGAGCTGTTAGGCGGCCGGATTGACATTCTGGTCAACTGCGCCGGCATCCAGCGCCGCCACCCCAGCGAGGAGTTCCCCATGTCCGACTGGGACGCAGTGCTGGAGGTCAACCTCACCGCCCCCTTTGAGCTGTGCCAGCTGGCCGGTCGGGAGATGCTGAAGGCGGGCTATGGCAAGATCATTAACATCGCCTCCATGCAGTCCTTCTTCGGCGGATTCACCATCCCGGCCTACGCCTCCGCCAAGGGGGGCATCGCCCTGCTGACCAAGGCCCTGTGCAACGAGTGGGCCGGACGGGGGATCAACGTCAACGCCATCGCCCCCGGCTACATGGCCACCGAGATGAACACCGCCCTGCTGGACCCGGCCAACCCCCGGTACAAGGAGATCACCGACCGTATCCCCGCCCACCGCTGGGGCGGCGCCAAGGGGGAGGACATGAAGGGGACCTGTATTTTCCTGGCCAGCCACGCCTCCGACTATCTCAACGGAGCGGTAATCCCGGTGGACGGCGGCTACGCCAGCAAATAAGGAGAGATTTGAATGGTGCATTCCAATCCGCTGCTCCAGGGCCAGAAGGGCCAGAAATTCATTACCATCGGGGAGATCATGCTCCGCCTGACCCCGCCCAACTACGGAAAGATCCGGGTGAGCAACAGCTTTGAGGCCAGCTACGGCGGCAGCGAGGCCAACATCGCCCTGGCCCTGGCCAACCTGGGGGTGGACAGCACCTTTTTCAGCGTGGTGCCCAACAACTCCCTGGGCAAGAGCGCCGTGCGCATGCTGCGTTCCAACGATGTCCACTGCACCCCGGTGATCCTCTCCACCCCGGAGGAAACCCCCACCCACCGCCTGGGCACCTACTACCTGGAGACAGGCTACG
The DNA here is from genome assembly GCA_910575265.1 of Oscillospiraceae bacterium. GTDB lineage: Bacteria > Bacillota > Clostridia > Oscillospirales > Oscillospiraceae > Lawsonibacter. The sequence continues at coordinate 262,159 of CAJTEA010000001.1, forward strand.
GCATCCGGCCCAGCAAGGTGACCTACGACCGCAAGCACAGCGCCATCACCGAGTACGACTTCTCTAAGGTGGACATTGGCGCTCTGCTGGAGGGGTTCGACTGGCTCCACCTCAGCGGTATCACCCCCGCCCTGTCCCCCAGCTGCGCCCGATTCATCCTGGACTGCCTGTCCACCGCCAAGGAGAAGGGCCTTACCGTCAGCTTCGACGGCAACTTCCGCTCCAAGCTGTGGACCTGGGACCAGGCCCGGGACTTCTGCACCCAGTGTCTGCTCTATGTGGACGTGCTGCTGGGCATCGAGCCCTACCACCTGTGGAAGGACGAGGAGGACCACGGCAAGGGGGACTGGAAGGACGGCGTGCCCCTCCAGCCCAGCTATGAGCAGCAGGACGAGGTGTTCCAGCGCTTTGTGGAGCGGTATCCCAACCTGAAGTGCATCGCCCGCCATGTGCGCTACGCCCACAGCGGCAGCGAGAACAGCCTGATGGCCTACATGTGGTATCAGGGCCACACCTTTGAGAGCAAGCTGTTCACCTTCAACATCCTGGACCGGGTGGGCGGGGGCGACGCCTTCGCCAGCGGTCTGATCTACGCCATGATGAACGGCTACAAGCCCATGGACATGGTGAACTTCGCCGTGGCCAGCAGCGTCATCAAGCACACCATCCACGGTGACGGCAACATCACCGACGATGTGGCATCCATCCGCGACCTGATGAACATGAACTACGACATCAAGCGATAGGCATAACAACGCCGCTCACCGGAATCCGGTGAGCGGCGTTCAGTTTTTTCCTATTGGGCGGCGGTTCGCGTCACCCGCGGTATTTGGCGATAGCAGCCTGGATCATCTCATGGGCCTCCGCGATGATGGGCTGGTCGCTGTCCACCAGCTCCAGCAGGGGGGCGCGGACGCCGCCCACATCAGGCCCGCCCTGGAGGCGGATAATTTCCTTGATAACCGCGTACATGTTGCCCTGGGTGGAGCACATCTTGTAGATAACGCGGCAGCACTCATTCTGGACCTCCCGGCCCTTTTCCAGCTCGCCGGACTCGAAGCAGCGGAGGATTTCCAGATACAGCTCGGGCATAACGGCGTAGGTTCCGCCGATTCCACCGATGGCTCCGGCGGCCAGACCGGAGAGCAGCTGTTCGTCCGGGCCGTTGAATACCACCGCTCCCTCGTCCCGCCACATCTGGATGTCCTGGACGGGCATGGAGGAGTTTTTCACCCCGATCACCCTGGGATTCTTCAGCATCTCCTGGAGCAGGGGCACCGTGAGGGCCACCCCGGCCAGCTGGGGGATGTTGTAGATCACAAAATCGGTGTTGGGGGCGGCGGCGGAGATGTCGTTCCAGTACTTGGCGATCCCCTTGGGGGGCAGATGGAAGTAGATGGGCGGGATGGCCGCGATGGCGTCCACGCCCAGGCTCTCGGCGTGGGCGGCCAGCTCCCGGCTGTCCGCGGTGTTGTTGCAGGCCACATGGGCAATGATGGTCAGCTTGCCGCCCACCTCGGACATTACCTGCTCCAGGGTCTCCTTCCGTTCAGCCACGCTCTGATAGATGCACTCGCCGGAGGAACCGCCTACATACAGGCCCTTCACGCCCTTGTCCAGCAGGTATTTGGCCAGTGCCCGAACAGCCTGGCCGTCCACCCAGCCCTCCTTGTCATAGCAGGCGTAGAAGGCGGGGAAAATCCCCTGATATTTGGAAAAATCTTTCATAGTTGACTCACCTCAATCGTCGTAGATACGCACCTTGAATACCACCTTGGTCACCGTCTCCGGACCGTCCAGCCGCATTTTGATGCGGTGGGCGTCGTTGGGAAAGGCCACCAGGAAGTCCCCGGGGGACAGGGCCAGCTTATAGTGGGCCCGGCCCCGGTAGGCGTAGAAATCGTTGGCCTCCTGCCGCTCGAACTCCTCCAGATCCCCCGGCGGGGCAATCTCCACCCCCTCGGAGCCATCGGTCATGATGTGGATATCCAGATACTTTTTATGGGCCTCGAAGAAGCTCTCCTCTTCAGGAACCGTCTCATAGGTAAAGCGGGTGACATACACGTCGCTCCCCTTGAGCTCGGTCCGCTCATAGCCCACCCCGGCCAGAAACTCCGGCGTGATGTGCTCCAGCGCCAGGTCCAGGTTGGGGTGGATGCCCTGGTAGGACAGGGCGTCTGTCTGTTTGGCGTAAATCATATTGCTACCCCTTCACCGCGCCCATGGTGATGCCCTGGGTAAAGTATTTCTGGAAAATCAGGAACACGATAATGATGGGGATGGCAGCCAGGGCCGCGCCCGCCATCAGCAGGCCCATGTCCACGGTGGTGTCGTTTTGCAGAGTGGAGATGCCCAGGGCGATGGTGTTGTTGTTTCCGCTGGGCAGCATGACCAGCTGCATGAAGTAGTCGTTCCAGGAGTTGATAAAGGTAAAGATGGCCAGCGCGCCGATGCCCGGCTTGACCATGGGCAGCACGATGGTGGTGAAGGTCCCCAGCTCGCTGGAGCCATCCACCCGGGCGGCCTCCAGGATCTCGCCCGGAATGCTCTCGGAGAACTGCTTCATCAAAAACACGCCGAAGGGCCAGCCCACCGTGGGGAAGATCACCGCCCAGAGGTTGTCATACATCCGGAGGGCGGCGACCTCCTTCAGCAGCGGGATCAGGATGACCTGCTTGGGCAGAGCCATGGCGCACACGATGAGGGAGAACACGATGGCCCGCCCGCGGAACCGCTTTTTCGCCAGGGCGTAGCCGGCCATGGCCGCGGTGAGACAGGTGAGGAGCATGGCCACCACCGCCATAAACACGGTGTTGACCAGCCAGCGGAAGGCGGCGGGGACCACAGGTCCCACAGAGAAAAAGATGTCCTTATGCTCGGCGGAGAACCAGCGGCCGAAGGGCACCGCCAGCTCCCACAGGGGAGCGGTGCGCTTGATAAACAGGTTGTCAAAGTTCCGGGTCACCCACTCGGTGGGCCACCAGATGGGCTTGGTGTTGTAAATATCCGCCGAGGGCTTGAAGGCGCCGGTGACAATCCAATACAGGGGAAACAGGAACAGAAAGGCCAGAATGGCCAGCACGATGATGGAAAATACCTTATAGGCTTTTTTGCGTCCAGACTCGTTTATCATAATCCCGCCCCCTTACTTTTCTTTCGCCAGACGGAACTGTACCGCCGACATCAGGCCAATAAAGATGGCCAGCACCACGCCCATGGCGTTGGCATATCCGAAGTGCCCCGCCTGCTCGGTGAGCTTGAAGGCGGTATAATAGATGTAGTACATCACCGTATCGGTGGCGTGATTGGGGCCGCCCTGGGTCAGCAGCTGGATCAGGGCGAAGCACTGGAAGGAGTTGATGGTGGTAATCACCAGGATGTACAGCGTGGTGGGCATCATCTGGGGCCACTTGACCTGCCAGAATACCTGCATGTCGGTGGCTCCGTCCACCTCAGCGGCCTCAATGAGGGTGGTGTCCACATTGCCAAGAGCGGAGACATACAGCACGATGGGTTGGCCCACCGAGGTGGTGAACAGGATCACAATGATACAGCCCAGGGCGGTCTTGGGGTCGCCCAGCCAGTTGATGTTCTTTTCGATCAGGCCCACGGAGGACAGCAGTGTATTCAGAATGCCGGTATAGTTGTCATACATCCACCGCCATACCACCGTTACCGCCACGGAGCCAGTGACCACCGGCAGATAGAAGATGCAGCGGAAGGCGGACAGGGCCACGTTGTTCAGCTTATAGATGGCCGAGGCCACCCACAGGGAGAAGGCGCACACGGTGGGCACGCTGACCAGCACAATGATAAAGGTGTTGATCAGGCCCTTTTGAAAGACCTCATCATGAAATAGCTTTGCGAAGTTCTCCAGTCCGACAAAGCTGCCGAACATGGCGGTATCGTTCATGTTGCTGCTGGTCAGGCTGGTGAAGATACAGATAAACATGGGAATGATGACAAACCCCACAAAGAAAATCAGGCTGGGTAGCATGAACAGGTAACCTGCCACGTCTTCCCGCCGTTGCAGCGCCCGGCTCATGGGCTGGGACGATTTTGCCAAAATGGCCACCCCTTTCTCTCAGATCCATGATTGGGATACAGGCCGCGCCCCCTCCCCGCGCGAGCGGGGAGGGGGCGCGCGAAGCCCTTGCTTTGTTGTGATTCCGGTTTAGCCGGCGGCCGCGTTGGCGGCAGCCTCATGGGCGGCCAGGACGGTAGCGATGTCGCTGCCGGTGCCGACCTCCTGGAGCATGTTCCACCACTCGGTGCGGGCGGCGGCCCAGCCGGTGGTGACCTGGTAGTAGTCGCCCAGATAGGGCATCAGCTTGGTGTACTCGCCCATGATGGGATCGTCAGCCCAGACCTTGCTGATGTCCGCGCCGCCGGCGGTGTTGCGCACGGCGAAGTAGCGGGCGGTCTTCACGGCGTCGGCGGTGTGCTCCGAGTCGCACATCCACTGGATGAACTGCTTGGAGGCGTCGATCCGAGCCTGGTCGCCGTTATCGAAGATACCAAAGCCCCAGATGCCGCCGCACAGCTGAGACTTGCCGGTCTCAGAGGGGAAGCTCATGAACACGATGTCCTCACCGGAGATGGTCTTCTCCGCGCCGGTGTCGGCGCTGTTGGGATTCAGCTGCTGGGCGATGTTCCAGCAGAAGGCCATCTTCAGGATGCCCTGATAGAAGGCGGTGATCTCCTTGCCGCCGTCCAGGGAGGGGTCAAACTCGATGCCGTCCATACCGGCCAACAGCTCCAGAGCCTTGACGTTGTTGGGGTCGTTCCACAGATACTGGGTGTGCTCCGCGTTGGTAAAGGTGCCGCCATACAGGTTGTTGACAAGGGCGCGGGTGCCCTGGTCGCCGCCCTGGCCGGCGCAGAAGACCGCGCCCACGGTGCCGCCGAACTCGCCGTACACGGCCTCAACGGCCTTGATGAAGTTCTCGGTGGTCCAGGTGTGGTTCTCCAGGTCCAGATACTGGAGGGCGTCCGCCTGCTCAAAGGCGGTCTTGTTGATGGCCATGCAGTGGGCGGTCATGACCAGGGGATACTCATAAATCGCGCCACTGGTGTGGGTGCAGGCCTTCATGACGCCCTCGTTGACCTCGTTGATCTGGGCGATATCCTCGTCGTCAAACAGGTCGCTCAGGTCCACCAGATGGCCGTTGGCGCCCCAATTGGCCACCAGGCGCTCGGGACCCTCCATAATCAGGTCGGGGGTGCCTTCGGCGGTGATGGCGGTGTTCACCCGGTCGTCACCGGCGGTATAGTCTAAGTACTCCACCTTCACGGCGATGCCGGTGTCGGCGGTGAAGGCGTCGGTCAGGGCTTTGACCTCAGCCTCCTTGCCCCAGTCGCCGATGGGGTAGGTCCACAGGGTGATTTCACTGGCGCCGGAGGGGGTGGGGCTGCCGCTCTGAGCGGGAGGTGTGCTGCTGCTGGCTCCGCCAGCGCCGCCGCCGGAGCCGCTCTGACCGCCGCTCTGGCCGCCACAGGCGGCCAGAGACAGGGCCATGGCCATGGCCAGCGCTGCCGCGACAATCTTCTTCATCTTCATTGCGTATCCTCCTTTTAATTTCACAAAAAGTGACGATGCAAACCTGAGCTTGCTGTGTAAATTATACAAGAGCGGAGGCGGTCTGTCAATCAAAATCGAAAAGATTTTCGAAAAAATCCGAAGTTTAGGGAAATAAACAAAAATAATTTCGATTTTTGTGCAATTTACACTTAAACAACCCTCTAAAATCGAAACAGTTTGCCTTGACAAACAAAGAATTCCTGCTAATCTTATAGTATATGCGAACAAATTTCCCCATAAGCCAAATCAAAGAAAGGACGTGACCGGCCATGAAAAAACATATCCTCTGCCTGGGCGATTCCAATACGCACGGCTACTGCGCCGACCCCGCCGACTGCGCAGACGGCGGCATCCGCTTTAACGAGGAGGAGCGGTGGACCTGCCTGCTCCAGAAGGCCCTGGGCAGCGATTACCTGGTAACAGAGGAGGGCCTGTCCGGCCGGACCACCGTTTTCCCCGACCCCCTCCACGAGACGATGGACGCTCTCACTGTGCTCTACTCCCTGCTGAAAAGCCACGAGGTGATCGACCTGCTTATCATCATGCTGGGCACCAATGACACCAAGGAACGGCTGGGGGCCAACGCCGCCTGCATCGGCATCGGCATGGAGCGGCTGGCGCGCAAGGCGCGGAGCGTGGACTGCTGGGGGGACCACGCCCCCAACATTCTGATTGTCTGCCCGCCTCCCATCCGCCCGGAGATGGAGCTGGCCGAGTGCGGCGTTCCTATGGGCAGGGGCTGCCTGGAAAAATCCCGGGAGCTGCCCGCCTACTATGAAAAAACAGCCAAACTGGTAGGAGCCCACTATCTTGACGCGAAAGACTGTGAGTTTAACGCCGTGGACGGCATGCACCTGACCCGAAAGGGCCACGCCCAGCTGGCGGCCATGCTGGCGGAACAGGTGCCTGGGCTGCTGCCGTAACATTTTTACATATAAGGAGAGATAAATTGTGGGACTTTTTGACCGCTTTAAACGCAAAAAAGATCCGGAGCCCGCCGCCGAACCGCCGGCGGCTCCCGCTCCCGGTCTTGCGCCCGAGCCGGACACCCAGGCCGTGATTCTGCTGAACCGGGAAATAGACTGGACCACCGTGTCCAAAGCCGTGGAGGGACGCTTTGGACCCCAGGCGCTGGTCTCCACAGACACCAGCGTCCCCAACGCCCCCGCCATGACCTTCGCGCTGGAGGGCGCGGAGTTCTTTTGCGGCTATTTCGCTATGCCCCACCCGCCCCAGGTCTATGACCTTTCCTCCCTTCCGGAGGGACTATTCTCCCCCGAGGAACGGGAAACGCTTCTGGCCCACAAGTGCTTCCTGGTGCTGGCCCAGAAGGGCGGCGGGACCTCTTTGGCGGAAAAGCGCGGAATCTGCCGCCTGTTCACCCGGCTGGCCGGAGCGCTGATGGAGCTGGACGGGGCTGTGGGTCTTTTCCTGGCGGAAGCCGAGCTGCTGGTCAGCCGCCGGCTCTACCTACAGCACGCCGCCATCCTGGAGCAAAATTGGGACGACCCGGCGTATTTCCCGGCCCCGCTCTGGGTCAGCATCCGCGGCGGACGAAAGGGGGAGGCCGCCCTGACCGGAACCTGGGGCCTGAAGCAGTTCGGCTTTCTGGAGCTGTGGTTCCTGGACGCCAAGTCCCCCTGGCCGGAGCTCCACGAAAAGCTGTATCTGATGTCCATCTACCAGATCACCGGAACGGAGCTGTATAAAAATATGGACACCATCGCGTTTACACCGGGGGACCCGTCCCTGTTCCGGGAATTGAACGGCGCTCTGTTCATCGTTGGCGGCGGCGTCTGATTCTCTCCTGGAAGCGAAAACAAGTCTGCCGCGTCATATGGCAGACTTGTTTTTTTATTGATCCGGTTGTTCCTCCGCCGGGGCCAGCTCCGGGGAGTACTTTTGGAAAATCCGCTCAAAAAACAGAGAAACCAGCAGCATGGCCACCGAGGGCATGAACAGCACCGGCCACCACCGTTCTATGCAGAACACGGCGGTCTGGGCAGTGAGCAGCACCACCACGACGGTGCTGGGCAGGTGGGCCACCGTCAGCTGGAAGGCGGTGCGGAACAGGTCCTTCACCCGGTAGTCAAACCGGCCCAGCAGCGGGAACAGCCAGCACAGCACCCCCGCCGGAAGGACAAGGGCGAAGTAGTAGGCCACATAGAGGATATAGGCCGCGCCGCCCACCCGCGTCCCGTACCAGCGGACGACGGAGTGCCCGAAAAAGAGCAGCAGCGCCGCTGGAATGGCAATGAGGCCCGTCCACAGCCCTGTTTTGAAGTTATCCCGGAAGGAGCGGAAATAGTCCCCAAAGGCTCCGCCCTCCCGGCCCCGGACGCGCTTGACCACTGTATAGTACAGCGCCGCCGTGGCCGGACCGATGGTAACCACCGGCATGCACAGGAAGATCCACACAATGGACAGCCCGCAGATGTCCACCATGGTGCTCAGCCAGGCCCATATTCCCTTTTCCGGGTTGAAAAAGCTTCCCACCTGGACCTCCTTATACACACTTTTGGGTCAGCGACTTGCCCACCGACTGCCGGTTACGCTCCGCCGTCTCAGGGTCCCGGCGGATGAACTCGCTGAGCAGCACCTCCAGCACATAGAGCTGGGAGATCAGCGCGGAGGTGGACCCGAACTGGAAGGGCTGCTCGTTGGGTCCGCACAGCAGCACCGTATCAGCGTAGGCGCTGGCGGGGGAGTTGGGGAAGCGGGTGACTAGAATCAGCCTGGCTCCCCGGCTTCGGATCACCTCCGCCGCCTCCAGCACCTCATGGGTGGCCCCGGAGTAGGAAAAATAGAGGACCACATCCCGCTTGGAGAGGGTGGAGAGCATTACCGCCTGCATGTGGGAATCCTGAATGGTTTTAAACTTGGGGGAGGTGGTGGAAAACTGGGCCCAGGCCGCCAGGGCCACCACCGAGTGGTTGCCCTGGCCCAGGCAGATTACCTGGCCCGCGTCCCGCAGCAGGTCCGCCGCCCGGTTCACGTCCCGCTCGGACAGCATGTGGTAGGCGTTGTTCAGCGCGTCCTGGGCGGTATGGAGCACCTTGCCCATCACGGCGGCCGGAGGGTCCTCCGGGGTGATTTCCCCGCCGTAGGAGCCGGGGATGGCCCCGGCGGGCAGCGCCGCCCGGGCCAGCTCCAGCTTGAAGTCGTTAAACCCCGCCAGCCTCAGCTTCCGGCAGAACAGCGATACGGTGGACACCGCCACCTCGCACTCCGCGCTCAGATCGGTGATACTGATGTACTGGGTTTCCTTCTGGTGCTCCAGCACATAGTCGGCGATCTTCCGTTCCGAACGGGTAAAGTTCTCATACTCCTGGAGCATCAGCGCCACGATGTTTTTTTCCAAACCGCACCTCTCCTATGAACGAGCCAAAATCTCCGAAATCATTCCATCCACCAGAATCATGCTCCGGGGCATGTGGAAGGGCCCCTTGAAGGTGCTGCCCTTGGTGCTTGGCATGGTGGGCAGACCGTCCCGGCGGAGATAGCCGTACCACTCGCCGTATTCGGGGTCCGCGAAGTGTTCCTTGCAGTAGTCCAGCGTTTTATAGAACCAGTCCAGATACTTCTCCTCCCCGGTGTCCCGGTAGAGCATCATGGAGGCGATTAAAATCTCGTTGTGGGGCCACCACAGCTTCATGTCGTGCTCATAGGCCTCCGGGGGCTTGCCCAGGCAGTCGGTGAAGTAGAGCAGTCCGCCGTACTCCTCGTCCCAGCCGGCGTCGATGGCCCAGTCGAACATCTGGGCCGCCTTCCTCACCAGCTCCTGGTCCCCGGCGCGCTGGGCGTGCTCCAGCAGGAACCACACCCCCTCGATGTCGTGGCCGGGATTGACAGTGCGGCCCTCGGTGTAATAGAGGCGGGGGGTGCCGTCCACGTCCACGTTCTCCAGGGTGCACTTCAGGTCGGGCTTGACGTGGTACTTGAAGATGTCGTCCACGCACTGCTGTGCCCGCTCCTCATAGAGGGCCCTCCGCTCCGGGTCGGTGCGCAGCAGCACGCCGGTAACGTTAAGGATAATCATGGGGGTGCCGAAGGCACGGCCGGACCGGGTCTCGGGGATGGTCTTGGGTCCCATGCCCACCGGGTCTGGCTTGCCCTGGCTCAGGTCCCAGTACAGGTCGTAGCACTGCCGGGCCCGCTCCAGCCGGGCCTTGTCCCCGGTGACGCCATAGTACTCCGCGTTGGCGATGGCGCAGAAGGCCTCGGAGAAGTAGTACCGCCGCTGGCGCAGGGGCTTGCCCTCCGCCGTCACGGTGAAGTACATCCGGTCCCCCGCCCCGTGATTGAAGCAGTATTGCTCCATAAAGTCCAAACAGCTCTTGGAAGCGTCCAGCCACTCCTGCTTCACGCCGTAGTTGTGGCACAGGAAGGCGAAAATCCAGCCGCACCGGCCCTGCATCCACACGCTCTTGTCGGTGGAGTAGATCTCCCCCTTCCGGTCCAGACAGGTGTACACCCCGCCGTGCTCCTTGTCCATCCCATGCTCCAGCCAGAAGGCGGCGGAGCGGTCCAGCTCGCTTTTTACCCAAGCCTGGGCGTCCTGTAATTTTTGTCTATCCATAGCGCTCCTCTTTTCTATTATTTGCTCTCCGGCAGGCTGGCGGCGGCCATGGACTGGCCCACCCGGCGGAACTTCTCGTCGGGCAGCTCGGGGGTCATTTTGTCCAGAACCTCGGGGTACTCGTCGGCCAGCACCTTTTTGGCGGTGTCCAGAATCAGGTCGCCCCCCTTGCCGCTCATCACCCGGCCCAGCAGCAGCACATGGCGGCAGCCGTACAGCTCGTGGTAGTAGGCCAGGGTGTGGCCCAGATAGACGCCGATGGACTCATAGACCTGGACAGCCCGTGGGTCGTCCTGGGCCATCAGGGCCTGGACCGCCTTGAGCTTCTCGGCGGGGGAGGCGTTCTCGTCCAGCTCAATCCCCGCCCGGGGGGCCAGCTTGATGACCCCGTCCTGAGAGAAGTACTTCACGCCGCAGCCGATGTCTCCGGACCACTCGTCCCGCATGGCGTCGGGCTGGGCGTCCACCGGGACGAAGGCCAGCTCGTTGAGCCAGCCGGTGATCCGGCCCTCCTCGTCCACATAGCCCACCGCCTCGCTGGTGCCCATGGCGATGCCCAGCACGCTGTTGTCGTTCAGGCTCATGGCCCCAGCCAGTGCGGACACGTCGCCGTCGTTGATGACGCAGTAGGGCACATCGCCAAAGGTGTCGTGAACGGCCCGGATATAGATGTCCTTCACCTTTTCGTCATAAATTTCCTTGGGGACCTTTAAAAACAGAGAGGCGTTCATGGTGCGGTTGTTGATAAACACGCCGGCGGAGGACACGCCCACCGCGTCCACCCGGGGCATGTGTTCGGCGGCGGACCTCAAAGCGGCCACGATGCCGTTGTAGTGATAATCCGGGTCGGAGTTGGTCTTGGGGAACCAGACCACTTCCTCGGAGTAGACCGTCTCCCCGTCGATGACAGCGGAGACCTTCCGGTCAGAGCCGCCGGCGTCAAAGCCGATACGGCAGCCCTCCAGGTGTCCGCCGATGGCCTTGGGGGAATCCTTGGCCTCCGGGATATCGTCCACCAGCACCACCTCAAAGGGGCGCTCAAAAACGCTGGCCATATAGTCCCAGTCGAACTCCTGCTGTCCGCCGGCGCGGTAGACCGACTTGAGATACTCGCAGATCCCCTCGTCTCCGCTGACATAGACCTTGAAGCCGCCCTTCATCCACAGAATCGTCTTTACAATCCGCTCGATGTAATAGCGGTCCGCCTCCTTCATCTCAGGAGTGCCGTGGATAAAGGTCCGGCAGGAGGCCATCTGGCCGTCCGCCCGTTCCACAGCGATCCCCACCGGCTTTTTCGCCGTGGCAAGGAAGGCGCGGTTGAAGCGCATCAGAGGCATAAACTCCGGGTCCAGCGCGGGGACATTCTTCAGCTCCACGTTGATGCCAAATCTGTTCATAACATTTTCTCCTTTATCCAAAAATGAGTTTGTTGTTTGGGAGGCGATAACAGTAGGATTGTATCACAGATTTGTGCAAGGTGCAATCCTGTTCTGCCAGCCAGAGGCAAAATGCGGACGTTTTTTATAAAATCGCGAAAGGAAATTCAGATTTCTCCAATCACAAATCTGTCATAACCGTCCCCGGCCAGCCGTTTACAGGCCTCCCAAACCGGAGCCGGAACCTCAACAGGAATCTGAAAGCTCCCCGCGTAGACCCGCAGACGCTGGAGATCGCCAACCATAAGCTCCAAAACCGCCGTAAAATCGTTTCCCTCCTCCAGGTATTCCATAAAACCGGTTTTCTGCCGGGCCACACTCCAGCCTGTCTCCGGCCATTGCATCCGGGCGGTGGCCAAAGCCCGTTTCGCCATATACGGCTTGCAGGCGATTACACCCGTTCGGGGGACGATGCCATGCTGATTCAGCAGCGCTCTGCTGAACCGAACGTTTTCCCCTGAGTTCGCCGCCTTGTCCTCAATCAAAACGCGCCCCTCCGGTACGCCCAGTTCCAGACACCGCTCCGCATACAGCACCCCTTCAGGCTTGCGAAACAGGGCCGCCGTGTCCTTCCCGAATCCGCCGCTGCAAACCAGCCACCCGGCGCGGTACTCAAAAAAAGCCCGCGCCGCCAGGTTTGCCACCCGCAGGTCCTGACTGCCCATAGCCAGTACAATATCCGCGGTGACCGCAGGGTCTTCCGCTTCTGAGAGAAACGTAAACAGCTCCTGCGCATCTTTATAAATTTCGTCTGTACTTCTCATATAGTCTAAACGTTCCTTTCTCAGCGTTGAAACGCCCTGAATCTTTTTGTAAGCGGTAGTCCTTTAATTTACGCTGTGTCAATCAAAAAGTCAAGTGACATCTATGGTATGACCCCTGAGGGAAGATTTCAGGCCCCGTCTACCAAATGTCTACCAAAGAATCCCCCAACCCCTTGCTTCGCGAGAGGTTGGGGGATTTCCATTTTTTAGGGCGTCTACCAGATGTCTACCAGTTTTGCTTCTTTACGTCAAAAGGCGCCGTTTGGAGGGCTTTTCATGGGTGTCCCGCGACTTTTTCGCCCCCCGCAAGGAGCGTGACACGGGCGTGGCGGGGCGGAAATGTTGAAAAACCTCGAAAAATTTGGTGGAAACGCAGAATTTTGTTACAAAAAGGTTAGGCTCCACAGGCTGCCATAGTAAGTTTCAGATCCGCGTTTCGACCCAAAAAACGGCCCCACTCAGGCCGAAAAATTTTGTAAGGAGGAATATCCGAATGAGAAACCTGAAGCGGGCTCTCAGCCTGACCCTGGCTTCCGTGATGCTGCTTGGCATGATGGTTGTGGGCTCCAGCGCCGCGAGCTACCCCGATGTTGACGAGAACGACAACATCGAGGCCATTGAGGTCCTGCAGGCCGTGCGGGTCATGCGGGGCGACGACAACGGCAACTTCGATCCCGACCGGAACGTGACCCGCGCGGAGATGGCGGTTGTCATGGCCCTGCTGCTGGACTACGACTACCAGTACTATGAGACCAGCTGTCCCTTCACCGATGTGCCCAGCTGGGCCCGGCCCTATGTGGACGCGTGCTACGCCAACAAGATCGTGGCCGGCTACGACGCCGCTACCTACGGGGCCAACGACGGTGTGACCGCCGTTCAGGCCTCCGCCATGATGATGCGCGCTCTGGGCTACTTCCAGACCGACGCGGACTACGCCGACGGCTTTGAGACCGCCACCGTCCGCCAGGGCACCCGGATTGGCATCGACACCGGCGTGGGCTCCAGCGCCACCGCCGCCATGACCCGGAACCAGGTGGCCCAGATGGCTCTGAACGCCCTGGAGTGCACTATGGTGGACGCCCGCAAGAACACCGCCGACATCACCGTAGGTTCCGGCGACACCGCCGTGACCATCAACGGCCAGGTGGAGTATATCGTTCGCACCAGCAATGACCGGACGGTAGCCGCCGCCATCAGCACGGCTGAGACCGACGGCACCGGCACCAACGGCGTGCGAGGCTACACCGTGGAGCTGGGCGAGCAGCTGTACAACGGCGACCTGCGGAAAAACACCGGCGTCACCGACGGCTTTAAGGCCCCCGCGACCCGCTGGAGCTACAAGAACACCGAGATCGGCACCTATACCGACACGGCGAACTACGCGCTGGAGGGCACTGTAAAGAGCGGCGACATGTACGCCACCGTGGGCAAGGCCGCCGCGGAGGACTACAGCTGGACAGTGTACATGGATGGTCAGCGGACCAACCTGAACGGCGAGGACGACCTCTTCGGCCAGGCCGAGGTAAAGGCGAACAACGGCGATGACCTGGCCGGCACCGGACGGGGCACCACCACCTACGTCTATCTGGACAACACCGCACACGGCGGCTACGCCGGCACCGCCACCGTGTGCGTTGTGAACACCTACGCCGCCGAGGTCACCAAGGTGGCCAACGGCAAGATCACGCTGGACGACATGGGCGGCAAGCGTCTGGACTTTGAGACCACCGGCTACAGCGAGGACGACGTGGTTCTGTATACCAAGTACCGCGATGGCTCCAGCTGGACTGTGGCTTCCGTGATCGGCGAGGCCGAACTGGTGGAGGGCGAGGCCAAGACCGTCCGCGCCGACAAGTATGTGGTAATTGGCGACACCACCTATAACTACAGCGCCCAGTTCAACGACGACAACGGCGGCAAGCTGTCCGCCGACTCCGCCGACGCCGAGGTGGCCATCTATCTGGACCGCCAGGGCAACATCATCTACGTCGGCGACGCCAAGGAGAACACCAACTACGCCTTTGTCCTGGGCGTAGGCAAGGCCAGCAGCAAGTACACCGATGAGGCCGATTTCGGCGCTCAGCTGGTTTGCGGCGACGGCACCATCCTCAATGTAGACCTGGACAGCGATTATACCGATGAGATTATCGCCGATGCCAAGAAGGAAGATAGTACGGCCAGGGCGGCCGCGGATTCCGACAAAGACGACGATGCTGATCTGAAGGCCGTGTTCGTAACCACCGCCGATATCACCGGCAGCAACGACATCATCTTTGTGGTGGGCGCGGACAATGTGAAGCTCAACGGCACCGGCTCCAACCGCTATTATGTCTATGACGCAGTTGTGAAGGGTGAGGCCACCACCATCGAGGTGCGGTACGGCAGCACCGCCGCTAAGGCGGTCGAGTCCCTGAAGAAGGGCGACATCGGCATTTTCTTCGGCATGACCACCAGCGACGGCTATGTCACCCGGCTGAACACGACTGTCCCCAGTGGCGTCCGGATCAACGGGAAGGACAACGAGTGGACCCCCTATTCCGGCACCCAGAGATTGACCGAGGGCGTGTACGGCTTCGGCTCCAATGGGGACAACAGTTACGAGTTCCACATCGCCCCCAGCGATAACGCTGCGATTGCCTATCTGGACGGCAGCGATCTGACCATTGAGGGCCGCGTGGAGACCGACATCAATGACAAGGCCTGGGTTGTCACCGACGACGGCGAGCTGGCCGCTATCTTCGTCATGAAGGTCGCGGACGACGCTAATGAGGATGAGGAGCTGCCTGAGTTCTCTATCAGTGAGGTGAACGGCGTGATCGTTATTACCTCGATTGAGAGCCTGAATAACAACCAGATTGTCCAGGCCATCGCGGAGCATCTGGGCGTGGACGTGGACGAGGTTGCTTACAACAGCAGGACCAAGGAGGCTACCGTTGGCCGGACGACCTACGGCGTGTCCTTCACAAGGGTGGGCACGAAGGAAGAGGTTGCCGGCGCCGAGCTGGCGGCCGTGATTGAGAACGCCGTTAAGACTCCCTTCGGAACCGTTGAGGTGAAAGGGAATGAGATCATCGTAACCGGCGGGAGCGACTACGGAGACGAAGAGACGACCGGTGAAGGCCACAGCTCCAAGGCGGTCAACGACCTGGCCCGCTTCCTGGAGGCCCTGCACAACGAGGGCGTGGAATCCATCACCTACGATGAGAAAGAGTACGTGTGGGATGAGGATCAGACATACCGCAGCAAGTGGGTGCCGAAGACTGAGGAAAAGGAGGGGGAGCGGAGTAGTGAACCCGCCACTCTGATGGAAGCCATTGTGACAGCCATCCAGGAGGACTTTACCAAGGGCAGCTGTTCCTTCACCATTTACATTGGAGTAGATATTATACGTGATGCTTGATGATTTAAACGACCGATAAGAGACCTGGAAGCCGTCGGGCTGGATGGACAGCACCTCATACCCGTTGTTCGTCACCGGACCCTCCTCCACGGCCAGACCGCCGTAGGCGGTGCGGATATAGGTTTCGTGATAATCGGTCCGGCCTCCCTTACTGAGCAGCAGCACCGCCCTGGGGGTGAAGCCCACCGAAATCAACCTGGTCTTTTCTCCGTCGCCCACATAGCTGCCAAAGGCGATAGGCGGAATGGAGCGGGATACCGCTTCCGTCCGCTCCGCCAGCGCCTTCAGCGCCGCGTCAAGCTTGGCGTTGTCCGCGTTGAAGTCCTCCATAATGACCTTATCCGTCCGCTCCCACTGGTTCAGCCCGTAGTTGGGTGTGTGATTGCTTGCCATAAAAATTCCTCCTTCAAAAATAGTTTCCATCCATACAGGAGAAATGTCCTGAAGTGGGACGTTTGGATACATTTATTGGAAATAAGGGGGCGGAGCGCCCAAAACCGGACGAAAAAACCGCCCGCTTCCGAAACAGGAAGCGGGCGGTTTGGTTTAGCGTACGGACACAAAATCCTTGGATACATAGCCGGTGTTGCTGCCGTTGTAGCGAATCTGATACCAGCCGTTCTCCTCTCCCAGGATGGTGACGGTGGAGCCGTTGGTGGCGCTGGCCACCACGTTGTACTCCCGGCCCGGGCCGGAGCGGATGTTCAAGCCGGAATCGGCGTTGATAATCACGCCCTGAGAGCCGGAGACAGCCGTGCCGCCAGGAGTGGTTGTGCCGCCGGCCTTGCAGTTGACCACCGCTTCCGCGCTGATCTCGCCGCAGGAGGCGGTGATGGTCACACTGACGTTGGCGGAGCCGCTGTTCAGGTTGGTCACCAGGCCGGTGGCGTCTACCGTGGCGGCGGAGGGATCGCTGGTGGACCAGATTATGCTGCCTGTGGCGTCCGCGGGCACCAGGCTGGCGGTGAGCTGATGGGTGGCGCCGCTGTCCAGGTCGAAGGCGCTCTCGCTCAGCGCGATGGACTGGACCGCCTGGGGCTTGGGCGCAGACTGGGAGCCGGTGCTGGACTGGCTGTGACTGGTGGATACGCTGGAATCGTTTCCGGGTTTCTTTCCGCCGCCGAACAGGGGCGCGCCAATAAAGCGGACCACAATGAACACGGCGGTGAGGATCAGGAGCACCGAAATGACCAGCCCCGCCACCTGGATGGGGTTCACCGGCCGGCCGTAGCCGCCGCCCCGGGTGTTGGCCACCCGCCGCCCGGACCCGCCGCCCCGTCCGGGGCGCTCGTCGCAGAAGGGGCAGCGCTTATAGGTGACGGAATAGTCCTCCCCACAGTTTTCACAGCGGATCACGTCGTTGCGGCGGGAGGAGGGCCTGCGCTCCCCATAGCCGCCGCTCCGGCTGGAGGAGGGCTGGCGGGAGCTGTAGCCGCTCTGGGAGGGCGCGGACCTGCGCTCCCCGCCGCTCCGGCTGGAGGAGGACTGGCGGGAGCTGTAGCCGCTCTGAGAGGGCGCGGACCCGCGCTCCCCGTAGCCGCCGCCACTCCGGCTGGAGGAGGGCTGGCGGGAGCTGTAGCCGCTCTGAGAGGGCGCGGACCCGCGCTCTCCATAGCCGCCGCCGCTCCGGGGAGGCGTCTGAGGCCGCTGGGAATAGCCGCCGCCGGCTTGAGAGGGCGCCTGACGGCGGCCCTCCGTCTCGCCGGAAGGTATCTGCTGGCGCCCGCCGGTGTCGCGGGGCGCGGATGTATCTCTGTCTGCCATTGTTGTTCCTCCAAGTAAAAACTACTTTTATTCTACCGTTTTTTTTTCCTCCCGTCAACGGGAATCGGCAAAATAATTAAATTGTTCACAATTTTATGTAGACCATCCGGCTTGACTTGACCCACCCCGCTCTTTTGATTATAATGGATGCGTTCCATTTCATTCCTCCGAAGGAGCGACGCTATGAGTACTATTCTTACCGCCAGCGAGGTCCATAAACAGTATACCGAGGTGGTCTCCGCCTTTCGCAAGCTGATTCCCGATCCCTCTCTGCGCATGGTTTTCAGCTACCAGGTGGACGGCTATATCCGCCAGTACGTCCTGGGTGTGTGGCAGGCGGACAACGCCAGCGCCATCACCCCCCGGCATGTGGAGTTTTACAACGCCATCTACTCCGCCGGCAGTCCGGCCCCCTCCGCCCTGTACTGGGAGGTGGCCTCCGGCGTGGCCAACTTCGACCTGTTCCAGCCCCCGGCCTTTTTTGAGGACCTGCGCCGGTACGACCGGATGAAAGGGACAAGTCTGGCCCGGCGCTTCGCCGACCAGCTCACCCTCCTCCTGCTCCTCTTCGCCGCCGTAGACGGCGTGGTCAGCGAGAGCGAGGCGGGGTTTGTCAATTCCTGCAACGATGTTCTGCTGGAGCTTTGCGACAAAGACGGCCTGCGCGCCGACCGCCCCGCTATCCGAGCGGACCAGTTCGCCGCCCCCAAGCCCGGCCAGTCCGCCGCCCCCGCCGCCAAGACGGAAGCGGCCCCGGCGCCCAAGGAGGAAAAGGTCCCGGAGGAGCCCGAGCCCACCCTGGACGAGCTGCTGGCCCAGCTGGACGGGCTGTGCGGATTGGACAAGGTGAAGAAGGATGTCAAGAGCCTCATCAACCTGGTAAAGGTGCGCGAACTCCGGGAGGAGGCCGGCCTGCCCGTCCCCCCCATGTCCCTCCACCTGGTGTTCATGGGCAACCCCGGCACCGGAAAAACCACCGTGGCCCGGCTTCTGGCCAAGATTTACCACGCGGTGGGAGTGCTGTCCAAGGGCCAGCTGGTGGAGGTGGACCGGTCTGGTCTGGTGGCCGGCTTTGTGGGGCAGACCGCCCTGAAAACCCAGGAGGCCGTCCAGAAGGCCATCGGCGGGGTGCTGTTCATCGACGAGGCCTACGCCCTGGTCAACGCTGACAGCCCCAATGACTTCGGCCACGAGGCCATTGAGGTCGTCCTCAAGAACATGGAGGACCATCGGAAGGACCTGATTGTCATCGTGGCGGGGTACACCGACCAGATGGAGCGGTTTATCCACGCCAACCCCGGTTTGGAGTCCCGGTTCAACAAATACTTTTTCTTTGAGGACTATGACGGAAAACAGCTGATGGAAATTTTCCGGTCCATGTGCAAAAACAACGGCTACACCCTCTCAGAGGAGGGGGAGAAGTTCATGGAGAAGGACCTGCAAGAGCTCTACGAGGAGCGGGACGAGAACTTCGGCAACGCCCGGGACGTGCGCAACCTGTTTGAGCAGGCGGTGGCCAGCCAGGCCGACCGGGTGGCCCGGCTGGAGGCCCCTACTAAAGAGCAGCTGATGGAGCTGCTGCCGGAGGATTTGGAGGAGGCTGCCCAATGACGGCTGGAGAACTCTATAAAATGATCGACGAGATCGACTGGTCCCAATATGAGACCGCCTACGGAAACGCCGCCCAGGATATCCCCCACTTTCAGGCCGGAAAAACCCCCAGTGTGCCCGGCTCCCTGCGGGAGCTGGATGACGAACTGAAGGTGGAGCTGCTGGATATTTTCCAGGGCTTCGCCGTCTGTACCGAGCGCTTCAGCTCCGACGCCTCCTGGCCCCTTCAGCTCCGGGAGAAGCTGAAGGCTGATCTTCCCGTTTTTACCGCTGTGTCCGGCTCAAAAAACGAGGACACCGCCTATTTTGCCGGGAGCATTGTGGACTCGCTTCGTCAAAAGGGAGCGTGAGTAAATGGACACTTTTTGTTCTATTTTAGGGGAAGAGGAGAGCAAACAGATTTGGGACCGCATCAATGCGGAGCTCCGGTTTCAGCCTAGCGTCCGGGTCAATCAGCTGCCCTTTCAGCTTTCAGAGCCTTACCTTGTTCTGGACCTGACTTATGCCACGCAGGAACAGGTAGAAAAGCTGCTGGCGGAGGTCCCCGGCGCTCTGGCCGCCTGCCTGGGGGAGGACGATTGGATTTACGCCCTGGACTGGCATCACAGCTGCTTCCGCTACGCCCCCCGCCTGCCCATCACCGAGCACAGCCACTGGGTGGAGGACGAGAGCTATATGGGCGGGGGCTACGACGCCTATTTCCCGGACTTCTACCCCGACGGAGATTACTACTTTTTCGTCCAGCGGGATCTGAAATGGGGCTATCTGGGCCACCCCTGGCGGCGGGAAATCTGGATTTTTGGAGTCCCGCTTCTGGATGCGCTCTCCCCAAGGCTGGAGGAACTGGGCTTTCCTGTGAAGGCGGTGTGAATGTAGGGGCTGATATGATCCGCCCTACGCAAAGCTACCACATAAAAACGAGGAGGAAATACAAATGTTAATCAACTTTGAGCGGATTCCCGAGACCGTCATCCCCCACATGCGGGGGGGCGAGGGCCAGGTGGCCGCCCACATGTTCACAGACAGCAGCAACAAGATCATGAAGGGCCTGCTGGCTCCCGGCTGCACCATCGGCCCGCACACCCACGACACCAGCAGCGAGATCATCTGCATCCTGTCCGGCACGGGCAAGGTGCTGTGCGACGGGGAGTACGAGCCCCTGTCCGCCGGGTCGGTCCACTACTGCCCCAAGGGCCACGAGCACAGCCTTATCAACGACAGCGACGCCGACCTGACCTTCTTCGCCGTGGTTCCGGAGCACGGCGCATGACTGTCGCCTTTTACACTCTGGGCTGCAAGGTGAACCAGTACGAGACCCAGGCCCTGGAGCAGCTGTTTACCGCCCGGGGCCACACTCTGGCTCC
Source organism: Oscillospiraceae bacterium (assembly GCA_910575265.1). Lineage (GTDB taxonomy): Bacteria > Bacillota > Clostridia > Oscillospirales > Oscillospiraceae > Lawsonibacter. Next base: position 282,658 of record CAJTEA010000001.1, read on the forward strand.
CTTTGAGGGGGAGGCGGATGTGTACATCATCAACTCCTGCGCCGTCACGGCGGTGAGCGACAAAAAATCCCGTCAGACCATCCGTCAGGCCCGGAAGCGGTCGCTGGAGGCGTTGGTGGCGGTGTGCGGCTGTTACCCTCAGACCCACCCGGAGGACATGGCCAGTCTGCCCGTGGACCTGGTGGCGGGCACCGGGGACCGGCGGGGCTTTGTGGAGCTGGTGGAGCGGGTATGGGCGAAGCGTCAGGAAAAAGTCACCGCCTTGGACGACGTGATGAAGCGCCGGGTCTTTGAGTCTCTCCCCGCCGGGGGGCTGGAGGGGAGAACCCGGGCCATGCTCAAGGTGGAGGACGGCTGCGTCAATTTCTGCACCTACTGCGTCATCCCCTATGCCCGGGGGCCGGTGCGCTCCCTGCCCCTTTCAGACGCCGCCGCCCAGGCGGAAAAACTGGCCGGGGAGGGCTACAAGGAACTGGTCCTCACCGGGATTGAGATCTCCTCCTGGGGCCGGGATTTGGCGGGAAAGCCGGAGCTGATTGACTTGATTGAGGCTGTCTGCGCCGCCGCCCCCGGCTGCCGTATCCGGCTGGGCTCGCTGGAGCCTCGCACCATCACCGAGGAGTTCTGCCTCCGGGCGGCGAAATTGGACAACCTGTGCCCCCACTTTCACCTGTCCATGCAGTCCGGCTGCGACGCCACCCTGAAACGGATGAACCGGAAGTATGATACCGCCCGGTTTATGGAGAGCGTGGGGCTGATTTGGAAATACTTCCAAAACCCCGTCCCCGCCATTACCGCCGACATGATTGTGGGGTTCCCCGGCGAGACCGAGGAGGAGTTTGACCAGTCCCTGGACTTCATCCAGCGGTGCGCCTTTGCCTCCATGCACATCTTCCCCTACTCCAAGCGCCCCGGCACCCCGGCCGCGTCTATGCCCAATCAGGTGCCCAGGGCCGTCAAGGAGGAGCGGGCCCGGGCGGCCGCCCAGGCCGCCGCCCGGATGGAGCGCGGCTATCTGGAGTGGTGGGATAAGGTGACCGTTCTGTTCGAGGAGGAGCGGGACGGCCTGTGGCGGGGCCACACCACCCAGTACTGCGAGGTGCGGGTCCCCAGCGGGGAAAACCTCCACAACCAGCTGCGAAAGGTCCAGATTACAGCGGTGGAGGACGGCTGGCTTTTGGGTGAATTATTAAATTTGGAAAAAGAGTAGCAACCGGGCCGCGACAGTGGTATAATAACCCAGACCTGATTGAACCAATGAGAGGAGTCCTGCTCCATGAGCGAGGAAATGAATTACAGCGCCAATCCCGGCAAGAACTTGGTCCGCGCCGTGGACGGCGTGGATTATCTGCGTATCCCTGTGAAAACCCACCTCATCACCGACAAGGACGACATGGTAGATGTGGTGAACAAGTACCCCAAGGATAAAATGCGGGCGGGTGATATTCTGTTCATCTCGGAAAAGGCGGTGGCCTGCACTCAGAGCCGGGCCATCCCCATGGAGAACATCAAGCCCCGGAAGCTGGCCGTCACCCTGAGCCGCTACGTCACCAAAACTCCCGCCGGCATCGGCCTAGGCATCCCGGAAACCATGGAAATGGCCCTTCAGGAGTGCGGCACCCTGCGGATTCTGTTCGCCGCCTTCTGTTCGGTGATCGGCAAAATTCTGGGCAAGAAGGGCTGGTTTTACAACGTGGCCGGTCCCAAGGCCCGGGGCATTGACGGCCCTACCGAGGGGACTATCCCGCCCTACGACCACTACGTGGTCCTCACCCCCGCCGACCCCATGGGGACGGCCAAGCGCCTGGCACAGGCGCTTGGATACCCGGTCGCCATTGTGGACATCAACGACCTGGGGGCCAACATCCTGGGCTTCTCCGAAAAGCGGCCCACCCTGGATTGGCTGGCCCGCGCCCTGGGCGACAACCCCCTGGGCCAGGGAGAGGAATCCACCCCCATGGGCATTTTGCGTAAGGCATAAGAGAAGGCCCCCGGCTCCGCCGGGGGCCCGTTTCATTCGTCTCTGGGGTCGGGCAGGTCGATGTAAATGGGCGAATGGCCGGTGGACTCCACGAACCGCAGCAGATCCTCCCGCCTCAGCTGGAGGGTGGAGGTGGAGATACCCGGGTGGCCGCTGATGAACTCGTCCGCCATCAGGTCCTTGTCGATGACCAGCTGGACGCGGTGGTTGGTATCGAACAGCAGCTCCAGGGCGGAGACGGAGCCGGGGATGGTCTGGAGATAGTCCCGCATGTGAACGTCGTCGGCGAAGGACAGCCGGGAGCAGCCCAGCTGGGCGGAGAGGAACTTGGTCTTGAAGGGCTTGTCCCCAGGCATCATCAGCAGGTAAAAGTCGGTCTGCTGGCGGTTGCGCAGGAACAGGTTCTTGCAGATTTGGGATCCCAGGATTTTCTCCACCTCGTGGCAGACCTCAATGGTGTCGGCATGGTCGTGGTCCACCCGGACGTAGGGGATGGACAGCTCCTCCAGCCGGTCATAGATGGCAAATTCCTGGGGGACGCGGTCATTGTTGGGCCGGGTGGTGTATTTGGTTTGGTCAATATACATGGTATCGCTCCCTTATTTAGTTCGTTGAAATCCCAGCAGCTTTTGGGCATATCCGCCCAAAACGCCGTCCTTCTCCTCCTGGGTGAGGGGCAGGTCCTCGATGAGGGCGACCCCCTCCGTCTGGTCCCGCCAGGGGCTGTCGGTGCCGAAGAGGACCCGTCCGGGGAATTCCCGGACCATACGGACAAACTGGGACACCTCCATCAGCGGCAGGTCGGAGGGGCCGTAGTAGCCGTCCCCGATGGGGGCGATGCGGCCCAGGGCAAAGGCGGTGTCCAGATAGACGCCGGTGTCCGCCAGCAGGGCCTCCACCCGGTCCCACTCCCGCCAGCCCCCCATGTGGGCCAGGATCAGCTTCACCGGCCCCACCTGGCGCAGAGCGTTCAGGGTCATTTCCGGGGTGCAGTTGTCCCGGTCGGGGAAGCCAATGTCCCGCCCGGCGTGGGTGAGGACGGTCAGCCCCAGCTCCCCGCAGCGGTCCAGGACGCGCAGATAGCGGGGATCGTCAAAATCGATTCCCTGATAGATGGGGTGGAGCTTGACCCCCTTCATGCCCAAGCTGGCAATGCGGGCCAGCTCGGATTTCCAGTCCGGGAAGTCGGGGTGCGCGCAGCCGAAGGACCACAGGCCGGTCTCCGGACCGGTTTCGTTGAGGCGGGCGGAGGCGTCGTTGATGTGGACCACCTGCCGGGCGCTGGTGGCCACCGGAAGGACCAGACAGCCGTCTATCCCCGCCTTGGCCATGGAGGCCTTCAAGCCAGCTTCGGTGCCGTCGGAAAAGGCCGCGGTGTGGCACATGGACTGGAGCTTCTGGATGGTGGACCGGGCAATTTTGTCCGGAAATGTGTGAGTGTGAATATCAAAAATCATGGGAACGATTCCTTTCTGGGTAAAAGTGGACGAAGCCTATGGTACAGCATACCACAGGCTCCGCCTTTTTGAAAGAGGAAGAGGGGAATTTTATTGAGGGTCGCCCAGGGTCTGGCTCTTGCGGACAGTGACCTTCTCCTCGTAGCAGGAGAAGGCGTCCTCCACCAGCTCCTTCCCGGGCTTGGCGGTGAACAAGGACACCACCGGGACAAGAATCAGCCCAGCGATCATGCAGAAGGCGCCGCAGTTGATGGGGGAGACCAGGATGGCGGGGAAGCTGGCGTTCAAAGGCGAGATGTCGGCCAGCATCACAACGGTGGAGAAGATAAAGCTGACCCAGCAGGCGATTTTGGTGGTCCCTCTCCAGTACAGGCCGTAGAGGAAGGGAGCCAGGAAGGCGCCCGCCAGCGCGCCCCAGGACACGCCCATCAGCTGGGCGATGAAGGTGACGCTGGACTTGTACTGGATGATCGCCAGCACCACCGAGATGGCGATAAACACCACGATAAGACACCGCATGATGAACACCTGCTGTTTCTCGTCCATCTTTTTCACCACATGGCCCTTGAGCAGGTCCAGGGTGAGGGTGGAGCTGGAGGTGAGCACCAGGGAGCTGAGGGTGGACATGGAGGCGGACAGCACCAGGATGACCACCACGGCCAGCAGAATCTCAGGCAGGCCGGAGAGCATGGCGGGGACCACTGAGTCGTAGCCGTTGACAGGAACGCCAGCCTCGTTGACGCCCACCACGTCGGTAAACAGCCGGCCGAAGCCGCCCAGGAAGTAGCAGCCGCCGGACACCACCAGGGCGAAGAGAGTGGAGATTACCGTGCCAGTGTTGATGGACTTCTCGCTCTTGATGGCATAGAATTTCTGGACCATCTGGGGCAGGCCCCAGGTGCCCAGGGAGGTGAGAATCACCACGCCCAGCAGATTCACCGGGTCGGGACCGAAGAAGGAGGCGAATACGCCGGGGGCGCTGGCCACCGGGCCGGAGGCGGTTTCGGTGGGCACCTGGGCCAGTCTGGTCAGGGCCGCCATAAAGCCCCCCTGGCTGTGGAGCACCGCCGCGATGACGGCGCAGATGCCGAAGAGCATGATGATGCCCTGGATAAAGTCGTTGATGGCGGTGGCCATATAGCCGCCGGCAATCACGTACACACCGGTGAGGACGGCCATGGCGATGACGCAAACGGAGTAATCAATGTCAAAGGCCATGCCGAACAGCCGGGACAGGCCGTTATACAGGCTGGCGGTGTAGGGAATCAGAAAGATGAAGATAATCACCGAGGCGGCGATTTTCAGCGAGGGGGAGCCGAACCGCTTGCCGAAGAACTCGGGCATGGTGGCGGAGTCCAAGTGCTGGGTCATGATCCGGGTGCGGCGGCCCAGCACCACCCAGGCCAGCAGAGAGCCCAGAACGGCGTTGCCAATGCCCGCCCAGGTGGCGGCGAGGCCGTACTTCCAGCCGAACTGGCCGGCGTAGCCCACAAAAACCACGGCGGAAAAATAGGAGGTGCCGTAGGCGAAGGCGGTGAGCCAGGGGCCCACGGAGCGCCCGCCCAGCACAAAACCGCTGACATCGGTGGCGTTTTTGCGGCAGTACAGGCCAATGCCTACCATCATACCGAAAAACACCAGCAGCAGAATGATTTTAACCATAATGAAACAATCCTCTCCTTCACGCTAAAACTTTGACGCTTTGTACTGCTGAAGTGTAACGCAAAGAAGCGATAAAGTCAAGAGGGAATTTTGAGAATTTCAAATCCGGAACAAAAAGAGGCGCCGCGGCGCCTCCTTCAGTCGTATTCTATCACGATTTCCTCGGCTTTGATCTGTGCCTCCTCCAGCAAACGGATCGCGGCGGGCACATCCAAACGGGCCAGGGCTTCCAGCGCGTCGGTGATCCCGTTGAAGAGCAGGTGGTAAGGCTTTTTGTAGTTGGTCATTGAAATTCCCTCCTTATATATTCGTATCATTATAGTGTTGATTATATAGTGAAGTATTAGAATTGTCAATCCGTAAATACTCCTTTTATTATATTGATGAAAGGGGAGGATTCTATGAAGGTCGTACGTTTCTGCCTGAAAGAATATCTGGACAGCCATGGCATCAGCCGTTATGAGCTGTCAAAACGGGCCGGAATTGGATACCCTGTCATCGACGGATACTACAAAAATAAGGTCTATCGTCTGGACGGCTATAACCTGGGCCGCATCATTGAGGCGCTGGACTGTCAGCTCACTGATATCCTCACCGTGGCGGAAGAATAAAACGGCCCCGTCTCCCGGACAGGAGGCGGGGCTGTTCCGTCACCCGAAGCACACCCGCACCGCCCAGGCGGCGGCCAAAAAGCCAGTGAGGTCGGCGCACAGGGCGGCGGGGACGGCGTAGCGGGTTCTGGTGATTTTCACCGCGCCGAAGTAGACGGCGATGGTGTAAAACGTCGTCTCGGTGGAGCCCAGCATGACGGCGGCGGTGCGGCCCAGCTGGGAGTCGGGGCCGTAGGTGGAGATCAGCTCCGCTCCCACCCCCAGGGCGGCGGAGCCGCTGATGGGCCGCACCAGCATCAGGGGCAGCAGCTCCGGGGGCAGGCCCAGCCGGTCCATAACCGGGGCCAGCGCTCCCGCCAGCAGCTCCAGCGCCCCGGAGGCCCGGAGCATATACACCGCTGTCATCAGCCCAATCAGCGAGGGGACGATTCGGGTGAGCGTCTCCAGCCCCGACCCCGCCCCCTGGACCAGAGCGGAGTACACGTCCACCCGCCGGAAGGTGGCGTAAATCGCGATTACGCCGATGGTCAGCGGGACCAGCATGGTGAAAAACAGGTCCATAGTCAATCCCTCCAGATTCGGGCGAAAAGCTTGCAGGCCAAAATCCCCACCCCCACAGACAGGGCGGAGGCCAGCCAGACGGCGGGCAGGATGTCAAAGGGGGCGGCGCACCCCTCCGCCGCCCGTACAGTGGCCACGGTGGTGGGGATGAGCTGGATGGAGGCGGTGTTGCATACCACCAGCGTGCAAAGAGCGTCTGACGCCACGCCGGGGCTGTGCCGGGCCAGCCGCCGGGCGGCCTCCAGCCCCAGAGGGGTGGCGGCGCTGCCCAGCCCCAGCAGATTGGCGGACACGTTGGCGGAGATGGCGTCCATGGCGGCCCTGTCCCTGGCCGCCTGGGGATAGAGCCGGCGCAGGATGGGGGCCAGAAGCCGGGACAGCCTGTCAGCCAGCCCGGACTGGCGCATGACCTCCATTACCCCGGTCCACAGGCACAGCATTCCCGCGATGGACAGGGCCAGCTCCACCGCCGCGCCCGCGCCCTCTACCGCCGCGGCGGCCACCTCCGGCCCCCGCCCGGTAGCCAGGCCGCACAGAATGGAGAGGGCCACCATCCCCGTCCAGATTACCGTCATGGTCATTGTTTCCCGCCTCCCTTGTCCCATTTATACGGGGCTAACTGGAAAAACATGTATGCGGAAAACCAGAAATTTACAGAAAAATCCAGGAACTCCCCCTTTATTCACAAAAATTCTACATTTTTCACCCCATTTTGCCTGATAAAAACAGTTGACATTGCTTTTTTTTGCCGCTAGAATAAGGATGAGAAGAAGATGTGCCGGGGCCAGGTCTGGGACCCCGGGTTCGGGACAGATAAAAAGGAGGCAATTGCATGAAATCCACTGGCATTGTCCGAAAGGTGGACGAACTGGGCCGCATTGTACTGCCCATCGAACTGCGCCGCACGCTTGATATTGAGGAGAAGGATTCCCTGGAAATTTATATGGACGGTCCGGCTATCGTGCTGAAGAAATTCCAGCCTGCCTGTATCTTCTGCGACGGGGAGAAGGATATCGTTGAGTTTCGCGGAAAGAATGTTTGCCCCAAATGTCTCCAGGAGATGAACGAGGTATTTCGGAAGTAGAACGCGTAAAAGCCGCCCTCCGGGTTTGCCGGAGGGCGGTTCTTACTGTGCTATGCCGGTTAGGACAGGCCCTGGTCGGTCAGGCTCATCCCGCCGAGGGACCAGCCGAACAGAGTATCCTGGGGCTGGAGGGTGGCCTGGAAGTGGACCAGGTCCCGTCCGTCCGGAAGGAAAACCAGCGCGCCGGTGAGCTGAAGCCCGGCGGCGGTATGTTCCATGGAGCGCACCTCAATTTGGGACAGGCCGTCCTCACCGGGGGTGACGCCGTAGCGGTGGGATACGTTGTCATAGCTGAGCCGGTCCAGAATCCCAGAGGGCAGGCCGCCCAGTCCGTCGGGGTTCAGGCCCAGAGCTGCGGCGTAGTCCCAGGCGGTCTCTTCCGGGAGCAGGAGAGCGTCGCCGTCCCGCTCGGCCCGACTGTCCAGCTGCCCGTAGAGGGAGAGGAGATTGTACAGGCTCTCCCACGCCTGGGCGCTGTCATCCGGGTCAAAGCGGGCGGCGTCCTGGTTGATCATAGTCAGCGCCACCGCGTGGAGGGCGGGGGACATGGCCTCCGCCGCGTCGGTCCGGGCGGGGACCCGGCCGGGCAGAAACTCCTCTACCGGGACGGGAGCGGCGGCCTCCTCGGGAAGGGCCAGCGCCGTGCCCGCGAAGGGCAGGATGAGCAGAGAGGCGATTACAGCGGTCAACAGGATTTTTTTCATGAGGGGACCTCCTTTCCCTTTTGTGCCCTTATTATAGCACGGCCGTTCTGTTACCTTCCTGTCTAAGCCGTTACGAGACAGTAAAAAAACGGTTACAATTTGGTTGCGGGAATTGACAGGGCTGTCCACATTTTCAGCTTACGCGGTGGAGGCCGGGACTATGACAGGCTTTTATTTGATTGACCCAGGCCCGAATTTGAGATACAATGAAACAACAAAACTTGACGCGAAGGATGTTTTACCTATGCTGGATCATCAACAAGAACTGCGGTTCCGCAAGGCCCGCCGGGGGGCCATTGCCCGGGATTTTTCCCGGCTGAACCCGGAGCAGCAAAAGGCGGCGCTGGCCACCGAGGGGCCGCTGCTGCTGCTGGCGGGGGCGGGGAGTGGCAAGACCACGGTGCTGATTCACCGCGTCGCCAACCTGATGAAATACGGCCGGGGCTCAGACAGCGAGGAGGTGCCGGAGTCCGTCACCCCGGACGACCTTTCCTTTCTGGAGGAGTACGCCCGGACCGGCCAGGGGGACAAGTTCCGCCAGGAGCGGCTGTGCCGCCTGGACCCCGCCGCTCCCTGGACCATTCTGGCCATCACCTTCACCAACAAGGCCGCCGGGGAGCTGAAGGACCGTCTGGCCGCTCTGCTTGGCCCCGCCGCCAACGACATCTGGGCCTCCACCTTCCACTCCGCCTGCGTGCGCGTCCTGCGCCGGGATATTGACAAGCTGGGCTTTTCCTCCTCCTTCACCATCTACGACACCGACGACTCCCTGCGGGTGGTGAAGGACATCCTAAAGGCGCTGAACCTGGATGACAAGCAGTTCGCGCCCCGGTCAGTTTTGGGGTACATATCCCGGGCGAAGGACGCCATGAAGCTGGCCCCGGAATATCTGGAGGAGTGCGAGAAGTCGGGGGACTACCGGCTGATGAAAATCGCCAAGGTCTATTTGGAGTACCAGCGCCGGCTGTGGGAGGCCAACGCCCTGGATTTTGACGACATTATCCTCCACACGGTCCGGCTGCTCAAGGGGTTTGACGATGTTCGGGAATACTACCAGCGGAAATTCCGATACGTATTGATCGACGAGTATCAGGACACCAACAACCTTCAATATCTGCTGGCCTCCACCCTGGCGGGGGGCTATGAGAACTTCTGCGTGGTGGGCGATGACGACCAGTCCATTTACCGCTTCCGGGGGGCCACTATCGAAAATATCCTGTCCTTTGAGAAGCGGTACCAGGGCGCCCGGGTCATCCGCCTGGAGGAGAACTACCGCTCCACCGGCCACATTCTGGACGCGGCCAACGCCGTCATCCGCAACAACCAGGGCCGAAAGGGCAAGGAGCTGTGGACCAAGGCCGGACCGGGGGAGCCGCTCCAGTTGTACACCGCCATGAACGAGAACGATGAGGCCCGGTATGTGGCCGACAAGATTCTGGCCAACTTCGGCCAGGGCCGGCGCTGGAAGGACCACGCCGTCCTCTACCGGATGAACGCCCAGTCCAACCAGATGGAGCAGGCCTTCAAGCGCGGCGGCGTCCCCTACCGCATCATCGGAGGCACCCGGTTCTTTGACCGGGCGGAGGTAAAGGATATGATCGCCTACCTGGCTGTCCTGAACAACCCGGAGGACAACCTGCGCCTGACCCGGATCATCAATAACCCGCCTAGGGGGATCGGGTCCAGAACGGTGGACACCGCCCTGGACATCGCCCGCCGGGAGGAGAGCTCCTTTTACGCCGTCATTGACAACGCCGCCCTCTACCCCGAGCTGAAGAAGGCCGCGCCCAGGCTGGCCGCCTTCACCCAGCTGATTCAGGGGCTGCACATGCTTTTGGTGGAGAATCAGCTGTCCCTGACGGATTTTTATGAGGAACTGCTGGTCCGCACCGGCTACGCCGTGATGCTGGAGACCAAAAACACGGTGGAGGACCGCGCCCGCCTGGAGAACGTGCGGGAGCTGCTCACCTCCATCAACAGCTATCTGGAGAACCGGGCGGACCAGGGGGAGAGCCTGTCCGACGCCCTCCACGGCTTTCTGGACGAGATCGCCCTGTACACCGACATCGACAGCCACGATCCCAATCAGGACTGCGTGGTGATGATGACCATGCACGCCGCCAAGGGGCTGGAGTTCCCGGTGGTCTTCGTGGTGGGGGTGGAGGAGGGCATCTTCCCTGGCGTCCGCGCCATCGGCGAGGCCGAGGAGATGGAGGAGGAGCGCCGGCTGTGCTATGTGGCCATGACCCGGGCCAAGGAGGAGCTTTGCCTCACCTGCGCCAACCAGCGGATGCTCTTCGGCCGCACCAGCGCAAACCGGCCCTCCCGGTTTGTGGAGGAGATTCCCTCCGAGCATCTGGAGCGCTCGGGAAAGACCTTCCTGTCCGACCCCACCAAGGACTGGGGAGGCATGCCCAGCCGTTCCTCGGGCTATGGAGGTTACGGAGGGGGCCGTGTTCCCTATGGTCAGCGCCCCGCTTTCGGAGCGGGCCGGACCGCCGCCCCTTCCTCCTGGAACGGGAGCCGTCCCGCCGCCCAGGACGCCCCCGCCATGCGGCTTTCCAAAGGGGATATGGTGGACCACAAGGCTTTCGGCAGAGGGATGGTCCTTTCCGTCCAGCCCATGGGGGGCGACGCCCTGGTGGAGATCGCCTTCGACAACGTGGGCACCAAACGGCTGATGCTCAAATCCGCCGCGGCGCATATGACCAAGGCGTAAAATTGCCTCTAAAGTAAATCGTTTCCAAATGAGACACCCACTTTTGCTGCCGGTATCCTTGGGGGCGGCGTGGCCATTTGGAAAAATTAAAAAAACCGGGAACCTTTTCCTGTGCTTTGCGTCTATATTATAAAAGGCAAGTCCTTTTTCCAGGGCGCGGCCGTTTGGAAGCCGTTTCTTAACCACTCCTTAAGAATTTGTAATCACTTTGTAGTTGTCTGCCGCATGGCCGAAGCATATAATAAAGCCAATGGACAACCGTAGGTCTGCCTGGAGGCGCGAGGACCCGGGCAGGACTGTTTTGAATAGGAGGAGACCAATATGCCAGAAGTGAAAGACAACCAGACCGCCCTGCGGGCGGATACGCCCGCGGCGGAGCCCGCCGTTCCCGCCGCGCCCAAGCCCCCGGTCAAACGGCCGGTGGGAAAGGGGAGGCGGAAGATCATCAAGCGGCTCATCGCTTTGGGCGTGGCGGCGGTGATTTTCGGCGGGGGAGGCTTTGCCCTGTACCGCTTCCTCACCGCCACCGACGACACGGTGGGAGAGATTTTCCCCGCCACCGCCCAGATCGGCACCATCCAGAGCAAGGTGTCCGGACAGGGCAGCGCCCGGGCCAAGGAGCAGGCCGCCATCACCCTGACCCAGAGCGGCACGGTGCAGGAGGTCTTTGTCACTGGCGGCCAGACCGTCATGGCCGGGGACCCGCTGTACACCATCCACAGCCAGGCCGCTGAGGACGCCGTCACCGACGCACAGAAGAAGGTGGACGACCTGAACAAGGACATGGCCGACCTTTTAGAGCAGGCCAACAACCTTACCGTTACCGCCCCCTTCGCCGGGAAGCTTCAGGATGTGGTGGAGTTCCAGCCTGACCAGAACGTGTCCTCCGGGACCAAGGTGGCCACCCTGGTCAACGACCGGCAGCTGAAGCTGTCCCTCTATTTCAGCTACGCCTACGAGAGCGACATCTACGTGGGCCAGCGGGTGGACGTCTCCGTCCCGGCGGTGATGAAGTCCTACGCTGGACGGGTGGAGAAGATCAATAAGGTCAGCTTCATCTCCCCCGAGGGGGCGGTCCACTTTGAGGTGGTGATTGTTTTTGACAACCCCGGCACCCTCACCGAGAAGATGGACGCCTCCGCCGTTCTTACCGACGGGGAGGGCGGGGAGATCTACCCCTACCAGAACGGCCAGACCCAGTTTTATGAGACCCGGACCATTGAGGCCAAGGCCTCCGGGCCGGTGGTGGGCCAGGGAAATCTGCTCAACTACGCCAATGTGTCCGCCGGCGAGGCCCTTTTGTACTTAGGCTCCTCCACCATCGACTCGGACATCCGGGCCAAGCAGGAGGAGATCAACAAGGCCACAGAGGACCTGGCCAAGGCCATGGAGGCCTTGAGCGACTTCAACGCGGTGGCCCCGATTGACGGCACCGTCACCTCCTGTAACCTCACCGAGGGCCAGGAGGTGAAGAGCGGCGACACGGTGGTCATGATCTCCAACAACGTGACCATGCTGGTCACCATCACCGTGGACGACCGGAACATCGCTTTCATCAAGCCGGGCAGCTTTGTGGACCTGTCGGACTGGAACGGAAACGTGTACCAGGGGGAGGTCACCTCCATCGACATGGCGGGGGCGGAGAGCGGCCAGGGCATGACCAACTACCCCGTCACCCTGACGGTGGACAACTGGGACGGCTCCCTGATGGACGGCGCGTATCTGCAATACTCCTTTGTCACCAGCGAGTCGGAGGCCTGCGTCATGGTGCCCACCGCCTGCGTGCAGTATTTCAGCATGAAGGAGACGGGCGAGCGGGTATCGGTGGTCTTTGTCCAGATGGACCAGGCCCCCGAGGAGCTGCCCGACCTGGAGTATCCTACCTTTGAGCCGGGCCAGAAGCGCACCTTCCCCACCCAGGAGGAGGGCTACTACCCCGTGGTGGTGGAGACCGGCATCGCCGACACCCAGAACGTGGAGATCAAGTCCGGCGTGAATGATGGAGACACGGTGTTCCTCAACTACACTCTCACTGATTACAGCTACGGCTAATAGAGGTGCCTGATATGCTGATCGACATTCGAGACCTCTATAAGATTTACAACGAGGGCAAGGAGAGCGAGGTCCGGGCCCTGGACGGCGTCACCCTTCAGATTAACAAGGGGGAGTTTGTGGCCATTGTGGGCCAGTCTGGCTCGGGCAAGTCCACCATGATGAACGTGCTGGGCTGTCTGGACATCCCCACTTATGGGGAGTACTATCTGGACGGCAACGACATCGGCTCCCTCACCGACAAGCAGCTGGCCCGCATCCGCAACCGGGAGATTGGTTTCATCTTTCAGGGCTACAACCTGATTCAGGAGCTGGACGCCCTGGAGAATGTGACCCTGCCCCTGATTTACCGGGGAGTGTCCGTATTCGACCGGGAGGACATGGCCATGGAGGCCCTGGCCAAGGTGGGCATGGACGACCGGGCCCACCACCGGCCCTCGGAGATGTCCGGCGGCCAGCAGCAGCGGGTGGCCATCGCCCGGGCCATCGCCACCTCGCCCCCCATCATCATGGCCGACGAGCCCACCGGCGCCCTGGACTCCAAAACAGGCCGGCACGTGCTGGAGATCCTGCGGGGGCTGTACCGGAGCGGGACCACCATCCTTTTGATTACCCATGACGACGGCATCGCCGCCACCGCCAAGCGGGTGGTGCGGCTGTCCGACGGAAAGATCATCTCAGACAAACCCCAGGAGGTGGATTGGGAATGAACCTTTGGCAAGCCTTTAAAATGGCCTTTAAGTCCATCGCGATGAAGAAGACCCGGTCCTTCCTCACCATGCTGGGCATTATCATCGGCGTAGCCTCGGTGGTCATCATGGTGTCGGTGATGCAGGGGCAGGCCAAAAAGAGCATGGAATACTTTGAGAAGATGGGGGACAACAAGATCGAGGTCCAGGCCTACGCCTACTACGACATGAACAATGAGACGGGCCAAAAGCTCTTCGACTACTGCCTGTCCCTCAGCGACCTGATTCTGGGCATCACCCCCAACGTGGAGATCAACGAAAAGGGCACCATCCAGTATGGCTCCAAGACCCTTCCGGTGAACGACTGGGACGCCATCTGGGCCAACGCCACCCCCACCGGCGGAGGCGGCATGATGATCTCCGGGGACCCCTATGAAACTATGCTCCGCTTTGTGCTGGGCTCCGAGAGCTACGGGGTGTGCAACAACTACACCCTGGCCGGGGGCCGGGAGTTCACCTACCTGGAGGTGGAGAAGACGATTCCGGTGTGCGTGCTGGGCTCTGGGGCCAAGGAGCAGTTGTTCGGCTTCACCGACCCGGTGAACGAGATCGTCACCATCAACGGAGACCCTTTCCAGGTGGTGGGCTGGTTTGAATCCATGGATGTGGAGTATAACAAGTCGCTGGATAACATCATCGTCATCCCTTACACCTTCAACCGTTCCATGAATAAGAACAGTTCCATTCAGAGATATGTGATCAAGGCCAAGGACGCCCAGTCCACCATCGAGGCCAGCACCAAGCTGGAGGCCTTCCTGCTGGGTATGTTCCCCCTCAACGCCGACGGCTGGTGCGAAACGGGCAGCTTCAGAGTAGGCAGCGACAACAGCTACGCCGAAAATGCTGAGAAGCAAAATCTGATGCAGTCACTGGTCATGGGGGCCATCGCGGGCATCTCATTGCTGGTGGGCGGCATCGGCATTATGAACATTATGCTGGTCACCGTTACCGAGCGCACCCGGGAGATCGGCATCCGCAAGGCCATCGGCGCGGAGCGCTCCAGCATTATCACCCAGTTCCTTATTGAATCGGCGGTGATCTGCTCCCTGGGCGGGCTGCTGGGCATTGGCATCGGTTATGTGGGCACCATGATCGCCGGAAAACTGATGGCCGACGTTTTTGAGGGCATGATCCTCATGCCCGACCCCGCCATCGCCATCGGGGCCTTCCTGTTCTCGGTGGTGCTGGGCGTGATTTTCGGCATGTACCCCGCCATCAAGGCCTCCGGCCTCCAGCCGGTGGTGGCATTAAGAGCGGATTAAAAGGAGAGTGAACGAAATGAGAGCATTCAAAAGGCTGACCGCCGCCCTTCTCACCGCGGCGCTGACTCTGTCGCTGGTTGTCCTGCCCGCCGGCGCGGCTGGGTCCTTCAGCGATGTGACCGACCAGACCACCGCGGTCAACGCCGACATTCTGCGGCTGATGGGGGTGGTGAGCGGCACCGGAGGCAACCTGTTCAACCCCGCCGGCACCCTGACCCGGGCGCAGTTCGCCACCATGGTGGTCAACTTCCTCCAGCGGCGGGATGAGATTCCCCGGTACGCCACCCGGACCATCTTTTCCGATGTAAAAAGCAGCCACTGGGCCCGCGGCTATGTGAACCTGGCGGCTTCCATCATGATTTCCGACGGCGCGGGGGAAAACGCCCGGCAGATTCCTCTCATCTCCGGCGTGGGAGACGGTCGCTTTCTGCCTGACGCGGAGATCACCATGGCGGAGGCCACCACCATTCTCCTCCGGGCTCTGGGCTACACCGGGGACCAGGCGGGAGCGGTATGGCCCCAGGGCTATATGGACCTGGCCAGCTCCATCGGTCTGAGCGCCGGCGTCGCGGTCGGGGCCTATACCAACATCAACCGGGCCCAGGCCGCCCAGCTCTTTGTCAACACCCTGAAGTGCAAGAACGCCGAGGGCGAGGTGTACTATGAGACCCTGGGCGAGGTCACCGGCGGAACCATCGTCCTGGCCGTGGGCGTGGCCACCGACGACGGAAAGTCCACCGGGGCCATCCGCACCACCAACAACGAGGCCTCCGAGGCCTACCTCCCCGCCCACGGGGAGGGCAGTCCCACCTCCCTCCAGGGCAAGCGGGGTTACCTTGTGCTCAATGACAAGGAGGAGATTGTCACCTTTGTCCCGGACGACAGTGTGGCTACCACGATTACCATCAGCGAGGCCCAGGCCGGCTATATCAAGAGCGGAAGCCAGCAGTATACCGTCTCCAGCAATACCAAGGTGTACGCCTCCGGCTCGATGGAGGGCAAGGATTACCTCAGTGTGATTACCGGGGACAAATCCGTTCTGGCCTCGGGCACTCAGATTACCATGTATTCAGAAAAGGGCAAAATCGTTGCCATCTATTCCACCGGCGGGGCCACCACCGCGCCCGATGCCGAGGCTGTGGTCGTGCTGAGCAATGTGTCCAACGCCAGCTTCTACCATCTCACCGGCGGCGGGAGCAACTTTAACATTATCAAGGACCGCCAAAGCATCTCCATGTCCCAGATCAAGCCCTACGACGTGGTGACCTACGACCAGGTAAACAATACCCTGGTGGTGTCCGGTCTGCGTCTCACCGCGATCTATGCCCCCGAGCCCTCCGCCAAGACGCCCACCAAGGTGAGCGCGGGTGGCCAGGAGCTCCCCGTGCTGGAGAGCGCCTGGGATACCATCGGCGATATAAAGTCCGGAGACAATGTGGCGCTCCTTCTCACGGCTGACGGCAAGGTGGCCGGTATCCTGCCAGCCAGCTCCCAGCTGCGCTCCACCGCCATCGGTACCCGGAACGGCGATTCCGTTTCAGTATTTCTCCCCAATGGCGGCGCCCTGGAGTTGTCCGGCAAGGTGTCCGGCAGCGCGCCGGACGGACAGCCTGTGATTGTCTCCGCGGTCAAGAACGGCCTGAGCGTCAGCCGTCTGCCTGAGCTCCGGGCCCCCGGCGAGTTCAACCTAACCAGGATGAAGCTGGGCGATTATACCGTTTCCAACAGCGTGCGCATTTATGAGCAGGTAAGCACCGGCGTGACAACATCCATCAGCCGGAGCGACCTGACCATGGAGTCCATTCCCACCAGCAAGATCGCCACCTATCACCTGAACAGCTCCAACATCGTGGACTACATTGTGCTCAGCGATGTTACCGGCGATGCCTATATCTACGGCATGATGGTGGGCGGCTATGAGACGGACCCGAATGACGCGGAGAAGGATCGGTATGTCTGGCATCTGCGCAATGGAAGCATAAGGGACAAGAAATTCAGCAACACAGTCAGCTACAACGGAAGGAGCGGCGACATGGTAGCTGTGGTTCTGGGTTCCAACCGGGTTAGTGAGCCTACCATCCGCAGCGTGTCCAAGCTTCTGGAGCTGCCCAATGTGAAGAAAGAGGACTTCTTTGAAAGCGGCGGTGTGTCCTATGTGAACTACAGAGGACAGACCTACCGGATTTCCAACGATGTGGAGTGCTACTACAACCGCTCCGGCAACTCGATTTCCCAGGAAAACTGGCTCACCGGCGGCGACGGCGCTTCCCGCCTGAAGGCGATCAAGGATTACTCCGATACCTTTACCATCTATGTGGACAGCGTAGGCAATCAGGTGAGAATTATCAAGGCAAATTAACAGCGAGACCCCCCGGCTCAAATAAGCCGGGGGGTCAGTTGTGTTACAGGTAAAACCGCCAGGGAAAGTGGACTGCCTCCTCCGCGTAGTCGATGCCGACGCGTTCGCTGATGTGGATAGCCGACGGAGCCGGGGGCGTTCCCTGGCAGACGTACAGCCCGCCCGCCGGGTCGGTGAGGTCAAGTCCGTTTTGTGCCCGAGTGAGGGCCAGTCCTTCGCACAGCTTGCCAGGGCCATTGAGGAAGTTTTTTCGCTGATAGGAGGTCATGGCTTCCATCTTGCGCCCGAAGCGGTTTTCTGCTATAATATCCCCGTTTGTGACAGGGACAGCCCCCCGGATCAGAACCGCGGCGGGCTCACCCTCCTCCTCGGTGACAAAGTTGAGGCAGTGGTACATGCCGTAGATCAGGTAGATGTAAGCTGTTCCCGGCGGGGCGAACAGGGTCTCCGTCCGGGCGGTGCGCCGGTAGTTGTAGGCATGGCAGGCCTTGTCGACGCGGCCGATGTAGGCCTCTGTCTCGGTGATCCGACAGCGCGTCTCCGTTCCATCCTCCAGCGCCCGGACAAGCTCCCGGCCCAGCAGGTCCCGGGCCACAGCCAGGGTGTCCCGGTTGTAGAAGTCTTTTGTGAGAATCTCCATTCCGCCGCCTCCTTTCGCCCATCATACCACACCCCAAGTCTATTTTGCAATCTGGAGTTGATACCCATGTCCCCCAAAACCATGCGTGTTCTCGCCAAGCCCATGCTCTTTGCCGCCGCCCTGATCTGGGGCACCTCCTTCTTCATTATGAAAAACGCCCTGGACGTGATGCCGGTGTTCTTTCTGCTGGCCGTCCGATTCACCGCCGGGGCGGTGCTGCTGTCTCTGATCGCCTGGAAAAAATGGAGGGAGTTTACCCCCGACTACCTGTGGCGGGGAGCGTTGATCGGCGGGTTTCTGTTCCTGGCCTACTCGGTGCAGACCTTCGGGCTGGCCCTCACCACTCCCTCCAAAAACGCCTTCCTTACGGCGGTGTACTGCGTGCTGGTCCCCTTCCTCACCTGGGCGGTAGTCAAAGCCCGGCCCGACCGGTACAACATCGCCGCCGCCCTGCTGTGTGTGACCGGGGTGGGGTTGGTTTCCCTCACCGAGGACCTGACCGTCAACGCCGGGGACCTGCTCACGCTGCTGTGCGCCGTGTTCTACGCCAGCCACATCGTGGCGGTGGCCAAGGTATCCCCCGGGAAGGACATCACCCTGCTCACCGTGTTTCAGTTCGCCTTCGCCGCCCTGTACGCCTGGATCTGCGGAGCGTTGACCGAGACTTTCCCCGCCGCCGCCCTCACTGACCCTGCGGTCCTGCTGCCCATGGCCTACCTGTGTGTGATGGCCACCACTGTGGCCCTGCTGTTCCAGAACGTGGGCCAGGTCTGGTCCGACCCCGCTTCCGCGTCGGTCATCCTCTCTTTGGAGTCGGTGTTCGGCGTGGCATCCTCTGTGGTGTTCTATGGCGACCCGGTCACGCTCCGTCTGCTGGCCGGCTTTGTCCTCATTTTTGTGGCAGTGGTCTGCTCAGAGACAAAGTTTTCCTTCCTCCATCGGAAGTCTTGACGGAAGTCCGGCCCCGCCCAATGGCGGGGCTATTTTTATTTTTATGAAAAATAAAAATAAAGCTTGACTTTAATAAAATTAAAGCATATAATAGGAGCATAGAAAGGAGGACCGCCCATGGCATTGGAATTGCTGCCCGAATGGATGGCCGGGCTGGAGGAGGAGGACGTGGCCTTCATCAAGAAGTTTATCCTGGCGTCAGGGTCGCTGAAGGAAGTGGCGGGGCAGTACGGCGTGACCTACCCCACGGTGCGCCTGCGGCTGGACCGGCTGATCCAGAAGATCAAGCTGGTGGAGGACACCGCCGCCGACCCCTACATCGCCACCATCAAGCGGCTTGCGATGAACGAGAAGCTGGACCTGGACACCGCCAAGGTCCTGATCGCGGAGTACAAAAAGACACGAACTGTAAAGGAGGAATTATAATGGCTGGTACCGGTTTGTTTATTGGTATATTTGGATTGGTATTCTATCTGTTCATTTTGCTTCTGCCCATCGCCCTGCTGGTGGCGCTTCAGGTGTGGATGTGCAAAAAGGGTAAATGGCTGGGGTTGGTTCTGCCGGGGATTTCGCTGGTGTTGTCCTTGATTCTGGTGTCCAGCATGGCGGCCTTCACAACGGTTGGCGGAGGGAGTATGCGGGTCGCAGACGAGAATGGACAGGTGGTTCAAATAGAACCGGAGGTAATTGGGGAGCCCCAGCCCGTCCCGGGAGCGATGCGCAATGCGGTCCTGGTGTTTCTGGTGACCAACATCCCCACGGTGGTCTTTGGCGGTATCTGGCTGCATTACAAGGGCCGCCGGGATACCTATGAGGATTTGAAACGAATGCGGACTGAAGATTTGGAATAAAAATCTGCCGCCCCACAATCGGGGCGGCAGGTTTTTTTATCGGTCCAAGGTAAAATACTGCTCGGTGACGTAACCAATCGCGGCCTGACCCTCCACATTGCGGAAGAGGATCTGATACCAGCCGTCCTGATAGTTCAGAACCACCGCCTGGGCGCCGTCGCGCAGGCCGCCGATGGCGGCATAGGTGGTACCGGGGCCGGAGCGGACGTTTAGGCCGTTGTCCGCGCCGGTAACGGTTCCCGCGTGCTGGGCCTGCTGGCAGACCACGGCGCAGCTGACGGTCTGGCCGTTCCAGCTGGCGGTGACAGTGACCGTTTTATTCCCCGCGCCTGGGTGCAGGTTGGTGACCATGCCGCCGGAGGAGACGACCGCGGCGGCGGGGTCGCTGCTGGTCCAGGTGATGTTGGCCCCGGTCACAGCGGGGAGGATGATGGCGTTCAGCGTAACACTGCCGCCGGAGGCCAGGGTAACCTGGCTTTGATCCAGGGCCAGAAGGTAATCCCCGGGCAGGGTGGGCTGATTGTCCTCCGGCTGACTGGGAGTCGTGGGGTCGGTGTTGACGGGGGTGTGCTCCAGCACCCGGTAGAGCAGCGAGGCCATCTGGGCCCGGGTCAGGGTGCCCTTGGGATCCAGCCTGCCGTCGCTGCCGGAGGCCAGTCCCTGCGCCACCAGAGTGGCGGAGGCGGTTTTGGCGAAGTCAGAGATGCTGGCCTTGTCGTTAAACTGGTCCAGCACGGTCAGAGTGCCGTCCGGGACCGATTTGCCCGCGATGGGCAGGAAGCGGTAGAGCAGAGAGAAGGCCTGCTCCCGGGTGATGGAGTCCCGGGGGGCGAATTTGTTGTCACCCACCCCGGAGGCCAGGCCGCTCTGCTGGCCCCAGGCCAGGGCGGTGGCGAAGTGGTCGGTGGAGGCCACATCGCTGAAGGTGCAGGAGCCGTTCACAGCGGGCTTGCCCATGGCGTTGTACAGCATGAGGATAAAGTCGCCCCGGGTGATGGAGTAATCCCGGCCGAACTCCGTGGAGCTGATGCCGCTGCAAATGCCTTTGCTGTAGCAGTATTCCACCGCGTCATAGGCCCAGTGGTCAGAAGTGACATCGTTGTGGGTGTAGGCGGAGCTCACCGTGACGGTCTGGGTCAGCCCGCCGGCGGAAAAGGTGAGGGTACCGCCGGAGCCCAGATTCTGGGCGGCGGTGAACAGGCCGTTTTTGTCCACTGTGCCCACGTTCCCCTGGACGCTGACCGCTGTATTGCTGAAATCAAAGGTTGCGTTCCGGCCCCAGTATGTGCCCGACACGGTGAGCTGAACCTGCTCGCCCGGCTTCACCTGGAGGGAGGACAGGGCGGAGGTGCTGCCGGACCGGGACACCCTGAAGCTGCTCAAAGCGTTGACCACATGGATCTGAGCGGCGCCCTCCAGTCCGTCGCCGGAGAGAACGCGGATGGTGTCGGTGCCCGGCGTCCAGCCGGCGGTGTAGGTGCTGCCGGAGATGGTCCCCAGGCCGGACAGGGAGGAGTAAGTCAGCGCCTGGGGGGTGTAGGAGACCGGGTTAAGTACCTCATCGGTGACTGAGACCCCAGGCAGGGGGAGGCTGGAGCCGGTCAGCACCACCTGTCCGGTCTGGTTGGGGGCCAGCTTCCGGGGCGAGCCGCTGCCCTGGCCGGTGACCAGCAGCAGATAGGTGGCGCAGGCCCGAAGGCTGCCCCCGGAGGGCTTGTTCCGGACCGCGGGGCCGTTTTGCCCCGGAATCCACAGGGAGAAGGAGGTGGAGCCGCCGCCGTCCAGGTTGACCGCGGTGACGCAGCCCTGGCGGAGCAGCTCATCGGCCAGATTCACCTGGGACAGGCCGATGGAGTAGCCCGACTGCCGGCCGTCCACAGCGTAGAGGACCACGGTGCCGTCGGCCTTGAGGCCCATGGCGGTGCGGGGCTGGCGTCCGTCCTTGGCGTAGACCCAGCTGGAGCTGTCGGTGACCGCGCCGTCCCGGATCATGATGTCCCCCACGCCGCCGGCCCACTGGGCGGCGGAGATGGTGGGGTAGTCGCAGGAGGTGGTCAGGGTGACCAGGTCGCCCACCTGAAAGGCCATGTAGGCGTCGCTGCGCCCCGCTCCCTCCGCGGCGGTGAGAATGTACTCATCCGGGCCAATCACAAGGGACTCGTTCGACATCGTCAGCTCGGTTACCTCCAGGGTAAGGGCCGAGTTGACGGTAAGGTCGGGCGCCCGGCCGGTCACGGGGTCAGGGACAGCCTTCATTCGCACATACCAGCCGCTCCCGGGGCTGTGGGTGGAGATGGTGGAGAAGTCCCCGTTGAGAAGGTAGACTCCGCCTGAATCGACGCGGGCCTTATTGAAGTGGTTGGGGACCACCGTGATGTTGGAGGCGCGGTCATACAGGGAGAGGGATACGGTGGGGCGGTCCACAATGACCACCCGGCCGTCCACAATGGCCATGGCGTTCTCGTTGGTGTTGCTGGACTTGTACACCCCGTCCTCAATGACGATGCCCAGGGGCACGCCGTTGGACATGACAAAGAAGTCGGTATTGATAGCGCCCACCACATGGTAACCGGCGGCCTGGGCGTTGGATACCGCTCGGTTGATGGTAACGCCGGTGTAGATGGTCTCCGAGCCCTGACGAAGGATGGGCCAGGCCTCGCTGTCCGGGGACAGCTCCAGAGCGAAGCTCTCCACCCGGCTGCCACTGTTGACGGTGACGGTGTTGCGGTAGGTCAGGCCGTCCACGATCTCGGAGGAGGTCTGAAGCTTGCGCTCGCCCGCGTCGGCGTAAATGACGGGCATAGCAAGCAGAAGGGCAAGAAGGAACGCCGCCGCCCGGCGGGGAAAGGTCGTCTTATGTCTCATGGGAAATGCTCCTTTGTTTGTTGTGGTTCAACGTATACATGTCCCATTATAGCAGAGAGGGAGAAAGGTTTCAATGAAAAAAAGACAGCGGACCGCCCCCCGAATGCCCCTTGCGCGTGTTTACAAAACATTAAGGAATGAATGGTTGAAAAAAAGCGGCGCATGATGTACAATATATCGATTATGTAAATTCTGGCTGTCAGGAGGTGGACGCCCTGAAAAAGGAAACCAGCGCGGCCAAAACCATCAGCGTTATCATGCTGCTCACCCTTGTCGGAAAGGTGCTGGGCCTGTACCGCGACCGGCTGCTTGCCGTCCACTACAGCACCGGTCCAGCGGCCAGCGCCTTCTTTACCGCCAGCCGCGTCCCCCGGGTGTTCTTCGACGCGGTGTTCGCCTCGGCTATCGCCGCCTGCTTCATCCCGGTGTTCAGCGAATACCTGGAGCGGAAGGGGCGGAAAGAGGCCCAGCGCTTCGCCGGAGCCTTTCTCACGGTCATTGTCCTGCTCACCGGAGGCCTCACTCTGGTGGGGATGCTCTTCCCCCAGCCCATGGTGGCCCTCTTTGCCGACTACGGCCAGCCCCAGACCACCGCGTTGGCCGTTTCTCTCACCCGGGTGATGTTCCCAACGGTGCTGTTCTCCGGCGTCGCCTTCTCGCTGGTGGGAATCCTTCAGGTCCAGGACCATTTTACCGCGCCCGCCCTCATGTCCGCTGTGTCCAACCTGGTCATCATCGCCTATTTCTTTACCCTGGACAAGTCTCTGGGCATCTACGGTCTGGCCGGAGCCTATCTGCTGGGCTGGTTTCTTCAGGGGGCCATCCAGATTCCCCCTCTGCGCCGGCTGGGCTTCCGCTTCCAGCCCGGACTGGATCTGAAGTCCCAGGGAATGAAGCGGGTCTTTCTTCTGATGGGCCCGGTGATTGTATCCACCTGGGTCCAGCCCATCAACCAGGCTATTAACGCCCGGTTCGGGTCCCGGCTGTACGACGGAGCGGGGGTGGCGGCGCTGGAATATTCCTCCAACCTGTATCTGGTCATCGCCGGGGTCTTTATCCTGTCCATTACCAATGTGATCTTTCCAAAGCTGTCCCGGCTCACCGCCGGGGGCAGGGAGGGGGAGTTCCAGGATACCATCCGGCAGACCCTTCGCGTCAGCCTGTTTTTCGTCCTGCCCATGTCGGCGGGACTGATGGCGGTAGCCCGTCCGCTGATCTCCCTCATCTACGGCGGCGGACAGTTCGACGCCTTCTCCACTGGGATTACCGCCACCTCCCTGCGCTGGATGTCCCTGGGCATGGCGGGATACGCCCTGCAAAACATCCTCAGCCGGGCCTATTTCGCCAAACAACAGGGCCGGGCTCCCCTTATCGCCGGGGCGACCGCTATTCTGGTCAACCTTCTGCTCTGCCAGATTTTGGCGGACCGGTTTTCGGTGGCGGGACTGGCCCTGGCTGGGGCGGCGGCGGCCACGGTGTACGCGCTGCTGCTCCTGCTGCCCCTTCAGCGGGGGAAGGACAGGCTGCTGAACGGCAAAGCGGTTCTGGATCTGTGCGAAATGGCCCTGGCCGCGGCGGTCATGGGCCTGTGTGTGTGGAAGCTCCAGGGGGTGCTCGTCCCCCGTCTTCCTGGGGGAAAGAAGGGGGAGCTGCTGGTGCTGGGGCTGTGCGCCCTGGGCGGCGTGGTCCTCTACTTCCTTCTGGCCCTGGCCTTCCGCGTGGAGGAGGCCAGGCTGATACTGGCCATGGCGCGCCGGCCTGGAGGGACGGAGCGGGAGGGCCTGGCCCCCAACCCCAAAAAGGGAGGTCAAGCTATGGAACAGGTGAAAGATGTACTGGAGGCCAGCTGGCTGTGCCGGGCTTTGATGGCCCTGTGCCTGTGGTTCGGGGATCAGTGGCGCGCCAGCGGCGTGGTCCGGTGGTTCCTCCATCCCGGCGAATGGTCCCGGGCCGCTTCGGAGAACAGTTTGTTCTACCGCCTGTGGCTGCGGGTACGGGGCGGGCTGTGCTGGCTGTATGACCGGCTGCGGCTGGAGCGGCTGTTTTCCGGCAGCGTGTTTCTCCACTGCTGGCTGTGGTGCGCCGCCTCGGCGGCCCTGGCCCCTCTGCTGCCCACCATGGCGGCGCTGGGGCTGGTCCTGATCTCTTTCGCCTCCCTAGCTCTGGTGCTGGTGAGCCGGAAGGAGCGGGCGCTGAGCTACGCCCCTATGAATAAATATCTCCTGCTCTTTTGCGGCGTCTATCTCACCGCCACCTTCCTGTCAGTAACCCCCCGGGGAAGCCTTCAGCCCGGTGTGCTCTTTGTCTGCTTCACGCTTTTCGCTCTGGTGGTGGAAAACGCCCTGGTCAGCCGGCGCGCGATCCTGTTTTTCACCCAGGCTCTGGTGGTCTCGGCGGCGGCGGTGGCCCTGATCGGCATCGCCCAGTATCTGCTGGGAGTGGCCGGAGAGGCCAGCTGGCTGGACAGCGACATGTTCACCGGCGTCACCACCCGTGTGTACAGCACCCTGCAAAACCCCAACATGCTGGCGGAGTATCTGGTGCTCATTCTGCCTCTGGGCGGGGCGCTGCTGCTGTCCGCCCGGAGCAACGGAACGCGGCTGTGGTGGCTGGCCTGCTGCGGGGTCATCACCCTGAGCCTGCTCCTCACCCTGTCCCGGGGCGGCTGGCTGGGGGCGCTGATCGCCGGCGTGATCTTTGTGCTGGTTCTCCAGCCCCGGCTGATCCTGCTGGCCCCGGTGGCTCTGGCGGCGCTGTATTTCCTGCTGCCGGACAGTATCATCGCCCGTTTTACCAGCATCGGCAATCTGGGGGACAGCTCCACCTCCTACCGGGTGTCCATCTGGATGGGCTCGCTGGCCATGGTGAAGGACTATTGGCTGTGCGGCATCGGCCCGGGGACCGAGGCCTTTAATCTGGTCTATCCCGCCTACGGCTACGCCGCCGCCAATGCCCAGCATTCCCACAACCTGCTGATTCAGCTGGTGTCGGACGCCAGCGTCTGGGCGCTGCTCCTCTTTTTGATGGCTGTCCTTGCGTTCACCCGGCAGTTGTGCGTCTCGGTCAGCCGGTGCGGGGATTGGCGCGCCCGCCTGTTTCCCGCCGCGGCGCTGGCCGGAGTGATGGGCTTTTTGGCCCAGGGAATGACCGACTACTCCTTCTATAATTACCGGGTGACCCTGGTATTCTGGGCCGTTATGGGCCTGGGCGTTGCCTGGGCCAGACTGGCTGTGGAGGAGGTGCCGCGGACGTGATCCCCGTTTTGCAGGTCATCAGCGACACCAACATCGGCGGCGGGGGGCGCAGCCTGCTCAGCTATCTGCGATACTACGACCGAGGCCGCTTTCATATGGACGTGGTCCTTCCCAGGGGCAGCGCTCTGATCCCAGAGCTCCAGGCGCTGGACGTGCCGGTTCACGAAATTGACGCCATGGCGGACAAGTCCCTGGACCGGGCGGCTCTGGCCCCCCTGCGCCGGCTGGTCCGGGAGTTGAATCCCCGGCTGGTCCACACCCACGGCTCCCTTACCGGACGAATCGCCGGCCGGCTGGAGGGGCGAAAGGTGGTTTATACCAAGCACTGCGCCTTCCCCCCCGGCGGCCTGCTGGCCACCGGGCCGGGGCGGCTGGCCAACGGCTGGCTGGACGGCCGGCTGGCCGACGGCGTGGTGGCGGTGGGCCCCGCCGCCCGGAAGATTCTGCGGGCCTCCGGGATTCCGGACCGCCGCATCCATGAGATGCTCAACGGAGTCGCCCCTCTGCCCCTCCCCACGCCGGAGCGGCGCCAAGAGGCCCGGACGGCCTTCGGCTTTGGCCCGGAGGACTTTGTGGTGGGCATTCTGGCCCGGGTGGAGGAGTACAAGGGTCACAGCACCCTGCTGGACGCCATGGAGCGGCTCCGGGACCGCCCTGTCCGCCTGCTGGTGGCGGGGGAGGGGGGCTATCTGGAGGAGGTCCGCCGCCGGGCCGCCGCCCTGCCCGTGGGGCGGGTGGTGCTGGCCGGATTTGTCCGGGAGGTGGAGCGGGCCCTTTGGGCCATGGACGTACAGGTCAACGCCTCCTGGGTCAGCGAGACCTCCAGCCTCTCCCTGCTGGAGGGGATGAGCCTCGGCCTGCCCGCGGTGGTCAGCGACTGCGGCGGCAACCCCGCCCTGATTCAGGACGGGGAGAACGGCATGGTTTTCCCCATGCGGGACAGCGCCGCTCTGGCCCGGGCCATTGTCCGGCTGATGGACCGCCCGGAGGAGCGGGCCCGAATGGGCGAACGGGCCCGGGAAATCTTCCAGGCCCGCTTTACCGGAGAGATATTTGCCCGAAATATAGAACAGGTCTACCTGGATATCCTGAAAGGAGACAAATAAATGGAACAGAAAGCAAACTTCCGCCTGCGGCTGAACCTGTTTGACGGCATTGTTCTGGCCGCCGCCCTGCTGGTAGGGGCGTTCCTGCTGTGGCGGGCCGTCAAGCCCCAGGGGGCCGTTGAGGGAATCCCCGCGGCCGCCTCCGCCACCGTCCAGTACACGCTGCGTTTTCAGCGCTGGGCGGAGGGCACCAGCGCCCTCATTGAGCCGGGGGACCAGCTTTATGACAACATCAAAAATTACGCCATCGGCCAGGTGGTGTCCGTCCAGGCGGTGCCCGCCGAGACGCCGGTGCTGGATCAGGAGCGTCACCGGCAGGTCCAAGCCGTTTTGGAGGGCTTTGAGGATGTTCTGGTGACGATTCAGGCCCCCTGCGCCGCCAGCGACGAGGCCATCGTGGTGGGCGGCGGGTATGAGCTGCGTTCGGGCGCCACCGCCTATGTCAAGGGCCAGGGCTATATGGGCAGCGGACCTATCGTCTCCGTTGAGGAGGTGCGGAAATGAAGCTGATCGATCGGAACGGCCGGCTGTTCGGCAAAATCAGCGTCATCGACCTTCTGGTGGTGGCGGTGGTGGTGGTTATGGCCGTAGCGCTGAACTTTAAAAACAATCAGACCCATACCGGGACCAGCATATCGGAGGAGAAGGTCACCTTTCAGATCCGGGTTAGGGGCGTACGCTCCTATGTGGCCGACTGTATTGCCATCGGCGATGGACTTTACGACCAGAACTATTCCAGCGGGGGCGGGGCCCTGGGGCATATTACCGATATCCAGGTGGAGCGGGACCCGGGTACTGTGATCTCCACCCTGTCTGACGGCACGATCATCCTGGCGGAGTGGGAGGACACCGTGGATCTTCTGCTCACCTTGGAGGGCACCGGCCTGCTCAACGGCAAAAGCGTGGCCCTTAACCGGGTCTATGACCTGGGGGTGAATTCCGCCCGGACCTACTACACCCAGAGGGCCCAGTTCGTGGGGTCGGTGGTAAGTATTTCTTAACCGGAAAAGGAGGGGCCGCTATGAAGATTCTGATGGCCGCCATGGGCCTGGACATCGGCGGGGCGGAAACTCACATCGTGGAACTGTCCAAGGAACTGAAAAGCGAGGGACACGATGTTATCGTTGTATCCAACGGCGGAGTCTATGTGCCTGAGATTACAGCCGTCGGCATCCGCCACTATGAGGCTCCCCTCCACCGGCGCAGTGCGAGGGATATGACGGCGGCCCGCCGGATTCTGCGGCAGGTGATAGAGCGGGAGGCCCCTGACGTGGTCCATGCCCACGCCCGGATACCGGCGTTTCTGTGCGGCGGGATCTGCAAACAGAAGCGGGTGCCTTTTGTCACCACCGCCCACTGGGTTTTTGATACCAGCGGCGTTTTGCGCTACCTCACCAACTGGGGGGAACGTACCGTGGCGGTGTCGGAGGACATCAAGGCCTATCTCATTCGGGAGTACCATACCCCCGCGGAACACATCACAGTCACCATCAACGGCGTTGATACGGAGAAATTTTCCCCCAAACTCACCGGGGCCGGGGTGATATCCGAATTTGGCCTGGACCCGGAGCGGCCCATTTTGTCCTATGTCAGCCGAATGGACGAGGACCGGGCTTTGGTGGCCGGACAACTGATTGAGATTGCCCCGGAGCTGGACCGGGCGGTGCCTGGTATTCAGCTGCTCATCGCGGGAGGCGGCAATGTTTTTGACAGGCTGAAGGCTCAGGCGGATGCGGTCAACCGCCAGCTGGGCCGGCGGTGTGTTACCATGACCGGCCCCCGCACCGATATCAACGAGATCGCGGCGGCGGGGCAGCTCTTTGTGGGAGTGTCCCGGTCGGCGTTGGAGGCCATGGCGGCGGGCAAGCCGGTGATCGTGGCGGGGAACGAGGGCTATCATGGCCTTTTTGGCCCCGACAAGCTGGCCGAGGCCCGAGCGGGTAACTTCTGCTGCCGGGGCATGCCTGTGTCCAGGCCGGAACGGCTGCTGGCCGATGTGACCGCCGCCTTCCGCCTGCCTCCGGAGGAGAGGGAGCGGCTGGGGGCCTATGGACGGCAGGTAATCTTTGACCACTACTCAGTGCACCGCATGGCGGCGGACTGCCTGTCGGTCTATGAGCAGGTGCGCCGGAAAAAATACCGGGTGGTGATGAGCGGCTACTACGGCTTCGGCAACGCCGGGGACGACGCCATTTTGGAGTCCATCCAGCAGGCCATCCGCGCCGCCAGCGACGAGGTGTCAGTGACGGTGCTGTCCAACGACCCGGAGCAGACCCACCGGCAGTACGGGCTGGAGGCCATCCCCCGGTTCCGCGTCCTGCGGGTGTTCCACGCCCTGCGCCGCGGGGATGTGCTGCTGTCCGGGGGCGGGAGTCTGCTTCAGGACACCACCTCCACCCGGTCACTGTTGTACTATCTGTCGGTCATCCGCTGCGCCCGGTGGCTGGGCAAGCCGGTGATGCTCTACGCCAACGGCATCGGCCCGGTGCGCAAGAGGGCGAACCGCCGCCGGGTGAAGCGGGTGGTGGAACAGGCCGCTCTGGTCACCCTCCGGGACCACGCCTCCGCCAGAGAGCTGGAGGCGATGGGGATCACCCGCTCCGTTCAGGTCACCGCCGACCCGGTGTTCCACCTGGAGCCCGCCGCCGCGGAGCGGTCGGCGGAGTTTTTAGCCGCCGCCGGCCTGGAGGCGGGCTCGCGCTTTGTGGCCGTATCTGTCCGGGACTGGCAGGATATGGGGGACTTCTACCCCCAGCTGGCCCGCCTGTGCGACCACCTGCGCCGGACCCACGGGCTGGAGGTGCTGTTTCTGCTGATGCAGCCGGACCGGGACCGGGCGGCCACCGCCCAGGTCCGGGAGCGGATGGGGGAGCCCTCCCATGTGCTGGACGCCTCCTGTACCCCCCGGGAGCTGATGGGCGTGCTGGGCCAGGCCAGGCTGTGCCTTGCCATGCGCCTGCACACGCTGATTTTTGCCGCGAGGATGGCTGTGCCCGCCATGGGACTGGTCTACGATCCCAAGGTGGCCAGCTACCTGGAGGAGCTGGACCTGCCCGCCGCCGGGGACGTGGAGCGCTTCGACGGTGACGAGGCCATCCGCCGGGCGGACGGGCTTATGGCGGACTACAACGCTGTGCTGTCCCGCCTGCGGGAGAAATCCGCCCAGCTGTCCCGGGCCGCCGGGGAGAATGAGCGGTTGCTTTTGGAGCTGCTGGAAAAAACGAAAACGTGAAGGAAATCATGAGGAAACAAACAATTACAATGCTGCTGGCCGCTCTGCTCCTCCTCCCCTCCTGCGGCCCTTCGGCGGAGAAGGCCCGGCTTACGGTGGTCTGCACCACCTATCCCATCTACCTCTTCGCCTCCGCCATTACCGAGGGAGTGGGCGGCGTGAGGGTGGAGCGGCTGGACACCGGAAACGTCAGCTGTCTCCACGACTACACCCTGTCCATGGCGGACATGAAGAAGCTGGAGCGAGCCGACATCATCGCCATGAACGGCGCGGGGCTGGAGGAGTTCCTGGAGGACGCCCTGAAAACCTCCGACGCGGCGGTCATCGACTGCTCGGAGGGGGTGGAGCTGCTGGAAAGCCTCTCCCATGACCACGACGAGGACGACCACAGCCATGACGGCCATGACCACGGCCACTGGGACCCCCACTACTGGATGGACCCGGCCAACGCCCGGATTATGGCGCGAAACCTGCGGGACGGCATTGCCCAGCAGGATTTGGACCACCTTTCAGAGTATGTGGGCAACTTCTGGCGCACCGACGAGGTCCTGCTCTCTTGCCAGACAACCATGGAAAACCTGCGGATGGAATTCCAGCCCAGCATGGGGGAGTATCCCGGCCTGATTACCTTCCACGACGGCTTCCAGTATTTCGCCAAGGCCTGCGGCCTGCCCCTGCTGGCAGCCATCGAGGAGGAAGCGGGCAGCGAGGCCAGTGCCCATGAGATTGTGGAGATAACCGAGCTGGTGAGGGAATTTGATCTCCCGGTGATTTTTACCGAAGTCAACGGCTCCGACGCCACGGCCAACGCCATCGCCCGGGAGACGGGCTGCCGGGTGGCCCAGCTGTCCATGGTGATGGACGGGCCGATGGAGAGCGACGATTCGGAATTTGGCCTGCTGGACAACTATTTTGCGCTATACCAGAATCTTGTGACCATTATTGACGAATTTGCCGGGGAAAGCGTGGTGCCAAAGGGATGAGAAAAATCAAACACGGCAAGCTGGCCGCCGGCTGCGCCGACTCCTGCTGCCTGAAGCTGGAGGGGCTGAATGTCCAGCTTCAGGGGGACTCCATTCTGGAGGACGTGTCCTTCCACCTCCACTGCGGAGAGATCGCGGCTCTCATCGGTCCCAACGGGGCGGGCAAGTCCACCCTGTTCCGCGGCATCCTGGGCCAGATAAGCTACAAGGGCTCTATTACCTTCTCTCCGGCCCGGGGCCCCGCCATCCGGCTGGACGACGGCCCCACCAGCGGTCTGCGGCCCCTTGTGGGCTACGTCCCCCAGGCCCCCAGCTTCGACCGGGGGGATCCGGTGTCGGTGCTGGATTTCTTTACCGCCGCCACCGCCAAATGGCCGGTGTGGCTGCCGGTGCCAAAGCAGTACCGGGACCGGGCGGCGGCCTGTCTGGCCCGGGTCCACGGGGAGGACCTGCTGGACCGGCCCATGGGGGGGCTGTCGGGGGGCCAGCTCCAGCGGGTGCTGTTGGCCCTGGCTCTGGAGCCGGTGCCCCACATCCTGATCCTGGACGAGCCCCTGTCCGGCGTGGACATCGAGGGGGAGCACCAGCTTCTGGAAATGCTGGACGAGCTGCGCACCCAGTACGACCTGTCCATCTTTCTGTCCACCCACGATTTCGCCACCCTGGACCAGTTCGCCGACAAGGTGATCCTGCTCAACCGCCGGGTCCTCAAGTCCGGCCCGCCGGACGAGGTGCTGTCCTCCCCGGAATTTTATGAGACCTTCCACCTGCGGATGGGAAAGGGGGGAGCGCAATGAGCGTCTGGTACGCGCTGGTGGACCTGCTCCCCTTCGAGTGGGCCCAGCCGGGACAGATGTACTTTATGAAGCACGCCCTGCTGGCGGTGCTGGTGATCTGCCCCCTGTTTGGTATCCTGTCTACCATGGTGGTTCACAGCCGGATGTCCTTCTTTTCCGACGCTTTGGGCCACTCCGCCTTCACCGGCATGGCTATCGGGGCCATATGCGGCTTTCATGAGCCCACCTGGGCGGCGGTAATCTTCGCCATTTTGTTCGCTCTGCTGTTTAATCTGGTCAAGCGCCGCTCCGCCCTGGCCAGCGACACGGTGATCGGGGTGTTTTCCTCCACCGCCGTGGCGCTGGGCATCTTCCTGTCCACTGTGGGGGGGCGGTCCTTTACCCGGTTCAACAGCCTGCTCATCGGCGACATCCTCTCGGTGGAGCCGGGAAAGATCGGGCTGCTGGCGCTGATTCTGCTGCTGGTTCTGGGGCTGTGGACGGTCAGCTTCAACCAGCTTATGCTCTCCGCCGTCCACCCCGCCCTGGCCGACAGCCGGGGAATCCGGGTATTCTGGCAGGAGACGGTGTTCTCCATGGCCATCGCCGTGGTGGTCACCCTGTCCATGACCTGGGTGGGCCTGCTGGTTATCAACTCTCTGCTGGTTCTCCCCGGCGCCGCCGCGAGGAACGCGGCCCGGAACATGGCCCAGTACCACCTGTTCTCCCTGCTGGGGGCGGTCCTGGCCGGGATCGCCGGACTGATGACCTCCTACTACGCGGGCGGCTCCGCCGGCGCGGCCATTACCCTGTACCTGGCGGTGTGGTTCGCGCTCACGTTTTTCGTGTGGAAGAAATGAACTTTTCCGGCATATTTATCCTTTGCATTTTGTCATTTTAAGAGTATATTAGAAATAAAATGTCGAATGGAGGAGGACTATGGGGAAAAGGGATACGAAAGAGCGACATAGTCTGCGCATCGGGAAAGTCTTTGGAGGCTTTTCGAATGTAGCGTCCGTATTTAGCTGGTTTGGAATTCCCGCGTCTGTAGTGTTGGGCGTTTTACGCAGGTCTTGACTGTGGGTAGTGCCGGCAGTTATTCTGGCATATGTATGAAGGGAAAGTTGAGGCGCTGGAAGATGGAAAACATAAAATTGAGTGGCAGATTCTGCGCCCGATCTATGGAGGCAAATATGTTATAATCATGACACAGACAAGAAAACAGGGGGGAAATAGTATGGGAACTTGAGATAAACTTTACATATTTAGCGAAAGAAGAACACAGGCGGCTTAGGCCGCCTGTGTTCTTTTGTAAAACAGTTAATCCTCAATATCCACTAAAATGTGGTCGGTGCCGTGTTCCTCAAACTCGGCGATGTAGGCGTCGATGCGGCTGGTGAGCTCGGCGTAGTTGCTCTCGTCGATGGGGGCGTCGTCCATGTCCCGGCGGGCCAGGTCCTCGGCGAGGATCTCGAAGAACACGTTGTTCTCATACTCCACAATGGCCTCATGGATCCCCCCCTCCACAAAGGCCCGGGAGGGGACCACCTCGCCCTGATACAGCTCAGCCAGCTGAGGCATGCCCTCCAGGGCGGCCCGGCCGAAGAGAAGGCTTTCCACCTCGTCATAATCGGCAAAGCGCTGGTCGCCCCGGGTGGAATTCAAGATCCAGTTTCCGATGTAAGCCAGATCCAGCAGGCGGCGAAATTGTTTTCGGCTCAATTCCAGATTCATGGGGGCGTCTCCTCTCCGGCATAAAATCAGCGCGAAGCTGCCTACAGATATTATAGCCTCTGATTCAAATTTGTCAAATGGAGAAAGTCGGCAATTTGACTTGTTTTTTCAGATAAAATGACATACAATA
Source organism: Oscillospiraceae bacterium (assembly GCA_910575265.1). Classification (GTDB taxonomy): domain Bacteria; phylum Bacillota; class Clostridia; order Oscillospirales; family Oscillospiraceae; genus Lawsonibacter. The sequence goes on from CAJTEA010000001.1 coordinate 316,381, forward strand.
AATTTTAGACTTTACACAGCGGTTTGGACTGTGTATAATACCACACGCCGGCGGAACGGCTTGTGCTGTTTCCGCCCGCCGGCGCAGAATATCAAGGCCTTGGAGGAACTCCAATGGAAAAGACAGTGATGATCTCCGTCAAGGGGATACAGAAATATGAGGGCGCGCCTCCGGACGTGGTGGAGCTGGTCACCGAAGGCGTTTTTGCCCGGTATGGAAAAAGCTACACCCTCTCCTATCAGGAGAGCGAGCTCACCGGCCTGGAGGGCACGCTGACCACCATCCAGGTGGAGGGGGACGAGGTGACCCTGATGCGTATGGGGGAGTTCAACTCTCAGATGGTGTTTCAGGAGGGACGCCGCCACCTCTCCATGTACAATACACCATATGGCTCGATGACCATCGGGGTGCATACCCGCCACCTGCTGGCCGAGCTTACCGACCAGGGCGGTGTGCTGGAGGTGGACTACTCCGTGGAGGTGGACCATACGGTGGCCGGCCGGAACATTTTTCATATCAGCGTGAAGGAGCCGGAGGGGACCCCCGAAGCGGGGGAGACTCACATGCAGGCCCCTTAAAACATAGAATGAGGTGCGAAACATGACAAATATGATCCAGGCCGCCAGAGACCAGGTGGCCGCGCTGACTCAGGCGGCCTATGAGAAGGCCGCGGCGGCGGGTGTTCTGCCCGCGGGCGTTCAGGTGAACGCCACCGTTGAGATTCCCAAGGATACCAGCCATGGGGACTACGCCTCCAACGTCGCCATGGCCGGAGCCAGGGCGATGCGCATGGCTCCCCGCCAGATCGCCCAGACCATTGTGGACAATCTGGAGCTGGAGGGCAGTTATTTCAGCAAGGCGGAGATCGCCGGTCCCGGTTTCCTCAACTTCACCCTGGGCCCCCGGTGGTATGGCGAGGTGCTGTCCGCCGTTGAGCGGGAGGGAGCCGCTTATGGCTCCGGCAGTGAGGGCGCGGGACGGAAAGTGATGGTGGAGTTTGTCTCCGCCAACCCCACCGGACCCATGCATATGGGCAACGCCCGGGGCGGCGTGTTGGGCGACACCCTGGCCAACGTGCTGGCCCGGGACGGCTGGAACGTGTGGAAGGAGTTCTACGTCAACGACGCCGGCAACCAGATCAACAAGTTTGCCCGGTCCATCTTCGCCCGGTGTATGCAGCTTATGCTGGGAGAGGAGAACTATGAATTCCCCGAGGATGGCTACCACGGGGAGGATATCAGGGAGCTGGCCCAGGCCTTTCTGGATCAGGAGGGGGAGGCCAGCGTTACGCCGGAGGAAGCCTGTCTGAAGTATATGGCGGAGTTTGGCCTGGAGCGCAACATTCCAAAGATGAGAGAGGACCTGTGCAAATACGGCATTGAGTACGACCAATGGTTTTTGGAGTCCTCCCTCCACAGCGGCGGCTATGTGGTTGAGACCGTGCAGCTCCTCACCGACAAGGGCTGGACCTATGAGAAGGACGGGGCCCTGTGGCTGAACACCACCGAGCTGCTGAAGAAAAAGTACCTGGCCGAGGGCAAGACCCAGGAGCAGGTGGACAAGCTGGATTTGAAGGACGACGTCCTCCGCCGGGCCAACGGCTTTTACACCTATTTCGCCGCCGACATCGCCTATCACCGGAACAAGTTCGAGGAGCGCAAATTTGACCTGGTCATCAACATCTGGGGGGCCGACCACCACGGCCATGTGGCCCGGCTCCAGGCGGCGCTGGACGGCCTGGGCCTGGACGGCTCCCACCGGCTGGTCATCGTGCTCATGCAGCTGGTCAACCTCCTCCAGGACGGCCAGCCGGTGCGCATGTCCAAACGGACCGGCAAGGCCATCGCCCTCCACGACCTGCTGGACGAGATTTCGGTGGACGCCGCCCGGTACTACTTCAACAACCGCACCCCCTCCAGCCCCCTGGACTTCGACCTGGACCTGGCCGTCCGCCAGGACAGCGAGAACCCGGTGTACTACGTCCAGTACGCCCACGCCCGCATCTGCTCTCTGCTGGCCCGTATGAGGGAGAGCGGGGCGGAAGTGTGCGGCGCGCGGCAGATCGACGCCAGCGTCCTCAGCCAGCCCGAGGAGCTGGCCCTGGTCAAGTCTCTGGCCCAGTATCCGGAGGAGCTCCATATGGCCGCCCGGGACTATGACCCCAGCCGGATCAACCGCTATCTCACCGCTCTGGCCGGGGACTTCCACCGGTTCTACAACACCTGCCGCTGCATGGTGGACGACCCCTGCCTCCAGGCCGCCCGGCTCAAGCTGGCCGACGCCACCCGAGCAGTCCTGGCCAACGGCCTGAACCTGCTGGGCGTTACCGCGCCGGAGAAGATGTAAGGAGGCCCTATGGCGAGACTGGAACGTTTCAAAAGCTGGAAGGACACGCTGGAAAAAAACCGGAACATGGTGCTGTATGTTCTGGTCCTCCTGGGGGGATTGTGTCTTATAACGGCCTGGGGGCTGCTGCCGGACGTGGCCAGCATTGATCCGGACATTGATGAGGTCATTTATCACCCCAAATGGCAGCTGATCGCCATGCACGGCGGGATGATGGGTGTGTTCGCGATTCTGTTCTGGAGAAAGCCCCGGGAGCTGGTCTACCTGACCGGCTATATCATCAGCCTGGGGCTGACGCTGATGATGCTGTATGCCAATCTGGGGGCGATATGACCGGGATGGAGCTGAAAAAGCTGGAGAAACGGCTGAGGACCCGCGCCCCCGGCCTGATGGACTCCCGCCGCTCCTATGCGGTGCTGGTGCCGCTGGTGGAGCGGGAGGGGGAGCTGTGCCTGCTCTATGAGGTCCGGGCCAAAACCCTGCGCCGCCAGCCGGGGGAGGTCTGCTTTCCCGGAGGACGGATGGAGCCGGGTGAGACCCCGGAGGAGTGCGCCCTGCGGGAGACCTGGGAGGAGCTGGCTATCCCCTCCGGAGCGGTACGCCTGCTGGGCCGGCTGGATTTTATCGCCCACCGGGCCAACTTCCTGATGTGGCCGGTTTTAGGCGTGGTGGACAGCAAGGCTCCGGAGCGGATGGTTCCAAGCCCCGCCGAGGTGGACGAGGTGTTTTTCGTCCCCCTGTCCCATCTTTTGGAGGCGGAGCCCATCGAATACACCTACGACCTGATCCCCACTCCGGCGGACAACTTTCCTTATGAGCTCATCGGCATCCCCCGGGACTACCAGTGGCGGCGCGGACAGGAAAATGTCCCCGTCTACCCCTGGCGGGGCCATGCCATCTGGGGACTTACCGGGCGGATTACCCGAAATTTCATACAGATATGCGGGACCCCCGGCTAAGCCGGGGGTCCTCCGCTTATTCTTTTTCCCGCTCCGCTTTCTCGATCAGCGCCTTGATGGCACAGTCCAGCGCGGGGATGGCTTTGGCTGTGCTGTACTGCTTCATGTGCTCCAGCTCCCGGATGGCCTCTTTTGTGGTCATGGCACTCACACTCCTTTACGGTTGTTATTTTACCACAACACCGAGGGAAAACGCAAGGACTTTACGGCTGGTTTTCGCTCCTTTGCTTCGGGCTCCGGCAGCTGGAGAGGGCGAGGGACAAAAGGGCCAGCACCAGCAGCCGTTTCCAGGGGTTGGTTGTCCAGACCAGCCAGAGGACCGACCGGACGATGGACCACAGACAGCCGGCCCAAAGCAGGATGACGGCTGTCCGCATCTCAGTACTCCTTCCCCGCCACGACGCGGCAGGAGATGAGGTAGGAGACGAACAGCAGCACCAGTCCGGCCAGGGGCAGCAGGGCGGCTCCCCCGACCACCACAGAGGGGGGCAGGGTCTCAAACCGGTTCAGGGCGGAGAAGTCCAGCAGTTCCGCCTTGGCCAGCAGCACGATGGCGATGGTGGGAATGAAAATGATGGCGTACAGGTAGGGCCGGGCCCGCTCCGCCCCCAGCTTGTAGCATAGGGGGAGGAGGATGGCGGGTATTAGCAGTCCAATGGTGGCGGATACCATCAGAGTGAGCAGCATTTCCATCAGGTTCTCTTGTTGGAGCAGATGAATGAATGCGGTGCCAAACAGGCCTAAGGAGAAGGTACACAGGGCCAGCGCCAGCACAAAAAGATACCGGGCTCCCACTACCCTGCTCCGCCCCAAGGGGAGGGACATGGCGTACCGGTCCCACTTGGCTTGCTCGTCATAGGCGAAAGCGGTGATGGGCAGCACCATGAGCATCACTTGAATAAACGTGATAATAAAGCCGAAGTTTAAAACATCCAGACAGGCCAGCACGGCGTAGAGTACCATAATCAGCAGATAAGACTTCAAGGTCTTGCGCATGACAAGGGAATCTTTCATAATCAAACCAGTCATTTTGTTTCTCCTTTCCCCACAAAGAGCATGATATCTTCCAGCGTAGTCCGCTCCACCAGCAGCATGGGGTATTTGCGGGCGAAGGCGGAGCGGTCCTTTACCAGGGCCTCACAGCCGAAGGTCCCCTTTCGGGCGCGGAGGATGTCCCGGGGGTCGATGGATTCCAGCTGGGCGGCGGTACAGCCCACCCGGCCGTAGCTGTCCAGGATGTTGTCTTTGGCGTCGGACAGCACCACCTGGCCCTGGTGGATGTAGGCGATGTAGTCGGCCACCTTCTCCAGGTCAGAGGTGATGTGGCTGGACATGAGGATGGCGTGGTCCTCGTCCTGGATAAAGCCCAAAAACTCGTCCAGAATCTCGTCCCGGATCACTGGGTCCAGGCCGGCGGTGGCCTCGTCCAGGATAAGCAGCTTGGGCCGGTGGGCCAGCGCCGCGGACAGGGACAGCTTCATCTTCATCCCCCGGGAGAACTCCTTGATGAATTTCTTCTCCGGCAGGCCGAATTTACTCAGGTAGTCCCGGAACAGGCCCTGGTCCCAGTTCTGGTAGGCGGGGGCCAGGATGCTGCCCACGTCCCGGGGACGGAGGGTGTCGTGGAAGAAGCACTCGTCCAGCACCACGCCCACGTCTTGCTTGGCGAGGCGCTCCTCCCGGACGTTGTCGTACCCCAGCAGGGTGATCTCCCCCGTGTCCCGGCGGATCAGGTTCAGGACGCACTTGATGGTGGTGGTTTTGCCCGCTCCGTTCTCCCCAATCAGCCCCAGAATGGAGCCGCCGGGAAGGGTCAGATCGATATTGTTCAGGGCGAAGTCCCCATAGGACTTGCAAAGCCCCTTGATTTCAATACAATTTGTCATAATTCGTCACCTTTATACAAAATATCCAGCATTTCGTGTAGTTCCTCCAGAGGAAAGGCGCCCCTCCGGGCCTCCTCCACCGCCTGGGACAGCTTTTCTTCCACTTTCCGCAGCTGTGCTTCCCGCAGCAGCTCCCGGTTTTGAGGGGCCACAAAGCAGCCCTTTCCCGGGACGTTCTCCAGAAAGCCGGCCCGCTCCAGCTCCTCATAGGCCCGCTTGGTGGTGATGACTGAGATGCGCAGCTCTTTGGCCAGCAGCCGCATAGAGGGCAGGGCGTCCCCCGCCGACAGTGTTCCGGCCATAATCTGCTCTTTGACCTGGTCGGTGATCTGCTCATAGATGGGTTTTCCGCTGGTGTTGCTCAATATGATATCCATTTGGCCTGCCTTTCAACAGCGGGCGGGGTCCTGACTGCCGGCCTGCGCGCGGGTCCCGCGCCAGGGTCCTCACCGCTGTCATTTTGGGTTTAGTGTATATATACTATATACACAGTATAGCGCCTTTTTTTCATTTGTCAATAGGGGCGCGAAATTTTTGTCCTTCCATTTCACAAAAAACAGAAGGACCGCTCCCGTTGGAGCGGTCCTTTTTATGTACGTGGTCACATGGCCTCTTCATCAATCACCTGGGCCTTAATCAGGTTGGTGCAGCCACTTTTACCCAAGGGGATTCCGGCGGTGATGACCACTACGTCGCCGTGCTGGACCAGCTTTTCCTTCACCGCTACCTCGGTGGCCAGAGAGAAAATGCGGTCGGTGGAGGTGACCTCGCCGGTGAGGTAGGGGGTTATACCCCAGGAGATGTTCAGCTGACGGCGCACTTTCTCATGCATGGTGAGGGCGGCGATGGAGCAGGCGGGGCGGAAGCGGCAGATCATCCGGGCGCTGCGGCCGGAGTTGGTGGCGGCCAGGATGGCTTTGGCCTCCAGGTCCTTGGCGGTGAGGCAGCAGGTGTGGGTGATGGCGTCGTTGAGGTCGGAGGAGGTCTCAATGCGCTGCTTCTGGAACTGTTTCCAGTAGTCGATGGCCCCCTCTGTCTCGGTGACAATGCCCACCATGGCCTTCAGGGCGTTGACCGGGTACTTGCCTCCGGCGGTCTCGCCGGAGAGCATCACGCAGCCGGTGCCGTCATACACGGCGTTGGCCACGTCGGATACCTCGGCCCGGGTGGGCCGGGGGTTACGGATCATAGAGTCCAGCATCTGGGTGGCGGTAATCACCGGCTTGCCCGCCTGGAGGCCCTTGCGGATCATCTGCTTTTGCAGGATGGGAACCCGGGCGGCGGGAATTTCCACCCCCAGGTCGCCCCGGGCCACCATGATGCCGTCAGCGGCGTCCATGATCTCGTCCAGGTTGTCCACGCCCTCCTGGTTTTCAATCTTGGCGATGATCTTCACATCGTCTCCGCCGCACTCATGGAGGACCGCCCGGACCGCCTCCACATCCGCCGCCCGGCGGACAAAGGAGGCGGCGATAAAGTCAAAGTCGTTCTCCACGCCGAAACGGATGTCGTCGATGTCCTTCTCCGTGAGGGCGGGCAGCTGGATGTGGACGCCGGGAATGTTGATGGACTTGTTGGCGGACAGAGTGCCGCCGTTCTCCACCGTGCAGATGATTTTTGTGCCCTCAATCCGGTCCACCCGGATGGCCACCAGGCCGTCGTCAATCAGAATCTCCTGGCCGGGGGACAGCTCCTCGTGAAGCCGGGGGTAGGTGACGGACACCCAGCCCTGGTTGCCCACAATATCCTCGGTGGTGAGGGTAAAGACGTCCCCTTCCTCCAGGGTGATGGACTTGGTTTCAAAGCTTTTAATGCGGATCTCAGGTCCCTTGGTGTCCAGAATGGTAGCCACCGGACGTCCCATGGAATCCCGGACGCTTTTCAGCATGTTCAGCCGCTCCAGGTGCTCGGCGTGGCTGCCGTGGGAAAAGTTGAACCGGGCCGCGTCCATGCCGGTGCGGATGAGGGTGCGAATCATATCCTCGCTGTCCACCGCGGGGCCCAGGGTGCAGATGATTTTTGTTCTTCTCATGTAGTTACCTCCTTCGGGTATCTCATCCTTATTCTATGCTTACGCCCCCTATGTTACAGGAAAAGAATGAAGTTGAAAAGGGGTGATTTTCACAAAAATCATAAATTTCAGGTCAAAAAGTATACTGTTTTGTTCTTTGATTATTTATATTAAATTGTGGTTATCCCTTTTAAACAGCCAGAGCAAAGTCCTGATTATGGGATATACCGGAGAGTAAAATCAAGCCATGAACCCAAAGTGGAGGGAAAGAGTCATGGCAAAGAGCAAGCGGTATCCTCTGGTGGCATTCATGAACGAGTTTTCCACCGAGGCAAAATGCCGGGAGTATTGGCAAATTTGCGGTGGGCAGGCGGATTTGTTTGCCCGAAATGCGGCTGCCGCCACGCTTGTCTGCTATCCAATGGTCGTTATCAATGTGCCGACTGCCGCAGGCAAACCTCAGTGACAGCGGGAACAGTGCTTCACAAGAGCCATATGCCACTGACGCAGTGGTTTCTGGCATTCTATTTTGTGAGCCAGGATAAGCGGGGCATTTCCGCCGTTCAACTGGCGGCGATGCTTGGAACAACCTACAAAACCGCCTGGTCCATGCTCAGACGCATCCGTATTGCCATGGGCCAGCGGGATGAAACCCATCAGCTGTGCGGGGTTATCGAGTTTGATGATGCGTACTTTGGTGGGCTAACTGTTGGCAAAAAACGGGGCCGGGGTACAGAAAAGGCGAAAGTTTTTGTGGCCGTGTCTCTGGATGAGCGGGGGAATCCTCTCTATGCCAAGATGCGGGTCACACAGAAGATCAAGCGGGCCTGTGTCAAAAAATTTGCCCAAGCTGCGTTTGCCCAGGGCAGTACGATTCACAGTGATGGTTACAGAAGTTATATCCCGGCTTTAAAAGACTATACCCATGAGCACAAACCCTACGATCCCAATTCTGGTTTGCTCCACTGGCTGCATATCGTAATCAGCAATGCCAAGGCGTTCATCCTGGGTACTTACCATGGCCTGCCCAAGAAGCACCTCCAAGCCTACTTGGACGAATATTGCTTCCGTTTCAGCCGCCGTGACTTTGGCCCCCGCCTCCTGGAACGTCTGGCCTTAGCTGTCGGCACTTCTGCACGGCTGAGTTAAAGGGATAACCACATATTAAATTTACTTAAATAAAAAACTTATGTTGACAACAAGTATAAAAAATGGTATAATTTAGACAAGCAACAGGAAGAAGTAGAAGATAAATTAGACTAAATGAACAAAAAAAGAGTGCGCATTATGAAAAAGAAATTATCATTGTTTTTAGCAATTCTTTTACTTCAGGTGTCTTTTCCTTTAAATGCTTTTGCACTTGAAACAAATCACGAACTGAATGCAAATCAAATCAATTTAGTTAACGAATTACTAGATACTCGGCTCGCTTTAATTGGTCAGGAAGATTATAGTATGTTGGATAAAATTGACCAGGATTTGATAAGCCTTGGAGTAAAAAAATTGACTTTTAATGAGGTGATGGGGATTAATTGCAATGAAATATCTCCATATGTTGAGCACCCCGTAACTGATAATATGTATTGGTATTCATATTGGGAATCATACAAATACAACGGGATTCAATACAGAGTTCAAACAGTGATAGCACAACCTAAAAAAGGTTATGCCTCGTCATTGTTGATGTCGGGGCACCATGTTATTGAAAAAGAACCGTCTATTGATTGGATAGCAGGATCGGTAAATGCAGCGTCAGTAATTGCGTATAGTGGTGTCGGTGAATTAATTCCAGGAGCATCAATTTCTATTACAATTTATGATTCCGTAAAAGCTTTTGTATCAGGGATTTCCAAGATTACAAAGATCACTTCCGCATCAATATCCTATGCTTATTCACACACAGCGGAAGTACGCTTTAAGTATGTTAGACCAGCAGATGCCCCTGCTAACTCGGAGAGTTTAGCATTCATCTGCTCAAAAGGAATCACTTCTGTCGGCTATCAATACCCCGAATTTAACTTTATTGGAGGATCTGCTGAACCGAATGTTATACAGGGTAAACAGACTGTTGAATCTATACCAGAAAAATATGATGATAATAAAACTGCCGTTGAAGCATATGTTAATATGTATACTGGTGCATGTGATTATGTCAGTCGTGTTAAAATAACAGGACCGGAAAGTAAAATTGTTTCTTATATTTATCCGCCGGTTCCCTCCCATCCATGGCAATTAGTGGGGTGAAATTTTTGAAGCCACGTCAAGCCAAAGTAATTTTTCTCTCTGTTACTGTGCTGGGTCTTCTTATCCTTTTGTCTGTAAAATGGATTCCGAACAAGTGGTGGAGAGGGGTTTGCGCTATTTCAGGCTTTCTTACGTGTATCATCGGGCAGCTGCTTCTTCTTGTACTATGGAAATGCCCGCATTGTGGTAAGCTCTTACCTGGAACTGGAATGCTTGGAATGAAACATTGTCCATACTGCGGCAATCAGTTGGATTAAAGCCTAATAATAACAGAATCCTCCTGATCAGGAGGATTCTGTTATTATTAACACATTTTGGCCCCGGCCGGGATTTTGCCGTCCAGGATCAGCAGGTTGAGGCATTCTTCTCCCTTCTCAGTGTGGACGGCGGAGATGAGCATTCCGCAGGACTCCTGACCCATCATTTTCCGTGGGGGCAGGTTGACGATTGCCATCAGGGTCTTGCCGATCAGGTCCTCGGGCTTGTACCACTTGGCGATGCCGGAGAGAATCTGCCGGTCGGTGCCGGTGCCGTCGTCCAGAGTGAAGCGGAGAAGCTTTTCGCTCTTTTTCACCGGCTGGCAGTCCTTCACCTTCACGGCCCGGAAGTCGGACTTGCAGAAGGTGTCGAAGTCCACCTTCTCCTCCAGCTGGGGCTCGATCTCCAGATCGGGGAGGGCGGCTTTTTTCGCGGCCCCGGCGGCGGCTTCCAGCTCCTTGAGGGCCTTGTCGGCGTCAACGCGGGGGAAGAGGTTGTCCCCCCGCTGGACGGTGACGGTCCCGGACAGGGAACCCCAGGCGGCGGCGCTGTCCCAGGTGGAGCACTGCTCACAGGCTCCGATCTGACGGAGCACCTCGGCGGCGGAGGTGGGGATGAAGGGGGTCAGCAGGATGGCGCAGATCCGCAGGGTTTCCAGCAGATTGTACATCACATGGGCCAGCCGGGGGCCGTTGGCCTCCATGTCCTTGGCCAGCACCCAGGGGGCGTTTTCGTCGATATACTTATTGGCCCGGTCAATGACCTTGAAAATTTCGGACAGGCCGTTCTGGAAGGCAAATTGCTCCATAGCGTCCTCATAGCGGCTGCGCAGACCGGCGGCCAGACCGATGAGCTCGGCGTCGCAGGCGGTATCCCCCGGTTTAACCGCCACACCGAAGCAGTTGGACTGGGCACAACACTCCGCAAGTCGAAGCTCCTCCTCGGACGGGCCGCAGCCGTCGGGCAGCTGTCCGCCAAAGTATTTGCCCACCATAGAGACAGTGCGGCTGAGCAGGTTGCCCAGGTCGTTGGCCAGGTCCACGTTAATCGTCTGAATCAGGGCCTCGTTGGAGAAGTTGCCGTCAGAACCGAAGGGAAAGGTGCGCAGCAGGAAGAAGCGCAGGGCATCCACCCCGAACATCTCGGCCAGAATATAGGGATCCACCACATTGCCCTTGGACTTGGACATCTTTCCCCCGTCCAGCAGCAGCCAGCCGTGACCGAACACCTTCTTGGGCAGGGGCTCGCCCAAACTCATGAGCATGGCGGGCCAGATGATGGAGTGGAAGCGGACAATCTCTTTGCCCACAAAGTGGACGTCGGCAGGCCAGAACTTCTCGTAGTCGTTATACTGGTCGTTGTCATAGCCCAGGGCGGTAATATAGTTGGACAGGGCGTCCACCCACACATAGACTACGTGTCCCGGGTCGAAGTCCACCGGGATGCCCCAGGTGAAGGAGGTGCGGGAAACGCACAGGTCCTCCAGGCCGGGCTTGATGAAGTTGTTCACCATCTCGTTCACCCGGGAGCGGGGCTCCAGGAAGTCGGTGTCCTCCAGCAGGCGCTGGACCTTGTCCGCGTACTTGGACAGCTTGAAGAAGTAGGCCTCCTCCTCGGCGTCGGTCACCTCCCGGCCGCAGTCGGGGCACTTGCCGTCCGCCAGCTGAGACTCGGTCCAGAAGGACTCGCAGGGCTTGCAGTACTTGCCCTTGTAGGTGCCCTTGTAAATATCCCCGTTGTCGTACATCTTTTTGAAAATCTTCTGGATGGCGGAGACATGGTAGCCGTCGGTGGTGCGGATGAACCGATCGTTGCTGATATTCATCAGCTTCCACAGATCCAGCACGCCCCGGGGACCGGTGACAATGTTGTCCACATACTGATGGGGCGTAACCCCCGCCTCCCGGGCCTTGTCCTCAATCTTCTGGCCGTGCTCGTCAGTTCCGGTGAGGAACATCACCTCACAGCCGGTCAGGCGCTTGTACCGGGCCATGGCGTCGGTGGCCACGGTGCAGTAGGTGTGTCCGATGTGCAGCTTGTCGCTGGGGTAGTAGATCGGGGTGGTGATATAAAACCGTTTTTTAGCTTCCATTTATTGTCATCCTTCCGTTAATCATCGTTTTTCGGGGCCTCGTCATCCCCATCCTCCTCCAGGGGCGGCATTCGCTCGGGCCAGGGAGCGGCCAGCAGCGCCCGGGTGAAGGCCAGCGCGGACAGGGAGAAGGCCGCTGTGGCGGCGGCGGTAAACAGATCCGGGCCGTCCGCCAGGGAGGTCACCCCCAGCACCACCCCCAGCAGGGCCAGAAACGCGGTCCGCCGGGCATGGGGCCGGCCAAAGAGGAAGCCGGCGATCTCATAGTGGGCCAGGGTCAGCAGCAGGGCGGCGAAGAGGGTGAAGCCGTATTTCATCAGCACCGGCTCACTGCCGTGCTTCAGGTGGGTGGAGAACATCCACATCAGTGCCGCCAGAGCGGGGAAGGGAGCCAAAAAGCAGGAGGCGTTGTCCAACTCTCCCCGGTAGGCCATGCGGCCCATAAACAGTACGCCAAATCCACCCAGAACGCATATCGCCCCGGTGAGCAGCTGAGAACCGGCGACAGACAGCTGGTACATCTCCGGAGCGGTCTGCCACAGCCGAAGAGCCCGAAAGCCCTCCTGCATCCCCATGGATCCAGCAAAGCTCATCAGAAGCCAGACGGCGGCAAAGACAGTCATCTGTCCCGCGCCGGGAGAACCGAAGGCGGGCAGAAAGTCGTCCACACCCTCCGGGTGGTGCCACAGCAGGGCCAGGAAGACCAGGGCCAGCAGGGCGATCAGCCCCAGCAGAACAAAGGTGGCGGGGGCGCCGCGGACAAACAGTCCCGCCTCCGGCAGGTAGGCGGAGGCCAGCTGCCACCGCCGCAGAAGAAATCCGGCCAGGCCTCCGGTCAGGGCCAGGGCGGGCAAAATGATGTCTTTTCTCATCGTGTCAAGTCCTCTTGTTCTCTATAATACATGCTATCATATACCACATCGCCGGGAAAATCAATCCTTTTTACAGCCGGGGGCCCTTTCTCAGCCCGTCCTTTTTCCGGCCAAACTGGAGCCAAAGGGCGACGATCAGAAGAATGAGCCCGATGAGAGTCAGCGTTCCGCTGACAAATTCGGAAATCAGGTGGTTGGCGTCCAGAATGGAGGCGGCGGCCAGAAACACCAGGTCGCCGTACAGCAGCGCCCGGGCGGCGGGATTCATCCGTTTTTTGGCCCGGTCCTTCTCATCGGCCAGCTTCTCCTGGTCCATCTGACGTTTTAGATCTACGGCGCGGCTGTGCCGCCGCTTTTTATTGTTTGCCATGCTTCCTCCTTTACAGTCCTTTGGAACCGCTTCTCGCGATGACCGCTCCCCCCACCACGGTGTCTCCATCGTAGAGGACCACGGTCTGGCCGGGGGTGATGGCCCGCTGTGGCTGGTCAAAGGTGAGACGGATCGCGTCCTCTCCGGTCTGCTCCACGGTGCAGGGCTGCTCCGCCATGCGGTAGCGGATTTTGGCCCGGAGGCGGACAGGGGCGTCCAGCCGGCCGCAGGCGATGAGGTTCAGCTCACGGGCCTCCAGGGCGCGGGCAAACAGGCTGTCGCTGCCGGAGAGGACCACCGCGTTGTCCGCCGGACGGATCTCCTTGACATACAGACGCCCCCGGCTGGAGGACACCCCCAGCCCCCGGCGCTTGCCCACCGTGTAGTCAATGATCCCGGTGTGCCGTCCCAGCACCGCTCCCGCCTCGTCCAAATAGGGACCGGAGGGGTAGTCCTTCCCGGTATACCGGCGGATGAAGGCGCCGTAGTTCCCGTCGGGTACGAAACAGATGTCCTGGCTGTCCCTTTTGTGGGCGTTGAGCAGGCCGGCCTCCTGGGCGATGGTACGCACCTCCTCCTTGGACAGCGCCCCCAGGGGAAACAGGGAGCGGGAGAGCTGCTCCTGGGAGAGCTGGGCCAGCACATAGCTCTGGTCCTTCTCCGTATGGGCCGCTTTTTTCAGCAGCCAGCGGCCGGAGCCCCGGTCGAAGTCCAGCCGGACGTAGTGTCCGGTAGCCACCTTGTCCCACCCCAGCTCCCGGGCCCGCTGGTGCAGGGCGCCGAACTTGACCCGCCGGTTGCACAGCGCGCAGGGGTTGGGGGTCTCCCCCGCCTCGTAGGCCCGGACAAAGGGGTCCACCACCTCCCGGCAAAAGCAGGCGGTGAAGTTGAATACATAGTGGGGAAAGCCCAGCCGACGGGCTGCCGCCCGGGCGTCCTCCACGTCGTCCAGGGAGCAGCAGGCGCTCTCCCCGTTCAGCCCGGCCAGGGCGTTGTCCGCCAGCCGCAGGGTGACCCCCGCCAGCTCCCGCCCCTCCCGCCGGAGCAGCAGCGCGGCGGCGGAGCTGTCCACACCGCCGCTCATGGCGACGGCAGTCTTTTGATCCATAGCGACCTCCACAGGCTTCATCCATCCTTATGGGCATTTCGCCGAAAATTTGACCTCAGTATACCACATTTTACCCCGGCTGGCAACTTCAAACCCTTGAAAAGACCGGGCCGGACACAGGAAAATCAGGGAAATACATCTTGTGTACATTTCCCGAAACAGAAAAAAACCAACACAAGATGTAGTAGACAAAGGAGGGTCGGGTATGCTATAATCCATCCTGCGCCCTCGGCCGGGGTTCTCTGGCGGGGCATCCGGCCCCGGCGCTTTACAAAGGAAGGAGAGCAAGAATGAAAGTCATCAAACGGGACGGTACCAGTGTGGATTATGACCGCGGAAAGATCGTCATCGCCATCGAGAAAGCCAACGCTGAGGTCGCTGAGGCTGACCGGCTGAGCCGTGAAGATATTGACAGCATCATCGAGGGTATTGAGGCGCTCAAGCGCCCCCGCGTGCTGGTGGAGGACATCCAGGACCTTGTGGAGCAGGGGCTGGTGGAGCGCAACAAGTTCCACCTGGCCAAGACCTATATTATTTATCGCTACAACCGGGCGCTGGTCCGGAAGGCCAACACCACCGACGAGTCCATTCTGGCTCTTCTTCGCAACGAGAACAAGGAGCTGGCCGAGGAGAACTCCAATAAAAACACCATGATCGCCGCCACCCAGCGGGACTACATCGCCGGTGAGGTGAGCCGGGACCTGACCCGGCGGATTCTTTTGCCCGAACATATCTCCAAGGCCCACGACGAGGGGGCCATCCACTTCCACGACGCGGACTACTTTGTCCAGCCCATCTTTAACTGCTGTCTGATTAACATCGGCGACATGCTGGAAAACGGCGCCGTGATGAACGGCAAGCTCATCGAAAGCCCCAAGAGCTTCCAGGTGGCCTGCACCGTGGTCACACAGATTATCGCCTGCGTGGCCTCCAACCAGTACGGCGGGCAGTCGGTTGATTTGCGCCACCTGGGCAAGTATCTGCGCAAAAGCCGGGAGAAATTCAAGGCCCATGTGGCCTATGAGTGCGCCGGCAAGGTGGACGAGGCCACCATGGAGCGTCTGGTGGACGACCAGGTGCGCAGCGAGCTGAAAAACGGGGTCCAGACCCTCCAGTATCAGATCAACACCCTGATGACCACCAACGGCCAGTCCCCCTTTGTGACGCTGTTCCTCAACCTCCAGGAGGGGGACCCCTACATCCAGGAGAACGCCATGATCATCGAGGAGGTGCTCCGCCAGCGGCTGGAGGGGATCAAGAATGAGAGCGGTGTGTTCATCACCCCCGCATTCCCCAAGCTGGTCTATGTGCTGGACGAGCACAACTGCCTCAAGGGCGGGGAGTATGACTGCCTCACCGAGCTGGCTGTCAAGTGTTCCGCCAAGCGGATGTACCCCGACTACATCTCCGCCAAGAAGATGCGGGAAAATTACCAGGGCAACGTGTTCTCACCCATGGGCTGCCGCTCCTTCCTGGCCCCCTGGAAGGACGAGAACGGGAACTATAAGTTTGAGGGCCGGTTCAACCAGGGCGTGGTCTCCCTCAATCTGCCCCAGATCGGTATTCTGGCCCGGGGCGACGAGGAGAAGTTCTGGGAACTGCTGGAGGACCGGCTGGATCTGTGCTTCGAGGCCATCATGTGCCGGCACAACGCCCTGAAGAAGGTGCGCTCTGACTCCTCCCCCATCCACTGGCAGTACGGCGCCATCGCCCGCCTGCCCAAGGGGGCCTCCATTGAGCCCCTGCTCTACGGCGGCTACTCCTCCATCTCCCTGGGCTACATCGGCCTGTACGAGGTGACCAAGCTGGTCAGGGGAGTCAGCCACACCCAGCCCGACGGCACCGAGTTCGCTTTAAAGGTGATGAACCGCCTGCGCAAGGCCTGCGACGACTGGAAGGCATCAACAAATATCGGCTTCGCCCTCTACGGCACCCCAGCCGAGAGCCTGTGCTACCGCTTCGCCCGCATCGACAAGGAGCGGTTTGGAACGATACCGGACGTAACGGACAAGGGCTATTATACAAACAGCTATCATGTGGATGTGCGGGAGAAGATCGACGCCTTCGACAAGTTCACCTTTGAGAGCCAGTTCCAGCGCATCTCCACCGGCGGCTGCATCTCCTATGTGGAGATCCCCAACCTGCGCCACAACCTGGAGGCCTTGAAGGATGTGGTCCGGTTCATCTACGACAACATCCAGTACGCCGAGTTCAACACCAAGAGCGACTACTGCCAGTGCTGCGGCTACGATGGGGAAATTGAAATCAACGAGGACTTCCAGTGGGAGTGCCCCGCCTGCCACAACAAGGATCAGTCCAAGATGAACGTTACCCGGCGCACCTGCGGATACCTGGGGGAGAACTTCTGGAACGTGGGCAAGACCAAGGAGATCAAGTCCCGCGTGCTTCATCTATAAAAATTGTTCAGGGGCCTCCAAACGGAGGCCTCTGGCTTTAGGAGGGCTTTTATGGACCAGTACAGAACCTCGGGAACCATGAACGAGGACACTCTGCGGGAGTTTAGCAAGTACATGATACCGTCCCGTTCCAAGTGGCTGGCGCTGCTGTTTGTTCTTTGCTTTGGAGGAGCGGCGGCCTTGAATTTCGCGGGCGGAAACATTGTGATGACGGTTATCTGTACGCTTGGCGTGGTAGTATTTCTGGTGGAGATTCCGCTGCTGAAACGGCGGTTTCTCCGGAATAACATCGCCCGCCTTCGGGAGAACTACCCCGACGGTTCCTGCCGGTATGAGAGCTTTTTCACCATAGACGGCATCCAGCTCCACAACCTGTCCAATGGCGGAGAGACGCTCCTGCGCTATGAGAGCTTCGCCCAGGCGGCGGAGACGGAGCATGTTTATTTCATTATCAGCAGAATGCGGCAGTTTTTCCTGGTATTCAAAGACTGCCTGACTCCGGAGCAGCGGGAGAGCTTTCTGCCCTTTTTGAAGGAGCGGTGCCCCAAACTAAAAATCAGGAGATAAGCCAATGAACTACGCCGATATCAAAAAAGTAGATGTTGCCAACGGTCCCGGGGTGCGGGTGTCGCTGTTTGTGTCCGGGTGCGGACACCGCTGCGAGGGATGCTTCAACCCGGAGACCTGGGATTTTGGCTTCGGCGCCCCCTTTGGGGAGGCGGAGGTGGAAAAAATCCTCACCTTCCTGGCCCCGGACCACATCCGGGGGCTGTCCCTGCTGGGGGGCGAGCCCTTTGCGCCGGAGAACCAGCGGGCGGTTCTGGAGCTGGTCCGCCGGGCGCGGAGGGAGCGGCCGGAAAAGACCATCTGGTGCTACTCCGGCTACCTCTTTGAGGAGCTGGCCGAAAACCGGGTGGGCACCCACAGCCGCTCCCTTCTGGAGGAGCTGGACGTGCTGGTGGACGGCCCCTTCGTCCTGGAAAAGAAGGACCTGGGCCTGCGCTTCCGGGGCTCCTCCAACCAGCGGATCATTGATGTGCCCGCCTCCCTCCAAACAGGGGAAGTCCGGCTGGCGGAGGAGTATAGCGAATAAGTCCCAAAATGTGTGTACGAATCCAAGCTTGCGAGGCAAAAACAAGTGGGAAAATTTCAGATTGATGCAACGGAGCTGTGTTGGATTGACGGAAGCGCGGACAACGCCGATGATTTGTGCCTGCATGGTCACGCTGTCGTTACCATTGGAACGGAGCGGCTTGAATACGATGCCACTGTCAGCGCGACCGCGCTTTATTTGCCGCGGAACACAATTGCTGCTTACAGGCGGGCGGCCACAGGCCGCCCCTGCGGATAAATATAAAACGGACACAGCTTCCGGTGTGCGATCGGAAGCTGTGTCCGTTTACATTCTGTGCGGCGGCGGACCGTCCAGCCGGATAAGCTGGTCTGCCTGGGCAAGGACGCTCTCCTCGTGGCTGACCAGCAGAACAGGGGCGGGAAGTTTTTTTAACCGCTCCAAAATTCGCAGAGCCCGGGGGAGGTCGATGCCGGCAAAGGGCTCATCCAGAAGGTAAAGTTTGGCGTCCAGAGCCAGACAGCGGGCCAGGGCCAGCCTCCGCCCCATGCCGCCGGACAGGGTGGAGGGCAGGGCCTTTTCCTCCCCCTCCAGTTCGGTCAGAGCCAGGAGGGCGGGGACCTCCCCCCAGCGGGATTTGGGGAGGACATCGGTCAGATGCTGTTCCACCGTCCGCCAGGGGAGCAGGCGGTCGTCCTGGAACAGCAGGGCGGTCTGCTGGGGGGAAATGCCCTCCACCGTGCCGCCCTGGTTTTTTTCCAAACCGGCCAGCACCCGGAGCAGGGTGGTCTTGCCGCACCCGGAGGGGCCGCTGAGGACGGTCACGCCGCTGTCCGGTATCCGGAGCGAGAAGTGGTCCAGAACAGTCCTGTCCCCGAAGAATACGGTGAGCTCTTTACAGACAATCACGCCGCCCACCCCTTTCCCCATTTGGCCAGACAGGCCCGGAGGAGGCGCTCCAGCGCCATGCTCAGGGCCACCGTTACCGCCGTCCAGGCGAACAGTTCCGGGATGTCCAGATAGTATTTTGTATAGTAGATGCGCTGACCCAGGGAGGGGTCCGGGAGGCACAGCACCTCGGCGGCCACCCCGGACTTCCAGGCCAGCCCGGCGGCGTTGGTCAGGGCGGTGAGAATGTAGGGCCGCAGAGAGGGCAGATAAACCAGCTTTCCCGTTTTAAAACGGGAAAACCGGTATGCCTTTGCCAGCTCCAGCAGCTTCCGGTCCACGGCTCGGATGCCCTGGGACAGACTGTCCCACACAACCGGCAGGACCATCAGGGCAGAGATGACCGCCGGAACCCGGTTTCGCCCCGTCCACAGCAGAACCAGCAGAATGAAGGAAGCCACCGGCGCGGCCCGCGCCACCCGAATAGCGGGGGAAAGCAGCCGGTCGCACCAGCGGGACCCGTGGGTCACCACGGCCAGAGCGGCGCCCAGCAGGACGCCGCACATCAGGCCGACGGCAATCCGGCCCAGAGAGGCCAGAACAACAGCCCAGAAGTCCCCGGTTCCAAGCATGGATACAAGGGCGTTCCAAACGGAAATGGGGTAGGGCAGCAGCAGCTCGTTGCCACGGCCATCGACATGACGGTCCACCAAAAGGGCGCAGACCTGCCAGACCCCCACCCAGAAGGCGGGGGCCGGAAGGACGTATAAAACCTTTTTCAGGGGCTTAGTCCACTCCATAGTAGAAGGAGTCATAGGGCAGGCCGCCGCCGATGGACTTGGGCTCCACCTGGAACAGGATGGTGTAGTAGTCCTCCAGCATATCCTTCATCTCCCGGCCGGTGACGAAGGTGAGGGAACACTGAGGGATAGCCGAGGCAGCCACCGTCGCATTTGGGGTAAATTCGTACTGGGCCACCATTGCCGGGGGAGAACTGGGCCCGGAGAGCTGGCCGCTCTCCTCGTTGCCGTTAATATAGTCGATGGATTTCTCATATGCGGACAGGAATCCCTCCACTCCCTGGGGATTCTCCTCAATATACTCCGTACGGGCTACCACACAGCCCATAGGCAGGGGGGAGTCCTCCAGCTCCTCCCAGGCCTGTGAGAGGGAGACGGCCTCCCGGACGCCGCTGTCCTTCACCAGCAGGGCAGTGGCGGCGGGGACGGGGAGCATGCAGATGCCCGCGTGGTCGGAGGTCATTTTCACGGTGATTTCCTGGGGGGTGAGCCACTCAATATTGACCTCGGAGGGGTCCACGCCGTTCCCCTTCAGCAGATGGTTTAAAATGTGCTCCGGGTTGGCCCCCTTGGTGTTGGAGGGGGCGTAGAGGGTTTTTCCGGACAGATCAGCCATAGAGTGAACCGTGTCCCCCTTTTCTAAGATATAGAGCACCCCCAGGGTGTTCACGGCCAGAACCTGGATAGCCCCGTCGCTTTGTGCGTAGAGGTTGGCGGCGGCGTTGGTGGCGATGGCGGCGATATCCACGTCCTTGTTAACCAGGGCAGCCTGGACCTGGGTGTTGTCGGTGACCACCTGATAGGAAGCGATGGGGCTGGCGGGGGCGTTGGCGTCGTGGTCCGACATCAGCTTGGCGGCCCCCACGCCGGTGGGGCCGGAGAGGACCATGAAGTTGGGAAGCCGGTCGCTGGCTGCGCTGGTATCTCCGGAAATGTCCCCGGAACTGTCAGACTTGCTGGTATCCCCCGGCTGGCTGGAGCTGGAGCTATCGGAGGAGGACGCGCCGGGGGCGGAGGAGCCGGAGCCGTCAGCGGCGGTCTTGGGCCCGCAGCCCGCCAGCAGAGACAGGGCCAGAGCGGCGGTAAGGAGCAGGGAGAGGGATCGTTTCATGGTAAATCATCCTTTCTTGTTTACAGGACCGTTTCCAGTCCTGCGGGGTCCACGATGGTGATGGCCTTGCCTTCGCGGAAAATCAGGCCGCTGTTCTCCAGAACGGAAAAGGCCCGGTAGAGGGAGGCCCGGCTCACCCCCAGCCGCTGGCACAGCTGGGTGGCGGGACAGGTGACCGTTCCGCCGCCAGACGCCAGCAGGTAGCGGGCCAGCTTGCCCTCCACCCCCGGCTGGGCCAGGGTCTGGAGCCGCCCGGACAGGAACCGGATCCGTCCGGTGAGGTAACGGAGATAGTTTTCCCGGATTTGACTCTGTTCAGCCAGCAGGCGGTCCATCAGGGACTGCTCCAGCATCAGGCAGGAGCTGGGACATTTGGCGGTGATGGTGGAGGCGAACTCCGCCTCATCGCTGTACAGCGCGGCGGCCCCGAACAGATCCCCCGGCCCCAGTGCGCTGACGGCCAGAGCTCCCTTGGTCACCTGGAGCTGTCCGGACAGCACCACCCCCAGGCTGCGGCGAAAGTGTCGGGGGCTGTACACCGTCTGTCCGGGCTGAAACTCCGCCCGCTCCGCCTCCTCCGCCAAACAGCGCGGAACATCCCGCGCCATTCCCCGGAACAGGGGGCAGGCGGACAGCAGAGCGGTTTCTTCCTCTGTAAGCGGCAAACCCGTCGCCTCCAAACTGTCTTATTTGAGACAGTTTGGATTATACCGGAGGAGTCAGGAAATGTCAACCCCGGCAGCCCAAAAAGCTGCCGGGGTTTTCCGTGCGCCTATTCGTAATACTCGGCCATCTCAAAGGCGCCGATGGCCTGACACACATCGCAGACATCGGGGCGTTCCTCAAATACCGCGCCGCAGAACTGGCAGCGGTAACCGGTTTTTTTCTCCCGGGGGACCGGCTCGTCCTGAACGTGGGCGGGAGCCTGTTCCGGGGCGGTCTGGCTCAGCTTGGCCAGCAGGGTCATGAAGCGGCTTTCGTGGCCGCGCTCAATGGCCGCCACCTTCTCAAACATGACAGCGATGTCCTCCAGTCCCTCGGCCCGGGCCTGGGCGGCGAAGCCGGGGTACATATCGTGCCACTCGCTGTACTCCCCCATAGCGGCCTGGGTCAGGCACTCCCTGGTGTCGGTGGGCTTGCCGTTGAGCAGCTCGAACCAGAATTTGGCGTGCGTCATCTCGTTGTTTGCCATCTGCTCAAAGGCGGCGGCGATCTCCTCGTCCCCGCTGGCCCGGGCGGCCATGGCGAAGTAGGTGTACTTGTTCCGGGCAATGGATTCCCCGGCCAGGG
The DNA here is from genome assembly GCA_910575265.1 of Oscillospiraceae bacterium. Lineage (GTDB taxonomy): Bacteria > Bacillota > Clostridia > Oscillospirales > Oscillospiraceae > Lawsonibacter. The sequence goes on from CAJTEA010000001.1 coordinate 338,105, forward strand.
CTTTGCGGAGATTTTCCGCGGTTTTGGTATCCTTGATGTCCATCTTCAGGTCCTCCTTAAACATAAATTGAATTTACGAATCGCTTCCGCCGTACAGCTCCGGCCGGAATACCCCATCCTCGCCCCGGCTCCAGGCGGTGCCTGGCTCGGAGTCCAGCAGAGGGATAATGTCCGGGTCGTAGTTGCAGACGGTGTTCAGGGCGTACACCGCGCTTCGGTCCGGGTCGCTCATGTAGGCACCATCCTCGTCCCCGGCAAAAAACCGCCAGCCGCTGTCCCAATCTTTGTCGCCGGCCTCCGGCGTTTCCCGGTAGCAGTAGCCCACTAGGGCCCCATCCACCGCAATGCGGTCGGTGGCGATGCAACCCTGGGGGCCTTCGCCGTCATAGAGGTGCTTGATCTCCTCCATAGGGACTGCGTAGGATTTGGGGGGGCGGTCGGAGCAGACGTTGGGCCGCTCCGGGTCCACCACCTCCAGCAGCTCCCTGGGGAAGCGGGACAGCAGCGTTTCTGCGTCGTGGGACAGCTTAAACTGGGCCTCCTCAAAGTAGAGGGGGATCATCTGATAAAAATTGACCTCGTCTCCGCCGGGGAGGGGACAGCAGACGGCCTCCGGGTCGAAAGCTTTGGGCTCTGTCAGAATCACGGAGCACAGCTTGGTGTTGGGAGCAAAGGGTGCGTCGTCGGGATTGGAGATGGTGTGGCCCCAGCCCAGCCAGCTGTCCTCATTGATGGGCAGGCGGGCCAGGATTTTCAGCCAGCGGATGGGCCAGTACCACTCCTCCCCCTCCTGGCTGATTTTCCAGTCCGGAGGCAGGGTGACAATGATCTCCGCCCGCTCCAGCTTCCTGTCCGCCAGCTCCTCCGGCACATTCATCCGGTGGGCTCCCATGCCAAAGGTGGACAGGACGTAGTAATTCCGCTCCGGGGTGGGCTTCATGATGTAGATATCCACGTGGATATCAGGGGACATGATCTCGTGGAACACGTTGTCGCAGGGACCGAAGTACCGCTCCAGATGGGCCTCCACCGCGTCCCAGTCCCCCTGTTCGTACATCTCCGGATGACACTGCTTGGCGGCGATATACTTTTCGCACTCCTTAATGAAGTACTTGGCATCCTCATCCTCCGGGTCCAGCTCCAGGGTCCGCTGGAAGCAGGACAGGGCCTCCTCCTCCCGGTCCTGGCAGAACAGGGAGTAGCCCAGGCGGTAGTGCCACAGGGGGTCGTTCCGGCCCTCGTCCGCCACGGAGCGCAGCAGCTCCTCCGCCCGCTCCAGCTGGGCTTCGGCCTCCGGCTTGTCCAGGTCGGCGATGTTGTTGTAGGCCCGGGCCAGCTGACAGGTGAGGGTATAGTCCAGCGTTTGGGTGTTGGACAGCGTTTCCAGACAGTCAATAATCTTCTGGTACTCGTCCTCCTGGTTCCATTGATCCAGGAGAGCTAAAAAGTCGTCCATAGATCACGCCTCCTTTCTCTGTTTCAGGCCGATACCGTCCGAGTCCCCCCGGAAGGTGTGGAAGGCGGCCCAGTCCACCGGGGCGCCCCCGAAGACCTCCGCGGCGGCGTCCAGCAGGGTTTTCAGATCCCAGGCGATAAAGTCCAGATAGCCCAGGCTGGTGCCGGTAGACCCGCCGGTGAAGGTAACGATGCCCTCGCCGCACCGGGCAGTGATGGCCTGCTCCAGCTGGTCCCGCAGGTCCAGAATGTCCTTCCGGTCCACCCCGTCCAGGGGGTAGTAGAAGAAGCCAGGGATCACGCCGTCCTGGTGGAGGCGGTCCATATAGTAGTTGTCCCCCTGGAAATAGGCGTTGATCAGAGGGACGCAGCAGGTCACCCCGGCATAGACGTCCTGGCGCGGAGCCCAGTCCTCCGCCTGAGAGGGTTCCCCTTGATAGGCGGACCAGCGCTCACAGGCGTTTTCCGGATCGCCGGAACGTGCCCAGCCCTCCAGGTCCAGAGCCGCGACAAAGCCGGCCAGCTGGAACAGCCGGGTCCTGTCCCCCTCGGGAGACAGGATCAGCTCATACTTCTCCCCGCCGCGGCCCAATTCAAAGGCTGGGTTGGAAAAAGCGGGAGAAAGCAGCTCAGCGCACCGGGACACCAGCGGCTCGCTCACCGCCTCCCGGTCTTTCTGGTCCATCAGGGCGCGCAGCTCACGCTCCCCAGCCAGGAAGGCGTCCCAGGCCTCTCTGGTCCGGACCCGAAAGGGCTTTACGCCAATGGGCAGAGATAAATTTTCCTCCATGATGATTCCTCCTTACTGATTGGCCTGGCCGTTCCCCTCCCGCGTCCGGTAGCCGTTGACCCGCCAGATGGGGCTGAGACTGGTCTCGTCCCACCACTTGTCCCAGCCGCTCAGGCCGTAGTGCCGCTCCTTACCGTTATTTCCACGCCTGGACGGTTTCCGCGCGCACGGCGCCGCTGACCACTGAGACGCGGCCGATCAGCTCGGCCACTTGGCCCAGGTCGCCGGGATCGGAGCAGGTCGCGGTGAGGAAAAACAGCGACGGTCCGGCGATTACCTCACACTCCGCCTGATAGAGCCGCTCTCCCTCCTCCCGGATCTCCCGCCAGCCCCAGCGCAGGGCGCCGCCCTTCAGCGTTCGGCCCTCCACGCCGTGGAGGGTATTCAAATTGTCGGTAAACCGGGCGTCCCCCTCCCGTATACGGTAGGCGTTCACCCGCCAGACCGGACCGTCGCTGGTGTCATCGCTCCAGAGATGGGCGCCGCCTCCGTTGTCCCAGGGCTCCCAGCGGTAGAGGTAAGCGCCGGGGAGGGTGACGCGCAGCGTGCCCAGGGCGTGGGTGACAAGGCCCTTGCGGTAGCCGGGGGAGAACTCCTCCTTCAGCTCCGGCCCCTCGGGCAGGCTGGGGGCCCGGTCCGCGAGGGCGCAGACCTCCAGATAAGCGCTCCGGGGCAGAGGCAGACCGGGGTCCAGCCGGGCCGCCCGCTCCAGGTCGTCCAAAATCGAGTTGTTGACGGCGGTATCCTCCAGACCGCGGGTGGAGGGGGCAAAGCGGCAGGCTTCCCACAGGGTATTGATGGCGCGGTTGCGGAAAAAGCGGGCGTCCTGGGTCCGGCCGTTCCAGAGGAAAAACCGCTCCGCCAGGGCCTCAATGCCTCCCCGCTCCGCCATCTCCGCCAGCTCCGACAGACGGAAGCGGCCCATGGGGGTGATCACCGTGTCCGGGATGTCCTCCGGGGCGTACTGCTCCAGATCCCAGCACAGCTGTATACCGGATACCCCCTTGCCGCTCTCCTGACGGCACACGTCCACCAGAGTATTCAGCCAGGGGTAAAAGTGCTCTTCCTTCATGCGCTGGAAATCCCGGTGGCGGAAAAAGCCGGTCTCGTCCTGTGCGTTCAGGCTGTGAATGGGCAGATTGTCCAGCAGCTCCACCGCCGCCCGGTGCAGTCCCGCTCCCGCGGGTGTGGATACGCACTCCCCACGCACCGTCCAGGGCCCAGCGGGGTCCTCCCCGGGCCGCCACAGGATGGTCAGCTCACCCCCCAGGGGGCACATCACCACCTTAAGCCCTCTTTCCCCGGCGCCCAGGCGGTAGTTTCGCTCCTCCGCCAGAATTTTCGCCGCCTCCAGCAGCACCTCCGGCCGGTCCGTTTCGCCGGTAAACCGCAAGCGGATGCTCATGTTGCTCCCCTTTCCAGATACGTGGCCGGGCCGCTCTCATAGAGGTCGCCGCCGTGGGGGTCCAGAATGACGGTGAGGGGCATATCGGCCACCTCCAGGCGGCGCACCGCCTCACAGCCCAGGTCCTCCCAGCAGATGATCTCCAGCTTCCGGACGCTGGAGGCCATCAGCGCCCCCGCGCCCCCCAGGGCGGCTAAGTAGACCGCGCCGTTTCGCGCCACCGCCTCCTTGACAGCGGCGTTCCGGGCGCCCTTGCCGATCATGACCGCCTGCCCCAGGTCCAGCAGCCGGGGGGAGTAGGCGTCCATCCGCCCGCTGGTGGTGGGCCCGGCGGAGCCGATTACCTCCCCAGGCCGCTCCGGGGTGGGGCCCACATAGTACAGCGCCGAGCCCTCCACCGGAAAGGGCAGATCCTTCCCGGCGTCCAGCAGCTCCATCATCCGCTTGTGGGCCGCGTCCCGGGCGGTGTACACCACCCCGGACAGCAGCACCGTGTCCCCCGTTTTCAGCGGGGCCAGATCCTCCCGGGTGACAGGAGTGGTCAGTTTGTATTGCATAAAAACGCCTCCATTATTGGAATAGCTGTTCAAAAACTGCGAACGTCTCCTCGCTCATCCGCCGGGTAGCGGTGAGGCTGCTGGACAGCACGCTACCATTGGCGGTGAATTTCAGCGGTTTTTCCTTGCTTTTCGGGTAGCCGAAGCGCAGCTCGGGCAGCACCTCGTCGGGAAGCTGGCGGGGCTCAATGGAGGAGCCCTCCTCCCCCCACACCGCCCACTTGGAACAGCAGTTAAAGGGATTCTGGTGCTCCAGGTGGGGTTTCTCCACCTGCTGGGACAGGGGAATGACGCGCGCGCCCTCTGGCACATCATTCAAAGAGTTGTAGTGCTTACAATCCCAACTCCAATAATAAGGGTATCCGCGGTGGTCCAGGGTTTCCTCAACAATTCCGTCCGGGATCAGCGCGCTGTGCCGGGTCCCCAGTTCCCGCATGGTGTAGTCAAAGGCGGGTTCCCGGTGGGTCACAGGCAGGCGGGCCAGTACGTACAGGTGCTTTCGCGCGTAGGTGACCGGAAAGACCACGTCCCCCACCTGGATGGAGGCGATGGTGGGCATCCGGCTGTGGATGCTCCCATAGACCACCTTGATGGGTCCGGTATCCCCCGCCTTTTTGATCTCCTTCCACCGGTCCTGGGGCCAGCAGACCATATATCCGGCCATCTCACAGCACCTCCGTTGCTCTCCGGGTGACATGACAGCTCACGTTCACCGCCACCGGCAGGCCGGCCACATGGGTGGGAGCGGTCTCGATAGCCAGCCCCAGACAGGTGGTTTTCCCGCCGAAGCCCTGGGGGCCGATGCCCAGGGCGTTGATCTCCTCCAGCAGCTCGTCCTCCAAGGACTCATAGAAGGGGTCTGGGTTGGGCTCATCCAGGGGGCGGAGCAGGGCGTGCTTGGCCAGGGCGGCTACCTTGTCAAAGGAGCCGCCGATGCCGACGCCCAGCACCACCGGCGGGCAGGGGTTGGGTCCGGCCAGCCGGACTGTTTCCACCACAAAATTTTTCACGCCCTCTACTCCATCGGCGGGCTTGAGCATGGCCAGCCGGCTCATATTCTCCGACCCGAAGCCCTTGGGGGCCACCGTGAGGGCACACCGGTCTCCGGGAACAATACGAACCGTAATAGAGGCCGGGGTGTTGTCCTCTGTGTTGATCCGGCGCAGGGGGTCGGCCACGATGGACTTGCGTAAAAAGCCCTCGCCGTAGCCCTGTCGGACCCCTTCGTGGATCGCCTCCTCAAAATTCCCCTCGATGTGGACCTCCTGGCCCAGCTCCACAAAGACGCAGGCCATCCCCGTGTCCTGACAGATGGGCAGCTTTTGATTCCAGGCCTGGAACTGGTTCTGCCGGAGCAGGTCCAGGGTCTCCTGGGCCAGAGGCCAGGGCTCAGTAAAATAAGCCCACTCCAGCGCGCGGTCCACGTCCTCGGGCAGGACGGTGTTGGCCCGGACGCACAGCCGGGCTACAGCTGTGGTAATCTCAGCGGCGGCAATAGTTCGCATGGCAGGACTTCCTCTCCGTAATGGTTTCCCCTTATTTTATCATAAGGTGGGGTGGCTTTCAACAAAAAGAGCGTCCGCTCCCCGTCTACCAAATGTCTACCAAAAAATCCCCCAACCCCTTGCGCCGCGAGAGGTTGGGGGATTTCCATTTTTTAGGGTGTCTACCGGATGTCTACCAGGTTTACTTTTTTACGCCAAAAGACCCTGTTTGGAGGGCTTTCGCCGACTTTCCGCGACTTTTTCACCCCCCGCAAGGGGCGTGACACGGGCGTGGCAGGTCGAAAAAGTTGAAAAACCTCGAAAAATTTGGCTAAAACGGAGAAAACTGTTTCGAAAAAGTTAAATCTCAAAGGCCTACCAAATCGAAGCGGAGTTCAGGTTTCAGCCAAAAACGGCCCCTCTCAGGCCGAAAAATTTTAAAGGAGGAATATCCGAATGAGAAACCTGAAGCGGGCTCTCAGCCTGACCCTGGCTTCTGTCATGCTGCTTGGCATGATGGTTGTCGGGGCCAGCGCCAAGGGCTACCCCGACGTTGACGACAACGACAACGTCGAGGCCATTGAGGTTCTGCAGGCCGTACAGGTCATGCGGGGCGACGAAAACGGCAACTTCGATCCCGACCGGAATGTGACCCGTGTTGAGATGGCGGTTGTCATGGCCCTGCTGCTGAACCTGGACTACCAGTACTATGAGGCCACCTGTCCCTTTACCGACGTGCCCACCTGGGCCCGGGGCTACGTGGGCGCGTGCTACGCCAACGGCGTCACCTCCGGCTACAGCGCCAACACCTATGGCTCCAACGACGGGATCACCCCCGTCCAGGCGGCCAGCATGATGATGCGCGCCCTGGGCTACTTCAAGTACTCCCAGGACTATGCGGACGGCTTTGAGGTCTCCACTGTCCGCCAGGGCACCCAGGTCGGGATCTTTGAGGGCGTAGGCTCCAGCGCCACCGCCTCCATGACCCGCAACCAGGTGGCCCGGATGGCCCTGAACGCCCTGAAGTCCGAGATGGTGACCTTCACCGGCACTCCCGGCATCGAGGTTAACGGCGTGGTCGTGGGCTATCGGGCCGAGTACACCGCCCGCACCAGCACTGAGTCCAAGTATCAGGCCATTGAGCGCCGTACCAGCGACGTGTCTGGCGGCAACAACCTCAACCGCGGCCAGTACTACGTCCAGCTGGGCGAGGAGCTGTACAACGGCGACCTGAAGCTGAACGACGACTCCCTGGACGTCTTTGGCCGTCCCTCCCGCACCTGGACCTACATGGGCACCGAGGTGGGCACCTACGCCAAGAAGGAGCTGCTGGTGGCCGAGCCTTACACTGTGGGCGTCACTGGCCGCCAGGTGTATGACCTGCTGGGCCAGGCTACCATCCGCGACAATGACCTGGACGCCTATGTGGATGGCGAGGACAACACCGACGATATCGTCAAGACCCGGCTGGTCCGCACCAACGACAGCGACCTGCCCAACACCGGTCGTGGCGTGCTGACCGAGATTTATCTGGACAACGACAAGGAACTGATCACCATCGTGTCCATCAACACCTATCTCGCCCAGGTCAACAGCGACTACAGCGAGAGCGCTGAGAACGTCTCCATCACCGTGTATGACGCCGCTACCAGCAGCATCACCAAGCTGGTGGACGTGGAAGACGTGCCCGGCATCGTTGACCTGAAGAAGGACGACTGGATCCTGATCAACTGGGCTGACGAGACTGCCAACAAGGTTGTTGTTGACGTGTTTGAGCCGGAGATCATGGAGAACGTTGAGGTGACCGGCTTCAACAGCAGCACGGAGCAATTCGACAACTACAACGATAACGACGTGGCTACCCGCCGCGTGACTGAGATTACCACCGGCGGCACCACCTACAAGAACAACCGCAACGCCTGGTACAAGCAGAACACCCTGAACAACTACTCCACTGACCGCCTGGTGGACAAGACCTACACCATTTATATGGACCAGTACGGCAACTTCATCGGCGCCGAGCTGTACTCCGGGGCGAATCAGTATGTGTTCATCACCGGTTATGACCGGCCCAAGAGCGCCATCGCGGTGAGCACCGCCAACGCGAACGCCATCTTCACCGACGGCAGCATGGGCACTATCAGCGTCAATGTGACCGACACCAACAAGAACATTGACCGGTACAACACCGACAAGTACAACACCGTTTCCCCCACGAATACCGACTATGATGTCTGGAGCCAGCATACAAACCACGAGGAGATGTGGTATACCTATACCCTGCGGGGCGACGTGTATACCCTGACCCCCGCGGCCCTCTGGACCCGCCATGTCGCCACCCAGGAGACCACCGTCCAGAGCAACCGGATCCGTCTGGTGCCCAGCGCCATTACCCCCATCGCCAACGCCGCCACTGGTGGTACCGGCAACTCCTACGGCGACAATGACTCTGTTTACATCACCGTGTCCATGGGCAACGTGGACGAGAACGGCGGCAACTTCCAGAACATCCGGGACACGAAGGGCATCACCGAGATCGGCGGCGTCTACACCGGCGTTCAGGATGTGAAGCTGGTCTATCAGACTGGCGACTGGGCCCACGCCGTGTATGAGGAAGACGGCAGCCGTATCGTCGCCTGTATCGTCCTGGGCGAGGCCGAGGGCGTTGTGGACAACTATGCCTTCATCCGCACCGGCGCTTACAGCGAGCGCGTCGAGAGGAACAGCGACGCCCGTGACGGCGGCGACCTTACCCACTACTGGAAGGTCGACGTCATCATCAACGGCGAGCTGAAGACCATGGAGATCAAGAGCAAGTGGGAGAGCACCGCTGGCACTCTGGTCCCCGGCACCGTGCAGGAGCTGATCCTGGATACCGATGGCTACATCACCAAGATCAACAGCCTGCCCAACTCCCTGGGCACCACCAACACCGGCATCGAGTACAGTGACAATGATACCACCAACATCACTGACGCCGCCGCCCAGAACAAGGATAAGGTCTATACCAACTACGATTACAAGACTAACGCGACCGCCGGCAAGCCCGACAGCGCCGACCTGATCGACTACAACGTGTACGACATCAACATCGGCTCTGACCGTTGGAGCTATGACGGCAACACTGTGGACAACACCTACGGCGCGGGCGCCCTCAGCAGCACGGCCTGCCCCTGGAATAGTTCCTACACGTACGCCAACCTGTCTGTGGGAAGCGGCACCATCGTCTACAGCGGCGTGGGCACTGACATCTTCCTCGGCGGCGCCGCCCAAGACCTGGGCCTGCCCTATGTCGCTGGCGCGCCCGCGATTGTCTACCAGCAGATCGGCGAGAAGTGGGTGTACAAGACCTACGCCTCTGTGGAGAGCGCGTTCGGCGTCCTGTATGACGCCAACCCCGACCTGGCCAACGGCAACAACATGAAGCAGTTCAGCGGCCGTGTCATCGCCGCTCTGGACACCCAGGGCCGCGCTGAGTGGGTGTTCTTCCACGACTACACCCCCGCCCCCAGCAGCACCACCGGTACCCCGGGCTTCCAGGGTAAGGGTATCCACGTCGAGCTGGGTGAGACTGTCGCCCAGGTGAACGCCCTGCTGAGCGCTGGCAACAATGTTACCGTAGACGGCAACTGGCTGCCCGCCGACACTGCTCTGGGTACTCAGTACCTGAGAGTTCCCGCTGGCCGGACCCTGTACATCAACGGCGACTTTAACACCGTCGCGCCTCTGGGTGTGGGCAACGTGATGACCATCACCAGCGCGTCTGGCGGCAATATCGTTGTCAACGGCAAGGTTATCGTCAATAGCACCACCGCCGGCGCGATCGCCTACAACCTGACCACTGTGAGCGGCGATCTGGAGCTCCGCGACGCCACGTCCTCCAGCTACACCCTGTCCGGCACCATCAAGGTTGCTGGCGACATCCGCGGCCTGAATGCCAGTACTGGTGCCTCTCAGACGACCACCCTGAACATCACCGGGCACGTGGAAGCCAACAACGTGAATGTGAACGCCGCCGGTTCTGTTATTGTTCAGAGCGTCAACACCCTGATCGCGAACAACGTGGTCGGTAAGCTGTACCTGAACAACACCACCAGCGTTGCCAGCGGCGCCGCCGACAAGAACGGCTATGTCAAGATTTCCGGCTCTGTCACCGAGTTCTACAACTACAACAAGAACCAGGCCGCCGGCAAGACACCCGAGATCGGCACTGCCACCGCCAATTTCGTCAATGGCACCGGGAACGCCACGATCGTGACCGGTAACTGGAATCCCACCAACGCCACCCTGGCGGCTGGTTCCACCATCACCTTCCAGGGCGATGGTAAGGCCACTGGCGATGCCGCCGGCATGTTCAAGAACGCCAGCGGTGTGACTGTGGACACCACCAAGGGTTCCTTCACGGTTGGCGCGACTGACGCGACCAAGGTGAATGCCACCATCAGCAACCCCGTCGTGGTGACTAATGACACCACCGCCCCCTACTCCATCGGTGAGGTTACCTTCACCTTCGCAAATGATGATCCCACCAAGCCTGTCATGAACGTTGAGGTTATCGTTGCCGATGGCGTAACGACCACTGGCACCAACGATGTCTATGTCGTGGCTACCACTGGTGAGACGACAACGAACAAGGGGACGACCACGTTCACCGACAGCAAGGCGATTGTGACCTTTGACCTTACGGGTAGCGGCGCTGGTAAGTTCGACCTGACCCTGACGACCGGCACCGAATACAAGTTCAACATCCAGCTTGCCACGGATTCCGCTGGAACTGACAAGGTCGGCGCCGCTTCGACCGCCTCCTACACCCACGCGCAGACCTATGCTGTGACTGTGGCCAGCGGCGATAAGGTCGAATTCTACGAGTCCAACCTGGCTGGGAACACTGCTCTTGCGGCGGGAGCGCACAACTACGCTGCCGGGAAGGTGCTCTATGTGAAGTTGGCCAACACTGCCGCGGATGACTACATCATGAATACCAACAAGGTCGCCGCTGTGAGCGGCCAGGCGGGATGGTACACCCTTGAGCTGTCTGAGAACGTGAACGGCACCGACGCGGACAACGACAGCACCGGGAAGACCCTTGTGATCGCGAAGGTTGCCGTAACGGTGACCAGTGTGACCACCAAGGTGGGTGTGTACAAGGACGAAGCGTGCCAGACCGCGGTGACCAATGGCGAGAAGTTTGCCCCCGGAACTACGCTGTATGTTAAGGCGAAAGATGCCAATACGCTGAAGACAAGTGTTACGGGTGACTCGGTCTCTGACTACGCGATTGGCTCCAGCGGAACCGCGAGCTTTAAGATTCTGAAAGCGATCACAGACCCCGATTCCCTGTTCGCCAACTAAAAAACTGCTTGGAGCAAACTCCCCCGGGCCGCGAGGCCCGGGGGTCCTTTTGCTCAGTCTACCGCCAGGAGGGCGACAACGTGGTAGGTGGTATTCGACCCGCACTTCTGGATATCGGCGCTCTGGTTATTGTACCAGCTTACGTAGTTCGACCCCCAGGTAATGGGTGTATAGTAGGAGTTATTATTGACATTCACCCCCAGCCCGCCGGGCAGAAGAGCCAGGAAATCGGCGCCCTTTCCGTCGGCGATCAACACCAGCAGGGGCCTCCCCGGGAAGGTGAGCCGGCTGGGATGGGCGGAACCGTAAGGCCCGGCGCCCACATAGGTCGAATAATAGATCTGGCAGTTGCCCTTTCTCGACAGCGTGGACGACTGCCCGGATACCGTGCCGGACAGCGTGTTTACTGTCCGCGCCAGCGCTTCCAGCGCCGTGACGTCCGCCTTGTCCTCCATCGCCTCCGCCTGGGCCGCCAGCGCCGCGTCAAGCTTGGCGTTGTCCGCGTTGAAGTCCTCCATCAGTACCTTGTCCGACTTCTCCCACTGGGAAAGCCCGTAGCGCTCCGTCTGATTGCTCGCCATAAATGTTCCTCCTTTAAAATTTGGGGTTCCACAAATACAGCGGAAACGCCCCAAAGTGAGACGTTTGGATACATTTATTGGGAAGAGGGGGGAAGTGTACCCTGTCTCACATGGGGATTTTCTATCAGATCATATAAAACTTGTATTGGATTCCAGCCGGTTTTTCCGCTAAACTAACCATATCAACCACAATATGGGAGGTAACGGACATGAAGAATTTACCCTCTGCCATCACCCTGTGCGAGGTCGGCCTCCGGGACGGCCTGCAAAACGAGAAAACCATCCTCTCCGCCGAACAGAAGGTGGAGCTGCTCCGGGGCCTGATCGCCGCCGGCTTCAAGGTCATTGAGGTTGGCTCCTTCATGCACCCCAAGGCGGTCCCCCAGATGGCCAGCACCGACGAGGTGTACAAGGCCATTGGCGACGTCCCCGGCGTGGAGCTGCGGGCACTGATCCCCAACCTGCGGGGTGTGAGGCGGGCGGTGGAGTGCGGCTGTAAAAAGGTAAAGCTGAACGTCTCCGCCAGCCGCCAGCACAACCTGAAAAACCTGAACATGACCCCGGAGGAGAGCGTGGCCGGCTTCGCCGGCTGCGTCCAGGAGGCCCAGGCCAACGGAATCGCCATCTCCGGCTCCATCTCCATGCCCTTCGCCTCCCCCTGGGAGGGCCGTATCCCCGAGGCGGACGTGGACGCCATCATCGAGGCTTACCTAAAGGTGGGCATCACCGAGATTTCCCTGTCCGACGCCTCCGGCATGGCGGTGCCCACCCACGTCTATGACCTGTGCGCCCATGTCTGGGAGAAGTACCCCCAGGCCAGCTGGTGGCTCCACTTCCACAACACCCGGGGTCTGGCCATGGCCAACATCCTGGCCGCCATGGAGGCCGGCATGACCCGGTTCGACAGCTCCTTCGGCGGCCTGGGCGGCTGCCCCTTCGTCCCCGGCGCGGCGGGCAACATCTCCACCGAGGACGTGCTGAACATGTGCGATGAGTCCGGCATCCAGACCGGCGTGGACATCGTCAAGGTGATGGAGCTGTCCCGGACGCTGCGGGAGGCGCTGGACCACGACCTGGACAGCTACATCCTCCGGGCCGGCCGGGCCAAAGACCTGATTGTCTGATCCAGAGCGAAAACCGTCCTCCGCGCCGGCGGGGGACGGTTGCTTTTTCGATTCGCTTATGGTAGAATAGCTCCCGAGCATTTGAAAAAGGAGCGGCAAACGCGATGATAACTGTCACTGACCTGAGCCTGAACTACAGCGGCACCCCGCTGTTTTCCCATGTGGACCTGCAATTCCTCCGGGGCAACTGCTACGGCATCATCGGCGCCAACGGGGCCGGCAAGTCCACATTCCTGAAAATCCTGTCCGGGGACCTGGAGTCCACCTCCGGGCAGGTGTCCATCCTGCCCAACATCCGTATGTCGGTGCTGAAGCAGGACCAGAACGCCTACGACGCCTACAACGTGATGGACACCGTCATCATGGGCAACCAGCGGCTGTATGACATCGGCAAGGAGAAGGAGGCCCTCTACGCCAAGGAGGAAATGACCGACGAGGACGGCATGCTGGCCTGCCAGCTGGAGGAGGAGTACGCCGAGCTGGGCGGCTGGGAAGCGGAGAGCGACGCCAGCCGGATCCTCCAGGGCCTGGGCATCGGCACCGAATTCCACTACAACGACATGGCCACCCTGGACGCCCGCCTGAAGGTGAAGGTCCTGCTGGCCCAGGCGCTGTTCGGCAATCCCGACCTGCTGATGATGGACGAGCCCACCAACAACCTGGACATCGACGCCGTCAACTGGCTGGAGGACTTCCTGCTGGACTTCGAGGGCACGGTGATTGTGGTCTCCCACGACCGGCACTTCCTCAATACCGTCTGCACCCACATCGTGGACATCGACTACGGAAAGATCAAAATGTATGTGGGCAACTACGACTTCTGGTACGAGTCCTCCCAGCTGGTCCAGCAGCTCATCAAGAGCCAGAACAAGCGCAACGAGGAGAAGATTAAGGAGCTGCAGGACTTCATCTCCCGCTTCTCCGCCAACAAGTCCAAGAGCAAGCAGGCCACCGCCCGGCGCAAGCTCCTGGATAAGCTCACCGTGGAGGAGATGCCCGCCTCCTCCCGCCGCTACCCCTGGGTGGGCTTCTCCCCCGACCGGGAGGTGGGCAAGGACATCCTGTTTGTCACCGACGTGTCTAAGACCATCGACGGGGTGAAGGTGCTGGACAAGGTGTCCTTCATCGTGGGCCACGACGAGAAGATCGCCTTTGTGGGGGACAACGAGAACGCCCACACCGCCCTGTTCAAAATTCTGGCCGGCGAGCTGGAGCCGGATGAGGGGACCGTCAAGTGGGGCCAGACGGCCACCTTCTCCTACTTCCCCAAGGACAATACCCCCTACTTCCAGGAGAACGACAACGACCTGGTCCAGTGGCTGCGCCAGTTCTCCCCCGACCCCCAGGAGCAGTACCTCCGGGGCTTTCTGGGGCGGATGCTCTTCTCCGGGGACGAGGTCCACAAGCCGGTGAAGGTTCTCTCCGGCGGGGAGAAGGTGCGGTGCATGCTCTCCCGGATGATGCTGTCCGGGGCCAACGTCCTGATGCTGGACCAGCCCACCAACCACCTGGACCTGGAGTCCATCGCCGCCCTGAACAAGGGGCTGGAGGCCGTCAAGTGCAACGTGCTGGTGGCCTCCCACGACCACCAGCTGATTCAGACCGTCTGCAACCGGGTGTTCGACTTCACCGCTGACGGCAGGCTCATCGACCGGAAAATGACCTACGACGAGTATCTGGAGAGCCAGAAGGCGGAATAAATTTCACAAATTATTGGGGCCGCTCCTTGGAGCGGCCCCTTTTTCTGGTAATAAAACACTATTGAGTCCCCCGGGGGATTCGTGCTATACTGACAGAGTACGACATGGGAATCCCTTCCCCAACCCCCAATACATAGAGAGCGAGGAACACTATGGCACAGAAACCAACCCTGCGGGCCCTGACAGCGGGGCTTACCACCCTGGCGCTCACTCTAGCGCTGACCATCACCCCGGCGCGCGCGACGAAAACAACTTATGAGGACGTGGACGAGGAGATCTGGTACTTCACCTCCGTGGCCTTCTGTCAGCAGCATGAGCTGATGGACGGCCTGTCCAGCCGTACCTTTGACCCCGATGGGCTGATGACCCGGGCGACACTGGCCGAGGCCCTCTACCGCCTGGCGGGCCGTCCCGCTGTGGAATCGGAGCCAGAGGATACAGAAGATATAGAGAACGCGGAAGCCGCGGAATCAGCGGAGGAAGCGGAGGACACCCTTCCCTTCTCTGACGTGGGGGAAAGCCACCCCAATCTGGACGCCATCCGCTGGGCCAAGGCCAACGGCGTGGTCAGCGGCTATGAGGACGGGACCTTCGGCCCTGAGGACCCCATCACCCGGGAACAGATCGCCGCCCTGCTCTGGAACCAGCAGGGACAGCGGGAGGCTCAGGCCGCCCCCTTCACCGACCGGGCGGATGTCTCAGACTGGGCTTCCGGCGCGGTAAACTGGGCCTACAGCGTCAGGCTTATGCAGGGCACGGAGACGGGCAGCTTCCTGCCGCTGGATAACACCACCCGGTCTCAGGGCGCGGTTATTGTGATGAACTACGCCAAAGCGTTTTACGGCCTTCAGCTGGGCTATACCCTGCCCGCGTCTAAGGCCATCGCGGTCAACCAGTACATAGATGATGCCTACTCTCTGGATGAAAATGGCTATCTCTCCTACTCCGCCGCCCCCTTCACCCGGGGCATCGATGTGTCCGCCCACCAGAAGGAGATCGACTGGCGGAAGGTCGCGGCCACCGGCATGAGCTTTGCCATGGTTCGGGCGGGCTACCGGGGCTATGGCAGCGGCGCCATCCTCAAGGATACCTACTTCGACGCCAACATGCGGGGCGCGCTGGCCAATGGCATGCAGGTAGGGGTATATTTTTTCTCCCAGGCTCTCACTCCCGCCGAGGCGGTGGAGGAGGCCAACCAGCTGCTGGAGTGGATCGGCGACTATCCGGTTACCTACCCGGTGGTCTTTGACTGGGAGGAGCAGGACCGGGACGATTCCCGCACCCAGGGGACCGATGGCAACACCGTTACCGCCTGCGCCCTGGCCTTCTGCGAGGTCATTGAGGACGCCGGTTTTATCCCCATGACCTATGGCAGCCCCCTGAAGGTCTACAGCGGCGGTATTCTGCTGGAGCATCTTCAGGACTATCCCTTCTGGCTGGCCAACTATACCAAAAATACCGCGCCCACCACCTTCCGTTATCACTATAACATTTGGCAGTACTCCAGTACAGGCCGCGTGGACGGCATCAACGGCAATGTGGACCTGAATATCTGTTTCACCGACTGGGCCACTTGGAGCAAGGGCGGCGTTCATGAGTGGTGGAAGGGACCGGTTTAAGCATTCGCAACCATCGGTTGCGGAAAATTCCAGCCCTCCCTGGTGGAGCGCAACCACCCTTTCTGATACCATAGGGTTACGGAAAAGGAGGTACCTGTCATGAAATTGAACGAGAAAATCGCCTATTACCGCCGGGAGCGGAAGCTGTCCCAGGAGGAGCTGGCCGCCCGGGTGGGGGTATCCCGTCAGGCGGTAAGCAAATGGGAGCTGGGCGAGGCGTCCCCGGACATCGGCAAGCTGCTGGCCTTGGCAAAAGCGTTCGGCGTAACCACCGACCACCTTTTAAATGAGGGCGAGGGCCCGGAGCGGGACGCGCCCCCGCCCCCGGAGGCCCCCGCTCCAGTTCCGCCCCCGGCAGATCCCCGGCCGGAGCTGGGGACCAACCTCCCTGGCTTCCTTGGGAGGATGGTTCGCCGCTGGGGCTGGCTGGCCGGAGTCTATCTGGCCCTCCAGGGGGCGGGCCTGACCCTGTTCGGCCTGATTGGACGATTTATGGTCAATGGCTTTTTCCAGGGCGTGGACAACATGGAGACGGGCTTTGGCGCTCCTGGCGGCGGCTGGGCCTACAGCGGCCCGCCGGAGTTTGAGGCCGCCATTATGGAGGAACTGGGGATCGCGCGGCCCTCCCCGCTTTCCAGGTTCCAGTCGGTCATGCTGGCCATTCCTACTCTTGCTTTGGTCATCGGATTGATTATGGTCATCGGCGGGCTGATCCTGGCTTATGCGCTATGGAAAAACGGTAAAAGGGGGGAGTGAGCCCCCGCGCAACCGGAAATTGACAAAAAAATCTTCCAACGCAACAGAAAATCGGTGGAGTTGCGGACCTTATTCGGGTATGCTGGAGCCATCCCAACTATCAAGGAGGTACATCCAAATGGCATTTTCCGACAACCTGCAATTCCTCCGGGCCCGCCAGGGCCAGACCCAGGAGCAGCTGGCTGAACTTTTAGAGGTCTCCCGTCAGTCTGTAAGCAAGTGGGAGAGCGCCCAGAGCTATCCGGAGATGGACACCATCCTGCGCATCTGTGACCTGTATCATGTGGACCTGGACACCCTCATGCGGGGCAGCGTGGAGGACAGCCTGGTGGAGGACACCGCCCAGTATGACCGCTTTATGAACCGCTTTTCCCGGCGCATGGCCCTTGCCGTTGGCGGCATTATCGCCGGAGTGGGCCTGTGCGGCCTGCTGGAAGCCAAAGGCATTTCAGAGTACTTGGTCGGTGCGGTTTTGCTGCTGATCATCGCCGTGTGCGTGGTCGTGATGGTGGCAATTTCCCTCCAAAGGGAAAATTTCCGCAAGCAGTACCCCGTCATTGCCGACTTCTACACCGAAAAGGAAAAACAGGCTTTCCGGCAAAAATTTGTCTGGTTCATCTCCGGGGGCGTGGGGGCAATCCTCTTTGACGTGGTCCTGCTGCTGCTGTTTTTCGCCAAATTTCCAGAGGAGGAGCCTTTTGAATCCTATGCCATCTCCGTCTTTCTGCTCATTGTCGCCGGGGCGGTGACCGCCTTCGTCTACGCCGGTATCCAGGAGGAGAAGTACAAAATTGACGAGTACAACCGGGACAACAACCCCACCCCGGAGGTCAAAAAGCGCAAAGGGCTGATTAACACCATCTGCGCCGCGCTGATGACGCTGGTCACCGCCCTCTATGTGGGCCTGGGGCTGGCCCTGGACCTGTGGCGCGCCGCGTGGTGGGTCTTCGCGGTAGGCGGGATTCTATGCGCGGTGGTAAACATCGTGCTGGACCCCTACAAGGACGAGGATTAGCACTTGACAAATCGGAATCACCCGCTATAATAGCCATACAGGTGTCTTGACACCTGTATGGCTTACTTATTTCTGTGGGAAAAAGGTGATTGAAATGAAAGAGTTCTTAGCGCGGAAAAACATTGTGATTTCCGCCCGGCGCTACGGCATCGACGCCCTGGGGGCCATGGCCCAGGGGCTGTTCTGCTCCCTGCTCATCGGCACCATTATCAAGACCCTGGGCCAGCAGCTGGGGCTGGCCTTCCTGGTGGATATGGGCGGCTTTGCCTCCGCCATGTCCGCCCCGGCTATGGCCATCGCCATCGGCTACGCCCTCCAGGCCCCGCCGCTGGTTCTGTTCTCCCTGGCGGCGGTAGGGCAGGCGGCCAACTCCATGGGCGGGGCCGGCGGACCGCTGGCAGTGTTGTTTATCGCTATCCTTGCCGCCGAAGTGGGCAAGGCGGTGTCCAAAGAGACCAAGGTGGACATCCTGGTCACCCCCGCCGTCACCATTTTTGTGGGGGTGATGCTGGCCTACCTCATCGCGCCCCCCATCGGCTCTTTGGCTGACGCCTTCGGCACCCTCATCAACCAGACCACCATGCTCCAGCCCTTCTGGATGGGCATCGCCGTCTCCGTTCTGGTGGGCGTCGCCTTGACCCTGCCCATCTCCTCCGCCGCCATCTGCCACACCCTGAGCCTGGTGGGACTGGCGGGCGGCGCCGCTGTGGCGGGCTGCTGCGCCCAGATGGTGGGCTTTGCCGTCATGTCCTTCCGGGAGAACCGCTGGGGCGGACTGGTGTCCCAGGGATTGGGCACCTCTATGCTCCAAATGGGCAACATTGTGAAAAACCCCCGCATTTGGATTCCCCCTACCCTGGCTTCCGCCATCACCGGTCCAATTGCCACCTGCCTGTTCCGGCTGGAGATGAACGGCGACCCCATCAACTCCGGCATGGGCACCTGTGGCCTGTGCGGCCAGCTGGGGGTGTGGACCGGCTGGCTGGCTCCCAGTGAGATGGCGGCGGCGAAGGTGGGCGCTGTGGCGGTCAGCCCCACCGCCTTCCACTGGGTTGGGCTGGTTCTGGTCTGCTTTGTCCTGCCCGCCGTCCTGTCGGTGGTATTCTGTGAGGTTTTGCGGAAAATCGGCTGGATCAAGGAGGGCGACCTGACCCTGCCGCAATAAATTTCTTGACGATGCTCCCTGTCTCGATGTAAAATACTGGTGTATGTGTTGTTTATGGCGAGAGAGAAAGGGAGTAGACGCAATGGCCAAAAGAGGCTTTGACAATGAGAAGTATTTAACCATCCAGTCCCAGCACATCCGGAACCGGATCGCCCAGTTCGGGGGCAAGCTGTATCTGGAGTTCGGCGGCAAGCTGTTTGACGACTACCACGCCAGCCGGGTGCTCCCCGGCTTTGAGCCGGACAGCAAGCTCCGCATGCTGGAGCAGCTGCGGGACAAGGCGGAGATCATCATCTCCATCAACGCCGGGGACATTGAGAAGAACAAGGTCCGGGGGGACCTTGGTATCACCTACGACAGCGACGTGCTCCGGCTCATCGACCAGTTCCGGGGCCGGGGGCTGTATGTGGGCAGTGTGGTGGTCACCCGGTACACCGGCCAGCCCGCCGCCGACGCTTTCCAGGCCCGGCTGGAGGGGCTGGGCCTGAGGGTGTACCGCCACTACCCCATCGAGGGCTACCCCCACAACATCGCCAAAATTGTCAGCGATGAGGGCTACGGCCGCAATGAGTACATTGAGACCAGTCATCCCCTGGTGGTGGTCACCGCCCCCGGGCCGGGCAGCGGGAAAATGGCCACCTGCCTGTCCCAGCTCTACCACGAGAACAAGCGGGGCGTGGTGGCGGGCTACGCCAAGTTTGAGACCTTCCCCATCTGGAACCTGCCGCTGAAGCACCCGGTCAATCTGGCCTACGAGGCCGCCACCGCCGACCTGGACGACGTGAACATGATCGACCCCTTCCACCTTCAGGCCTACGGCGAGACCACAGTGAACTACAACCGGGATGTGGAGGTGTTCCCCGTCCTGGCCGCGATGTTTGAGAAGATTACCGGCAAGTGCCCCTACCAGTCCCCCACCGACATGGGGGTGAACATGGCGGGCAGCTGTGTTTTTGACGACGAGGCCTGTCAGGAGGCCGCCAGGCAGGAGATCGTCCGCCGGTACTACGACGCCCTGTGCGAGCGCCGCCAGGGGAAGGGCTCTGATCACGCGGTGTACAAGCTGGAGCTGCTGATGCAGCAGGCGGGGATCACCGCGGACATCCGTCCGGTGGTGGGCCGGGCCAACCAGCTGGCCGAGGCCACCGGAGAGCCGGCCATGTCCATCCAGCTGGCCGACGGCACCCTGATCAACGGCAAAACCTCCGAGCTGATGGGCTGTTCCGCCGCCGCGCTGCTTAATGCGTTAAAACACCTGTCCGGAGCGGGGGGACACGGCGTCCATCTCATCGCCCAGTCCGCTATTGAGCCGATCCAGAAGGTGAAGGTGGACTATCTGGGCTCCGCCAACCCCCGGCTGCACAGCGACGAGGTGCTCATTGCCCTGGCCTCCTCCGCCAACCTGGAGCCCAAGGCCGCCCGGGCCTTGGAACAGCTGGCCGCGCTCAAGGGCTGTCAGGCCCACTGCTCGGTAATCCTTTCCCCGGCGGACGCCACCACCTATAAAAAGCTGGGCCTCCAGCTCACCTGCGAGCCGAAATATCAGACCAACAAGCTGTATCACCGATAAAGGAAAGCGGTAACCCCCCGTCCGCGGAGGAAAAAAGCCTCCTTTGCCAAAGGAGGCTTTGAGCCCCCGGCGAATACTCGCCGGGGGCAAATCATATCGAATTATTTGAGCCGCACCGCCGTTCCGTAGGCGATTACCTCGGCGGCCCCCTGCATCACGGCGGAGGAGCCGTAGCGGATGTTGATGACAGCGTCGGCGCCCAGGGCCTCGGCCTCGTCCACCATGCGCTTCACGGCGATCTGACGGGCCTCGTTGAGCATCTCGGTGTAGCTGGTGATCTCACCACCCACCAGGGTTTTCATACCGGCCATAAAGTCCTTGCCGAAGTTTTTGGACTGGACCACCGTGCCCTTGGCCATGCCCAGCACCTCGAATTCCTTTCCGGGGATGTAGTCAATGTTTACCAGCAGCATAATAGTTTCCTCCTTATCCAATGTCACAGATTTGATATCTTCCAGAGCGTCCAGCTCATGGAACCGTTTCCTCAGCGCCCATAGGGCAGGGAGCATCAGGGCGGCGCAGAACGCGCCAAGGACAAAAAACAGGATGAACAATACTTGAGGCAGGTCTGGAATGAGACACAGGGCCCAGAAGCCAATCACACAGGCCAGCTGGAGCAGGCCGAACAGGACGATGCCAAGAACTGCCCCTCGCTTCTCAGTATTTCCGCGCTTCATCCAGCTCCCCCTTCTCAATCTCCCGTACCCGCTGCCACAGGGCGGCGAAGGTAAAGGGGACGGTGACCAGATCGGCGATGGCCAAAATAAGCATCAGGCCACCCAGCCAGTCCGGGGGCCCCATGGTACGCAGTTGGAGCAGCGCCCCCACCGTCAAAAGCTGAAGCAGGGTGTTGAGGACCACCGACCGCACCGCCGCCCGCTTTTCCCCTCGCCGGTCAAATCTAATACTTTTTGGCTTCATCCTCTTCGCCTCCTTTGACCTCCTTCCACCGATGCCACAGGGCCACAACAACGCCTATCCCAATGGCCAGAATCCCGCCGATGTAGAACAGCAGGAGGCCCAATCCCGGCCCCAATTGGCCCAGGAAGGGGAGCGCCGGACCCAGAGTCTGGGCCAGGAGCGCCAGAATCAGCAGGACAAAGCCCACCACCAGCGCCGTTACAATCACTCCGCCCAACAGGCCGTGGCCTTTCTTGTCAGTAGTTTTTCGCATCATCCGCTTCTCCTTTCTGAATCTCTTTAATCCGCTGGTACAGGGCCAGCAGCACGCCCAGGATGATGACAGCGGGGATGGACACCATCACCGCCAGCAGGGCCAGAGGCGGGGCGTCCTGGGCATCCACGGTAAAGGCCCACACCATCAGCGCGATGATCCCCGCCATCAAAGCGGTGGTCAGCAGGGCCATGACGGCGGCCCCCGCGTACCGGACGGGCCTGGCGTCGTGCTTCTGCTTGTCCTGGAAGGTGGTGCCTTTCTGTTCCAGCTGTTCCATCTCCTCCAGCAGCTCGCCGGCGTCCAGGGCGTCCAGCCGCTCCTCCCGGTCCTTCAGGCTTTGGCACAGCAGGATGGACTGTTCCAGACTGTGGCGCTCCCGCTCCAGAGTGACCATGTGGCGGCGCATGCCGTCGGCCACGGTGCCCCCGGCCCGCATCTTGCGGATTTCCTCCAGGGGCACGCCCAGTTTGCGCATCAGCTTGATCCGCCGCAGAACGGCCACATCCTCCTCGCCGTAGTCCCGATAGCCGTTGGAGCTGTCCCGCCGGGGGGAGAGCAGGCCCTGTTCCTCATAAAAGCGGATGTTCTTTTTGGTAATGCCCACTTGGGCCTCCACCTCATTGATTTTCATGGGTGCGCCCCCTTTCTGATTGATACTCTACACCCTCCACAAGGGGGAAAGTCAACCATTTTTTTGAATTTTTTCAGGTTCCAGTGGGTGGAGGGCTGATTTTGATCACACTCAGTCGCTCTCCCGCCACCTGAAACCGGATCTCCAGGCCGGCGAAGGCCATGCCGTAGACCCGGTCCGGGTCGTCCTGATACTGAGGCCGGGGGTCCTGGGCCAGGACGGCCAGCAGGGCGGCCCGCTTCTCCTCCGGGACGGCCTCCAGCAGTTTGGCCGGACAGACCACCTCCAGGTCCGGCTCCTTGGGTCGGGCGGCGAAGCCGCCCACCGCCTCGGGTTTACAGTCGGCGTAAGGCAGGTAGGGTTTGATGTCATAGATGGGGGTGCCGTCCATCAGGTCGGCCCCGGCCACAATGAGGACGGGACCCAGCCCCGGCTCAAGCCGCGCCTCCGTCAGCCGCACGCAGGACAGGCCGATGGGATTGGGCCGGAAGGGCGACCGGGTGGCGAACACTCCCACACGCTGGTTGCCGCCCAGCCGGGGCGGACGGACGGTGGGGGACCAGCCCGCCCGCCGGTCTTTGGAAAACTCCCAGATCAGCCAAAGATGGGAGAAGCCCTCCAGTCCCCGGATGGCGCTGGGATCCCGGTAGTCCGGCTCAAACACCACGGCGGCGGTCAGCTCCTCCACCAGGCCGCTCTGCCTGGGGATGCCGAACTTTTCCGGAAAGTCACTTTTGACGCAGGCGATGGGGGTCATATCCATAATAAATCCCTCCTGTCCCTATTATAAGGCGCAGGAGGGTATTTGTCCAATCAGCGGACGATAATATTTTCCGAAATCTCGCACAGGGCCTGGGCCGCCTCCATGTCGAACCGCCCGCTCCGGGCCAGGTCGGACAAGGAGATCATCCCCACCAGCTTTCCGTTGTCCACCACCGGCAGGCGGCGGACCTGGTGCCGGGCCATCAGCCGGGTGGCCTCCCGGCAGTCGTCCCCGGGGGAGACGGTGGCGCAGGAGCGGGTCATGATGTCCCGCACCGGGGTCTGGGCCGGATCCTCCTCAGCGGCCACGCACCGCAGCACAATGTCCCGGTCAGTGACCACCCCCCGCAGCCGCCGGTCCGCGCCGCACACCGGCAACGCCCCCACGTTGTGCCGGCTGATCAGTCGGGCCGCCAACGCCGCCGTGGAGGTCGGCTCCACCGTCACCGCGCTGGGGTTCATCAAATCCTTTACCTGCATGTAAAACCACCCTTTCGGTAAAATCTGGCTTACTGCCAGTTTAACCGAAAGGGCGGGAGTTTATACAGGATGTACCATAAGTTATGGCAAGAGTTCCGGAGTACCGCTGTGCCAGATAGTTCATATTTTCCTCGGTACGACCCTGAGACTCAGGCGGCACCTGCGGTTCCTGATGCGCTCTTCGGTTGTGTAGTTGCCGTTGCTCGGGGTAGCGGTAAATTCGCTTGAAGTCCAAGTGCCGTTTCGTGAAGAAGCATAATCGTCATCGGAACAGTCAGAGGGCGGACCCTCAGTCGCGAACGCGGGGGCCGCGAGCGAAACAGTCATCGCAAGGGCGAGAATTAAAGATAGCAGTTTTTCATAATACAAATCCTTTCTATATCTATATTTGTTGTTTTGGGGTAAGAGCTACTAATACTTCACGGTTCCGTTCACAACAACGTCATAAGATTCATTGTTGCGGATGGCCAACAAATATTGGCCGCGCCGACGGTTCTGGTATGGACAGTTCCGGTTCCGCCTCTGCCGGTTCGCCGCTGAACTCATATTCTGTCCGCTGTTACCGTCCCAGCCACTCCGCGTACTCCGCCGCCGGGCTGACTCGGCCTACGGCGGACAGGGAGGCGTTCTCCGTCCGAAACAGCTCCCCGGCCAGGTCCCGGAGCTGTTCCCGTGTGACGGCGTTGTACTCATCAAGAATCTCCCGGAGTTCCTTCACCCGGCCATAGAGGAGGGCGGAGGAACCCAAATGACTCATTCGGGCCTGGACCAATTCGGCGCCCATCAGGAGGTTAGCCTTGGCCTGTTCCCGGACCCGGTCCACCTCCTCCTGGGCGGGACCGTGCCCGGCCAGCTCCAGAACCACCTGCCGGGCGGTGTCCAGCGCCTGCCGCTCCTGCTCCGGGCTGACGCCGGCGTAAATGCCCAGCAGGCCGGTGTCGGCGTGGTCGGCCACATAGGAGTAGACGGTGTAGCACAGCCCCCGCTCCTCCCGCAGCTTCTGAAACAGCCGGGAGGAGCAGCCGCCTCCCAGCAGGGAGTTGAGCAGCAGCATCTGTGCCCGGCGGGGGTCCAGGTATGTGGGGGCGGGAAAGGCCAGAATCAGGTGGTTCTGCTCGATGGCCTTCCGTTTGGCGGTGACAGCTCTGCTGTAGGCGGCGGGACGGGTCTTGGGCGCGGGACCGCCTGGAAGAGCGGCCAGCAGCCCGGTCAGTCGGTCCACCTGATCCTGCGTAAAGCTCCCCGCTAGCGCGGCCACCAGCACCCCGGCGTGATAGCGCTCCTTCTGCCAGGCCTTGAGCCAGTCCCCGTCCATCCCGGCCAGAGTGGACTGCCGCCCCAGCACAGGCCGGGCCAGAGGCGTCCCCTTGTAGACGGCGGCGGACAGCCGCTCGGACACCAGGTCCTCCGGGGTGTCCTCATACATGCCGATCTCCTCCAGAATAACCCCGCGCTCCAGCTCAGCGTCCGCCGGGTCGAATTTGGAGTGGAACAGCATATCCGCCAAAAGGTCCAGCCCCCGGTCCAGATGGCGGTCCAGGGTGCGGGCGTAGAAACAGGTATGTTCCTTGGTGGTGTAGGCGTTGAGCTGACCGCCGATGGCGTCGGTGTCCCGGGCAAGCTGGGCGGCGGCGCGGCGCTCCGTCCCCTTGAAGAGCATGTGTTCAATAAAGTGAGCGGCGCCGTTCTCCCTGGCGCTTTCGTGGCGGGAGCCCACCCCTACAAAAAAGCCCAAAGCGGCGGACCGGGCCCCGGAAACTTCTTCGGTCAGCAGCCGGGCTCCGTTGGGCAGTGTGATCTGTTGGTACATAGTGCCTCCATTGTGATTTGATCCCGCGGACTTTGCCCGCAAAAGCAGTATACCACAAAATCAGAGCGGTATCTACCTGAAAACGCGGGCGCGGAAACAAAAAAGCGGCCAGCCTCTGGCCGACCGCCTTTAATAGTCTAATCAATAACGACCAGGAACAGCCCCGCTCGCAGCCATGTACTTATCTTTTTCATTTCCGTATCCTCCTCTTGAATCAACTACATATTTGTAGCGCGGCTAAGATTATAATATTGCAATATATTAAAGGAGCTTCTGTCAAGCTAAAATATAGCCATGAGGTGAGCGGGTATGGCAGAAGAAATCCGGAAAAAGCGGAACGCCGGCGGCGTTCCGCTTTTTGCTCAAATCATCAGGGAGCAGACCAGTTCTGTGTATTCCGCCGGGTCCTCCAGAGGAAGATCGGCCAGGAGAAGAGCCTGGGCATAGAGGAGCTTGGAGTATTTGGCAATCAGCTCCTTGTCCCCGGCGTCCACCGCTTTTTTCAGGGCGGCGAAGGGGGCGGAGTCGGCGTTCAGCTCCAGAACCCGGTCGGCCTTCATCTGCTGGCCGCCCTCCACCTTGCGCATATACTTTTCCATCTCAATGGAGACCGGTCCATCGGCGGACAGACAGCAGGCGCCGGATTTCAGGATGGAGGACACCCGCACCTCCTTTACCTGGTCGCCCAGGGCCTCCTTGACGGCCTCCAGTACGGATTTGCCCGCCTCGGCTTTCTCCTCGGCGGCCTTCTTCTCCTCCTCCGTCTGGGGCAGGGCGTCCTCCTCGGTGACCGACTTAAACTCCTTGCCGTCGATTTCCCGCAGGCCCTTCATCACAAAGTCGTCCACGTCCTCAGTACAGTAGAGGATCTCGTAGCCCTTGTCCAGAATCCGCTCCACCTGGGGCAGCCTGGCAATCTTCTCCACGCTCTCGCCGCAGGCGTAGTAGTAGAAGGGCTGGTCCTCTGGCATCCGGTCTTTGTAGGCGGACAAGGTGGTATTGGCCCCCTCCTTGGAGGACCAGAACAGCAGCAGGTCCTGTAACATTTCCTTATGCTGGCCGTAGTCCGCCACCACGCCGTACTTCAGCTGGGTGCCGAAGGCGGTCCAGAATTTTTCGTACTTCTCCCGGTCCTCCTTCTGCGTCTTCAGCAGCTCGTTTTTGATCTTTTTCTCCAAGGCAGAGGCGATCACCTTCAGCTGCCGGGTGTGCTGGAGCACCTCGCGGCTGATGTTCAGGGAGAAGTCGGCGGAATCCACCACGCCCTTGACAAAGCGGAAGTGGTCAGGGAGCAGGTCGGCGCACTTGTCCATGATGAGCACGCCGGAGGAGTAGAGCTGGAGGCCCTTCTGATATTCCCGGGTATAGAAGTCGTAGGGAGTCTTTTCCGGGATATAGAGCATGGCCTTATAGGTCACGGCGCCCTCCGCGCTGGTGTGAATCACGGCAAGGGGGTCCTGCCAGTCGTTGAACTTCTCCTTGTAGAAAGCGTTGTACTCCTCGGGCTTCACCTTGGACTTCTGCCGCTGCCACAGGGGAACCATGGAGTTGAGGGTTTTCCACTCCTTCACCGTCTCCCACTCAGGCTTGTAGTCCTCGGGGGCGTCCTCCGGCCTGTCCTTCATCCGGTAGTCCTCTACCTCCATAGTGATGGGGTAACGGATATAGTCGGAATATTTTTTGATGAGCTCCTGTAATTTGTGAGTTTCCAGATACTGGTCGTAATTCTCCTCGTCGGCGTTGGCCTTGATGTGCATAATGATGTCAGTGCCGGGGGTCTCCTTCTCACAGGCAGTGACGGTGTAGCCGTCCGCCCCGTCGGACTGCCACATCCAGGCCTCCTCGCTGCCCCAGGCCCTGGAGATGACCGTTACATGGTCGGCCACCATGAAAGCGGAGTAGAAGCCCACGCCGAACTGGCCGATCACGTCGATCTTGTCGGCGGCCTTGTCATCCTCCGCCAAATCGGCCTTGAACTGCCGGGACCCGCTGCGGGCAATGGTGCCCAGGTTGGATTCCAGATCCTCCTTGCTCATGCCCACACCATTGTCAGATATCGTGAGCAGCCGGGCTTCCTTATCGGGGACAATGGTAATTTTCAAGTCCTTGCGCTTTACCGTCACGCTGTCGTCGGTGAGCGACTTGTAAGACAGCTTGTCCTCCGCGTCACTGGCGTTGGAGATCAGCTCCCGCAAAAAAATCTCCTTGTGGGTGTAGATGGAGTTGACCATCAGATCCAACAGCCGCTTGGATTCCGCTTTAAACTGCTTCTTTGCCATAATTTCGATTCCTCCATGTATATAAAATATATTTGATAACAAAATCGGAGCAAAAATAGAAACCAGTGTTAGCACTCCAAACACCCGAGTGCTAAACCTATCATAACGCACCTCTAGCTAAAATGCAATAGGGTTCATAATTTTTTTACAGAATTTTATTTCCCGCCTACCAAATGTCTACCCCAAAAGCTGTCAATCCTCTGGGACGCGGGGGGATGAGGGGTTCCAATTTTCAGAATGTCTACCAGTTTTGCCTGTTTACGTCAAAAGACGCTGATTTGAATGATTTTCACTGGCTTTCCGAGACTTTCTCACCCCGTAAAGGGCGTGATGCCCCACAAGCGCGGAGGGTCCCGTGGGGCGAAAGCCTACCTCTTGGCAGGGCAAACCCGGACATAAATGTCAAGGGCCAAGAGGCACTTTTTTAGAAACATTTTTTGAAAGAAAATCTTAACTTAAAAATAGGCGCAAAAACCAGACCAACAAGAGCGGCTCCGGTTGGCCGAATTTTGCGCGCTTAAATTACGCGGGATAAAACTTGCCGCCAGACTTATGAGGCAGTCTCTTGTTTCGTTTCCAACGCAAGCAGATATTCCTTGGCTCTGGCGTAATAGATCCGCGGGAACTTTGCCGCGCCGGCAACCGTGTACACATAGAAGCGCTTCCCCTCTGCCCAACTTTCTTGCCCATAAAGGAATAGATCGGGTTGTCCGTGGAACTACGCCGCGCAATCTCCGGCCCCCTGAAGCTCCTCCCACAAAACAGGGCGGGAGGCCGGCGGCGGCGGGGCGAGGTTACAGGCAACTATCTGCTGTTCTGGCGCGAAAATCAGGGCTGTTGGTACGCAGGCATCAAAGCGGAGGATTTGACTCAGCCCAGTCCGGCGGTGTACTACAACGACCAGGACGATGTGTATAGCTGGGCTCCATTTTCCCGCGAAATTATTTAATTTTTTCTCCTTCCAGAAAAATAATTTGATAGATGGGAAAGTAGATCACCATCCGCGCCCCGCCGTTAATCACGGTGATTAGGATATGATACACCGCCGCGGAAGTCCTCCGCCCGCACCACGGCTAAGGCCTACCCATAGTAGGTATCGGTTCGGTTGGTACAGTAGCCAATCTCATTGAAGGGGTAAGCGCTACCCAGGCCCAGCAGCTTTCCGCCAGTGACCTCCACCATCAAAATTCCCCGCTCCAGCGGCTTGACCTCACCTCGTTAGTCGGTATACCGCAAACAGATATAGGCCAGCCCTCCAGGGCGGTCCGCGGAATTTTGTGAGAGTATACAATATTTTTGGCGAGATGTGGGAAATTTTTTCGTAGCTGGTCGCTCTAAAAGCGTAAGTGGTCGCCCTGCCCGCGCGAACGGTCAAAGGCGCACCGCAAAAGATGGAGCATGATGGACTTTTCCTTCCGCATGCCTCTCTCTGAACATGTCAAAGAGAAGCAACAGCAGCAGGATACAGCAAAACATATCAAACAGGTAGACGCCAACCGTTTCTGTCTCCACCGCGACGGTCCAGAGGCTGAGATAGTAAATTAATCCTGTAGAAAAGGCGGTGAAGCCCAATAGACTGGTGTTTTTCAGGTCAATTCCGCCGCTGTCCACCAACTGCTCGCGTAAAAAGAGGACGCTCCCCATTGTAATCAGGATGGCGGCGGCCGGCCGCAACCACTGGGCGGTATTGGGATCCAACTGGAGGGCGCGCTCGGCCGCGCGGGAAAAGCAGTGGATGATATGCTGGATGGTATGGGCTGTACAGACATAAAACAGACTTTCCTTGGGCGATAGGACAAAGCGGAAGCGAAGCAGGAAGTGTGCCAGCACCAGCATGGCCAAAAAGCCAAAGGTAAACCAATCACCCACCCGCAGCCAGCGGTTGTGTGATAAATTAAGGAGTGGTTATAGACCTCCACATAGTAAATTGTACGGAGTGGAACCTTTCTGGCCACCCCAGCTGATTCCAGCGTAAGTATATCATTTCCGCGCTTACGGCAGTGCGGGAGCGCCCGGTTCAGCTTATACTCCAGTTCTCCATATTCCACCGGCTTGACCATGAAATCCATCGCCCGCACCTCATAGCCGTTGATGGCGTACTGGGTCAGATTGGTGATAAAGATCAGCGCAACATTCTCGCCCACCTGGCGCAGGCGGCGGGCGGTGTCCAGTCCATTCAGATGTGGCATGTCGATATCCATCAGGATGATGTCAAAGTCCGCCTTATAGTCGCTGATAAAGCCTATCCCGTTGGGAAAACGGGATAGGCTGAACCTCTCTGGCGTTGTTTTTTTATAGCGTTCCCGATGCTCGCTCAGGATCGTCCAATCCGTCATGCTGTACTCCACAACAGCGATTCGTACCATAACGATCCCTCCTACCATCTATTTATTCAAGCCGGTTTTCATTAAATATTATATAGCTCAACATTCTGGAAAGCAAAAAATTTCATTGCTTATGATTGGCGCTGTGACAGGGATGAGTGTCAACACAGTGCGCGAACACGTCTGTTCCCTGGCCAACAAAGGTCTTATTAGCGCAGAAAACACCACCGGCTTCACCAAAACCGGTCTCAAGCATAACGGTAGTCCACTTTATACCATCCAACCATTTCGGGACGCGCTGGAAAAGCTGGGTCTTTTGTATCAATGATTTACAGGCGGGGCCGTCCATCCGGATGGCCTTTTTCGCGCCCACTTTGCCAGACACCGCCCCGTCTACCAAATGTCTACCAAAAAAACCGTCAATCCCCTGGGGCGCAGGGAGTTGGCGGTTTTCCATTTTTTAGGGCGTCTACCGGATGTCTACCAGTTTTACTTTTTTACGCCAAAAGGCGCTGCTTGGAGGGCTTTCGCCGACTTTCCGCGACTTTTTCACCCCCTGTAAGGGGCGTGACACGGGCGTGGCAGGGTGGAAAAGTTCAAAAGCCTCAAGGAATTTGGCTAAAGCGGAGAAAACTGTTTCGAAAAAGTTAAACCCTCAAGGTCTACCAAATCGAAGCGGAGTTCAGGTTTCAGCCAAAAACGGCCCCTCTCAGGCCGGAACCGCCCCGGATGGGGCCAAAATCAAGGGTCCGGCAGGACCCGAAAAATCAAAAGGAGGAATATCCGAATGAGAAACCTGAAGCGGGCTCTCAGCCTGACCCTGGCTTCCGTGATGCTGCTTGGCATGATGGTCGTGGGTTCCAGCGCCGCGAGCTACCCCGACGTTGACGACAACGACAACGTCGAGGCTATTGAGGTTCTGCAGGCCGTGCAGGTCATGCGGGGTGACGACAAGGGCAACTTTAACCCTGACAGTCCCGTGACCCGGGCGGAGATGGCCGTGGTTATGGCCCTGCTGCTGGACCTGGACTACCAGTACTATGAGGCCAGCTGTCCCTTTAACGATGTGGCGGCCTGGGCCCGGCCCTATGTGGGCGCGTGCTACGCCAACGGCATCGTGTCCGGCTACAGCGCCGCCACCTACGGCTCCAACGACGGCGTGACCCCCGTGCAGGCCGCGTCCATGATGATGCGCGCGCTGGGCTACTTCAAGTATGCCAGCGACTACGCTGACGGCTTTGAGACCGCCACCGTGCGTCAGGGCACCCGGATCGGCATCTTCAACGACGTGGGTTCCAGCGCGAATGTCGCCATGACCCGGAACCAGGTGGCCCAGATGGCCCTGAACGCCCTGGAGTGCACCATGGTGGACGCCGAGCAGAGCATCCCCAACATCTCCGTGGGCTCCGGCGACACCGCCGTGAACATCGAGGGCCGGGTGAACTACGTTGTCCGCACCAGCAGCGACGCCAAGGTTGCCGCCGCCATCAGCGCGGCTGAGACCGAAGGCACCGGCACCAACGGCGTGAGCGGCTACACCATCGAGCTGGGCGAGCAGCTGTACAACGGTGATCTGCGGAAGGAGTCCTTCGAGAACGGCAACGGAATCTATGATGTGTTTGGTTCTCCTGCTGTCCGCTGGACCTACAAGAACACTGAGATCGGCACCTACGCAGATGAAGCTGACGCTACCTACACCGCCGAGGTCAAGAGCAAGGACATCTACAAGGACCTGGGCCTGAGCGGCACGGTTGACACCTACCTCGTCATTATTGAGGACGGCGTTACCTATACCGCACCTGACGAGGACCACAACGTTACCGAGATCGCCCGGAACAGCGACAAGAAGCTGGGCGGCAACGGCACCCTGGTCAAGGCCTACAAGTGCGTGGCGATTGACAGAAGTGGAGCGAGCCATGACGCGGTTATCATCAGCGTGGTCAACACCTATCTGGCTCAGGTAGACGGCGCTTACAACTCTGACGAGGGCGAGCTGGATCTGGACGTGCTCAGCACCAACGCTCCCTCTGTGGAGAGCACTCTGGAGGACGAGGACTTTGGCGGCCTGAACAACTTCAGCGACGCTGAGTATGTTCTGGTCACCGTAGGCGCCACTGACGCCACCGACCCTAGCACCCAGGAGATCATGACCATCGCCTCCGCCGAGGTCATGACCGGCGAGGTTGACAAGTACACCAAGGGCGAGAACGTCACGGTGGACGGCACCTCCTACAAGTACAACAAGGGTTCCTTCTACAACAACGACGACGGTGCCGCTCTGGCTGACATTGAGTACGAGGTCGGCAAGGAGTCCAAGTTCGTTCTGGATTCCTACGGCTACATCATCGGCCTGGACGAGGTCAACGGCGCGAACTCCTATGTCTACATCGACGAGTTTGCCGCCGAAGGCAAGTACAACCGGAACGAGACCTTCTACGCTGACGCCTACTTCACCGACGGCACCGTCGAGGACATCACCCTGAACAAGATCGACAATAAGGAAGTCACAGGGTTTGATGGCGGCGCGGACAAAGGCACTACGATCAAGATTGAGGGCGGCACGGCCGACGCCGGCTGGTACAAGTACACCACCACCAACAAGGGCGAGTACAACCTGACCTCCATCGCAGCCGGGGATAAGGCGGGCGGCTCCGCCATTACCTCCACCAACACCAAGGTCGTCGAGAACGGCGAGACCAAGGTGATTTATGACACTGCCGGCAGCTTCCTGCGCGGCAACAACTCCACCTCCTTCATCATCCGTGACGGAAAGGACGTGTACGCCTACACCGGCATCAAGGAAGTCGGCACCGTGACCACCAAGGCCAGCGCGACTCCCGACACCGTGGTGAGCGCCGTCAAGGACGGCAACTACGCCTCTTATGTCTTTGTGGACGTGGGCAACGGCGAGCTGAAGGGCGCCAGCAAGGCCAGCGGCGATGCCATCTTCATCCTGAGCACCACCTATCAGACCAACAAGGACCGGGACGGCGAGTACTACACCTACGACGCCATCCTGAACGGCCGGAAGATCGCCAAGGACGCGAGCAACGCCGTTCGGACCGACGACACCGCCATCTTCGGCGAGGTCGGCCTGTACACTGAGGTCTACTACGACGACAACGGCATGGTGACCGACGCTGATCTGGTCGCTACTACCCTGACCGACGACGATTACGGCGTTAAGAAGGATCTGGACGGCGTGTCCATCACCCAGAAGGGTCAGACCCTGATCTTCGGCAGCAGCGCTGACAGCGTGTATCTGGACGGCTTCATCCGCCTGATCGAGGGCACCGACGTGACCAACGTCACCGCCAACAACCTGGCCCGCCGGTTCAACAATAGCAACTTCACCGGCAACGTCTGGGCCACCTTCAAGGACGGCAACGCCACCGGCGTGTACGTTGAGGTTCTTGATGAGGTCGGCGGGGGAGAGATTCCCGTTAATGTCGCTGCCGACGTGAATACCGCGCTGGAGGCCGCCGGCGTTGAGATGTCGGCTCCGGAGCAGACCGACGGCGAGGACGCCATCCAGCTCCAGCTCACCGGCATGACCGAGGGCGATGTCGCCAAGGTTGGCTATAGTACCGGCGCCGCCGCTCGTGTTGGCACTGAGTATGTGCTGTCCACCAAGGCTGACGCTCAGGGCAAGGCTACTGTGACCATTCCCGCTGTTGGCGCTGTCTCTGAGGTGAACATTGTCAGCTTCGAGATCACCACTGTGTACGACGTGACCGGCATTACCACTGAGACTGCCGTTACCGGCACCTCCAACGAGAACACCTTCACTATCACCGCCAACCCGACCTATGGCGAGAGCGGTACTACCATCACCCTGACCGCCACGCTGGCCAAGGCTGTTCCTGCCGAAAAGAAGGTTACTGTGACCTTCACCACTCCCGCCGACAAGACCATTGAGATCGCCGCCGGCGAGACCGAGGGCGAGGTTACCTTCAGTCTGGCTTCCGCAGATGTCGAGGTCGCCGCTACCGCCGCTGAGGCTGCCGCCGAAGGCGGGAGCGATCCTGCCGAAGCTACTGCCGCTACCTACGTCGTTGACAGCCCCGCTCAGGCCTCCACTGCTCCCGGCGCCGAGGACCTGGTCACCGTAACCATCGGCGGCAAGGCTTACGACGTAGCCAAGGATGGCAACGACAGTGTTACGAGTCAGATTGCGGCATGGGTCGCAGCTTTCAACGCCGACGAGGAGAAGCCCGCTGACTGGACCGCTGCGGCTGGAACCGAGGCCAATGTTGGGAAGGTCGTTCTCACCTATGGCGGGAACGACAGCATTACGGAGGCTCCTGCTGACTTCCCCGTCACCGGTGATTTTGATGACACCGATACCGTAACCATTACAACCGCTGAACTGAGCGCTGCTTCTACCACCTACAAGAGCAGCAAGCTCTCTGTGACCATCGGCGGCAAGGCCCTTGAGATTGATGCCACCAAGACCGAGCTGGCTGACCAGATCGCCGCTTGGATTGAGGCTTTCAATGGGGCTAACAGCAGCAACGCCACCGCTGCCGCTGGGACTGGCGACAACGCCGATAAGGTCGTTTTCACCGCTGCTACTGAGGGTTCCTCTGTTACAGAGAGTCTCTTCACGAGCACTCTCGGCCTGTCCGGCGGCACCTTTACCGCTGGGACCGACGCTGAGGGAGAAGGCGCTTAATTAAACTCAACTCCGGTTTTGGAAAAAACCAGTGAACCCCCCGGGCATTTGCCCGGGGGTTCCTTTTACTCATCCAAAGACCACATAATAATAAGTGTTGTCCTCCATATTGTTCCACTGGCCCGTGTTGGCCACGGTGCCGGGTACCCAGGACAGGCCGGTGTTCGTCCAGGTGATGGTGCCGTAGCGGGTGTTGTCGCTGATGAAAACAATCCGGTCGCTGGGCCGCACGGCGAAGCCAAGCCGCCCGCTCATGATAATCAGCGCCTTGGGCGGAAAGCTGGTTTTGAGGGACACCGGCGCGACACCCGTGCCCACGTAGCTGCCCAGCTCGACGCGGCAGTTGCCCTTGCTGTTCACCGTGGTTTGCAGGGCGTTCAGCGCCGACTGGCTCGCCTTGCCGTTCACCGTGGTCTGGAGCGCCGTCAAAGCGGACCGCTCCGCCTTCTTCGCCACCGCCGCTTGCAGGGCGGTCACCGCCGAGGCCTCCGCCTTCTCCGCCAGCGCCGCGTCAACCTTCGCGTTGTCGGCGTTGAAATCCTCCATCACCACCTTGTCCGTCCGCTCCCACTGGTTCAGCCCATAGTTTTTCGTCTGATCGCTTGCCATGAGAATTCCTCCTTAAAACCTTGTGGAGCGAGAAAAAGGCCCCCTTGCCAAAGGAGGTCTATTCGCTCCTCTGTAAGTACGAGAAAAACGTCCCGGAGTGGGACGTTTGTATACATTTATTGGAAATGAAGGGACGCCGCTTCTCTTTGCTTCCAGTAAATGTATGAAAACGTCTCACTTTGGAGGATTTCCCGGGAATTATGGAGGGGCGGGAACGCCCCGGGTGAAAGGAGGAATTTTTATGGCAAGCGATCACACACCCAACTACGCGCTCAGTCAGTGGGCGCCATCCGACAAGGTAGCGATGGAGGACTTCAACGCGGACAACGCCAAAATCGACGCGGCGTTGGCGGCGCTGGAGAGCGGCAAGGCAGAGGCCGCGTCTTTGGCGGCCCTGCGAGCGGTCGTCGCCGGAAAGGGCAGCTGCCAGGTCGTGACTGGACAGTACACCGGATACGGCCAGTACGGCCAATCCAACCCCAATTCGCTGACCTTCGAGAAGCCGCCGGTGCTGGTGCTCGTGTCCGGGACCAACACCCTGGTCATGGCCCGGGGAGGCTCCCGCGGGTATGTTCTGCAAAACGGAACCAGCGAGAGGATTGAGGTTTCCTGGAGCGGCGACAGCCTCTCCTGGTACAGCGCCCGGGATTCCGTTTATCAGATGAACACCGCGGGTATGGTTCATTACTACGTCGCCTTTCTGGCCTTATAAGGAGTAAAGGTACCCCCGGGCGAAAGCCCGGGGGTATGATTTGTCAGGGAGCCGCGGGGGTGTCGGCGGCAAGGGTAAACAAATTGTTCGCGATTCCGGTCATAAGGGCGGCTTGCAGACCAGTGTAGTTGGTATCGAAGGGGATGCTGTTGATGGTGTTGCTCGTGAAATCAATATAGATCGCGGCGCTGGCCGTAGCGGTCAAGCCGGTCCCGGTCTCGCCCATATGCCACTTTCCGCCGTTCTCGAACCGCAAAACCAAGATCGCGAGTTCGCCCTGTTGGTCAAGTGTTGCCCCAGTGCTGATGATGACATCCACGGCCTCCAGACGGCCTCCCGCCTTAATGAGGGTATCTTCCTTGATAATGACACCGCCGCCGATGGTCGTGTCACCCGCGATGGTCGCGTTCTCCAGGGTCACATCGGGAACGCCGGCGCCTTGCCCATTGGTGAAGTTACCCTCGGGAATGTTACCAGAGAAGGTCGGGTTTTGAGTGCCGTCTCCGATGGCGTCCATAATATCGCTCTCGGAGGGGTTCTCAACCGTGCCGCCCGGAGTGACTTCCGGGTTGGGAGACTCGCTGGCCTTGCTCAGGAATACCATGATTACATCGGCGTCCTCATCGTTCTCCTCACGCACGATGGTGATGGTGTCAAACTTGTCCCTGGTGATGATTCGGTCTGTGCTCAGGTTGCCGGCGCTGACCTCTCTCACGGTGTCGCCGTCCACGGTGTAGATCTTCGCGCTGTCCGCGAGGATGTAGTCGCCGCTCTGGGCGCCCCCATCGTTCCAGCCTACACTCAGGATGCTGTCCGTGCCCCTGATGCTGGTGATGCCTTTGACGTACTCATAGGTGTCGTCGCTGGCCGCCTTCTTGGACACCAGGCCGTCTCTGGACAGGTCGGCGCGGTCGTCGCTGTAGCTGTCGATCTCGTACAGGCCGCGGTCCTCGATATCTCTGCTGTTGACAGCGAAATCCTCCACCTTCTCACCCTGATAGAAGGCCTTGTATAGGTAATAGGTATCGCCTTCCCTGCCATCACGTCTGACGGCGGCCACGTCCTCGTCCAGAATGTAGACCAGATCGTCGCTGGAGGTCTGAACCTTGCCCTTCTCAGCGGTCCAGACGATCAGCAGGCGGCCGTCCTTGTCCAGCACGTAGAAGATACCGGCACTAGTCGAGTCCACCTTGGGGGCGTTTCGCGCGCCAGTGAACACTTTACCGTCGGCGATGAACACAGTGCTGTTGGTGCCGGCGCGACTCACACCAGTAATCGGCCGGGCCTTGTTGTCAACGCCGCCGTTCACGCCTGTGCCGTTGTTGGTGGGGCTGTAGGCCTTCCGGGTATCGGTCTGGCTGGTCTGGACCTCGGTCAGCTCATACTTGCCGTTGCTTCTCTGACGGAAGGTATAGAACTTGTGATTGGACACATCATCCTCCTCGGCATCGCTGCCGCCGACCTTGGAGATGGTGATGGTCTCCTCAGTGCCGTCGGTGAACATGGCTTTGGCGACGACATCGTAACCGACGGTCGTGGGGTCGGCGGTGATGATGAGGTAGTCGCCCACATTGGCGTTCTCTTCCACCGCCTCAACCCCCAGAACATAGCCGTGGGGATCCAGATACAGGTTGTAGGTGCTGTCGTTCAGGCTGTACCCGTCGCTGTCGGTGATGTACTCATCGCCCAGCGCCTCTCCGGACTCCTTGGACACGCCGTTGTACTCATACCTCTGGCCGGCGACCACGTAGTCCTTATCGCGGGCGGAGGAGACCTCCACATCCGCCACGACATCGGCGGGAACAGCGGTCATGACCTCGCCGTCGGCGATGGTGACCACCAGGTAGTCATCCTTCTTCACGTTGGACACGGGGACATCCTCATCCTTCACGGTTAGGCTGCTGTTGTCGGCGCTGTAGACGGTCAGGTCAACTTCCTTGTCGCCGGCGTCGTAGTCCCCTTCGGCCTTGGCCAGGTAGTAGTTGGTGATGACCACGGTAGCCGTGCGCTGGTTACCGTTCTCCGTGTAGTACACGTTGGTCACGGAACCCTTGGCGCCGATCTTGGCGTCGCCGATTTCGCCGTCAGAGGTCCTGTCGGTAAGGGTATCCAGAGTGGTCGTGCCGTCATTCGCGGTGGTCTTGTTCACGCCGTCCTCTTTATAGGTGGTGCTGGTGGGAGACTGGCTCAGGCCCAGGTCCTTGTAGATGTCCTTGATCTTGACCTCACTGGTGTAGGTCAGGTCGGCCTCGTCGGCGTACTTGCCGATCTCGTTGTTCCTGTAGGACCAGCGGACGGCGGGAGCGCCGAAGGCGTCAGTGTCCGCCCTTTTCACCAGGTCGCCGCTGTACAGCTGCTCACCCAGCTCGATGGTCTGGCCGGTGGTGCCGTCAGTGCCGGTGCCAGTATTGGTGTTGCTCTTGATGGCGGTGGTCATCCTGTCGTTGGTAGCGCTAGTGCGGACAACATAGTTTACCTGGCCCTCAATGTTCACGGCGGTGTCGCCGGAGCCCAGGGAGATGTTGGGGATGCTTTGCTCCGCGTCCACCATGGTGCACTGGAGGGCGTTCAGAGCCATCTGGGCTACCTGGTTCCGGGTCATGGCGGCAGAGGCGCTGGAGCCCACATCGGTGAAGATGCCGATCCGGGTGCCCTGACGGACGGTGGCGGTCTCAAAGCCGTCCTTATAGTCGCTGGCGTACCGGAAATAACCCAGCGCCCGCATCATCATGCTGGCCGCCTGCACAGGGGTCACGCCGTCGTTGGAGCCGTAGGTGGTGGCGCTGTAGCCGGACACAATGCCGTTGGCGTAGCACGCGCCCACATAGGGCCGGGCCCAGGCCGCCACATCAGTAAAGGGACAGGTGGCCTCGTAGTACTGGTAGTCCAGGTCCAGCAGCAGGGCCATAACCACAGCCATCTCCGCGCGGGTCACAGACCGGTCAGGATCGAAGTTGCCGTTGTCGTCGCCCCGCATGACCTGCACGGCCCGCAGAACCTCAATGGCCTCGACGTTGTCGTTTTCGTCAACGTCGGGGTAGCTCGCGGCGCTGCTCCCAACAACCATCATGCCAAGCAGCATCACGGAAGCCAGGGTCAGGCTGAGAGCCCGCTTCAGGTTTCTCATTTGGATTTCCTCCTTCAGTTTTTGGGTCCGGTGGGACCCGGAATGTTACCCCATTCCGGGGAGGGATTCGGCTCGAACGAGCCGTCAATTTGGGTCAAAATGGGAACGGATTACGACTATGGCAGCCTGTGGAGCTTAACATTTTGGTAACAAAGTTCTCCATTTTGCCCAAATTTCGCGAGGTTTTCCAATTGCCCCAAAATCTTAGACTTGTGTCACGCCCCTTACAGGGGGTGAAAAAGTCGCGGAAAGTCGGTGAAAGCTCCTCCAAACAGCGCCTTTTGGCGTAAAAAAGTAAACCTGGTAGGCATCCGGTAGACGTCCTAAAAAATGGAAAACCGCCAACCCCCCGCGCCCCAGGGGATTGACGGTTTTTTTGGTAGACATTTGGTAGACGGAGAGGGTTTCTGAACGGATTTAGGCAACTCGCGTTTTAGACAAAGAAATCGTTGCAGAATTTCCATCAATCGTATATAATGGGCACGGAATAGAAGATAAGGGAACAGGACGTGCTTCACGCCACGTCAACACGGAACAAGGAGGCAACACAATGAGACAATTTCAGGAAATGAACCGGGAAGAGCTCCAGGCGGAGCTGGAAAAGCTGACCCAGGCTTATGCCCGGCTCCAGGCCAGGGACCTCAAGCTGAACATGGCCCGGGGTAAGCCGGGGACAGACCAGCTGGAACTGTCCCAGCCCATTTTGGATGTGTTCAACTCCAAAAGTGAATGCATCAGTGAGGGCGGCGTGGACTGCCGCAACTACGGTGAGCTCACCGGCATCCCGGAGGCGAGAAGGCTCTTCGCCGACTATATGGGCATCGCTCCCGAGGAGACGATTGTGCTGGGCTCTTCTTCCCTGACCTTTATGTACGACTGCACGGCCCGCGCCATGCTGCTGGGGGTGCTGGGGGGCGACCGGCCATGGTGTAAATATGATAGTGTGAAGTTTCTGTGCCCTGTCCCCGGCTATGACCGGCACTTTACCATCTGTGAGACCCTGGGTATTGAGATGATCAATATTCCCCTTACCGAATGGGGGCCGGATATGGATCTGGTGGAGAAGCTGGTGGCGGAGGACGAGACAGTAAAGGGCATCTGGTGCGTCCCCAAGTACACCAATCCTCTGGGCGGCTCCTACTCCGACGAGGCGGTGCGCCGTCTGGCCGCTCTCAAGCCCGCGGCCAAGGACTTCCGCATTTTCTGGGACAACGCCTACGCCGGCCACCATGTTTATGAGGACACCCCTGTCCTGAACATTCTGGAGGAGTGCAAGAAGGCGGGCAATCCCGATATGGCTTATATCTTCGGCTCCACCTCCAAGATCACCTTCCCTGGGGCGGGTGTGGCGTTTTTCGGTGCCTCCAGGGCCAATGTGGACTTTACCGCCAAGCAGCTGAGCGCCCAGGCCATCAGCTGGGATAAGCTGAATATGCTGCGCCACGTGCGCTTTTTTAAAAACGCTGACGGCATCTGGGCCCAGCTGGATAAGCACGCCGCCCTACTGCGGCCCAAATTTGACGAGGTGCTCAACGCCCTGGAGGATGAGTTGGGCGGCACCGGGGCCGGCACCTGGGTGAAGCCCAAGGGGGGCTACTTTGTCACCTATATCGCCATGCCCGGATGCGCCAAACGGATCGTCCAGCTGTGTAAAGAGGCCGGAGTGGTCCTGACTGACGCGGGCGCCACCCACCCTTACCACAAGGACCCGGACGACAGCTATATCCGCATCGCCCCCTCGTTCCCCTCCCCGGAGGAGCTGGCCGACGCGATGGAGGTCTTCTGTGCCGCCGCCAAGCTGGCGGCGGTGGAAAAGCTGCTGGCCGGTTGACCCCGCGAGATGAAAAACGCCGCTGAACGGCCTGTTCTGAGCTGGACGGACCAAAAGCCAGATCGGCCCCCCGCTGAAGCCTTCCCAGCTTCAGCGGGGGGGTAATACATTTGAAGTTCGGTACTATAAATAGCGGTTGAACGGTTTGTCCATTGATGCTATACTTTGTTCGCTTTTATCAGCTGGAGGGAGTAGTTTGCCTGCTTTCCCATCTGCGTGAGGTTCCAAGCCGCGGACATAAATATGGCCTGCTTGGGATCGTTTGCTGTCTTGTCAAAGACGACACGCTTTACCCGCTGGCAAAGGAAGCTTGCGCGCGGATTCGTCCAGAGGATCGAGGATTTGTTCCGCGCGCTTTGAGCGAACGCGGAGATGGACTGGAGCGGAGCAGAAAAGCGGAATTGGAAGATATTATGTCCCGGCTGTCCAACGGACAGTTTTTTTAAGGAGCGGAGCGCTATGGTCAACACCTTTTTGCGGAAAGCCGCCGTCGGCGAGAGCGTCTATATCACCGATGTCCGGGAGGCCTTTCAGGCCCGGGGGACCCGGCCCTTCCACATCCACGTCACTCTGTATGATCGCGCCGTC
Source organism: Oscillospiraceae bacterium (assembly GCA_910575265.1). GTDB lineage: Bacteria > Bacillota > Clostridia > Oscillospirales > Oscillospiraceae > Lawsonibacter. Next base: position 379,683 of record CAJTEA010000001.1, read on the forward strand.
CGGGTGTTTCCCCTGACTCTGCCTGAGACATCCGGAGAGGCGGAGGCCGGTTTTGTGGCCGAATACGTCCACGCCTGTATTTACAACATCCTCTCCGCGCTGGGGGCGCTGGGCGTGGACATCTACCTGGACCGGAGGGACAGCGGATCGCTGGAGCTGGCGGAGGGACTGGACCGGGTGTTCCAGACGGACCGGCCCAAGGAGGAGCGTTCCGGCTATGGAGCGTGTCTCAATGTCAACGAGCGGGTGATGTCCGCCCTGTTTCCGGAACGAAGACGGTTTGTATTCCGGATTTTGGATGTGAAGGATGAACCGAGGATATCGGAGCCCTCCGGTATTTCCCAGGAGCAGACCATATTTGCCCAGCTGCCGGGGCGGACGGCGGGAAAAAAGCTCCTGGGTATGGACGTGGGCGGAACCGATGTGAAGCTGGTGGTCAGCGTGGACGGCCAGCTGTCGCGGTGCTGGGAGTTCGACTGGAACCCCGCGTCCTTTACCCGGGCGGAAGAGCTGACCGGGCCGCTGCTGAAGGCGGCGGAGGAAAACGGACCCTTCGACGCCATCGGCCTGTGCTTTCCCGATGTCGTGATCCAAAACCGGATTGTGGGCGGCGAGACACCCAAAACCCAGGGCATGCGGAGAAATTCCCAGCTGGATTATGAGGAGCAGTTCGCCAAAATTACCGCGCTTACCCATGCGCTGATGGAGTTTGTGGTCCCTGGCGGCAAGGTTCGGTGCGTCAACGACGGCCCCATGGCCTCGTTCACTGCCGCCGTGGAGCGGGGGGCCGCGGGGGAGGACCTGTCCAAAGGGTTTTTCGCCCACACCCTGGGCACCGATCTGGGCACCGGCTGGGTCCGGCCCGACGGCTCCATCCCGGATATCCCACTGGAGGTCTACAGCTTTATCATCGATCTGGGCAGCTATCCTCAGCGTAAATTCGACCCAGAGGATATACGAAGCGTATACAGTTCCAACAGTCTTTTGCCCGGAGCGCTGCAAAAATACGGCGGGCAGTCTGGGGTGTTCCGGCTGGCCGCCTGGAACCTGCCTCAAAAGGCCCCGGCGGTTTTTCAGGAGGCCATAGACCGGGGGCTGCTGCGATGGGAGGGGGAGCGTCTGGTTGTACCCACCCGCCCGACAGATATGCGCAAGGAGGCGCTGGAGTTCTTCATGGAGAAAGCCGCCCAACCCGGACAGGAGGCCTGCCAGGATATCTTTCGGGAAATGGGGGAGTATCAGGCCGTGGTCTGGCGGGAGACAAACTTTATCCTCCGTCCGGAGGCGGAGGACCGCGGCCTCTTCGGACGGCTGGTGAAGCGGCCCGCCTGCTTTCGGCTGATTCAGGAGGGCGCGGTCCGGCGGGAGCCGGGGCTGCGGCTGCTGGCCGCTGACAGCTCCCTGGCCAACACCCCCCTGATGAAACAGCTGGACGCCCATCCCGATTACGCGGTGGCCCAGTTTGCCCAGGCGGTGGGGGCGGTCTATTACGCCTGCCTGGAATGAACCAGGGCGGTTCGGCGGGAGATGAAACATCTCCCGCTGTTTTTTTATGTTTTTTTGTTCCGGCCTCTTGACCTTCCAGTGACCGGAAGGTGTATAGTGGCGCTGTCAAGGGGAAATCTTTCCCAAATCTTTACCCTTTTCTTTACCGCTGGCTTTCCCCGCGTGGGGTAAAGTAAGGGCCGTGGAAAATTTAATGAAATTTTTATCTTTTCTTTGGAAAAATGTAAGGTTTCCCCAGTACAATATCCCATGCGAAAATCACCGCGGGAGCGGGGTAAATAGAGGAGGTCCGTTATGGAAACAACACAGGTATTGACGCCGGAAGCGCCCCAGGCGCCCAAGGAGAAGAAAAAGCTCCCCTCGTTTCATCTGCCCAAAGGCAAGAAGGGAAAGAAGTGGGCGCGCAGGATTGTTATTCTGGCGGTAGTCGCTTTGGGGGCCTATTGGTTCGTGGGCCGCTCCGGACAGAGCGCTGGGCTGCCCGCCATGGGGCAATATGCGCCGGACACAGTCCAGCGCCGGGACCTGACGTCCGCCGTCTCCGGGACAGGCACCGTCACCCCCATCGAGTCCTACTACCTCAAGCCTCTGGTCACCGGCGAGGTGCTGGAGGCCCCCTTTGAGGTGGGGGACCGGGTGGAGAAGGGGCAGCTGCTCTACCGCCTGGACGCCAAGGACGCGGAGATGAGCATTCAGCAGGCCGAGCTGGCCCTGCGTCAGGCCCAGAAGAGCTATGACGATCTGGCTTCCAACCTCACCGTCCGGGCCGGCGGAGCCGGGGTGGTCCAGAATGTGCTGGTTCAGCGGGGGGATCTGGTCTCTCCCGGCACCCCCATCGCCGAGGTGGCGGATACATCCGCCTTAACCGTGACCCTGCCCTTCCACTCCGCCGACGCCCAGCGGCTCTATGCCGGACAGTCCGCCCAGGTGACGGTGGCCGGTACGCTGGAGACCCTGCCCGGCACGGTGGAATCGGTGTCCACCGCTGATTTGGTGGGCACCGGCGGGGCGCTGGTCCGTCAGGTAAAAATCCGGGTGAGCAACCCGGGGGCTCTCACCGCCGCCAACTCCGCCACCGCCGCGGTGGGGGACATCGCCTGCGCCGGGAGCGGAAATTTCCAGGAGGCCCTGCGCCAGACGGTGGTGGCCCAGGCCAGCGGCGAGGTGACCGGGGTGAGCGTCACCGCCGGCAGCGCCGTGACCGCCGGGAGTACGCTGGTCTCTCTGGGCGGGACCGCCGCCCAGAGCAGTTTGGAGGACCTGTCTATCGCGGTGGAAAACGCCCGGCTCTCCCTCCAGCGGGCCCAGGACGCACTGGAGAACTACACCATCACCGCCCCCATTTCGGGCACCGTCATTGAGAAGAACGTGAAAGCCGGGGACAACGTGAACAACATCGAGGCGGGGGCGCTGGCCGTTATCTACGACCTGAGCTACCTGAAGCTGGAGATGAACATCAGCGAGCTGGACCTGAGCAAGCTCCAGTCCGGCCAGCTGGTGGAGATCACCGCCGACGCCATCCCCGGCGAGGTCTTTGAGGGCCGGGTGGACCGGGTGAGCATCAACGGCACCACCACCAACGGCTTTACCACCTACCCGGCCACCATCCTCCTGGAGGACTACGGCGGGCTGAACCCGGGCATGAACGTGTCCGCCGACATTGTGGTGGAGCGGGTGGAGAGCGCCCTGTCCATCCCGGCGGCGGCGGTCCAGCGGGGTGACACGGTGCTGGTGCCCCTGGAGGGCTGCCTGTCCCCCGACGGGGCCTCGGTGCTCGACCCCACCAAGACGGAGGAACGCGCCGTCACCCTGGGCGGCGGCGACGGGGAGTATGTGGAGATCACCTCCGGCCTGAACGAGGGGGACGCCGTTTTGGTGCCCGCCCAGGCCCAGGGAGGCATGGGCGGCGGAGTAATGGCCGCCGCGCCCGCAGGAGGTTGATGAACGGTGGAACACCTCATTGAACTGAAAAACGTCTACAAAATATATCAGATGGGCTCGGAGACGGTCCACGCCCTGGACGGGGTGGATCTGACCATCGACCAGGGGGAGTTTGTGGCCATCGTAGGCTCCTCCGGGTCGGGCAAGTCCACCGCCATGAACATCATCGGCTGTCTGGACGTGCCCACCTCGGGCACCTACCACCTGGGCGGCGTGGACGTGTCCACCATGGACGATGACCAGCAGGCGGAGATTCGCAACAAAATGCTGGGCTTCATCTTCCAGCAGTACAATCTGATTCCCAAGCTGTCCGTGCTGGAGAACGTGGAGCTGCCCCTCCTCTATGCCGGGGTGGACAGCTCGGAGCGCCGGGAGCGGGCCCTGAACTCCCTGGAGCGGGTGGGCCTGCGGGACAAGGGGAAGAACCTGCCCTCCCAGCTGTCCGGAGGACAGCAGCAGCGGGTGTCTATCGCCCGTGCCCTGGCCGGAGACCCCAGCCTGATCCTGGCCGACGAGCCCACCGGCGCCCTGGACTCCCGCACCGGGCGGGAGGTGCTGAAATTTCTCAAGCAGCTGCACCAGGAGGGAAATACGGTGGTCCTCATCACCCACGACAACTCCATCGCTGTGAAGGCCGAGCGGATTGTCCGCCTCCAGGACGGGAAAATCATCTACGACGGGGACTCCCGTGACCCCCGGGCGGTGGTCCAGCCCCACGGGGAAGATGAGGACGAGGAGGTGGGCGCATGAACTTTGGACAGTCCTTCCGCCTGGCCATCAAGTCCCTCACCACCAGCAAAATGCGGGCCCTGCTCACCATGCTGGGCATCATCATCGGCGTGGGCGCGGTCATCGTCATCCTGTCCCTGGGCAACGGCCTCACCGGCATGGTCCAGCAGCAGGTGGATAAGCTGGGCATCAACATGATCCAGGCCCAGTTCTTCGGCGGCACGGCGGATATGCTGCCCGACCCGGAGGATATGTATGACTTGGTGGAGGCGAACGCGGACATCCTCACCGGCGTATCCCCCTATCTGGGGGTCAATGCCGTGGTCCGCCACGGCAGCGACAAATTCGACCGTACCAGCCTCTACGGCGTCAGCGAGATCATGTACAACGCCTCCACCGGCTACACCATCGACGGCGAGCAGCTGGCCAAGGGCCGCTTCATCAGCTACATGGACGTGGAGCGGCGGGAAAACATCTGCATCATCGGGGCCTATCTGGAACAGGAGGCCTTTGACGGAGACGCCCTGGGGAAACAGCTTTCCATCGACGGCCGGCCCCTCACGGTGGTGGGGGTGCTCAAGCGCAACGCCGAGCTGGAGATGCTCCCCGGCAGCCAGGACGATCAGATCTATATCCCCTACACTACCGCCCTGGAGATTATGGGCAGCCGGTGGGTCAATTTGTACATCTTCACCAGCACCTCCGGCGAGACCGCCGACGCCGGCAAAAGGATTATCGAGGCCTATCTCAACGACTTTTTCCGTACCGACGACGGCATGTGGAATTACTTCTACATCACCACCATGGCGGAGCAGGCCAACCAGATCAACGCCATGATGGGGGTGGCCATGGGGGTGCTGGTGGCCATCGCCGCCATCTCCCTGCTGGTGGGCGGCATCGGCATTATGAACATCATGCTGGTGTCCGTCACCGAGCGCACCCGGGAGATTGGCGTGCGCAAGTCCCTGGGAGCCAAGCGCCGGGACATCCGCAGCCAGTTTGTCATCGAGGCGGGCACCACCTCCGCCATCGGCGGCATCCTGGGCATCGGCTTCGGCTGGATGCTGGCCAAGGGCATCGGCGCGGTGCTGGGGGGAATGCTTTCGGAAAATATGGGCGGCGGCGTCTTCGACGCCACCCCCACCATGGGGGCGATCCTCCTCAGCTTCAGCGTGTCGGTGGGCATCGGGATTCTGTTCGGCTACCTCCCCGCCAACAAGGCGGCGAAATTGAACCCCATCGACGCTTTAAGATACGATTAAGGAAGGAGAACGCGCGATGAAAACAAAACGTTTGTTTGCCGCTTTGCTGGCGGCCTGTCTGACCCTTTCGCTGGTCCTGCCCGCTTCGGCGGCGGGGACGGCGGCGTCCCTGGAGGACGCTTCCCAGGCGGTGACCTCCCTGGGCATCCTGTCCGGGGACGGGAGCGGGAATTTGAACCTGTCCGCCAAGGTGACCCGGGCGGAGTTCGTCACCATGGTCATCAAGGCCACACCCGGCGGGGACGGGGTGGGGCAGGCGGCCACCTCTCCCTATCCCGACGTGCCCCGGAGCCACTGGGCCAGCGGCTATGTGGAAGCGGCGGTTGCCCGGGGGCTGGTCACTGGCTTCAGCGACGGCACCTTCCGCCCCGGCCAGGAGATCAAGCTGGCGGAGGCGGTATCTATGGTTCTGGCTCTGCTGGGCTACGGGCCGGAGGACTTCTCCGGGGCCTATCCCACCGGCCAGATGGCCATGTACAACAGCCTGAAGCTGAGCCAAGGGGTCACCGCCGCTGGAGCGACCTCCCCCCTGACCCGGCAGGACGCGGTGTATCTGTTCTATAACCTGCTGTCCGTCAAAACCAAGGAAGGCGTGCCCTATATCCAGCTGCTGGGTCACAGCCTGGACGCCTCGGGCAAGCCGGATCTCGTCTCTCTGGTCAACGGGCAGATGGAGGGGCCGCTGGTAGTCCAGCGCGGCTGGAAAAGTTCTCTGGGCTTTACCCCCGGCAAGGTATACCGCAACGGCAGCGCCGCCACGCTGAACAACATCCAGGATTATGACGTGGTCTACTGGAACGCCTCTATGAGCACCGTCTGGGCCTACGCCAAAAAGACCACCGGAATCATTCAGGGCATCGAGCCCTCCGGGGCCGCGCCCACCTCAGTGACGGTGGCGGGCCAGACCTACGCCATTGAAAATTCCGACGCGGCCTACGCCCTGTCTGACCTGGGCCAGTACCGTGTGGGGAGCGGTGTCACCCTTCTGCTGGGGCGGAGCGGCGGCGTGGCCGCTGTGGCGGACGTATCCGCCAGCGCCGGTGAGCTGGTAGGGGTGGTGACCCAGGTGACCCGGGGCTCCTTCCCCGACGGCAACGGCGGAACCTACACCGCCCAGACCGTCACCCTCCTGGCCACCGATGGCCAGACCTATGAGTATCAGGGCCAGGGCGGCTACAGCAAGGGCAGCGTGGTCCGGGTGACGGTAAACCAGAGCGGAGAGGTCAGGCTGCGAGGGCTGAGCGGTACCTCTATCACCGGAAAGGTGAGCGCGGACGGGACCAGGCTGGACAAGTACACCTTCGCTCAGGGGGCGGAAATTCTGGATATCAGCGACGGCCGGGGCGCGGTGGTCTACCCCAGCCGCCTGGCCGGACTGAACCTGACCAGCGGCAAGGTGCGCTGGTACTCCCTCAATCCCCAGGGGGAGATTGAGGCCATGATCCTCAACGATGTCACCGGCGACGCCTACCAGTATGGCTACATCACCCGCTTTGAGGAGCAGGGCGAGGGGATGAGCAAGTATTACAGCTATACTTACGACATCGGCGGCGTGAGCTACACCACCGCCGGAACCACCCGCTTCCCGGCCACAGGCGGAGCCATCAAGCTGTTGGGCGACCCGGCTGATCCGGAACGGCTGTACACCCTTACCTCCGTCAAGGGCGGGCAGATTTCCGACAGCCAGCTGATTGCCGGAAGCCAGAAGTATACCCTGTCCGACGACGTGGTGGTCTATGACAACCGGAACGGCGGGTATTACCTGTCCACCCTGTCCCGGGCGGAGGAGAGCGGAGCGCAGCTCACCGCCTGGTACGACAAGGCGGAATCTGAGGGCGGACGGATCCGCGTCATTGTGGTCAAATAAGCGAAACGCGCGCCCTGGGTTTCTGCCCAGGGCGCGCTTCCGAATGGCGGAAAAGCCCCGCTTGCATTTGCTGGCGGGGATCGCTATAATGGAGCTGAATCATCGGGTCCGGACAGCGGCCCGGGACGGGAAAGGAAGGTTTTCTATGAAACGATCCGAGATCAACGCGGCCCTGCGGGAGCTGGAGGCCATGTGCGCCCAATACCGTTTTGCCCTGCCGCCCTTCTGCCGCTTCACACCGGAGCGGTGGGAGGAGCTGGGCCATGAGTACGACGAGGTCCGGGACTGTATGCTGGGCTGGGATATCACCGACTACGGCAAAGGGGACTTTGACCACTTCGGGTTCTCTTTGATTACCATTCGCAACGGGAACCGGGCCATGGCGGAGCGGTACCCCAAGGTCTACGCGGAGAAGCTGCTCTACCTGAAGGAGGGGCAGTACGCGCCCAACCACTTCCACTGGTATAAGACGGAGGACATCATCAATCGGGGGGGCGGCAATGTGCTTATCCGGGTGTACAACTCCCTGCCCGACGAGGAGATTGACTACACCTCCGACGTGACCGTCCACACCGACGGGCGGACCTATACCGTTCCCGCCGGCACCCAGGTCCGGCTCACCCCTGGCGAGAGCATCCACATCCAGCAGCGGCTTTACCACGATTTCACTGTGGAGCCGGGGAGCGGACCCGTTCTGCTGGGCGAGGTGAGCCAGTGCAACGACGACAACACAGACAACCGGTTCAACCCGACTGTGGGACGTTTCCCCGCCATTGAGGAGGACGAGCCTCCTTACCGGCTGCTGTGCAACGAGTATCCCCCCGCAAAGGAGTGAGGACGCCCTTATGAGTGAGTTTCTGAATGTCCTGCTCTGTCCCCACCAGCGGCGCAAACATGTTCAGGCGGAGCTGGAGCGGCTCACCCCCGGCGTGGTGTTCCAGGGCCAGCTGGACCTGTCCCGGCTGGATCTGGGGCAGATGGAGTGGGCGGAGCGCCGGGAGGGGGTGCTGGCGCGGTGGAAACGGCACATTTTGGATGCCAGTATGCCCCGCATTCTGTCCGGACGGCTCAACGGCCCTGTCCTGCTGGCCTACATCTGTGACGAGAAGGTCTGGGGCTACGAGCTGTACTACAAGGGCAGTCCCATGGACTCCTTTGTCTCTCTGCCCGGGTATTTCGGACCCGCTCCGGCGGACCCGCCCCCGCCGGAGCGGCGGGCGGCCTGGCTGGCCCAGTATTTTCCCGCCGGTCGGGAGGATATCCTCGGCTATCTGATCCCCTGGACCCAGGAGGAGCTGGAGGGGGGCGGGGCGTTGGACAGCCCCAGTGACCGCCACCCCCGGGGGGACTGCTGGCAGCTGGAGGATTTTCTCAACAACCTGGCCCCCTGGGCCTATGGGATGCTCACCGCGGACAATCTGGCTCCCACCCCGACCACCCCGGTCCCCGACCAGAGCTCCCCGAAGGAGAACACCCCGGATCGGTTGTCCGGCCAGCGTCCCCTCCAGCCCGAGCCGGGGACGGAGACCTGTCTGCCCTTCCTCACCGGAGTCAAGGTTCTGGGCCGGAGCTGGAGGTTCCCGCTGTCCCTGCTGTACGCCCTGTTTCCTGGAAAACGTCCCGTCCCTGAGGCTGTCCCCTGTCAAGACTGGACCGCCCGGGAGGTGGAGGAGGTGCTGGACCGCTTCTTAACCGGGGCGCTGGACCGGCTGGAGCTGAACTTCACCCTCCGGGGGGAGGGGGCCTACGTCCGCCGCCTGCGGAAAACGGTGTACCAGACCTTCCCCTTTACCTTGTCGCTGATCCGGGAGAAGGGACGGTGTATGTGCCTGGCCTTTGACGATCAGGAGTCCGCTGTTTACCAGCTGATTGCCGACCGGAATACCTATATGACTGTGGACTGCAAAGAGCTGCCTCAAACCCTTTTTCACGGCCAGCGGGTGAAGGAGTATGCGGTTTTTCCAAAGTCCGGGCCTGAGGCCATCCGTCGGGAGGTCCTTTTCCTCCTGGCCCGGCTGGACCACCGGGACGATGCCATCAGCGCCATCCTCCGCATGGGTGTGTGGAATTGCGAGGGCAATCTGGCCAACACGGATACCGCCAAACGGCGGCACCAGGAGATCCGGGCGCTGTGGTGCATGGAATAGGAACAAATGCCTGGAGCGGGATGCTCCAGGCATTTGTTTACTCCAGATTCAGCTTGTGGTTCAGAATCCAGCACACGGCGGCCAGAAACAGGGCGGCGGGGATGAGTAACGTAGCGATCGCGGTGAGCAGGGAGCCGTAGACGTTGGAGGTGGTTACGTCCAGCAGAGCCCGGACGACGTGGGCGGAGAACACCCGGCTGTAGAGGTTCACCAGCAGGATATACAGTCCAATGAAGGAGGCTACGCTGCCCAGCCTCCGATAGCGGGGGAGCAGATGTCCAATGGAGAGGGCCAGATAAATCGAGGCGATAAACTGGAGCATCACCGCGACAACCATCAGGCAGAACTCAAACAGCAGCAGCAGGGTGTCGGGCCGCTGGGTCAGGCCCCGCATTATGTCCCGCCAGAAGCCGAACTCCATGAGAATGGACCAGTCCATGGGGGCCATAAGGAAGGGGGACACAAAGGCCACCGCCCCGCTGATCATCCAGGTGACCACCCCGCAGATCAGCTTGGAGGCCACCAGCTGCCAGGGCCAGACCGGAAGGGTGTGCATGAGATAGCCCTCGCTGCCCAGCAGGCCTTTGGAAAACCGGTCGGCCACAAAGCTGACGGAGAGGACAATCATCGCGATGACAACCCCCATAAAGGCCAGAGTGAGCAGACTGGAATTGGAGATGATGTCGTATCCGATGTCCCGGAACAGGGTAAAGCGGTTGACCAGGGCCAGCACCAGCGCCGCCCCCCAGATTAGGGAAAACTGCTTCCACATGGCCCGGAAGTCGTATTTTAACAGCTTGAGCAGCATCAAAACCCGCCCCCTTCCATAGGCTCGGCCCGGAAAATTTCCCGAAACAGGGCGTCCACGCTTTTGCCCTCTTTTTCCCGGATGTTGTCCACCGTCTCATGAAGCATGATCTTTCCCTCCTTGAGGAAAATGGCCTCGTCCAGCACCTTTTCCACGTCGGAGATCAGGTGGGTGGAGATGAGGACGGTGCCCTCCTCGTTGTAGTTGGTCAAAATGGTGCGCAGGATAAAGTCCCGGGCCGCCGGGTCCACCCCGGCGATTGGTTCGTCCAGCAGATACAGCCTGGCCGACCGGGCCATCACCAGCACCAGCTGGACCTTCTCCTTGGTGCCCTTGGACATGGCCTTCAGCCGGTCCCGGGGCTCCACTCCCAGGCTGCGGCACATATCGATGGCCTTTTCATACTCGAAATCGGCGTAGAAGTCCCGGAACAGGTCGAACAGATCCACCGCCTTCATCCAGCTGGCGAAGTACATCCGGTCAGGCAGATAGCTCACCATCGATTTGGTGTAGGGCCCGATGGCCGAGCCGTCCACCGCCAGCGTTCCGGTGGTGGGCTGGATAAGGCCGCACAGCAGCTTGATGAGGGTGGTCTTTCCGCTGCCGTTGGGTCCAAGCAGGCCCACGATCCGCCCCGGCCCCACCGCCAGGTCCACTCCCCGCAGGGCGGGGCGCAGGCCGTAGGACTTATACAGTCCCCGGCATTGAATCAGATAGTCGCTCATATTGTTTCCTCCTTTTGCGGCAGCAGCCCAGCTTCCTCTCTGGAATAGCCCAGCTCCGCCATCTCGTTCAGATATCGTTGGACAATTACCCTCGCCTGGGCCGTCCGCACGGCTTCCAGGGCCTCGGCGTCCTGGGTCACCAGCCGGCCGGCGGTGCGGTCCGCCCTGGCAAGACCGTCCTGCTCCAGCTGGGCCAGCGCCCGCTGCATGGTGTTGGGGTTGACTCCGGCCTCCGCCGCCAGCTCCCGCACCGGGGGCAGCTTGCTCCCCGGCGGGTACACCCCGGCGATGATCCGCCGCTTGAGCTGTTCGGTCAGCTGTGTCCAGATGGGCCGGTCATCCTCCAGCTTCCAATCCATGGGCAGACCTCCTTTGTATTATTGTATTATACACTTAATACAATAATACATGCAGGACGCTGTGTCAATTGCCACAGCCGCATTTTAAGGAGATTTTAAGAAAACCGGCCTCCCAAGGCCGACACTCCGTAAAGAAGTGTCAGCCTTGCGGCTAACCAGTAAAGAAATTCTATCTATTGGGACGGTGTAGCTATGGCTACGCCGTCTTTTTACGCCGGCCTGCAAGATACTCCTGGAACAGCTTCTCCATTTCTTCCGGGGGTGGGGCACACCACAGGCCAATGGTGTTGTAGTGAATGTCCACACGCTGGTGCCGCTTGCCGTCTGTCTTGTCAGGTTTGGACACCACGATTTTGTCAATAAACTCGTGGACAATTTCAGGCGTCAACTCCGTCAGCCGTGTCACCTGTCTGGCCCGATCAATGAACCGCTGCAAGTCAGCAGCCCTATCCGTGGTGGCCTCCAAACTGGTTTCCATTTCAGGAATCGCCGCTTTCAACTGCTTCTGTTCGGCTTCCAGCGACACGGATAGCGTGGCAAAGCGTTCCTCGGATAACAAGCCCTTGCTCATGTCCTCATAGCTTTTCTGGATAAGCTGGTCAATCTCCACCACCCGCTGTTTGGCCTTGTCCAACTCCCGGCCCCTGGCGGTCAACTCCTTTTTCTCTCGCAGTCCAAACCGTTCCATCTGCTCCTGAGCAAACCGCTTTTCATAGACCTGGATGTACCACAACAGCCTTTGCAGGCCCTCTAACACCAACTGCTCCACGGTACGTTCCCGAATATAGTGAGCAGAACATACACTGGAATTTTTACGATAGCTGGAACAGAAGAAGAAAGCTCCCTCTCGCTTATAGTTATTGGTACTGCTGTAATACAGCTTCTCACCACAGTCGGCACAGTAGAGCAAGCCAGAAAACATACTCACGATGCCGGTACGATCTGGCCTGCGGCGGTGTTGCCGGAGGTCTTGGACGAGGGCGAAAGTCTCCCGGTCAATGATGGCGGGGTGGGTATCGGGAAATGGTAGACAATGCCTGTGCATAACGTCACTTATACGCAGGTTTAATCGATATTTGGCGAATCTACTGCAAATCATCCTAGAAAATTGGTTATAATCACATACCGAGGCGTGTTGATGTGCAGACTTAGGCGAGGCTTATCTTGCTCAAACCTGCTTTTATTCAAGTTTAAGAAAGTGAGGCTACTATGAAAATTCCATATGGATACGTTTTAATTAACCAAGAAATTGTTGTTCATGAAGAAAAGGCAGATGTTGTCCGTAGTATATTTGGATACTATCTCGCTGGAGCCAGTCTAGGGAAAATTGTAGATATGCTTTACACAAAGGGCATCCTTTCCCCATCTGGTAATCCGAAGTGGAGCAGAGCAGCAGTGGACAAACTCCTAGCTAATGCAAAATATATACCCATCGTTGGTGTGGAAACATATGTAGATGCTCAGTTTGAGCAGGAGCGTCGATACAACGTAGATTACGACAAAGCTGGGCATCCGAGAAAAACGTCCAGATATCAATCTCCATCTTTTCAAATAAATTAAAACTACCCAAATCTCGCTTTTTCTGCTATACTGTAAGAAAAAGAGGAGAATTGGAATATGACATCTGAAGAAAGCAGTGAACTTTACATACGCATCGCATTTCAGTATGAGTCTGCACTTGATCAGCTTATCGGTAAAGGGTTGATAGATAAGGATTTTGCGGATAAACACAAAAAAGCTTTTTACGACTCGCTAGATGAAGAAAAGTTACGAACATCTCAAAAGATTAGAAGTCGTACAGAAATCATGCGCCGCTATGTGAGAGGCATAATTTGCGGGGATATGGTGTCATTGACAGAAATAGCGAGACAATACACAGAAGATTCTCCTGGGTATGTCATTCAAAGCTGGATGCGAAGCCGCAATACTTTGGAGTTCCTCCGCCAATGGGAAAATGACATGAACGGAGGATTTGATGACAGGGTCTGTGAGGCACTGATTCATGAGGCACATACAACATCGCTGACCATTACGCCATCTTTGTGGATCAAGAGGACACATGCTGTTGGGATGCGTGTGAAACAGGGCAAAGGCGGAGGTGTGAATGCTTACCCTGAGATTGCAGCAGACTTCCGTTTATGGCTTGACCCAGCGGAAAGGCTAGCACTAGTCAGACTAACGCAAAAGATGAAAATCGACTGATAATCACTACTCCTCATTAATCAAAAATAGCGACAAATTTTAAGGGCACCATGGAGGATAAATATGAAGATTACAGCTATAATTGTCCAAAATTTTCGCAGATTGTTGCAATGCCGTATAGATATCAGCAAGCAAACCACTCTATTTGTCGGTGCCAATAATAGCGGTAAAACTTCGGCTATGGACGCACTTGGAAAATTTTTAGCAGGCCGCAGTTTCGACTTTAATGATATAACGCTCTCCAACCGAACAGCAATTGATGAGATTGGCTCAGAATGGGCCATCGAGGAATGCGAACAGCCTACAGATTTAAAGATCTGGGATTCTATTGCCCCTAAAATGGATATCTGGTTAGAGGTGTCGCGCAATGAAATGCACTACGTTGCAGATATAATCCCTACATTAAAATGGCGTGGCGGAAGTTTAGGTGTTCGGCTGGCACTTTTTCCAAAAGATATTGAGAAGTTGTTTGTTGAGTATCGAGAAGCTTATTTTGCAGCCCGCATAACTGAAAAAGCTAACGCCGAGAATAGTGATACATTCAATTTATTTCCAAAAGATCTCTGTGAATTTCTAGGGAAAAGGTTGAATATGTATTTTTCTATTAAAGCATATATTCTTGATCCCGCTTATTCTGGAATTGATTTGCCACAGCCAACGTCGTTTGAACTCGAATGTCTTACAGATAATCCTTTAAAAGGTATTATCAAAGTGGATATGATCAATGCACAGCGTGGTTTTTCAGATCCTGATAATGCCGAGGGAGAGGAAAGAACGCGAAAACAATTATCTTCGCAGATGCGTAGTTACTATGATAAGCATTTAAATCCAGAGAAAAGTCCTTCCCCAGAGGATTTAAAAATCTTAAAAGCAACTGAGAGTGCCAGAAAAGCCTTTGATGAAACGCTTGCGTTTAAATTTGCACCAGCCATTAAAGAGTTAGAGGGACTAGGCTATCCAGGTGTTACTGATCCGAAACTAACAATTGCAGCTAAGGTTACAACGAGTGAAACCTTGAAACATGAATCCGCTGTACAATATTCGCTTAGGTAGTGTTCACATAAGTGGGATTGTGATATAATCAAAGAATGGAAATAAAGAAAGAGCAATACGAGCAAATCAAAGAGAGCTTTCCCAAACAGCGGAAACCAGCCAAAATCAGCAACCTGGACGTATTGAATGCAGTGCTATACGTAGTGGAAAATGGGTGCAAATGGAGGAGCTTGCCCAAAGAATACGGAGATTGGCATGTGATCTATGTTCGGATAAAC
>CAJTEA010000002.1 GCA_910575265.1 Oscillospiraceae bacterium
TGGAGCTGTTGACAAAGTGCCCCCAAATCGCTCGAAATATGGTATAATTAGAGCAGGGGGGCGAGGAAATGCAGTTAAAATATCACATGGTAACGATAGAGGATTTGGTACCTGAAAATCATTTTCTGCGGAAATTGGAAGCGGCGCTGGATTTATCGTTTGTGTATGAGGAGACGGCTCACTTGTACAGCCGGAGGTATGGCCGTGCGCCCATAGACCCGGTAGTAATGGTAAAATACCTGTTGCTGGGTTTTTTGTACGGCATCCCCTCGGAGCGGCAGATCGAGGTACGGTGTGCGGACAGCAATGCGTTTCGTTGGTATCTTGGAATAGATTTGGATGAACGAGTGCCAGACCACAGTACGATCAGCCAGCTGCGGCGGCGGAAGCCTGCATTTCGGAAGGTGTTCCGGCGGCTATTTGAGGAAGTGGTGCGCCAGTGCGTGGAAAAAGGTCTGGTGAGCGGACGGCTGGCGGTGACGGATTCCACCCATGTAAAGGCCAACGCGTCCAGGGCCTCGGAGCAGGAGGTAGATGCGCTGGAAGAGGCGGGGAACTATTGGGAGCGGCTGGACGCCTATGAGGAGGAGGGACTGGAGGAGCTGAAACGGCAGACAGGGCAGCGCCGGGCGAAGCGGACAAAGCAGGTGAAAAAGGACAAGCGCCGTTCCTACAAGAAGGTGAGCAGTACCGACCCGGAGTCGGGCTACATGAAGCGGCCCGGCAAGCCCAGCGGTTTTTATTATCTGTCTCACCAGACAACCGACCCGGACTACGGTATCATCACTGCTGTAACCGTGACGCCGGGGGATGTCCATGACTCACGGCCCTATTTGGAGCAGTTGGAGTACGTCCATAAAAATGTTGTGCCGCTGCAAGCCGCTGCGGCGGACTCCGCCTATGACTTTCCCCTGGCACACCGAGGGCTGGAAGAACTGGGCATCGACTTCTTTGTCGTGCCACAGCCCGCCCATGACCGCACGAAAGCTGAACTGAAGCGGGATGCATTCACCTATAACGAACAGCGGGACGTATACTTGTGCCCTAACGGGAAAGAACTGCGGCGCAAGCGGCTGTATCGAAGTGGCAGCGGGCTGTTCTGGGAATACTGGGCGGAAAAGAAAGACTGCGGCAGCTGTCCTTTGCGGCAGAAATGTTTGAATGAGACGGACAAGGCCGGCGCCAGAAAGCTCCAGGACAGTTATTTCAAGACGGTTGTTCAAGAACATTTCTCCAGGCGATGGGAGCCGGATTACCGGGAGGCACTGAAGCAGCGGCAGATCTGGTGTGAGGGTACTTTTGCCGCACAGAAATGGGGACACAACCTGACGCGTCTCCTGCGGCGAGGTTTAGAGGCAGCGGAGGACCACTGTCTCCTTTCCGCTACGGCCTTGAACCTCAAAAGAATGATTAAATACTCAGTGTGATGCCGAAAGGCATCTTTTTTCTTGCTTGAAATCTCCCTTGTCTCTTTATTTCAGGCACTTTGTCAACAGCTCCANTAGGCCTTGTTTGAAAAATAGCGAGGAGTAGGCTAAATCAACAAAATAGCAATAGAAGCCAAGTAAACGAAGGCAAGAAAAGAAGCATCTAACTTGTCATATCTGGTGGCAATTCTGCGAAACCATTTAAGCTTTTGGAAGAAGCATTCAACCAAATGGCGCTCTTTGTATAACCACCAATCTACCGGCCATGGCTCAGAAACATTGCTCTGCGGCGGGATCACATAGCAGGCTCCTTGTTCTGAAATGTAAGTTCGAATATTCTTTGCCCCATAAGCACGATCTGCCAATACATTACTACCTCTGATCGTGACCTTTTCCAGCAGTTCAACGGCATGGACTGAATCATGGTCATTCCCCGCAGACAGCATAAATTCAACCGGGTTCCCCAGCCCGTCCACAATTGCGTGCAGCTTTGTATTTAACCCACCTCTGGTTCGCCCAATTGCCTTATTCGCCGTTTTTTCCCCCTCCATTGGCGCTTTCGTGAACCTTAACGCAAGTAGAGTCCAAACTCAGATTTTCCATATCCGCATCTTCGGACAAGGCGTGAAATATCGCTTCCAATGTACCATCATCCCGCCATTTGGCAAATCGGGCATAAACGGACTGCCAGGGGCCATACACCTCCGGCAGTTCCCGCCACTGCGCTCCGCTGCGGGCAATCCATAGCATTCCATTGAGCATTTTTCGGTCATCTTTCCGAGGCCGGCCTCGTTTCCCTGTCTTTGGGGGCGGAAGCACTGCTTTCACTCGTTCCCATTGTCCTTTTGTCAATTCATATCTCTTCATTCCTCTATTTTCGCACTTACCATCGATTTGTGCAATATTTATTTTTCAAACAAGCCCTAATAGCACACTGCCAATATTTTTGCGACGCATAACTTGCCCATTCGGCGGCACTAAGAATTTCAATTTTTGAGATGTTGTTGTATTCCTGAATATTCATCCATAAGCCTGGGAGTTGTAAAAGTGTCGCAACTAAAACAACCCATTTATGCCACGGTCGCTTCCAATATATAAATTCAGTGCGTTTTTTATCGAGCATTGAGTTTTCCTCCCATCTGGCCTAGGGATAAGTCCCTATTTGTCGAGTTGTTTCCATGAAGAGTATAGCATAACAGCGCAATCAAATCAACCAGCCGAAGCGGAAACTTTTTCAGCCTCCTTTGCGGCCCGCTGTGCCCCCTCACCCGGTGCATACGAGGCCCGTCCACTGAAAAAAGTAGTGGACGCAACCGCATGGCTGTGGTAGAATGAAGTGAAAGAAGGTGAGAACGGTGGACGGGGAAACAACAATCGCCCAGGGGTTGCACGTCACTGATGACAGTGCGGGCTATGATGCCGCCTGCAAGCGTGTCCTGTCTGAAAAGGCAATCCTGGCGCGGATTATGAAGTCCTGCCTGGAAGAATACAAAGAGTGCGATGTCAACGACATTGCCGAAAAGTACATAGAGGGCCACCCCCAGGTGTCCGCCGTCCCGGTGCTGCCGGACGAGGGCGGTACAGTCATCAATGGCATGGACACCGAGGACAAATCGGTACATGAGGGGACAGTCACCTATGACATTCGCTTCCGGGCCATCGCCCCCGGCTCCGAGGAACGGATTGCTCTCATCATCAACGTGGAAGCGCAGAACGATTTTTACCCCGGCTATCCACTGATAAAGCGGGGCATATACTATTGTTGCCGGATGATTTCTTCCCAGTATGGTCGGGAGTTCACTGGCCCCCACTATGAGAAAATCAAGAAGGTTTACTCCATCTGGATTTGTATGAAACCTCCGCAGTATCGGGAGAACACCATCACCCGGTATCGGCTGGTGGAGGAACATTTGGTAGGTGAGGGCAAAGAACCCGTCAGGAATTATGATTTGCTGTCCATCATCATGCTGTGCCTTGGCGGGCCGGATGGGGAAAACTATGACGGCGTACTTCGGATGCTGGATGTGCTTCTCTCCAACGAAACCAGCGAGGCGGAGAAGCGGAAGATTTTGCAGGACGATTACGACATTCAAATGACGCAGACAATGGAAAGGGAGGTGTCGGTCATGTGCAATCTGAGCAAGGGCGTTAGGGAAAAAGGTCGGGCAGAAGGTCACGCAGAGCGAGCGTTGTCCGATCTCCGCAACCTCATGGAAACATTGGGCCTGACGATTGAACAGGCTATGGCGGCGCTGAAAGTCCCAGAGGGTGAACGGCAGAAGTATATGGATTTGCTGGAACGGCAGTAGCAATGAAAACGCCACGGACTATTATTGTCCCTGGCGTTTTCTCTGCATCTGCGTTAGCTGGCTTGGGCGGCTTCGGCCTCGGCCTGCTTCTTCCTGTGGTAGTTCTCCCGCCTTACGGCAAGGAAACGCTCATACCGGGCCTGGGCTTCGGGATCTCCGGCGGCGGCGTCCGCATACATCTTCTGGCGGGACTTCTTCACCGCTTCGGATTGCTGCGTTCTCTGCTGTGCCAACTCCGCCGCCGCTTCCGGGTCGGTTTCGGCGCGGGCTTTCAAATCCTGCAAGGCCGCCTTTTTCCGATTACGATGGGCTTCCAGCCGTTCCACTTCTTCCGGGGTGAGGGGCAATCCCGCCTCGGCGCATTCGGCAAGTTCTTGCAGTGTCCGCTGCTGGGGCTTCGGGGGCTGTGCGGCTTTCTGCTTCTCCCTGCACCGCTTCACCGCCTCGGCCTTTCTCTGCTTGTATGCGGCAAGCCGCTCCGTTTCCTCCGAGGTGAGGTCGGCTCCGGCCCTGTCCAGCTTGGCAAGTTCCTCCAATGACCGCTTGCAGGGCTTCTCCGGCTGGCTGGCCTTTTTCTTATCACGCTGTTTCTTCTGATAGGCCCGGTTGCGCTCTAACCGCCGTTCTTCCTTCGCCTGTTCCTCCGGGGTCAACAGGCCCGCCCGCTTCCTGGCGGTAAACTCTCGGCGCTCCTGTTTGTACCTCTCATACCGGGCCTGGGCAAGTGCCTGGGAGCGTTTCTCTTTCTCGGCCTGTTCCTCCTGCTGGCGGCGTTTTTCCTCCTGCTCCATGGGGGTCACAATGTCGGCGGGAACCTCAAACGCGCCGATAAAATTGAAGTAAAAATCCAACCGCTGGCGGCGCTGTTTCCCTCGGCCCTCACCCTCGTGGACAACGATTCTCTCGATAAATTCATTGAGCATGGGCGTGGTCAGTTCTGAAAAATCCGTGTACCGCTTGGCAAGGTCGATAAACTCCGCCATTCTCACCCGGTCGGCGTTCCAGTTGTCAATCATCTTCTGCCACTCCGTCATGGAGGCTTCCAGTGCGGCCTGTTCCTCGTCATACGCGGCAAGGAGGCGGCTAAAGTGCTTGTCCGGCAGCTTGCCTGTGGCGTTTGCCTCGTACAGCTTCTTCACCAGTCCGTCCAGTTCGGTGTGGCGCTTCTTCGCCTGGGCAATCTGTTTCCGGCAGTCCTTGACCGCTTCCTCCTGACGCAGACTGGACGCCTCCCGGACACGCTGAACAAACTCCTGCTCGTTGTTGCGGACATACCAGCTTATCCGCTGAATGGCAGAGAGGATCGCCGCCTCCAGCTTTTGCGTCGCAACATAGTGAATGGTACAGTCCTCCATAGGCGTCCGGTATCTGGAACAGGTAAAAGCATCGTCAATGTACTTGCCTTGAACAAGGCTGTTGTGGTGGGTCAGTTTCGCACCGCAGTCGGCGCAGTAGAGCAATCCAGTCAGGCGGTTAGGGCCGCTGCTCCGCTTGGGTGTCCGGCGCATGGTTTCCCGCAAACGCTGAACATTGTGCCACGTTTCCTCGTCAATGATGGCGGGGACGGCTCCCTCGAATACAAATTGTTCCTCCGGTGCTGTCCTGCGGGTGCTTTTGGTCTTGTAGTTCTCGCAGACGGTTTTGCCCAGCACCTTGCGCCCCAGGTACTCCGGCCTTTTGAGGATATAACCCAGGGTGGTAGCAGACCAGGCGTAGGGGTCACGGTAGCTGCTGGTGCGGACAGAACAGCCGATGCGCTTCCAGTGTTCGGAGGGGATGGGGATTTGCTCGGCCCGCAGTGTCCGGGCGATGCCGTTGATGCTCTGGCCGTCCATGACCATCTGGAAGATGCGGCGCACAACGGCGGCAGCTTCCTCGTCAACTACCCACTCACCCTTGTCCTCCTTGGAGGCGAGATAGCCATAGGGGACAGCCCCCGAACAGCGCAAGCCCTTTTCCATTCTGGACTTGAAAACGCTTTTGATTTTGCGGCTGGTGTCGGCAACGTACCACTCATTTATCACGTCCCGGAAGATGGACATAATATCAAATCCGTTGGCGGTGTCCAGGTTGTCATTGGCGGCAATGAAGCGGACATTGTACTCGTCAAAGGTGCGCTTGAGCAAGCCGACCTCCACCACGTCACGGCCTATTCTGCTCTGGTCTTTGACAATGACGGTAGCCACATTCCCGGCAAGTATCTCGTCCACCATAGCGTCCAGTCCGGGCCGCTTGAAGGTCGTTCCCCGCACTCCGTCATCGGTGTAGTGGCGGATGTTAGTGAAGCCATTTTTTCGGGCGTAGTCCTCCAGGACGCGTTTTTGATTTTCAACGGACACGCTCTCATCTGACCGCCCATCGTCGTGGGATAACCTCTCGTACAATGCTGTGATTTTGCCCTTTTGCTCCTGTTTCCTCATGTGTGTAACCTCCTGTTTTGTATTTTCACGACCTTTCTATCCTTATTATAGTGACCCTTTCGGGTCTGTGACAACATAGCTGCTGTGCATTTGCATAAGCGACGGTTTGACGAAAAACCTTGTCTTGCCGCTGCCGGAACCGCCGATCACCAGCACATTCTTGTTCCGGGCGGTCTTGGGGTCTTTGGGCCTGCCGTTCATCGTCAGCCGTTCGGTCTGCGTGAGCAGGATGTTGCTTTCAAATACGGGGTCGATGTAGGGCGCTATGTCCTTGGCGTTTCCAAATCGGGCGCTGCCGTACTCCATGCCGTGGCGGTATTTCTTGGCGTTTTTGCCCTTCATGTAGACCGCCAGCCGCACCAGGGCCGCGCCCACCACGCCGATGCACAGGTCAAAGGGGTGGAAGCTGGGCAGGCCGTTGGCGAACGCCGCCGCCAGGCTGTCCATGAAGTGGAGCATCTTTTGTGAGGCGTCTGCCCCCGCCGCCAGCCGCCATGCCTCGCCCATCTTGCCGAACAGCCACACGAACAGCAGATAGGGCAGGTTGGTGATTATCAGCTTTTTCAGGTCAGGCTTCACAGTTCAATCCCCCTTTCCCTGATTTTCTCCTTGGCCCGCTGGACATTCCGGCCAGCCGCTTCCCGCAAGACAGACAGCGCCTTGCGGATGGAGGGCTTGGCCTCCTGCGACAGCTTCTTGGCGGTGAACTCCTTGAAAGCCTGTTCCAGATTGTCCGCGTCCCGGCTCTTGAAAATGACGATGTAGTGGGGCGGCTGGGTGGTCTTGTCCTTTCGCAAGGTGAAGTCCACGCCGTATTTCTTGGCGCAGGGCTTGAAAGCGGCGATATTGGCGTCCGTGATCTCAATGTTGGACAGCGCCGCCCCGTGCTGCTTCAACTGCTTTAGGCTCTGCTGGCCGTGGTGGAGCTTGGGGCCGTGCTTCCGGGCCTCCAAATACTTTTTCAAGGCCATTTGCAGCACTTGGGCCGTCAGTTTCCCGGTTTTCATAGACAATGCGATAGTTTTTTGAGTGACTTCCTCCTGCAAGCGTCATACCTCCTTTGCCAGAAGTCGGAAAGGGCGGCTACGGTGGAACCACCAGCCGCCGCAGATAGATACGCCTCAAATCCTCACCCGCAGGCCGTTCAGGTCGTCGGCCTGGATGCCCACCAAATACCAGTCGGCGGCGTACTCAATCCGGGTGGGCCTCCACCTGCCGCCCACCAATACGTCGAAGCACTGTCCACACTGCAAGCCGCCGTAGTAGTCGGCCAGGTCAAAGCGGATGTCGTAGCGATCTGTCCGCTCATCGAAGATCAATGCGCCCTGTTTCATAGTCGGGGCCTCCTTGTCAGATTAGATTTTTCCCTCCGCCATATCGTGGGCGACGAGGGCGGTATAGTAGCTTCCCATGGTGCTGGGGGCGTTGAACAGCACCGCCAGCAGGTATTTCTTGATGTTGCGGATTTTCGTGGTGTTCTCCCGCATACAGTCCATGACGAACTCAATGTGGCCGCTGTTGAGTTTCAGCAGCTTGGCCTTTACCAGCTCGGCGGGGTAGTCATCACCGGCCACCCGGATAGACTTGCGGGCCGTGCAGACGGTTTCCACCAACAATTCCACGATGCCGTCCAATTCCTCCGGGTCGATTTTGGAGTGGTGCAGGAGATGGTCGTACTCGATATTCTCCTTGATGATGTCCCGATAAATCTCAACGGCGCTCTGTGTAGCCGCTTCCGTTCCGTTCCTTTCCGGCGGCGAAGCCGCAACAGCCCCAGCGGGAGGGGGCGAAAGGGAGGGAAGGGAATGGGTAATTGATGGGTCAGTAATAGCTTGGTCTTTAGTTACTCTATCTTTATTTATTTGCGTTGGATTTTCCGACGGCGGTTTTTCCGTTGTCGGGTTTTCCGACGACGGTTTATCCAACGACGGCGGCAAAGAAATGGGCTGTTCGTGGATGATGTACTCGTTGCTGCTGAACTTGCCGCCCTCGTCCGTGGTCTGGTGGCGCTCGATGTACCCGGCCCGCTCCAATTCGTTGACGGCGGAACGAATAGCGTCCTTGCTCTCCCGGTTGATATAGCACAGGCCGGACAAGGTATAATCCCAATCTTCCGGGAGTGACAAAATCTGCGACAGCAGGCCCTTGGCTTTCAGGGACAGGGACTTGTCCCGCAGGTGATGGTTCGACATCACCGTGTACCCCTTGTTCCTCTCCACGCGGAATACTGGCATGGTTCTCTGCTCCTTTCGGTGTCTGGACATGAAAAAACGCCGCAGATTTTGGAAACCTACGGCGCAGAAAATCCCCCACTTAAAAACGCCATATCAAGGCTTGTCCAACCTTGCTACGGCGTTTTTGGTGTAATTATAGGGGCTGTTTAATTGTCTTTAAGATGTGTGAAATTCGCATGATTTCAGGGATTACCCTTGTTGTGCATATATTGACGGCTCTACTGGCGCCACCGGCGCCGCCGGCGCTCAGGGCCCCACCGGTCCTGCCGGCGCTACTGGCGCCACAGGCGCCACCGGCGCTCAGGGTCCCGCCGGTCCCATTGGTCCTACCGGTCCCACCGGCGCTACGGGTGCCACCGGCGCCACCGGCGCTCAGGGTCCCGCCGGTCCCATTGGTCCTACCGGTCCCACCGGCGCTACGGGTGCCACCGGCGCCCAGGGCCCCACCGGCCCTGCCGGCGCTACTGGCGCCACCGGCGCCACCGGCGCTCAGGGTCCCGCCGGTCCCATTGGTCCTACCGGTCCCACCGGCGCTACGGGTGCCACCGGCGCCGCCGGCACCCAGGGCCCCACCGGCCCTGCCGGCGCTACTGGCGCCACCGGCGCTCAGGGTCCCGCCGGTCCCATTGGTCCTACCGGTCCCACCGGCGCTACGGGTGCCACCGGCGCCGCCGGCGCTCAGGGCCCCACCGGCCCTGCCGGCGCTACTGGCGCCACCGGCGCCACCGGCGCTCAGGGACCCGCTGGTCCTGTTGGCCCCACCGATCCTGTACTATATGCGCAACCCGGCCCTGCTGGGCCGGGTTACTTTGCGTCCGCCGGTCTGTCGTACCGGCTGTAAAATTCACGGATCCGGTCAATAAAGGTTCTCGCGGCGGGAGAGAGAAAACCGTTTTTCTTATAGACCACCACCAGCGGACAGGTCAGCGGCGGCTCTCCCACCGTAAAGCAGGCCAGCCGGTCCAGATATGGAGTACGGGGAACGCCGCTCTCCTGCAAAAAGGCAAACCCCATCTTCTCCGCCGCCAGGTTGATGGCGGTGGTGGTATTGGTGGTGACCAGGATGTTCTGAGGCTCCACGCTGTGGACGGAGAAGGTGTTGTAAAGCAGCCTGGACAGCCGCCACTCAGGAGGCAGCATGATAACCCGCTCATGTTCCAGCAGGCGCAGATCCGGAAATGGTCTGGGGGCATCATAGGTGCTGTCCAGCCCCTGAAGCAGAGGGTGATCCCGATGGCCCACCAGAAAAACACGCTCCCGCATCACCGGCTCATAGGTCAGTTCGGTCAGGTCAGCGGGGGTCTGCATCACGCAGAAATCAATCACATTGGCCGCCGCCAGCTCTCCCAGCTCGGGCACTGGGGCCTCATGGAGGACCACCTGGACATCAGGGTACTGCTCCGCGAACAGGGGCAGAATGTCGGGCACCAGGTTGGATCCCCGCCAGGGGGACACTCCGATGTGGAGCACTGGCCGCTTTTTGTCCTGGAGGTCCCGCAGGTCGCTGACCAGCTGACGGTCCAAAAAGCCTTGCCGCTCCAAATAAGCGTGGAACAGCTCCCCCGCCGGCGTCAGCTTCAGCGGAGAGTGGGAGCGGTCCAGCAGGATCACCCCAAGGCTCCCCTCCAGCTTGGCCAAATACTGGCTCAGGTAGGGCTGGGACAGGTAGAGCCGCTCCGCCGCCTTGGAGATGCTCCGCTCCTTGACGATGGTAAGGAAATACTCCGGATTTTTGACGAACATGGCCGCGTCAGCCCGGAGGCCAGGTCATGTCCCGGCCCGCCAGGACGTGGAAGTGGAGGTGAGGCACGCTCTGCCCCGCCTGGACCCCGATGTTGGACACCACCCGGTAGCTGTCCAGCCCCAGCTTCTTCGTCTGCCGGGCAATCACCTCAAAAATGTGGGCCACCACCGCAGCGTTGTCTCCGTCCACCTCGGCCACCGAGCCGATGTGGGCTTTGGGGATGACCAGGAAATGGGTGGGAGCCTGGGGGTCGATGTCGTAGAAGGCCAGGCACAGCTCGTCCTCATAGACCTTGTTGGACGGAATCTCCCCGGCGATGATCTTGCAGAATAAACAGTCGGACATGGGAAAACCTCCTTTGTAATAAAAAGAGCCCCGCCGCAGGCGGGACCCTTTCCTTGCGGTAATTCCATTGTACCCGATTTTCCCAGGATTGCAAGAACTACTTTTCCAGTCTATCGCGCATCCTGTCGAATATTGGTATAATGACTGTGCTGCCCCTCCCCAGACTGGCAACAGGAAGGGGGTGAGTGAATGGAATTCTACTCAATTTCTTAGCTGAGGTCACTATACCACAGCCGCTCTAGTATATGTAAGAGGGGATTTACTGGATCGGTGGCAACATGTGTTCAACGCGCAAAAAGCGGATTATCCGGTAATTCAAATAAAGTGCTCAGCCTATATCACAAACTCCAGGTTCCCGGCGGAGCCCGCGGCAATGCTGTATTTCGCGAAGCATACGATGACCTTGCCATCCTCCCGGACATAAAAGCTGGTGTTTTCGTCCACGGTTGTAAAGCCGCCTTGATCGGGCGGGAAAAATTCAGTGATACCATCTGTTCCCACGCCATCGGCAATCTGTTTTTGAATGGCGGCATTACAAATCGCTACCCAATCGTCTCCTAAAAGGTCCTGAAGCGTAAGCTCCCGATTTTCAGCAAAATCCAGATTATAGTAATAGCGTTCTTCATAGGAGGACACCCAGCCCTCCGCGAAGGATACCACAAAGGATACTCGATTTTCTGTCTGGCTTTTTATTTCATAGCTGATGATAACATCCATTTCACGGTTGCCCCACTCATCCTCGGTGCCGCCAGTAGCGAAAAAGGCTTCCCGATAGTCATCCCAATCACGCTGTGCTTTGGCAAGGTGCTGGTCAGTTTTTTCCTGGATAGCAACATTGATTTTTTCCGCCAGAGCTCCCGTCGCCTCCACTCTGGGGGCAGAAACGCTATAGTCAATGCCATCCTCCGATTCGTAGTATTCCTCAAAGGCCAGCACTTGGAACAGCTTGTCCAGAACTGGCACGCCAGCGGCGGCGCAGGAGATCACCATCAGCGCGGCGGCGATGGCGACAACGGTCAATTTTTTCAGCTTTTTCACAGGGAAAACCTTCCTTTCCGTTCGGAGAAGGCGGTCCAGCCCGGCCTGTTCCTGCTCCGGGGTGGGAGCAAGCGCGTCAAACATGCGGTTTAAATCACGTGGTTCCATAGCCCTCCGCCTCCAATCGTAATTTCAGCTTTTTTCTTGCCTGGACCAGCCGGGAGCGCACAGTGGAGGGGTTGTCCCCCAGCACGCGGGCAATCTCGTCGGTGGTGTAGCCCTGGTAGTAGTGGAGAAACAGCACCAGCCGGTGCTTGTCCGGCAGCGCGGCCACCTGCTCCCAGACCAGACCGTCCGACCGCTCCTCCCAGACCAGGGTATCCAGGGCGGAAGCGTCCTCCCGGCACCTGCGCCACCAGTGCTTGAGCTGATCCCGGCACTCGTTCCGGGCGGTGACGATCAGCCAGGCCTTCTCATGCTCCGGATCACGGAAAGGTCCACCCCGCTCCATCACCTTGCGAAAGACAGTCTGGGCGGCATCCTCGGCGTCGGGCGCGTTCTTCATCAGTACCAGGCAAATTTGATACACCAGCTTGAAATTCCGCCGGTAAATGACCTCAATCTCTTCCCGATTGCTCGCTCCCATCCGACCGCCGCCTCCTTTCTGTCCTTCTGCCTGATACACGATTGGGGAACGGATTTTGTTGAGATCCTTCCAAAAAATTTTTAACCGGCTGACCCTCCGGCCAGCCGGTTTTTTCATTAAGTAGATAAATCCACATCGTCCCAGCCGCGCATCCCGTCACAGCCCGCCAGCCAAAACAGAGCCCGGTGGCGCTCCATGACCACGCCCTCCTCCAGCTCCTGGGGGGCGGGCATATTCATCACCCGGGCGTCCACGCAGACCCAGTGGATACGGTAGATCAGGTCGGCCTGGTCCAGCAGCTCTTTCCGGGGGCGCGGTCTGGCCGCCGCCGCCAGCTCCGCCATGGAGGGGTACTCCCGCATCATTCGGACGGACTGGGGCACGTCACAGATACGGGTGGGCCAGAACAGGTCGTCGGTGAGGCCCAGGGCCCACTCCATCACCCACAGATTCTCATACTGCCAGGCGTACTGGATCTGGGTTTTCTCGTCGGAGTTGGGGTCGTTCAGATACGCCCACTCCTCGGGGGAGAAGAAGGATTCCTCCGCTCCGTAGCTCTCAATGATGGGGTCCACAAATTCCCGGGCCTTCTCATAGGACAGGTGATCCCCTACCCGGCACTCGGAGTACAGCGACACAATCAGCAGGGCCGCCGCCCGGCGGCAGACCTCCTCCACGGTACGGCCCGGTTCCTCCGCCCGCTCGTGGAGCAGGGGCAGCCAGGGGGTGACATAGATGCGCTTCTCCCGCAGCAGCGTCATGGACTTGTCCCGCCGCTTCACACTCTCCGCCGGCGCGTCCTTGGCCCAGTCCTCCGGGACAGGGCGCTCGGCGGGCAGATACCAGTCCAGTTCGGATTTGCCCTCTTTATTCAGGATGACCTGCCCCCGGCTGTTTTGCAGGCTCATACCATCCCCAAAGGTAATCACCCCCTGGAGCTGCTCCGTGATGTCGAAAAGGGGGGCCTTGACCTGTTTTTCCTTCTCCGCTGTCTCCGCCGGACTGGCGCTGTCGAAGGAATAGACAATTTGAATCAGGCTCTTGCACTGGCGCAGATGGTAGAACAGATTGCGCTTGATCTCCAGCTGTTCAGTCTGGTTCTGGTAGACGTATCCGGCCACCCCCTGGAGCTGCTCCTTGGCGTACTGGCCGTTCTCTCCCTCCTCGTCGGGGGAGGCGGACAGGAGGATGATCTCCATATCGTCCTGACACAGGGTGATATGGTTCCGGTCGCCTACCGTCTCAATCTGGAACAGCTCCCCAATCCGGTCCAGCGCTTTTTTCGGATCGGGCTCCGGGCAGAACAGCATCGCCGCCCCCTTCACCCGCCGGGGACCCTGGGGCTCCTTGGGTTTCTTGAACTTGTCGAACAGTCCCATATGGCGTCTCCTCCTTACAGAAAACGGTTTTTGTCCTCGTCGTAGGTATAGCCCACAGCCTCCAGCCCGCGGACAAGCTCCTCCCGGTCCGCGTCCAGGGCGGCGCACAGCTCGTCCAGACTGGGATACTCGTCCCGCAGCTTGGTGTTCACATAGCTGAGTAAAATAATCGGATCCTGGGGAAGCATGGGAAAACCTCCTTACTGGGGCCGCTCCAGGCCCAGCACATCGTAATATTCGTCGGAGAAGCGCAGCACCGAAGGGTCGAAGCTGGCCTGGAGAGCTTTTACTTTCTCAAAGGGGTCGGCGGGGGCCAGGTCAAACTCCCGTGCGATGGCAGACAGGGCAGCATTCTTTCGGGTGAAATACTCCTCACAGCCGGGCCAGGTTCGTTCAGCATCTTCCCGGAGCAGCTGACGAAACCTCGCCTCGTCCATCCACCAGATTTGGGAGAGGGGGTTGGCGTCCCGGCAGAAGACGACAAAGGAGAGAAATTCTCGGAAGTCCCCGGCCGCAGGAAGGACAAACTTTCCCTCCTCCCCCATAGCCGGGTCCACACAGAACACCCGCTCGTCCCCAGGCAGGAGAATGAAGTGGACCCCGTCACAGCCGATGGCCCCCACCGGCTCCGCATCTATAGGAGTACAGAAGTAATCGCAGAACTGGCCGCCCCACTCCAGGCCAATGGCGGAAAAATCAATGTCCAGCGCCTGGAAGCGTTTTAAATCATCTCTGGTCATGGCTCACAGCCCCAGCTTCATGGACACCACGTTGTCCACCATGGCCAGGGCGTTGTCCACCATGAGAGGGTCCTTGCCGCCGCCCATGGCGGAGTCGGGCTTGCCGCCGCCGGAGCCGCCGGCGATGGCGGACACCTGCTTGATGATGTCCCCAGCCTTGATGCCCTTTTTCACGGCCTCCTTGCCGCAGACGCACAGGAAGGTAATCTTCTCCCCGCTGACCGCGGCCATAACGGCCACCACATTGGGTTCCCGGTCCTTGAGGATATCCCCCATCTGGCGCAGACGGGCGGCGTCCGCCTCGGGGACGGTGGCGGTGATAACCTTCAGTCCGCCCAGCTCGTGGGCGCCGAAGAGGATGCGGTCGGTCTCGCCGGCGGCCTCCTTGGCGCGGAGCTTCTCAATGCTCTGGCGCAGGGCCTTCATCTCCGCCATAGCGGCCTCGGCCTTCTCCCGCAGCTCGCCGGGCTTGGCCTTCAGGGCGGCAGCGGCCTGGAAGATCATCTCCTGGTTGCGGTTCATGGTCTCCAGAGACACCCGGCCGGTGGTAGCCTCAACGCGGCGCACCCCGGCGGCCACGGAGAACTCGCTGGTGATGTGGAACACCCCAACCTTGGCGGTGTTGTCCAGGTGAGTGCCGCCGCAGAACTCCACAGAGAAGCCGTCGCCCATGGAGACCACCCGGACGGTGTCGCCGTACTTCTCGCCGAAGAGGGCAATCGCCCCTTTCTTCTTGGCCTCCTCAATGGGCAGGACCTCAGTGGTAACATCGCTGCCCATGAGCACCATATCGTTGACGATGGCGCTCACCCGGCCCAGCTCCTTGGGGGTCAAGGCGGAGAAATGAGTGAAGTCGAAGCGCAGGTGGTCGGGCTCCACCAGGGAGCCCGACTGGTGGACGTGGTCCCCCAGCACAGAGCGCAGGGCGGCGTCCAGCAGGTGGGTGGCGGAGTGGGCCCGCATGATGGCCTGACGGCGCTCCTTATTGATGGAGGCGTACACGGTGCCTCCCACCTTGATGGAGCCCTCCATCAACTTGCCGTAGTGCATATACTTGCCGCCCTTGTTTTTCTGCACGTCGGTGACCTCAAACAGCATCCCGCGTCCACTGTCATGGGTAATTGTGCCGTGGTCGGCAACCTGGCCGCCCATCTCGGCGTAGAAGGGGGTCCTGTCCAGCACCACAATGGCCTCTCCGCCGCCCATGATCTCGTCCACCAGCTCTCCTTCTACGACAATGGCCACCACTCTGGCGTCTCTGACTGTGTCCTCGGTGTAGCCCACAAACCGGGTGGCGGGGACTTC
This sequence comes from Oscillospiraceae bacterium, assembly GCA_910575265.1. GTDB lineage: Bacteria > Bacillota > Clostridia > Oscillospirales > Oscillospiraceae > Lawsonibacter. The sequence goes on from CAJTEA010000002.1 coordinate 15,528, forward strand.
CTTGCCAAACTCCACCCCGGCCCAGCCCAGGTCGCCCAGGGCCTCCCGGGCCTTCCGGGCTCGCTGGCGCTGCTCGTCCATCTGCTTGTGGAACTCCGCCTCGTCCAGGGTCATGCCCTGTTCCTCCACCATCTCCAGGGTCAGGTCCACAGGGAAGCCGTAGGTGTCGTAGAGCTTGAAGGCGTCCGCCCCGGAGAAGGTTTTTTCCTGCTTCTCCTGGTGGCCGCAGAGCATGTCAGAGAAAATTTTCAGGCCGCCGTCGATGGTCTTGGCGAAGTTCTCCTCCTCCACCCGGATGACCTTTGTGATATAGTCCTGCCGCTCCCGCAGCTCGGGGTAGTGGCCCTCGTTCTCGTGAATCACTGTGTCGCAGACGGTGTACAGGAAGGGCTCGTTTACTCCCAGCAGCTTGCCGTGGCGGGCCGCCCGGCGCAGCAGGCGGCGCAGGACGTAGCCCCGGCCCTCGTTGGAGGGGAGCACGCCGTCGCAGATCATAAAGGTGGCCGATCGGATATGGTCGGTGATAACCCGGAGGGATACGTCCTTGTCTTTCGATTCTCCGTAGTGGGCGTGGGTAATCTCGCTGACCTTGTTGGTAATGTTCATCACGGTATCCACGTCGAAGAGGGAGGCCACCCCCTGGCAGACGCAGGCCAGACGCTCCAGACCCATGCCGGTGTCAATGTTCTTTTGCTTTAGCTCCTCGTAGTGGCCCTCACCGTCGTTGTCAAACTGGGAAAACACCACGTTCCAGACCTCGATATACCGGTCGCAGTCGCAGCCCACGGTGCAGCCCGGCTTGCCGCAGCCCCACTGTTCCCCCCGGTCGTAGTAGATCTCGGAACAGGGTCCGCAGGGACCGGAGCCGTGCTCCCAGAAGTTGTCCTCCTTACCGAACTTGAAGACGCGCTCCTCCGGGATGCCGATGACCTCATGCCAGATACGGAAGGCCTCGTTGTCGGCGGGAGTGGTCTCGTTGCCGGCGAAAACCGAGGGATAGAGCCGCTCCGGGTCCAGGCCCACCCACTCCGGGCTGGTGAGGAATTCCCAGGCGTAGGGGATGGCTTCCTTTTTGAAGTAGTCCCCGAAGGAGAAGTTGCCCAGCATTTCAAAATAGGTGCCGTGACGGGCGGTCTTGCCGATGTTCTCAATATCGCCGGTGCGGATGCACTTCTGGCAGGTACAGACCCGGTGGCGTGGGGGCTCCTCCTCCCCGGTAAACCAGGGCTTCATGGGGGCCATGCCGCTGTTGATGAGCAGCAAAGAGGCGTCGTTCTGGGGGATCAGGGAAAAGCTGGGCAGGCGGAGATGGCCCTTGGATTCAAAGAATTTCAGGAACATCTCCCGCAGCTCGTTCAGGCCGTAAGGTTTGGGTTCTTTCATAGTGATTACCTCCGTTTTATTGTGATTTGGCGGACGGCCAACGGCCGCCCTTACTGTATTTTGACCTGGATGCCCATCAGCTCCATATCGGTGCTGTAGGCGACGCGGTAGATCACGGATTTTTTCTCGTGCTTACAGTAGAGCACCGCTGTGCCGTACTCCTCGCCGGTGTCCTTCAGGGCCTGGCCGGTAGCCATGGCTTCGTCTTCCTTTTGATAGGCCCCGGCCTTGGACAGGTGCTCCTCCATATAGGACCGGATGGCCTCCGGGCTGGAGGTCTCCCGGGCGTCGGACCGGAGGAGGTCGTAGACCTCCCGCCACTCCCCGGCGTTGAGCATAGCGACCACCTCCCTCCCCTGTTCCAGAACAGCGTCCTCCTCCATTCCCTCGGGCAGAGGATGGCCGGATACCTTACAGCCAGCCAGCAAAAGCAGCGCCGACAGCACAGTCAGTGCCAGGACAAGCTTTTTCCTCACGGCATATCCTCCACCATCAGCTCAGACCGGGCGTACAGAACCGCTTTTCCCGCTATCTTTACTCGGTCTCCCTCCAGACGGCAATACAGAGTGCCGCCCCGGACGGAGACCTGCCGGGCCACAAACTCCGTCTTTCCGGTTCGCGCCGCCCAATAGGGGATAATGTGACAGTGGCCCGACCCGCACACCGGATCCTCCGGAACCCCCGCCTTTGGCGCGAAGGAGCGGGATACGCAGTCAAACCCGTCCATGCCGGGGGCGGTCACCTGACACAGCGCCCCCCTGAGTCCCTTCAGCTTCTCCATATCAGGTTTCATCTCTAAAATATCCTCCGCCCGGTCAAAGACGCACAGCAAATCCCGGGCCCGCCAGACCTCTTTGGGCCGAACTCTCAGGGCGTCGGCAATCTGCTCTGTCACCTCCAGGGGCTCTAGGGTATAGGCGGGAAAATCCATCTCATACAGTTCTCCCCGGCGCTTCACGGTCAGCGTTCCGCCAAGCGTTTCAAAACGAATGTTCTCCCCGCCGGGCTGGATAAACCGGTCAATCACATAGGCCGTAGCCAGGGTGGCGTGTCCACATAAATCAACTTCCCCTCCAGGCGTAAACCACCGCAGCCTCCAGCCCTCCCCCTCCGGATGGGCAAAGGCTGTTTCCGACAGGTTGTTTTCCCGCGTGATCGCGGCCATCAGCTCGTCCCGGATTGGACGCTCCGCCACGATCACCGCCGCCGGGTTGCCCTCGAAAACACGGTCAGCAAAGGCGTCCACCACATATTGCTTCATCAAACAGTTTCTCCTTTCCACAAAAAACCGCCCCTGACCATATGTCAGGGGCGGAAATTTCCACGGTACCACCCTGATTATCCCCGTAAACGGGGCGTCTCAAGCTGTCCGGTCACGGGGACAGGCCGTCCCGGTCGTCCCGGGCCGCTCGGGAGTGGCTGGCACAGCCGGCTTGGCCGAGGGCTTCCACCATCCCCTCTCGCTCGCGGCCGCGGCGCTTGTGCTTGGCTCCGTCATCACATTTTACCGGGTTATTGTATCATATTTTCCCGGCTTGTCAACCGGTTTTCTGAAAATATCTGCCCAAACATGTCCCGTGATACCTCCCTGCCCCGGCGCATAAACATCAGATGGAGGTGACTTACATGATAAACCAGTCTACTTGTGTCGTTCAGGGCGGCAGTAAAACCGCCTGTCCAAGCTGACGCGCGGAATGGCAAGAATCCGGAAACCGCACGAAAGCCAGACCGCCCCCCAGCAAACCGTCTGGAAGGTGGGAAAGTACATCCGCCTCTCCCGGGATGACGGAGCTGCCGTCTCTGAGTCGGTGGTCAATCAGGATAAAATCTTACAGGATGAACTCTCCGGTTTTTTTGAAGACGGCCTGTATGAGGTTGTGGACACCTATATCGACGACGGGACCAGCGGCACAACCGACCTGGAGCGGCAGGACTTTCAGCGGATGGTCCAGGACGTGAAGCGCGGGCGGATCAACTGCGTCATCGTAAAGAACCTGTCCCGGGCTTTCCGCAACAGCGCGAATCAGGGGCGCTTTCTGGAGGAGTTCATCCCCCTCTACAACACCCGCTTCATCTCTCTGTACCAGCCAAGGCTCGACACCTTTCTGGACCCGGAAATCGTGCACAGCCTGGAGGTCAGCATCACCGGCTTTTTAAACGAACAGTACGCCTACAAGACCTCTGTGGATGTGCGCCGCACCTTTCAGCACAAGCGGGAACGGGGCGAGTTTATCGGGGCCTTCGCCCCCTACGGCTACCGCAAGGACCCTGAAAACAAAAACGCCCTGCTCATCGACGAGGAGGCCGCGCGGACCGTTCGGGACATGTTTGGCTGGTTCGTTCTGGAGGGGATGAGCAAGGCGGGAATCGCGAAACGCCTCAACGGGTATGGAATCCCCAATCCGGCGGCCTACAAGCGCGCCAAGGGCCTGCGCTATGAAAATCCCCATTGCAGGCACAATGATGGCCTGTGGTCGCCCTCCACTGTCTCGCGTATGCTCCAGGACCCTCTATATATCGGAGTCCTGCGCCAGGGGCGGCAGAAGGTCATCAGCTATAAGATCCACAGACGGATCTCTGTACCGGAACAGAACTGGTTTGTGGTGGAGAACGCCGTACCCGCCATTATTGACCGGGAGACCTTCCAGGCGGCGCAAGCCCTGCACCAGAGGGACACCCGTGCCGCGCCGGGCAAAGGGGAGGTGTATCTCTTTTCCGGCCTTCTCCGCTGCGCCGGCTGCGGAAAAAGCATGGCGCGCCACACGGCCAAAGGGCTCGTATACTACCAGTGCAGGACCCGCCGGGATAAATCCAAAACCAGCTGCGCCAAACACAGCATCCGGCTGGACGCGGTGGAGGAAACGGTTTTGGCCGCGATCCAACGTCAGATCGACCTTGTGGGTTCTCTTGACCAGCTTATCGGCGAGCTCAACCGCGCCCCCGCGCCTCCCTCCGAGACCCCGCGGCTGGCCACGCTGCTGGAGCGGAGGAGTTCGGAGCTGGAAAAAGCGGCGGATACCCTGGACGGCCTCTATGTGGATTGGAAAAACGGGGAAATCAGCCATGAGCAGTACCTCCGTATGAAGCTCAGGCTTGAGGAACAGTACCAACGGCTCCAGGAAACGATTGTCCGCGTCCAAAGCGAGTGTGACGCGGCCTCCCAGCCGTCTGGAGCTGTGCACCCAGACCTGGCCGCGTTTTTGACGCGCCGCAATATTACCGGCTTATCCCGCGGACTTCTGACCACGCTTGTCAAGGTGATCTTCGTCCATGAGGACAAAAGCATTGACATCGAATTCAGCTTCGCGGACCCATGCCGTCCGGTTGCGCATAAACCGACGCGCCCACCGGGCCTACCGGCCCCGTAGGTCCCGCCGGCGCGGCTGGCGCTGAGGGCCCCACCGGGCCTGCCGGGCCTGCCGGCGCGGCTGGCGCCGCCGGCGCGGAGGGGCCCACCGGGCCCACGGGACCCGCCGGACCCGCCATCACTCCCGGCCCCGCTGTGGCCAATCTGGATGACGGCACCGGAACCCCGGAGACTGTTGACAAGATCAACGAGCTGCTGGCCTCTCTGAGAACCGCCGGCGTCATCGCAACCTGATTTCAGCCTTCCGGCGCTCCCATCCGGGGGCGCCGGTCTTTTTTTAAAGGAGACTTTTATGGGAACGTACAATGTATGCGTCTACGCTATCTGCAAAAATGAGGCCCAGTTCGCGGACCGCTGGATGGACTCCATGTCCGAAGCGGACTACATTGTGGTACTGGACACCGGCTCAGAGGACGGGACGGCGGAACTCCTGCGGGCCCGGGGGGCGGAGGTGACGGTGGAGGCGATCTCCCCCTGGCGGTTTGACACCGCCCGCAACCGCTCTCTGGAGCTTGTGCCGGAGGACGCGGACATCTGTGTCTGCACCGATCTGGACGAGGTCTTCCGCCCCGGCTGGCGCGAGGCTCTGGAACGGGCCTGGACTCCCGGAGCGGGTCAGGCCTCCTACCAGTATACCTGGTCCTTCAACGCCGACGGCTCGGAGGGGGTGGTGTTCTGGTATGAGAAAATCCACACCCGCCACGGCTACCAGTGGGTTCACCCGGTCCATGAGGTGCTGAAATGGGTGGGCGAGGGCAGCCCCGGCCCCATCGTGACGGCCGAGGGGGTCCGGCTGGACCACCACCCAGACCCCGCCAAATCCCGAGCCCAGTACCTGTCTTTGCTGGAGTTGTCCGTTCAGGAGGAACCGAACGATGACCGCAACGTCCACTACCTGGGGCGGGAGTACATGTACAGAGGCCGCTGGGACGACTGCGTCCGCACATTGAAAAAGCATCTGAACATGGCCACCGCCGTGTGGCGGGACGAGCGGGCGGCTTCCATGCGGTATATCGCCAGGGCCTGCTGGAACAAAGGGGACACGGCCCAGGCCAGGGACTGGTATCTCCGGGCCATCACCGAGGCCCCCCATCTGCGGGAGCCCTATATCGACCTGGCTGTCATGCTCTACGCCCTGGAGGAGTGGGACGGCGTACTATACTTCACCTCCTGCGCCCTGTCCATCACCATCCGGCCCCGGAGCTACATCTGCGAGGCCGCCGCCTGGGGCAGCCTGCCTCACGACCTGCGGTCCATCGCTTTTTACCACACCGGAGCCTATTCGGAAGCCCTGGCGGAGGTCAAAAAGGCTTTGGAGCTGGAGCCGGAGAACCAGCGCCTCCAAGCCAACCTGGAACTGATGGAGCAGGCCGCGAACAGGTCACAATTTACAGAAAAGACATGATTCCGCCGAGACGCTCTGCTATGATGGACCTGTCCTCCCACCGCGGCGGAGGACAGGAAAGGAGAATCCAATGAAACGAACGTTTGCGATCGCCTGCGCTCTGGCGCTGGCCCTGACCGCCTGCTCCGGCGGCAGCTCATCTTCCTCTCAGAACGGCGGCACGTCCAGCGCCCAGTCTGGTCCGGCCGGGTCTGAGAGCATGTCCGGCTCCCAGTCCACCCCGGCAGGGTCCGCGGGCGCGTCCAGCTCCCAGCCCGATCCGGCCGGGGCCGAGAGCGCGTCCAGCTCCCAGCTGGGAGAGACGCGGACCGCCACCCTGTATATCGGGATGGACGGCCAGTTTTCCGAGTATCCCCTGGAAACCAGCGAGGAAATCACCCCCACGCTTCTGGTGGAGGAGATGGCCAGACTGACCGGCTGGAATCTGGACCTGGATGATGAGGTCATCAGCGGCAAGGGCGGCATTACCGTCACCTTTGCGGATACCTGTGCCCTCTTCGCGGGCCCGCCCGACCCACAGAAGGACGAGTTTCACGTATTTGCCGCCGACGAGCTGGATCGGAAAATTCTGGACAGCGTGAAAAAGACGCTGCAAAACTGGGCGGTGGTCCCCGGCCTGGGCGACCCGGACAGCGTGGATATCTACTTCTCCGCTCCCGGCGGCGGCGATTTGGTGCTGGAAAACATCGGGGTGACCATCCCCTTCACCGAGCCCTACCGGTCCTTCCCCAATCCTCAGTAAACAAAATCAGGCCCGCCGGCGGCGGGCCTGATTTTTATGTCAGCTTGCTCTCGATCCAGGCCAGCAGATCGTCAAAGACCTCCTGCCGGTTGATCTCGTTGAACATCTCATGGCGGCCGCCGGGATAGAGCTTTACCGTCACATCCCCGCACCCGGCGGAGCGGAACATCTTCTCCACCTTCCGCACCCCGGCGCCCATGGAACCCACCGGGTCGCGGTCACCGGACAGGAAATAGACTGGGGTGCCCTTGTTCATTTTGGCCAGATTCCCCTTGTCGGCGATAAACTGAAGGCCCCCCATCATGTCCCGGAACATGGCGACCGTTGGCATAAAATTGCACAGCGGGTCGGCCAGAGCGAGGTCCACCTGGGCCTCGTCCCGGCTGAGCCAGTCAGAGGGGGTGCGGTTGGGCCTGAAGGCCCGGTTGTAGGCCCCCAGGGACAGGTCGTTGACCAGCCCGCTCACGTGGTCGGGACCCCGGAGCCTGCACAGGGTCCCGGACAGAGCCTTGCCCGAGGCCACGGCGGCGGCGGACTCCTGGCCCGTTCCGGACAGGACGGCGGCGTCCACCGTGCCCGGCCAGCGGATCAGGTAGGTCCGGGTCAGGAAAGAGCCCATGGAGTGACCCAGAATCACATAGGGCAGCTTGGGATACTTCTCCCCCTCCAGTTCCCGCAGGCGGCGGATGTCCCGGGCCACCAGATCCCAGCCGTTTTTAGGCCCGAAATAGCCAAACTTGCCACCGGCGGTGAGGCCGTGGCCCAGGTGGTCCTCTCCACAGACCACATATCCATGGGCGGCCAGGAACCGGGCCACCGGATCGTAGCGTCCGATATGCTCCGCCACTCCGTGGACGAGCTGCGCCACGCCCCGGGGTGTTCCCTCCGGCACCCACTCTCTGGCGTGAATGGTGTGGATGCCGTCGGAGGAGGGATAGGAAAATTCCATGGTCTGGATCATGTGTTACCTCATTTCCGCTCCAAGAGCGTTTTTTCCTAGTTTACCCCAGAAGCGGAGCGCCGTCAAGCCATCTGTTCCAGCAGCGAACGGATGGTCCCGGCGTGAAACGCCCCCTCCTGTGCCAGCTCCAGGTAGAGCTCCTTCAGACAGGGGTCGGAGGTGTCTTGAGCTGCCTGTCTGTTGTTCCGCTCCCACCGCTGCTCCCAGACGAACTGCTGGCGCAGGGCCAGGGACAGAGAGGAGGGCAGCCTGGCCTCAGGGCATTTGGGGCTGTACCGTTTGCCAGTGATGAGGAAATAGGCGGCGGACAGCCGGCGGAAGGCCATACGGTGGTCGCCGGCCAGAGCGGACAGGGCTTTGGCGCAGGAACCGCTGGCGCGGCGGGCCATGGCCTGAGCGGCGGCGGCTCCTTCCCGGGCCAGCGTCATCAGCCCCTCCAGCTGCCCGCTGTCCCCCTGGGAGGCCTCCCCCAGGCACAGGTCCGGCTGTTCAGGGAGGGTGCGCTCCCCGGACAGCCTCGGGCACGCGGGACACTCCGGGCACGGGGGACAGCCCAGGCACTCCTGGCAGTCAGGCACCTGGGGCTGCGCCGGGCATTCCGGGACAGGCGGCTGGGTCGGACACTCCGGGACAGGCGGCTGGGTCGGACACTCCGGGACAGGCGGCTGGGTCGGACACTCCGGGATGGGCGACTGGGTTGGGCATTCCGGGACGAGCGGCTGCGTTTGGCACTCCGGGACAGGCGGCAGATCGGGATTTTCCGGCTGTTCTCCCTGGGACGGCTCCGCGGGCAGAGCGGCTTCCGGAGGGATGGAGGGCTCGGCCGGAACGGCCTGACCGGGCATCACCCGGTCCCAGACGCGCCGGAAGGCCGCCGGGTCCACATTCTGCCCGGCCAGCGCGGGCATATCAACTTTCAGTTCCATATTTTAAACTCCTTTGCTTGCAGATGTATGGCGGGGACTATCTCATTCTATGTTCTTCCCCGGGGCTTGCGCGGCGGAACAAAACGTGATACAATACCTGAAATTTCCCAAAACCGCGGAAAGGATGGAGCAGGTATGGAACAGGAACGGAGCTCGCTTTTTCACATCATCAACGCGGAGCACCAATTCAACTATGAAAACGGGATCACCCTTACTTACGTGGAACCCGGCCTCACCCGCGGAGTCCTTCGGGCCGGACCGGATTCCGTCAACCCGGAGGGACATATCCATGGCGGGGCCATCGCCACCCTGGCGGATACGGTGGCCGGCTGCTGCGCCTGCTCAACGGGCGGCGACTGCGTGACCTCCTCCAGCACCCTCGAATACCTGCGCCCCGCCACAGGCGACCTGTTCTGCCAGGCCGTCCCCAAAAAGCTGGGTCGGCACCTGTCCGTCATTCAGGTGACGATTACGGATACAGCGGAAAAAACAGTGGCAACCGGCACCTTCACTTTCTTTATGACCGAACCGGGACAGGAGTGACGGCCAACTCTATCAGGCGGGATTTATACAGATGAGCAGCCCCCGCGCCGTAACGGCGCGGGGGCTGCTGTGCTCACTTCGGTCCAAATTGATTCCAGTACCCCATCACAAAGATGAACAGCACGATCAGGGGCAGGACATAGCTGACATAGACGCGAACTCCCTTGGGGAAGCGCGGGCCGTCTCCCTGGTTGGCCTCCGCCAGGAACCGCTCCCAGCCCCAGCCCCTCTTCCGGGTGCAGAACAGCAGATAGACCAGCGAGCCCAGGGGCAAAATGTTCTGCGATACCAAAAAGTCCTCAATTCCGGACACGTCCATCCCAAGCACAGTAAAGCCGGACCACAGGTTAGAGCCCAGCACGCAGGGCATGGACAGCAGGAACACCCCCACCAGATTGATCAGCACCGCCTTTTTGCGGCTGACCCACCAGCGGTCCATGGTAAAGGAAATAATATTCTCAAACACGGCGATTACTGTGGACAGAGCGGCGAAGGACAGGAACAGGAAGAAGGCGCCGCCCCACAGCCGGCCCATAGGCATGGCGTTGAAGATGTTGGGCAGGGTGACAAAGACCAGAGCGGGGCCCTCCCCGGTGGACACGCCGAAGGCGGAGCAGGCGGGGAAAATAATCAGGCCCGCCACAAAGGCCACGCAGGTATCCAGCACACCGACGCGCAGGGCTTCCCCCGCCAGCCGGTGCTCCTTGCCGATGTAGCTGCCGAAAATCGCGATGGCCCCGATGCCCAGGGACAGGGTGAAGAAGGCCTGCCCCATAGCGGCAAAGACCGCCTCCCCTAAAATAAATCTGCCCTCCGCGTCGTAGACCAGATCGCGGAAATTGGGCCGGAGATAGAACCGCAGACCCTCTCCCGCCCCCTCCAGCAGGACAGAGTTCACCGCCAGCACCACCATCAGGGCCAGCAGGCAGATCATCATCACCTTATTAACCCGTTCCACGCCGTTGCGCAGCCCCTGGGCGCACACCAGCATGCCGATGGCGATTACGACGGTCATATAGACCGTCATAGTGACCGGCCGGCTCAGCAGGTCGCTGAATTTGTCCGCCACGCCCGAGGCGTCCAGACCGGCAAAGCCGCCCCGAAGCATTTCCACAAAGTAGTACAGCAGCCACCCGGCGATAACGGTGTAGAACATCATCAGCAGATAGTTCCCGGCAAAGCCGACGTAGCTGTACCAGTGCCATCGGCTCCCCTTCGGCTCCAGGCGCTGAAAGGACAGGGCGATGCTCCGCTGGCTGGCCCGACCTACGGCCAGCTCCATAACCATGACGGGCAGCCCCAGAATCACCAGAAACAGCAGATACAGCAGCACAAAGGCCGCTCCGCCGTACTTCCCCGTGATATAGGGAAACCGCCACACATTGCCCAAACCGATGGCACAGCCCGCCGAGATGAGCACAAAGCCCAGGCGGGACGAAAAGGTCTCTCTTTTATCCAAATGATTTGCCTCCTTTTATGACACAGTGCTTCTATTTTACCCATTTGTCCGCTGTGGGTCAATACCCTCTTTTTCTGAGAATTTTCCTCTTGACAGAGAAATTTTTCGCGCTATAATGATAGTACATAAGTTCTATCGAACGTAGTTTCGTCTGGGAGGACTCTATGGAACTGTTGGACAAACTGAACATCCTGGCCGACGCGGCCAAATACGACGCGGCTTGTACCTCCAGCGGACTGGACCGCTCCGGCCGGCCCGGGACCATCGGAAACACCACCCTGGCCGGATGCTGCCACTCCTTTTCGGCGGACGGGCGGTGCGTCTCTCTGCTGAAGGTGCTCCAGACCAATTTCTGCGTCTACGACTGCCAGTACTGCGTCAACCGCCGGTCCAACGACGTGCCCCGGGCGGCCTTCACTCCGGAGGAGCTGTGTGAGCTGACTATGGGCTTCTACCGCCGCAACTACATTGAGGGGCTGTTCCTCTCCTCGGCGGTGATCCAGAACCCGGACTACACCACCGAGCTGATGATCAAAACGCTGCGCATTTTGCGGGAAACACACCGCTTCGGCGGCTATATCCACGCCAAGGCCATCCCGGGGGCGGACCCGCTGCTCACCCGGCGGCTGGGGCTGCTGGCCGACCGGCTGAGCGTGAATATTGAGCTGCCCTCCTCCCCAAGCCTGGCCCTGCTGGCTCCAGATAAGAAAAAAGAGGCGATCCTCACCCCCATGGGCCAGATTCGGGACGGCATCTCCCAGTCCAGGCAGGAGCTGGCCGTCTACCGCCACGCCCCCCGGTTCGCCCCGGCGGGGCAGTCCACCCAGATGATCGTGGGGGCCACCCCGGAGAGCGACCGGCACATTCTCACCCTCACCCAGGCCCTCTACGACCGCTATCAGCTCAAGCGGGTGTTTTACTCCGCCTACATGCCCGTGTCCTCCAGTCCGCTGCTGCCAGTGCCGGAGGGCTTTCAGCCTCCGCTGCTCCGGGAGCACCGGCTGTACCAGGCGGACTGGCTGCTGCGCTACTATCACTTCCGGGCGGAGGAGATCCTGGACGAGACTCAGCCCGACCTTGACCCCCGGATGGATCCAAAGTGCTGCTGGGCCCTGCGGCACCTGGAATTTTTCCCGGTGGAGGTCAACAGGGCTGACTACGAGGCCCTGCTCCGGGTCCCCGGCCTGGGGGTGCGGTCCGCCAAGCGCATTTTGACCGCCCGGCGGGTGGGGCCTCTCAGCTTCGAGGGGCTGAAGCGCCTGGGGGTGGTGCTGAAACGGGCCCAGTATTTCCTCACCTGCTCCGGAAAAATGATGCGAGGGCTCCAGGTCAATGAGGACGGGCTGCTCCGCCATCTGGTCTCCCTGGAGGCCCCCGCCCTGGCACCGCCCATGCCGGAACAGCTTTCGCTGTTCGGCGACGCTGTATAGGAGATGATGTTCGTGCCCTGGACCCAGGTTTCCTGCCAATACGACGGCACCTACCCCGGCTTTCTCTCCTGCGTGTTCGACTGCTACGTCAACCGGGAGGAGCCGGTGGAGTTTCACACGCCGGAGGATATGTGCTGCTCTCTCTACCCCCTGCGGGCGGTGGAGACGGACGAGGCCCGCGCCCGGCGGGTATACCGCTCCTTCGCCAGGTTCGGCCAGGAGGGGCAGCGGCTGGCGGCGCGGTGCTTTCTCACCTGTCTGCCAGACAAGGAGCTGTGGCTGTGGCGCTTTCTCCGCCTGGGCTACGAACAGGGTCCCAGGGTAGGCCGGAATCTTACCGACCCCACTGTGGACAGGGTGCGCAAGGCGGTTTGGCATCTGGAACATGAGGCCCACCAGTACAAGGGCTTTACCCGGTTCTCCGAGCTGGAGGGGGTTCTGGTGGGGGAGATTGAGCCTAAAAATCAGGTCCTTCCCCTCCTGCGGCCCCACTTCTGTTCCCGGTACCCCCAGGAGCGCTTTGTTCTTTACGACCGCGCCCACTCTATGGCCCTGTTTCACCAGCCCGGCCCCCGCGGCTGGGCCATCCTGCCCGTGGAGGATTTCCAAATGGGCCCCGCTGGGGAGACCGAGCTGGCCTACCGCAGGCTGTGGCGCTCCTTTTACGACACCATCGCCATCGAGGGCCGGTACAACCCCAAATGCCGCATGACCCATATGCCCAAGCGCTACTGGGCCATGATGACCGAGTTCCAGAAGGACTGGGATACCGCTCCGCCCGAGGTCCGCGCAGAATAAAAAAGGCTTGTGCGCCACTGTATATTGTGGTATAATGGGCAGAAGGTGCCCCCCAATACTACAGGAGGTATGCCATATGAAGTGTCCCTATTGCGGCTACTTAGAGAGCAAGGTGGTAGATTCCCGGCCCGCTGACGAGGGAGCCAGCATCCGCCGCCGCCGGGAGTGTCTGTCCTGTCACAAGCGCTTCACCACCTACGAAACCGTAGAGAGCCTTCCCCTTATGGTCATCAAGAAGGACGGCAGCCGCCAGAGCTTTGACCGCAGCAAGGTCATGGGCGGCGTAATCCGGGCCTGTGAGAAGCGGCCCGTCCCCTACCAGTCCATGGAGGCGCTGGTGGCTGAGATCGAACAGGTCCTCCAAAACCAGATGGACCGGGAAATCAGCTCCGCCCAAATTGGCGAGCTGGTGATGGAGCGGCTGAAAAAGCTGGACGAGGTGGCCTATGTCCGCTTTGCCTCGGTCTACCGCCAATTTAAGGATATCAACACCTTTATGACCGAACTGAACAAGCTGCTGGAGGATAAATAAACACACGCCGCTGGGATCACCCAGCGGCGTGTGTTTTATACCGTTACATTACTTGCTGTAGTCGTAAAAGCCCTTGCCGGTCTTGCGGCCCAGCAGGCCGCCCCGGACCATCTTGCGGATGAGCAGGGAGCAGCGGTACTTGGAGTCGCCGGTCTCGTTGTACAGGGTGTCCATGATGGCCTGACACACGTCCAGACCCACCAGGTCGCCCAGAGCCAGGGGGCCCATGGGGTGGTTGGCGCCCAGCTTCATGGCGGTGTCGATGCCCTCGGCGGAGGCCACGCCGGTGTACAGCAGGTCGGCGGCCTCGTTGATCATGGGGATCAGGATCTTGTTGACCACAAAGCCGGGGGCCTCGGCCACCTCAACCGGCTCCTTGCCGATCTCCTTGGACAGGTTGAAGATGAAATCAAAAGTCTCCTGGTCGGTGTTGGCGCCCCGGATGACCTCCACCAGCTTCATGTTGGGCACGGGGTTGAAGAAGTGCATGCCGATGACGGGGTGCTTCAGGCCCAGGGCCATCTCGGTGATGGACAAAGAGGAGGTGTTGGAGGCGAAGATGGCGCCTTCCTTGCACATGGCGTCCAGCTCGCCCAGCAGCTCTTTCTTGGTGGCCATGTCCTCCTTGACGCACTCGATAATCAGGTCGGCGTCGGCCGCGGCGGACTTCTCCTCCACCAGCACGCGGGCCATCAGCTCGTCCTTGGCGGCCTGGTCCATCTTGCCCTTGTCCACCCGCTTCTGGAGGGATTTGTCCAGATTATCCTTGTGCCGCTGGGCGGAAGCCACGCTGCTGGCGTACATCAGGGCGGTGTGGCCCTTCGCCGCGAAAACCTGGGCAATGCCGCTGCCCATGGTGCCGGCGCCGAAAATCGCTACTTTCATAACTGTGTTCCTCCTAAAATATGTGGTTTGCCGGCCTCGCCGGCGGGACTGGCCGGTTTCCCGGCCCCGCTCTCTTGTCCCCTAGTATAACCGCTTTTCTTCTGGAACGCAAGAGGGGGGCGGGGAAATTTTTGGAGGATGTCAGGGCTCGTCCAGCGGGGCAGGCAGGGTGTTGTAGGTTTCGTAGATTTCGCCGCGGCGCAAATTGCCATAAAACCGTCTTTGCCCCTCCTGCTCGTAGGGGAAGTACATGTCGGCGGTCAGCTCGCCGGTTCCAAATCCCTCCTCACGGGCCTGGAGGGTAAAGCAGTCCACCATCCCCTCCGGGTCGCACTTTTCCTCGTTGCGGGTCAGGGAGAGGACCCGCCAGCCGGCGGGGTCGTTGGTGTAGTCAATCAGCCAGCGCAGAGCGTCGAAGTAGACGGGCATGGGCAGCTCCCCGGCGGAGCTGGGGTCGTGCCAGAACGTCTCGCCGCTCTCCAGCCGCCATATGTTCCAGGGGTCCTCCTGGCCCCATTCAAACGCGGGGTTGACAGTGTAGATATCCACCCCGCCGGGGGCCATGACCGCGTAACGGCCGTTCCAATACTCCTGATACGGTTCCCGGGCTCCGGCCACCGCCTGGACGCCATTTTGGGGATAACACACATTCCCCTCCACCGGCCATGTCCAGGTCATATCGCTCCCATAAAAGCGGACCACCCCCGCCTCGCCGGTGTACTGGCCGTTCATCTGGCCGTTGAAGGTGTACAGCAGGCAGTCCGCCCCATCGTAGTCCTGGAATATGACGGTGCTGAGTACGCCGACGTGCTGGTCACAGCGGAACACAGAACCGGTCAGCTCGTGGGTCTCCCGGTCCATGATACCCAGAATCAGGGTGTTGGCCAGATAGTCCTCCACAAAGACCGCGCCCAGGACATAGCCGTCCTTTTGGATGCTGTGTACCAGCCGGGACTTGGGAATCTGGAACTCTTGCTGCTCGTTGGCGGCCAGGAACAGGGCCTGAAGCAGCCATTCCTCCTCCGCAGACTGGGGCTGGTAGTCCGGGTCAACGCTGACTGCCCGAACTGCGTGGTCCTCGACCTCGAAGGTCTGTGGAACGCTGTAGTCCCCGGGAGCGGGCAGCTCGCTATCCGTATGTCCCGCTTCGGTCACATTGCAGGACACCAGATTGCCGCAGAACACACAGATGGTGAACATCAGAATCAGAAAGAGGACGGGCGGGCGCTTTTTCGGCCCGGAGAAGATATTTTTTAAGCGGATTTCCGTTTCCTTCGCCGACCCGGACAGGTGGGTGGAGAAGGGGGTGCGGGGCATTTTTTTGTTCATGGGCGCTCCTTTCTAATCACGTCAGGGCGGAAATGCTCGCCTCGGTCAGATCCCAAAGGGGCAGCTTCATGGGGGAGACGTTGTGGAAGTAGCCCTCCCACCAGTCCCGGTAGTAGCTCAGGTCCACGGGGTCGGAGTAGCTGCCCTCCTCGTCGATAAAGTAGTAGACAAAGCCGGCGTTGCTGGTGTCAGCCTCCTGGGGGTACTGGTCCAAAAAACCGTTGTCCTCGGCGAGCTGGCGGTCAAAGGCGTCCACATTGCCCGCTGGGCTGTATACCCGGTAGGCCGGGCTGTAGCGGTAATGGATGTAAGGCCAGAAGCGCCCGCCCTTCCCCGCGTTGTGGGACCACGCGACCACGGCGGAACCGTTTTGAAAGAAGAGGATGTTGGCGCTCTCCTCCAGCACGCGCTCCAGCGTCCCGGATTCCGGGAAGTAGCTGTACACCTTGCAGACATCGCCCTGGAACAGGATCAGGTCCTCTGTCCCCAGGCCAGTCACGCCGCACAGGGCGAACTGGCCGCCCTCTGACAGACGTTCCTCCAGCAGCGCCGCGAAAGCGGCCCGGGCGGCGGGGTCTGGGTCCACGGCGGGCGGGTCCACACTGGGTTGGGCGTTGAAGCTGTTCCAGCCCAGGTCCGGCTGGACAGCCTGGGGGGCCGGAGGGGTTTGCTCCACCGGAGCGGGGGTGTTGTCCGGCTGCTGGGCGTTGTCCTCCTGCTGGGGCACCTCGCCCTTCCGCCGCGGCGCGGCGGGCTCCGGCTGGGATACGCCGGCGCTCTGGGAGGAGGCGTCCGGGAGGGTTACCTCCGGCGGTTTGGCCCGGCAGGCGGCCAGCAGACATACGGCGCAGACCAGCGCCCCAAAAAGCGTTTTTTTCATCATTCGTTTCCTTCCCTCAAAATGATTCGGCTGAGGATATTGTCCTCAAAGTAAAATTCCATCACCGCGTCCCGCTCGCCGCGGTAGACCCAAGCCCCGGTGACGAGATCGTCGCGCAGCTCAGGGTAGTCGGCCCGGACCTTGTCCAGGCTGTCCCCAATCACGGTACCCCGGATGGTGGGCAGGCGGCGGGTGGTGTCCAGATACTCAGTAAACCGCCAGCCCCAGCCGCCCTCGCTGCCGGGGACGGCGCGGAACCGCGCCTCAAAGAGCCGGCCCGTTCCGGTCCAGACGCCGCCGCCATCCGCCAGGCCCTCATCCTGAACGGTGAGGAAAAAGTCCCGGTTGGCTCCCGGCCCCACGGCGGAGGCGTAGTGAGGCATCTGGCTCAGGTCCCACAAGGCGACCTCAGAGTCGAGGAGTCCCCAGTAGGCGGACAGAGCGGCCTTTTCCAGGCTGGACACGCCATTTTCCGGGCGGACGGTAAGGCAGCTGTCAAACATACGGAAGTCGGATATCTCAAAGAAAGCCAGATACTCCCCGTTCATCCGGTACACCGCCACCCAGCCGGGCTGGGTGGTCACCACCGCCACCGGCTCCAGGCGCTCCGCCGTCAGGCCCTCCTCCGGGTGGTTTTCGCACCAGCCTGAGGCCAGCCTCCACGCGGCCTGGGGGACAGGGGTCCGCGTGATGGCGTTGGCCATCCGGGGCAGGGCGGTGAGGTATCCCGCCTCCGTCAGGGCCACCGAGGCGTACCAGTTATAAGGGGAAAGCGCGGCCAGATACTCCGGTTCGGGGCTGACGTCCAGAGGGGAGCCGTCGTAGAAGGTGGTCAGGAAGGTCAGCTCCTTTCCCTCCTTGAGGAACAGAAGATGGGTTTGGCCGTGCGTGTAATAGCTGTCCCCAGGGTTGCCAAACTCCAGGTCCCAGGCAACCAGGGTCAGGTCCTCCTTCCCCTGCCACTCCGGACACAAGGAACAGCCGATAAAGTTAGTCCACTCCACTACCTGCTCCAGCCGGAGGATGGGCGTTCCGGCGTTGGGGACGCCTTCCCAGTCGGATTGGTCAATGTAGCTCCGGGCGATGTCCCGCGCAACGGCGGGCACCGGGTCCACTTGGGCGGTGGAGAGGGGAACCGTTCCCTGATACTCCCACTGAGGCACCCCCTGCCACTCCGGCTGGAAGGACATCCACCCCTCGGCGCGCTTGTAGACCTCCACCGCGCCGGGGAGGGGGAGAAATTTGTGCTCCGTCCCCCACTCCGAAAGCCGCTGGGGCATGGCCGGGGCGGACATAGAGCTGACCGGCACCTCGTCGATCGCGGCCAGCGTCTTGCCGTCAAAGCGGAAGTGCATGGGCGGGCCGCCGCTCTCATCGCCCTGCCAGGTGACGGTGTTAGTACACAGCAGATGCAGGCCGTCCGCCTCCTCCCAGGAGGACCAAAGCCCGGCGTCGCCGGGGATTTCGTAAAAGTCCACCAGCCCGCCCTCCTGGTCGAAGCTGCCCAGCAGCAGATTGCGGAAGCCGCCCGCGTGCGCGCCAGGGGACCAGGCGCACAGGAGCAGGTTGACCTCCTCCCCGGTCACGTTGAGCAGGCACTCGCCGCCGCCGTACTCCGGGAAGTAGTCCTCCCGCTGTTCAAACAGGGTCTGGGCGGCGTCCTCCCAGTAGAGCGTCCAGCGGGCGCTGTCGTCCGCCAAGCCGGGATGATCCAGCTGGACGCTGTGTTCATCCTCCGGCTCCTCCGCCGGTCTGGTCTGGCAGGACACCAGATTGCCGCAGAAGACGCACACGGAGAACATCAGCGCCAGAAACAGCGCCGGGGGCCGCTTTTTCGGCCCGGAAAAGATGTTTTTCAGTCGGATTTCCGTCTCCTTCACCGACCCGGACAGGGGAGTGGAGAGGGGCGTGCGGGGCATTTGTACTTTCACGATAAGCTCCTTTCTACATATTAGAGAAGAATCCATAGCCTGACGCAAGACTGTGCAGCCCCCAGCAGTCCAGGGTGTCGCCATAGGGACCCCAGCCATGCTTGTTGGGCCACCAGCTCCAAAACTCATATAACTGGGAGCTTGGGTCCTCTCCGTTCATTCCATACAGGTCGTCCGTGGGGGCGTAGCCCTTGGCGTCGGGAGAGTAGAGCATAAACCGCGCGCCGGGTTCCAGCGCGCCGTCCTCCGGGGTGTCAAAGCCGTAGGGGATGCTGGAGATGTAGTGGTAGGGGGGCTCGTCCCACTGGGTTCCCACGGGGTACTTAGTATCCAGGACCAACTCCTCCAGAGTCATGGACCAGGACGTGCCGGTGACCTGGGTGACCTCCCCAAACCGCCCGTGGAACTGGCAGACATAGCGGACCGTCATATCCGCGTCCTCATAATTGCCTTCAAAGGAGCCGTCTGGGTGAATCCGCAGGTCGGTGGACCAGGCTCCGGCGCCGCTTAAAAAGTACAGCTCCATAGGCCGGTCAAAGGGCATGACGCCTTCCTCCGGAGGCCGGCTGTCCACCTCTTTTTTGTATTCCTCCGCCGCACGCATGAGGTAGTCCAGCGTTCGGGCTATTTCGACCAGCTCCCCGTCGGACAGCTCCCCGGTCACACCGTCGCGCTGTACCGTCCCCCGTTCCAAATTTACGGTGAAGCCGCCATAGGGTTGGTCTGTCAGCGACCAGCTGACACGCAGGGAATCCCAGCCGTTGCCCGTCCGGGCGGCGCTTCCTTGGCCGGAATACTCCTCCAGATAGGGGCTGAGAAAGGCGGCGTCCTCAAAAAACAGGCTTCTTTGGGAGGGGGACCACTCCAGAGAGCGGGCGGCCAGGCCGTCCAGGTTTACCCCGTAATGCCAGCCATCGGAGAAGGAGAGATTTTCCAGCCCCGCTGGGGTCCATTCCTCGGGCTGGTCCTCCGGGAGGGACGGGTCCGGGAGCGCGGGAAGGCCGGACAGAATGCCGGAGAGGACGGTGAGATTTGTGGGAATGTCGGAAATTTCCGCCTCCTTCACCTGACAGGACACCAGATTGCCGCAAAAGACGCACACGAAGAACATCAGCGCCAGAAACAGCGCCGGGGGCCGCTTTTTCGACCCGGAAAAGATATTTTTCAGCCGGATTTCCGTCTCCTTCGCCGAGCCGGACAGCGGTGTGGAAAAGGGGGTGCGGGGCATATGGCTATTCATTGTGTTCTCCTTTCGGTTCTCTGTTTTGTAACCGGGCCACCGCGTTGAGGATGGTCTGCCCGTAGGCGGAGTAGTCCTCCGGCGGCAGGCGGCGCAGGGCTTCCTCGTCGCAGGCCAGCTCGGTATCCCGCTCCAGCAGGCGGACCATGAGCCACATGAGGGGGTTGAACCAGTGCAGGGCGTTCACCCACAGGGCCAGCAGCTTGCGCCAGATATCCCCGCGGCGGTAGTGGGTCAGCTCATGGAGGAGGGAAAATGCCAGCTCCCCGCCTGTCACAGCCTCCTGGGGCAGAAGGATAGCGGGGCGAAACGCCCCGGCCAGCATAGGGACCTTCAGTCCCTGGCACACCAGTAGACGGGGCCGTTTGTCCAGACACAGCTGGTCCCCCAGGCGGTTGAAGGCGGCGATGGCCTCGTCATCCTCCACCGGGGCGGACCACCGGCGCAGATAGCGCAGAAAACGCAGATGGGCGGCGATGTTCCAGACCAGCACCGCCGCCGCGCCCAGCAGCCACAGGGCAAAGACAATCTGAGCGGGAGTGGGCCGGAAGGCGGGATAGGCGTTCCCAGAGGCAGGCTCCTCCAGCGGAAGGGAGGCATCCGATTGTTTCGGAGGCTGTTCCGGGGAACTGGACGGGAGCGCGTTTTCTTCGCCGCCACTCCCAGGCGGAGTGGTGGGGGAGATGGGCAGAACAGCGGCGGGCGGGTCTGGGATGTCCACCTGAATGGGCGCCCGGGTCTGTACCTGGGGGATCAGAGGGACCGGAACGGCCAGCCGCAAGCACAGCAGCAGCCACCCCCAGCACCGCCAGCGGGCGCCGTACCGGCCCCGGGTGGACCGGCCCACCCAGGCCAGCAGCAACACAGCGGCGGAGCCGCCTAACGTGAGCGCCCCCAAGGTGAGAAGGACTTGATTCATCGGGCCTGTCCTCCGTTCAGCTGGTCCAAAAGGGCTTGCAGCTCCTCCAGCTCGCCCCGGTGCAGCCCCTCCCGGGCCAGGGCGGCCACAAAGTTCCGGGGAGAGCCGTACAACCGGTCCAGAACGGCCCGGCTGTCGAAGGCCTGGTACTCCTCCTGGCTCACCAGAGGGGTATACAGGTTGCTCTTACCCTCCCGGCGGATGGTCACAAAGCCCTTGTCCGCCAGGCGGGCGAGGTAAGTGTTGATGGTATTGGCGGCCCAGCCGAAGGGAGTGAGCCGGTCCTCCAAAACGGAGCGGGGAGTGTCCGGTCCGGTGGTCCACAGGGCTTTCATAACCTCTAACTCAGTGTCGGGCAGTCGTTTCATATCATTCACATCCACTTCAATTGTAGTTAATTCTTATACTACACTTGTCGTAAACACCAGTCAAGTTACAGATCGGTTACAATGTAAAAATGGCATATCTGTCCAAGGATCCGGAGAAACCTTAAAAAATCCTTCACGGAATTTTCATAGACTTTTCCAGTGTTCCATGATAAAATATGAGCCAGTATAAGGAAACGTATATCCGTCTGTGTTTGAGCGACTGTCCAACTGGGAAAGCTTTCCCGGAGGGACAAAACAGCGGCGGAGCGGAAAAGCGCTGACAGGCGTGTGGAGGTTGGATTGAAACGAGAAATTTTAGGCATCGCCTTTGACGACCTTACCCGGGAGGAGGCCGCCCAGGCGGGCGCGCGCCTTCTGGAGGAGGACAGGTTCCATTATGTGGTCACCCCCAATCCGGAGTTCATCCTGGCCGCGGAAAAGGACGAGGAGTTCCGCCAGGTGCTCAACGGGGCGGACCTGGTGCTGCCCGACGGCATCGGGGTGGTGTACTCCGCCAGAATCCAGGGCACACCGCTGAAGGGCCGGGTGCCCGGCATTGAGTTTGCCGCGGATATGCTCTCCTGCCTCAACAGGCGGGGCGGACGGCTCTATCTGCTGGGGGCCAAGCCTGGCGTGGCTGAGGAGGCCGGGCGGCGGATTATCGGGCAGTATCCCAATATTGAGCTGTGCGGCGCCCAGGACGGCTATTTCCGGGATGAGGAGGCGGCGCTGCTGAAGGTGTCCGCCGCCCGGCCCGACCTGCTGTTCGTCTGCCTGGGAGCCCCCAAGCAGGAGAAATGGATGGCCCGGTGGGGCAGGCACACCGGCGCCCGGATGGCCATCGGCCTGGGAGGCGCCCTGGATGTGTTCGCCGGTAAGGTGGAGCGTGCCCCGGAGCGCTGGCGGAAGCTGGGCCTGGAGTGGGCCTACCGCCTGAAAAAGGAGCCCCAGCGGGCCGGACGTATGGCAAAGCTCCCCCTGGTCCTGGTGAAGGCGGCGGGGGCCCGGCTGAAAAAATAGGAGGATTTCTATGGTATACATTCTCTTGGCCCCCGGCTTTGAGGAGGCGGAGGCCCTGGTCCCCGCCGATTTGCTGCGCCGGGCGGGCATCGAGACAGCCCTGGTGTCCCTCGCGGGGGATACCGTCGCTGGCAGCCACCAGATTACAGTGGCCGCCGACCTTGCGCTGGACAAGCTGGACCTGTCCCAGGCGGAAATGATTGTTCTGCCCGGCGGCGGTCCCGGCTGGAAAAATCTGGGTAAGGAGCCCCGGGTGGAGCGGCTGGTCCGTCAGGCTGTGGAGCGGGACATCTGGGTGGCCGCCATCTGCGCCGCCCCCACCCTGCTGGGCCGCTGGGGCCTGCTGGAGGGCAAACACGCCGTCTGCTTCCCCGGCATGGAGGACGGTCTCACCGGCGCCCGGGCTCAAATGGACCAGCGCGTGGTGGCGGACGGCAAACTCATCACCGGTCGGGCCGCCGGATCCGCCTTCGACTTCGGGCTGGCCCTGGTGGAGGCCCTGAAGGGGAAGGACGAGGCGGGAAAAGCGCGCGAAGCCATCCACTATTAAAGAAGGCCTGTCCCCCCTGGTGAATGGAAAAGGGCGGGAGACCACTCTCCCGCCGGTTTCCGCTGTGTGTAGCCTCAGCAGCCGCAGTCGTTGTCGCAGCCACAGCCGCAGTCGTTGTTGCAGCCGCAGTTGTTGCAGCCACAATTGTTGCAGCCGCAGTTGTTGTTGCAGCCGCCGCTGTTGCCGCCCCAGCCGAACAGGATGATGATCAAAATGATGATCCACAGCGCGCTGTTGCCGCCCCAACCGTTGTTCCCACAGAACATAGATATTTCACCTCACTTAAATCTGCCGCCGGGACGCTGTCCCCGCGTTCTGTATCATTCTATGGCCCCTCCTTGTCCCGGGTGACAGAAAAAATGTTAGGAGCTGACCCCTATGTCCCAAGACCGTTATTATGAGCCAAGCCCCCGGCGGAACGACCGCCGCTCCTCCGGAGAGAGCCGGGAGCGGAGCAGGAGCTCCCGCCCCTCCGGCCAGCAGGAGTACGGCGGCAGTCACACGGGAGATTACGGCGCTCCCCGCCGCCCGCGAAAGAAAAAGCGGCGCTCCGCCGGCCGCGCCGCGGCCCTGGTTTTGCTCTATGTGACGGCGGTGATTGGCGCATCCATTCTTTTGGCCTGTGTGGGCTGGGTGGCCGCCGAAGATGTGCTGGCGCTGGATAAGCCGGAAAAAACCGTCACCTTCACCGTAACCGCCGAGGACGACTTCAGCTCCATCACCGACCGGCTGAAGGAGGAAGGGCTGATCGAGTATAAGCTGCTGT
Source organism: Oscillospiraceae bacterium (assembly GCA_910575265.1). Taxonomy (GTDB): domain Bacteria; phylum Bacillota; class Clostridia; order Oscillospirales; family Oscillospiraceae; genus Lawsonibacter. The sequence continues at coordinate 38,962 of CAJTEA010000002.1, forward strand.
TCAACCTGTTCGCCTCCTTTACCCACAAGAAAGATACCTTTGCCATTGGCACCTACACGTTGAGCACCGACATGGACTACCGGGCTCTGCTGGCCGGCATGCAGGCCAACTCCGCCAACCGCTCGGTGGTGACGGTGGTTATCCCAGAGGGCTACAACATTGACCAGATTTTCCAGCTTCTGGTTGACAAAGGCGCGTCCTCGTCGGTGGACGAGCTGCGTCAGGCCGCGGCGACCCACGACTACGCATTCGACTTCCTCCAGGATATTCCTCTGGGGGACTACCACCGGCTGGAGGGCTATCTCATGCCCGCCACCTATGAGTTCTATACTCCCCACGACCCGGTCTACGCCCTGAACAAGCTCCTGGTCCACTTCTATGAGCAGACTGAGGAGACCGTTCTGTCCCAGGTGGAGGAATCCGGCTACTCCCTGCGGGAAATCCTCACCATCGCCTCCCTGATCGAGCGGGAGACCACCGGCGACGACCGGGAGGAGATCTCCGCCGTCATCCACAACCGTCTGGACAATCCGGACGCCGGCACCCAGGGCTACCTCCAGGTGGACGCCACCCTGGTCTATATCAACGGCGGCAAGGAGCCCACCGAGGCGGACCGGAACATCGACTCCCCCTACAACACCTATCTGTACAAGGGCCTGCCCCCCACCCCCATCGCCAACCCGGGCCTGGAATCCATTGTAGCCGCCCTGAATCCGGCGGACAGCAGCGATTTCTACTATGCCCTGGGCGACGACGGCGAGCACCATTTCTTCCGCGCCTATGACCAGCTGCAAAGCTTCCTGGCCAGTCAGGAGCGGTATCAGCGCTAATCTGAAAGCCCCCTTGAAAAAGGGGGCTTTTTTAAGGAGACCATTATGAAAAAAATCGAGCTGCTTTCCCCCGCGGGGGACATGGAACGCCTGCAAATGGCGGTGGCCTATGGGGCCGACGCCGTCTATCTGGCGGGGAACACCTTCGGGATGCGCTCCTTCGCCGGAAACTTTTCCCCCGAAGCGCTGAAACAGGCGGTGGAACTGTGCCGGGCCCACGGCGTCCGGGTCCACGTCACCTGTAACACCATGCCCCGGAACAGTGAGGTCAGCCGTCTGCCGGAGTGGCTGGAGTACCTGGAGGCGCTGGGAGTGGACGCCGTGATCCTGGCGGACGTGGGAACGCTGGCCCTGGCCAGACGGTATGCCCCTCATGTCCAGCGCCACATCTCCACCCAGGCCAGCATTGTCAACTACCAGTCCGCCCGGGCCTGGCACGACCTGGGAGCCAGCCGGGTGATTCTGGCCCGGGAGCTGTCTCTGGAGGAGGTCCGGGAGATTCGCGCCAGGACCTCCCCGGAACTGGAAATAGAGGTCTTCGCCCACGGGGCCATGTGCGTCAGCTACTCCGGGCGGTGCCTTCTGTCCAACTACATGACCGGCCGGGACTCCAACCGGGGGGCCTGCGCCCAGCCCTGCCGCTATCAGTACGCCCTGATGGAGGAAAAGCGGCCCGGGGAGTATTTTCCCGTTTATGAGGAACACGGCGAGACCTACATCATGAACTCCCGTGACATGTGCATGATTGACCACATCCCAGACCTTCTGGACGCCGGGGTGGACTCCATCAAGCTGGAGGGGCGGGCCAAATCCGCCTACTACGCCGCCATCGTCACCGGGGCCTACCGCCACGCCATCGACGCGGCGGCGGCGGGGGGGCCTCTGGACCCGGTGTGGCGGGATGAGGTGGAGCACATCAGCCACCGGCACTACTCCACCGGCTTCTTCTACGGTCAGCCGGGGCAGTTTACCGAAAACGCCCGGTATGTCCGGGACTGGCAGATCGTGGCCAAGGTGATGTCCTGCGATGGGGAGGGGAACGCCGTCCTTACCTTAAACAATAAATTCGCCGTGGGCGACACGCTGGAGCTGGTGGGGCCGGAGGTCCGGCCACAGGCCCTGACTGTGGAGGCGCTTTGGGACGGGGAGGGTACGTCCCTGGACGAGGTCCGCCATCCCCAGATGGTCTTTCAGATGAAGCTGCCCCGGCAGGTCCCACCCCTGTCCCTATTGCGGCGGCAGGCCGATTTATCACCCTGAGGAGGATGTTATGGTACCCACCTACGATCAAATGGGCGACTGGCTGGAGGAGATCGCCGGCCAATTCCCGGAGGCGTTTTTCGAGGACCTGGACGGCGGCATCCAGCTGGAGGAACAGGCCCTGTCCGACCCGGACTTCCCTCCGGGAGAGATGTACGTAATGGGTGAATATGTCCACGACATGCTGGGCCGGTATATTTTGCTGTATTACGGCTCCTTCGCCGCTCTGCTCTCCGGCGAGGACGAGGAGGGCTGGAAGGACGAGATCTTCGCCACTGTGGCTCACGAATTTACCCACCATCTGGAGGAGACCGCCGGCCTTCACGCCCTGGACGACAAGGATATGGAGTTTTTGCGGGAGGCGCTGGCGGAATATGGGGACGAATAAGGTGGTAGGAAGGTTTGCTCCCAGCCCCAGCGGGCGGATGCACCTGGGCAACCTGTGGTCCTGTCTGCTGGCCTGGCTGGCGGCCCGGAGTGAGGGCGGCGGGATGGTTCTGCGCCTGGAGGACCTGGACCCGGACCGGTGCCGGCAGGAGTACCGCGACCAGATCATGCGGGATCTGGAGTGGCTTGGCCTGGACTGGGACGGCGCGCCGGTGTATCAATCCCGGCGGACAGAGGTATACGAGCAGGCATTTCAGATGTTGAAACAACAAGGGATTATCTATCCCTGCTTCTGTACCCGGGCGGAGCGGCTGGCCGCGTCAGCCCCCCACCGGTCCGATGGGGTCACCGTCTACGACGGCCGCTGCGGACGGCTGTCCTTGGCGGAACGGGAGGCACGGTCCAAAACCCGCCGTCCCGCCTGGCGGGTCCGGGTGCCTGAGCGGGAGATCTCCTTTCCGGATCTGCTCCAGGGGGTGTTTTCCGAGCACCTGGCCCGGGACTGCGGAGACTTTATCCTGCGCCGTTCCGACGGGGTATATGCCTACCAGCTGGCTGTGGTAGTGGACGACGCCGCCATGGGCGTGACCCAGGTGGCGCGGGGAAGCGATTTGCTCTCCTCCACCCCCCGTCAGCTCTGGCTCCAGGAGCGGCTGGGCCTGCCTCACCCGGAGTATGGCCACCTGCCCCTTCTGCTGGCCCCTGACGGCCGCCGGCTGGCCAAGCGGGACCGGGACCAGGAGCTGGGCCAGCTTCAGGAGCGGTTCACCGCCCGGTCACTCGTGGGACAGCTGGCCTGCGCCGCCCGCCTGATCGACCGGCCCGAGCCCATTACCCCCCAGGAGCTGCTGCCCCTCTTTTCCTGGGAAACGCTCCCAAAACAGGATATCGCAACAGAGTATTTGCCAAGGGGGATTTCGCAAAACTGAATTGGACAAGACCACAAATAAATTTATGAAACAAACTGCCGGCACTTTATGCTTGATGATAGCCGCAAAAAAGAGACGGGTAAATCACGCTGACGCGCGGTTTACCCGTCCTTTTTGTTTGGAGATCAGCGCTCAAGCGCGCCTTTTCACTTCGGTCATTTAAGGTTCAAGCGCTTCAGCCAACGCTTCCAAATCTCCGGACTGAATCGCGTCTATGCCCGCGGCAATCTTTTCCACAGGCCAGTCCCACCATTTCAGCTCCAACAGCCGGGCAATCTCCGCGTCGGAGAACCGTTTGCGGATGGGCTTCGCGGGGACGCCGCCTACGATGGTGTAGGGTGGAACATCCCTGGTTACTACCGCACGGGCACCGATGATGGCTCCGTCCCCAATGGTGACGCCGGCCAGGACTACCGCCTCATAGCCGATCCACACATCGTTTCCTATCACGATATCTCCCTTGTTGTCCCAGGCCTCAGGGATACGCTCCACATCCAGCCCCCACTCCTCAAAGAGGACGGGGAAGATGTAGGTGGACAGGGAGCGCTGGGTGTGGTTGGCGCTGTTAAAGAGGAACCTCGCCCCACAGGCGATGGAACAAAACTTGCCAATCACCAGACGTTCCTGGTTGATCGGGTAGTGGTAGAGGACGTTATTGCGCTGAAAATCTCTGGGGTCGTGGACAAAATCGTCATAGATTGTATAGTCCCCCACGATAATAGAGGGGTCAGTCACCACGTTTCGCAGATAGACTGTGCTGTGCCCCTGAGAACGGGGGTATAATTTCCATTGCGGGATCATTTCAAACCTCCTGAATCTTGTGTTATCTGTCCATGATCCCGCTGAGGACAATGCACCGCTTCACCGCGTACCACCTCCTTTCCGCCGTTACTGCCGCCGGATTCCCCGGTAATTTCCGCGGCTCCGGGCGCCCGCGCCGACCCTGGCCCCGCCGCGCTTTTTCCGAAACACGGCCAGCTTCAGTACCACCAGAGCAATCAGCAGCGCCGCGGCGCCCAGAGCCAGCTTCACCCCGGTGGTCTGGAAAAACGCGAAGAACTGCTGCTTCTTATACAGAAGCTCGGACCGCTCCACCGACGTAACGGCCACCAGGTCCAGGGTACCGTAGACCTCCCCCTCATAGGACAGCGTCATAACGCCCATCAGCTGCCCCTCCTTCACCGGGGCCTCCACCTCCTCGGCAAACAGGCTGATCCGACTTTCGATGTCGTCCGGGTCCATGGATTTGGGCAGGGTACGGACGATGGACCCCTGGGCCTTCAGGTTTACCTCGTCGGTCTGACGGGACATGGTGACCTTCACCTTGGCCACCGGCTCACTGTCCCGGGTGATGGTCACCCGCTGAAAGTTGTTGAAGCCGTACTCCAGCAGCCGGGTGCTCTCCCGGAACTGACCCTGCTGAAGCTGCTCCTTCCCCTCCACCTCCATGGGGCCGGAGCCCAGCACCACAGAGATCAGCAGCTCGTCCCCGTCCTCGGCGGCGGCCACCAGGCAGCGGCCCGCGTCATCGGTGGTGCCTGTCTTGCCGCCGATGCACTTGTCATAGTAATATCCCGAGTAGTACAGGTTTGAGATCAGGGCGTTTTTATTGTAAAAGAACCGCTCCCCCGACAGGTTGGTGGCCGGAACGGTATACTGGGCCGTCGCAATCACGGCGCGGAACTCGTCATATTCCAGGGCGGCCTTCATCCACAGAGTAATGTCGTACGCGGTGGAGTAGTGGTTTTCATCGTGGAGACCGTATGTATTGGTAAAGTGGGTGCCCTGACACTCCAGTTCCCCCGCTTTCCGGTTCATGTGGGCCACAAAATCCGCAACCGAACCGTCCACCGCCTCAGCCAAAATGTTGCTGGCATCGCAGTCCGACTCCAGCATCATACAGTACAGCAGCTGCTCAACCGTTACCTGCTCTCCCGCCTGAAAGCCCCCCTTGACATACTCAATGGGGATCGATTGTATCGCTGACTCACTCACCGTAACCACCGTGTCCAGAGACAGCTGCCCCCCCTCAATGGCCTCCATCACCAGGAGGGCGGTCATTACCTTGGTAATGCTGGCGGGGTAGGCCCGTTCCCGGGCTCCCATGTCATAGAGCAGATCGCCGTGGTTGACGTCCAGCAGGGCCGCGTTGGTACAGAACAGGTCCAGATCCTCCTGTTTCCCGATGGCGGACACCGGGAGAAGCATGGAAAGCGCCATGGGCAGGGCCAAAAGCAGGAAAAGAAAAGAATATTTTTTCATAGGAAAATCTCCGTATGTATGTTATAATGGGGAATTGTACAGCTTCAGTGTATAATACCCGGGTTGAAAAGGCAATTAAGACTTCTTAAAATTTTTATGAACCGTTTTAGATTATATCAAAATGTGACCAAACACGCAAGAGGAAGGTGATCGCGTGGCCGGAATTTCCAAATACACAAAAGCGGTCCTGGCTCTGACGGCGGGCTTTACCCTGTTCTGCGGCGGCTGGTTCGGCCATCAGTTCAGCGTGCCGGCGCCCTATCAGGTGAACACCGCCCAGCGTGTTCCGGAGGCGGACTACAGCGGCCTGGCAGACGCCGCCGGGTCCTCGTCCGGGGCGGACGCCCGCCCGGACAGCCTGCTCCCCGGCGAGCGGATCAACGTCAATACCGCGGATTCCTACGACCTCCAGCGCCTGCCTGGCATCGGGGAAAAGCGGGCGCTGGATATTATCACCTACCGGGAGGAGCACGGTCCCTTCCAGACGGTGGACGAGCTGACCAATGTTTCGGGAATCGGGCCGGTTATTTTAGAAAACCTGCGGGAATACGCGGCCACAGGAAATGAGTGAGGATTCAATATGGCAAAAATTTTAGTTGTAGACGACGAGCAGGTGCTGGTCAAGGGGATTAAATTCAATCTGGAGCGGGAGGGCTACCAGGTAGAGGTGGGCTGGGACGGCGAGCAGGCGGTGGAACTGGCCCGGGAGGGCGGCTTCGACCTGATCCTGCTGGACCTGATGATGCCAAAAATCGACGGCCTCCAGGCCTGCATGCGCATCCGGGAGTTCTCCAACGTCCCCATCATCATGCTCACAGCCAAGGGGGAGGACGCGGATAAGATCATGGGCTTTGAGTGCGGGGCTGACGATTACATCACCAAGCCCTTCAACCTTCTGGAGCTGAAGGCGCGGGTCCGGGCCCTGCTGCGCCGCTCCGGCGCGGCGGATCAGGGCAGCGGCATCGGCGTGCTGACGGCGGGCCACATCAAGCTGGACACCGGCGGCCGGGCCGCCTGGAAGGACGGCGTCCCGGTGGAGCTCACCGCCAAGGAGTTTGACCTGATGGAGCTGCTGCTGCGCAACCCGGGCCGGGTGTACAGCCGGGAAAACCTGCTCAACGTGGTGTGGGGATATGAGTATATCGGAGACTACCGCACCGTGGATGTCCACGTACGCCGCCTGAGGGAAAAGCTGGAGCTGGACCCCGCCAATCCGGAGTATATCCGCACCAAGTGGGGCGTGGGCTACTACCTGGCCAAGCTATGAGCCGAAAAAACAAGGTCCCCTTTTTCGCCTCCCTCCAGGTGAAATACGCCCTGAGCTATCTGGTCATCTTCGCCGTGGTGCTGGTGCTGCTGAACACCTATCCCGTGCTGGCCTCCCAGGACCTGCTGTTCGCCTCCAAGCGGGACTCCCTCAAGAGCCAGACGGCGGTGATGGCCTCCGCCCTCATGGAGCTGGAGTCCCTGTCTTCCGACCAGGTGGCCCGGGTGATGAACATGCTGGACAGCATGGGATTAAGCCGCATTTTGGTCACCGACCCGGCTGGGCTGATTCTTTACGACAGCACCTGTCAGCCCCAGGAGGAGGGGGAACCCCCGCCGGGCGAGGAGGAGACTCCCCCGGCGGAGTACCGCTACGCCCTGTATCAGGAGGTAGTCTCCGCTCTGCGGGGGAACGACGTGTTCTACTCCCGGTACGCCGACCGGGTGTTCACCTCCACCGCCGCCATGCCCATCGTATACCGGGGGATGGTCATCGGATCCATCTACATTCTGGAGGTGGACCGGGCCCAGGGAGAGCTGCTGTACAGCCTTCAGCAGAATCTGCGCACCATCTCTCTGGTGATCGCGGTGGTGACGCTTGTCATGTCCGCCCTCTTCTCCAAAATGCTCACTGCCCGCATCGCCGCTCTGCTGCGGGCCATCCGGATTGTGGGCGAGGGGGAGTACGGCCACCGCCTCCAGCCGGTGGGCCGGGACGAGCTGGCCCAGCTGGCCGGGGAATTCAACCACCTGACCGACCGCCTCCAGACCACGGAGGAGATCCGCCGCCGCTTCGTCTCCGACGCCAGCCACGAGCTGAAAACCCCGCTGGCCTCTATCCGTCTGCTGGCCGACTCCATTTTACAGGCCGGTGAGATGGACCTGGAGATGGTGCGGGATTTTGTGGGGGACATCGGCTCTGAGGCCGAGCGCCTCACCCGGATCACTGAGCATCTGCTGGCCCTCACCCGGCTGGACAGCCTGCCCGCCGGCGAGCGGTGGGCGGTGGATGTCTCTCAGGTGGCGGAGCGGAGCGTCGCCCTGCTCCAGCCGGTGGCCGACACCGCCGGGGTGACGGTGGAGCAGAATTTAAAGCCCGGCTGCACCGTTCTGTGTACTGAGGACGATCTGTCGCAGATCTGCTTTAATCTGGTGGAAAACGCTATTAAATACAACTTCCGCGGGGGGAAGGTCTTTGTCTCGGTATACCGGGACGGGGACCAGGTTCTGCTGGAGGTAGGCGACACCGGCGTGGGTATCCCGGAGGAGGACCTGCCCAAGGTGTTCAACCGTTTTTACCGGGTGGACAAGGCCCGGTCCCGGGCCGCGGGGGGCACTGGGTTGGGGCTGTCCATCGTCCGGGACACCGCCCGCCGCCACAACGGCTGGGTCACCGCCCGGCCCCGGAATCCGGAGGGGAGCCTGTTTACGGTGGGCTTTCCCCAATATATTCCTGAAACAGGCGGAAAGGGGGCGGAGCAATGAGAAAACGGCGCGGAATTTCCGCTCTGCTGGCGATCGTCCTCCTTCTGGCCGCCTGCGGCGGGGGGGAGGCGAATACGCCGGAGAGCGGTTACGTCCTCTGGTTCTGCGCTCCCGCCAGGGAGGAGCACGGCCCCGCCCTGATCCCCCAGCCCTATGTGGGGGAGGACCCCGGCCCGACGGAGCTGCTGTCCGCCCTGCTGGCCGGTCCCGTCCAGGAGGGCGGGAGCTCCCCCTTTCCCCGGGGGGTCACACTGCGCCAATGCGCGGAGGACGAGGAACGGCCGGGAGTCCTCCTGGTGGATCTGTCCGAGCAGTACAGCGCCTTGGCCGACATCTCCCTTACCCTGGCGGACTACTCCATCGTCCTCACCCTGTCTCAGCTGGAGGGGGTAGAGGGGGTGGAGATCACCGCCGGGGGCCACTATGTCAGCTACCGCAGCCACCAGCTTCTAACCGCTCAGGAAGCGGTGCTGTGGGACGAGCTGGCGGAGGAAGCGGCCCTTTCCCAATGATGACCAGCTTCCCTGACTGGAATAGGAGGGTTTGCAGCGCTGGATGGCGCATTGTCAGAGGTGGACGCAGAGACGCTCCAAGCCAATTTCAAACGAGGAATTGACAACAGGACCTGCGGCTTTAATATTGAGAGACCGACAGATACCTCCTATGACAGCTTCACCTGGGCTGATTCATAAGAAAAATTACTTCCGGGCTCTGGATTTGGAATATCCGGGCGGCGACTTCGAGTTTGCGTTTCAATTCCTGTCCCAATATTTCAACCTGGAAGAAAACAGCCTGGATTATCTGTGGGTGGATGATACAGACTGGGTGTACTCCGCGGAGGATATAATGTGGCTGAGCCGTCAGCCCTATCACCCGGAGTGGCACTATAAAAAGCTCACAGCCTCGGAAAACACTTGACAATGGAGCCAATTCCCGATACTCTTATCTGTGATTTTAACGAAAGAAGGCGTTCATAATGAGCGATTACCGCATCAATACCAAATGCGTCCAGGGGGGCTACACCCCCGGCAACGGCGAGCCCCGGCAGATTCCCATTGTTCAGTCCACCACCTTTAAATACGCCACCAGCGAGGACATGGGCAAGCTCTTCGACCTGGAGGCCAGCGGCTACTTTTACACTCGGCTCCAGAACCCCACCAACGACATGGTAGCCGCCAAAATCCGCGACATGGAGGGCGGTACCGCCGCCATGCTCACCTCCTCCGGCCAGGCGGCCAACTTCTACGCCGTGTTCAACATCGCCAACTGCGGCGACCACGTGGTGGCCTCCTCCACCATTTACGGCGGAACCTACAACCTGTTCCACGTCACCATGCGGAAGATGGGCATCGACTTCACCTTCGTTTCCCCCGACTGTACCGAGGGGGAGCTGAACGCCGCCTTCCGGCCCAACACTAAGGCCGTGTTTGGCGAGACCATCGCCAACCCCGCCCTCACCGTGCTGGACATTGAAAAATTCGCCAAGGCCGCCCACGACCACGGCGTACCCCTGATTATTGACAACACCTTCGCCACCCCGGTAAACTGCCGGCCCTTCGAGTGGGGCTGCGACATCGTCACCCACTCCACCACCAAGTATATGGACGGCCACGGAGCCGGGGTGGGCGGCTGCATCGTGGACAGCGGTCGGTTCGACTGGATGGCCCACAAGGAAAAATTCCCCGGCCTGTGTACCCCCGACGACAGCTACCACGGCATCACCTACGCCGAGAAATTCGGCCAGAGCGGGGCCTTTATCACCAAGGCCACCGCCCAGCTCATGCGGGACTTCGGCTCCATCCAGTCCCCACAGAACGCCTTTTTGCTGAACCTGGGACTGGAAAGCCTCCACGTCCGGATGCCCCGCCACTGTGAGAACGCCCTGGCGGTGGCGAAGTTTTTGAAAAACCACCCCAAAATCAGCTTTGTCACCTATCCGGGCCTGGAGGGGGACAAGTACTACGAGCTGGCCCAAAAGTATATGCCCAACGGCACCTGCGGAGTGGTGTCCTTCGGCTTCCGGGGCGGGCGGGCCGCCGCCGAGACCTTCATGAGGCACCTGAAGCTGGCCGCTATTGAGACTCATGTGGCCGACGCCCGCACCTGCACCCTCCACCCCGCCTCCGCCACCCACCGGCAGATGAACGACGAGGAGCTTGCCGCCGCCGGAATCACCCCCGATCTGGTCCGCTTCTCCTGCGGCATTGAGGACGCCGCCGACCTGATCGCCGACATCGAACAGGCCCTGGCCCAGGTATAAGGAGGTCCGACCATGAAAAACGCGGGAATCATTCTGATGTACAACTGCTCCGGGGAGAAGTTCTCCAAGCTGAAGCAGATTTTTGCCATGCTCCGCCTGCGCATGCGTGTGGTGGAGCCGGACCGCTACCACATCTCCCTGGGAGAGCTGGCCCAGGGAAAGGGAGAGCCCGGCGAGGCGGCGGAGCCCCTGCCCGAGCCCATGCTGGTGTTCTGTTATCTGCCCCAGGCCCTGCTCAACCAGGTGCTGGAGGTCATCCGGGTGGCCAAGCTCCCCCCGATCCCCCTGAAAGCGGTGCTTACTGAGACCAATCAGAGCTGGGACACCCATCAGCTCCACCAGGAGCTGCTCAAGGAGCGGGACTCTTTCGCGGCGCGGGAATCGGAACCATAAAACCAGTCCTCGCCCCTCTCTTATTTTTTCGGTCAATTTGCCGATAGTTAAGGTAAACGGGACAACGACTTTAACGGTCCAATGAGAGGAGGCGCCAGCGATGGGTGAGCTGGATATTCGCAGAATCACAGGCTCCGCCGTTCCACAGTATCCCAGCGTCAGCAAAGCGGAGAAGACGGCCGGCGGTACGGAACCCCAAAAGGCGGCCGGACAGCCGGGCTGTACAGTCTCAGACACCTTGCGGCAGCTGATGTCCGGAACTGCGGCGGACCAGGTGCGGGACAGCCGCCGGGTGCTCCAGACAGGTGAGACGGTGCTGGCTGAGGTGCAGGAGCGTCTGGGCCGGATGAAGGAGCTGGCCCAGCAGGCCGCTGACGGGAGCGGGTCTGACCGCGCCGCCCTCCAGGCGGAGCTGGAGAAGCTGCGGGCGGACATCGACCGAATGATCCGCGGCGCCTCCGCGGGCGGCACGCCGCTGTTTCTTGATGGGGACCCGGGCATGGACGAGGGGATGGACGAGCTTTTGGACGCCGTCAGGAATGAGGCCTCCTCCAGTGAGGAGGCCGGCCAAGCTCTCCCCGACTGGCTGATGAAGGGGCTTGCTCAGGGCGCTCCCTCCGCCGAACGGCTGCTGGCCTCTCTGGGGCTGGACAAAACCGCCGGCGGCGCGGAGCTTCTGGCCGCCGTGGCCGGACGTTCGCTGGAGCGCGACCCCGCCGCCGGCTATCTGGCCACCCTGTATCTGGGCGCTGTCCTGGCCGGCGGGGACCCCAGCGAGGGAGTTGATCCCCAGCAGGCTATGGAGGGCATCCAGCGGCTGCTGGAAAAGCTGGACGCGGGCGTCCCGCTGGACCAGGCCATTGAGGAGCTGACCGGCGGGGAGTTCACCAGCCTTGCGGATTTCCAGCTCCAGTTCACCAGCGGGACCGCCCCGGGGCTTCAGGACTTTCTCGTCCACCTGCTGCTATCGGACAGCGAATCCCTTCTCACCGCCGACACCCCTCTGCTGGCGCTCCTCGTGGGCTTTGGGGGAGGCGGCTTTGATCTTCTGATGAGCCTGATGTCCGTCCCGCGAAGCTTGGAAACCGGCCCTGAACCCGCGCTTGCGCCGGATCCCCAAACAACTGATTCCCAGACGGCTGATCCCCAGGCGGCTGTGGTGCCGGGCGCGGCAGAGACCCCCGATCCGCAGACCTCTGTTGTCCAGTATGGAAACGTGCAGGTACTGGGCCGGGACCTCTCCGGCGTGTCCTATGATGAGGCGTCCGGGACGCTGACCGTGGGCGGGACGGCGGACGTGGTCATCCAGGGAACGGAGCGGGGCGCGCGGGGGAACCAAGTCATCCTGCTCACCGGCTCCGGGACGGCGACATTGCAAGATGTGACCGGCTCCGCGCTGGTTGTGGACTCCGCCGCGGCCCGCCTGCTCAGCGCCGGCCAGAATGAGCTGGCTGAGGTATCCCTGCGGCAGGACGCGTCCCTCACCTTCAGCGGCGGCGGGCTGCTGAAAATCGGCGTCCTCCACGCCAACGAATCCAACACCCTGCGTCTGGCCGGGGGCGCGGTATTGGTTGAGGAGGAGAGGAGCGGAGCCGCCTCAAGAGCCATTACCGCCTCTGTCCTTCTGGACGGCGCGGCCTCCCTGGCCGCGCGGGCCGCTCATGTGACCAGCTTTGACGGAAAACCTCTGGAGGCCTTTGACCTGGTCTGGAAAGCGCTGTTGCCAGGCTGGAGCGGCATCACCTCCCTGACGGTGGACGGCCAGCCGGCGAAGATGAATCTCAAAGGCGGCGACACCCCCGACCCGGCGCGCCTGTGGCTGGACAAGGGGGACCCCACTCACGGCTTTTCCCTCCACTCCCTGATTTTCCGGGGGAGGGACCGGGCGGGCCAGCTCCAGACCCGGTACGCCTACCTGCGCTGGAGCCAGAGCATGAAGCGGTTCCAGACCCTCTCCATGTACCCCAATCCCTTCACCATCACCGGCGGCGAGGAGGGGCAGGACTGGCACTATGAGGAGGAAACCCACACCCTGCGCATCCTCACCGCCCAGGTGACCGCCATTTCCGGCGGCAGAGGGCGGAACGCGGACCAGACGCCTTTCAGCGGCCGGGTCGCCCTGGCCGACCATATCGGCACAATGGCTCTGGCCCTGGCCGGCGTGGTCTGCCGGGTGTCCTCCGGTCCGGCCCTGGACCTGGGCCGGGCAAACGACGTGACCCTGATTCTTCAAAGCGGGAGCAGCAACCGCTTTGAGAGTGGAGCGGGCTGCGCGGGTATCTCGCTGGGAGACGGTACCACCCTGAGCGTTGACCGCGCCAAGGCCCAGGACGACCGCACCCCTGTCGGGGCCCTCACCGCCACCGGAACCGGCGGCGGCGCGGGCATCGGGCGGGACAAGGGCGCCGGCCGGGATGAGAGCAGCCATATTTTGATCCGCGGCGGAACGATCACCGCCACCGGCGCGGGCGGAGGAGCCGGCATTGGTGCGGGAAAACACAGCGGCATCGGCCCGATCATCATTACCGGTGGTTCCATCTCCGCCGAGGCTGGCTATCACGCCGCCGCCATCGGGGCGGGAGTGCACGGAAGCTGCGGCGACATTCTGATTTCCGGGACCGCCCGAATTGTAAAGGCCGCCGGAGGCGACCCCGGCGCGGACATCGGGGCCTGTCTCTTTGGAACCTGCGGAGAGGTCCAGATTGCCGGCGGCGCGGACATCGGCAGCGCCAGGCTCCGGCGGAAAACAGGGCTGTCTCTGCAAATGGGGGACGACACGGTGACGCTGCCCCAGTTCCGCCTCTCCTCCCGGACCTTGCGGCTGGACAATCTCCAGGTAACCACCCGGGAATACGCCCGGTCCGCCAAAATCACCATCGACGCGGACCAGCGCATGGTCGCCCAGGTTCAGGAGGCCTACAGCGCCCTGTATGGCCGGCTGGAGGAGAGCTTCAGCGGGCTGTATAGCTTCCGCCAGTACGTCCATGTTCCGGAGGAGCCGCTGCGGGACAACGCCGCGGCCAACGCGCTGCTTCAGGAGTCCATCCTGCTCCAACCCGCTCAGGCTGTACGCACCCACAGCAGACGGGGGTCTGAGGATGTACAACAGCTTCTGCGATAAAGGCCCGAGGGCCGCGGGGATATCCCGCGGCCCTCGGTTGTTTTGTTTATCTTCGGCTGATGTAGTCGCAGATCAGCTCCGCGGTCTTTTCCGCGCCGATGGAGCTGTCTACACTCAGCTCGTACTGGTGGATATCCCCCCACTCCTGGCCGGAAACGCTCTTATAGTACGCGCTCCGGGCGGAGTCGGAGCGGGCGACGCTCTTCCGGCCTTCGGCCTCCGTATCGCCGTACATCTCCATAACCTTCTTTACCCGAAAATCCTTGGGGGCGTGGATGAAGACGCGTACCAGGTCCTCCCGGCCGCACAGGACGTAGTCCGCCGCACGGCCGATGATGACGCAGGACCCCTGATCCGCGATCATGTTGATGGCCTTCTCCTGCGCCGCCACCGCCTGCCGGACTGCGCTGGTGCTCAGATACAGCTCCCGCATAACGGCGTTTTCATCGGAGTTGAGGCCGGAGATAAACTCTCGGGACAGGCCGCTCTCCTGGGCGGCCAGGGCAGTCATTTCCTTGTAATAGCAGGGGAGGCTCAGCTTCTCCGCGACCAGCTGTCCAATGTGCTTGCCGGCCGTGCCGTGCTCCCGGGCGATGGTGATGATGACGCCGGGGCGGGACTGTTTCAGCACCGTTCCGGAGCCCTCCGCCGCCGCGTCCGGCTGGCTGAGGCGCTTCCACACCCGCGCGACCACCGCCGCTGTGATGACCATGGCGATGAGGTCGGCCACAGGCGCGGACCACAGGATACCCATGATCCCCATCCGCGTGGGCATGGCAATTGCCAGCACAATCAGCAGGATGTCGCGAAGAACGGACAGGGGTACGGCGGCCTTGGCGTGGCCGATGGACTGGAGGAACATGGCGCAGGCCTTTTGCAGGCAGGTGAAGATAACCAGCGACAGGTAGATCCGCAGACAGCCGGTGGCGAAGGCGGAATACAGCTCGCCGCCGTCGCTGCCGAACATGCGCACAAAGACCATGGGTACGCTCTCAAACAGGACGGTAGCAATCACGCAGACCGTCAGCGTGGACAACACCACCAGCTTGAAGGTCTCCCTGACCCGGCTGTACAGCTTGGCGCCGTAGTTGTAGCCCATGATGGGCAGAGCGCCGGCGGTGATGCCGCAGGCGATGTTCAGGATGATCTGGAACAGCTTGATAATGACCACAAAGGCGGACAGAGGAATATCCGGGCCATACACGCTCTGAGCGCCGTAGGACTTGAGCAGGATATTGTTCACGATGGTGGTGGCCACAATGCACAGCTGGGTTAAAAAGCTTCCGCAGCCAAGAGGCAGGACGGGCTTGATGTGCTTCCAGCTGGGAATAAAATCGGAGGCCTTTACCCGGAACACCCGGCTCCGGCGCAGGTAGGCGATGCAGATCAGGAAGCTGACAAACTGGCCCAGGATGGTGGCAAGGGCCGCGCCCTTGATGCCCCAGCGCAGCACAAAGATGGCCACCGGGTCGCCGATCATGTTGATCACCGCGCCCACCATCATGGCGGCCATGGAATATTTGGGGCTGCCGTCGGCGCGGATGATGGAGGCCATCGTATTCTGGACCAGAGCCAGGGGCATCATAATAAAGATGATCCGGCCATAGTCCCGGGTCAGCTCAATGGTGGCCTCGGTAGCGCCCAGGGTGTACAGGATGCTGTCTCCCAGGGCGTAGCACACCGCGATAATAACTACGCCGGAGAAGAAGGAGCCCAGAATGCTGTTTGCCACAGACCGTCCGGCCCCGGCGGTGTTTCCCTGCCCCTGAGACAGGCTGAGAAAGGTAGCCATACCGTCGCCAAACAGCACGGACGCGCCCCAGCCCACCACCGTGATGGGGAAAATAATTCCGGTGGCGGCGTTGCCCAGATAGCCGATGCCGTTGCCCACGAAGATCTGGTCTACGATGTTGTAAAGACAGGAGATGATCAGCGCCAGGGTGCTGGGAATCGCGAATCGCAGCAGCAGCCGGCTTACCTTTTCCTGCCCAAGATAGTTGTTTTCTTCCATAAATATACCTCCTTCGATCAACGGAACACAGTCAAAAAGACACATGCCTCCGCATGCGTCTTTTTTCCGTAAAAACGACACACGCAAGCATTACCGTACCGTAATCAGATTTACGTGCAATGCACCACATGTGTCGTTGAATGACCGTATTCAATTTACAGGCTTTAGTATAACAAAACGGATGTTTGATTTCAAAGGTCAATTTTCACAAAATTTGAGGGGTCCGGAGGTGTGGGAAGAGGCGCCGGTCCCCAAAGTACGACAGGTGTAAACAATCACCGCGCCGCAGATCACAAAGGTCAGAATGTCGGAGGCGGGCATGGAATACAGCACGCCGTCCAGCCCGAAGAACCGGGGCAGCAGCAGAGCGAAGCCCACGCCGAACAGCACCTCGCGAACCATGGAAATGGCGGTGGAGGCAAAGGCTTTGCCCAGAGATTGCAGATAAATGAAGGTCCCCTTGTTCACGGTGGCCAGAATGGTCATACACAGATAGACCCGGAAGCACTTAACACCGTATTGGGTATAGTAGACACTTTCGCTGGCCGCGCCGAAAATGCCGATGAGCTGTTGGGGGAACAGCTCCACAATGAGCAGAGCGACGCCGCCCACGATGGCCTCCGCCGCCAGCAGACGGACAAACAGAGCTTTGGCCCGGTCCTTCCGCCCCGCGCCGATGTTGTAGCCCACCACCGGGATACAGCCCGCGGCCAGACCCACCGCGATGGAAATGACAATCTGGAAAAACTTCATCACAATGCCCAGCACCGCCATGGGAATCTGGGCGTACCGCGTCTGACCGAAGACAGGGTCCAGGGCGCTGTACTTCAGCGTCATATTCTGGATCGCGGCCATGGCCATAACCAGGGAAATCTGAGACAGAAAGCTGCAAATCCCCAGCGGAAGATAGCGCTTCGCCAACGCTCTGTGAACACGGAAGCTGCTCTTTTCCAGCTTGACCGCCTTCATATGGCGCAGGTACCAGACCGACAGGACGGCGGTGAAAATCTGGCCCATCACCGTGGCCACCGCCGCGCCCATCATGCCCCAGCGGAACACATAGATGAAAACCGGGTCCAGCACCATGTTGACAAACGCGCCCGCCAGCGTGGAGGCCATGGCAAACTTGGGACTGCCGTCCGAGCGGATAATAGGGTTGAGGGCCTACCCGAACATATAGAAGGGGACGCCCAGGGTGATCCAGAAGAAGTACTCCCTGGCCTGACAGAAGGTCTCCTCATTGACCCGGCCGCCAAACATGGTGAGAATGGGTTCCTGAAACACCAGGTAGACAGCGGTCAGCACCAGACCGGAAGCGACGCACAGCAGCACGGCGCTGCCGATGCTTCTGTGAGCGGCGTCCCTGTTGTTGGAGCCCAGGCTGATGCTGACGAAGGCGCAGCAGCCGTCCCCGATCATAACGGCGATGGCCAGGGCCACCACGGTCAGCGGAAAGACCACTGTGTTGGCGGCGTTGCCGTAGGAGCCAAGGTAGTCGGCGTTGGCAATGAAAATCTGGTCCACGATGTTATAGAGGGCCGCCACCAGCAGCGAAATGACGCAGGGAACGGCATACCTGAGCATCAGTTTGCCCACCGGCTCTGTTTCTAAAAACGCGTTGGATTTTTTGTCCATCTCTGTTATCTCCTGAACATGAGCATAAAAAACAACGGGCAGCGGTCAACCGGAATTACGCGGTGACGCTACACGTTGTATAAAACAGTATACCAGACAGGGTCTCAAAAAGTCAAGTCCCCATTTTTCGGGGAATCTGTCCCCGCGCAGTCAGCCGGTCCGCCGGACAGCATTTCCAGGCCGTGCCTCAGTGTGGGCAGTACGGCCTCCAGGTTCTCCCTGGCCGCCTTGGGGGAGCCAGGCAGATTGACAATCAGTGTCCCGCCCCGTATGCCCGCCTGGGCCCGGGAAAGCATGGCCCGGGGAGTAACGCGCGAAGAGGCGTACCGCATGGCCTCCGGGATGCCGGGGGCCATGCGCCGGCAGACGGCCAGGGTAGCCTCCGGCGTCACATCCCTGGGGGAAAACCCGGTTCCCCCGGTGGTGATCAGCAGCTGGACCTCTCCGGTGTCCGCCAGCTCCCGCAGGGCCGCCTCGATTTGGGGCTGGTCGTCCGGCACAATGGCAGTTTTGACAACCGGGTATCCGGCCTCCTCCAGACACGCACACACCAGCGGACCGCTGGCGTCCGGGCGTTCCCCCCGATAACCGCGGTCGCTGACGGTCAAAACAGCGGCTTGAAACATCAATCATCCCTCCATTCTTTTTCAAAAAGCAGAAGATCCCGGGGATCAATCCGGATGTAGAGCCGTTCTTGTTCCGGAATGGCCCGCCAGGCCATTTTCTCCAGCTCCATCCGCAAAAGCGGGCCCCCAGAGGGGGCGTCCTCTGGCCGGAGGAGGACAATCGTTGTAAACGCGTCCTCGATCACCCGGATCACCCCGCAGGGGAACGTGTTCTCCCCCGGCCCCTCCGCCGGACGGACGAAATGAGCCCGTATCCCCACCCGCTCCACACGGTCCGGGACCGGACGGCCGCAGGAAAGAGTCAGGTTCCATTCCGGCAGAAAAACGTTTTCCCCCTGTGGGACAGCGTCGGCGAAATTTTTACAGCCGGACAGCCGCGCGGCGGCCTCGGTGCTCGGGGTGTGAAACAGCTGGGAGAGCGCCTGCACTGGGCAGGAACGCCCCTGGTCCACCACACAGACCCGCCGGCAGTTGCGGAACACCTCGCCCCGGTCGTGAGAAACCCAGAGCACCGTACCCTGAAACCGGTCCAGGACATCCATCAGCTCCAGCTCCAGCTGATATTTCAGATAGCTGTCCAGGGCGGAGAAGGGCTCGTCCAGCAGCAGGGCTTTGGGCTCCGAAGCCAGAATCCGGGCCAGTGCCGTCCGCTGCTGCTGTCCGCCGGACAGCTGGCCCGGCCTCCGCCCGGCGGATTGTTCCAGCTGAAACTGCCGGATCAGCCGGTTTGTGGTCTCTTCCCGGGCGCTCCGGTCCCGGACGGCGGCGGAAATGTTCTGCCGGACGGTCATATTGGGAAACAGAGCGTACTGCTGAAAGAGGTAGCCCACATGGCGGCGCTGGGGCGGGAGATCGATCTTCGCCGCGCTGTCGAACAGGGTTACGCCGTCCAGGACAATTTTCCCCTCGTCCGGCCGCAGGATTCCGGCAACGCAGCGCAGGGTGACCGACTTTCCGCAGCCCGAGGCCCCCAGCAGGGCCAACCGCTCGTCCCTGGCCTCAAATTGAACCTGAAGGCGGAATTTGCCCAGGTTCTTCTGAATGTCAACAGACAGAGCCGTATCCCTCACCTCCCCGCTCTCTGCCGGGTCTCCAGCAGATTGATGGCCAGCAGGAAGACCGCGGAAATGGCGATGTTAATCAGAACCCACCGCAGGGCTCCCGCGTCGTCGTTGGTGCGCCAAAGCTGATAGACGGTGGTGGAGATGGTGGCGGTGCGGCCCGGGGTGTAGCCCGCCACCATGGAGGTGGCGCCGTACTCCCCCAGCCCCCGGGCGAAGGCCAGGACGGTTCCTGCCAGGATGCCCTGCCCGCAGCAGGGCATCTGAACCCGCCAGAATACCCAGGCTTCCGACCGGCCCAGGGTACGGCCCGCGTCGGCCAGATTTTTGTCAAAGCTCTCGAACGCCCCCCGGGCGGTGCGGTACATCAGGGGGAACGCCACCACCACGGTGGCAAAGACAGCCGACCACCAGGTCATCACCAGCCGCGTACCGAATACACTCTGGACCCAGGACCCCAGGGGCCGCCTGGGTCCCAGCAGCAGCAGCAGCAGCCAGCCCACCACCGTGGGGGGCAGAACCAGAGGCAGGGTAAGCGCTACATCCAGCGTACCCTTGAGCAGAGGGGGCAGCTTGGCAATCCATTGGGCCGCGCGGATGCCCAGGAAAAATACCACCACGGTAGAGACCGCCGCGACGCGCAGGGAGTTCATCAGAGGATACCAGTCCATAGACGCCCTTCTTTCCGACTGCTGTTATGAAAGGGGAGCGAAGCCGACCCCCTCAAAGACCTGAGAACAGGCGGTGGTCCGGAGGTAGTCCAAAAAGGCCTGGGCCTCGCTGGCATGGGCGCTGTCCGCCAAAACGGCGGCGGGGTAGATCACCTGGCCGCACATCTCGGCGGTGGCGGTGTCCACCACCGTCAGATTGGCGGAGGCCGTGTCCGTCCCGTAGATAATGCCGCAGTCCACGGTGGCCTCCGACACCTGAGTGGTGACCTCCTTCACGTTGGAGCCGTAGGTCAGGACCCCCGCGCCGGCCATAGCCGCCTCGTCCAGCCCGTAGTAGTCAAAGATTTTCTGGGTATACTGGCCCACCGGCACATCGCTGTTGCCCATGGCCAGCATCACATCTCCGGCTTTCAGCAGCTCCGCCAGCTGGTCGAAGCTCTCGATCCCCTTGGGGTTTCCATCCGGGACAGTCAGCGCCACCTTGTTCTCCAGCAGGTCCACGCGGCTGCCTTCCAGCAGCCCGCCGCTCTCATCCAGGGTGTTCATCTGGGTCTGGGCGGCGGAAATGAACAGGTCGCAGTCCGCCCCCTCCTGGATCTGGGTAAGCAGGGTGCCGGAGGAGTCATATGTGGGGATGATGGTCACATTGGGGGCCTCCGTCTTATAATTTTCGATGATCTCATCCATGGTCTCGGTCATGGAGGCGGCGGCGAAGACATAGAGCTCCACCGAATCGGTCTGAGGAGCGGCCTGGGGTTTGGAGGAGCATGAAGTCAGGCCCAGAATCAGGGCAAGCGCAAGCGTCAGCATTTTTTTCATAAATATACTTCCTTTCTTTTTTCCGTTGTTCTATTATTTTAAGCATCGCTGTTTAAAACCTATTTTCCAAAGGGGCAGACAGGGTACCGGCAGGGCTCGCAGCCCAGACACAGCCCCCCTTCGCCCATGGAAGCCAGATCGGCCTTTGTGACAGGCACGTCCGCAACAATACGGGGCAGGATCAGGTCAAAGATGGTGGCTCCGGCGTACATGACACAGCCGGGCAGGCCCAGCACGGGGGTTCCGTCCTCGAAATAGCCCAGCAGGAACATGGCTCCGGGCAGAACGGGCGCTCCGTAGGAAATAACATTGGCGCCGGCAGCCCTGATGCCGCCCGGGGTGCTGTCGTCCGGGTCCACACTCATACCACCGGTACAGAGAATGATGTCCGCCCCGGTCTTCCTGGCTTCCGCTATCCCGCCGGAAATCTGTTCTGTCCCGTCTCCGGGGCAGGTCACAGATGTTGTTTCCACACTGTAAGCGGCCAGCTTGTCCACCACTACGGGGGAAAAGGTATCCTGAATCCGTCCTGAGCTCACCTCGTTTCCGGTAACCACAATGGCGGCGGTTTTCCGCTTCCATGGCCTCAGAGACAGCAGGGGCGTCCTCCCGGCGGCCGCCTCAGCCCGCCTCAGAACCCGATCCGGAATGGTCAGCGGGATCACCCGGGTGCCCGCCAGCTTATCCCCCTTGCGGACCGCCGTATTCCCATGGCGGGTCGCGATCATCACATCCTCCACCGAGTTGACAGCGGTAAGCCGCTGAGAATCCACCTGAAACAGGCCGTCACAGCTGGCGGTGACCTCGATTTTTCCCTCCTTGGGCGCGGAGAGGACCATATTTTCCCCCCGGCACAGCGCCGCCAGCCGGGCGGCCCCCTCGTCCTCATGGAGCATACCGGGGGACAACTCCCAAACATATAAATGCTCCTTGCCCATAGACAGCAGGACCGGAATGTCCTCTTCCGTCACCACATGTCCCTTGCGGAACCGGGCATCCTTATATTGCCCTCTGATAATTTGGGTCATATCGTGGCACAGCACATGTCCCACGGCGTCCTCTGTTCTGATTTGTTTCATAGCAGCACCTCAATTTCATCCCCGGCCCGAACCGTCCCCTCCTTCACCACCACGGCGAAGATACCCTCTGTAGGCATGACGCACCTGCCAACCGCCTGTTTGATGGCGCAGTCGTTGTGGCACTCCTTGCCAATCTGGGTCACTTCCACTTCAGCCGGTCCGACGCGCAGGCGGGTCCCCACAGGCAGGCTCTTCAGATCGATGCCTTTTGTGTTGATGTTTTCCGCGAAAATCCCGCTGTCCAGCGGGATTGGACAGCCGGCGCGCATAGAGTCGATACTCTCCTCCGCCAGCAGACTGATCTGACGGTGCCAGTCCCCGGCGTGAGCGTCCCCTACAATGCCGTGGCGCGGCTTCAGACGGAGCTCCGGAACCGGATGCTTCCGCTCTCCCTTTTTTTCGCTGATGTTGACCGAAACAACAGCTGCCATAGCTCTCACTCCTTGATTCGATAGTCGCCGCTTTTTCCGCCGGACTTGGACAGCAGGCGGATGTGTTCAATACGCATGTCCTTCTGTACCGCTTTGCACATGTCATAAACAGTCAGGGCCGCGGCGGAGACCGCTGTCAGCGCCTCCATCTCCACCCCGGTGACCCCGGCGCAGGTGACCTGGGCGGTAATCTCTACCCGGCAGGGATCCTCCAGCAGGGCAAAGCGGATGTCGATTCCCGTCAGAGGCAGGGGATGGCACATGGGGATCAGCTCCCAGGTATGCTTGGCCGCCTGGACGCCCGCTACCTGGGCCACCGCCAGCACGTCCCCCTTTCGGATGGCGCCCTCGCTGATTTTTTCCAGGGTACCCCGGTTCATATGAACCTCACCGCGAGCCGCGGCGGTCCGGTAGGTGACGGCCTTCCCGGTCACATCCACCATACAAGCCCGCCCCTGGGTGTTAAAATGGGTCAGCTCCTCCATAGTTCATCCTCCAATCTGGTTCATGCTCCGACCGGCCTCACTGCGTCCGGTCTCGGTCATATGGTGCCGTTCCGGTTTGGCGGCGATGCCCTCCTGAATGGCCCACCGCAGGTCCTCTCCATGGAGGCCCCGAAGGGGCAGCTCCCTGTCCGAATGGAGGCAGGGCTTCAGCGTTCCATCCGCCGTCACCCGGATGCGGTCACAGCCGGCGCAGAAGCGGTGGCTTATGGGCTCGATGAGTCCCACCAGCCCCCGTCCGCCGGACGGACGGTAGCGTCGGGCGACACCGGAGCCCTCCGCGGGGCGCAGGTCCCGGCAGACCTCCAGCACCGTCTCTGCCGGGAGAAACGAGGCGTTTCCGCCCTCCCCAATGGGCATCAGCTCGATAAAACGAACCTCGATGGGATGCCGTCGGGCGATGTCAACAAAATCCGGGATCTCGTCGTCGTTGAAGCCTTTCATCAGGACCACGTTCAGCTTAGTGTGGAGAAAGCCCGCCCCGTTCGCGGCGGACAATCCCCGGCGGACATCCTCCAGCCGTCCCAGCCGGGTTATGGCGGCGAAGCGCTCGGGCCGCAGGGTGTCCAGGCTGATATTCAGCCGGTCCACCCCCGCCTCCCGCAGGGGACCGGCCAGCTCCGGCAGGAGGGAGGCGTTGGTGGTCAGGCACAGCTCCCTGATCTCCGGAATCGCGGAAATACCCCGGCAGATGTCCAGAATGCCCCGTCTCACCAGCGGCTCCCCGCCGGTGAGACGGACCTTGGTCACGCCGCATCGCGCCGCCGCCTGGGTAATCTCCACGCACTCCTCCACGGTGAGAATGTCCTGATGGCTCCGCTTGCGGACCCCCTCCGCCGGCATGCAGTACTGGCACCGGTAGTTGCACAGGTCGGTCACTGACAGGCGCAGATAATCCACTGTCCGGCCAAACCGGTCCACCATCAGGGCGCCTCCTTTACCAGACCGCCGGCCCGCTCCAGGATCATCTGGGCGGTAACGCTCACCGCGATCTCAGCGGGAGTCTCTGACCGGATCGGCAGGCCGATGGGAGCCCAGACCTTTCGGAAATCCTCGTCGGAAAACCCCATTTCCCGCAGCTTCGCTGTGACGGCGGCGGTCTTCCGCTGGGAGCCGATTACCCCGATATACCGGACCGGGAGCCCCATCACCTGGGACTGTACCAGCAGGTCCGCCTCGTGTCCCCTGGTCATAATGACCACCCAGTCCTCCTCGGTGAGGGTAACAAAGTCCGTTACACGGGCGTTATCAATCAGTAAAAGCTCCTCCGCGTCCGGAAACAGCTCCGGCTGGCAGAACTCCGCGCGGTCCTCCAGTACCACACACCGAAACTCCACCGCTGTCAAAGCGGGGACCAGAGCCCGGGCCACATGACCACCGCCGAAGATATAAACCCTTCCCGGCGGCAGCCTCCGCTTCTGTGCCTGCCTGACCCAGGCAGCATCGGAGCCGCTGCCGCCGGCCAGATAACGGAAGCTGACCTGTACCTCTCCCCCGCAGATCATCCCCAGATCGCGCGCCTGAGCGGGACGCAGCAAAAAGGTCTCTTCCCGGGACTGGCCGGATTGAAGCACCTCCAGCGCGATCCGCTCACCGCGGTGCTCCACCGCTCCGCCCCCGATGGTTCCGGCGACGCGGCCCTTCGCTGTCACCGCCATACAGGCCCCCGGCCCCCGGGGCGTGGAGCCGCTGCTGGATTCAATGGATACCAGCACCGCGTCCTCTCCCGCGGCCAGTGTCTGAAGCAACTGTTGAAATACTCTGTTCATATTGTCCTCCCAAACTAGATCAAACCGTTCCAGCCGCTTTGCTCCTCCCCTTTTGGCAGGAGGGTAAACCGGTTTTTCCAAAAGCGTATCAGCCCTTCCCGCTCCATCAGGCTCAGCTCATGGGACAAGGCGCTGCGATTGACGCAGAGGAAATCGGCCAGCTCCTCCCGGGAAAAGGATATCTGAAAGCTGTCCTCCTCCCTCCGGACGGCCTGAAGCATCAAATACGTGAGAATTCGGTTCCGGAGGCTCCGCTGGGAAAGCATGGACAGCCGGTTGTGCTTTCGCATATTTGCCTGAGAAAGCATGGTCAGCAGCCGCTGCCATACCAGCATCCGCTCCGTTTCCGTCAGCGGACCCGGCCGCGTCAAAACGCGGCTTGGAAACACCATCACCCGCGACGGGGCGGCGGCAACAGCCCAGTAAGGAGATTTCCGGCTCTTTGTAAAAATCAAGTCGGTTCCCACCGCGTAGGAGGGAAACAGGTTCTCCATCAGACTGCTGTCACCGTTGGAAAAAATCTGGACGATTTGAATCCGGCCCTCCAGAACGACCCCAAACCATTCCACCGGTTCCCGGATGCCGATCAGCTCCTCGTTCCTGGAAAACTGTCTTATCGTTCCCTGGGGAAGCAGCGCCTGTTGGATACGTTCCTCCCCCAAATCGCTGAAAAGTGGACAGGTCCTCAGGATCTCTGCGCAGTTGTCCATATGGCCCTCCTCAAAAAGTTGTTTGAACAACATATTTATACCACTACTCCAGCACGCTGTCAACCAGATTCCTTAAATTTTTGTTGTCGAGACAACATATTTTTCCCCGTCCATGTTCTATAATAAATTTCACCTTGGAGGTACGCTTATGAAGCTGTCACAGGCGCTTGAGATTCACCGGGGCGTCACCGCTGTCATCGGCGGAGGCGGAAAAACCTCTCTTTTACGCGCGTTGGGGGAGGAATTGGCTGGTGAAACGCGCACGGTCCTGCTGTGCACCACCACCAAAATCCGCCCGTTTCCAGGTCTGGTCAATCTCAGTTCCCCCTCAGAAGCGGAGCTGCGCCGGGCGCTTCGGGACAGCCGCCTGATCGCGGCGGGTACTCCTGTCCCCGGAACGGATAAGTGGGGCGCTCCAGAGCTGCCTATGAACTGTCTGGCCGCTTTGGCGGATTATGTGTTGGTGGAGGCCGACGGCTCCGCTGGGAGGCCGATGAAGGCCCACGCCCCCCATGAGCCAGTCATCCCCGCTCAGGCCAGCCAGACCGTTCTGGTGGTAGGCGCTTCCGGCTTTGGACGCCCTATCACTCAGGCGGCCCACCGGCCGGAGCTCTACGCAAAACTGGCCGGTGTCCCCCCGGACGCGCCTGTCAGCCCGGAGCTGGCGGCCGCGGTTCTGCGGGCGGAGGGCCTGCACGATAGAATCTATGTTAACCAGGCGGACACGGATGAACGGCTGTCCGCCGGAAAACATCTGAAAAATATGCTTTCCTGCCCAGTGACGGTGGGAGCGTTGTCAGGTAAAGGAGGTCCCGTATTATGTTGGTCGTAATCCGCGGAGCGGGCGATATCGCCACCGGAATTGCCCTTCGGCTTTGGCGGGCGCGTATTCAGGTCGTTATGACCGATCTGGAACGCCCCACCGCCATCCGGCGGACGGTGTGCTTCTCCCAGGCTATCCCCCTGGAGCGCGCGACGGTAGAGGATGTGACCGCCCAGCGGACAGAAACCGCGGCCCAGGCTCTGGAACGATTGGCGCGGGGTATTATTCCTGTGCTGGCCGACCCCCAGGGGAGCTGTATTCCGATTTTAAAACCGGACGGGGTAGTGGACGCGATTCTGGCGAAAAAAAATCTGGGCACCCGCATAACGGATGCTCCAGTCGTGATTGGCGTAGGCCCCGGTTTTACCGCGGGGCTGGATTGCCACGCCGTAGTGGAGACAATGCGCGGGCACTATCTGGGCCGCGTCATCTACCACGGTTCCGCCCAGCCCAATACAGGCATCCCGGGCCTGATCGGCGGCTTCGCCGGGGAGCGGGTGCTCCGCGCCCCGGCGGACGGGGTATTCCATCCCCTGCGGAACATCGGTGACTCGGTGCGGGAAGGGGATACCGCCGCCACGGTAGGGGGAATCCCCATGATCTGCACCCTGGATGGAATACTGCGGGGGATTCTCTCCGAGGGCACTCCAGTGTTCCAGGGAATGAAAGCCGGCGACATCGATCCCAGATGCGAGCTGGCACACTGCTCCTGTGCCAGCGATAAGGCTCTGGCGGTGGGCGGCGGCGTTCTGGAGGCGCTTCTGGCTCTGAGAGCCGGGGATCAGTCCAGATAGATCGCGGCCGCCTGCCGTTCGGTCACACGGCCGACCACAGCCGCCTGGGGAATAGTCTCCCGCAGCCGCGCCAGACAGTCCTCCGCCGCGCCCTCGGGCAGCGCCATGAGCAGTCCGCCGCTGGTCTGGGGGTCGTAGCAGATATCCTCCAGAGCCCGGGTGACAGCCGGTCCCACCTTCACTTCCGCTCCGGCGTACTCCCGGTTCCGGTAGGCCCCGGCGGGAATGAAGCCCATCTCCGCCAGCTCATAGGCCTCCGGGTGGTAAGGAATCTTCGCGGCCTCCAGATGAATGGAACAGCCGCTGCCCTGGGCCATCTCATAGCTGTGCCCCAGCAGGGCAAAGCCGGTGACATCGGTACAGCTGTGTACCGGGTACCGCACCATAATGTCCCGGGCCGTTTTATTCAGCGCGGCCATCTGAGCGTAAAGGCGCTCCAGCACCGGTTGCTCCACCAGGTCCGCTTTGGCGGCGGTGGTGAGAATCCCCACTCCCAACGGCTTGGTGAGAATCAGCGCGTCCCCCGGCCGCGCGGCGGCGTTGGTCAATACCCGGTCCGGGTGGACAAACCCGGTCACCGCCAGACCGTAAATCGGCTCCGCGCCCTGAATGGTGTGTCCCCCGGCAATGACAGCCCCCGCCTCGTAGGCCTTGGCATAGCCCCCCCGCAGAATCTCCTGGACGGTCTTCTGATCCATTTGATCGGTCAGACACAGAATATTCAGCGCCAGCCTGGGCTCTCCCCCCATTGCGTACACATCGCTGAGGGCGTTGGCGGCGGCAATCTGGCCGAACAGATAGGGGTCGTCTACAATCGGAGGGAAAAAATCGGTGGTCTGGACCAGCGCGGTATGTTCGTTGATCTGATAGACACAGGCGTCGTCGCTCCGGTCATAGCCCACAATGAGCCGGGGATCGCCGCGGGTCTGAAACCCCTCCAGCAAACGGACAAGGGTTCCCGCCCCCACCTTCGCCCCGCAGCCGGCGCAGCTGGCCAGCCTGGTCAGCCTTCCTTCTGTTTCCATTGGTTCACCTCAACTGTTCTCCGCCCGGTACAGCGGGCGGTAGCCCTCCCCTTCCAGAACGGCAATCTGCTCGACCTCCTCGGGAATCACCGCCGGACATTCTCCCTCGTAGCGCACACAGGTTCCGCAGCTGCTGCTCAGGTTCCGGGGCACAGGCATGAGCCGGGCCGGCCAGCCCATGCCTTCACAGGTTTTTTTGAAGCGGATCGCCCCGAAGTGGGAATAAAATGTAGCAATACAGGTCATTTGGTCATGGTCAGGGTATACTCTCCGTCCTTCTCTGCCACAGTCACGGTGTAACCCTCATGCTGCGCGTAGCGGGTGACATTTTCCTTGGAGGCGGTATTGTCCACGGTCATCTCATAGCCCGTCCCTCCAGACAGCATGGCTTTCCGGATCATAATCACCGGCTCGGGGCAGGACAGCCCCCTGGCGTCTAATTTTTCCATCGCTCCAGTTCCTCCTTACTGTTTTTTTCCAAAGGTGTTCGCGCAGGCGATCACGGATACCACCGCGATGCCGATGACAACCGCGACCCTGCCGGCGTCAGTGGGACCCGCGGCGCTGGAGGCCAAACCGAAATTGTGGGAGAAGGCCGCCCCCACCAGCAGGCCCAGCACAGCGGCGGCGCTGTCAGCGTTGCCCTCGCCGGACAGCACCAGCTGCCGCAGGGGACAGCCGCCCAGCAGCACACAGCCGTACCCGGCTAAAAACATCCCCAGGGCGTTCCACAGCCCATCCGTGTGGGCCACGGGCTGCTCCGCGAAGCCGGGCGCGAACTTGCCCAGGCACAGGTTCGCCACCAGCGCGGCGAGGAAAATGGCGGCGAAGCCCAGAATCAGCTTGGGCTCGCGGAACAGGACCAGGTCCCGGATGCCGCCCACCATGCACAGACGGGTCCGCTGGGCCAAAGCGCCCACCACCAGGCCGGCCGCGAGGCTGACCCAGACAGCGGCGCGCAGAGCGCCAGGACCGCCTCCCGCTTCCGTAAAGTGGAGAAGGCCGGGCACAAATACCAGCAGCGCCAGCAGCACCGCCATGATAGCCGGCAGGACTCCGCCCTCGGCGGCGGGCTGTTTATAGGTGCGCTTCAGGGAGTAGCCCTTATTGAGAAAGAACACGCCCGCCAAAATACCAACCGCAAAACCGGCAAACCCGAAGAGGGCGTTGCCATCGCCCCCCGCTAGACGCAGGATCATACGGAAGGGGCACCCCAGAAACATGAGACAGCCGATCATCACAAAGAACCCCAGCACAAACCGGCTGATCGGGGCGCTGCCTCCCCGGGGAGAGAATTCCTTTTTCACCAGCGCCATCGCCAGGCTCCCCAGGACCAGCCCGGGAATCTCAGGCCTTATGTACTGTACCGCCGCCGCCTGGTGCAGGCCCACCGCTCCGGAGATATCCCGCAGGAAACAGGCGATGCAAAAGCCCATATTGGCCGGATTGCCCAGCACCACCAGCCCGACCGCGATGACGCCAATGAGCAGGCCGCTGACCACAATGGCGGATCGTTCCTTCTTTACATTCATGATTTGCTCCACGCTCCTTTTTTAGTATGATCATATCATACCATCCCGGCATTGATACGTCCAATTCTGTTTATCTACAAATCCAGTATATTTATTTGTATTTTCGATAAATAGGCGGTATACTACCTTCAGTAACCCGTTTCAGGAGGATATACAATGGAAAAAATCTATTTGGATAACGCCGCTACCACATTTCCCAAGCCCCCCGCCGTGGCCCAGGCCGTATACCGCTATATGACGGGCAGCGGAGCCAACATCAACCGGGGCTGCTACGACGCGGCCTACGCGGTGGAGGAACAGGTACTGGAGACCCGGCAGCTGCTGTGTGAGCTGTTCCGCGGCCCTGACTGCCGGAACGTTATATTTACCAAAAATATCACCGAGAGTCTGAACGTGCTGTTGAAAGGATTTCTGCGGCCGGGGGACCATGTGCTCACCTCCTCTATGGAGCACAACGCGGTCATGCGCCCTCTGGTTCAGCTGGAACAGGAGGGGGTCACATTCACCCGAGTTCCCTGCGACGGCCAGGGCCGGCTGGAGGCGGACGCCCTGGAGCGCTGTCTGCGGCCTAATACCCGCCTAGTGGTGATGACTCACGCCAGCAACGTATGCGGAACCATACAGCCCATCGCCCAGGCAGGGGAATTCTGCCACACGCATGGCCTGCGTCTTTTTGTGGACAGCGCCCAGACCGCCGGAGTGCTGGACATCGACATGGCGGCGGCCCGCATCGACGCGCTGGCCTTCACCGGACACAAGGGACTGATGGGACCCCAGGGAACAGGCGGCTTTGTGCTGGCGGAGGGGATGTCGGCGGAGCTGGAGCCCCTGTTGTCCGGCGGGACGGGAAGCCTCAGCCACACCGAGGAAATCCCCGGCTTTCTTCCCGACCGCTTTGAGCCGGGGACCATGAACCTTCCCGGCATCCTGGGCCTGCGCCAGGGATTGCTGTTCCTGCGGGAGACAGGGCTTGATGCCATACGCCGTCATGAACACACTCTGGCCCGGCGCTTCCGGGAGGGCCTGCGTTCTCTGGAAGAGGCCGGATTACTCCGCGTTCTGGCTGGAAGGACGGATACGGAACAGGTGGGGGTCGTGTCCGTCCAGACGCTCCAAAAAGAGCTGTCCCAGGCTGCCTTTGAGCTGGATGACCACTTTGGAATCCAGACGCGGGTTGGACTGCACTGCGCTCCCGCCGCCCATAAAACCCTGGGCAGCTACCCCACCGGCTCAATCCGCTTTTCCTTTGGCTGGTACAACACACAGGAGCAGGTGGACCTGGCGTTATCCGCTTTGACGGAGGTGTGTCATGGAGCTTAAACAGCTGCGCTCGTTTGTCTGCGTTGTGCAATGCGGCAGCTTCACCAAGGCGTCGGAAAAGCTTTACCTCTCCCAGCCCACTGTCAGCGCCCACATCCAGGCGCTGGAGGAGGAGCTGGGCAAGCGCCTCCTGCTGCGCACAACCAAAAATCTGGAGGTCACCCCCATCGGCCAGGAGGTATACCGCCGGGCGGTCGATATCCTGGAGCTCCAAAACCAAATGGTGGATCTGTGTTCCTATAAAAAGCAGCGGGTTATCCGCCTGGGGGCCTCCACCGTCCCTTCCGCCTATCTGCTGCCCCATCTGCTGCCCGAGTTTGGAACGCTTTATCCCGAGATCTATTTTACTGTTCAGCAGACCAACAGCCAGGGGGTATTGGATGGACTGCTGGACGGCCTGTTCGACGTGGGCCTCCTTGGATTGAAGGGGGACGACCGGCTCACCTGTATCCCTTTTTGCGAAGACCGCATCGTTCTCATCGCTCCGGTCGCGGAACCCTATCTGTCCCTGCGCGGCCAGCAGCCGCCTCCCCTGACTGAGCTGCTGACACAGCCCATCATCCTGCGGGAAAAGTCCAGCGGCAGCCGAAAGACCGCCGACCTCTTTCTGGACAGCATGGGGATCCATGAGGATCAGCTCCATGTCATCGCCCGGATGAATGACCAGGAGGCGATCAAGAACCTGGTGGCGGGGGGACTGGGCGTCTCTCTCATCTCAGAGCGCGCGGCTCGGAATTTCGTGGAGGAAAAGCGGGTGCTGAAATTTGATCTCCCCAGCAATAGCGGCCGTACGTTCTACCTGGCCTACCGGCGGGAGCATATCCTTCGGCCCTGTACGAAAAATTTCCTAAGCTTCGCGCGGGAAAAATACGCGAACGAGTGACTGGCGCCCAACGACACCGCTCAACTATGCCAAAAGCGGGACAGGTATCTACCTGCCCCGCTTTTTCGCGCGCTTTTTCTCCTGGCGCAGAAGGTACTTCCGCTCCGTCTCCTCTTGCCGCGCCTGACGGCTTTGGGTTTGACGCAAAAGCCCCTCCTGCTCCCGCTGGCGGCTGAGGGCCTCCTGAGCCCGGGTGCTGACCCCCTGAAGCCGGGTGGCCGCGCGGGCCTCCCGCTGGGCCCGCTTGGGGTTTTTCCGCTCCTTGACCGGGCGCTCCCCCTCTACCGCCGGACTGAACCGCAGCCTGTGCCACTCCTTTTCGATCCACTCATAGAGCCGCGCGTCAGTTGGCTCGGCGCCAAAGACCACCCTGGCCGCCGAATAGCCCTCCTCTTCCCATCGCTCCGCGATCCCCACCCAGAAGGGCGGCTGGAACAGCACGGTAAAGCTGCCTGCATTCCGGTCCATATTCAATTTCCTCCCTGATATCACGTCAGAGAATGGACGACCCGGGAGGGAAGGCTACTGACGGGAGCGCGGCCCGCGGACGGACTACCAACCGCCCTGTGTTTTTATCTCCGCGTGAATATTGTAACAGAGCTCAGGGGAAAAAGTCAATCCGTTACGTCTCCATCACGGAAATCACTCCCTCGATGCTGGCGAACTCCCTGAGGATATCCTCCCGGCTGGCCCCCTGGCGGGAGCGGAGGGACAGGACAGCGCAGGAATTGCCCTCCTCGCCGCTCTTTTTCGTAATTTCCACATCCACAATCTTAGCCCCCAGAATATGGCACCGGGACACCATCTCCTCCAGACAGGAGGGTTTTGTGTACTCGGTAAACACGTTGACCTCCCGGTCCTGGCGTACCAGACGGTACTCCAGCTTGGCAAAAAACACCTCCGCCACCAGCACCAGGAAGGTGGCGTAAACCGCCCCCTCGTAAAAGCCGGCTCCGCAGCACAGCCCTACGATGGCTACCACCCACAGCCCGGCGGCGGTGGTCAGGCCCCGCACCCTCCGCCACTTGGTCATGATAATGGCTCCCGCTCCGATGAAGCTGACTCCCGCGATTACCTGAGCGCCCATACGGCTCATGCTGATGGGATAGCGCATCACGACATACATATACTGGCTGGTGGCGGTGGTCATGGCCGCCCCCAGGCAGATGAGGATATGGGTGCGAAAGCCGGCGGGACGGCGCTTGTTGGCCCGCTCGATGCCAATCAGCCCGCCGCACACCAGAGCCAACAGCACCCGGACCGTCATGCCCAAAAGATCGGGCTGGCGCAGAACATGCAGCCCATTCAGCATATTCCCATCTCCTTAAATTTCATCCACAGCCTTCACATCCGGGCTGTAGGCCAGTTGGGTCAGCAGCTTGGTGTGGGACTGGTACTTGGGCAGATGGAGATAAAAGACCACACTGATCCGGTCCCGCTCCTCTGAACTTTGCCGGCGCTCCAGTTCCATGTCGTAAATCTGAATCCCCATACCCTTCATCAGGGCGACAAAATCCCGTACCTGCTCCAGCCCGCCCAATTCCACATACAGGTTCATGTTCCGGGACCGGGCCAGGGCGAACTCCTCCAGATAGGGGAATACCTCAATGCACAGGAAGATGCCCAGAAAGCCCAGCAGCACCCCCTCGTAGAACCCAGCCCCAATGGCCAGTCCCACGCAGGCGGAGGCCCACAGCGCCGCCGCCGTGGTCAAACCCTTAACTTCCCGCTGTTCCGTCACCAGAATGGTGCCAGTGCCCAGAAAGCCGATGCCGTTAATCACCTGGGCCCCCAGACGGGTGACGTCGGTGATCATCCCCACGTCCCGCTGGGCCTCCTTCCACAGGGTGTTCAGAACAGCATACTGATACTGTCCCAGCACCATGGTCAGCGCCGCTCCCATGCTCACCATCATATAGGTGCGGAAGCCCGCCGGGCGGTGCTTGTGCTCCCGGTTGACCCCGATAACGCCGCCGAAAAACACCGCCAGCGTCAGGCGCAGCAGAACCGAAACCAGATTAAATTGGCGTAAATAGCTCAGCAGGGCCATGGTTTCCCCTCTCTCACATCATTTTACTACTACATTTTCCTGTCCCAGCCGCTCAGTCAGGTCCTGAATCAGAGCGGGATGGATCAGGCAGCGGGAGCCGATCCGCTTTTTACAGTCCTCAAAGTAGAGCACCACCTGGCTCTCCCCGGGGAAAAAGGACAGGGCCAGCCGCACCTTCCTCAGCCGGGGGTCTTCCCGGCTGGGCAGGCGCAGGTAGAGTGTCTTGCCCCCACCCTGGGGCTGGTCCAGATCGTCAAGGGGCCGGATGGAATCTACCATCAGCTGGGGCTCCTTATCGTCCCGGACGGATATCTTCCCGGTGACCAGGATAGCGCTGTTCTCCCGGATATAGCTGCCACTCTCGTTCAGCGCGCGGGAAAAGCACAGCAGCTCCATGGACGAGGTGTCGTCCTCCAGGTTTATATAAGCCATCAGGGTGTTGTTCCGGGTGGTCCGGGTGCGGTAGGTGGAGATCACCCCGGCAACAGACACCCGCTGGTCGTCCCGGTAGGTCTTGGGACCGTCCTCCCGGGCAAAATCGGCCATGATCGAGCTGATGGTCACCGCCCCAAACTGCCTGGCGGTCTCCCGGTACTGGTCCATAGGGTGGCCGGACAGGTAAAGCCCGGTGGTCTCCTTCTCCATGGACATCAATTCCCGCGGCGTATACTCGGGCAGGTCGGGGAGCACCAGAGCGGGCAGAGGGGCGCTCTCCGTCTCTCCGCCGCCGAAGCCGAACAGGTCCAGCTGCCCCTCCAGGTTCCGTTTCCGGGCGGCGGCGATGCCATCCAGAACCTGGCCGTAGACCCGCATCAGCTGGGAACGGCGGCAGCCCATGGTGTCAAAGGCTCCGCTTTTGATCAGACTCTCCATGACCCTCCGGTTCATGTCCTGGTCGAACAGCCGGTCGCAGAAGTCCATAAAATCGGCGAATGGGCCGTTTTTCTCCCGCTCATTCAGCAGATTGACAATAAAGGCCCGCCCCACCCCTTTCAGGGCTACCAGACCGAACCGAATGCCCTCCTCCACCACCGTGAAGTCCGCCCCGGACTGGTTCACGTCGGGGGGCAGGAGCTGGATGCCCATGTCCCGGCACTCGGCGATGTACTCGGCCACCTTTTCGGTGGAGTCCAGCACCGAGGTGAGCAGGGCGGCCATGTATTCCTTAGGGTGGTGGCATTTGAACCACGCGGTCTGGTAGCACACGATGGCGTAGACCAGGGAGTGGGACTTATTGAAGGCGTACTCGGCGAAGTCGTACATCTCGTTGTAGATGTCCTGGGCCGCCGCCTCGGGCACGCCGTTGGCCACACAGCCCGGGATGCCCCGCTTGGGGTCACCGTGGAGGAATGCCTCCCGTTCCTTCTCAATCTCTTTTACCTTCTTCTTGCTCATGGCCCGGCGCACCATGTCCGCCTGCCCCAGGGAGTAGCCCGCCAGGTCCTGGAAGATGCGGATCACCTGCTCCTGGTAGACGATGCAGCCGTAGGTGCCGGACAGGATGGGCACCAGAGAGGGGTCCTTATAGGTGACCTTGGCCGGGTCCTGGGCGCAGGCCAGAAATTTGGGGATGGAGTCCATGGGGCCGGGGCGGTACAGGGCAATCACCGCGCAGATATCCTCGATATTTTTGGGTTTCAGCCCCACACACACGCTGGTCATGCCGGCGGACTCCAGCTGGAACACGCCGGATGTCCTGCCCTCGGCCAGCATGGCCATGGTGGCCGGGTCATTCTCCGGGATGGCGTCGATGGTAAAGTCCGGCTCCTTCCTCTGGACCATCCTGGCCGCGTCGTCCAGCACGGTGAGGTTGCGCAGGCCCAGAAAGTCCATTTTCAGCAGGCCCAGCTCCTCCAGGGTGGTCATGACGTACTGGGTGACGGGCTGGCCGTCGTTGGCGGCCAGAGGGACGTAGTCCACCACCGGCCGGCGGGTGATCACTACCCCGGCGGCGTGGGTGGAGGTGTTCCGGGGCATCCCCTCGATGGCCATGGCGGTGTCAATGAGCTTTTTCATGTTGGGGTCGCCGTCGTACACGTCCCTGAGCTGTTTGGACAGCTTCAGGGATTCCTCCAACGTGATATGCAGCGCCCCCGGGCCGCTGGGAATCAGCTTGGCCAAGGCGTCTACCTCGCCGTAGGGCACCCCCATCACCCGGCCCACGTCCCGGACCGAGCCCCGGGCGGCCATGGTGCCGAAGGTGACGATCTGGGCTACGTGGTCCTCGCCGTATTTCCGCTTTACGTAGTCGATGACCTCCTGCCGCCGGCGGGGGCAGAAGTCGATGTCGATGTCCGGCATGGACACCCGTTCCGGGTTGAGGAAGCGTTCGAAGTACAGGCCGTACTCCATGGGGTCCACGTTGGTGATATTCAGGCAGTAGGCCACCATGGACCCGGCGGCGGAGCCCCGGCCCGGTCCCACCGGGATTCCCTGGCCCTTGGCATAGCCGATGAAGTCGGATACAATCAAAAAATAATCCACAAAGCCCATCTTGCGGATCATGGCCATCTCATACTCCAGCTGCTTCCGGTACTCCGGGGGCTGGTCCGGATAGCGCCGCGCAAAGCCGTTCAGGCAGAGTGTTTCAAAATAGGCGTCCCCATCCGTCCAGCCCTCGGGAAGCTGGAACAGGGGCAGATGGTATCTGCCGAACTCAAACTCCACATCGCACAGCTGGGCGATGTTCGCCGTATTTTCGATAGCCTCAGGGTGATTGGGAAAGAGGGCGGCCATCTCCGCTTCCGACTTGACGAAAAATTCCCTGGTCTCAAAGCGCATGCGGCTGGGGTCGTCCAGTGTCTTGCCCGTCTGGACGCACATGAGGATGTCCTGCGTCTCCGCGTCCTCCCGGCGGAGATAGTGGGCGTCGTTGGTGGCGATGAGGGGGATGCCCGTCTCCTCGCTCAGGCGGATGATCTGGGCGTTTATCTGCTTCTGGGCCTTGATGCCGTGGTCCTGGAGCTCCAGATAGTAGCCGTCCTCCCCGAAGAGGGCGCGCATCTCCAGGGCCACCGCCTTGGCCTGGTCGTAGTCCCCCGCCAGCAGCAGCCGTGAGATTTCCCCGGACATACAGGCGGAACAGGCAATCAGGCCGCCGGTGTGCTCCCGCAGTAAATCCAGGTCGATTCGGGGCTTGATGTAAAAGCCCTCCAGATAGCCCTTGGACACCATGTAGGACAGGTTGCGGTAGCCCTCCTCGTTCCGGCACAGCAGAACCAGGTGGTTGTAGCGGGAGTCGAACTCGTGGACCTTTTGGAACCGGGTACGGCCCCGAGGGGCCACGTAGACCTCACAGCCGATGATCGGCTTAATCCCCGCCGCCTTACAGGCCCGATAGAAGTCGATCACCCCGTACATGTTGCCGTGGTCGGTGATGGCCACCGCCTCCTGGCCCATCTCCTTTACCCGCTCCACCAGCTTCTTAATCCGGCAGGCCCCGTCCAGCAGGGAAAATTCGGTATGCAGATGTAAGTGGACAAAGGACATGGCGATTCCCTCCTCTTTATTCCAAAAGAGTTTGCATTTCGTGAATAATTTCTTCCTTTTCCTGACCCCATCGAGCTATAAAGCTGTCTAAAAGCAAATACTCCGATACATGTGATAAAGCCGGGTTGTCCCTGTGCACCATAAGCAGAACGAAAATCATTTCGTAAAACCCCTCCTGGTACAACCGGCCTACCAACTGCTTCAGCATA
Source organism: Oscillospiraceae bacterium (assembly GCA_910575265.1). Lineage (GTDB taxonomy): Bacteria > Bacillota > Clostridia > Oscillospirales > Oscillospiraceae > Lawsonibacter. Next base: position 76,595 of record CAJTEA010000002.1, read on the forward strand.
TCCATATTCATATGTTCTTCATTGGGTGTACAGATTAAGTACCATAGACCGCTGTGATTTCGTATCCATTTTAAAAAGCGAAGAGTTTGAACTGTTCTGTTGCTTTTCACATTAAATCCCTCCTTAGATACTAATATTAGCATTAAAGGAACGGATTGTATAGAATCACAGTGTTAGCACTCTGCTGGCAAAGCAAAAATTTCCTCGTCCCCCGCAGGGGCCTTTTGCGTGTGGTCTATTCTTTTCCCAGTTCCACCAGCTTACGCAGCCGGTGGTTCAGGGCGGATTTTGTGATGGGCGGATCGCACCGCTCGGCCAGCTGGGACAGAGTGTCCTCCGGGTGGGCCAGGCGGAGGGCTGCGGCTTCCCGAAGCTTGTCCGGCAAAGTGACCAGCGCCCCTGCCGCCTCCAGGCGGCGAATGGCCTCCACCTGGGCCATAGCGGCCTCCACCGCCTTGTCCAGGTTGGCGGCGTCGCAGTTCACCCGGCGGTTGACGCTTCCCCGCAGATCCCGCTCCAGCTTGGCGTTCATCACCTCCATCGCGGCCAGAGGCGCGCCGATACAGGTGAGAAAATCCTCAATTTTATCGCTCTGCTTGAAGTAGATCACCGCGTTTCCCTTGCGCTGGGCGGCTTTCGGCTCCTGGCCCAGCTCCCGCATCAGAGCCAGTACCTCCCGGCTCACGCTCTGGTGGGAGGTGGCCAGCTCCAGGTGGTAGCCCTTCCGGGGATCGGTCACCGAGCCTCCGGCCAGAAACGCCCCCCGGAGGAAGGAAGCCCGGCAGCAGGCCTCCTCCACCGCGGCAAAATTCAGGTGGAGGGCCAGCGCCCTGGGGTCGGCGCCGAAGGTTTGACGGATCACCGCCAGCTTGTCGGGGTCCTCCACGGCAAAAATCCGCTTGCCGGCCCCCTCGGGCAAGCGGTCAAAAGCGAGCTGAAACGCTTTTTTGAACAGGATGGGCAGCCGCTGGGCAAAGGCCTCGCTCTCGGTGACAATCCGGACCTGTCCGGCCTGAAAGGTGTTGCAGTAGAGCAGCACACCGTAGGCCTCCGCCTGGGCGCAGCATTCGCGGCTCAGGGGGACGCGGCACACCTCCTGTTTCACATCTCCGGAAAAGGACATGGGTCATTCCTCCAATATATACCGCCTCGCGCCGCGGAAGATGCGCATGGCCCGGCGGCGGTAGACCTCCAGAACGGCCTGGGCCAGCCGGTCCGGGTCGTGGCGGGCGTAGTTCCCTCCCTCGGACGCCACCGGCCGTTCCACCAGCTCCAGCCCCAGAGCTGCGATCCGGTCCTTGTCCACCGTCAGGGGAACGGCGTCCTCCTCCCGGTAGCGTTCCTGCAATCCCGCGTCCACCGGGGCGGAGTTGGCCAGACACAGGTCCAGCAGCCCCGGCTCCCCGTGGGCCAGAAGGGCCTCCAGGTGGTCGGCGGCGGTGTAGCCCTCCGTTTCCCCGTCCTGGGTCATGATGTTGCAGATGTACAGCTTGGGGGCGTCCGACTGGGCGATGGCCCGGGCCACCCCCTCCACCAGCAGATTGGGAATCACGCTGGTGTACAGGCTCCCCGGCCCCAACAGGATCAGGTCCGCCTCCCCGATGGCCTCCAGCGCGGCGGGAGTGGCCTTGGGGGTTCGGGGAATCAGGTTCACATGGTGGATCCGGCAGTCCTGCTGTTTTTTAAAATCCGCGATCTGAGACTCGCCCACCACCCGGGTGTCGTTCTCAAACACGGCCTCAAGCTGTACGTCGGCGCTGGTCACCGGGATCACCCGGCCAGTGATGGCCAGGACGTGGCTCATCTGGCTCACCGCCGTCTCAAAGGAGCCGGTAATGCCGTTGAGGGCCGCCAGAATCAGGTTTCCGAAGGACTGGCCGGCCAGCACCCCTTCGGGAAAGCGGTAGGTCAGCAGCCGCTCCATGATGGGCTCGGTGTTGGCCAGGGCCTCCATACAGTGGCGGATGTCCCCCGGCGGCAGGATGCGCAGGTCCTGGCGCAGCGCGCCGGAACCGCCGCCGTTGTCCGCCACCGTGACGATGGCGGTGAGGTTCTGGGTATATTTTTTCAGCCCCCGCAGCATGGTGGACAGCCCCGTCCCGCCGCCGATGGCGACGATCTTCGGGCCCCGCTCCCACTGCTGGAGGGTGGGATATGCTTCACTCATCCGTTTTCCTCTCTTCCGGCTCCGGCCAGTCCAATTTGTGCCGCTCCAATATGTCCAGACTGAACCGCCACCGCCTAATTCCGTCCCAGATCCCGGTGGCTCTCGGTCACCGGCCAGCCCTGGGCACGGATTTTCTCCCCCAGGGCGTGGGCCATGGCCACCGAACGGTGGTGCCCGCCGGTACAACCGATGGAGATAACCAGAGAGGTTTTCCCCTCCTCCTCATACCGGGGCAGCAGCCAGCCCACCAGATTCCACAGGCGGGTTAAAAACTCCTCCGCCTGACCGTTCTGCCAGACATAGTCCCGCACCCCGGCGTCCAAACCGGTGCGTGGGCGCAGCTCGGTCACATAGAAGGGGTTGGGCAGAAAGCGGGCGTCGAAAATCAGATCCGCCTCCATGGGCACCCCGTGCTTGAAGCCGAAGGAGGTCACCCGGACCTCCATCCGGCCCTCCGCCGTCCCCGCCCGGCCGAACATCTGCCGCAGCACCCCTTTCAGCTTGGCGGTGGACAGATTGGTGGTGTTGACAATCTTGTCCGCCCGTTCCCGCAGGGGGGCGAGCATCCGCCGCTCCAGGGCAATGGCCTCCTCCAGGCTGTCCGCCACCTCGGCCAGGGGATGAGAGCGGCGGCTCTCCTTATAGCGCTTGATGATGGCCGCGTCGTCCGCCTCCATAAACAGGATGCGGTAAGGACACCGCAGAACCTCCAGGGCGTCCAGCGCGTGGAACAGGCCGCCGAAGTTGGTGCCGCCCCGCACGTCTGTGACCAGCGCCACCCGCTGATACTCCCCCGTGCCGTCCATGCCCAGCTCGGCGAATTTGGGAATCAAGGGCGCGGGCAGATTGTCCACACAGAAGTAGTCCATATCCTCCATAAAGGAGGCCGCTTTGCTCTTTCCCGCTCCGGACAGGCCGGAAATGATGACAAACTCCATGAAATCACTCTCTTTTGTCTCAGGTTTTCAGGGGCAAGCCCCGTTCCTTCTCCACCAGAGGGAGCAGCACCGCTAGAATGGCCTCTCCCAGCTCCCTAGGGCCAATCCCGTCCCGAAGTACCGTACAGGGCTCCAGCTCCGGGACAAACCCCCGCTCAGAGCGGCCGTCCAGCCGGGTAATCCACAGCTCCGTCCCTCTCCGCGTCACATCAACCGAAGAGGACGCCGCCTGAAAGGCCTTCCAGCTTCGGATACCCGGCTGAAACCAGTAGCCCTTGGCCTCCGGGTCATACTGGACGCGCCCCGCTTCCAAGTCCGCCAGCAGCTCCAGCACCGCCGTCCCAAGCTCCTCCGCCTGGGGCGGCCAGGGCAGCTTCCGGGCCTCGTGGGAGGCGCATTTGATGCCCACCGTGGGCACCAGCAGGGTGGTTTTCTCCCGGACGGCGTAAACGCTCACCGGGTATCGCTCGCTCAGCTTCATTTCAGCACCTTGACCTCCATTTCCAGCTCCACGCCGGTCTGTGCCAGCACCCGCTCCTTCACCTGGTCCACCAGCTTCAGCGCGTCGGCGCAGGTGGCCCCGCCCCGGTTGACCACAAAGCCGGCGTGCTTCTCCGACACCTGGGCCCCACCCACCGTCAGGCCTTTCAGCCCGCACTGGTCGATGAGGGCGGCGGCGAAGTGTCCTGGCGGGCGTTTGAACATGGACCCGGCGCTGGGGTACTCCAAAGGCTGCTTTTCTCTGCGTTTCGCGGCCAGCTCATCCATGCGGGCCTTGATAACCGCCGGGTCCCCCAGCTCCAGCCGGAAGCGGGCCTTTAAAATCAGGAACCTCCGGCTGGCGAAGACGCTGCTCCGATAGCCGAAGCCGCACGCTGAGGCGGGAAGGGCGCGGACCTCCCCCTCCTCATCCAGAAAGGTGACCTCCTCCAGCACCTGGGCCATCTCCCCGCCGTAGGCTCCGGCGTTCATGGTGACCGCCCCGCCCACGCTGCCAGGAATTCCTCCGGCAAACTCCAGGCCGGTGAGGCCCCGGCCCAGGGCCGCGTTGGACAGCCGGGACAGCAGGACCGCGCCGCCCGCCTCCAGCCCACGGTTGACCTCCCGAATCTCGTCAAAGTCCCAGGTCAGCTTCATCACAAAGCCGGGATAACCCTCGTCTGCCACCAGCAGGTTGGAGCCGTTACCCAGGAAAAAGGGCCGGACATTCATCTCCTGGGCGGCCTTTACCGCCGCTTTCGCCTCTCCCTGGTTTTTGGGCAGCGCCATCAACGCCACCGGACCGCCGACGCGGAAGGTGGTGTGCTTCGCCATCGGCTCATTGAGCCGCAGTTCTATTTCCGGACAGCGCTCCCGGAGCCGTTTTTCCAGTCGTTCCATAGGCCCTCCCAGTCAAAGAAATGTATGTTAACTGATTATAGCAAATTTTTCGCAAAAATAGAATAGCTTTCCCAAAAGAATTCCGCCTGTTCCGCAAAAAACGCCTGAGTAACGGCACATTACTCAGGCGCTTTACGCGTTCAGTTGGGGCTGATGGTGTAGTTGGGCGCTTCCTTGGTGATATAGATGTCGTGGGGGTGGGACTCCTTCAGGCCGGCGGCGGTGATCCGCGTAAACTGGGCCTTGGACTGGAGCTCACCGATGTTATGGCATCCGGTATAGCCCATTCCGGCCCGCAGGCCGCCCATGAGCTGGTAGATGGTCTCACCCACCGCTCCCTTGTAGGGGACGCGGCCCTCCACGCCCTCGGGAACCAGCTTCTTGTTGGACTCCTGGAAGTAGCGGTCCCGGGAGCCGTGATTCATAGCGGCCAGGGAGCCCATGCCCCGGTAGACCTTGAACTGACGGCCCTGGAAAATCTCGGTGTCGCCGGGGGACTCCTCGCACCCGGCCAGCAGGGAGCCCAGCATAACCACGTCGCCCCCGGCGGCGATGGCCTTGGCGATGTCGCCGGAGAACTTCACGCCGCCGTCGGCGATGATAGGGATGTCGTACTCGGCGGCCACCCGGGCGGCGTCGTAAATCGCGGTGATTTGAGGCACGCCGATGCCGGCCACCACGCGGGTGGTGCAGATGGAACCGGGGCCGATGCCGATTTTCACGCAGTCGGCCCCCGCCTCGATGAGGGCCTTGCAGCCATCGGCGGTGGCCACGTTGCCGGCGATGAGCTGAACGTCAGGGTACAGGGCCTTCACCCGCTTGACGGTTTCCAGCACGTTCTGGGTGTGGCCGTGGGCGGAATCCAGGGCCAGCACGTCCGCCCCCGCGTCGGTGAGGGCGGCTACCCGGTCCAGCACGTCGGAGGTGGCCCCGATGGCGGCTCCCACCAGAAGACGGCCCTTCTCATCCCGGGCGGAGTTGGGATAGACCTCCGCCTTCTCGATGTCCTTGATGGTAATCAGGCCCTTGAGCCGGCCCTCCTCGTCCACGATGGGCAGCTTCTCGATCTTGTGCTGGCGGAGGATCTCCTTGGCCTGAGCCAGGGTGGTGCCCTCCGGGGCGGTGACCAGGTTCTCCTTGGTCATAACATGGTCAATGAGGACAGTCATGTCCTTCTCAAACTTCATATCCCGGTTGGTGATGATGCCGATGAGCTTGCCGTTGTCGCAGATAGGCACGCCGGAGATGCGGAATTTGGCCATCAGCTCGTCCGCCTCGGCCAGGGTGTGGCCGGGGGCCAGCCAGAAGGGATTGGTGATGACGCCGTTCTCCGAGCGCTTTACCATGTCCACCTGCTCCGCCTGCTGGCTGATGGACATATTCTTATGGATGATGCCGATGCCGCCCTCCCGGGCGATGGCGATGGCCATGCGGTACTCGGTCACCGTGTCCATAGCCGCGCTCATCAGGGGGATGTTCAGCTGTATTTTTTTGGTCAGCCGGGTTTTCAGGTCGATGTCGGCGGGCAGCACGTCGCTGGCCGCGGGGATGAGCAGCACGTCGTCAAAGGTGAGGCCCTGCTTCACAAACTTCTGGGCGGCGTCTTGATTCACCATAATTCCACGTCTCCTTTTCGATATTTGATCTATTGTACCTTGCGTTTCAGGGCTTGTCAAGATTTATTCTTTGTAGTGATACAACTCCAGTTCCCAAGCCTCAAAGGCCGGTTCCACCTGATATTCCGGCTCAAAATAACGCTTGATATACTGTGCAGCCCGCCGTTCGCAGTATTTGTAGTTGGTCACTCTTCCGGTCTCATCCAGCTCCAGATTGTTCATAAAAATGGCAAAGGCCATCTCGGCAAAGCCGCTCTCCTCTTTCAGAGTATCATCCAAGTATTCAACACCCTCCAGAAGAGGATAGCCGAGCGTGCCATGGGCAAACCAGTAGGCAAACTGCCGTACCGCACCGCTAATATAAGGACTGACTTTCATTTCATATTCCTCTCTAAGCCGGCGTCTCCCCAAAGTACAGCGCCGCCTCAAACCGGGGCTTGCCGGTATCGTCCACTCCCCGGACAAACCGGCTGTCCCCCAGGCCGCTGGTCTGGATGGTGAGCACCTCGCCGGGGCGGCACTCAGCCAGGTAGCCGATCTGCATCTCCGCCAGAAAGCGGTCCTCCGGTAGGCGCTCCATGCCCACGGCGTCGCAGGCGAAGTCGGCGTACCGGGTGTTGTTCACATGGCCGTTCAGGTCGGTGTCGCTGTACCGCATGGGGCGGCGCTCCGCCTCCCGCAGGTCGCCGGGCTGGCGGAGCTTGGCCAGGGTCATGGTCTTGCAAAGCTCGCCGCCGTCGGTACCCTCAAACTCCGCGATGGCCCCCAGGCGCATCAGCTTGCGGCTGTTCACGTCGGCCAGCACCCAGGCGGACACCGACTCCCCCACCAGCTGTCCGTTGGCTAAAATGTCGTAGTCCCGGTACATGATGGCGCTCTTGCCTCCCCGGTGCCAGGTGCGGACAGTGAGCTTGTCCTCATACCGCGGCGGCCGGGCCAGCCGGTACCAGGATCGGGCCAGCATCCAGAAGGCCCCGTACCGCTCCACCAGGGTTTCACGGGAGAAACCGCCGTCCTCCGCCGCCAGGGTGGCGGCGTTTTGCAGATGGTTCAGCAGGGCCGAGGCCTTGCAGATTCCACGGCCATCCACATCCAGGCCATTCAAACGGATATCGTACTCAAAAAACATGCTCATTTTTCCTTGCCTCGAATCAAAATTGAAGTTTTGCAGCACAGGTCGTCGATGTCGTCCGCGGTAGCGGCAGGGACGCGGTATCTGCCGCCGCACTCCTGGCAGTACAGGTCCACCGAGCTGAAATGGACGTCGAACCCCCACTTTCTGCTGCCGCAGGCGCAGGAGACGCCGCCCCGGGCGGCGATGTCCTTCAGCTCGGAGAGAACCTCCTCCATAACGATTTCGTCCAGAAACGCCCCCTGTTCGGCGGCGTTCTCCCCCAGCTTGTCCACCGCCCGCTCCAGCCGGGCGGTGGCTGCGTAAACCGGGCCCTCCTCGCCCACGTAGCAGCAGTCCAGTCCGGAGGCGGCGCAGGAGAAGGCCAGGGCCTTTTCCCGGATGAAGGCATGGGAGGAGCAGGACACCGTGTGCTCCCGCCCGCAGAACAAGCAGGGCACTGTCAGCCGCACCTGGTTGGGCTTGAACTCCACCCCAAGCTCCGACTTGCCGCAGGGACACTTAATATGGGCCGGGGCCGCGGCCAGAGAAAACAGATCCCGCTCCACAATCACCGACCGCGTACAGTGGGGGCAGATGTAGGACAAAAACCGTTTTGTCTCCTGTACCATAATGGTTCGCTCCTTTTGGTTTTTCTTATGGAGTATTATAGCGCGGTTCTTCGAAAAAAACAAGACAGCAAGGCGCCGATCCAGTGAATGTGTCTCTGTAAAACAATGGGCTCATCGGCAATATATTTTTTCTAAGAACCGCGAAAAGACCGCTCCGCTTCGCGCGATATACTCAGAAAAGCAATTTACCGCGGTCGACAAATCCTGTTTTTGATTCCACATCAGATAAAGCTGTCTGGGAGGTAAATTATTGGCAACTGGTACGACTTTTGTATGATATGGAATACCTCCCAGAGGATAAGGTACAAGGGCAACACCGCAGTTGGCCGCTACTAAACTGTCCATAATTAGATCCTGATTCGTTTCCGCCTTTATCGCGGGATGAATATCCAGTGTACGAAACGCCTCATCAACAAGCTTCCGCAGTTGGCAGTCGGGAGAAAACGCAATAAAGTCTTCTCCATCCAGCATGCGCAATTCTACCTCGCCGTACTGGGCGAATCGATGCGTTTCAGAAACTAAAAGAACGATTGGATGCTCGCCGATATACGTTGAGCCAATCTGAGAATGCTCAATTTTTGTGGAGAACGCCAAATCCACCTTACCGGACAGCAAATGCTCTCGCAGCTGGGCGATTGTGGTCTCCTGATTGAACTGTAAACGCACCCCAGCGCGTTTCGTATCCGCCATATAGCGAACCATAATATCCGACGCAAATTGGGCCAGTGACGGCGTACCCGCTATCGTGATCGTTCCTGTATCCGGACCAGCGGGATCCGCCAGTCTGGATACTCCTGATTCCAGCATTTTCAGCGCTTTTTGAACATAGGGTAAAAAAAGCTGGCCATATTTTGTCAGTTCTACATTGCGGCCCCGTTTTTGGAACAGCTCTACATTCAACTCGCGCTCTAATTCCCGTATAGCGTGGCTGAGGCCAGACTGGCTGGCGCGAGAGATCTCAGCCGCTTTGGTATAATGCCGCAGTTCAGCAACATTTCTAAAATAGTACAGTTGTCTTAAAGTCATAATACACCCCCACCATTAAACCTCAGCTATACTGAATAAGGACCATCAGAGAAGCGCGCGGGCCGAACCCCGCTCCTCTAACGGTCCTTCTTTATTACTGATGCGCCGCGAAAAATGCCTTCGCGGTTTCCAAACAGCGGGTCGCGTGTCCCTCCACTCCCAGTTCCTTTATTCGCGCCAAATTAGGCAGCTCAATGGACAGGGGCAGTCCAGGCAGCGCATCTACCATCCCCGCCAAATCCATGACGCCTTCTCCGGGATAAAGACGTCCCTCCCGCGCGGTAAAAAGCATCTGTTCATCTTTAATGTTGTCCAGAACCGGGTCGCCGTCTGGGCCAGCGGGACCGTCACACAGGTGGATAAAGCGGAAATATTTCTTGTCGGCGCGGGCCAGCTCCGCGGCAGTCACACCGGCCCGTCCGGCATGGAGCGTATCTACCATGATGTACAGATTGTCAGCGCCTACATTGTCTACCAGGGTAATGGCCTCCTGCAAATTCCGGACGCCGGCCCACGGCAGAAACTCCACGTTGTAGTTCAGGCCATACCTCTTTGCCATTTCAGCAATACGTCCCACCTGCTCCGTATAAAAAGCGCGGTCACGGGTCCATACACTGCCCAGGACATCGGTGCCATTCAAAGCGGCGGCACGTTCAAACGCTGGCTCATATTCATCAATGTTCAAATCAGGACGCACACGGGCTAGCTCAATGTCCATCAAGGGAATGTCATACTCCAGCATCGCCTGTTTTGTCGCCTGAAAGAGTTTCTCGTCCTTATGGAGCAAAAACTCAGGCTCACCGGGCAGGCGCATGGGAATGGTACGCAGACTGACCGAATCATAGCCTGCCGTTTTCGCGACGCGGATCTGTTCCATCGGATTGGTACCCGGGATTGTCAGATACGCCAAAGAGTATTTTCTGTCCATCATATTCCTTCCTTCCGTCTGTCTGTGGGCAGGATATATTACAGCGCGTTGTGGATAATCCCAGTGGCGCTGTTAAGCTGCTCCACAGGAATCTGGCCGGGCGCGGAGGCCTGCCCCACTGTACCGAATGTCATAGCGGAACCGAATACTTCACCGCACAGACGGCTGAGCACACCAGTGGCCGACATGGACATGGTAATAATCGGGCGGTCCGCGTAGCAGCGGGACATCTCCTCGGTGGCGCTGAGAAGGGTCAATACATCCGCTTTATTCTGGGGCATAACCGCGATCTTGGGCAGGTCAGCCCCCATATCCTGCATCTTCCGCAGACGGTAAACCAAATCAGCCTGGGACGGCGTTTTATGAAAGTCATGGTTGGAGCCGACCACTACCTTACCGGCGGCGTGAATCGTCTCGATGTTTTGGGACACCACCTGGTCCCCGGAGAAAATTTCCACATCAATCGCGTCAGCGCTGCCGGAGCGCGCCACGGCGGTATTGAGGGCAGTATAATCATCCATGGTGATCTCTTTTTCTCCGCCCTCTTTCCGCGTCCGGAAGGTAAACAGGATTGGGGTCTCGCCCAGAACAGCGCGCAGCTGGGCCAGTGTATCCAGCACCTTTTCGGTATCGAATACATCCTCGTAAAAATCCACCCGCCACTCCACAACATGCAGCGGAATCTCGGCCAGCTCCCTGCCCTTCGCCAGGATTTCCTCCCGGGTCTTACCCACGATGGGAACGATTACCTTGGGCACACCCGCCCCCACCTCCACGTTTCTCAGCTTGACAGTGTTCATATCCAAAACCCTTTCCTTTTATAACGTAGTGTGTAAAGCATGGTACATAATTTCCGGATCCGCTCGGACCCCGGTCCATAACTCGATTTGCGCCAGGCCCTGATAAATCACCATACCCAGCCCATTCAGCGTTTGACAGCCAGCAGCTTCCGCGTCCTCCAAAAAACGGGTCTTTTCTGGATTGTAAATAGCGTCGTAGCACAGCTGGCCTGGACGCAGCCATGTGCTGTCCGCCGGAGTTTCATTCAGGTGGGGCGCCATACCAAGCCCGGTCAGATTTAAAACCAAGTCCGCTTTCGCTGTCTCCTGGACCAGAATGTCCCGCTGGGACATATCCACACCTTGGCACAGGCCTGGGTAACAGCGGTTCAAATCCTCCGCCAGCCGTTGAGCCATACCGTCTAACGCGGCTATGGTAATTTGCTTCGCCTCTTGTGACGCAAGCTGGAACAGGACCGCTCGGGCCGCCCCCCCAGCTCCATAGGAAAAGATGCGTTTTCCCCGCGCGCAAAAGCCCCGCTCCACTTCCAGCGAACGGACACTGCCCACACCATCGGTATTGTAGCCTACCAGCTGGCCGTCCCGCATCACAACCGTGTTGCAGGCTCCTACCTTCTTTGCCGTATCATCCAGGCGGTCCAGATAGGGCAGCACACATTCCTTGTAGGGCTTGGTCACAGCAAATCCAGCGAAGTTCATCTGCCGGAACCCATGAATGACACATTCCAGCTGTTCTTTCCGCGGCAGCTCCACCGGAAAATAGTAGTAGTCCAGCCCCAATTCCTCATAAACCTGGTTCTGAATCAGGTACGAAACCGACTGCTTCAATGGATATCCCAGCAGCGCGACGAGCTTGGTATCCACCGTAATATGTCTTGGCATGATGGTTTCCTTCCTCCTTCGCCCACTACACGGAAGCGCGGTTTCTTTCCCGCTTCCGCTTCCAATTTTTATAAAACTCAGTCTGTGTTATAAACAGGAACACCAGCAGGGCACACAGGATAATCGAGATCGGACTGGTGAAAATGCTGGCCAGCATACCGGGGATGGAGCCCTCCAGCATGACGCCGCGGCGGTAATTTTCCTCACACAGCTTGGTCAGGATAACGCCCAGCACAATAGGGGCGATGGGGTAGTTGAAGCGCTTGAGGAAGTAGCCGATCAGGCCAAAGCCAAACATCCAGAAGATATCGTACAGACTGTTGCGGATGGCATAGGCGCCGATGACCGATAAAATCAGAATCGTGGGCATCAGGATTCCCTTGGGAATCTCTACAATCTTGGTGAACGCCTTGATTCCGGTCAGTCCAAAGACCAGCAGGAAGATGGAGGCCAGCAGCAGCGCCGCCACAATGAGCCAGAACAGGTCCGGGGTCTCGTTAATCAGGTTGGGACCGGGACGCAGTCCCTGGATGGTTAAGGCGCTGATGAGCACGGCGGTCACCGCATCGCCTGGAATTCCCATGGTGAGCATGGGGATAAAGGCTCCGCCAATGGCCGCGTTGTTGGCGGATTCAGGGGCGATGATGCCCTCTACCGCGCCTTGTCCGAAGGGGGCGCTGGGCTTCTTCACCGAACGCTTGGCCTGGTCATAACTGAGCAGGGCGGCGATATCTCCTCCGGCTCCCGGCAGGGCTCCCACCAGAACGCCAATAACAGAGGATTTAATCGTCAGGGGAAGGTACTGGGCGGATTCCTTCCAGGAGGGAATAATTTTATCCACCTTTTGCTTGACAGGCTGGGACTTCATGTCCGTAATCTGGCTGAGGGCCTCAGAGGCGCCGAACAGGCCAATCATAGCCACTACATAGTCCACACCGGAGTTGAGATAGACGATATCGAAGGTAAACCGCTTGACGGCGGTCTGTCCATCGACTCCTACACAGCCCAGAAAAATACCAATGCACCCGGCAATCAGGCCGAATTTAACGGAACGGCCGCACAGGGACCCCACCATCATCAGGCCCATCAGGGAGAGCATCAGATAGTCAATGGAGTGAAAATTACGGGCAACCCCAGCCACCACAGGAGCGCAGACCGCCAGGGCGAATACGCCCAGCAAGGTGCCAATCACCGACTGGGAGGTGGCAAGGCCCATGGCCTCCCCCGCCCGGCCCTGTTTGGCCAATTGATACCCGTCCAAGGCGGTGGCAACCGCGGCGGGAGCGCCGGGGATATTCAAAAGGATCGCGGAGCGGGAGCCGCCAAACACCGAGCCAACGAACACTCCGATCATGACCGCCAGCGCGCTGTGGGTTTCCCACCCAAAGGTAAAGGAGACCAGAAGAGAAACTGCCATCGTTCCGGACAGCCCGGGAATGGCGCCGACATAGATGCCGGCACAGGTGCCCGCCGCCACCAGAAGGATGAGCCAAGGCTCGCGGATCACTACCGCCATGTAAGATAACGCTTCCATCATAGTGTTTCCTTCACCTCTCTTATGGGAAAATGACACTGAACAGCACCCGGAACACGAGAACGATAAACGCCATCACAACGCTTGTCCACAGGATGTTCTTCAAATAGTTCTTGCGCGTCAGATAACACATGCTGCCATACAGGAACAGCGGAGTCGCGACGTAGAAGCTGATTCCCACCAGCAGCAGGACACAGTAGGCCAGAATGGCCCCCAGCATAACCACCACATCTGAGGGCAGCGCGTAGCGCAAGCCCGCCAGCAATTTCTCCTTCACTCCGGACATCCCGGTCAAGGGGGTATCCAGCTTGAAATTCTCGATTACGGTAAGCAGCGCCATAATCACCCACAGTCCGCTGACAAACAGGGGCAGCGCCGCCGCGGAGGCGATTTTAGGCTCGCTCATCCGGGACCACAGCTCCAGGGTCAAGCCAAACGCGGCCAGACCGGTCAGCAGCAACACCACAGCAAAAACTTTTTCGCCGGAGGCCAGCGCGGGCTTGCGCGTTTCCGGCTGGACGGCGCTCTCCTCCTTGCGCTGACTTTCCTTTCGCTCTTCCATCATATTGAATCTTCACCTCGATTAAAATGTTGATTTCGCGCGAAAGCGGCGCAAGGCTGAAGCCCTGCGCCGCTTATCGTTCGCGGTCAGCTCAGAGCACCGCTGTTTTTCAACGCGTTGACCGTGTTTTCGCGCCAGGATGTAATGTAATCCGCGGCTTCGCTTCCGGTGTAGCCAAGGAAGTTGATGTTGAAGTTGGCTAACACTTCCTGATAGCTGGGGTCTGTGCCCACCGCCTTGAAAGCGCTGCCCAGAGTTTCCGTGATCGAGGCGTCAGTGCCCTCCTTCACAAAGATACCGTAGAAGGGACCCCAGGGGAGATACTTGCTGAAATCGGGATACTCAGCAGTGATCAGCGGAACCTCCGGCATAATCTCCACCGGCGCCTCGGACAGCAGGCAGAGGAATTTGATATCTCCGGCCTTGTAATCCTCAATGCCGGACTGGACCTTACATACGGTGAAATCACACTCGCCGCTCATCACCGCGGTTTTGGCGGAGGCATCACTGTCATAGGGGATTTGATTGAACGTCGCGCCGGTGATGTCGGTAATGAACGCGCCGACTTCCCAGGGCAGGCCTCCGGTGCCGGTGGTGGACAGCTTGACGCTGTTGGGCGCGGCCAGAGCGGCATCCACAATTTCAGTGAAGCTGGCATATTTGGAGTCCTTGCTCACAATGATACCCACCACTTCGTCGCCAATGAGATAGACACAGTCGAAGTTGTCATAGGTCAGCTGGCTGATTTCCAGTACGTCATAGAGGGCGGGATTTTCCGCGCCCATCAGCAAATTGTAACCGTCCGTATTCGCATCATAGACATACTGGGTTGCCACAGAGCCGGTGGCGCCGGTCATGTTCTGGATAACGATGGATTTGCCCAGTTGCTGCTCCGCCAGCGCGGCCAGAGGGCGCATCAGGGAATCCGTCCCGCCGCCAGCCCCCCACTGGACAATTCCATTTACGTTTTGGGTGGGATAGGTCCCGGCGGGCGCAGGCTGAGAGGTGCTTCCTCCGTTGGAACCAGAGCCGGATTTGGAGGGCTCTCCGCCTCCGGAACAGGCGGCCAGGGAGAGGGCCATACACAAAGCCAAAGCCGCGGCAATCATTTTTTTCATACAGGTTCCTCCTCATTTTGGTTTAGTTTTGTGCTATTCGCAAAGTTGATGGTTGAAATATACCATATTGCTGTGCAAAGTGTCCAATTCTTTTCTTGAATTTGTTCATTACGGGTCATTGCATGATAATATGTATTTTCCGCATGATTCCATAAAATGTTTGAGATTTACAGTCTGACCGGCTAAAACGCAATTTCAGGAGCAAAAAAAGGTGCGAAGAATGGTCAAAATGACAATTCTTCGCACCTTTTTATTGCTATATCTTGCGCGCCTCATTCCACCGGTCCGCTTCAATTTACGCAGTCGACCTGCTGGCGGCGAAATTCGTCGAACAGTCCAGGCTGGTTAATTACATAATCCCGGAACCGGCATATTGCCGGGGAAATATATTTTACATCCTTCCATTTCAGATAAATTTCATGGCCCGGAATATCGTTCTCAATCCGAAGCAGTTTTATGTTGTAATGCTGTTCGCTGAGCGGAGCCGGAGCAAGCGCCAGACCAAGATTCGCCGCCACAGAACCAAAGATCATCGTATCGTGTATGGTTTCCAGCTTAATCCGGGGGCTTACCCGCAAAGATTTCAAGATGTCATCAATCAAATCCCGGATAGAACATTCTGTTTTGTAGGCAATAAAATTTTCTCCGTCAATATCCCGCAGATCCACAGAATCTTGCTTTGCCAGAGGATGGTCGTTCGATACCAGCAGGGTCAGTTCATGATTGCCCAGCTTATGTGTTTTTAAGCCAGCCGCTTCGTCATACAGCATTCCAAGCCCCAAATCGGCCTCTCCAGAGAGAAGATGGCTTTGTATGCGGATATTCGTATCCTGCTGGAGCTGGAATGTAGTCTGAAAGCCGGTATCCTGGAAATACCTGGCCAGCAAATAGGAGATAAACGGATCAATCGAGCTGACATAGTGCAGGGAGACGGTTCCTTGTTCTGGTGATATAAAATCATTCAGCTTGATTTGTCCCTCATCTAAAATGGCGAGAGCCTGGTCAACATATTCTAAAAACAGCTGGCCGTATTTTGTCAATGTGATTTGACGATTGTCACGATTAAACAGGCTAATGCCCAGTTCAGACTCCAGATCATTGATGGAATGACTCAGACTGGGCTGAGCTACCATCAGCTTGACCGACGCCTTGGTAAAATGCTTTACCTCGGCCAAGGTTCGAAAATAGTATAACTGCTGTAAATTCATGCCGTCTTTCCCCGCTCTTTTTTGCAAATTTGCCCAAAAACTGATTTTAATATATCATGTTGTGTCAAATCGGTCAAGGTGTTTTCTCGGAGCTGGTATAAGTTTCATGTCAGGCTGCCGTTCTCCCGCCAGCGATACTCCTTGGATACTAGTCCCGCTTTGTACGGATCATCCAGCGCCCACTACAATGTGACGTTCGCGTCCTTTTGTTTTTTCCACCATCAATTCCACGTTCTTCGGCGGCCGAAGTAGTTTTTACGCTTCGCAAGTTGATAATCTTGTAGCTGGGGCCCGCGTTTTGCTCTGTCTCTGTCCGTACCCGTTCCACCAGTACCGCACGGATCTTCTCCCAAAGCCCACTTCGGATCGCGGTGTAATAAACGTTGGCGGCTGTTGTATATGGCGGAAAATCATGGGGCGGATTGCGCGATAAATACATATAACCGCTGAGTGGGGAAAGCCATCAGAAAAATTCTGGCAGCTGGATAAACAGATGGAGGGTGATAAGGAAAATCCAGGCATCCAGTCGAAGATGACCTGAACAAACTTGATCTATCACATTGTCTCACTAATCTACCATGATGTAATCAGCATGAAAGAGCTGGAAAATTTTAGCGATGAACGGAAGGAAACTGTAAATAACTTTCTTAAGTAACAGGATCGGAACCGCTCAGATGAGTAGCCCCAGGCGGATAGAGCGCAAGCGGTTGGGACAAGAGGCAGATGTGGACATCTCGCCGGAGCTGGTGAGTAAGATCAGCGAGTAAAAAGGCCGGTCCGCGCAAAGCAGATCGACCTCTATCGGCAGGATGCGCTGGTTGTCTACAAGTGTTTTCATTGGAACTGTCTTCCTTTTGTAGATGAAGGGGTTCCATAACGTTCTCCTTTCTATGGGGTAAATTCAGCTGTCCATATGAGTTGCCGCAAGAATCAATTCCACACAGCGGTCGATCCCCAGCTTGCTGCTGTTCAGGCAGAGGTCATAATTTGCCGCCATCCCCCACGCCTGATCGGTGATATGCTTGTAGTAGCTGGAACGCTTCCTGTCCCGTTCCTTCACGTGGCTTCTGGCAGCGTCAGCGGCAACCCCATGCTCCGCGATGACACGGTTGGCCCGGTCAGGCAGCGCGCCGGTGATAAAAACGTGGAAGCAGTCCTTCCGCCCTTGCAGGATGTAGTCGGCGCACCGCCCCACAATGACGCAGGACTCCTTCTCCGCCAGCTCCTTAATGAGCTCGGTCTGATAGGCGTTGATCTGATCGGGCAGGGCCATATTCTCCCTCTGATTGGCGTTATAGGCCGAGTAGCCCCGCGATGAAACGCTGGTGAACAGGCTGCTGGCGGAGGAGTATTCCCCCTCCCGCCGCACCGTCTCAGCAGACAGCCCGCTGCGCTCCGCCACGATCTGCACCAGCTTCTTGTCGTAGAAGGGAATGCCCAGCCGTTCCGCCACGGTTTTCCCGATGGTATGGCCTCCGCTGCCGCACTGACGGCCTATGGTAATCACACATTTTTTCATTTTTCCGCTACCTCTCTATTGAAAATCTTTTTCCAGGACAACCATACAGTAATTAAGGAGATTACGCCAGATAGCCCGTCACTGAAGGGACCAGCCCAGAGAACCCCTTCCACACCCATAAAATATCCAAAAATCAACATCGCCGGAATCAAGAAAATAATCTGCCGGGACAATGAGAGCAGCGTGGCGGGAACGGGCTTGCCGATGGCTTGGAAGAAAATCCCGGTGACAGCTCCGGCAGGGATCAGGAAGCAGGCCAGCAAATAAACCCGGAAGCATTTTACCGCAAACTCTATGTACAGTTCCGTCCGCGTACATGACCTTGAACTCGGCGTTCTGGAGGGTCACGCTGGGGTTGGTGGCGCAGACCTTCCGAATGAGCAGGATGCCGTCCGGGGCGTTGTCGAAAGAGACCGTGATCACGTTCTGCTCACCCTTGTCGGAGATATAGACGGTCTCGGAGGCATTGATGATGCTGTACCCGTCCGCCGGGTCGATCTCCTCCACGATATAGGTGCCGGCAGTCAGCCCGGTCCAGATGGCGGTCCCGTTCTTGCCCGTCACCTTCGTGCCGATGACCGTGCCGCCAGTGCCGCTGGTCCCGCCCAGATATTTCAGCTGGAAGGTGCAGCCGGGTAGGGCCTCGTGGGTCACACTGTCATACTTCTCCACCACGATGGCGTTTAACGGCTCATTGAAAAAAGTCAGGGTTTTGCTCTCGCCGCCATGGAGGATCACCTTCTGGGTGAGAGGCTCTTTCATCTGATATCCGGGAGCAGGCTCCACCTCAGTCACGGTGTATTCGCCGGGGTACAGCTTCTTGCCTTTCTCATGGAGCTTGATCTGGCCGCTGGCATCCGTGACGAAGATACCAAAGTCCATGGAGGCGGGAGCGCCCGCAGCCTCACCATTGCTGGTGTAGGTCACACGGAACTTGGCGCCCTCGATGGGAGCGCCGGCCACGCTGTCCTCCTTGAAGATGGTCAGCTCCGGGGTCTTGTGGTTGCGGAACACCACCGTCTTTTCATCGCCGGGGTTCAGAGAGATGGTCTGCACCCGGTCCGCGTCCTTATCCGGGAGGTAGTAGGGCGCGGGGACGGATTTCTCCGTGATGCGGTAGGTTCCGGGGTCAACACGCAGAGCCACTGTGCCGTCCGGCCCGGTTCTCCAGTCATCCTTGTAGTCGCTGTCGATCCCCTCCACGGTGAGGACGGTGCCGGGGACAGGCACTCCGGTATCGGCGTCAATCTTGGAGAGGGTCAGCAGGGGCTTCTTGCTGTTTTTGAAGATCAGGGTCTTATCATCGCCGCCGTTCAGGCTGATGGTCTGGGTCCGGTCAGCCTCGTCCTCCGGCAGACAATAGGGTTCGGGGACGGACTTCTCCGTCACCCGGTAGCTGCCGGGGGCAACGCGCAGAGTGGCGAAGCCGTCCGCCTCGGTGGTCACATCCTGGCGGTAGTCGCTGTCGATGCCCTCCACGGTGAACACCGTGCCGGGAATGGGGGTGTTGGCCCCCTGCTCTACCTTGGAGATTTTCAGGACAGGCTGCTTCAGGTTGTCAAAGACCAGCTCCTTGCTGTCTCCGGCCCCCAGCCAGATCGTCTGTGTGGGTTCGTCTCCCACCACATAGGGATCAGGGACGGACTTTTCCGTCACCTCGTAGCTATCCACAGGAATATTGGATAGGACCGCCCTGCCGTCCGGCCCGGTGGTCACATCGTTGTGGTAGCCGTAATGGATGCCGCGGATTTCAAAATGGGTGTTGGGGATCACATCCCCGGTCTGCGCGTCCCGCTTGAGAATAGTGAGGCTGGGCAGCCGCTTGTCCGCCGCTGTGACGGTGACTGTGCCGCCGCCGTTGATGGTGGCCTGATCCACATGGGCAATCACAGGCTCAGTCAGCGCGGCGTAGGGGGCGGGGGCGGACACCTCCACGAAGGCGTACATCCCCTCGGTCACATCGGTGACAGTGATGGAGCCGTCTGCTTTCGTCTCCTCTGTGCCGATGATCTGGCCATCTTTCACGATGTTGAACACAGCGCCGGGGAGAGGGTTATCAGAATCGTCTTTTTTGATAAGACGTACCTTCACCTTGGCGTCATTCTCGAACACCAGAGCAATGTCAGTTTTGCCGTCCCAGACAAAGGTCTGCTTGGTTTTATTGACGTCCAGGCTTTTGGTGTAGCCCTCCGGGGGTGTGACCTCCTCGGCGGTAAAGCTGCCCAGGGGCATATCTTTCCAAGGCACATCGGTGAGGTATCCGCCCGCGCCGGTGATGAAAGTTCCAGTAAAATCGTTGTCCACACCCTCGATTTTAATGACCGCCCCGGCGAGGCCCCTGGTGGGATTGTCCGCGTCTACTTTGCGGATGCTGCCCTCACCAGTAATCTCAGGCGTATCAGAAAAGGTGACCGTCACAGTTTTATCGCTGCCGCTGGGCAGAACAACATACTGCGGCCCAGGATTGTCGATCTCATAGGACTCCGGAGGCTCCAATTCAGTCACGGCGTAAGTGCCGGCCTCCAAATTGGGTACGGTCACAGTGCCGTCGCTGCCTGTCACCACTTCCTTGGAGTAGGCGCCATTTTCAGAGGCAACGAGGAACCGCGCTCCGGGCAGAGTCTTGTTGGGATTGGTGGAATCCACCTTCTTGACCGTCAAGCTGTACTTTTCGCGGGTGACATTCAGCTCTCCCACCATGACGGCCTGCACATCATTGGAGGGGTGGTAGCTGGAGCCAGGGCCTGTGTAGGCGTACTCATAGACCTCGCAATCGCCCCATACGCCCTGCGCGCCCAGGTCGAGGATATACTGCGCCCGGTCCCGGAACGATCTGCCGTCCATAGTCTCGTCAATACTGGAATAATTGGTGTGTTCCAGATTGTTGTAGACGCACAGCAGTTCCTCTGCACAGGCCACCACGGGGTCGGACAGCAGACCGGCCTTGTACCGCCAGACGACAGCCTGCGTCCAGGAATTCATGGTCCAGGTGTAGTCGCTGTTCCACACATCGTCCACACCCAGGGCCTTGGCCTGATCGGTGAAGACGCCGGTGGAATGGGCGTAAAAATAGGCCATCATGGTCTTGACCGTGGGGTCGGAAATGGGCTGGGGATTGCCCCAGGTGTGGCCCTTCAGGGACCAGCCCATCCCTTTTCCTTTTTCGGCACAGAAGCCCATGGTGCTTTTGCCGTTGTAGTTGAAGTGCATCTGGTGCATATAGCACTCGCCCAGGGCCGGGGAATCGTACTTGGTCCCGCTGTAAGCGCAATCATCCATTTTGATGGTGGACGGGTTGGCGGCGAGAGCCGTTGCGGGCAGCAGGCCCAGCACACACACCAGCACCAGCAGCAGAGCCGTCATGCGGGTGAGTGCGGAATAGGTTTTTCGCATAAATAAAACGCTCCTTTCATTTTGGGGAATAAAAAGTGGCCCTCCAGCTTGCGCTGAAAGGCCGTTCCCGGTTTCGATTCTGTTACGCATAGAAGTTGACGCTGTTAGGGATTCCAACGAACATAAAACAGTAGGTAATGCCGTCCACCTGGGTCACGCCCACCCCGATGCAGTCGCAGGCCGGGTCGATCATGGTCTGGAAATGACCGGGAGAGTTGATCCAGTTGTCCAGGGCGTGTTGGGCGGCATCCTCTGTGCCGGTGAACACGGTGAGGTTATCCCCGAAGCCGTAGGGGTAGCCTGCGTCGGCGGCAGCTTGACACTCCTCTTGTGAGTGATGCCAGGTATAGCGCCGGTCGGAGCAGACCTGGGCGGCATTCATCAGGGCCTCGCTGACAGACAGCTCCGACACGCCATTGGCCTTGCGGGTCTGGTTGATCAGACGAATCAGCTCCTGCCGTATCTCCATGTTGTCCGGCTGGATTGCGCTGTCTGGGCTGGCGGATGCATTGGCGGAGCCGACCGTGAGTGTCAGGGTTCCAGACGCCCCGGCTCGGTTGGCGGCGGTAATCTCTGCGGTTCCCTCCGACTTGGCGACAGCTACCCAGAAGGTCAGCACCTGCTCCACCGCCACGATATCCGGGGCGCTGGAGGTAACGGTGTACTCCGCACCGCTGGGGCCGATGATGAGGCCGCTTCGCTCTCCCACCTCCAGGGTACTTCCCTTATAGCTGTTTACCCGGATGGGCTGGGTCTCTGCCGCCTGGGCGGGGACGGCCAACAGGGCTGCGGTCATGACGCCAGTCAAAAGCAGGGACACGATTTTTTTGCGTTTCATGCTCAATTCCTCCGTTTCGTAATTATGGTGGGGCTTTCGCAAACCGAACGATACCACATAGCGGAGGGAAAGTCGAACACAATCCGCAGACAGTTTTATCCCTGCTGAATAGCGGTCACGCACCAGCGGTACTCCGGCTGATTCATAACGCAGGTATAGAGTGTCACCCGGTTATCCGTGGTGGGGGCGGTGCCGCTGGAATCGTTGACACTGACCTTCTCCACGCTGGTCACAGCATAGGTTCGGGTCCCCAGCAGGGTGGTCAGGGTGATGGTGTCGCCAGCCTCCAGAGTATGAATCTTTCCGAAGTGATTGTTCACCCCTCGGTTATGTCCGGCGAAGCAGACGTTGCCATCCCAGATGCTGGTGTTGGTGAAGTGGCCCGCGCCCTTTTTCAACGCAGCGCTGTCCGTCCCCTGGTAGACCTTGACGGTCAGGTTGATGGCGGGGATCTTCAGGGTTCCCAGGCTGCCGTTGCTGTAGTAGAGATCGTCTGTCACCTCGGTGTAGCCGCCCGTGGTATTGCCCTGGGCGATGTCGGTGGGGCTGCCGCCGGGGATCTGGGTCATGGTGACATTGCCGCTCACCGAGGGGTACTGGCCGGGGATGACGGAACTGCCCGCCGCGCCGCCGGCAGCATTGGCCCCAGCGCTGCCCACCTGATTCACCAGCCCGCCAGACAACGCGCCGGGGACGAGGTTGGGGGTAAGGTACTCGCCGCTGCCGGGGAGGTAGCTGGTGGGGGTCCCAAAACCGGGGGCCACGAGGGCCGTGTTCTTGCTCCGGTCCACGTTAGGGTTTTCCCACTCGTAGATGGTGTCATCGCTGGTGGGCTGGCCGAAGAGGTAGTCCTCCGGGGCGTCGAAGTCATATTCCAGGGCGCTGGCCTGGGTGACGCACAGGGCGCACAGCATCATGGCCAGCAGAAAACTTCGCAATTTCAATCGATCATCTCCTCTCACGGAATTTTTTGTAAGCGAACACACCTCCAGCGCCCAAGGCCAAAACCACCACGCCAATCATCACGGGGCGCTTCAGGCCGGACAGATCCACAGGTTCCTTGGCGGTGTCCGGGGCCTCCGTCTGGCCGGGGTCAGAGTCGTGCTGTTCATCGCCGTCAGGGGCTTTGGACTCCTCCGGGGCCTTTTCGCTGCCGAAGATGGCGGTGTAGGTGACCACGGCACAGTTGGCCTTGGACACCTCGCCGGTGTAGCTGGCGCTGACGGTGTAGCCGGTGGCGTACCGGCTGGAGGCGGTCCCGGTATAGCTGGCGGTGGCGGTGTACCGGGTGACAGGGTTGCCCTCGCCGTCCACATCGGCGGTCTCGCTCCACTTCACATCCCCCAAGGTCAGGGTCTTGCCCTTGTCCTCGATGCTTTTGGGGATGAGGGACACGTCTGCCTCAGACAGATTGGGATAGCTGCGGCTGGCGGTGAGGGTGCTGGTCTTGGTGGCGTAGCCGTCCGTGGTCACCTGGACGCTGGTGTGGTCCAGCCGCAGGATGCCCACATAGCCGTCCTCGGTGGTCACCTCCATCTCCGCGTCCAGCCGCTGGAGGATGGTCTCCAGGTTATTGGTATCGCTGGCCTGGGTGACGGCTTCTGTATGAGTTTGGATGTCCACGCCTACCTCGTCCTTCCGGGTCATGTCCAGCAGGTAATACCTTCGGCCATTGCGGACAAAGTCCTCCGTAGGGATGAGGCTGGGATCGTCCGACAGCGAGAGCTGATAGGTCTTGTTGATCCGCAGCTCGTCAAAGTCGCCGTAGGTGTACTCCTCCACGGACACGGGGTAATAGCTGGCGCTCTGGCCCGCTTCCGGTTCCGCCGCCAGGGCGGTGGCGCTCCCGGCCATGACGATGGCCAGGGAGCACAGGATGGTGAAAATGCGCTTCATGTGTACTTTCCTCCGTTTTTTCGTTTATTTTCAGCCTGGATGATGATGTTATCTGGCCGCAGCCTGCCGATAATCCCCCCTTTCCCTGGTCCGGCCGCGCTGCTGCAGGTACTCGTTCCAGTCCTTCCCCTGGGCGGGTGTCCGGGTGGACACGTCATAGCCCTTCTGCCCGTACTCTGCCCGGAACTTCTCCGTGGCCTCCTGGCCCGGCCCGTCCGCGTCCAGACACAGAACGATCCGCTTCAGATGGGGATTCTCTTGCAGGTAGGTGTCCAGGGGGCCTTGGTAAAGTCCGCACAGGGCCACGGCGTTGCTCCGCACCTGCCGGTGCAGGGTACAGAAGCTCATCAGGTCGATGGGAGCTTCGAATACCGCCACCCAATCCAGAGCCGGGTCGCAGGGGAGCCGGAAGGCTACGCTTTTGTCGCTGCCGGGGGCGTCCCGCTTGAAGCTGGAGCCGCCCAGGTCATAGGTGCCGCGCTTGCTGGCGAATACCGGCTTTCCGTTGCCGTCCCGGCCCACGAACACGCAGTTGTGGTGCAGGCTGTCCTCATAGAGCAGGCCGGAGTCGATAAAGCCACGGATGACCTGGGCGGCGATGCCTCTCTTTTGAAGATAGGCAAACACCCGCCGCTGATCTGCATGGGCGATGGGCAGGGTGAAGACAGGTTTTTCCTTCTTCTGGACAGGCTTGGGGTGGGGGATGGGGGAGTCCCTGGCGCGGCCTCCATTGAACTCCAGCAGGTAGTTCACCGCCTCCCGGAAATCCTTGCCGCAGAACTCCTGCAAAAACGTGATGGCGTCCCCGCCCGTGCCGTTGGAGTAGCGCTTCCAGATCCGGCGGTCCTTGATGCGGAGGCTGTCCATCTCCCTGGTGGTGTGATACCGGCTACCCAGGCGGCGGACGGTGTAGCCCAAGTGTTCCAGCAGGTCCGGCAGGTCTGTCCCCTTGGCAGTCTCCATCTCCTCGTCCGTGAATTTCCAGAAATCCTCTGGATTTGGGGTTCGTCTCGTAGTAGTCACCTCCTTTGGCGAAAACGAAAAGAGGCCCCCAGAGCATCCCGGTCTTGGGATGCTCTGGGGGCCTCTCATCTGCTGTTTGGTTGTCGCCGCCTCACACGGCCCACTACGCGCTCAACGCGGCGGGGGTGTCCTCCTCCTGGGGCTGGGCGCTGCCGTCCTCCGACCCGGCCTCACAGGGGCTGACACCGGCCTCGTCCACGTCCATCGGCTCACTCATGTTCAGCACTCCGATGATTGCGTTCAGGACGAACTCCCGCTGGGTGACCTTCCGGCCCAGGCGGGCGCTCTCTCGCTCCAGGTGCGCCTTGATCCGCTGAAAAAGTTCTTCATCGATTTGGAAGGCCAGGGTTCGATTCTTGCCATTCGTCATAGCTGCATTTCCTCCATTTTCTTTCATTTCATAGTATTCGAGTAACAGATTGGTGATGTACTGCGCGGTGGTCAGGCCCGATTCCTCTCTGGCCTCCGTTACTCGGTCGTGGAGGCTGAGTGGTATCTGAGCGCATAGGTTCTTTTTTTGCTCCATACTGCTGTTCTCCTTTCCGCTGATTGCAAGGCAAGTATAGTCGAAAGGCATTGAGAAAGCTATTACCATTACCAACAACGATTGAGGGACAAAGTAAGCACAAGCACCAATGTGAACAGTTGATAGAACGAAAAAGCCGCCCGCCGTCCTTACCAATGCTTGGCAGGACAGCGGGCGGCCTTCTTCGCTTTTTGAGTGCTTGGGAGTTCGAGTCTCGTGTGTTTCCTGAAATCCCCAAATTCGGCGGATTTACATCTCCGGCACGTTATTTTTATTTTACGCTCTCTGATTTTTCCAATATGCGGTTATTGTTTCTGATTACTCTTGTTTTTCTGCTTTGTGTGCAAAAATCCCGCACTTCAGTGCGGGATTTTTGTCTGCATCTTTTTTGTCAATGCAAGTTGGTGCGCCTGAAGGGACTCGAACCCACACGCGTTGCCGCACGAGAACCTAAATCTCGCATGTCTGCCAATTCCATCACAGGCGCGTATCACAGGGATTATCATACAGGAGCGCGCCCCAAAAGTCAATCCCTTTCCAGCTCCCCGGCCAGCGCTTCTACCGCCTGGGACACGTAAGCGGCCAGAGACAGTTCCTCCACACCGGCCACCACCACGCCGCAGCTGTTCATGGGCACCAGAAATTTTTTCGCCCGGCAGCCACCCACAGCCTCGGCCATGGCGGGGGTAACCTCCCCCAGAATGGCGTTGGCCACCACGATGCCCACCGGACCCAAAACTCCGTCGGCGTCCATCACGCCCCGGACCACCGGATTTTCTCCAGTGGCGCCGAAATCCGCTCCCGCCTTCAGCATGGCGGCGGTGGCCACGGTGTTGGTGCCCAGCGCGCAGACCTGTGCCTGGGGCAGACG
This sequence comes from Oscillospiraceae bacterium, assembly GCA_910575265.1. Classification (GTDB taxonomy): domain Bacteria; phylum Bacillota; class Clostridia; order Oscillospirales; family Oscillospiraceae; genus Lawsonibacter. Next base: position 102,563 of record CAJTEA010000002.1, read on the forward strand.
GGCCTTGACGCCCGCCGTCAGCAGCTGGCCCAGCCGGCCGCCCTGACCGTCAATCACAACGATTTTCACACGCAAAACTCCTTTTTCATTCCCGCCCGGCTCAAACCGGCATAGGATAGTACGGGGGTGGTGGTTTTGTCTTCCATTTATAACGCGAACAGCGGGGAACTGCTCACTATGGCGGTGGCTCTCTCCGCCGTTTTGGCCCAGGGGCAGAGCCAGGCCCAGCTGGCCAAGCTGGGGGCATTCTTTACCATCGTGGGGGATACTCTGAACCTGTACGCCCTGGAGCCCGGCCAGACGAACGCGGCCGCATCCCGGTCCCGGTCCCAGGTCCGGCAGAAGGTGGAAACAGAGACGGCCGTCACATCCGCCCTCAGCCTTGGAGAAAATCTCTGATCTCCTCCAGCCGGTCGATGGCTGTCTGATAGCCCGCCGCCCACAGCAGCCGCAGCTTCTCGGTGTCCCGCTCTGTCCGGGACACGCCCAGGGTGGACTGGGGCGCGATGACCACCAGCCGTCCCTCCCGCTCCGCCTGAAACAGCTGGGCCCGGTCCCGGTTGTAGACCTCCGCCCGGTGCTCCATGGCCTCCACAAAGGCGGGGTAGTCCCGGTACCGCCCGCGGATCAGCTTCATCACCTTGTCCGGCCGGCGGCGGTAGCCCCGGGGCCGGGTGAGCACCACGATCACCCGGTCGCATTTGTCCAGCGCCCTCCGCCAGGGGATGGCGTCGCCGATGCCGCCGTCCAGGTAGGGCTGGCCGCCGATTTCAAAGATGGGAAACAGCAGCGGCATGGCGCAGCTGGCCTGGAGGACGATGGATTCCCTGTCCCGCCGGGGGACGGGCAGATAGTCCGCCTTTCCGGTGTTCAGGTTGGTAACCACCGCCTCCACCTCGCCAGGGAAGGCGGCGAACGCGTCGTAGTCAAAGGGTACCAGCTCATTGGGAATGGTGCTGAAACCAAATTCCAGCCCGAAATAGCTGCGGTTATGCCTGTCGGTCAGGTTCCGCAGCCCCATATACCGCCTGTCCGGGGCGAAACGGGTCACCACCTCCAGGTTCCGCCTGGGCTGTTTTGACACATAGCTCACTCCATAGGCAATCCCCGCCGACACCCCGATCACATAGTCGGCCATCACGCCGCCCTCCAGCAGGCCGTCGCACACGCCGCTGGAAAAAATCGCCCGGAGGGCACCGCCCTCCAGCACAAGTCCTGTCCTCATAGCGACCTCCCGCGCCCAGATGGGGCGCTTTTTTCCTATTATACCCCTCTCTGGCCAAATTTGCAAACTATTCCAATTTCCTTGACACTCCCCGGCTTTTGGGGGTACAATACAGATGATATATTTCATGCGGAGGTGCCCCATGACAACCCACAAAAAAGTCTCTGTCCTGCCCATTTATCTGGTGGGTATCGTGTGGCTTTGCTACGCCCTGTTCCTTCCCCTGAACGCTCCGCTTCACTACGCGCTGTGCGCCGGGGCGTCTCTGGTGGTCTATACCATCGGCAAGGCCATTTTCCCGGACAAGGTCTACCAGACTCCGGAGCCCCCCAAAACGGAGGCCAAAAAGACTGAACCCAAACCGGAGGAGGACCCCCAGGTGGCCGCCCTCCGCAAGGAGAAGGACCGGGCCATCTCTGAGCTGCGGCGGCTGAACGACGCCATCCCGGACCCGAAAATCTCCGCTCAGATCGACCACCTGGAGGAGGTCACCGGCAAAATCATCGACTATGTCATCGCCCACCCCCAGAAAAAGCCCCAGATCTCCCGCTTTCTGGACTACTTCCTGCCCACCACCCTCAAGCTGCTCAACGCCTACGACCGGATGGACTCCGCCGGCGTCTCAGGCAGCAACATCGACGCCACCAAGGCTAAGGTGGAGAAGATGCTGGACACCCTGTGCGCCGCCTTCGACAAGCAGCTGGACGCCCTGTTCGGCGACGAGGCCCTGGATATCTCCACCGATATCACCGTGATGGAGAACCTGCTGGCCCAGGAGGGGCTGTCCGGCCCCTCCAAACCCACTGGCGGCACCGGAGGACCTACGCTGGAGCTGTAGGGGGAGTTGTGATGAACAGAGATTTAAAGCACGCCCTGTCCATAGCGATTGTATGGACGCTCTTGGCAATCCTTGCCACTGCTGTTATATTATTTCGGGAGGCAGGCCCATTTCAAATCTTGGCTGCCATAGTTTTTACCTTTGACGCGATCCTTTGGTGGAGCAACTACGCGAAAAAACGACAGGAGGAACAAAACCATGAGTGACGAACTGAATCTGAATACCACCCCGGAGTTGACCTTTGAACCCGCCGCCGCCCAGGCGGTGGCGGCCCCGGAGCTGACCCTGACCCCCTCCGCCCCAGAAGCCCCCGCGGTTTCCCAGGCGGACCAAGCCGCCCGGGACGCCAACGCCGTCAAGCTGGACGAATCCATGCTCAGCGAGGCGGAGAAAAAGATGGTGGAGGAGTTCTCCCAGAAGATCGACATTGCCGACTCCAACCTGGTGCTGAACTACGGCGCCGCCGCCCAGAAGAACATCGCCGCCTTCTCCGAGAGCGCCTTGAACAACGTAAGGACCAAGGACCTGGGCGAGGTGGGCGAGGCCCTGTCCTCCCTGGTGGTGGAGCTGAAAACCTTCGGCCAGCCGGAGAAAAAGGGCATCGGCGGTTTCTTCCAGAAGAAGAAAAACGAGCTGGAGGCCATGAAGGCCAGCTACGCCAAGGCGGAAACCAACGTGGACAAGATCGTCAAGGTGCTGGAGAACCATCAGGTCACCCTGATGAAGGACGTGGCCATGTTCGACCAGATGTATGAGCTGAACACCAAGTATTACAAGGAGCTGACCATGTACATTCTGGCCGGCAAGAAGCGGCTGGAATATCTGCGCGCCCACGACCTGGCGGATTTAAAAAAGAAGGCGGAGGCCACCGGAGCCCAGGAGGACGCCCAGGCCTACAACGACTTCGCCAACCTGTGCAACCGGTTTGAGAAGAAGCTCCACGACCTGGAGCTCACCCGGATGATCTCCATCCAGATGGGCCCCCAGACCCGGCTGCTGCAAAATAACGACACCCAGATGCTGGAGAAAATCCAGTCCTCCCTGGTGAACACCATCCCCCTGTGGAAGAGCCAGATGGTGCTGGCCCTGGGGCTGGAACACGGCCGTCAGGCCACCGCCGCCCAGGCGGCGGTCACCAACATGACCAACGAGCTGCTGCAAAAGAACGCCGACATGCTGAAAATGGGCACCATCGAAACCGCCCGGGAGGCGGAGCGCAGCGTGGTCTCCATCGAGACCCTCCAGCACACTAACCAGCAGCTCATCACCACCCTGGACGAGGTGATGAAGATTCAGACCGAGGGCGCTCAAAAGCGCCAGGAGGCCGAAAAGGAGCTGGGCCGCATCGAGGGCGAGCTGAAGCAGAAGCTGCTGGAGCTGAGGGGCTGAGTTTTAGGAGAATGCCATGAAATTTTTTCAAAAAACCTGGGTAGCCTGGCTGCTCACCGCAGTCATGATCGCGGCGGCGGTGGGAATCGGACTGTCGAAGAGCTTTGAACGGGCGCAGGACGCCCCCGCCCCTTCCCCGTCCACCGGACTGGACACCACCCTGTCCACCCAGAGCGTCCAAAAATTCCTTTGGGATGACGCGGATATCCTGTCCGCGTCCACAGAGAAGCGGATTAACCTCTACAACGCCAACTGGGACTTTCGCTACAACAGCGTGGTAGCTCTTGTGACCACCGATTCCTCCGGTGATCTGGAGGAGTTCGCCTGGGATCAGGGCGTCGACATGGGTCTGGGCGAGGGGGACGCCGTCCTGGCCATTTCGGTTCAGGACAGGGAATACTACCTGTTCTCCGGCGACGATTTTTCCACCATCCTGACCAACCGGGTGGTCTCTGATCTGGAGGACGTCCTGTCCGGCGACCTGAACGACAAGACTGTGCTGGCCTTTTACGCGGCGCTGGACGGGGTATATCAGAGCAATTTCGGCCTTGGAAACGCGGAGGGGCCTGTCGCGGCCACCCCGGTTCCGGGCTACGGCGGCGGGAGCGGCTCCCGCGCGGCGGGGCTTATGCTGCTGGTCTTTATCATGATCGCCATTATCCTCGTAGTCAACTCCATCGACCATATGCGCTACAACACCTACCGTCAGCGGTACTACGGCGTGCTCAATCCCCCGGTGATCTTCCGGCCCATCTTCTTCTGGCACGGGCCGGGCACCAGCTGGTACCGTCGGAACTGGCGTCAGCCACCCCCGCCTCCGCCCCCAAGAGGGCCGGGCGGACCTGGTCCCGGCCCCGGAAACCGCCCGGGCGGCGGCTTTGGCGGCGGAAGCTCCGGCGGCTTCGGCGGCATGGGCAATTCCGGCCCCAGAGGGGGCGGCACCTTCGGCGGACGTCCCTCCGGCGGCGGACGGTCCGGGGGCTTTGGAGGTTCCTTCGGCGGCGGGTCCTTTGGAGGCGGACGGAGCGGAGGCTCCTTCGGCGGGTCCCGGGGCGGCAGCTTCGGAGGCGGACGCTCGGGCGGCTCCTTTGGGGGCGGGTCCCGGGGCGGCGGCTTCGGAGGCCGGCGCTAAGTGTTTATCTGGCATAATTCCCCGGAAGGAAGGTCCTTCCGGGGAATTACTTTTGGACATACCTTCCGGTTTTTCCGCATAGAATGGAAGCAACAGATGATAATAGGAGTGTTGCTTCCATGCAGACCAACAAAAACAAAATATTTCTCCGCGGCCGGCTGGCCGCGCCCCCCGCACCCTCCCATGTAAACCACGGCATACCCTACCTCACCTTTCCCCTGACGGTGCGCCGTCTGTCCGGGGCGGAGGACCGGCTGAACGTGGTGGCCTCTCAGGAACAGCTTGACCAGTTCCCGCCCTTGGAGGCGGGGGACCCGCTGGCCGTCTGGGGGGAGGTGCGCACCTTCAACAACCGCAGCGGCGTGGGCAGCCGGCTGGTGGTCAGCGTCTTCGCCCGGGAGCTGAGCCGGGAGGAGGGGGAGGACGAAAACCGTCTGGAGTTGTCCGGCACCCTGTGCAAGCCCCCCGCCCTCCGGTCCACCCCCCTGGGCCGGACGATCTGCGATATGATTCTGGCCGCCAATCGGCGCTATGGCCGGGCGGACTATCTGCCCTGCATCGCCTGGGGCAGTCTGGCCTACCGCTGCGGGGCCATGGAGGTGGGGGACACGCTGGCCCTGGAGGGCAGGCTGCAAAGCCGGGTGTACACCAAGGAGATCGACGGCCAGCCCCAGGAGCGCACCGCCTTCGAGGTATCCGTCATGTCCCTGACCGAACCGGAGGAGCTTTACATAGAGTGAGCCAGTCCATTTTTCTCCCCGCATAATTTTCCTGAAACGGAAAAACAATAGGGATACACTCACTTTGAAGGAGGTATCCCTATGCAGCGCAAATTCTCTCTTCGCCGGGGGCTGGCTCCATTTCTGATGCTGGCCCTGGCGCTTTCCCTGTCCCTGCCCACCTCCGCCTTTTTCTGGAGCAAAAAGACGGACCAGCCCTATGTGGCGGACTTTTCCAAAAACGGGCTGATCGGCTCGGTCATCGCCTTTGACCCGGAGGACTTTGTGGTCAAGACGGAGGGCAAGGTCTCTCTCAGCGGCATTACCATTGACGAGCTCCCCGACCCGGGGGCCGGCGCGCTGCGCGTCGGCGGGCAGCCGGTGGAGGCGGGAACCTTTGTGGACGCCACCGCTCTGTCCGGCCTGCGCTTCCAGAGCGCGGAGAACCCCACCGTCACCACCACCACCCTGCTGTTCACTCCCGCCTTCTCCTCCGCTCAGGAGACCCGGCAGTCCACCGTGACCATTTACCTCCTGACCCAGGAGAACAATCCCCCGGTGGCCCGGAACATGGAGCTGACCACCTATAAAAATGTGGCCATCACCGGCTACTTCGACGCGGTGGACGGAGAGGGGGATGCCCTCACCTTCCAGCTCACCTCCACTCCGGCCCGGGGAGCGGTCACCCTGGCGGAGGACGGCTCCAGCCAGTTTGTCTATACCCCCTATGAGAACAAGACAGGCTCCGATTCCTTCACCTATGTGGCCATCGACCCCGCCGGCAACACCTCCCCCGAGGCCAGGGTTTCCCTGCGTATCAACAAGCCGGACACCAGGGTGGCCTACTCCGACCTGGCCGGCCACCCGGTTCAGAAATCCGCCGTCCGGCTGGCGGAGGAGGGTATCTACGTGGGCCGGTATGTGGACGGCCGGTATTTCTTTGACCCGGACCAGACCGTCACTCGGGCCCAGTTCCTCACCATGGCCATGTCGGTGGCCGGACTGGAGGACCTGGAGGGGGTCACCCTCACCGGCTTCTCTGACGACGACGCCATCCCTACCTGGGCCAAGGGGGCCGTCTCCGCCGCGCTGAAGGCGGGGGTGGTCCAAGGCTCCCGGGATGAGAGCGGCGCGCCCGTCTTCGGCGCAGACCAGACCATCACCCGGGCGGAGGCCACGGTGATGCTGGACAACCTTCTGGACATTACTGACGTGCCGGTGGCGGTGTTCTCCGCCGACGGCGCCGACTACTGGGCCGCCCAGGCGGCGGCCAACCTGTCCGCCTCCGGAATTCTCCGGGCGGACACCGCCGGGGCAGTGCGGCTGGCCGACACCCTCACCATGGCCGACGCCGCCGAAATGCTGGACGGCGCGCTGGACGTGATGAACGCCCGCGGCGGCGGCTGGCTCCCCTGGGCCTGACAAATCAAACCGAAAAAACGGAGCGGCGCGGTACAAAGCGCCGCTCCATTTTTCCGCGCTTTTTGTTGCAATTCCCGCCCACGGCGAGTATAATAAAAAAATCCGAGAAAAAGGAGCTTTGATCATGAAAGATTTCAGATTCCCCCAGGGATATAAACCCCTGCTGTCCATTTACGAGACCCAGAAGGCCATCGACCTGGGCAACCGGCTGTTCGCCGACAAGCTGGCCGGGGCTCTGCGGCTGCACCGGGTGTCCGCCCCTCTGTTCGTGGCGGCGGCCTCCGGCCTGAACGACGACCTGAACGGTGTGGAGCGGGCGGTGGCCTTTGACGTCAACGGTGTGGAGGGGGACGCCGCCGTGGTCCACTCCCTGGCCAAGTGGAAACGTCTGGCTCTGAAGCGCTACCAGTTCCACCCCGGTGAGGGCCTGTACGCCAACATGAACGCCATCCGCCGGGACGAGGAGCTGGACTCCCTCCACTCCGCCTATGTGGACCAGTGGGACTGGGAGAAAATCATCACCCGGGAACAGCGCGATGTAGAGTATTTGAAGCGGACGGTGCGCTCCATCGTCAGCGCCCTGTCCGAAACCCAGACATTTCTGCGCACCGTTTTCCCCCAGCTGAATGTGTTGCCCCAGGTGTCCACCGATATCGCCTTCATCACCGCTCAGGAGCTGGAGGACATGTTCCCCGGCAAGACCCCCAAGGGGCGGGAGGACGCCTTTGTGAAGGACCACCCCACCACCTTCCTCATGGGCATCGGCGGGGCGCTGAAGTCCGGCAGGCCCCACGACGGCCGCGCCCCCGACTATGACGACTGGGACCTGAACGGCGACCTGCTGGTGTGGGACAGCGTGGGCCAGCGGTCTTTCGAGGTGTCCTCCATGGGCATTCGGGTGGACCCGGAGAGCCTGGCCCGCCAGCTCAGGCTGGCCGGGTGCGAGGACCGCCGGGAGCTGCCCTTCCATAAGATGCTGCTCAACGGCGAGCTGCCCCTGACCATGGGCGGCGGCATCGGCCAGAGCCGGGTGTCCATGCTTCTGCTGGGCAAGGCCCACATCGGCGAGGTCCAGTCCTCCCTGTGGGATGAGGAAAATCTCAAAGCCGCCGAGGCGGCGGGCATCACACTGCTGTGATCGCGGTTGACCGGCTGGACGCCGGCGAGGTCCTGCGGTACATGGGTTGTCCCCCCGAGCGGGCGGACACCGCTCTGCGGGCCCAGGTGGAGGCCCGCGCCCGGGAGCTGCTGGCCGTTGTCCGGCCCCGGTGGAGCTGGCGGGAGCTGGCGATCACCTTTGAAACAGGCGGCGTCCGCCTGGAAGGCGGCCTGCTCCTGCCCGGGGCCGACCTGAGCGCCCACCTGACCGGCTGCGACCGGGCGGCGGTGTTCTGCGCCACCCTGGGAGCGGAGGTGGACGCCCTTATCCGCCGGGCCGAGCGGCTGGACATGGCAAAGGCGCTGACGCTGGACTGCTGCGCCTCGGCGGCGGTGGAAACGGTCTGCGACCGGATCGAGGCGGAGCTTCAGGAAAAGTTCCCCGGCCGCTCCTTCCCCTTCCGCTACAGCCCCGGCTACGGCGACCTGCCCCTGGAGGTTCAGGGTCCCCTGCTGGACCTGCTGGACGCCCCCCGCCGGGTGGGGCTGTGCGCCACCGCGAACCATCTGCTCACCCCACGGAAGTCGGTAACCGCCATTCTGGGGGTGGCCGAGGGGGAAATCCAACGAAACAAGAGAAGCTGCCTGAGCTGTCCCGCTCAGGGCGGCTGTCAATACCGAAAGGCGGGCGGACACTGTGGAATTTCGTGAACTGTTAAACATGGACGGCCCCATTTTGCTGGACGGCGGCATGGGCACCATGCTCCAGGCCAAGGGGCTGAGGCTGGGGGAGCACCCGGAGCTGGCCGCGCTGGAGCATCCCGACTGGCTTCTGGATATCCACCGGGCCTATGTGGAGGCGGGGACGCGGATTTTGTGCGCCAACACCTTCGGTGCCAACCGGGAGAAGCTGAAACGCGCCGGAAAGACGGTGGAGGAGGTCATCCCCCCCTCCATCGCCATCGCGAAAGAGGCGGCGGCGGGCCGGGCCCTGGTGGCTCTGGATCTGGGTCCCTCAGGGCAGCTTCTGGAGCCCACCGGCACCCTGGATTTTGAGACGGCGGTGGACATCTTTGCCCAAGAGGTCCGGGCGGCGGTGTCCGCCGGGGCGGACCTGGTGATGATCGAGACCATGACCGACCTTCAGGAGTGCCGCGCCGCCCTGCTGGCGGTGAAGGAGAACAGTACCCTGCCCGTTCTGGTGTCCCTGACCTACGAGGAGCGGGGGCGCACCTTCCTGGGCCACTCCCCCGCCTGCGCCGCCCTCACCCTGGAGGGGATGGGGGCGGACGCCATCGGCATCAACTGCTCTCTGGGCCCCCGGGAAATGCCCGCTCTGGTGGAGGAGCTGACCCGGTGGACCACCCTGCCCATCTCCGTCAAGCCCAACGCCGGTCTGCCCGACCCGGGCGGGGCGGGCTACGACATCACGGCGGACCAGTTTGCCGAGGCTATGGCAGAGCTGACTGAGCTGGGCGTGAAGTGCTACGGCGGCTGCTGCGGCACCACCCCGGAGTACATCGCCAAGCTGAAAGCGGCCCTGTCCGGCCGGGCCATCCGGAACGCGCCCCGCTCCGTCCCCGCCGCCGTGTGCGGTCCGGCCCGCGCTGTTCCCATCGACCGGGTGCGGGTGATTGGCGAGCGGATCAACCCCACCGGCAAAAAGCGGATGAAGGAGGCCCTGGTCCGGGACGACATCGACTACATGCTGGGGCAGGCTCTGGAGCAGACACAAGCGGGGGCGGACCTTCTGGACGTGAACGTGGGCCTGCCCGAGATCGACGAGGCCGAAATGATGGTGAAGGTGGTAAAAGCCCTCCAGGGGGTCACCGACGCCCCCCTCCAGCTGGACTCCACCCGCCCCGAGGTGCTGGAGCGGGCTCTGCGGGTTTACTGCGGCAAGGCCATCGTCAACTCGGTGAACGGGGAGGAAACGGTGCTGGACGCCATCCTGCCCCTGGTAAAAAAATACGGCGCGGCGGTGGTGGGCCTGACTCTGGATCAGAATGGCATCCCCAAAACGGTCCAGGCCCGGATGGACATCGCGCGAAAAATTCTGGACAAGGCCCTGTCTTACGGAATCCGAAAGGAGGACGTGTACATCGACTGTCTCACCCTCACTGTCTCCGCCGAGCAGGAGGCGGCGTCCCAGACGCTGGAGGCCCTGCGCCGGGTGAAATCGGAGCTGGGGCTGAAAACCGTGCTGGGGGTGTCCAACATCTCCTTCGGCCTGCCCGCCCGCCCCCTGGTCAACCAGAACTTCCTCACCATGGCCATGACCTGTGGGCTGGACCTGCCCATCCTCAACCCCAACCTGGACGCCATGATGGCGGCGGTGCGCAGCTACCACCTGCTGATGAACATCGACAAGGAGGCCCGGGACTTTATCGCCGCCTACGGCAGCGCCACGGTGTCCACTTCCATCACCTCCGGCGGCGGAGCCGCTCCGTCCGCCGCCCCCGGCGGGGAGCGCGCCCTGGACCAGATCGTGATCGCCGGCCTGAAGGGCGAGGCCCCCGCCGCCACCCAAAAGCTGTTGGAGACAGCGGACGCCATGACGGTGGTGGACGATATCCTCATTCCCGCTCTGGACAAGGTGGGAGCGGACTTCGAGGCGGGAAAGGTCTTTCTGCCCCAGCTGATCCAGGCGGCGGGAGCGGCCCAGGCCGCCTTTGAGGTGATCCGGGAGCGGCTGGCCGCTCAGCCCGGAGCGGAGAGCGCCCCCAAGGGGACCATCGTTCTGGCCACTGTCAAGGGGGACATCCACGACATCGGCAAGAATATCGTCAAGGTGCTGCTGGAAAACTACGGCTATCCGGTGGTGGACCTGGGCAAGGACGTGGAACCCGCCGCCGTGGTGGAGGCCGCACGGAAGCACAGCGCCCCCCTGGTGGGCCTGTCCGCCCTGATGACCACCACCCTGGGCAGCATGGAGGCTACCATCAAGCTTCTCCAGGAGGAGGGCCTGCCCTGCAAGGTGGTGGTGGGCGGCGCGGTGCTCACCCCGGACTACGCCAGACAGATCGGCGCCGATTTCTACGCCAGGGACGCCAAGGAGAGCGTGGATGTGGCCCGGCAGGTTATTGGATAAGAATCCGCTTTTTCCTTGCGGCTTCCGGACTTCTGTGTTAGAATAAAGAAAATGTCGAAGTCTGGAGGAATGCTCTGTGAATGATTATCCGTCTGAATGGGACGTCATGGAAGAACAGGACCCCCAGCCGGCCGAAGAACCGGAATACCGGCCAGCTCCGGCCCCCCGGCCCCGCCGCCAGCCGACTCCGCCGCCCTCGGTCCGCCGCCGCGAGGGCCGGCTGAGCGGGCTGGCTCTGGCCGTTGCCATTCTGGCCCTGATCGTAGCCGCGATCGCCCTCTTTCTCTCCTTGCGGACAGAGGAGGAGCTTGATCCGCCCCCTGATACCTCCGTGGAGGAGCCGATTACCTTCCGGTTCGGCGACATGACCCTGACTCCGCTGGAGGGAATGCCCCTCAACCCCTACGACCGGGAGAGCTTCTCTCTGGATGAAAAGGGCCGGGTGGTCTACGAAAAGAACGGAACGCGGGCCAAAACCGGCATTGACGTGTCCACCTATCAGAAGGACATCGACTGGCAGGCGGTGGCGGCGGATGGCATCGACTTCGTGATTCTACGCCTGGGCTACCGGGGCTACACCGAGGGCGGCCTGTTTATGGACGAGACCTTCTACCCTAACATCCAGGGCGCGGCGGAGGCCGGACTGGAGGTGGGGATCTACTTCTTCTCCCAGGCCATCACCCCGGAGGAGGCCGAGGCCGAAGCCGCCTACGTCCTCAACGCCATCGAGGGCTATGAGGTCACCTACCCCATCGCCTTCGACTGGGAGCCGGTCGCCCCCGGTCAGGGCGCCCGCACCGACGGTCTGGACAACGACACCCTGACCCGGTGCGCCGCCGCCTTCTGCGCCAAGGTCCAGGAGGCCGGCTATCAGGCGGCGGTCTACTTCAACCAGACCCAGGGCTATCTCCGCTACGACCTGCGGGAGCTGACCGGGTATCACCTGTGGCTGGCGGAGTACGACACAAAACCGGATTTCTACTACCACTTTGACCTGTGGCAGTACACCCACACCGGACAGGTAGCCGGCGTGGAGGGAGAGGTGGATCTGGACCTGGATCTTCGATAAAAACACGGACTCTCCCAGTGGGAGGGTCCGTGTTTCATGGCCTAAAAGGTGAGAATCTCGCTCCAGACGTCCTGGGCGATTTCGTCCACAAGATCGAAGTCCACATGGGGGTTGTAGATGGCCTCCAGGTCGTCGTGCATGGCCTTGGCCAGAGCCAGGGAGGACACCGCCTCCTCAACAAGCGCGGCGGACACCTTTTTGGCAAACCGCAGCCTGGGACGGCTGCGCCGCAGAACCTCCCCATCCGCGGCGGCATCCAGACGGAGCCGGCGGTAAGGTGTACCCGGAACCGGCAGGGCGGCGGCGGTCAGAAACGCCAGTCCAAGCCGCGGAACCAGAAGATGCGCCAGCCGGTCGGGAGCCATGGGGTCGGGACAGGCCACCGCGTCATAGCCGTTGGCCGTCACCCCGGCCAGTAGATGGATGAGAAGCTCATGGGCCAGCCCGCAGCTGTCCGCCAGAACATAGACCCGGCCGCACTGGGCCAGGGCGGTGTCATACAGGCACACGGGCCCCCGGTGGGTGACCGCCCCCAAGAAGCGCAGCTTCACCTGCCCGGGACGCTCTCCCCTTCTCCGGGGAACCTCCCGGGTCAGAATGCCTCGGGCCCGCTTGGCCAGCTTCTGGGCCAGGTCGTCGGTGAGCAGTGCGGAGCGCTGGTCCTCCATAATCTCCGCCGCCGCCCCCAGGCAGCGGTAGGCCCGCTGATAGCAGCCCTTGTAGCCGGACATGCACTCCATAATCTCCCCCCGCAGCGGCCACAGCGCCTCCTTGTCATAGCAATCTCCCATGTTGACATAGCGCTCCACCGCTCCGGGATATTTGGGCTCCATCACGTGGGGCGCGGTGCCATCCACAATGGCCACGCCCGACGCGGGGAGGATGACGGCGTCCAGGGAGTCCGGGTCGCCGGAGCAGAGGATGTATTCCGTTTCCAGTCCCGCCTCCTCGGCCCAGGCGCCGATTTTGCGCATCAGGGTGGATTTGCCGCAGCCAGGTCCGCCCTTTAAAATGTAGATGGCCCTGGCCCGCTCCGGTGGAAGCAGGTGGTCATACAGGGAGTAGAAGCCGGTGGGGGAGTTGGCCCCCAGAAAGTATTGGATATGTGGTAAAGCAGTCATAAACGACCCTCCGTATTATCAATTTTACACCTCAACCTATGACAGGACAGGCCAGTTGGTGAAAATGGAAAAACAGCGGACAGGGATTGAATACTGGGGTATTTTGTGGTATACTAACCTGGAGTAAAATTGGGCCAAGCGGGCTTGAATGATAGAGGAAAGGGTTGGTAACACGATGAATCAGCAGTGGACTGACACATTCCGCGGAGAAATTGAGGGCTTTCAAGAGACCATCACCGCCTTTGACAAGGGGGAGCTGGACCGGAAGGCCTACAAGGGCATCTCTGGCGGACTGGGTTCCTACGCCCAGCGGGACGCCTCCAGGCATATGCTGCGCCTGCGCCTGCCGGGCGGCCGGCTGACGCTGGAGCGGCTGAAATTTCTGGCCGAGGTGGTGGAGCGGGAGCGGGTCGCCCGCATGAAGCTGACCACCTGCGAGACCATCCAGCTCCACGACCTGTCCGCCGCACAGGTACCCGTCATCATGGAGGAGGCCATCGGCTGCGGCATCCTGACCAAGGGCGGTGGCGGCGACAACCCCCGAAACGTAATGGCCAGTCCCCTGTCCGGGGTCCAGCCTGGCGAGGCCTTCGATGTGATGCCCTACGCCGAGGCGGCGACTAAATATCTGCTGTCCATCTGCCGGGACATCAAGATGCCCCGCAAGCTGAAGATCGCCTTCTGCAACGGGGTGGACGACTGTGTCCACAGCGCCTTCCGGGACATGGGCTTCCTGGCCCAGGAGGACGGCGCCTTCGCCCTGCGCGTCGCGGGCGGACTGGGGGCGGCCCGGCCCTCTATGGGCGTGCTGGTGGACGAGTCGGTGAGCCCGAAGGAGATTTTGTACTACGTCCGGGCCATGGTGGACACCTTCTGCGCCCACGGCGACTACAACAACCGGGCCAGGGCCCGCACCCGCTATATGCAGGACACCCTGGGGCCCGACGGCCTGAAGGAAGCGTTCCTCAAGAACGTGGCCGCCCGGAAGTCGGAGGGCGGTCTGGAGCTCACCGACCTGGAGGCCCCCGCTCACATTGTCGGAGTCGATGGCGGCACGGTGGACCATCCCCGGGCCATCCCCCAGAAGCAGTCCGGCATGTACTCCGTGAAGTACCACCCCATCGGGGGCCTGCTGCCGGTGGAGAAGCCCCGCCAGCTCTATGAGCTGCTGAAGGACATCCCCGGGGCGGAGATCCGCGTGGCCCCCAACGAGACGCTGTATGTCATCAACCTCACCGCCAACCAGGCGGAGCGGGTGATCGCCGCTACCGCTGACAGCGCGGCCACCGAGTTTGAGACCAGCGTGGCCTGCGTCGGCTCCACCACCTGCCAGCAGGGGATCCGCGACAGCCAGGGCGTACTCCAGACGGTGGTGAAGGCAGTCCGGGAAGCCGGCATTCCCGACGGGGCCCTGCCCAAGATCTGTATCTCCGGCTGTCCCTCCAGCTGTTCGGGTCACCAGGCGGGGGCCATCGGCTTCCAGGGCGGCGTGAAACTGGTGGACAAAAAGCCCCAGCCCGCCTTCAAGATGTTCCTGAATGGCAGTGACGAACTGGGTCAGGCCCGCTTCGGCCAGGAGGCCGGCACCATTCTGGAGACCGACCTGCCCGCCCTGCTGGTGGAGCTGGGCAAGGCGGCGGCCGCCGCCGGCCAGAGCTGGGGTCTGTGGTCCGCGGAGCACGCCCAGGAGCGGGACACCATTATCGCCAAGTACGCGTAAGCTTATGGACCCGTAGGGGCGGCCCGACCGGGCCGCTCCTGTTTTTCGCAAAGGATGATTACGATGAAGCGACGTATATTCAGCGCGATTTTACTTCTTGCCCTCCTTCTGACCGCCGCCTGTCAACCGGAGCGTACCCAGACCATAACGGCGTACTATTCTCAGCCTGACGCCGCAGACTCCGAGGCGGGAAACATTACCTTCACCGACGCCCTGGGCCGGGAAATCACCCTGGATAAGCCCCAGCGGGTAGCGGCGATGATCGGCAGCTTCGCCGACGTCTGGTGTCTGGCGGGGGGACAGGACACCCTGGTGGCGGCGGCCAACGACTCCTGGACCTCCTTTGAGCTTCCCCTGGGGGAGGAGGTAGCCAACATCGGCAGCTCCAAGGCCCCCAACGTGGAGCTGCTTCTGGGAGCGGAACCCGACTTCATCATGGCCAGCTCCAACACCTCCGCCAATCTGGAGCTGCTGGATACCTTTGAACAGTCGGGCATCCCTACCGCCTACTTTGACATTCTGTCCTTCGACGACTATCTGGAGCTGCTGGAGCTGTGCGCCCGGCTCACCGGACATCCGGAGAATTTCGAGACCTACGGCGCCGCCGTCCAGGCCCAGGTGGAGGAGGCGCTGTCCCGACAGGACGGCAGCCACCCCACCGTGCTGAACATCCGGGCCTCCGGCTCCAAGTGCGAGGTCAAGGGCAGCGAGGGCAACGTTCTGGGGGAGATGCTGGCGGAGATGGGCTGTATCAACGTGGCCGATCAGGACGGCTCCCTGCTGGAGGACCTGAGCCTGGAGGCCATCATTCAGGCCGATCCGGACTATATTTTCGCCGTCCTCCAAAGCGCCGACGCCTCGGAGGCCATGGAGACGCTGGAGGCCACCTTGCTGTCCAACCCCGCCTGGAGCTCCCTCCGGGCAGTGCGGGAGGGCCGCTTCTATACCATGGAGCACCGGCTGTACAATCTGAAGCCCAACGCCCGGTGGGGCGAGGCCAGCGGAAGGCTGGCGGATATTCTGTATGGCGGCCAATAAGCGGCCCGCCGCCCTGATCGCCGTTTTGGCGGGACTGGTGGTGCTGTGCTCCGGGGCCAGTCTGGCCCTCGGCGCGGTGTCTCTCCCCATTGGCGAGGTGCTGGCCGCTGTGGCGGGCCGGGGCGACGGTACAGCCACCCGGATTGTCATGCTCTCCCGCCTGCCCCGGCTGTGCGGCTGTCTGCTGGCGGGCGCGGCCCTGGCCTCCGCCGGGGTCATCATTCAGGGGGTTCTGAACAACCCCCTGGCCGCCCCCAACATCATCGGAGTCAACTCCGGGGCGGGGCTGGCCACCGCCGTCTGCTGCGCCGCCGCCCCCAAAGCGGCCCATTTGACCCCCGCCGCCGCCTTTCTGGGGGCGCTGGCTGGGGTGCTTCTGGTGCTGTTTATCTCTGAACGGGCGGGGGCGTCCCGAATCACCCTGGTCCTGGCGGGAGTGGCCATCTCCAGCATGTTCAGCGCCGGAATTGACGGAATACTGACCTTTTTCCCCGACGCGCTCAACGGATACACCGATTTCCGCGTTGGCGGGGTGAAAAACCTGTCCATGGCCCGGATTACCCCCGCCTTCTGGATTGTTTTGCTGGCCCTGCTGATCGCTCTGTCTCTGCACAATGAGCTGGACCTGCTTCTGCTGGGCCGGGAGACCGCCCGGAGCCTGGGGCTGCCCGCCGGTCCGCTGCGGCTGGTGCTGCTGATGCTGGCGGCGGCGCTGGCGGGGGCGGCGGTGAGCTTCGCGGGTCTGCTGGGGTTCGTGGGGCTGCTGGTGCCTCACATAACGCGCCGCCTCATCGGAGAGGAGAGCCTCCCCCTTCTCATCGCCTCCGCGCTGGGGGGCGCGCTGCTGCTGACTGTGTGCGACCTGCTCTCCCGGCTGCTCTTCGCCCCCTTTGAGGTCCCCTTGGGGGTGGTGTTGTCTCTGGCGGGAGGCCCCTTCTTTATCTGGCTGCTGCTGCGGCAGAGAAGGGGGAACGGCGCGTGATCCAGCTGAGAAACCTGCGGGCGGGCTACCCCGGACGGACGGTGCTGGATGGGATCGACCTGGACTTCCGTCCTGGCGAGGTGCTGGCCCTGCTTGGCCCCAACGGCTGCGGCAAGAGCACCCTGCTCCGGACGGCCAACGGCCTGCTGCCCAAATCGGGGGGGCAGGTCCTACTGGACGGCGTTCCCATTGAGACGCTGACCTCGAAGGAAATCGCCCAAAAGGCGGCTTATCTGCCCCAGTCCCGGCCGGTGCCCAGCATCACCGCCCGGCGGATGGTACTCCATGGCCGGTTTCCCTATCTGTCCTACCCCCGGCGCTACCGGGCGGAGGACCATGCGATGGTCCAAAAGGCCCTGGGCTGGGTTGGCGGGACCGAGCTGGCGGACCGGCCCCTCCCGGAGCTGTCCGGAGGGCAGCGGCAGAAGGTCTATCTGGCCATGGCCCTGGCCCAGGACACCCAGACCATTCTAATGGACGAGCCCACCACCTATCTGGACGTGAGCTGCCAGCTGGAAGTGATGGCCATGGCCCGGCGGCTGGCCGGGGAGGGCAAATCGGTGGTGATGGTCCTCCATGACCTGTGTCTGGCCCTCCAATACGCCCACCGGGCGGCGCTGCTCCAGGACGGTCGCGTTCTCCAGGCGGGGACGCCGGAGGAGGTGTACAGGGGCGGCGCGCTGGAGCGGGTTATGGGCGCGGCGCTGGGCCGGATTGAGACAGCGCGCGGCTGGCGGTATTTTTATCCGTAGAGGAGGGACAATTGTGGCGTATTTTCCGTTTTTTGTGGAGTTATCCGGCAAAAAGGGCCTGATTGTAGGCGGAGGAACGGTGGCCCTGCGCAAGGCGGAAAAGCTGCTGCCTTACGGCCCGGAGCTGACTTTGGCCGCCCCCCGGCTTCTGCCCGGGCTGGAGGCGCTCCCCGGACTGACCCTGCTCCGCTGTCCCTTCGGCCCGGAGCTGTTGGAGGGGATGTATTTTGTCATCGCCGCCACTGGTGATCCGGAGCTGAACCACCACATCGCGGCGCTTTGCGGGGCGCGGGGCATTCTGGTCAACGTGGTGGACGACCGGGAGCACTGCTCCTTTCTGTTCCCCGCACTGGTTCAGGACGGCCCGCTGTCCGTGGGAATCTCTACCGGGGGGGCCAGTCCCACCGCCGCCGTATGGGTGAAGGAGCGGGTCGCCGCGGCGCTGCCGGAGAACTTCGGCGCTTTGCTGGACTGGCTGGAATCGGTCCGTCCGGCGGCGCGGGCGGCGCTGCCGGATCAGAGCGGCCACGGACCGGCCTTCGCCAGGCTGTTTTCCGCCTGCCTGGAGCTGGGACGGCCCCTGGAAACGGAGGAATGGACCGCCCTCCTGGCGGAGTTTGGGCGGAAAAACAGTTTGTCCACTCAAACTGTGGACAAGGTATAAAAGGGGCGGTTCATCGCCTGTGGAATGGTGTAAAATGTCTCTTGACAATTTTCCGCCGCGCAGGTAAAATGTGTTCAAAATGAAAGAAATCCTGCAAATCGCAAGACATTTTTTGGGAATTGCAGGAATCACATATGGACTGTCTTTGAACAGGCACACGTGGAAGGAGAGAACATATGCATACCTTTGAGACGAAAATCCAGGAGCTGAAAACCGGCGTTCTGACCGAGGTGGCCCGCTTGACCTGGGAGGATAAGCTCCAGACCGGTATTCTGGACATCCCGGAGAAAATCATTCCCGGCCCTGAATCCAGCCTGCGCTGCTGTATCTATAAGGAGCGGGCCATCGTCAGCAGCCGGGTGAAGATGGCTATGGGCGGCGACAAGACCAACCCCAGCGTGGTGGAGGTCCTGCCCATCGCCTGCGACGAGTGCCCGGTGACCGAGATGACGGTGAGCGCCTCCTGCCGGGGCTGTCTGGCCACCCGCTGCCGCAACGCCTGTCCCAAGGACGCCATTACCATTGTCAACCACCGGGCCAGCATCGACCACAGCAAATGCATCACCTGCGGCAAGTGCGTCAGCGCCTGCCAGTACAGCGCCATTGTGAAGAATCAGCGTCCCTGTGAAAAGAGCTGTCCCGCCAAGGCCATCTCCATGGGGCCGGACAAAAAGGCCTCCATCGACATCAACGAGTGCATCTCCTGCGGCAACTGCGTGTATCAGTGCCCCTTCGGCGCCATTCAGGACAAGTCCTGGATTGTGGACACCATCCAGATGATCCGGGGCGGCACCCACTGGGGCTATAAGACCTACGCCGTGATCGCCCCCTCCATCGCCGGCCAGTTTGCCCCCGCAACCTACGGCCAGGTAGTGGCCGGCCTGAAGCGGCTCGGCTTCTCCGGGGTGGCCGAGGTGGCCCTGGGTGCCGACATGGTGGCCGACCGGGAGGCGGAAGAGCTGGCGGAGAAGGGCGTGCTCACCTCCTCCTGCTGCCCCGGCTTTGTGGGGTACGTGAAGAAAAAACATCCTGAGCTGAACCAGTACGTCTCTCACACCCCCTCTCCCATGGTCATGATCGGCCTGCACCTGAAGGAGAGGGAGCCGGACGCCAAGGTGGTCTTTATCGGCCCCTGCGTGGCCAAAAAGAAGGAGTTCCAGCTGGGCCGCACCATGAACGCCATCGACAGCGTGCTGACCTACGAGGAGCTGTACGCCCTGTTCGCCTCCAGGGACATTGAGCTGGAGAAGCTGGAGGAGGCCGCTCTGGATGAGGCCAGCGGCTATGGCCGCAACTTCGCCCGCAGCGGCGGCGTGGCCGAGGCGGTGGTTGAGACCCTGAAGGAGAAGAATATCGGCTTTGAGGCCAAGGCTGTCCCCTGCAGCGGCACCGCCGCCTGCGAGGTGGCCCTGATGAAGCTGAAGCTGGGCCGCCTGGAGGGCAACTTTATCGAGGGCATGGCCTGCGAGGGCGGCTGCGTCCAGGGCGCCGGCTGCCTGGTCCGGAGCCCCAAGAACAAGCTGGACGTGGAGAAGCACGCCAAGGAGGCCAAGGGCCGGGGTGTGGTAGAGGCGGTGAACGCCGCCAAGGGGATTGAGTCCCCCGCGGCGCCCGCTGAAGCCGCCGCCAAGACCGAGAGCAAGACGGGAAAAGCGTAACCAAATGTATCAGGACCGCCGTCCGTTTGGACGGCGGTCCTCCTTCACATCGCCTTTACGGCCTCTTGGGCTGTTTTCACCAGATAGCCCATAGCATGGACAGGCCAGCGGCCCGCCGCCGTCTCCCCGGTGAGCATCAGGGAGGAGGCGCCGTCCAGAACCCCGTTGTAGATGTCACTCACCTCCGCCCGGGTGGGAACAGGGCGCCGCTCCATGGACCACAGCAGCTGGGTCACCAGGCAGAAGGGCGTTCCCGCCGCCCGGCACCGCCGGGCGATGTCCTTTTGGATGGCTGGCAGCTTCCACAGGGGCATAGTGTTGCCCAGGTCGCCCCGGGCGACGCAGACCTGATCCGCCGTCCGGATGATCTCATCCAGGTGCTCCAGCCCCTGCTCCTCCTCGATTTTTGCCATAATCCGGACCCCGCCCAGCCCCAGGCTGTCCAGGGTGTCCCGCAGGATCTCAATGTCCCGGCGGCCCCGGACGAAGGGCTGCAAAATATGGGTCGCGCCGCACTGCCCCGCCTGGTTCAGGTTTTCCAGGTCGGCGGGTGTGAGAGTGGGGGTGTCCACCTCCATGCCCAGGAGGGACAGGCTTTTTTTGCTCCGCAGCGGCCCGCCCCGGACCACCTGGCACAGCAGCACGGAAGGGCTGGAGCGCTTGACCTGAAGGAGCAGCGCGCCGTCGTCAATGGAAATCTCCTGGCCCCGCCGGGCGCTCTGGAGGATGCTGGGCGGCACCGGGATGCCGCCGTCTCCCAGCAGCACCTCGTCCCCCTCCCGCAGCAGGATGGGCCGGGGCAGGTCACCCACCCGCAGCTCCGGCCCCTGAAGGTCCAGAATCAGGTGGGCGTTCCCCCGCCCCGCCCCACGGGCGGAGGGCCAGTACAGTTCCTGAAGCAGCGGGGCGCACTGGGTCAGACTGGTGTGGGACAGGTTTACCCGGATGCCCGTCATGCCCGCTTGGAACATCTGGTCCAAAATGTCCCGCCGGGCACAGGGCTCCCCCAGGGTGGCGTAAAATTCCATACAGATCATCCCCTTTGTTCCTATTATGAGGGCTAAGAGTCCGGAAGTCAAGGGTTGCCCTTTGGCGAACTTTCCGGTATAATGGGCCAGAAGAGAGGAGCGATACCATGCGCGTAATGGCAATCGACTACGGCGACGCCCACACCGGGGTGGCCATTTCCGATCCCACCGGCTTTCTCACCGGGACCACCACCACCATCAACAGCTGGCGGCAGGAGGTTGTGGTGGACAAGCTGGCCCGGTTGATCGAAGAGCACCGCCCGGACGAGGTGGTGCTGGGCTTTCCCAAAAATATGGACGGCACCGACGGGAAAAAGGCGGACCTCTACCGGGAGCTGGCCGCGGCGCTGGAGGAGGTCACCGGCACGCGGGTGATCCTCTGGGACGAGCGCCGCACCACCATCGACGCCCACCAGATTCTGCTCAACCAGGGCAAAGACGGCCGGAAGCGGAAAAAAATTGTGGATTCTGTGGCCGCGTCCCTGATTCTGGAGAACTATTTAGACTTTAAACGGATGAAACAGGAGTGATTTAAGATGAAACGACGGATTCCCAGCCTTCTGCTGTCTCTGTTGGCCCTGCTGACGCTCACCGCCTGCGGGGAAAGCCCGGGGGACAGCTTTGTACCGGAAGCGTCCAACGACACCATCTGGGCCGTGGTTCCGGATGGCGGCGGTTCCGAGGAGAATCAGGCTCCTTCCAACGCCGACCAAAGCGGCGGCAAGAGCGGCGAAGGCAACGGTTCAATCGACGAGGACGGCTGGTATGATTCCAAGAAGGAGGTGGCCCTGTACATCCATCTGTACGGCGAGCTGCCGGACAACTACGTCACGAAAAAAGAGGCCGAGGACGCCGGCTGGACCGGCGGCAATGTGGAGCGCTGGACTGGAGAGGGCACCGCCATCGGCGGCGGCTACTTCGGCAACTACGAGGCTCTGCTCCCCAAGGAACAGGGCCGGACCTACACCGAGTGCGATATCGACACCGTAGGAGAGAACTCCCGGGGAGCCAAACGCATCATCTTTTCCAACGACGGCCTGATCTACTACACCGAGGACCACTACGAGAGCTTCGAGCTGCTGTATGGGGAACCATAATATCACACACAAGAGCCGCCCGGCGGGGCGGCTCTTGCTTATTGTATTTATCAGCGCTCGCACTTCCAGAAGAAGGCGCTGTAGGGGGGCAGCTCGCTGCCGCCGCCGAAGTCGTGGTCCTCCCCGGAAATCAGATCTTCCGCCCGACCGCAGCCGGCGTCAAAGTGGGCGGTGTAGGGGACGCCCTCGGCGTTGATCGCCACCAGCACCCGCTCGCCGTCGCAGGAGCGCTCAAAGATGATCTGTCTGTTGGTGAGGACCACGTTGCGGTAGGCCCCATAACACAGGGCGCGGCTGTTCTTCTTGGCCTCGGCCAGTCGGGCGATCCAGGCGGTCAGGTCGTTCCACTCCGGCTTCTCCAGGGCGGGGCGCAGCTCCGCGTCGCTGCCGCGGCTCTTGCTCCCCTGAATCCCCCACTCGCTGCCGTAGTAGATGGAGGGCACCCCCGGCATGCCGAAGGCCATGGCCCAGGCGGGGCGCAGATGGTCCGGGTTGGTGAGCTTGGAGGCGATCCGGTCCACATCGTGGTTGTCCAGAAAGGAGAGCAGGTGCTTTCCCTTGTACAACGTCCACTGCTCCGGGCCGAACTGCCGGGCCAGGGAGTGGCCGATCTCGAACATGTTCATGGAGTTGAACGCCGACCACAGCCCCTTGTAGCACTCGTAGTTGGTGACGGAGTGGCACATGTCATCGGCCATCCAGCGGTTGTAATCGCCGTGGAGGGTCTCACCCATCAGCGCGAAATCGGGCTTGACGCTGTTGGCAAAGCTCCGCAGCCGCTTCAGGTACTCGGGAGCCAGACAGTAGGCCACATCCAGCCGCAGGCCGTCAATGCCAAAGCGCTCCACCCAGGAGCGGATGGCGTCGAACTGGTGCTGGACCACCGCCGGGTTGAACAGATTCAGCTTGACCAGCTCGTTGTGGCCCTCCCAGCCCTCATACCAGAAGCCGTCGCCGTACTCGGTATTGCCGTCGAAGTTCAGGTTGAACCAGTCCTTGTAGGGACTGTCCCACTTCTTCTCCCGCACATCCTTGAAGGCCCAGAAGCCCCGGCCCACATGGTTGAACACGCCGTCCAGCATCACCCGCAGCCCGGCGTCGTGAAAGGCCTGACAGACCGCGGCCAGGTCGCCGTCAGTGCCCAGGCGGGGATCCAGATGGTAGTAGTCCCGGGTGTCGTAGCCGTGGCGGTCGCTGTCGAACACCGGGTTGAGCAGGACCGTGTCCGCCCCGGTCTTTTTGATATGCTCCACCCAATCCAGCAGACGCAGGATGCGGGGAGCCACTACCCCGTCGTTTTCCGCCGGCGCGCCGCACAGGCCGAGGGGGTAAATTTGATAGATTACCGCTTGATCAAACCACATTGTGAATCTCTCCTTTCGCCCGGTTGGGCGAGATTTTGTCCTCGTCCATCATACTACGTTTGACCGTTTTTCGCAAGCAGGGATTCCACCTCCGGCCGTTTTTCCAGCTCCCGGTCCAGGCAGGCGAGAAAGGCCTGGGTGAGCTCCTCCTTCCGCCGGGGGCCCAGCAGATAGTAGATGATTTCATCCGGGGGGCCGTTTTCCAGCCGGCGAACCGTCAGCCCCAGCTTTCGGCTCAGGGGGACCGCCACCACCGCCGGAGCCACCGCCCAGCTGTCCCACCAGCTGTCCCGCCAGCCGAAGAACTCCTCCAGCAGGGACATCTGGTCCAACACCGCCCGGGGCGGCGAGGCCGTGCTGAACCAGAAGGAGTGCCAAAGGTCGTATTCTGGGTTCCAGGGCAGGCGCAGCTCCCGGGACGGATCCAGCTGGGAGGGCTGGACTGTCTCCGGCCAGTCCAGCCCCGGCCCGGTGAGCAGCATCATCGTTGAACGGAAGGCGGGAACCGTCTCCACCTGGGGGTGGTACATGTGGTCGGAGATCAGCGCGATGTCCGCCAGACCCTGGGCGATGTAGTCATAGGCCTCCCGGGAGTGGTAGTTGTGGAAGGTGAGCGCCCGGTCCGGCTCCTCCTCCAGGAAATCCCGGAGTACCGGCGGCAGCAGATAGGACACCAGACTGCCCACCGAGGCCACCCGCAGCTTCTTCCTCCAGTCCTGTCCGGCCACCTCCCGGGCCTCTCGCCACAACAGCCGCCACTTTTCCGCCACCTGGACAAAATCCCGCCCCTGATCGGTGAGCTCCGTCTGCCGCTGGCCCCGGCCCCGGCTGACCAGAGCGCAGCCCAGCTCCTCCTCCAGCGCCCGCAGGTGCCGGCTCACCGCCGGCTGAGTAATATACAGCGCCCGCGCCGCCGCCGAAACACCGCCCAATTTGGCCACGGCCAGAAAAACCTCAATTTCCTGATGGGTCATCGTGTCACCCTCTAAATATAATCAGTTGATTATATTATAGCGTAGAAAACGGCATTTTACAAGGGATATCCGGTTTGCTATACTGTGCTCAGAACCGATCCCCCCCCCGGGGGATGAAAGGAGCACACACTATGAGTCGCGCACCGCTCACCCATGGAACCATCAGCCATCAGCTGGCGGCGTTATCCGTCCCGATGCTGGCGGGAAACATCCTCCAGCAGCTGTATAATACGGTGGACGCGGTGATCGTGGGCCGCTTCGTTGGGGACGCCGCCTTTGGGGCGGTGGGGGTGGCCGGGTCGGTGATGAACCTGTTCCTGTTCCTCATCAGCGGCGGCTGTGACGGGGTGGAAACTCTCCTGTCCCAGTTTTACGGAGCGGAGGACGGCCCGACCTTCCGCCGGGACTTCTACCTGTCCGGGGTGTTCGGTGCGGGGGCGTCCCTGGCGCTCACGGCGCTGGGCCTGCTGGCGCTCTCCCCGCTGCTGGCCCTGCTCCGGACCCCGGATAACGTGGCGGGCTACACCGCGGACTATCTGCAAATCATCTTCCTGGGTTTCCCCGCCGCTTTCGCCTACCACCTGGTGTCCGGTGTGCTCCGGGCGGTGGGCAACACCCGGGCGGCCCTGTTCTTCCTGGCCCTGTCCATGGGAGGCAACTTGGGGCTGGACCTGGCCCTGGTGCCCTCCATGGGGGCGCGGGGGGCGGCGCTGGCTACCGTACTGGCCCAGGCGCTGGCGGCGGGGCTGTGCGCGGCCTACCTCCGCCTCCGCTTCCCGGAACTGATGTTCCGTCGGGCGGACATGGTGATGGACGCCCCCCTGCTCCGCCGTACCGCCCGGTTCAGCTTTGTCGCCGCGCTGCACATGTGCAGCCTGTACATCGGCAAGCTGCTGGTCCAGGGAACGGTGAACTCCCTGGGAGAGGAGGCCATCATCGCCTTCACCGCCGCCACCCGGGTGGAGGGCTTCGCCAACTCCTTCGGGGACAGCGGCGCGGCGGCGGCGGCGGTGTTCATCGGGCAAAACACCGGCGCGGGAGAAACCGGTCGGGTCCGGGATGGCTTCCACACTGGACAGCGGCTGCTGGCCGGATTGGGACTGTTCATGTCTCTGGTGATGCTTTTGGGCGCGGAGCCCTTCCTCCAGCTGGTCCTGCCCGCCGGCAGCCCCGCCAGCCTGGAGCCCGCCATGGGCTATCTGCGGCTGGTGGCCTGCTTCTACCTGTTCAACTTCCTGGGCAGCGGTCTGGCCGGCTATTTCCGGGGCCGGGGGAGGGTCAACCTCCCGGTGATCGGGGCCACAGGGCACATCTCCCTGCGGGCGGCGCTGTCCCTCCTGCTGGCCCCCATGATGGGCCTGCCCGCCGTTGCGCTGGCCACCGGCCTGGGCTGGATCGGAGTGGTCACCTTCTGGTATGTGTTCGCGCGCCAGGATTTGGAAGCGGCGAAAAAAACAGGAGGAACCGCTTGACAAAGGGCGCGCCCCGTTCTATAATTATCCCTGACAATTGAATAGCCTTATCAAGAGTGGTGGAGGGAACGGCCCGATGAAGCCCGGCAACCTGCGAACCCAGCGCGAAGCTGCGCGCGCAAGGTGCTAAATCCGGCGGTAGTCTATCGAAAGATGAGGGTGTAACCAATCACAAGCGCTCCGCCGTCCGGCGGGGCGTTTTTTCACCCCCAAAAAAGAAAGGAGAAAAACAATTATGGCAAAGCGGCTTTTTACATCCGAATCGGTTACAGAGGGGCATCCCGATAAAATCTGCGACCAGATCTCCGACGGCGTACTGGACGCCATCTTCGCCCAGGACCCCCAGGCCCGGGTGGCCTGTGAGACCACGGTCACCACCGGCCTGATCCACGTGATGGGCGAGATTACCACCTCCTGCTATGTGGACATCCCCAAGGTGGCCCGTCAGGTGGTGCGGGAGATCGGCTATGACCGGGCCAAGTACGGCTTTGACTGCAACACCTGCGCGGTGATTACCTCCATCGACGAGCAGTCCGGCGACATCGCCATGGGCGTGGACAAGTGCCTGGAGGCCAAGGAGGGCGCCCAGGACGACGGCCTGGACAACGGCGCCGGCGACCAGGGCATGATGTTCGGCTACGCCTGCGACGAAACCCCGGAGCTGATGCCCCTGCCCATCTCCCTGGCCCAGAAGCTGGCCATGCGGCTGACCAGAATCCGCAAGGAGGGCAAGGTGGACTACCTGCGCCCCGACGGCAAGACCCAGGTCACCGTGGAGTATGACGAGGACAACAAGCCGGTCCGGGTGGACGCGGTGGTGGTGTCCACCCAGCACAGCGCCGACGTGGAGCTGGACCAGATCCGCAAGGACATGATCGAGCTGGTCATCAAACCCATTATCCCCGCCAGTCTGCTGGACGATAACACTAAGATTTATGTCAACCCCACCGGACGCTTCGTCATCGGCGGCCCCCAGGGCGACTCCGGCCTCACCGGGCGGAAGATCATCGTGGATACATACGGCGGCTCCGCCCCCCACGGCGGCGGCGCGTTCTCCGGCAAGGACCCCACCAAGGTGGATCGCTCCGCCGCCTACGCCGCCCGCTGGGTAGCCAAGAATGTGGTGGCCGCCGGCCTGGCCTCCCGCTGCCAGGTCCAGCTGGCCTACGCCATCGGCGTAGCCCGGCCGGTCTCCGTCCGAGTGGACACCTTCGGCACCGGCGCGGTGGCCGACGCCAGGCTGGAGGAGGCGGTGGAGAAGGTCTTTGACCTGCGCCCCGCCGCCATCATCCGGGACCTGGACCTGCGCAAACCCATCTACCGTCCGCTGGCCGCCTACGGCCACTTCGGCCGGGAGGACCTGGGCGTGGCCTGGGAGAAAACCGACCGGGTTGACGCGCTGAAAGCCGCGCTGTAATCCAAGAACAGGCTGTCGAAAAGACCAAAAGGTACTTTTTGACAGCCTGATTTTTTATCTGTTTTGGTCTGGACAATGGCGGGAGAGGATAGTAAAATAATACGGCAAATCACAAAACCGCCGGGAAACCGGCAGGGAAAGGACTGGAATCATGGATCAGAAGGAAATTTTAAGCCGGGTGGATCACACACTCCTCTCCCCTACGGCCACCTGGGAACAGGTGAAGGCCGTCTGTGACGAAGGCAGGCAGTTCGGCACTGCCAGCGTGTGCATTCCCCCCCGCTATGTGAAGCGGGCCAACGAATATGTAGGTAACACGCTGAAGATCACCACCGTCGTCGGCTTCCCCTTCGGCTATTCCACCCCCGAGGTCAAGGTCTTTGAGACGGAGGATGTCATCCGCGACGGCGCGGACGAGATCGACATGGTCATCAACCAGGGTCTGGCCCGGTCTGGCGACTGGGAAGGAGTTCTGGCGGAGATCCGGGCGGTGAAGGAGTCCTGCAAGGGCCGGATTCTGAAGGTCATCATTGAGGCCTGTAACTTCACCCGGGAGGAGAAAATCGCCCTGTGCCGGGTGGTGGCCATGTCCGGGGCGGACTTCATCAAGACCTCCACCGGCACCGCCTCGGGCGGAGCTTCCGTGGAGGACGTCAAGCTTTTCCGGGAGTACATCAGCCCCGATACGCGCATCAAAGCCGCGGGCGGCATCCGCACCTTTGAGCAGGCCCAGGCCATGCTGGAGGCCGGAGCCGATCGCCTCGGAGCCAGCAATCTGGTTGCACTGGCCAAGTGATAACACCAACAGCCCCCGTTTGCGTCCGCAGACGGGAGTATTTTTTTGTCAGGCGCGGGCCGGGACGTTTCGTCCCGGCTCTTTTCATTGCACCACCTCCCCGCGCTCCCCATACAATGGGAGTAGAAACCCACCGCCCTCCGGGCGGTTCTGGAGGTATTGTCCTATGAAGCATGAACTGAACATCTGGGTGGTGGGCGGCGACCCGCGGCAGGCCAGACTGGCCCAGCTGCTGGCCGAGGACGGCCACACCGTCCACACCTACGCCCTGGGGACGCCCCAGGAACCGGTCCCCGGTCTCACCGTGGAACACTCCCCGCGGCGCGTCGGCAGAGCGGACTGTGTCATTCTGCCCCTCACTGTCTCCACAGGCGGCGGGCTGCTCAACGCCCCGCTCGCTCTGTCAGAGTATCCCCTCGCCCCGATTCTGGATCAGCTCTCCCCCAGCCAGTTTCTCTGCGGCGGCCGTCTGGACCCGGAAACCAGGGAGCTGGCCCGGGAACGGGAGCTTACCATCCACGACTACTTCGCCCGGGAGGAACTGGCCATCGCCAACGCTGTTCCCACGGCGGAGGGCGCTGTCCAGCTGGCTATGGAGCATATGCCTGTTACCATCCACGGGTCCAGGGTCCTGCTGATCGGCTTTGGCCGGGTGGGACGGCTCACCGCTCAGCGTTTCCAGGCCCTGGGAGCGAAGGTGAGCGTGGCCGCCCGAAAATATGACCAGCTGGCCTGGGCCCAGGCCATGGGCTTCGCCGGTGAGCACCTGGCCCAGCTGAAGGGCTGGCTGTGCGGCTACGACCTGATTGTCAACACCGTCCCCGCCCGGGTGCTGGGGCGGGAGGAGCTGGAGGACGTCAAGCCCGACTGCCTTATTCTGGATCTGGCCTCCAAGCCCGGCGGCGTGGATCTGGGCGCGGCCGGCGAGCTGGGCCTCACCGTTATCTGGGCGCTGGCCCTTCCCGGCAAGGTGGCGCCGGTCACCGCGGGAGCGGCCATTCGGAATACTATCTACAATATGCTGCGGGAAATTGGATATTAACGCCGGGGCGGTCCGCGGCCGCTCGCGCGTTATCGCTGACAGAAAGGGAGATTCTTTTGAAAGACAAAACTGTGGGATTCGCCGTGTGCGGGTCCTTCTGTACACACGCCAAGGCCATGGAGGCGCTGGAACAGGTCAAGGCCCGGTTTGAGCGGGTGGTGCCCATCGTCTCTGAGGTTGTGGCGAATACGGACACCCGGTTTGGAACAGCCCACGACCTGATGCGGGAGATGGAACGCATCTGCGACCGCCGGGTGATTTCCACCGTGAAGGCGGCGGAACCCATCGGGCCGAAAAAGCTGCTGGATCTGCTGATTATCGCCCCCTGCACCGGAAACACACTGGGAAAGCTGGCCGCCGGAGTGACGGACACCAGCGTCACCATGGCGGCGAAGGCCCACCTGCGCAACTGCCGCCCACTGCTGATCGCCCCCTCTACCAACGACGGACTGGCCGCCTCCGCCGCCAGCATCGGCGCGCTGCTGCCCCGAAAATACATCTACTTCGTCCCCTTCGGGCAGGACGATTTTAAACAGAAGCCCACCTCCCTGGTGGCCGACTTCTCCCAGGTGGCCGACGCCGCCCAGGCGGCGCTGAACGGGTATCAGCTCCAGCCCATTCTGCTGAGGGCATAAAACCGCATTTTTCTCAAAAAAGCAGGCCATCTCAAAGACGGCCTGCTTTTCCTATCCCTGTGTTTCCTTCTTGTAGAGCGCATTAAGCGAAAGTTCTCCAGCCAATTTGAACAAAGCGTCCGTAGCAACCTGTTCTGCTGAAAGCCCACCCGCATGCTCTCCCACTTTTTGATAGAACTGATACACAGTATCTTCCAAATTAATAGTAATTTTTTTCATCTCAGTCACCTTTACAGAACAGTATACCATAGTTTTTTGTATTACGCAAGTGCGTATACGCCGATGCGGAAATACGAATAGTATGTGTTTGAGGTGGTCAATTTGTCAGTGAAAGACGCTGTTGCGAATCGTTTTCTGGATTTGTGTGAAACGCGCGGACTCAAAGCGAATGAACTTGCCACATTATCCGGTGTTACGCCATCAACAGTCTACAGTATGCTGGATAACAGGCGAAGGGATGTATCTATTATCACCATCAAAAAACTTTGTGATGGTCTGGATATCACTCTGGGAGAGTTTTTCTCCTCGCCGATTTTTGACAGTCTGGAACAGGAAATCAAATAGGACACAAAAATATCCCCGCCCATCTTTCTGACAGGCGGGGTATTTGCATCGTTTTTATTTCCCGCAGAAGTCCTTAGCGGTTTCCACGATGTGCTCCGCGGACAGGCCGAACTGCTTGAGCAGGGCGGCGGCGGGACCGGAGTGGCCGAACTCGTCGTTGACACCGACGCGGCGCACCGGGGTGGGGCACTTTTCGCTGAGCAGGGCGCACACCGCCTCGCCCAGGCCGCCGATGACCGAGTGCTCCTCGCAGGTAATCACCCTGCCGCACTCCTGGGCGGCCTTGAGAACCAGCGCCTCGTCCAGGGGCTTGATGGTGCACAGGTTGATGACCCGGGCGGAGATG
Organism: Oscillospiraceae bacterium; assembly: GCA_910575265.1. Taxonomy (GTDB): domain Bacteria; phylum Bacillota; class Clostridia; order Oscillospirales; family Oscillospiraceae; genus Lawsonibacter. Next base: position 133,216 of record CAJTEA010000002.1, read on the forward strand.
CCAGCCTCCTTCAGGGTCCTGCCCGCCTCAATGGCCTCGTTGACCAGCAGGCCGTTGGCGATAATGGCCACGTCGGACCCGTCCTGGAGGACCTCGCCCTTGCCGATCTCGAATTTGAAGGCCGCCTCGTCATGGAATACGGGGACGGCCAGCCGGCCGAAGCGCAGATAGACAGGGCCTTTGTGCTCATAGGCGGCCCTGACGGCGGCCCTGGCCTCCACATCGTCGGAGGGGGACATGACCACCATGCCGGGGATGGAGCGCATCAGGGCAAAATCCTCACAGCACTGGTGGGAAGCCCCGTCCTCACCCACAGAGATGCCGCCGTGGGTGGCGCCGATCTTCACATTGAGATGGGGATAGCCGATGGAGTTGCGCACCTGCTCAAAGGCCCGGCCGGCGGCGAACATGGCAAAGGAGGAGGCGAAGGGCACCAGCCCCATGGCGGCGGCTCCAGCGGCCACGGCGATCATGTTGCCCTCGGCGATGCCGCAGTTAAAGTGCCGGTTGGGGAACACCTTCTTAAAGGCGCCGGTTTTGGTGGCGCCCGCCAAGTCGGCGTCAAACACGATCAGGTCCTCATGCTCCGCGCCCAGAGCGGCCAGGGCCGCGCCGTAGCTGTCCCGGGTGGCAATTTTTTTCACGTCCGCCATGTTACATCCCCTCCACTTCCGCCAGCTGGGCTCTCAGCTCAGCCATGGCTTTCTCATACTCCTCGTCGTTGGGGGCCTTGCCGTGCCAGCCGGCCTGGCCCTCCATGTAGCTGACACCCTTGCCCTTGGTGGTCTTCATCACGATGGCTGTGGGAACGCCTTTTGTCTCTCTCGCTTTGGCAAAGGCCGCCTCCATCCGCTCAAAGTCATGGCCGTCGATCTCCGCCACCGACCAGCCGAAGGCCCGCAGCTTGTCCACAATGGGGTAGGGACTCATCACATCGTCAATTCTGCCGTCAATTTGCAGGCCGTTGTTGTCAATCACAGCGCAGAGGTTGTCCAGCTTGTAGTGGTGGGCCAGCATGAAGGCCTCCCACACCTGGCCCTCCTGAATCTCGCCGTCGCCCAGCAGGGCGTACACCCGGCAGCCCTTTCCCTGGTGCTTAGCGGCCAGAGCCATGCCAGCGGCGGCGGAAATGCCCTGTCCCAGAGAGCCGGTGGACATGTCCACACCGGGAACGGTATTCATGTTGGGGTGGCCCTGGAGGTAGCTGTCGATGTGCCGCAGGGTGGGCAGGTCCTCCACCGGGAAAAATCCCCGGTTAGCCAGGGCGGCGTACAGCCCGGGGGCCGTGTGTCCCTTGGACAGGACAAACCGGTCCCGCTCCTCCCATTTGGGGTTCTTTGGGTCAATGTTCATCTCCTTGAAGTAGAGATAGGCGAACAGATCAGCGGCGGACAGGCTTCCGCCCGGATGCCCCGCCTTGGCCCCATGGGTGCCCTCAATGACCCCCATACGTACCTTGCAGGCCGCAGCCATCAGCTGCTTTTTTTCACTGGCTGTCATAACGCTCTCCTTTATGTAAAATTTTTCATCGGTTCCGCTGGCTCCATTATAGTGCAGTCAGCGGAAAAATACAAGGGAAAAACGCACAGATCCATCCCGGCCGCCCCCGCTGAAGCCGCGCGTTTCCCCGCCAAAAAATCCCCGGTATAAAATAAAATTTTTTCAAAAAAGGTATTGCTTTTTTCCCTCCGGCGTGGTATCATACATAAGCTGTCTGGTGAACAGCACTGGTTAATTCCCGGGTGTGGCGAAGTTTGGTATCGCGCTTGAATGGGGTTCAAGAGGCCGCTGGTTCGAATCCAGTCACTCGGACCAAATATGCAGAACGCTTTCGGTGCCGTAGGCTTGAACGCCTACGGCACCAGGCGTTTCTGCTTTTCTCAGGTTTGCTTGTCTGACAAAACGCTCTTCAACGCGCCCGGCCGGGTGTCTTGAGGGGCGTATGGTTTTGAGAGGAAGCGTATCATATGAAAAAGAATCACAGCATTGACATGTGTAGCGGGTCGCTGGCGGACAAGATTCTGCTGTTTGCTCTGCCGCTGATGGCCTCCAGCCTGCTCCAGCTGCTGTTCAACGCGGCGGACGTGGTGGTGGTGGGCCGGTTCGCCGGCAAGGAGGCCCTGGCCGCCGTAGGGTCCAACACCTCCCTCATCAATCTGACGATCAACCTGTTCGTGGGCCTGTCGGTGGGCACCAATGTGGTGGTAGCCCGGGACCTGGGAGCGGGGCGGCACGACAACGTAAGCCGCAGCGTCCACACCGCCCTGACTCTGGCCCTGGCCAGCGGTGTGGCCATGATGGTTTTCGGCGCGGTGATGGTCCGGCAGCTGCTGGAGTGGATGTCCTCCCCCACCGATGTCATCGACCTGGCCACCGTGTACCTGCGCGTCTATTTTCTGGGCATGCCCGCCAATCTGGTGTACAACTTCGGCGCGGCCATCCTCCGGGCCCAGGGAGACACCCAGCGGTCGCTGTATTACCTTACCTTTGCCGGGGTGGTCAACGTACTGCTCAATCTGTTCTTTGTCATCGCCCTGCGTATGGACGTGACCGGCGTGGCCCTGGCCACCATCATCGCCCAGTACATCTCCGCCGCCCTGGTGATGCGGTGCCTGACGCGGGAAACTGGCCCGCTCCATCTGAATCTGAGGCAGCTGGGGCTGCGGTGGCGGGTCGTCCGGCAAATCCTTCAGGTAGGCCTGCCCGCCGGGTTTCAGGGCATGGTGTTTTCCCTGTCCAATGTGGTGATCCAGTCTTCCCTCAACTCCTTTGACGACGCCGTGCTGGTGGCCGGCTCCGCCGCCGGCTCGAACATCGAAACATTTGTCTATGTCTCTATGAATGCCTTTCATCAGGCCGCTATCACCTTTGTGGGGCAAAACTACGGCTCCGGTCAGTGCGGCCGCGTGGACAAGGTAGCCCGCCAGTGCGTGGGCTTCGCGACCCTGTTCGGCATTGCCTTTGGCAATCTGGCCTATCTCTTCGGCCGGCAGCTGGCCGGCATCTACGCCCCGGGAGAGCCCGAGGTGATTGAACAGGCCCTGGCGCGGATGATGTTTATCTGCTGCCCCTACTTTATCTGCGGCATTATGGACGCTCTGGTAGGCGTGCTGCGGGGACTGGGCAGCTCAGTAATCCCCATGATTACCTCCATCGTAGGCGCCTGCGGCCTGCGGCTGCTGTGGGTAGCGGTAATCTTCCCCGTCTATCACACGCCCTCCTCCCTGTATCTGTCCTACCCCGTCTCCTGGTCCATCACCGCGCTGTTTCATCTTCTGTTCCTGCTGGTGGTGGTCCGCCCAAGGGCCTTCGCCAAAGCGCGGAGCAACGGCCCCGCCTATCTGTCCACCGAGGGCCGGCACCCGGAACCGACAAAAAAGTGAGAAAAAATTGATATAATTTTATATAATCTGACCATTCACTTTTCTCCGGTGAAGTGGTATCCTGTGTATAGTCTTTGAGGAAACGAGGAATCAGGCCATGACCAGCACCAACCGCGGCCTCAGCTTTGAATACCGCTATTTTAGCTTTACCTACTTTGTGGGCAAGGCTTATTTCGGTTTGGCTGAATGTGCGGAGAGGTAGACCTGGTTTTCTCAAAACCAGTTCGCGTGACGAAACCGCGGCCGGACCGGCCGCGGTTTTTTGCATGCGTTTTATGTTTAGGAGGAGACTGTTATGATCGTTATATTAAAGCGCGACCACAACCCGGAGCAGCTGGAGAGTCTGGTCAACTGGCTCCAGGAGAAGGGGATCGCCATCCACACCAGCATTGGCGAGGCCAACACCATCCTGGGCCTGGTGGGCGACACCTCCAAGCTGGACATCGACCTGATCGCCGCTCTGGACATCGTGGAGGATGTGAAGCGGGTCCAGGAGCCTTATAAGAACGCCAACCGGAAGTTCCACCCCGAGGATACGGTGATTCCGGTGCGGGACACCTGGATCGGCGGCGGGAGCCTGACCATCATGGCCGGCCCCTGCTCGGTGGAGAGCGAGGAACAGGTGGTGGCCATCGCCAGGGCGGTGAAGGCCAGCGGCGCCACCATGCTCCGGGGAGGCGCCTTCAAGCCCCGTACCTCCCCTTACGCCTTCCAGGGCCTGGGGGAAACCGGCCTGGAGTATCTCAAGGCCGCCCGGGCGGAAACCGGCCTGCCCATTGTCACCGAGCTGATGGACATCACCCAGCTGCCCCTGTTCAAGGATGTGGACGTCATTCAGATCGGCGCCCGAAACATGCAGAACTTCGATCTGCTCAAGGCGGTGGGCCATCAGGATAAGCCCGTGATGATCAAGCGGGGCATGTCCGCCACCTATGAGGAGTGGCTGATGAGCGCCGAATACGTCATGGCGGGGGGCAACGAGAACGTGATTCTCTGTGAGCGGGGCATCCGCACCTTTGAGAGCTACACCCGCAACACCCTGGATCTGGCGGCCATCCCCGTTCTGCGCAAGCTGACCCATCTGCCCATCATCGTGGACCCCAGCCACGCCACTGGAAAATACTGGCTGGTAGAGCCGCTGGCCATGGCCGCGGTGGCCGCGGGGGCGGACGGCCTACAAATCGAGGTCCACAACGACCCGGAGCATGCCCTGTGCGACGGCCCCCAGTCGCTGAAGCCGGACACCTTTGACCCTCTGGCGCGTAAGCTGCTGTCGCTCCACTCTGTGGTCAGCGGGCTGGAGGGGCAGGCATGAGGGTAGGAATTGTGGGCCTGGGCCTGATGGGGGGCTCTATGGCCAAGAGTGTGAAAACCCGGACCAGCCACACCGTCTATGGCATCGACCTGGACCAGGAGACCATGATGCTGGCCCGGCTGTGCGGCGCTATTGATGGTCCTCTGGACGAGACGACCCTGCCCCAGTGTGATCTGGTCCTGGTGGCCATCCGCCCCCAGGCGGCGGTGGACTGGACGCGGGCTCACGGGGCGCAGATCGGCAAGTCCGCCATTCTGGTGGACCTGTGCGGCGTCAAACGGGTGGTGGTGGAGCAGATCGCCCCCATCGCGGAAGAGCACGGCTTCGCCTATATCGGCGGCCACCCCATGGCCGGCCGGGAGCGGGGCGGCTTTACCTCCTCCTCCGACGACCTGTATGTGGGGGCCTCCATGATCCTCACCCCGGACAAACGGACGGATATGAAGCTGCTGGAGACCTTGCAGAGCTTTTTCCTGGACGTGGGCTTCGCCAAGCTCACCTTCTCCCAGCCGGAGGAGCACGACCGGATTATCGCCTTCACCTCCCAGCTGGCCCACATTGTATCCAGCGCCTACGTCAAGTCGCCGGAGGCCCAGCGCCGCCGGGGCTTCTCCGCCGGGAGCTTCCGGGATATGACCCGGGTGGCCCGGCTGGACGAGGACATGTGGACCGAGCTGTTTCTGGACGACGCCGACTATCTGACCAAAGAGCTGGGTATTCTCATCGGCCACCTGGAGGACTACCGGAAGGCCCTGGAGGCCAAAGACGCCCAGCGGCTCCACGCCCTGCTGAAGGAGGGCCGGGAGCTGAAAGCCACCGCCGGCGGCAACTGAATGTTAGGAGCGATGATTATGTCTGACACCATCCGGACCATCCGGGTTCACACCGACCCGGAGTACACCGTGACCATCGGCCCCGGCCTGCTGCGGGAGTGCGGTTCCCGCCTGAGCGAGGTCCTGAGCCCCTGCCATATCGCGGTGGTCACCGACAGCACCGTGGCCCCCCTGTATCTGGAAACGGTGAAGAGCTCCCTGCTGGAGGCGGGGAACCAGGTCAGCACCTATGTCTTCCCCGCCGGGGAAGGGAGCAAAAATTTCGATACCCTGTCCCAAATCCTGGAGTTTCTGGCCGAAGAACACCTGACCCGCGCCGACTGCGTCGCCGCCCTGGGCGGCGGCGTCACCGGGGATATGGCGGGACTGGCCGCCGCCCTCTATCTGCGGGGGGTGAAGTACGTCCAGCTGCCTACCACTTTGCTGTCCGCTGTGGACTCCTCCGTGGGGGGCAAAACGGCCATCGACCTGAAGGCGGGCAAAAACCTGGCCGGGGCTTTCATGCAGCCCGCCGCCGTTTTGTGCGACACCGACTGTCTGAGCACCTTACCTCCAGAGGTCTTTGCTGACGGAGCGGCGGAGGCGCTGAAAACGGGAGTTCTGTGTGACGAGACGCTGTTTTCCAGCATGGAGCACGGACTGGCCGCGTCTAGGCTGGAGGAAATCATCGCCCGGTGCGTATCCTATAAAGCCGGCGTGGTAGAGCGGGACGAGAAGGAGCAGGGAGAGCGCAAGTTGCTTAACCTGGGCCACACCGTGGGCCACGCCATTGAGAAGTGCAGCGGCTTCACCATCCCCCACGGCCACGCCGTGGCGGCGGGGCTGGCAATCATGACCCGCGCGGCGGAAAACCTGGGGTGGATGACAGGCGAGTCCAAGCGGGCCATTGAAGCGGAGCGCATTGAGAGCGCCGTGGAGACGCTGGGGCTGCCCTCTTCCACGGAATTCTCCCCCGAGGCTCTGGCCCAGGCCGCCCTATCCGACAAGAAGCGAGCGGGGAGCTCTATCACCATCGTTGTGCCCAGCAAGATCGGCCGCTGTGAACTGAAAACCATCCCTGTAACCGAGCTGCGCTCTGTGATCGAAGCGGGGTGGCGCTGAAATGAACCTTCGCGTCACCCCCGGCCCCCTGGAGGGGGCCGTCACCCCGCCCCCCAGCAAGTCCATGGCCCACCGGGCCATTCTGGCCCAGCTCCTGGCGGGAGGAGGAACCGTCTCCAACCTGGCCATGTCCCAGGATATTGAGGCCACCCAGCGCTGTACCGCCGCCTTGAGCGCGGAGGGAACAGACTTACCCCTGCTGGACTGCGGCGAGTCCGGTTCTACGCTGCGGTTTCTGATTCCTGTCGCGTTGGTCCTTCGAGGCGGAGGACGCTTCACCGGGCGGGGACGCCTGATGGAGCGCCCGCAAAAGCCCTACTTTGACCTGTTTGACGAAAAAGGCATTTTCTACGAACAGAAGGACGGTGTCCTCACGGTCAAAGGCGAGCTGGCGCCGGGGGAGTACCGCCTGCCCGGCAACGTGTCCAGCCAGTTTGTCACCGGACTGCTCTACGCCCTGCCCCTGCTGGACGGGGACAGCGGGATTGTGCTGACCTCCCCGCTGGAATCCAAACGCTATGTGGACATGACGCTGGAAACGCTGAACCAGTTTGGCGTGACGGTTGAGAATCAGCACTGTTACAAGCGGTTCCGCATTCCCGGAGGCCAGCGTTTTCAGGCCAGGGACATCACTATCGAGGCCGACTGGTCCCAGGCGGCGTTCTGGATGGCGGCTAAGTTTTTGGGGAACGATTTGGTCACGGAGGGCCTGAACCATGACTCCGTACAGGGGGACAGAAGCATTGATAAGCTGTTTGTCCTGCTGGGGCGTCCCCAGGACTACAGCCTGAACGTATCCGGTATCCCTGATCTGGTGCCTCCGCTGGCGCTGATGGCGGCGGTCCGCTCCGGGACTGTTCAGCTGACCAACGCCGCCCGCCTGCGCATGAAGGAGAGCGACCGGCTGTCCTCGGTCACCCAGGCGCTCAACGCCCTGGGGGCCGACGTGGAGGAGGGCCCGGACTTCCTCAATATCACGGGTCGGGACGGTCTGGAGGGCGGCGCCGCGGTGGACTGCCGCAACGACCACCGGATTGCCATGATGGCCGCCATTGCCGCCACCCGGTGTGAAAAACCGGTTACCCTGATCGGGGCGGAGTGTGTGAACAAATCTTACCCCGCGTTCTGGGACGAATATAGACGGTTGGGAGGGGAATTTGATGTCCTCTGAGTTTGGAAAAATCTTAAAGGTGTCTGTCTTTGGGCAGTCCCATGGGAAAGCTATCGGCGTGAACATCGACGGCCTGCCCGCCGGGGAGGAAATCGACCTGGAGGAGCTTCAGCGCTTTCTGGACCGGCGCAGGCCGGGAAAAAGTCCCCTGTCCACCGCCCGGAGCGAGGCGGATGTGCCGGAGTTCCTCTCCGGGCTGGAGAACGGCAGAACCTGCGGCGCGCCCCTGTGCGCCGTGATCCGCAACCGCGACCAGCACTCGGGGGACTACTCCGAGCTGGCGGACAAGCCCCGCCCCGGCCACGCCGACTACACCGCCTGGGTGAAGTGGAGGGGACACGCCGACACGCGGGGAGGCGGGCACTTCTCCGGCCGTCTCACCGCTCCCCTGTGCGTCGCTGGGGGCATCGCCAGGCAGATCCTGGCCCGGCGGGGGATTTATGTAGGGGCGCACCTGGATTCGGTGGGCGCGGCCAGCGACGGGCACTTTCCCCTGTACCCCACAAGGGAACTGTTTGAGGCGGTCGCCGCGAAGCCCTTTCCAGTTTTGGACGACGCCTCCGGGGCGCGGATGCGGGAGGTAATCCTGGCGGCGAAAAACGCCCTGGACAGCGTAGGGGGTGTGATCGAGTGTGCCGCCGTCGGCCTGCCCGCCGGACTGGGCGACCCCATGTTTGATGGGGTGGAAAACAGGTTGGCCGCCGTCCTCTTTGGCATCCCAGCGGTGAAAGGGGTGGAGTTTGGCGCGGGCTTTGGCGCGGCTGGCCTGTGCGGCTCCCAGAACAACGACCGCTTCGCCGTAGAAAGCGGGAGGATCGTTACCACCACCAACTGTTCCGGCGGGATTCAGGGCGGCATCACCAACGGGATGCCCATCCTCCTGCGGGTGGCGGTGAAGCCCACGCCGTCCATTGGACAGCCGCAGAAAACGGTCAGCCTGTCCGCCATGGAGAACACAGACCTGCAAATTCACGGCCGTCACGACCCCTGCATCGCCCACCGGGCCGTCCCGGTGGTGGAGGCGGTGACCGCCTGTGTGCTGTTAGACTTACTGTTGGAGGGAAATCATGGAACTTTCTGAAATTCGCGATAAAATTGACGTTATTGACGACCAGCTTCTGGAGCTTTTTCTCCAGCGCATGGCCCTAAGCGACGAGGTCGCGGCCTACAAAAATGAGCACCATCTGCCCATCCTGAACAAGCGGCGGGAGCGGGAGATTTTAGCCCGGGTCACCCAAAAGGCCGGGGAAAACGAGCGCTACGCCTACCACCTGTACTCCACCCTCTTCGAGCTGGCCCGGTCCCGGCAGGCGGGACTGATTTCCGCCCCTTCCAAGGTGGCGGAGCGGGTCAAGACCGCTTTGTCCTCCAACAGCGAGGTATTCCCCCAGACAGGCATGGTGGCCTGTCAGGGGGTGGAGGGGGCCAACTCCCAGGCGGCCTGCGATAAGCTGTTTCCCCGTGGGAACATTGTCTATGTAAAGACCTTCTCCGCCGTGGTGTCCGCTGTGGAGTCGGGGCTGTGCCAGTTCGGCGTGCTGCCCATTGAGAACAGCTCCAACGGCTCGGTCCGCGCGGTGTACCAGCTGCTTCAGGAGCACGACCTGTCCGTGGTGCGCACCACCCGGCAGTGCATCCGCCACGAGCTGCTGGCCCTGCCCGGTACCAGGCTGGAGGACATCAGGGAAATCTACTCCCACGAGCAGGCCCTGGGGCAGTGCTCCAAATTCCTGGGCGGGCTGAAGGACGTAAAGGCGACCCCCTGCGCCAACACCGCCATCGCCGCCGAAATGGTGTCTAAAAGCGGCAGCCGCCATACGGCGGCCATCTCCTCCCACCCCTGCGCCGCCCTGTACGGCCTGGAGTGCGTCAACGACCACATCCAGGACAGCGACAACAACTACACCCGTTTCATCTGTATCGCCAAGGACCCGGTGATCTACGCGGGAGCCAACCGGATCGGCCTGGTAGTGGCCTTTGAGAACCGTCCCGGCGCGCTGTATGAGATCATCTCCAAGCTGGCGGCCATGGACATCAATATGACCAAGCTGGAATCCTGCCCGGTGGCCGGCAGCGATTTTGAATATGTCTTTTTTGTGGACCTGGAGGCCTCCGTCAAGGCGCCCGGCGTGCTGGCCATGCTGGAAGAGATGGAGCGCAGCTGCGCCCGGTTCCAGTTCCTTGGAAATTATGCGGAGGTGTAACCGATGGGAGAAAAAATTTATGGCCTGCTGGGCCGGAAGCTGGGCCACAGCTGGTCCGTCCCCATCCACAAGGCCCTGGGCCGCGACAGCTACCGCCTGATCGAGCTGGAGCCGGAGGAGCTGGGCCCCTTTCTGGCTCAGGACAACATCGGCGGTCTGAACGTCACCATCCCCTACAAGCGGGATGTGATGCCCTACTGTGATGTGATCGACCCCGCCGCCCGGGACATTGGCAGCGTAAACACCCTGGTCCGCCGGGAGGACGGCAGGCTGTACGGCTATAACACCGATATCCACGGCTTTTTGTACATGGCCCGCCGGGCAAAAATCGACTTCGCCGGAAAGAAAGTTATGGTACTGGGCAGCGGCGGGGCCTCTCTCACGGTCCAGGCGGCCACCAGGTCCGCCGGAGCCCGGGAGGTGGTGGTCATCTCCCGCACCGGGCAGAACAACTACGGCAATCTGGAGCGCCATGACGACGCGGAGATCTTGGTCAACGCCACCCCCATGGGCATGTGGCCCGAGATGAACTGCCAGCCCATCGACCTGGAGCGCCTGCCCTGTCTGGGGGCGGTGATGGATGTAATCTACAACCCCACCCGCACCGACCTGCTGCTCCAGGCGGAGAAGCTGGGGCTGCGCCGGGCCGGCGGTCTGTCCATGCTGGTGGACCAGGCGGTGGCGGCGGAGGAGCACTTCTTCGACCGGACCATTCCAGACAGCGAAACGGAGAAGATTCTGGCCGGGCTGCAGCGGGAGCAGCTCAACCTGGTCCTGGTAGGCATGCCGGGCTGCGGCAAGACTACCATCGGCATGGAGCTGGCCCGCCTGTCCGGACGGACCTTCGTGGACCTGGACGATGAGATCTGCCGCCGGGCGGGTATGTCCATCCCGGAGATCTTCCGGGAGGAGGGCCAGGCCTACTTCCGCCAGCTGGAGCGCAAGGTGCTGGCTGAGATCTGCGCCCAGAGCGGCCGGATCATCGCCACCGGCGGCGGCGCGGTCCTCCGGAAGGACAACCGGGCCGCCATGCGCCGCGCCGGGCGGGTCTATTTTGTCCGCCGGGCGCTGGACCAGCTGGCGGTCATCGGCCGTCCGCTGTCGGTAAAGGGCACCATGAGGGAGATGTACCAGTTCCGCCTGCCCCTGTATACCGCCGCCAGTGACAGCGCGGTGGACAACAGCGTCACGCCCGAGACGGCCGCGATGAAAATCTGGGCGGATTTCTGCGAAAACACATCCAGAATGGATGAATTATAAACCGATAAAAGGGAGGCCAAAGCTATGGGAAATATCCGGACAGTCAAGCTGCGTAATTTGGAAATCGGGGCCGGGGTGCCCAAGATCATCGTCCCCATTGTGGCGGAAACCACACAGGGCATTCTGGACAAAGCTCGGGAAATACTGGACTATACCTTTGATTTTGTGGAGTGGCGGGCGGATTTCTATGAGGATTTGTTTGACACCGAAAAGGTCCTGTCCACGCTGAAGTCCCTGCGCTCCATTCTGGGCGAGAAGCCCATTCTGGTCACGGTCCGCACCAAAGAGGAGGGCGGCGCCCGGGAGATCGACCCGGAGACCTATACCGCGCTGAACACCGCCCTCGCCCGGTCCGGGGACGCCGACATTATCGACGTGCAGATTTTCTTCGGAGATGAGGTGGCACGGAACAATATCGACGCCATCCACGCCGCTGGCCGCAAGGTGGTGGGCTCTTACCACAGCTTCGACGGAACCCCGCCCAAGGACGAGCTGATCCGCCGTATGCGGAAGGCCCAGGACATGGGGGCCGACATCCCCAAGATCGCGGTCATGCCCAAAAGCGCCGCCGATGTGATCACCCTCCTGGACGCCACCCAGGAGATGCGCGCCAGATACGCCGACCGGCCCGCCATCACCATGAGCATGGGCAGCGGGGTAATCAGCCGCCTGGGGGGAGAGTTCTTCGGCTCCGACGCCACCTTCGGCATGATCGGCCAGGCCTCCGCACCCGGTCAGATTCCAACCGATCAGTTGTCCGCCGTTCTGTCCATTCTGCATCAGGCCCTGGCCCCTCAAGGCTGAAACGCAAACAATTCCCGGAACCATACGGTTCCGGGAATTGTCACTTTATTTCTCATCTGGATCGCCTGAGGTTTGCTTCGCTCCATCGGCGTGGGGCGGATTCTGAATCACAATCGTCCTGTCCTCTCCGCCCGCCAGCCTGCCGCCCAGCATGCCGGCCACCAGAGACTTGATGTCGATGCCCATGCTCTGGGTGATGCCCTCGCTGACCTGAGAGGTTCCGGTGATGATCTCTTCCAGCAGCTTGGCGCTGTTGCCCTCGCCGTACATGGTGATTTTGTCCACTCTGGACAGGGGCTCGGCCACGTTTTTGGCGATCTCAGGCAGGGCCTGCATGACCATTTCGATGACGGCGGCCTCGCCGTATTTCTTCATGGCCTCCGCCTTCTTGTCAATACCCTCAGCCTCCGCCAGGGCCTTGGCGCGGATGGCCTCCGCCTCCGCCCGGCCCACGGCGGCGATGCCTTCCGCCTCCTGCTCTCTGGCGAATTTCTGCGACTCGGCAATTTTCATCTCCGCCTCGGCCCTCTGCTCCTGCTCATAGCGGGCCGCCTCGGCGTCCTTCTGGCGCTTGAAGAGGGCGGCCTCCGCCTCCTGCTGCTGGCGGTAGCGCTCAGCGTCCGCCTGGGCCCGGATCTCGGCCTCCAGCTTCTGCTTCCGCACCTCTACCTCCACCTGCTTCAGCTCAGCCTGGCGCTGAGTCTTGGCGATCTCCGCGTTCACGGTGGCGGTCTCGATGCTCTTGCGCTGCTCCTGGCTCTGGATTTCATAGGCGGCGTCCGCCTCGGCCTTCTTGCCGTCGGCCAAGATCTTCAGCTCGGCCCGCTTGATCTCCAGCTCGGTCTGCTTCTGGGCGATCTGGGTGTCCGCCTGGACCCGGGCCTCGTTGGACTCCCGCTCCGCCTCCGCCTGGGCGATGGCGATATCCCGGTCGGCCTGAGCCTTCGCGATGGCTGCGTTCTTCTTGATCAGACTGGTGTTATCGGCGCCCAGGTCCTTAATCAGGCCGTTTTCATCGGTGACATTCTGGATGTTGCAGGACAAAATCTCAATTCCCAGCTTATCCATGTCCTTGCTGGCCTTCTGCATCACTTGGTCGGAGAAGGAATCCCGGTCGGTGTTGATTTCCTTTAGGGACAGGGTGCCGATGATCTCACGCATATTGCCCTGGAGGGAATCCTGAAGGTCCCGGGTGATCTCATCGGGCCGCTTGTTCAGAAAGTTCTTGGCCGCCAGCTTAATCCCCTCCGCGTGGGGGGAGATACGGACCTTGGCCACAGCGTCTACATTCACGTTGATGAAGTCGCTGGTGGGAACGGACTGCTCCGTCTTAATGTCCACCGTCATCTGGCCTAAGTACAGCCTGTCCATACGCTCCAGGAAGGGAACGCGGATTCCGGCCCGGCCAATGAGCACCTTGCTCTCCTTCTTCATGCCGGAAATGATGTACGCCTGGTCAGGCGGGGCCTTGACATAACCGAGCAGCAGAATGAAGATGATGGCGAACACGATCAGGATCACAGGGAGTATGGGCAGAATAGCTTCCAGCATAGGGATTCCTCCTTTCAAATCTAGCACAGTATGTTCCATATATAAACAAGCTGACGCGTCAGCCTGGGATTGTCCGCTTCTCCGCCCTGATGCCGCCCGCCATGTCCCCGCGCATCGCGGCAAGGCGTTCCAGGGCCACAACCTCCGCCTCCAGGCTCCGTTCGCTCCACTCCTGCCGGACCTGCCGGCTGTCGGAAATCACCTGAGACAGCACATTGATCACCCGCAGGCAGAGGGCGGCTTTTCCGTCGGCATCCCCATCCGCCCGCTCCGCCCGGGCCAGCTCCCGCAGGGTAAGCTCCAGCGTCTGGACGTAATCCGCCTCCAGGCGCTCCCGCGTCTGCTCCTCCAGGGAGTCGTAATCCCGGAGGAGCTGCTTTTCCAGACTCTCCAGCGCGGCGAGAACATAGGCCGTTTCCACCGGCCGCGCGGCGTTCCGGAGCCGCTCCCGAATCATGCGCGCGCCGCCGCCGCAGGCGGTGGAGCTTAAAAAACGCCGCAGCACGGCGGGCAGCTCATCCAGCTTCCGGGACACGGCGGCAAGCCGCCCCTCATAGGCCTCAAAACAGCCGGTATCCTCCCCATGCCACGCCTTCATGGCGGGAATCAGAGTGTGCTCCATCTCCAGAAGCTCCTCCGATATGGACGACAGGCCCTCTGTATACTCGTCCAGAACGCTCCAGTCCTTTTTTTCCAGCAGCCCGGCGTTCCGGTCGGAGAACAGGGTTCTGACGGCGCTGGAAATTCCCGCCGCCTTCTCCTTAAGTTCGTCGCCGCAGAGCAGACGGATTCGCTCCATGGAAAGCCCGGTGATCGAGGAGGGGATCGCGGTGTGGATGGCGGTCAGGGCACGCCGGATTCCTCCACACAGCAGCTCCAGCCGCTCCTGCTTCCGCGCGAGCGCGAGCCGCTCCTCTCCATAGCTCCGCTCCGCCTCCCCGCGGCGGTTCTGCCACCGGTCTCCCTCCGGCCCGCGGGGCTCCGCCGCGATTTCAAAGGGAATTCGCTTCTCTTTTCCGACTTTTTTCGCGAAAATGGTAAACGCGGTTGTCATACTCAGCCCCATCTCCCGGCAGGCCTGTTCCATGCTTTTTTTCACATCTTCGTCCATACGAAAATTGACCATAACCTGTGCCATAAAGCCACTCCCTTCAGCACGACTCCATTATATCATTTGTAAAGCAAAATGCAACACTTTTCTTTACAGGTGGTGTATATTTTTTTGCTTGGATTTAAAAAACCGGCAAAAGAGGCACAGCCGTCTGGCAGCCATGCCTCCTTTGCCGTTCAGATTTGCGCGGAAACGCCTACCGCCGCCCGCGTCCCGACAGCCGCCAACAGCGGCCGCGGTAAAAAACCCGGTCGTCTCTCTCCGCTGGACAGATGGAGTTCTGTCTGTTCTCATCCGGTTCGAGCCGCTGAAAGATCTGGTCCAGCCCCATTTTTCGGACGTTTTCCAGGTAGAGATAGATGGAGTTGCTGGTGTATTTCCGGTTTCCATCCTCCCGGGCCTGGTCCAGGCTGGCGGCTATCACCGCGTATTCATTTTCCAGGGATGTGTCAAACACGCCGGAATCGTCTGTGTTGATGGAAACGGAGAGCTGCGCGCTGGGTTCATAGGAGCCGTCGGCCCTGGTCAGTCCCACGTTGTTAAACCGGAAAATAGGGTGCATGTCGTACCGGCGGAAGGTTCCAATCAGATAGTTCGAGGTGGGGTTGCACTCGATCATGATCCCCTTCTCCATCAGCTCCTCCGCCAGCCTGTCCTGCACCCCGCGGATCAGCTCGATATACTCTCCGCTGACGGAGAATTCCTGAATCTGACGTCCCTTTTGTCTGACCTTCCCGTCAAAGTGATAGCGCCGGCACAGCTCCTGAATCGTGTCGGAGCTTCGATAGGTTTCCAGCTCTCTCCCCTCGTCCTTCCAATAGGCGTTGTGGGAGACGTCCTTCAGCAGCGGATGGAGCTCCTTCCCGCTGTACAGCTCAGGCGCGTCTCCCCGAAGCCGCATCGAGCAGTAGTACTCATACAGCCTGGGCGTCAGGTTCACCCCGTTCATACAGTTTCCATACAGCTCGGACAAATAGCGGTCCGCCTGTGTTTTCAGCATCGCGTGCAGCTTTGGGGAGACGGAAACGCCCAGCTCCTGGGCGCGGTAAAACAGCCACACCAGATTGTCCAGCAGGTCCTGCTTGCACAGCACCGACCGGCGCTGCTTATATGCGTAGTGAACCGCGGGGTCCACTCCCAGGGCCAGGGCGTGACCCAGCCGGTCGCCGCGGTTCAGATGAAGAAACCGCACCGCCTCGTCGATGGCTCTGAGGCCATCGGCCATATCCAGAAAGTCCTCCCCCGCGTGATAGGTCACCTGAATATGGGGCCGGGCGGGCGTTACGCCAAAGCGCTCCTTCCCCCGCAGCGGCGGAAGGTCTCTCAGATAGCGGAACTCAACGGCAAAGGTCTCAGGCCGGCAGCCGATTTCGATATTCGCCGCGTCGATTCCCCGAACCAGGCCGCTGAACCGGGGGTAGTGCTGAAGCGCGTACCCCAGCGCTCTGGCGCTCCGCCGGCTGGAAGCCCGAATACCGTAGTTGCGCGGCTGTACCAGAAACTGGCCGCGGGGCAGCTCGCCCAAATCCGGGGCCTTGATAAAGTGGTACACGAAAAAATGCTGGCGGGCGGCGGACGGCGCCTCCGTCCGCGCATATTCGATCTGCGCCTCATAATCCAGCACCTGCCGGTACATTTTCACCGCGGAATCTTTGGGGGCGATCCGGGCCTCGAAGCTCACAATGTTCTGGCCGCTCTGATTCGCGTTGACGGACAGGCGGACGGACTCGGCGTGGTATCCCGCGATGCCGTCATAAATCCCGTCCTTCCGATCCTGGTAGTTTTTAAAATTCTGAAATCCTGTCTGGCGGTTGACCTGGATAAGCTCAGCCCGGAAATTTTCCTTCAGCAGGAGGTATAAGTAGAACCAGTCCTGTTCATCGGAGTTCAGGGTGCCGTCAAAGCAGGCCCGAAAACCGCGGTAAAGAAAGCCGCGTTCCCCCGAGAGCAGACGGTTGTGGTTCTCCAGCAGCCCGTTTTTGCAGTCCACCCTCCGCAGAGCGTAATCCAGAATAAAATCGGAGCCGCCCCGCTGGGGCACTCTTGCCCCAAAACAGGGTCGCACATAAGCCAGAGCCTGTTTTACACTGTGCGGAGCGTAGAAGCTGGCCCGGTCCATATCCAGTGAATCCTCCTGGCCCAACCCCTCCAGCCGCAGAAAAAGCTTTACCCGCAGGAAGGCGGCCCAGTACAGCCGGCGCTCCCAGGACCACACGTTGCCGGATGTGCCCCGGGAGTAATTTGCCTGAAGGTTTTGCTTCATCTGCCTGGTGGCCAGACGAATCGTATGGGGATAGTTCATAAGGCAGGCCCAGGACAGGGGAAAGTTCTGGGAGGTGCCGCCGAGATGGCAGTGATTTTCCGCAATGCCCTGCCGAAGCAGCGCGTTCAATTGGACGTTGTCCGTCTTGAGCACCGGGTCCCAGACAAATTCGCCGCGGGGCGGGTAGCCGCGGCGCAGGTCCTCACAAGCCAGAAACGCCGTAGTGAAGAGATCCTGTCCCAGCTTCTGATAGATGCTCTGCCAAGCCAGCAGCTGGGAAAACCGGCAGACCGGCGCGTCATTGAATACCCGGAACACCCGCCGTCCCAGCTCGACCAGAAGGTAGAACACAGAGGGCGCGGAGGGGATGCGCGAGGGGTCCGGCGTCATGGTTGACCCCAGCAGCTGGCGCACTCCCTCCACCTCCTCATAGGAGCCGAAGGGATACTGCGCGTAGGCCAGCCCCTGGTAGGCGTCAGAACTGATGCGCGAAACAGAGACCTCCGGCTGGCGAACGCTCAGCCTCCGTTTGCCGGCAATGCTCTGAAACAGCAGCTCCGGCTGAACGCCGCGAAACACAATCTCCAGATTTTTTTGCAGAGTATCCACCCAGCGGCGCCTCCCTTCCTGTTATTCCGGTTCGCCTGTGATGGTAGTAAGTTTCTCCAGAACGCTTGTCCCTGTTTGTTGTTCGCCACTCTCCGGCTTGGCCTGACCGTTTGTGGTTTTGTCTTCTCCCTGATGTTCACTTCCATCCTCTGGCGCCGATTCTGTTTCCGGCTCGTCTTTGGGCGGCAGCTTATAGGTCACGCCAGCGCTCAAATTTGATATGATATCCTTCCATTGTTCCGGATTCTCCGACGCCTCGACACTCATCGCCTTCAAAGGTTTCAGCCACCCGGAGAAGTCAATTTTTTTGAGAAATGCAATCGGTTGTAATTCGCCAAGGGATTTCGCCATTTTGGTATACAAGTCCGTGATACTGTTAATCCATTCTTCGTAACTTATGTTTGTGGAATCACCATCTGGTTCTGCCGCGGGCTCAGAAGCGCGAATTATTTCCAGCAGCGCCGCGCCCATCTTCATCTGCACATCACAGTTCAGGACTGTGGTCAACGCGCTGTTTCCCATACTATGCCAGTTGTCCAAGCCGATCTTATCCACAGTCAGCGAATCCGCATCGGAAATGGCGGCGGAAAAGGGGGTGCAGCCATTTTTATCTCCCACATACAGGCAGTTTGTAATCGGTTTGATGAGGTCCAGCCAGATTCCATTCTCACTGCCCGAAACCTGATAATCCGCCGCCATGGAATAAAGCAGAGTGCCACATTGCTTCAATTTGGGTAAACACGCGGAAAATGAAGGTCTGGTTTCCAAGAACCATGTTACTCTCAGCGCCTGACGGTTATTTTCTTTTTTATCGGAACCGGTAGGCGACAGCTTGACCACTATAGCTTCGTCCCTGCTGCCGTTGTGATAGGGGAACAGGCGGGACCCGAACAGCAGATACAGCCTGGAAAACGAGCAGCCCAGGCCGGTATTGTCCGAATCGTACTGAGAGCAGCCTTCGCTCTGTCCCGTGTCGCCGTCCGCCTTTGGCGTATTCCTCATTCGGAGGGCATAGTCATCGTAGTAATCAATCAGATCCTCCAGGGCCAGCGTATGGGCCAGCAGGGAGCAGTAGGTCTGAAGGGCGAAGGCCAGGCGTTTCAGGTCCTCATCCCAGGAGTGTTCAATGATGTCCCGGCACCTGGCCACCATATCCGCGTACCGGTCCCACAGCGGGCTTTTTTCCCGTTCATTCAGCTGGACGCAAATATAGCGGATACGGTCCGCCACATCAATCCGCTCCAGCTCTCTGAGCACCCGCACAGACTGGTCGCTCAAGCTGTTGATTGCCCAAGTGTCCAGAAAATAGTTCCGAAATCGCTGGACATTTTGCAGCCGGGTGCGCAGCTTCTCCCGGTGGGTGTCATAGGTATTCACGGCGTCCGGAGCCTTCAGGAAAAAGCATGGCTCCTCCGCGTCCGGGTCCTCCACATCCTCCATCTGAATCAGCATGGACAAAAAGTGAGCCAGCAGCCGCATGTTGCAGGGGATGATGGGGTGGAGTCTGTGCTCCCGCTTCAGAAATACCATACCGGTCTTTCGATAAATCAGACGAAAAATTTGATCCTGAGGGCTGGGAAACTCCTGTTTCTTCTCGTCCGGAAGAATATCCTTTTCCGGCGTACGGTAGCGGATGGTGATGTTCTCCGTATGCTCCTTAAAATAGGTCCCCAGCGCGGGCAGGTTGATTTGACGCGTCTGGGGAAACAGCTTGGTAATGTACTGATGCGTGATTTTCTCCACATACTCCTGCCGGGACCCCAGCCCCTTGTTGTAATCCTTGAGAAGGCTGCTCTCCACCACTTGCATCAAATGTTTCAGATCCGCCGCCATGATGATAATCACCCGAGGAATGACCAGATAGCGCCGTATGTCCTCCAGAATCGCATAGGCCTGTTTGATATTCATATCAGTATCGTCAATCTGGAGCACCAGATACGAGAATTCCCCCGCCTCCGGACAGCAGAACTTCAGCAGCTGCCCGACCAGCCCATACAGCTCCACCTTCAGGCAGGAGCTATCGCCCAGCTCCGCCAGCGTGTCAAGTCCCTCATACTCCGGCTTTGGCTCACTGCCCTTTTTGATGGCCTGAATATGCTCATAACAGGTGGAGAATTTCTGGATCAGCTGGTTTTTTTCATCCAGCCGCCGCGCGGAGGACTCCCGTCCCATCGGCGCGGGACCCTCCTCCCAGATACTGGCCGCCAGCCGGAACATGCGCGCCAGAATGACCGTCAGGATCTGCCCGTCTTTTTCCAATACGGTGGGATCGATGGGGGCCAGATCCAAAAATCTACAGGTTTGCAGCATACGCTTGACCGCTGGGGCATCCACATTTGGCAGCTCACACGCGACCATTGCGGACAGAAACTCGTCCTGAAACAGCAATCCCTTGCTGTCCTTCAGGCTGCTGACAAACGTCAGCATCGCGCTGCTTTTTCCGGCTCCGCGTTCCCCGGAAAATACGATCATATTATTCGGGTAGTCATAAAGGTACTGGCTGTCGCAGGCAATGCGAAGATCATCCTCAACCCCCGCGGTATTGCCGCCGCCCTCCCGCCGCGCAACCTGCTTTGATTTGGAAAAAAAGGAATCATATGTATAGTTGTGCTCATGCATCGCGCTGGCCCGGACAATCTCCGCCACTCCCGCCAGCGCCTGCCGGTACGCCTCATAAAACAGGGAGCGCTTCTCGCCGGCCCTGGCGACCCGGATGCGTTTCTCCGCGTCCCACCAGAAGGATATTTCTTTTCCCATCGCCTGTTCCTCTCTTTCTTTTGATCAGGCCTCCACCTGCAAAAACAATAATAAGGCTGATTTGATTTTCAGCCTTATTATTATAAGCGATAAAATTGTTCGGCGCAACCTACCAGAACATTCACGGCTCCCTGAACTCAGGCAAATCCCTCCAGTTCAGCATAGAGTCCACAATCATCTGATTCTCTGAAATCAGCCGCGCAAAATATCTGGCATTGCGGATCATGGTCGCGTTTTTCCCTTCCGGGTCGCCTCCAAAAATCATTTCTTTGAAAAAGTACTCCACACGGTCCGGAAAATCCTGATCCCGCCAGTAAAGCTGGGCCAGCAGGAAAAACTGCCGGTAATACCTGGACAGCTTTCTTGGCATAATGGCCAAAGACATCTCAGTTGTCCGGACCGAGGAGTAAAAGACCGTCTGTCCGTTACAACGCTTGGACCGGGCTTTCACAGAGATATCTCCCAAATCCATCATCTGTGTCAGGCAGGACAGAACGGGGAGCATCGACACGATATCTCCCTGAATTCCGGCCCAACTCTCCACCCGGGACAGAAAGCTGCCCAGCTCCTGCTCCCCTGTCCGGTTGACATGGAGGTCTTCGCTGGGAGCGTCGCTGGGACGGTACTGCTTCTGTCCCGCCGCGTCCCGTTCATGATCCACCGCCTGTTTATAGACCAGGCACTCCACGCCGTTTACCGTTGACTGATAGTCCAGTTCGGTCACTGCCGCCGGCGGCGCGATCATATCCGACCTATCCGGAAATCCCAGGCAGTCCAGAATCGCGATCAGCTGCTTCTCATTCCACCGGATACGGCAGAACTGGTTTAAAATGGGTTCCATGCCCTTCTCAAAGTTGCGGCTTATCTTTTCCGTATCATAAATCAGCTGCGCTTCCATCTTCGAGTCAAGGTTCTCAAAGAACACGCTCAGCGTGATTTGAGACAACAGCAAAAAGGTAAACTGCGCATATACCATCAGCCGGGAAGGACATTCCTTTATGCGGTTCAACAGATTGATACACTTGTTTGTCATCCTCAGGTTCTGCTTGGAAGAAACCTCAAAGATTGCCAGCAGCACACGGATCACCTGTCCCGCATTGAGCTCCGGCATAAAGAAATACGGTGTAAAGTATTGAAAACCCTGCTTCACATAGCTCCGCACGCTGGGATAGACCCCGGCTTTTGGAGATAAGCGGAACAAATAGAAGGAATAGCGGTAATGATTATCCCGGTACCGCAGGCTGTCGTCCACAACCCAGGACATTACGTTGGGCTGACCGTGATACGTCCCCCGCTTCAGCTTGGCGGATATCACATAAGACGTATTGGCCACGTCCCGGTCCGAAATGGTCTTCGCGATGGAGTCGGAGAGACAACGCCACTGACTGTTGGACAGCATTTGCGGACAGCGCATGGTCCACTGAAATTCGTGCCGCAGCAGAATAGGCGCGTCGTTCATCGCGTAAATCCACAGACTGACGCTCCGGTTAAAGGCCTCTTCCACATCCTCTCCGGCGTCAATGCCCAGTTGAGACAGGCATTGGCTGACTGTGCTCCACAGCTGCGTCAGGAGCAGATTCATATTCCGCCCGTAGACCAGAATATCGTCCAGGATGGCAATTTTGGGAAAGCACTCATTCATCTTATAGAACCTGGCAATCTCCTCCGCCTGAAGCAGCAGTCCGTTCTCTGTGATATACTTCGACAAAATGTCAGGATAGCCGGCGCGGACAATCTCTAAAAAATTAGAGGCCCGCCGGGTTGTGGCAACCACATATCGATAATTGTGACAGCATATCCGCTTAGCCAATCGACGGAACTTCGAGATGATGTCCTTGTGGCTGGGTTCATTCTGTAAACTGGAATCAAACTGGCTTTCGCTTAAACTCATAGACATCACCTCCACACATTCGGATTCATCGGTGAAGCATGCCAGAAAAATGAACGCGCCATGAACAAATCATGAACAAACCGCAACGCACTGGTCAATTCTACCATAAAAACCCGGTCCCGTCAATCAATTTCATGCAAAATTTCAAAAAATTTAACTGCTTGGCGGTGCCGCCAGTTATAATATTCCCGGGACAAGCCCCATTATAACCTTCCGCAAAAAATCATAAGGAAAACCCCAAAACCATGGGCTTCGGGGTTTTGAAAGCTTGTTAACGCTTGGAGAACTGAGGCGCGCGGCGGGCGGCCTTCAAGCCGTACTTCTTGCGCTCCTTCATGCGAGGGTCACGGGTCAGGAAGCCAGCGGCCTTCAGGGCAGGACGATACTCAGCATTGGCCAGCAGCAGAGCGCGGGCAATGCCGTGACGGATCGCGCCGGCCTGACCGGTAACACCGCCGCCGGTGACAGTGGCCACCACGTCCACCTTGCCAACCTGCTCGGTGGTGACCAGGGGCTGACGGACGATGAGCTTCAGGGTATCCAGACCGAAATAGTCGTCGATGTCGCGGCCATTGATGGTAATGGCGCCGGTGCCGTTCTCAAACAGGTGGACGCGGGCCACAGAGGACTTCCGGCGGCCAGTGCCATAGAAATAAGGCTTCTTGCTCTTATACATGTTTCAAATCCTCCTTACTCAGCGTCCCAGGGCTCGGGCTTCTGGGCGGCGTGGTTGTGCTCGCCGCCCCGGTAGATATGCAGGCGGGTCAGCGCGTCCCGGGACAGGCTGTTCTTGGGCATCATGCCCTTGACCGCCAGCTGCATGGCCAGCTCAGGCTTGGTCTGCATCAGGGTGCGGTACTTGGTCTCCTTCAGACCGCCCACCCAGCCGGAGTGGGTCCGGTAGTACTTCTGATCCAGCTTCTTGCCGGTGAGCACCGCCTTCTCGGCGTTGATGATGATCACGCAGTCGCCGCAGTCGGCGTTGGGAGTGAACTCGGGCTTACGCTTGCCCCGCAGAAGATCGGCGGCGATGACAGCGGTCTTGCCCAAGGGCTTGCCGGCGGCGTCGACAACATACCACTTCCGCTCGGTGCCGCCCATTTTAGCCATGAACGTGGACATAGGTGAAACCTCCAATTTCCTTTACATTTATGTGAAAAATGTTCTTTTCAAACATTTTGCTCCTGATACCCGGACAAATGGAGCGTTTTGCATTATAATACAGTCGTTTCCGGGTGTCAATGATTTTTTCTGAATTTCATAAGAAAAACTTTTTAATCTTCCGTTTCCTCTTGTTCTCTTTTGTTTTCTCTAAATATCTCACGTTTAATTTTTGTTTTTTTCTTGCGAAACTAGAGGGGGTGTGGTAAAATGCCTCTGTTCTGAAAGGGGGCTTTCCATGAACAAAATACTCTCTCTCACCCGGCGGTGCGTGGAGGACTACGATATGATTCATCCCGGCGACCGGATCGCGGTGGGGGTGTCCGGAGGGAAGGACTCACTCATGCTGCTGGCGGCGCTGGCCCGGCTGCGGGAGTTTTACCCGGTCCCTTTCACGGTGGAGGCCCTCACCCTGGATATGGGCCACGCCGAGGGGGTCGAGGGGCTGGACTTCTCCCCCATCCAGGCGCTGTGCCGGGAGCTGGACGTCCCCTATACCATATTAACCAGTGAGATCCAGCACATTATCTTTGACCTGCGCGAGGAGAAGAACCCCTGTTCCATGTGCTCCAAAATGCGCCGCGGGGCGCTTCACGCCGCTTTACAGGAGCGGGGCATCTCCAAAATCGCTCTGGGCCACCACTACGACGACGCCATTGAGACCTTTTTTCTGTCCCTGATCTTCGAGGGACGGCTGTCCTGCTTTCAGCCTGTCACCTTTCTGGACCGGACGGGAATTACCCAGATCCGTCCCCTGCTCTACTGCGGGGAGAGCCTGATCCGCCACACCGCCCGGCGGCTGGAGCTGCCTGTGGTGGAAAACCGCTGTCCCGCCGACGGAAATACCAAACGGCAGGAGATCAAGGAGCTGATCTATGAGCTCCAGGGCCGGTATCCCGGCCTGAAGGCCCGGACCTTTGGCGCGATGCAGCGGCTTCCCCTCCCGGAGTGGGGTCCCGCTGAGCACCGCCGCCGGCCTCTGCCGGAAGAATTGGAGGAGTGAACCGACTATGAGCCGAAGAAAACGACAGCAACGGCCCAATTGGGTGTGGACCTTTGTATTCATCATGCTCTTTCTGGGGCTGGCGTACGTCCTGTACAGCCGGCAGCCCCAGCCGTCCCAGGCCGGGGCCCCCCCGGAGGGGAGCGGCTTTGAGGTCCATTTCATCGACGTGGGTCAGGCCGACTCCGCTCTGGTGATCTGCGACGGCCACTACATGCTCATCGACGGCGGCAACGCCGAGGACTCCGACCTGATATACGCCTACCTGGAACGCCACGGCGGGGAGCACCTGGATTACATGGTGGCCACCCATGCCCATGAGGATCACATCGGCGGCCTGTCCGGCGCGCTGAACTACGCCACGGTGGACACAGCCTACTGTCCGGTAACCGAGCACAGCACCAAGGTCTTTCAAAACATGGTGAAGTACCTGGACGAGCAGGGAAAATCCCTGACTGTCCCCGCGCCGGGCGACACCTTCTCTCTGGGCTCGGCCCAGGTAGAGATTCTCGGCCCGGTGAAGGAGTACAGCGACACCAACAACACCTCCATTGTCCTGCGCGTCGATTACGGCGATACCTCCTTCCTTTTTACGGGAGACATGGAAAGTACCGCCGAAGAGGATCTGGTGGAATCCGGCGCGGACCTCCGCGCCACCGTGCTGAAGGCGGGGCACCACGGCAGCGACACCTCCAGCAGCTACGTATTTCTCCGCGAAGTCATGCCCAAGTATACCGTTATCTCGGTGGGCGAGGGGAACAAATATGGCCACCCCTCCGGGGAAGTCCTCAGCCGCTACCGGGACGCGGGGTCGGAGGTCTACCGCACCGATATGCAGGGCCACATCATCGCCTCCAGCGACGGCAAAACGGTCACCTTCCGCACCGAAAAGGAGGCGGACACCGCCACCAACCCCACCAGCAATCCCACTCCGCGGACCTATGTGGGCAATTCCGCCTCCATGAAGTTCCACCTCCCAGACTGCACCTCCGCCAAAACCATTCAGGAGGACAACCGGGTGGAGTTCCAGACCCGCCTCGAGGCCACCCTGGCCGGCTATGAACCCTGCGGACGGTGCGGACCATAACCCATCAATTCGTGGAAATTTGTTTTGGCAGGGCCGGTTTCTTTGTCTGATTGGGGAAACTTTCTGAGCATGGTGGCAAAACCGGGCGCTTTCCCTTGCAAGAAAAACCTTCCTGTGCTATACTGCGAAGCTAACCGCCGCCGCGCTTCGCGGGGGGCGGCAAACCAATCAAAACGCTTTTAATTGGAGGGATCACCCTTATGTATTTGGAGGAATACCGCAAGGCCCGTCAAATGGGACAGAAGGAGAGCAAGCTCTGCCAATCCCGGGGCGGCTCCCCCTATCTGCCGGTGCTGGACAATATCCTGTCTGAGGAG
Source organism: Oscillospiraceae bacterium (assembly GCA_910575265.1). Lineage (GTDB taxonomy): Bacteria > Bacillota > Clostridia > Oscillospirales > Oscillospiraceae > Lawsonibacter. Next base: position 159,037 of record CAJTEA010000002.1, read on the forward strand.
GAGACCTGCGGCGAGGTCGATCTCGGCCTGGTGGAAATCCCCGTGGAGCTCATTGTGGGAACCCGCACCGTCGGGCGGAGCCAGGCCTTCTCCCGCGGCTTTCTGCCCCTGATGGCGGAGGACTCGGAGTTTGCCCACAAGTGGATGAACCTGTGCAAGGCCCACATGAACGAGGGAATCACCGACCCCATCAAGGTCTATGAGTATATGCACACCTTCTACGTTGAGGAGGGCAACAAGCGGGTGAGCGTCCTGCGCTATTTCGGCGCGGTGAACATCCCGGCCAGCGTCACCCGCGTCCTGCCCGCCAAAAACGACTCCAAGGCCAGCCGCATCTATTATGAATATGTGGATTTCTACCGGTTGTCCGGGGTAAATTACCTGTGGTTCAGCGGGGTGGGCCGCTTCGCCCGCCTTCAGGAGGCGGTGGGCAAGGGGCCGGAGGAGAAGTGGACCGAGGATGAGCGCCGGAAGTTCTACAGCGTATACAGCCGCTTCGCCTCCCTCTACGGGGACAAGAGCGCCAAGGACCTGGCCGGACGGATGACCACCGGCGACGCCCTGCTGCTCTATCTGGACATCTTCGGCTATGACCATGTGAAAGGCTACACCCAGACCGCTATGAAGGAGGGGTTCCTTCAGCTCCACCAGGCCTTCGCCCTGAAGGGCAAAAATCCCCTTCAGGATCTGAATCCGCTGAAAGGACTGCTGAGCCGATGAAAATTTTGGCGCTGGCCGACCAGGAGTCCACCCTGTTGTGGGACAATTTCCATCCCCGCCGGCTGGAGGGAATCGACCTGATTCTCTCCTGCGGCGATCTGGACCCCCGCTACCTGTCCTTTATCGCCACCTTCGCCCACGCCCCGGTACTCTATGTCCACGGCAACCACGACGACCGGTACGCCAAGGTGCCGCCGGAGGGGTGCGTCTGTGTCGAAAACATGGTTTATACCTACCAGGGGGTCCGCATCCTGGGCCTGGGGGGCTCCGTGCGCTACAAGCCGGACGGAGAGCACCAGTATACCCAGCGGCAGATGGACTGGCGGGTCCGCCGCCGGTGGCTGGACCTGTACCGCCAGGGCGGGATTGACATCCTGCTCACCCACGCCCCGGCCATGGACCTGAATGACGGCGACGACCCGGCCCATATGGGCTTCGACGCCTTCAACGGCCTGATGGACCGCTACCGCCCCCGCTACTTTATCCACGGGCACGTCCACATGAACTATGGACAGGAGTACCCCAGACTGGACAGCTACAAGGACACCCAGGTCATCAACGCCTATGAGAGCTATACCTTTGAATACTGATCCAGGGCCTCCCTCTCCGGGGGCCCTGCCGCTTTTTTTCTGTGTTCAAATCTCATACAGATGTTGTCTCCCAGGGGCTGGAAGCCCTTGACATTGTCCTTGTAATTGCTATAATGAAGGTACCCGGACACTCCGGCCGCGGGGTGTGAAACGATATAAGAGAAGGGATGTTATGAAGCAACACAAGAAGGGCCTGGCAATCTGGATCGGCGTCACGCTGCTCCTGCTGATCGGGGCGCTGTGGGTCGGTTCTCCAGGCAAAACCGAAACCGTACAGGAGGTCATGCGGGACGCCGTTCTGCATGAGGTCAACCAGGTCAGCCTGTTCGGCTGGAAAGCGGTCAATCCAGGGCTTATCTCCGCGTTCCTCGTCACGGCGGTACTGCTGCTGGCGGCGGCGGCCATCCGGATTTTCGCCGTTCCCCGGTTCCGATACGTGCCGGGAAAATTTCAGCTGGTGCTGGAGGAGGCGGTGGGACTCTTTGACCACATGTCCAAAAACAACAGTCCCCATCGCTTCGGCTTTTTGGGGGCGTACATTTTTGCCGCCGGAGCCTTCATCTTTACCGGAACGCTCTTTGAGCTTCTGGGTCTCCAGGCCACCACGGTCCACGGGCACTCAGTCACTCTGCCCGCTCCCCTGTCCGACGTCAACGCCGCCATCGCCCTGGGCACGCTGTCCTATCTGGTCATCCTTTCCGGCGGCGTCGCGTCCAACGGCGTCAGGGGAATCGGCAAGACCCTGAAGGAGTTCTCTCTGCCCATCTCCATGAGCTTCCGTCTGTTCGGCGCGCTGCTCAGCGGCCTGCTGGTGACCGAGCTGGTCTACTACTATATCAGCCTGAGCTTCGTCCTTCCCGTCGTTGTGGGCGTGCTGTTCACCCTGCTCCACGCGCTGATTCAGACCTACGTTCTCACTATGCTGACGGCGATGTACTACGGCGAGGTATCCGAAAAGCCGGAAAAGCCGATGAAAGCGGCGGACGGCTCAAAGGCCCACATGGAGCAGACATAAATTAGGGGGTTATGAAAATGAAACAGTTGATCAAAAGAGTTCTGGTTCTCAGCGGGGTGCTGGTCCTGGCCCTGGCCTTGGCCCTCCCCGCCTTCGCCGCCGGTACGCCGGCGGACGCGGCGGACACCGAAACCGCCGTGGAAGCCCAGGCCGACAACACCATTGGCTTAAAGTCCATCGCGGTCGGTCTGGCCATCGGTATCGCCGCCGGCGGCGGCGCCATCGGCATGGGTCTGGCCACCGCCAAGTCGGCGGAGGGCATCTCCCGCCAGCCGGACGCGGAGGGCAAAATCCGCACCATGATGATGCTGGGACTTGTCTTTATTGAAACGGCGATCATTTACGCGCTGCTGGTCGTTATCCTCATTATCTTCGTATTGTAAGGCAGGTGATAAGCATGCCCTTGAATATTGATTGGCAGCAGATTCTGCTGCACTGGATGAACCTGGCTATCCTCACCGGCGGGCTGTACTTCATCCTCTATAAGCCTGTGAAGCAGTTTATGAACAAACGCGAGGAGTACTATCGGGAGCTGGACCGGCAGGCGGAGGACAAGCTGGCCCGGGCGGAGCGGGTCCAGGCGGAGTATCAGGCCAAGCTGGACGGCGCCGAGGAGGAGATCCGGGAGGCCCGGGCTCAGGCCCAGCAGTCGGCCCAGCAGTCCGTCCAGGAACAGCTGGCCCAGGCCAAGGATCAGGCTGAGCAGATCGTCGCCCACGCCAGGGTGGAGGCGGAGCACAACCGGGACCAGATCATAAAGCAGTCTCAGCGCGAGCTGAAAGACCTGGCCGCCAGGGCGGCGAAAAAACTGGCCGCCCATCCGGAGGCCGATCCCTTTGAGCAGTTCCTGACTCTGGCGGAGGGAGGAAAACCCCATGAGAACCGCTAGGAGCCATCTAGACGCGGAACTGCGCAGCGCCAAACAGCCCACACCGGATCAGCTCCGGCGATTTAACCTCTTCCTCACCCGCACCTATGGGCGTCCGGTCCCTTTGACCTGGGTGGAGGACAAAAGCATAAGAACCGGTTTCCGCCTTCAGGTGGGCGCCGACGTCTACGACTGGACCCTGAACGGCAAATCCCGGCAGTTCAAGGACTATCTGCGCCACCTGGACGTCGGGCAGAACGATATTCTGCCTCTGATGCGCCAGGCTGTGGAGGAGTGGACTCCCTCCGTGGTCCCGGAGGAGATCGGCACCGTGCTGACGGTGGACGGCGAGATTGCCACCGTCAGCGGACTGCCCCACGCCCAGTACGGCGAAATACTGATTTTCTCCTCCGGTATCCGGGGCATGGTCCAGGACCTGGACCTGGAAAAGCTGAGCTGCATCCTGTTTGGCGACAGCGAGGAGATCTCCGCGGGCAGCATTGTTCGCCGCACCCTGAAAACCGCCGGCATGCCGGTGGGCGAAGACTTTCTGGGCCGGGTAGTGGACGCCCTGGGCCTCCCTGTCGACGGCAAGGACCGGATTCAGGCCGAGGCGTTCCGCCCCATCGAGGCCCCCGCCCCCGGCATTCTGGAGCGCCAGCCGGTGAACACCCCCATGGAGACGGGGCTGCTGTCCATCGACTCCATGTTCCCCATCGGCCGGGGCCAGCGGGAGCTGATTATCGGCGACCGGCAGACCGGCAAGACCGCCATCGCCCTGGATACCATTCTAAACCAGAAGGGCAAGGACGTGGTGTGCATCTATGTGGCCATCGGACAGAAAACCAGCTCAGTGGCCCAGCTGGTGGAGAACCTCTCCCGCCGGGGGGCCATGGAGTACACCACTGTGATCAACGCCCCCGCCGGGGTTTCCGCCGCCCTTCAGTATATCGCCCCCTACGCCGGGTGCGCCCTGGGCGAGTATTTTATGCGCCAGGGCAGAGACGTGCTCATTGTCTACGACGACCTGTCCAAGCACGCGGTGGCCTACCGGGCCCTGTCGCTGCTGCTGGAGCGGTCCCCCGGCCGCGAGGCCTACCCCGGCGACGTATTCTATCTCCACTCCCGGCTGCTGGAGCGGTCCGCCCACCTCAGCGACGAGCTGGGGGGCGGCAGCATGACCGCCCTGCCCATTGTGGAGACCCAGGCGGGAGACGTATCCGCCTATATCCCCACCAACATCATCTCCATTACCGATGGACAAATCTTCCTGGAAAGCGACCTGTTCTTCTCCGGCCAGCGGCCCGCCGTCAATGTGGGTCTGTCCGTCTCCCGCGTGGGCGGCGACGCCCAGACCAGGGCCATGAAGTCCGCCGCCGGGGCCATCCGCCTGGAGCTGGCCCAGTACCGGGAGATGGAGGTGTTCACCCAGTTCTCCAGCGATCTGGACGACGCCACCAAGCGGCAGTTGACCTATGGTCAGGGCCTGATGCGCCTGCTGCGCCAGCCCCAGTACGCCCCCTTCTCCCAGCACCAGCAGGTGATTATTCTGGTGGCCGCCATGAACCACATTATGCAGGACATCCCCCTGGAGGAGATGGACTCCTTCCGCGCCGGACTTCTGGCCTATGTGGAGGAAAACGGCGGCGGCCTGTGCCAGCGCGTCGACCGCGCCGGCCAGCTCTCCCAGGAGGACCGGGACGAAATCTCGGCGCTGTCCCGGCAGTTTTTAAGCGAGTTCAGCGGAAGGCGCGGTGACGGAAATGGCCGGGACTAAGGAGATCAAAACCCATATCGAAAGCGTTCGGGAGACCCGGAAGATTACCAACGCCATGTACCTGATCGCTTCCACCAAGCTGCGGCGGGCCCGGGCCGACCTGGAAAACACCCGCCCCTTTTTCGAGGCCGCGCGGGGGGAGATCAAACGCATCTTCCGCACCGCCAACGATGTGGACAGCCAATATTTCTACCCTGTGGACAACGACACCCCCAGAGAGGGAACCTACGCCTGTCTGGTCATCACCGCCGACAAGGGGCTGGCCGGAGCCTACAACCAAAACGCCATCCGTGAGGCCATGAAGCTGCTGGACCAGCACCCGGACACCAAGCTTTTCGTGGTCGGGGAGTACGGCCGGCGTTTTTTCTCCCAGCACCACATTCCCATTGAGCGCAGCTTCCTCTACACAGCCCAGAACCCCACCATGGATCGGGCCCGGAAAATCAGCGCCTTGCTGCTGGAGGGCTTTGACCAGGGAACCTTTCAGGAAATTTTTGTGGTTTATACCGACCTGGAGAGCGCCATGTCCTTCCAGGCCCGGTCGGTCCGGCTGCTCCCTTTCCACCGGACCCATTTCGCCACCCCTCCGGGAGAGCGGGCGGTAACCACTCATTTTGAATTTCTTCCCAATGTGAACTCAGTGCTGGACAACATGATCCCCAGCTATGTGTCCGGCTATATCTACAGCGCCCTGATCGACAGCTTCTGCTGCGAGCAGAACGCCCGGATGACCGCCATGGACAGCGCCAACCAGAACGCGGAAAAGCTGCTGGGCGAGCTGTCCCTCCAGTTTAACCGGGTGCGACAGTCGGCCATCACCCAGGAGATCACCGAGGTCTCCGCGGGCGCCAAGGCCCAACGCCAGAGGAAGGAGTGAATGTGATTTGGAACGAGGAATCATCGCGAGGATCTCCGGCCCTGTGGTGGACGTCGAGATCGTCAAGGGCCGCCTCCCCAAGCTCCGCGAGGAGCTGACCGTAGAGAAAAACGGCGAGTACCGGGTGATGGAGGTGGCCCAGCACATCAGCAATAACATGGCGCGGTGCATCATGCTCTCCCCCAGCGAGGGACTGGCCCGGGGACTGGCTGTGGATATCCCCGGCCGCACCATCGAAGTGCCGGTGGGAGCGGCTACCCTGGGCCGGATGTTCAACGTGCTGGGTCAGCCCATCGACGGCGGCGGCCCCGTCCCGGATGGCACCCCGGTGAAAAGCATCTACCGCAAGCCCCCCACCTTTGAGGAGCAAAGCCCGGCGGTAGAGATTCTGGAGACCGGCATCAAAGTCATCGACCTGCTGGAGCCCTACCCCCGCGGCGGCAAAATCGGCCTGTTCGGCGGCGCCGGCGTGGGCAAGACGGTGCTGATTCAGGAGCTGATCCACAACGTAGCCATGGAGCACGGGGGCTACTCCATCTTCACCGGCGTGGGCGAGCGCAGCCGGGAGGGCAACGACCTGTGGCGGGAGATGCGGGAGAGCGGCGTGTCCGACAAGACCGCTCTGGTCTTCGGGCAGATGAACGAGTCCCCCGGCGTGCGCATGCGGGTGGCCCTGTCCGGACTGACCATGGCCGAGTATTTTCGGGATCAGGAGCACAAGGATGTGCTGCTGTTTATCGACAATATCTTCCGCTTTGTCCAGGCGGGCAGCGAGGTGTCCACCCTTCTGGGACGCATGCCCTCCGCTGTGGGCTACCAGCCCACCCTGGCCAACGAGATGGGCGAGCTCCAGGAGCGGATCGCCTCCACCAAGTCGGGTTCCGTCACCTCCGTGCAGGCGGTGTACGTCCCCGCCGACGACCTGACCGACCCGGCCACCGCCACCACCTTCGCCCATCTGGACGCCACCACGGTGCTCAGCCGCAAGATTTCCGAGCAGGGCATCTACCCGGCGGTGGACCCCCTGGGCTCCTCCTCCCGCATTCTGGAGGCGGACATCGTGGGCGAGCGGCACTACCGCGTCGCCCGGAAGGTCCAGGAAATTTTGCAGAAGTACCGGGAGCTTCAGGATATCATCGCCATTCTGGGCATGGACGAGCTGAGCGAGGAGGACCGGCAGACGGTGGCCCGGGCCCGGCGCATCCAGCGCTTCCTGGCCCAGCCCACCCATGTGGCGGAGAAGTTCACCGGCATCCCCGGCGTCTATGTCCCCCTGAAGGACACCTTGGAGAGCTTTGGGGCCATCATCTCCGGCGAGCTGGACCAGTACCCCGAAGCCGCCTTTTACAACGTGGGCACCTGGCGCGACGTGCCGGTCAAAGCCAAAAAGCTGGAAGCGGGTGAGCTCTGATGGAACCCTTTCAGGTACACATTCTGGCTGTGGACCGCACCTTTTATGAGGGTCCCTGTCTCAGCATGACCATCCCCACCAGCGACGGGGAGTACGGGATCCTGGCCCACCACAGCAACATGATCGCCGCCATCCAGCCTGGCATCCTCCGCTATCAGATTCCCGGCGAGCCCCCTCACCTGGCCGCTATCTCCCCCGGCATGATAAAAGTGGAGAAAAACGACGTTTTGGTCCTGGTGGACTCCGCCGAGCGGCCGGAGGAAATTGACGCCGCCCGGGCCCGGCGGGAAGCCGAGGAGGCCCAGGAAATTCTGCTGCAGAAAGAGAGCCGTCAGGAATACCGCGTCGCCCAGGCCACCCTGGCCCGGGCTCTGAACCGCCTGCGGGTCAAGTCCAGGGAGCTGGAATAGAATAAAGCGTCAGCCTCCGCCGGAGAAACGGCGGAGGCTGTTTTTGTGTCAGGCGTCAGAAAAGCGGGAAAAGACAAACTGCCCCGATGGACTCAGGTTCTCCCAGGCCCAGGTCTCATCCGGAGAGGTCCCCGGGTTCAGGGCGGCGGAGGTCTCGTTTTTGTCGCACAGGGACCAGTTGGCCCAGCTGATCCCCCGCCGGGCCAGGAAGTCCAGCCACTCCCCCGCCTCCTGTAAAAATACTCCGCCGCCGCCATCTGCCCGGCTGGTCCCCCACTCAGAGACGAACACCGGCAGACCGGCGGACAGCGCTGAATCAATCCTCTGGCGCAGCTCCGCACCGTGGGTGCCCGCATAGAAGTGGAGGGTGTACATCAGGTTGCCTCCCTCCAGCGGGGACTGGGCCGCCAGATGAATATCCTGGCTCCAGGTGGGGCTGCCCACCAGAATGACCGACTGGGGGGCGTACGTCCGGATCGCCGGAATCACCGCCTGGGCGTAGGGCTTCACGTCCCGCTCCCAGGTCACGTTCCCATTGGGCTCGTTGCAGATCTCATAGATTACCGCCGGATTGTCTCCATAGCGCCTGGCCATGTCGGAGAAAAATTCTTTCGCCTCCCCCAGGTGGTCCATAGGGTTGCCATCGGAGAGAATGTGCCAGTCGATGATCACATACATGTCGCTGGCGATGGCCCCGTCCACCGCGTTGATCAGCCGCTGCCTCACCGCAGTGGGATTGCTGAGGTAGCCCCCCTCCCCGGTGTACATAGCCGCGCGGAACAGGTTCGCTCCGTACCGGGCCGTATTCTGGATGGACTGGCGGCTGGCATACTGCCCATACCACTGCAGCCCGTGGGAGCTCATCCCCCGCAGGACCAGAGGCTGGCCCGCCTCATTGCGCAGCTGAGTTCCCACCACCTGGAGCCAGCCGTTTTCCAACACGCCGCTCTGAACCGTCACGGCGGGCTGGGGGACCTCCGGCTCAGGAACTGTTGGAGTCGTTGGAAGTCCCTCTCCCGCTCCGGACAGCTTCAGCGCCCGCTGAAATAGAATACAGGCCTCCGCCCGGCTCAGTCCATTTTGGGGGTTGAAGTTCCCGTTCTCATCCCCACTGGTCAGACCCGCCGCGTAGGCCGCCAGCACCGCCTCATAGTAGCGGCCATCCAGCCGGGAGAAGTCCTTCATCTTTTGGGATTCGGCGTTGTAATCCCCCCGGACCTCCGGGAGCAGAGCCTTCATGAGGATTTTGACCGCCAGCTGCCGGGGGATGGGCTGGTCAAATTTCTCCCCCGTGGGCGGGATCTCGTCCCAGTCGTACCACCCGGCCTGGAGCGCCGCCTGAAGGGACCCAGAGGCCCAGTGATTCGTCTGGCCCTGGACCGGACCCAGTCCGGCGCATCGGGCGGTTATTGAGACAAATTGGGCCGCGGAAATCGGCTCTCCCGGGCCAAAGCGCCCGTCCGGATAACCGGAGAGCAGACCGGCCCCCTCCATCTCCTCCACCGCCTGAGCGTACCAGCTGTCCGGCCGCACATCGGAAAAGGCGGCGGAGGCGTTTCCCTCTCCCGCCCACAGCAGGACAAGCAGCAGAGGAACCAGGAGGAACAGGCTTTTTCGTCTCATGTCCCCGCCCCCTCTCCGCTCAGGCCGTGGACGATCTGTGCACAGCCCCGGACCTCCTCCTCGCTGGTCCGCCAAACCTCATACTCCGACAGGGAGGGCAGGCCCATGGAGACCCCCTCCTTCCGATAGACCATACCGCTGTCCAGCGTCCCCCGCCGGGCGGAGGTGTGAAACACCCGGATGCCGGTGTGGGCGTGGAGCTCTAAAATGTTTTCCCGCTTCACTCCGGCCCCGGCCATCAGGTCAATCCGCCCCGCCGCCGCGGCCAGCAGCTCCCGCAGCAGCTCCTTTCCCGCCGCCGCGCTCTGGGCCTGTCCGGAGGTGAGGATTGTTTTGCAGCCCAGGGAAACCGCCGCCTCCAGCGCGGCGAAGGGGTCCCGGGTCATATCGAAGGCCCGGTGCAGGGTGATATCCATACTCCCGGCCCGGTCGATGAGCCGGGCCATATTCTCCCGATCCAGTTCCCCCCACCGGGTGAGCACGCCGAGGACAACGCCGTCCGCGCCCAGCTCCCGAAAGGCCTCGATCTCCTCCCCCATCTCCTCCAGCTCCGCCTCGCTGTACAGAAAATCTCCGAAACGGGGGCGGATCAGCACGTTCACCCGGACGCCGCAGTCCCGCCGCGCCTGGCGGAACAGGGCCCGGGAGGGGGTAGTGCCGCCGATGGCCAGATTGGCGCACAGCTCCAGGCGGTCCGCCCCGCCCTGGGCGGCGGCCATGGCGGAGGCGTGGGAATCCACGCAAACCTCCAACAAAGGCAGATTCATCGCTCACTCCTGTTCCAGCTTGATCGCGTTGATCAGCTTGGGGATCATCTGCTTCTTCCGGCTGACCACGCCGGGCAGATTGGCCACGCCGTCTACCACCTTCGTGCCAAAGGTCTTTTCGACCAGCTCCTCCGCTCCGGTCCCCGCCATGAGAAGCTCTGTGCCGGAATTGCGCACGTCGGTGAACATGTAGAAGATATAATCCAGCCCCTGCTTGGCCAGCGCCTCGGGCAGATAGGGTCCCACCAGCGTCTGGGCGGCCTTGCGGTTTTTTTCCATCATGTAGCTGCCCTGGCCCACGCCGAAGCGGACATCTCCGCTGGTGAAAATTTTATAGTCGCCGTTGAACACCGCCTCCGCTGTCTTACCGGATACGTCGCCGCCGTGGGTAAACATGTTGTCGGCGTACTCCTCCAGGTCCACCCCGGCCAGCTTGGCCAGTTCCCGGGCCGCCCGTTCGTCCACAGGGGTGCAGGTGGGGCTGCGGAACATCAGGGTGTCGGACAAAATTGCGGACAGCATCAGTCCCGCGGTGGAGGGGTCGATCTCCACGCCGTTCTCCTGATACATCTGGTAGACGATGGTGCAGGTGCAGCCCACGGGCACGTTGCGGAAAAACACCGGTCCGTCGGTCTCCAGCGTACCGATACGGTGGTGGTCGATGATTTCCAGCACCTCGGCCTGGTCGATGCCCTCCGCCGCCTGGCTTTTCTCGTTGTGGTCCACAAGGATGAGCTGCTTTTTGTGCAGGTTCATCATGTTCCGGCGGGATACCACGCCGATATACTTCCCGTCGTCGTCCAGCACGGGGAAATAGCGGAAGCGCACCGTGGCCATCACCCGGGTGGCCGCCTCCACCGGGGTGTGGAGGCCGAAGGTGATCAGGTTTCCGGTGGTCATGTAGTGGCGAATGGGAGCGGCCTGACTGAGGATCTGGCCGGTGACATAGGTGCTGTTCTGGGTGCTGATGATGATACACCCCTTCTCCTCCGCCAGCATCTGCATGGTGCGGGAGATTTTGCTGCTGGCGCAGACGATGACGCATCCGGCGTCCATCTCCAGGGCGGCCAGCTGGCTCTCCGCCCGGTTGCTCACCACCACGATATCGCCGGGGGAAATGGATTTTTCGATCTGCTCAGCACTGCCCGAGCCGATGATAATCCGGCCCTCCACTACCTTGCCGGTCACGTCACCCACCACAACAGTGCCGTCCAGGATGTCCAGCAGATTCTGATAGCTGGTTTTAGCAATCTCCAGACTGTGGGGGTCCATGCCGTCCATATTGGCGGTAGCCACGTCTTTGACGGTGATTACCCCCTTCAGGTTCTGCTCCTCGTCCACAATACAAAGGGTATCCAGCTCCTGGTCCCGCATGGTCATCCAGGCCTGGCGCAGGCTGGTCTCCCCGTCCACCCCCTTGGCGGGACGAATATCCACATCCCGGATGTGAGGGCTGACATCAGTGTACAGCTGGGGCACAGGGACCTTGAAATAGTCCAGCACAAATTCCGTTTCCCGGTTGAGCAGCCCCGCGCGGCAGGGCTTGCAGGGCCGGTCCGGGTCCAGGATGTTTTTCAGGCGGCTGTAAGCGATGGCGGCGCAGATGGAATCGGTATCCGGGTTGCGGTGGCCAATCACTTTGATGGCGCGGGGATTTCGTTTCTGCGTACTCATATGTATACCTCATTTCTCCCGGCGAAGCCTCAAGCCGGTGATTCAATTCATCTGACCCTATCATACCACGGCTTTTCTCCCTTCGCAAGAGATATCCGCTACTCCTCTTCCCGGAACGGAAGCCGGGGAACTCCCTCCCGGCTAAAGCTCCAGACCAGGTGGGGCCGCCCGTTCCAGCGCTCCACCCTGGCCAGGCAGAACAGGGGCGCCAGAAGGACTGGGCTGTCGGTACGGAAGGGAGCGGCCAGGGAAAACCCGTCGCCTCCCCGGCGGCACAGCATGGAGCCGCTCAGCCGCTCCCGGAGCACTGGGTCGGATACCAGACGGCCCGGCTGCCGCTCACAGTACCAGCCGTTCCCCTCCTGTTCCTGAAAGGAGAAGGCCAGCACCGCCGCCGGCCGGAACTGGGGCCAGCAGCCCGCCCGCTCCAGGGTGCTCACCGTCAGGACGCGTCTCAGCCGCAGCTGCTTCCCCTCCGGGACCAGGGTGCCCAGCAGCAGCTTTCCCCCCTGGTCCCCATGGAGCCATACCTTGTACAGCCCCTGGCCGTCCTCCGGCCGCTCCGCCTCCATATGTACCCGGGGCCCCTCCTGCCGCAGCCGCAGAACGCCGCCTCCCCGCATTTCAAGTTCTTCCAAATTTTCCGCCCCCCTCCCGCTATTCTATGCGTTGGAGCGCGAAAAATCCCCCGGACACAACAGTGTCCGGGGGAGCTGTTTTTATGATCCTACATAGGGCTTGTCGGTTTCAATGAAAACGCCCCGCTCAACGCTCCAACCCACGTTGAAGCCCAGAGCCGCGCCCAGGTCGCGCAGCTTGAAGTAATTGTAGCCGCCGCCCTGGTCGTCCAGAAGAGTGATGGCAGTCATCGCGGTGTCACTGCCATTCACCTTGACCACCTGGTCGCCGCCGGTGTAATTCCGGTCGCCGGAGTAGGGGGTGGTCATCTCGCCCCCGGCGGCCTGATAGGCCGTTCCGGTTGTCAAAGAGATGGATCCACTGGCGTTGTCATAGCCAACGGAGAACTGGGCTCTGGTTCCGTTAAGCACATAAGCCATATCCCGCAGCTTCACATAGTTGGTGCTGTTGCCCTTGGCATCCCGCAGGGCGTACATCTGGAACTCCACCGCTCTGCCGTCCACCTCCACGCTCTGGGTGCTGGCGTAGGCCAGACCGCTGGCGGAGCCGCTGGGCGAGGTGGGCGTAGTGGGCTGGGTGGGAGCGGCGCCGCCGGTGACCTGGATGGAATAGCTCTTGCTCTGTCCGTTGCTGAAGGTAACGGACAGGGTGTGGGCGCCGTTTGTCAGAGAGCTGGTATCCAGAGTAAAGCTGTAGGGGTAATCCGCGGCGGTGGCGCGGGTCTGGCCATCCACAGACCAGGTCGCGGTGAGCTTGGAGGGAGAATAGGTGTAGGCCGCAAAGGTCATCTCGCCGGCGCAGGTCCCGGTGTAAGCGGACAATTTGGTGTAGTAGCTGGCCGAATCGCCCACGCTGTGGAGGTAGGTCGGATTGCTGGACACGCCCTTACGGTAAGCGGCGGTAACCACAGAGTTGTTATAGAAGGTGTAGTCGGTAGGAGTCCAGGACACGCTATAGTCGGAGCTGACAATGGCCTTGATTTCCGGGTAAACCATGGGCAGGAACGCCATCGCCTTTTGCATCCGCTCCGCGGCCCAGGCGGAATTGTCCTCGCCGTTGTACTTGTTCGTGGAGCCGCCCTCCGTAACCATCAGAGGCTTCTTATGAATACGGGACAGGTTGACCGTCTGCTGAACGTTGAGCAGAGCGTCGCCGTACTCGCCCACGCCCAGAAACGCGTACTGGCTGCTGTCGGTAGGCGTCAGGGGGTAGCGGTTGTAATACAGGGAAACGCCGATCCAGTCCACATAGGCGTCGCCTGGGTAATAGCTGTCCATATCCACCTGATAGGAGCTGCTGAAATTGGGGGAGTACAGCAGAGCCGCCCGGGGACAGCGGGAATGGGCAATCTCCGCCACATGCCGGTAGGCGGCAATGTACTGCTCAGGGGAAGCCCCGTTCGTCCAGACGTTCACCTCGCCGCCGATGCGAATGAACACTGGATTACTCAGGGTATTCAGATAGGTGAACGCTTCTGTCAGCTTGGAATCATAGCTTCCGGAGGTAAAGCTGGCACAGCTGGCGCCTTCCTGAGGAAAATTGATGTACACCAGAAAGGCCCGTTTTCCGCCCTCCAGAACGGAACCGTACAGATAGGACCAGTATTCCAGGCTGTAGGACTGTGTAATATCATAATAGAAGGATATGGCGGATTCCTCCTCCATCTGGTTCGCGTTAATCAGTCCGTAGCGGCCATTGCTCAGCGTTCCGCCCAAGGTGGTGCGGCCATAATACACGCCGCCGCTGGGCTCATTCTTAGCGTTGTAAAAGGGATAGTCGGAGCCAGGGGTTCGCGTCACGGCGTAAATCTCCGTATTGGGATCCCGGCTTTTATATGCGGTTCCGATGGTGGTCGTGCTCTCATCCGCGAACGCCTGAAGAGGCGCCAGACTCAGGATCATCGCTGCGGCTAAGCATAGCCGGAGCAAATTACGGGTTTTTGATTGTTTCATGTACCATTCCTCCAACATCTTTCTGTGACCGGCTGTACAGCAACTACTCAGGCCCGCCAAACAGTGGGTCTTTCTATTTTAATATAGCACTTTTATATTTCTCTTTCAATATGCTCCCCGCATAGTGTATAAATTTATTTTTCACCGGGACAGACATGAAACGAGCCCGGTGTGAGATCAAATCACTCCGGGCTCGTTTTCATTTCAGTTTCAGGGTGGAAAATACAATCCAGATTACTGAATCATGGAGGCGACCTCGGCGGCGAAGTCGTCCTCGGCCTTCTCAATGCCCTCGCCAGTCATAAAGCGGGTGAAGGCCTTCACGGTGATTGTACCGCCCAGCTCCTTGGCCACGGCGGCCACGTGCTTCTCCACGGAGACCTTGTTCTCCTTGACAAAGGCCTGCTGGAGCAGGCAGTTCTCCTCGTAGTACTTGCCCAGCTTGCCCATAACAATGCCTTCCTTCACCTTGTCGGGTTTGGCGGCCATCTTGGGGTCGTTGGCCATCTGGGCCAGCTGGATCTCCTTCTCCTTGTCCAGAACCTCCTGGCTCACGTCAGACTTGTCCAGATAGGTGGGGTTCATAGCGCAGATCTGCATGGCCACGTCTTTGCCCAGTTCAACGACCTTGGCGGGGTCAATGCCCTCCACCGCCAGGTTGACCAGCACGCCAACCTTGCCGCCCATGTGGATATAGGGTACGTTAACGCCATCGGCGTAACGGACAAAGCGGCGGATCTGGATGTTCTCTCCAATGGCCAGCACCTTGTCGGCGGTGACGTCGGAGATGGAGCGGTCGGTGCCGGGGTACTTGCAGTTCTTCAGGGCCTCCACGTCGGCGGGGTCCTCAGCAGCCACCACAGAGGCCACGTCCTTGACAAAGCCCTGGAACACCTCGTTCTTGGCCACAAAGTCGGTCTGGGAGTTGATCTCAATAATCACGCCCACGCCGCTGTCGGCCACAACGGCAAAGGAAGCGCCCTCGGCGGCCACCTTGCCGGCCTTCTTGACCTGGGCGGCGAGGCCCTTCTCACGCAGCCACTCAATGGCCTTGTCAAAGTCGCCGTCGGCCTCCACCAGGGCCTTTTTGCAGTCCATCATGCCAACGCCGGTCATCTCGCGCAGCTTCTGTACGTCTTTCGCGGAAATTGCCATAATCATTACCTCCAAATAAATGTCAAATGTGAAAGGAAAGCGCCCGCCCGCCTGGGCGGGCGCTGAAACAGTTCCAATTACTCCGCGGCGGCGGGAGCGGCCTCCTCAGCGGGAGCGGCGTCCCGGCCCTGCTTGCCCTCCTGAATGGCGTTGGCCATGACGGAGGAGATCAGCTTGATGGCGCGGATGGCGTCGTCGTTGCCGGGGATGACATAGTCAATCTCGTCGGGGTCGCAGTTGGTGTCTACGATGGCCACAATGGGGATGTGGAGCTTGCGGGCCTCGTGGATCGCGTTGCGCTCCTTGCGGGGGTCCACCACAAACAGGGCGCCGGGGAGCTTCTTCATCTCGGTGACGCCGCCCAGATACTTCTCCAGCTTAGCGATCTCGCCCATGTGCTTGATCACTTCCTTCTTGGGCAGCATGTCGAAGGTGCCGTCCTCCCGCATCTTCTTCAGCTGGGCCAGACGGTCCACACGGCCCCGCATGGTCTTGAAGTTGGTCAGCATGCCGCCCAGCCAGCGGGCGTTCACCCAGTACATGCCCACGCGGCTGGCCTCTTCCCGGATGGCCTCCTGGGCCTGCTTCTTGGTGCCGACAAACAGCAGAGTCTCGCCATTCTCGCCCAGGGAACGGACGAAATTGTAGGCCTCCTCCAGCTTCTTCACGGTCTTTTGCAGGTCGATGATATAGATGCCGTTACGCTCGGTGTAAATGTAAGCGTCCATCTTGGGGTTCCACCGACGAGTCTGGTGGCCGAAGTGTACGCCGGCCTCCAGCAGCTGCTTCATAGATACGACTGCCATAGTTTGTTTCCTCCTGTTTTCAGTTATTCTTCTGGGGGCATCATATCCTCCGCCAACCCGAACGGTTCCGGGCACCGGGCGGAAAATCCGCACTCCCACACATAATGCTTTGGTAGTATACCACGCTTTTCCAAGGGATGCAAGAGTTTTTTTCAAGAAAGCGGAAGAAGCTTCCCCTCCTACCTGACCCCAAGCTGGGTCCACAGATTTTTGTACAGGTTCAGCGTGGCGGCGGGCAGGTTGCCATAGGACTCGCAGCGCTCCAAAACCTCCGCCGGAGCGGCCATGATCTCATACAGCCCGGGGTCCAGCTCCTCGCCGTAACGTTCGGCGTAGTAGGCGGGATACCGCTCCAGCGCCTCCCGGTTGGGGGAAGCGTAGCCGATGTAGTCCATGTTGGCCAGATTGGCGTCTGTGGAGGCGATAAAGTTCATCCACATATGGGCCTCCTTCTGGTGGGGGGCCCCTTTCAGCATACACATGGCGTCCACAAACCAGTTGGAGCCCTCCTCCGGGATAACGAAAGCCAGATCCTCATTGTTCTCCAGCATGGAGATGTAGTCCCCGGCGTAGTAGGTGGCGATGGCGGCGTTGCCGCCCTCCATCTTCTGGAACACCTCGTCCATTACCCGGCCCTGGAAGACCCCCCGGCGGTTGGCGTCGGCGATCAGGTCATATGCCTCCCGGATCTCCTCCTCATCGGTGGTGTTGACGGAATACCCCAGGTACAGCAGCGCCTCTCCGATGGCGTCCCGGGAGTTGTTAATCAGCAGGACGCTCCCGGCGTATTTTTCGTCATATAGGGCGCTCCAGCTGGTGATCTCCCCGTCCACCATGGCGGTGTTGTAGATAATCCCCAGCGTCCCCCAGGCATAGGGGACGGTGTACTCATTGGCCGGGTCATAGGACAGATTTTGGAAGCGGCTGTCGATTTCGCTGAAATTGGGAATCTGGCTGTAGTCCAGCTTTTCCAGCATGTCCTCCTCAATGAGGCGGCCGATCATATAGTCGGAGGGGACCACCACGTCGTAGTCCGCCCCGCCGCTTTTCAGCAGAGAGTACAGGGCCTCGTTGCTCTCGGCGGTCTGGTAATTCACCCGGATTCCGGTCCGCTCCTCAAACTGTTCGATCAGGGCCTCGTCGATGTACTCGCCCCAGGAGCAGACGTTGACCACCGGACGGGAGCCGGTGGCGTGGCTGAGGAATACCACCGCGGCCACGAAGGCGCAGGCCAGCACAGCCGCCGTCCCCCGGCGCACCCATCGGAACCGGGGCTCGGCCAGCTTCAGCCGCAGCTGGTCCAGGGCGGTGGGCTGGCGGACAATCCCCCGCCGGTCCCGGGCTTCCTGCCGGATCTCCTTCACGTTGGACGCCACCAGAAGCACCAGAACGGACAGGAACAGCAGGGTGGACACCGCGTTAATCTCCGGCGTGACCCGCTTCTTGGTCATGCCGTAAATGGCCATGGCCAGGGTGGAGCTGGCCGACCCGGCGGTGAAATAGGAGATGATGAAGTCGTCGATGGACATGGTAAAGGCGATGAGCGCCCCGGATACGATGCCCGGCTTGATCTCTGGCAGCATCACCTTCCAGAAGCCCCGCATCCAGGTACAGCCCAGGTCCTGGGCCGCGTCCATCAGGTTGCGGTCCATCTGCCGCAGCTTGGGAGCCACGTTGAGAATCACATAGGGGATGTTAAAGGCCACATGGGCCAGAAGAAGCGTCCCGAAACCCAGCACCAGCCGGTCGGGCAGCTCCACCGCGCTCTGGACCGAGTTGAACCACCGGGCGAAGCTCCCCCAGCCCTGGAAAAAGGCCACAAAGAACAGGCACAGGGACACACCGGTGACAATATCGGCGTTGACCATGGGGATGTTGTTCACCGTGAGCAGGGCCTCCCGTTTTTTCCGGCCCAGGCTGTACAGCCCGATGGCGGCGAAGGTGCCCGCCGTCGTGGCGATGGCGGTGGCCAGCAGGGATACCAGCAAGGTGGTATAGACGCTCTCCATAATGATCCGGTTCTGGAACAGCTTGGCGTACCAGTCCAGGGAGAAGCCCTTCCACACGGCGCTGGAGTCCCCGGCGTTGAAGGAGAACACGATCAAAAGCAGGATGGGCGCGTAGAGGAACAGGAACATCAGCCCGATGATCAGGCGGCTGCCCGCGCGGGATTGGGTTTTCACAGCATCACCGCCTCCTCCTCGCCCTCGCCGAAGCGGTTCATCACCACCATACATACCACCACGATAACCATCATCACCATGGAGATGGCGGCGCCCAGGTGGGGGTCGTAGGCCCCGCCCAGGAATTGCAGCTCGATCAGGTCGCCCAGCATCATCTGGTTGCCGCCTCCCAGCAGGCGGGAGATGGCAAAGGTGGACACCGAGGGGACGAACACCATGGTCACCCCGGACAGCACCCCGGGCAGGGAGAGGGGGAGAATCACCTTCCGGAACACCCCGGAGGAGTCGGCCCCCAGGTCCCGGGCGGCCTCAATCAGGCTGCCGTCCAGCTTGACCATCACCGAGTAGATGGGCAGGATCATAAAGGGCAGATAGTTATAAACCATCCCCAGCACCACCGCCCCGGAGGTGCCAATCATAGGGATGTACTCCACTCCCAGCAGGTCCAAAAGGCCGATTGCCTTAAAAAACTGGTTGAGCAGACCGTTGTTCTCCAAAATGGACATCCAGGAGTAGGTCCGCAGGAGGAAGTTCATCCACATGGGGAGCATAATCAGGGCCATGGCCACCCGCTGGAAGCCGGGGCCCTCGTGGGCCATCCAGTAGGACACCGGGTAGCCGATGAGCAGGCAGACCAGCGTGGCCACAAAGGCCAGCCGGAAGGAGCGCAGGAACACCGAGGCGTAAGAGCCCATTTCGGAAAAATTTTCCGTAGTGCCCTCAAAATCCGCGGTGGTAAAGGCGTAGACCACCATAATCAGGATGGGGACCACCACCATCAGCGCCATCCAGACCACATAGGGGACGGCAAACCAGGAGAGCTTATTCTTCATCCCCGCTCTCCTCCTCAAAGCTGGCGTCGCTGATCTCCTCATACTCCTCGGAGTAGGAGGAGTAGTCGCCGAACAGGCCGGAGTATTCGCTCTTCTTCATGACATGAATCCCGTCCGGGTCGATTTTGATGCCGATGCGGCTGCCCACCGGGGACAGGTCGGTGGTCTGGATCAGCCACTTGAAGCCGTAGAAGTCCACGATGATATCATACTGCATCCCCTTGAAGGTGACGGAGGTGACGGTGCCCCGGAGCTGGCCCTGGTCCTCGGGGACGATGTCCACGTCCTCGGGGCGGATGACCACGTCCACCGCCTCGTCCTTCTCAAAGCCGCCGTCCAGGCACTGGAACCGGCGGTTGAAGATCTCCACCACGCCGTCGGCGCGCATGACGCCGTCGATGATGTTGGACTCGCCGATGAAGTCGGCCACAAAGGCGTTTTCCGGCTCGTTGTAGATGTCCTCGGGGGATCCGATCTGCTGGATGCGGCCGGAATCCATCACCACCACGGTGTCCGACATGGCAAGGGCCTCCTCCTGGTCGTGGGTGACGTAGACAAAGGTGATCTCCATGGCCTTCTGGATGCGCTTGAGCTCGTTCTGCATGTCCTTGCGGAGCTTTAAGTCCAGGGCGCCCAGGGGCTCGTCCAGCAGCAGCACCTTGGGCTGGTTCACCAGCGCCCGGGCAATGGCCACCCGCTGCTGCTGTCCTCCGGACAGTTGTGTGGTACGCCGCCGCTCAAAGCCCTTCAGGTTGACCACCTCCAGCATCTCCATCACCCGCCGGTCGATCTCCTCCTCGGACAGCTTCACCTTGTTTCCCCTGGCGTCCGTCTTGGGGACGCGCAGGCCGAAGGCGATGTTCTCATACACGTTCAGGTGCGGGAACAGGGCGTACTTCTGAAACACCGTGTTGATGGTCCGCTTGTGGGGCGGGACAGCATTAATCCTCACCCCGTCGAACAAAACATCTCCAGAGGTGGGCGTCTGAAAACCACCGATAATTCTGAGCGTGGTGGTCTTGCCGCACCCGCTGGGTCCGAGCAGTGTGAGGAATTCCTTATCCCTGATGCTTAAATTGATTTTGTCGAGTACCACCTCGTCGTCGAACGTCATGACACAGTCGGCCAGACGGATCAACTCCTTGGACATGTATCCTCCCCCATTTCTTTTTAATTACTTTGTCAGCTCCCTCGATTTATTCACCGGGCGGGCCCGCTGTCCAGGGGGGACGTCGGGCCCGGTGACCGGCTTTCACGGATAGCGAGATACACTATAGCGGGTTCCCCCAGAAATGTCAATGATTTTTGACAAAATTCTTATCGGGTTTCCTGCCAATCGCAATCCTGTGTCAACGTAAACCTGTACGGACCGCCGCCCTACCTTTTCCTTTTCAATCCCAGGACAATATCCGCTGATACATGATAGTATTTGCACAATGTGATCAAGTGCCTGATGGGCAGTTCATTTGCGCCGCGTTCATATCTCGCGTACATGGTTTGCGATGTCCCCAATATTTCCGCCATTTCCCTTTGCGTCAGGTCATGATCTTCTCTCAAACCTCTTATATAGCTGACGTAGTATTCCATAGGCAACCCCCTCTTGCGGTTCATGCCCAAAGGGTAACAGAGTAAAGATATTTACTATTGACTTTAGTAAAAAAATTTACTAGAATATGTTTTGTATCCCAGCATAACAACAAAATTAGACGGAGGTTGACACAATGAAGAAACTACTTGCGCTCATGCTGGCGGCGGCTCTGGCCCTCTCTTTGGCGGCCTGTGGCGGCGGTGGTGGAACAGAAGATAGCAACACTTCCAGCGGTGGCAACGGAGACGCAACAAGCACAGACACGCCCAGCGGCGGCGGGGAGGATAGCACACCAGAAAGTGAAGTATTTCATTTAGGCGATACTGTAACAACGGATGATATAGAGATTACACTAATACGTGTCGAAAGTGGCACTACGTTATATAACAATGTAGCAACAAATAATGTCAGGGATGAATACTATTTGCGTCCAACAAGTTTATTAACCGATGAAGAATTAGAAGCGCAGAAAAGGCAGGATGAATATATTCAAAAGCATTATGGAGTAACTCCAACAAGCTATGAAGCTGATGATGGACGTATTTTAGTTGCATTTGCCTTTGAAGTTAAAAGTATTAGTAAAACAGCATTACCTATAGATACCATATTAGAAAGAATTGATATAGATTATAATAATGGATATATATTTGAACAAAGTAAGCTATGTGCCGGGATAGGTGGCTCATGGGAAGATGCTTATTATGCAACTGATGAGAAAATAGAACCGCTTGACAGCACAGTTTATGAGTTTAGAGGATATGCTGATGTTCCAGAAGAGGTAATGAGTAATACAGATAATAGTTTGAACTTGAATGTTTATTTGAATGGCCGTATTCAGGGCAGGACAACACCGGATATAATATTCAATGTACGATAAATGCAAGGCGGCTAGTTTTCACACTAGCCGCCTTTCCCTTTCTATGACCTTGTTATCCTCTGTCCCGCTGAATCAGAATGTTCAGCGCCTCCACCCCGGCGGTGATGGCCGCCTCGGTGTTGTGGCTCTCCTTCTGGTCCAAACCGGCCTTCTCCCGCTCCTGGTTCCAGATCACGTGGAATACCGACCCGCACCGGACCCGGCGGGCGGCGGCCACGGCGAAGAGGGCGGCGGACTCCATCTCGGAGGCCAGCACGCCCAGGCGCTTCCAGGCCTCCCACTTGCTCTCCAGCTCATAGGACACCGGCATCCGGGCCGGGGAATGCTGGCCGTAGAAGGAGTCCTTGCACTGGACCACCCCGGCGTGCCAGGGGTAGCCCAGATTTTTACAGGCCTCTACCAGAGCGCAGGCCACCGTGAAGTCGGGGACGGCGGGCCACTCGACGGGGGCGTACTCCCGGCTGGTCCCCTCCGCGCGCACCGCCCCGGTGGCCACCACCACGTCGCCGCTCTGAACGGACAGGTCGATCCCCCCGCAGGTGCCCACCCGGACGAAGGTGTGGACGCCGATATTAGCCAGCTCCTCCATGGCGATGGCGGCGGAGGGGCCCCCGATCCCGGTGGACACCACACTCACCTTTTCCCCCAAAAGCGTCCCGGTATACGTGACGTATTCCCGGTTGGTCTGGACGTGAACCGGGTGGTCAAAGTGCCGGGCGATGGCCTCACACCGGCCCGGATCGCCGGGCAGGACGCAGTAGCCCCCCACCTCGCCCTGAGCGCACTGGATATGGAATTGTCTCTCCCGCGTCTGTTCGTTCATACAAGCGGCCTCCCCTTATTTTTGTAGGCTATTCTATCACAAAAACAGCCCGCGTTCAAGGAGGCATTCCCCTCTTTGCCTTGACCTTTTCCCCATAATGTACTATAATCCAGTTCACTGTTTCCTTCGCGCGGCAAAACACTCGGCAATATGCACAAATTTTCAGCATTATTTTTTGCTGGCGTTTGTTCTCCTTGCATCTTTCCCAGTTTCGATTTATAATATAGTATGTAAGATGATTTGCCGCTTTGTTTAACCCTATCAAGGAGGCCGCAAACTTGAAACGATTTTTAATCTTCCCCTGCGTCCTATGTCTGGTGATTGGACTGTTGGTAGGCGTCCTGCTGCCAATTGATCTCTGGGGAGACAACGCCCCGCCCCTGCTCACTCCCAGCCCCTCCCTTCCCACACAGCCAGCCCTCGCCAGTCCGACGGAGAGTTCCGGTTCCTCCTCCGCCTCCCCAAGCCCGGAACAGCCCCTGGATATCCAAGACAACTTTCCCCTGCTCAGCGCCGCCTGCGCGGTGAACCGGGCTCTTCAGCGGGGCAGCTGGTCCACTCTGGCCGCCTATGTCCACCCGGACCTGGGGGTTACCTTTACCCCCTATTCCACCGTGGACCCGGACAGCGACCTGACCTTCACCGCCGACCAGATCAAAGGGCTCGCCCAGAATCAGACAGTATACACCTGGGGCTTTGAGGACGGCCGGGGCGACCCCATCCAGATGACCATCGTTCAGTATTTTGAGCGGTATGTCTACAACCGGGACTACACTCAGGCCCCGGAGATCGGGGTGGACCGCGTCATGACCGGGGGCAACGCCCTGGAAAACCTGGCTGAGGCCTATCCGGACTGCCGCTTTGTGGACTTCAGCTTTCCCAGCGCCGACCCGGTGAACGATGGCCTGGACTGGTCCTCCCTCAAGCTGGTGTTCCAGCCCCAGGAGGAGCACTGGTATCTGGTAGGCGTCGTCCACGGGGAATGGACCATTTAGTCAAACAGGCGGCACAGCCGCCTGTTTCAATGTAGAAAGGAACTCTGCGCTATGGATATTGTCATTGTAGGCAGTGGAAAGGTTGGCTTTTCCCTGGCTGAGCAGCTGGTCAGAGAGGAGCACGACGTCACGGTGATCGACACCGACGAGGAGGCTCTGCGCCGGGCCGGCGACCAGCTGGACATCATGACGGTGCGGGGCAACGGCGTATCCACCGCCGTTTTGAGAGAGGCCGGCGCGACAAACGCCGACCTCCTGGTGGCCGCCACCAGCGCCGACGAGGTAAACATGGTGTGCTGCCTCACCGCCAAGGACCTGGGCACCAAATACACCATCGCCCGCATCCGCAATCAGGAGTATACCAGCAGCGTGGCCGAGCTGCGCCGCAACCTGAAAATCGACATGGCCATCAACCCGGAAAACACCACCGCCGTGGAGATTTCCCGGCTGCTGCGTTTCCCCTCCGCCGCCAATATCGAGACCTTCTGCCGGGGCAAGGTGGAGCTGATGGGCTTCCGCCTTCAGGAGGGGGACTTTCTGGTCGGCTCCCCCCTCCACTCCCTGCCGGTCCAGGTGAAAAAGCTGTCGCTGCTGTTCTGCGTTGTGGACCGGGGCGGGGAGGTTTCCATCCCCAACGGCTCCTTTGTCCCAAAGGCGGGAGACAAGCTGTATATGATCGGCCGTCCGGACAGCCTGGACCAGTTTTTCCGCCAGCTGGGGCGGTACGCCCCCAAGGTCAGGCAGGTCTTTCTGGTGGGAGGCGGCAAGGTATCGGTGTATCTGGCCAACATTCTGGACAAGATGGGCATCCACCTGAAGATCATCGAGCAGAATGAGGAGCGCTGCCGCCAGCTCAGCGAGCGGTTCCCCCGGGTCACCGTGATCCGCGGTGACGGCACCGACTCCGAGCTGCTGGAGTCGGAAAACCTCACCGCCAGCGACGCCTTCGTGGCCCTCACCGACCGGGATGAGGACAACCTGATTATCTCCCTGTACGCCATGCAGCAGGGAATCAAAAAGGTCATCACCAAGTGCAACCGGCAGAATTACGCCGGCATCGTCCGGTCTCTGGGCCTGGACAGCGTGATCTCCCCCAAATTCGTCACCGCCTCCAACATTGTCCATGTGGTCCGGGGACTGCAAAACTCCCAGGGCAGCGTGATGAACTCCCTCCACCGTATCGCCGGCGGCGGGGCGGAGGCCATGGAGTTTACCGTGGGGCCCGGCACCCGGCACCTGGGAGTCCCCCTGAAGGACCTGAAACTGCGCCCCGGGGTCCTGCTGGCCGTTATCGTCCGGAAAAACAACATTATTATTCCCGAGGGCTCCTCCTCCCTCCAGGAGGGAGACCGGGTTATCATCATCGCCCGGGAGAGCGGCGTGCTGGACCTGAACGACATCTACGCCTCTGAGTCCACCGCGGGAGGGGCCGGAAAATGAACATAAAGCTGGTTTTAAAGCTGGTGGGCCGGGTTCTGCTTCTGGAGGCGGCCGCCCTCGCGCTCCCCCTGGCCGTGGCCCTGCTGTACCGGGAAACCCCAGTCCCCTTTCTGCTGTCCATCGCTATTGTGGCCGCTGTTGGTTTCGGGCTGTCCGCCCTGCCCGCCCAGCCGAAGTTCTTCACCCGGGAGGGCTTCGCTACCGTAGGGCTGATCTGGATCTGCACCGGGCTGGTGGGGGCGCTGCCCTTCCTGTTCTCCGGCTGGTTCGCCACCCCCATGGACGCTATCTTCGAGTCCTGCTCCGGCTTCACCACCACCGGCTCCACCATTCTGCCTGAAATTGAGGCGCTGCCCAAGGGCATCCTGTTCTGGCGGGCCTTCACCCACTGGCTGGGCGGCATGGGCGTGCTGGTACTGGCCACCGCCATCGTGCCCAAGCTGGGCATCCGCTCCCACTACCTGACCCAGGCGGAAACACCGGGACCGGTGTTTTCCAAGCTGGTGCCCAAGCAGTCCCAAACCTCTAAAATCCTCTACACCATGTATTTTGCCCTCACCGCCCTGGAGGTCGTCTGCCTGAAGCTCGCGGGCATGCCCCTGTATGACGCCCTGATCCACTCCTTCTCCACTGCGGGCACTGGCGGCTTCTCCAACCGGAACGCCAGCGTAGGCGCCTATGACAGCGTGGCCATTGACATCATTATCACAGTGTTCATGCTGCTGTTCTCCATCAACTTTGCGGTCTACTTCCTGATTTTGACCAAAAAGTGGCGGGAGGCCCTGGCCAGCGACGAGCTGCGCTTCTTTCTCGGGGTTGTGGCGGGGGCTACGGCGCTTCTCACCATCTCCAACCTGGGGGTGTATTCCGGCCTGGGGGAGAGCCTGCGGTACACTGTGTTCCAGGTGGCCGCCATTATCTCCACCACTGGCTTTGGTACGGCGGACTTTGTCCTCTGGCCCCAGTTCTCTCAGATGATCCTCATTCTGCTGATGTTCTGCGGAGCCAGCGCCGGATCCACCGGCGGCGGCATGAAATGCTCCCGGGTCCTGCTTCTGCTCCGGGGCATCCGCCGGGAGGTCCACCATATCACCCACCCCCGTTCCGTTGAGGTGGTCAAGCTGGACGGCAAGCTGGTGAGCGAGGCCACCCTCCACTCTCTGCTGGTGTTCCTGGGGGCCTATGTGGGCACCATTTTCGCCGCCGCCCTCATCATCTCCCTGGACGGCTGCTCCTTCGCGGTCTCCTTCAGCGCCGCCCTCACCTGCGTCAGCAACGTAGGCCCCGGTCTGGAGGCCATCGGCCCCAGCGGCAACTTCGCCGCCTTCTCCACTCTGTCCAAGGGGGTCATGTCCCTGTGCATGATTGTTGGACGCCTGGAGATTTTCCCCATTCTGGTGCTCCTCAGCCCCTCCACCTGGCGCCGGGTGTAGGAGCGCCGGCAAGCGCAATGTCCCGGGAACTTTAATAGAATGTAATACAGGTCAGCGGCTCCAAAGACCCAGGGCATTCCGACGCCGCCCGGTTTTTTCTGGAATAAAAAGAAAAGTATTGAACTGTTGGCCATTTCTATGATATACTGAATTAAATTTCTTCGTCTGCCCGCCACAGGCGGCAGTTCAAAAAGTGAGGGTGTCATTTATGCGCAAGAGTATCAAAAAAATGGTTTTCATCCGAGTGATCGCGGCACTGGTGTCCATACTGCTGTTTAGCGGGGTCACAACCTTCAACCTTCTTCGGATCAAAGAGATGCAGGGGGACAGCGCGGCCACTGTCGCTCTGCTCAACCGGGCTCAGTCCGCCGAGGTGGCTCATTACAAGTGGTCCTCTAACCTGAGCAACGCCCTTTACGCCGGAACAGAGTTTACCGGGAGCAAGGATCCGACTACCTGTGTGCTGGGCCAGTGGCTCTACGGCGAGGAGGGGACGGACGACGCGGAGATTCTCGCCCTGCGGCAGGAGATGGAGCCTCTGCACAAGGCGCTGCATGAGTCCGCCGACTACGTGCTGAATCTGCTCGCAAGCAACCCAGGTCAGGCCCAGGCCTATTATCAGGATACCATCCAGTCCAACCTGAGCACTCTGGTGGGGAAGCTGGACAAGGTGATTGAGCTGGGAACCGCGATTAACGAGGACAAGACCAGTCAGATGCATTCCACCATTATGTGGATGCAGGCCATTACGGCCGCCTGTCTGGCTTTGGCGCTGTTCTGTCTCATCAGTCTGGTGCTGTATGTCCTGAAAAGCATTCTCGCCCCCATTCTTCACATCACCCAGAAAGTGGAGCCCCTTCACGATGGACGGCTGGATCTGGCCCTGGATTATGCCGCCAATGACGAGCTGGGCGATCTGTCCGGCACCCTGGAAAAGGCTATGGAGCGAATCCGCGGCTATATCTGGGATCTGAACCGGGTGATGGAGCAGCTGGCTCAGGGCAATTTCAACGTAAAGACCGCTACCCCCTTTATCGGCGATTTCCGCACAATTGAGGAGTCCATTGATATGCTGACCTCCCAGCTGTCCACCGCCATTGACAGCATCCATCAGGCCCAGCTTCAGGTATCCGGCAACGCCGAGCACCTGTCCAGCGGCGCTCAGAACCTGGCCCAGGGGGCCACGGAGCAGGCCAGCGCCGTGCAGGAGCTGTACGCCACTCTGGATGTGCTGTCCAAGAGCGCAGCGGATAATGTAAAGACCGCAGCCCACGCTCAGGACACCGCCGTGAAAACCGGCGAACAGGTGAGCGTCAGCGGCCAGCAGATGGAACAGATGATCGCCGCCATGGGCGATATCACCCGGGCCTCCCAGCAGATCGAAAAGATCATCGCCACCATCGAGGACATCGCCTTCCAGACCAACATTCTGGCCCTGAACGCCGCCGTGGAGGCCGCCCGGGCCGGTTCCGCCGGCAAGGGCTTCGCCGTGGTCGCCGACGAGGTGCGCAACCTGGCCTCCAAGTCCGACGAGGCCGCCAAGGCCACCAAGGGGCTCATCGAGAATTCCGTCCAGGCCACCGCCCGGGGCAGCCACATCGTGGACGAGGTGTCTGAGACGCTGAAAAAGACCCTGGTGCTGGTGCAGGAGTCCAGCCGCTCCATCCAGGAGATTACAAAAGCGGTGGAGAGCGACGCGGAGTCCATCGCCCAGGTCACCGAGGGTATCGGCCAGATTTCCGCCGTGGTCCAGAGCAATTCCGCCAGCAGCGAGGAATCCGCCGCCGTCAGCTCTGAGCTGTTCAACCAGGTCCAGGTCATGGAGTCCCAGACCAAGAAATTCAAGCTCAAAAATCGGGCCGGCGCGAGCTTCTAAACCGAATTCACAGAAAAGGAGGGTCCCAACCGGGACCCTCCGCTTTTCTTTGCTCACAGAATATGCACCGACTCCGGATCAAAGACCAGAGAGCAGCTCTCGCCTACCTGATAAATACGCTTATTTTTGGGGTTGTAGTCGGTGAGCTTCACCAGCGTGTTCCCCACCTTCACATGGTAATTCTGATAGGATCCCATAAAACAGGACAGGGTCACCTGGCAGGGCAGGCCACCCTGGTCGGCCAAAACGGCGGACTCGGGCCGCAGGACCACGGTGTACTCCTTCCCCTGGGTCATCCCCGCCTTGGCCGGAACCCGGGCGGAGGAGCCCTCCACATTCAGAACCGCGTGGTCGCCGTCCATCTGATCCAGCCTTCCCTTGAGGAAGTTGGCCTCCCCGATGAAGTCGGCCACAAACTCGCTGTTGGGGTGGTAGTAGATGTCCTGAGGGGAACCCATTTGGGCCACCACGCCCTTGTTCATGATGATAATGTTGTCTGACAGGGCCATAGCCTCGCTCTGGTCGTGGGTGACGTAGATGGCGGTGATGCCCACCTCCTGCTGGATGCGGCGAATTTCGGTGCGCATGGAAACCCGGAGCTTGGCGTCCAGGTTGGACAGGGGCTCGTCAAAGAGCAGCACGCTGGGCTCGATGACCAGGGCCCGGGCCAGGGCCACCCGCTGCTGCTGGCCACCGGACAGCTGGTTGGTCATGCGGCCCTCCATACCGGTGAGCTCCACCAGGTCCAGAATGCGCATAACCCGGTTTTTAATCTCGTCCTTGGGCACCTTGCGCAGCTTCAGGCCATAAGCCACGTTGTCAAAGACATTGTAGTGGGGCAGCAGGGCGTAGCTCTGGAACACCATAGCGGTATCCCGCTTGTTGGGGGTGAGGGCGTTGATGGCCTCCTCCCCCAGGTAGATTTCCCCCTCGTCCGGGCTTTCAAAGCCGGCGATCATCCGCAAAGTGGTGGTCTTGCCGCAGCCGGAGGGACCCAGCAGCGTAACGAAGGAGCCCGGCTCGATGGTCAGGGAGGTGTCCTTCACCGCGTAGAAGTCCTTGCCGGTCTTGGGGTCCTGATAGATTTTGGAGATGTGGTCCAGACGGACCCCTTTTTTCTCTTTGGACATGGCTTAGCCCTCCTTGATGACTTGGATGTTGATTCGCTTGGTTTTTGCCTTTTTCACCTTTTCTGGCTTCAGCTTCCGGCTGGTGCCGAAGTATTTGATAAACAGGTTCATCAGCAGCACCGAGCCGTAGGTAATGAGGATCAGTATGGTGGCGAAGGCGCAGGCGATGGAGTAGGCGCCCTTCTCGGCGAACTCGTTGATCTGCACCGTGATGAGGTAGACGCTGGGGGTGACCAGCAGGATGATGGCGGAAATGGCGGTGATGGACCGGACGAAGGCAGTCACCAGTCCGGAGAGGAAGGAGTCCTTAATCAGCGGGAGGGTCACCGTCATGAACACCTTGAAGCTGTCCGCCCCCATGTCGTAGGCCGACTCCTCGATAGACTTGTCGATCTGCCGCAGGGCGGAGATGCCGCTCCTTGTTCCCGTGGGCAGGGAACGCACCACAAAGACAATAATCAGAATGGCCGCGCTGCCGTAGATGCCCCCCAGCAGACCGTTGGGAAACAGACCATGCAGAGCGCCGGCCTCCTGGATCACCTTGCCGTTTTCCACAACTGCGTCGGCAAAAATTGACCAGTTGGCACTGTGGAACAGGCCGCCCGAGTAGCCCCGGATGTACCCCACGCCCAGTACCGTGCCGGGCACGGCCATGGCCAGCATGGACACCGCCTCGATAAAGCCCTTGGACTTAAATTTCCGCTTTACCACCAGATAGGAGATAATCATGGACAGCAGGGCGGTGATGGGGGCGGCGATGAGGGACAGGACAAAGGAGTCCCGGAAGGCCTGGAGGCCGTGGTACCGGGTGAACACCTGGCCGAACCATTTGAAGGTCAGGGGGGTGAACTTATAACCCCAGGTGGGGAACAGGGCCCCGATGGGCACGCAGGCGTACATCATGATGACGAAGATGGTAGCCAGAGAGCACAGGAGGGTCAGCGGGACAGTGACGCTCCGGTCATCAATAAGCATTCGGCCCCGGCTGGCCTTGCCGGTGAGGGTGGCGGCGGTTTTCGCCTCCAGATAGTATTTTTGAACAATGAACATACCCAAGGTAATGCACAGCAGCACCACGGCCATGGCCGCCGCCCCCTGCTTGTCATAGGCCCCGGTGATTTGCAGGTAGATGGTGGTAGCTAAGGTGTCGTAAGAGCCGCCGATAATCATGGGGTTGGCGAAGTCAGCGATGGATTCGATAAAGGTGACCAAAAAGGCGTTGCCCAGGCCGGGGAGGAGGAGGGGCAGGGTGACGGTCAAGAACACCTTGGACCGGCTGGCCCCCATGTCCCGGGCGGCCTCCTCCAGGGAGGGGTCTATGTTTTTCAGCAGACCCTTGAGCATCATGTAGCACACGGGGAAGAAGGTGAGGGTCTGCACGATGACGATGCCCCAGAAGCCATAGACGCTGTTGTCTTCCATGCCCAGCAGAAAGTAGGTGATAATGCCCGCCTTGCCGAAAAGCATAATCATGGACAGGGAGAGCACAAAGGGGGGCGACACCACGGGCAGCATGGATACCACCTTGAACAGTCCGCCCACGAATTTCCACATCTTGACGTAGACCTCTACATAGGCGAAGAGCAGACCCACTATGGTGGACAGAATGCCCACCAGGAAGCCCACCTTCAGGGTGTTGCCGATGGCGGTTCGGAAGGTAGGCATGGCCATCACCTTCTGGAAGGTGGCCAGGGTGAAGCCCTCCCCGCCGTAGAAGCTGTCTACCAGCAGGATGGCCAGAGGATAGAGGATAAACAGGGTCAAAAATGTAATCAGAACGACGATGGTTCCCACCATAACGGGGTCGGCCATCAGCTTTTTCCGGTCCAGGGCCGCGCTCTGGCTTTTTGCCATGGAGGAGACCTCCTTTCACTTTTCAGGGCGGGCCGCCCCTCTGAGCGGCCCATTCCAAATGGGGTAATGAAAAACGGGGGACGGCAGCTGCGCCGTCCCCCGCTGGCTGCGGTATGTTACTCAGTCTGGAACCGTCCGGTGTCGCCGGTGTTGGCGCCGGCGTTAGCCAGGGCGTTCATAACTTCCTCAATGTAGGTGCTGATGTTCTTGGTGGCGTCGTCAAAGTCGTAGTCCATCACGTTGTTGGGGTCCAGACCGAAGTCGTAAGCGGCCTGGGGCTGCTCGGCGTTGTCCAGAACCAGGAACTGGTAGGAGCCTACCTCGTCGGCCTGGTTGACGCAGTCGGGGGACAGGGCGTACTCAATCCACAGCTTGGCGGCGTTGGGGTGCTTGGCGCCCTTGAAGATGGCGGTGGCGCCGATCTCGCAGGAGGTGCCGCTGGAGGGGATAATCAGCTCGATGTTGTCGTAGCCGTTGTCCAGGATCTGAGTGATGCCGTCATGCAGGAAGCCGATGCCGATGGTGCACTCGCCGGTACCCACGTTTTTGGAGGGGCCGGAGCCGGACTTGGTGTAGACCTCAATATTCTTATCCAGGTCTACCAGATACTGAATACCGTCGTCGTGGCCGTACTTCTGGATCATGGTGTTGATGACCAGCTTGGCGGTGCCGGCGGTGTTGTAGTTGGACAGCCAGATCAGGCCCTCATACTCGGGCTTGAGCAGGTCGGGCCAGTCCTTGGGGGCCTCGAGACCCTTGCTCTCCAGACGGTCCTTGTTGACCATAAAGCCCAGGATGCCGGTGTAGATGCCATACCACATGTTGTCGGAGTGCTTATACACGTCCTTGGTGATGTGGGAGGCGTTCATTGCCTCGTAGGGCTCCAGCAGGCCCTCAGCCGCCACCACGTTGTAGGGGTCGGTGGTGCCGCCGAACCAGACGTCGGCGGAGGGGTTGCCGTTCTCCTCCTCGATCTTGGCCTGAACCTCACCGGTGGACAGGCGCTGGAAGGTGGTCTTAATGCCGTACAGCTGCTCAAACTTCTGGCAGGCGGCGGCCAGGTACTCCTCCTCACAGGAGCCGTAGACCACCAGCTCGCCCTCGGCCTTGGCGGCGTCAATCAGCTCGGCCATGGGATCGGCCGGGACGCTGGCGTCGCCGCCCTGAGAGGTGCCGCTCTGATTGCCGGCGCTGGACTGACCGCCCTGATTGCTCTGGGCGCCGTTTCCCCCGCCGCAGGCGGCCAGGGACAGGAGCATCGCGGAGGCCAGCAGCATGGATAAAAGTTTTTTCACGTTTCATTCCTCCATTTCTGTTTTGTCCGCCTGGCAGGACGGCTGCCCCGCCTCTTTTCCGGACTACCTTATTGTAAAACTTCAGGGAGAAAAAGTCAATATATCCAAACCATCTTTTTTACTTTCCAAAAAACTAGTCAATTTATACGAGAATTGACCAATAAGCTGAAAAACATGGACCAGATATGTTATACTGGGGAAAAACGCCTTAATTGACGGCAGTTGGTGATACAGATGGATAAATATGCAGCCTTAAAGCAATATTTCGGGCACAGCGAATTTCGCCGGGGTCAGGAACAGCTGGTGGACGCCATCCTCTCGGGCCGGGACGTGCTGGGGGTCATGCCTACCGGCGGCGGAAAGTCGATGTGTTATCAGATCCCGGCGCTGCTGCTGCCGGGGGTGACGCTGGTCGTCTCCCCCCTGATCTCCCTGATGAAGGACCAGGTGGCCGCTCTGACCGCCGCCGGGGTGCCAGCCGCCTTTCTCAACAGCTCCCTGAGCGGGGAGGAGCTGCGGGCCGTATACAGTCAGGCCCACCGGGGGAGCTACAAGCTGCTGTACATCGCCCCGGAGCGGCTGGAGGGGGAGGGCTTCGCCGCCCTGACCCGTCAGGTATCCATCTCCCTGCTCGCGGTGGATGAGGCCCACTGCATCTCCCAGTGGGGACAGGACTTCCGCCCCAGCTACCGGAAGATCGCCGGCTTTGTGGCGCGGCTGCCCCGGCGGCCGGTGGTGGCCGCCTTTACCGCCACCGCCACCGGACAGGTGCAGGAGGACATCATCCGCCTTCTGGAGCTGCGGGACCCAGTACGGGAGGTCACCGGCTTTGACCGGCCCAATCTGTTTTTCGACGTGCGGCGTCCCAAAAACAAAATGAACGCCCTGTCCCAGCTGATTCGGGAGCGGACAGGCCGGAGCGGCATTGTCTACTGCGCCACCCGGTCGGCGGTGGAGCGGGTCTGCGCCGCCCTCCAGGAGCAGGGCGTCCCCGCCGCGCGCTACCACGCGGGGCTGGAGGACGGAGAGCGGCGTCAGAATCAGGACGACTTCCAGTTTGACCGTAAAACCGTTATGGTGGCCACCAACGCCTTCGGGATGGGCATCGACAAATCCAACGTGAGCTTTGTTATCCACTACAATATGCCCAAAAGCCTGGAGGCCTACTATCAGGAGGCGGGGAGGGCCGGCCGGGACGGGGAAGAGGCGGACTGTATCCTCCTCTACTCGGCGGGGGATATCACCACCGCCAGGTTTCTCATCGAGAACGGCGGCAGCGAGGAGCTGAGCCCGGAGGAACAGGCGGTGGTCCGCCGCCGGGACTATGAGCGGCTCAACGTCATGACGGGCTACTGCAAGACCACCGGCTGTCTGCGGGGGTATCTTCTGGACTACTTCGGGCAGGAGCACGGGGCTCGCTGCCGCAATTGCGGCAACTGCCAGGGGGAATATGTGACGGAGGACATCACGGTTCCCGCCCAGATGATCCTCTCCTGCGTGGTCCGCGTCCGGGAACGGCTCGGCTACTCTGTGGGCAAAACGCTGATCGTTCAGGTCCTCCGGGGCAGCCGGGAGCAGCGGGTGCTGGACCTGAAGCTGGACGGGCTGTCCACCTATGGCCTGATGCACAGGCTGTCCGCCGCCCGGGTCCGGGAGCTGATGGACTTTCTGGAGCTGGAGGGCTATCTGCGGGTCAACCCCGCCCACTCCACGCTGGAGCCCACAGGCCGAGCCGGCGAGGCGCTTTTTCACGGAGAAAAGGTCCTTATGCCCATGCGGGCGGACCGCGTCCCGCCGCCGGAGGAGGAGCGGGCGCGGCCGGCGGCCGGTCCCGTCGGGCAGTCCGGGCTGCTCGCTGTCCTTCGGGATGTCCGGGCCCGCCTGGCCCAGAAGGAAAATGTTCCGGCTTATATCGTGTTTTCCAACGCCGCCCTGGCGGATATGGCGGCGAAAGCCCCCCGCACCCTGGAGGAATTTCTGGAGGTCTCCGGGGTGGGCCGGGTCAAGGCCGCCCGGTACGGAGGCATATTCCTAAAGGCCATCGCGGACTACGAGGCGAAATCCGTCCGGTAAAAGCAGCGGCCCGGAGAGCGATCCTCTCCGGGCCGAATGTTTGCCGGGTTGTTTTACTTCTCGTCCAGCTCCAGATCGTAGTCCGCGCCGAACTGGAGGTCCTGCACGGAAATCTCGGGCTCGCGGACAGACTGCGGAGGCGGCTTGAGCATGCTGCTGCTGCCCTCCAGGCGGCCGTTCTCCACAATCAGGGAGGCGGTCGCCACATCACCATGGATGCCGCCGGTGCGCTCCAGGCACAGGTGCTCCCGGGCGGTAATATTGCCCTGGACGTCTCCGGCCACACGCACCGCGTCGGCGGTGATGGGGCCGACCACAGTGCCGCCGGCGGCGATGGTCACGCCGCCTTTCATGTCAATTTCGCCCTCCAGACGGCCCTCCACCAGAACGGTGCCATCTCCCCGGATAGTGCCGTTGATGGTAATGCCCTGGGCAATGATGGTGCTTTGAGCTTTGGGCAGGGGGGGAAGCTCGTCAAAGACCTCTTCCTCCTCAAAAGCGGAGGGGGCGGAAATCGGCTCCTGCTTGGGCGCTGGTCCAAATAAACCCATAATTCAACACTCCTTATCATTGGGCCGGCTGAACTCCGGCTCGGGAATCCGAAATGCACATAAATTATAGCAAACTTTCCCCGCCGGCGCAAGTAGGAAAATCCAGAAAACCCTGAGACATACCCATAAATTTTTTGGTGGTTTCATCTTCCGTTCCAAAATGGGCCGGACCTTCAAAAAGGAAATGACAAATCCGGCAAACAGGGGTATAATGAAATATCATCGTTTGCCAAAGGAGGAATCGCCCATGGCATATGCACATCCCACCCCGTCTACAGGGGGCCCTGTTCAGTTTAACCTGCCCCGCACCATCCACCTGGTCCCTCTGGACCGCATCGCCGGCTTCGATGTCCGGCCCGGCTTCTACGACATCAACGGAGCCACCGCCATCCCCGGCGGAGTGAACTTTACCGTCCACTCCCACGGCGCCACCTCCGTAGAGCTGCTGCTCTTCCACCGGACGGAGGACGAGCCCTTCGCCGTCCTGCCCTTTCCCCAGCATTACCGCATCGGCAATGTGTACTCCATGATCGTGTTCAAGCTGAATATCGAGGAATTTGAATACGCCTTCCGGGTGGACGGCCCTTACGACCCCAAGAAGGGGCTGATTTTCGACAAGACCAAATACCTTCTGGACCCCTACGCCAAAGCGGTCACCGGCCAGAGCCGGTGGGGGGATACCGTCCCCCGGGGCCAGCACTACAAGGCGAGGGTGGTCAAGGACGACTTCGACTGGGGAGATATGGCCCAGCCCCTGATCCCCATGGAGGACCTGATTATCTACGAAATGCATGTCCGGGGCTTCACCAGGGACCCCTCCTCCGGCGTGGCTCACCCCGGCACCTTCGCCGGCATCATGGAAAAGCTGGATTACCTGGAGCGGCTGGGCGTCAACGCCATCGAGCTGATGCCTATCTTCGAGTTTGACGAAACCCAGGACTACCGAGAGGTAAACGGCAATATCCTGTACAACTACTGGGGCTACAGTACCGTCAGCTTTTTCGCCCCCAACACCAGCTACACCGCCTCCACCGAGTACAACCGGGAGGGCAATGAGCTGAAACAGCTCATCCGGGCCTGCAATCAGCGGGGAATTGAGGTCTATCTGGACGTGGTCTTCAACCACACCGCCGAGGGCAACGAGAAGGGTCCCTTCTTCTCCTTCAAGGGCTTTGACAACAACATCTACTACCTGCTCACCCCTGACGGGCAGTATTACAACTTCTCCGGCTGCGGCAACACCATGAACTGCAACCACCCCATCGTCCGGCAGATGATCCTGGACTGCCTGCGCTACTGGGTCACCACCTACCGGGTGGACGGCTTCCGCTTTGATCTGGCCTCCATCCTGGGCCGCAGCGAGGACGGCTCCCCCATGGGGGCGCCCCCTCTGCTCCAGTCCCTGGCCTTCGATCCTATCCTGGGAAACGTAAAGCTGATCGCCGAGGCCTGGGACGCCGGCGGGCTGTATCAGGTGGGCACCTTCCCAGCCTGGAACCGATGGGCGGAGTGGAATGGCCGCTACCGGGACGATGTGCGCCGCTACCTCAAAGGGGATGAGGGCTGCGCTCAGGGAACCGCCCTGCGTCTGGCCGGCTCCCCGGATCTGTACGCGGGCCAGGGGAGAACCAACGCCTCGGTGAATTTTATCACCTGCCATGATGGCTTCCCACTCTGGGATCTGTACTCCTACAACGAAAAGCACAACCTGGCCAACGGCTGGAACAACACTGACGGCGCCAACGACAACAACAGCTGGAACTGCGGCGCCGAGGGTGAGACGGAGGACCCGGCCGTGAACGGTCTGCGCCGCCGGATGTGCCGCAACGCCTTCGCTCTGCTTATGTGCTCCCGGGGCACCCCCATGTTCCTGGCCGGTGACGAGTTTGGCAACACCCAGTTCGGCAACAACAACGCCTACTGCCAGGACAACATCATCTCCTGGCTGGACTGGAACCGGCTGGAGCAAAACCAGGACATGTTCCGCTTTTTTCAATACATGATCCGTCTGCGGAAACAGTGGAGAGTCCTGCGCGCCAGCGCCGGCGACGGGGCCTGCGGCTTCCCCGACGTCAGCTTCCACGGGGTCGCCCCCTGGCGGGATTCCTTCGCCCCCCACGACCACTATGTGGGCGT
Organism: Oscillospiraceae bacterium; assembly: GCA_910575265.1. Taxonomy (GTDB): domain Bacteria; phylum Bacillota; class Clostridia; order Oscillospirales; family Oscillospiraceae; genus Lawsonibacter. The sequence continues at coordinate 196,408 of CAJTEA010000002.1, forward strand.
GATGTTCTCCGGCTGGGAGCGGGACACCGGCCCCCAGGTGGTCTATGTGGCCTCCAACGCCTGGTGGGAGGACCTGTCCGTCACCCTGCCCGAGCTGCCCGCCTCCATGTCCTGGACCAGAGTGGTGGACACCTGGGAGGCCGAACAGTCCCAGGCTCCCGTCTCTGGCCGTCAGGTCACCGTCCGGACCAGGAGTGTCATGGTTTTCGCGGCAAAGTAAAATATATCCGCCGGCGATGCCGGCGGATATATTTTAAAGCGCCTTCAGCAGGCACAGAATCAGGCCGTAGATCACGCTGGCGCTGATGCCGAACACCAGCACCGGCCCGGCTACGGTGAACAGCTTGGCCGCCGTTCCAGTGACAAAGCCCTCGCTTTTGAACTCCAGGGCCGGGGACACCATGGCGTTGGCAAACCCGGTGATGGGCACCAGGGTGCCCGCCCCCGCCCGCTTGGCCAGCTTGTCGAACACCCCCAGGCCGGTGAGCAGCGCGGCGGCAAAGATCAGGGTGACCGAGGTGGCGGTTCCGGCCCGCTCCTTGTCCAGGCCATAACTCTGATACAGGTTCATCAGACCCTGGCCGGCGGCGCAGATGGCGCCCCCCACCAGAAAGGCCCAGACAATGTTCTTCCCCATTGGGGAGGGCCGCGACCGCTCGTTGACCAGCTTGCCGTAGTCCTGATTGGTCATGCTCATGCTTTTCTCTCCTTCCATGTTTTCACTAGGGTTTCCCCGATACAAAAAATTATGCGGCGCCGTATGAATCGGCCTGTCTCCGCATAAATTGTACCGGAAGGAGTGAGAGACTTGATCTATCCCAAGCGACAGCTGATTGTAACCTGGCTCGCCGCCCTGCTGGCGGGGTGCGTCCTCCATTTTGTGTATGAGTGGTGGCCCAACGCCGTCACCGCCCTGTTCTCCCCGGTGAACGAGAGTCTGTGGGAGCACATCAAGCTGGTGTTCTGGCCCTTCCTGGGGGCGGCGCTGGTGCTGAACCGGGACCGTCCCGGCGGGGCGCGTCCCTGGCTGCTGGTGCTGCCGCCGCTGTGCGTCCTTCTGCTCGGCCTGGGCTGGATATACCATGTCACCCTGGGCGGCGAGGCTATGTGGGTGGATATTCTTCTTTTCGTCCTCATCATGACCCTCGGCTTCTGGCTGGCCACCCGGTTCTCCGGGCCCTTCCAGGGGGTCAAATGGATACTGCCGGTTCTGATTACCATCGCCCTGGCTCTGCTCATCGGCTGGTTCACCCTCTATCCCCCGGAGGGACTGCTGTTCCGGGACCTGGCCGCCGTCGGCTCCTGGCTCCCCCTGCCCTGTTAAAAAACATTGTTTCTCCCCCCTCCTTCTGCTATACTGAACCCGGAAGGAGGGGATTTTTTTGGTTCTTTACCGCGCAGAGGGCCTTACCGCCCGCGCGCAGGCCCGTGACCTGCTGTCTCTGGCGGTCCAGGAGGTCTGGGGGCTGTCCCCCCTGCCGGACATCGCCCGGCGGGAAGGTGGAAAGCCCTTTTTCCCCGCGTATGAGAGCCTTCACTTCAACCTGTCCCACAGCGGAGATTTGGCCCTGTGCGCCCTGGACGGCGCGCCGGTGGGAGTGGATATCCAAATCGTAAAGGGGTGGCGGCCCGGTCTGCCCAAGCGTGTTTGTTCCCCGGCGGAGCTGGACTGGCTGGAGCGGCAGCCAAGCCTCTGGCCCGCCTTCACCCTGCTGTGGGCTCTGAAGGAGGCCCGGGCCAAGGAGAGCGGCCGGGGGCTGACCTCCTCCATCCGGGATATCCGGATCCCCCTCCCGGCGGACAGACCCGTACAGCTGGACGGGCTGTGGTTTGGAACCTGGACGGGTCAAGGCTGGGCGGCGGCGGTGTGCGGGCATTCGGAGCCACCGGAAAAAATTTTTGAAAAATCCCTTGACATTCCCACTGTGTGAGGGTTTATCCTGTGTTCAGGAACCGGTTCCCACAATAAATTCAGGAGGAATGTCATGCTGACCATCGGTGATTTTTCCCGGCTGAGCCGGATCACACCCCGGATGCTGCGCCACTACGACGCGCTGGGATTGCTGCGCCCCGAGGAGGTGAGGGACAACGGCTACCGCTACTACCGGCAGGAGCAGCTGTCCGACCTGATGCGCATTCAGTGGCTCAAGGGCTACGGCTTTTCCCTGGGAGAGATCGGGGCGCTGCTGGCCCTGGACAACGCCCAGCTGCTTCTCCGTCTGCGGCAGCGGCGGCTGGCGCTCTATCAGGAGCTGAACCGGCAGCAGGGGCTGATTCACCAGATCGAGGCGGACATACTCCGTATGGAGGGAACAAGCATGATTGAAACACCTTATCACGTTGTCCTGATCGAGGACCCGGAGCAGAAGGTATTCTCCATCCGGGATACCATCGGCGTGGACCAGTTCCACGACTTTTTTGAGCGGCTGTATCAGGAGGCCGGGGCCCGGGGGCTGACCCAGGCGGGACCTATCCAGATGCTCTACCACGACGAGGAGTTCAACCCCAAACGCTCCGATGTGGAGGCCCAGATGGTGGTGGCCCAGGACGGTCCCGATGTCACAATCAAGCCCGCCTGTACCTGCGCGGCGGTACAGCACAGGGGAGCCTACGAAAACCTGCATCAGGCCTATGACGCCCTGTGCGCCTGGCTGGGGGAGCACACCGAGTACCGGATGTGCGGCCCCGCTATGGACCGCTACTTTGGCGACCCCGACAACACTCCGGTTGACCAGCTGGAGACCGGGGTGCTCTTCCCGGTAGAAAAGGTATAAGTGAAGGGACGGCCCCGGAGGCCGTCCCTTTCTTTTTGTCAACGCTTCTGGAAAAACGCCACGGCAATCGCTCCGGGACCCACATGGGTGCCGATGGTGCCGCCCACGGTGCCCAGGGGCAGATGGTCGGCGTGCTCCGTCCAAAGGGCGGCGCTGTCGGCGATGTATTTTTTCAGGAGGCCGTCGTCCAGGCCGGCGTAGCCCAGGCGGTAGGGGCGGGAAAAGTCCACCCCGGTCTTTTGAATCTCCTGAACCAGCAGGTTGTTGCCATTCTTAGAGCCCCGGGCCTTGCCCAGCACTACCACCTCGCCGTCCTGGACGGCCACCACCGGCTTGATGGCCAGCAGGCCGCCCACCAGGGCCACCGAGGCGGACACCCGGCCCCCCCGCTTTAAGTACTCCAGCGTGTCCAGCAGGGCCACCAGGCGGATGTCCCGCTTCTCCTCCTCCAGCCGTTCGGCGATGGCGGCGGCCTCCAAACCGGCGTCCATCAGCTCCACCGCCCGTTCTACCAGAATCCGCTCCCCAATGGTGGCGTTGGCGCTGTCCACCACAAAGACTTTCCCAGGAAATTCTTCGGCGGCGATGCAGGCGCTCTGGTAGGTGCCGGACAGCTTGGCGGACAGGACGATGGCTACCACCGTCTCTCCGGCCTCCGCCGCCTGACGGAAGGCCTCCTCAAACCGAGCGGGGGAAATCTGGCTGGTGGTGGGCAGGTCGTCCCCCTCGATGAGCTTCTCATAGAACTGGTGGTGGGTCAGGTTTACGCCGTCTTGGTAGGTCTCCGCCCCAAAGGTGATGTCCATGGGCAGAACGGTCACCTCAGGCCGGCAGGGCGGCAAGAGATCGCAGGCGGAATCGGTGATGATCCGAATTTTCATAGTCGTTCCTCATTTCTTATGTTGTCAGCAAGGTTGGTCGATTCTATCACGGCCCGCGCCGGAATACAAGGGCAAAAATGACGAAGAACGCGGCCAGCGTGTCAGCGGCGGACTGGCAAACCCACACCGCCTCCCGGCCCAAAAGGGCGGGCAGCGTCAAAATCAGGACGGGCGGCAGAAGCACACTGCGCAGCAGAGCCGCCGCCAGCGCCCGCCCGGTCCGCTGGGTAGCCTGCCAGTAGGAGATCATCAGAATGTTGAGGCCGGTGAGGAAAAAGCCGCAGAAATAGGGAATCGACTTGCTGGCGGCAAAGGCTGTCAGCTCAGGGTCCCCCGGCGAAAACAGGCGGTAGAACCACTGAGCGCCCAGGAAAATCAGCGCGCAGCTGACTACCCCGACCCCCATAAAGACTTTGGCGGAGAAACGGCGCGTAGCCAGGTTTCGCGCCTCTTCCCCGGATGCCATAAAGTGGCTGAACACCGGCTGAAGCCCCTCCGCCATCCCCAGAAACAGGGTAAGGAGGATGAGCATCAGATACCCCATGAGAAGATAGGCGGCCAGCCCCATCTCCCCATAGCCATGGCGGCGGATGGCCAGATTGTAGAGAAAGGTCACAATCCCGATGGAAAACTCCATGACGAAGGAGGGAACGCCGCACACCAGGATGCCTTTTCCCTCCGACAAACGGGGACGGCACGGCTGAAAGTACAGCACCCCCCGCCTCCGCAGAAAGTGGGGCAGGAGAATCAGCACACTGAACACCGGGCCCAGAGCGGTAGCCATCGCCGCGCCCCGGATTCCCATGCTCAGGGGATACATAAACACATAATCCAGCGCGATGTTGGACGCCGCGCCCGCGATCATAGCCGTCATAGCCAGCCGAGGCCGGCCGTCGTTGCGGATCATCCCTCCCAACAGAAAGCTGAACAGCTGAAAGGGGGCGAAGGTGACAATATACCACAGATAGTCCATGGCCTGGGGCAGCACCTCGGGCGTCGCTCCCAGCAGCCGTGCCAACGGTTCCAGGAAGCAATTCCCCATCAGAGCCACCGCCAGCCCCGCCGCTCCCATCATCCAGGCGGCGGTGTTGAACAGCCGCCTGGCCTGGTCCTCCTCTCCGCTCCCCAGCCGGGCGGCGATGAGCACTCCCGCCCCGGCGGCCACCGCGATGGCTACTGAGATCAAAATCTCAATCAGCGGCACCGCCACCGCCGCCGCCGCCATGGCCTCCCGGCCCAGGCGGTGGCCGATGAACACGCCGTCCACTATGGTATAGACCGAGTTGAACAGCAGGCCGATCATCTGCGGAATGGCAAAGCGGACGAATACGGCTCCGGGCTTGCCCTCAAACATAGCGAACCCCTCCAAGCAAAAAATAAAACGCCCCCGACCGCTCCTTCTACGGCCTATAGAGCGGCAAAGACGTTAACCAGGTTACCCGGCGGTAACGATTCAATTTTTCATTACTATAGCAGGGATTGGTTAAAAAGTCAACCGGATTTTGGAAAAACGGGACGCCCGCAAAGGGCATCCCGTTTTGACTCTCTCACCGTTCGCTCCGGACGCTCCGCTTCCAGCCCAGCCGGAGGAGGCACAGCCCCAGCAGGACCGCCCAGGAGAACATCTCAGCGTAAGCGATGGTCGTCCTCCCGGTCCATCTCACAAAGGCATAGGAGAACAGAATCCGCGTCATCAGCGACAGAATGCTGGCCAAGCCGGAGAACACCATATCCCCCGTCCCCTCCAGATAACCCTTCACCGTCATAGCCAGCCCGTAAACAAGATAGCATGTTGACACGGTACGGAAAAACTCCTTCCCAATCGCCACCGATTCCGGCGTCAGACCAAATATGGCAATCACATACTCGCCCGCGAAAAAAATTAGGACGGACAGACACAGCGATATCACAGCGACCATATACGAGCCGGTTTTCAGCACCCTTTTCGCCCGTTCCAGGTTGCCCGCCCCAATGTTCTGCGCGGTCACGGTGGCCACGCCGGAGCTGAAATTGATGATGGGAAGCAGCAGGACAGAGTCCACCCGGTAGGCTGTGGTGACGGCGGCCACCGTCTGATCTCCAAACCCGTTCATAAAACGCTGGAGGAGGATGCTTCCCGCGGAGCTCACCCCGGACTGGATCGCCGGCGGAAGGCCGAACCGGCTCCCTTCGGCCGTTTCCTCCCGCCCAGCCCGGGTTTCCCGGAGGCGGAAGCGCAGAGTCGGATACTTTTTTACAGTGTAGAGCAGGATAAAAACCGTCATGGCCCCCTGTGAGATAGCTGTCGCCGCCGCCGCGCCCGCCGCGCCGTACCGCAGCCCCGCCACAAGCACAATGTCCAGCCCAGCGTTCATGACCGAACACACCAGGACGGACAGAAAAGGAGCCCGACTGTCCCCCAGCCCCCGCAATATGGCGGAGTATGTATTGTAGACCGCCAGAAACGGTACTCCCACCAGGATCAGCCGCAGATAGCCGGCGGAGATGTCAAGCATATTTTCGGGGGTATCCAGCAGCTTCAGAATGGGCCGGGTAAAGATGATCCCCAGCACCGCGATCACCAGAAATACGCCCCCCAGCAGCAGGACAAAGGTGAACAGCAGCTTGTTCAGCTTTTTCTCCTCGCCCATCCCGCACCGCTGGGCCGCCAAAACGGACAGTCCGGAGGTGAAGCCGGTAATCACCAGCACGAACAGGTTGTAAAGCGCCGTGGTCGCCCCAATTCCACCCAGGGCAAGCTCTCCCTCCACATTCCCCACGATGAAGGCGTCCACCCAGTTGAAGATCTGCTGAAGCATCCCGCTGAGCACCAGCGGCACCGTAAACAAAACCAGCGCCCGGGCAATGCTTCCCCGTGTCATGTCACGTCCCATTTTCATCCTCTCTACCTCCAAAAGCAAAAAATAAAAAGGCGCTCTGTTAAGCTACCTTTCTTACCACCAGACTCGTCGGGCAAAAGGGCTAACTTACGAACTCCTCATTGACGCACGATTCAATTTAAGCCTATTATAGCAAAGCGACACGGTCAAGTCAATCTGCAACATCGTTTTTCTCAAAAGGAAGCCCGGACATTCGTCCGGGCTTCCTGCGCTTTTTTAATACATGCCCATATCGGGGGCGGGGGCGGCGGGGGGAGCGGGGGGCTGGGGCTTGTCAGCCACCAGGGACTCGGTGGTCAGCAGGACGGAGGCGATGGAAGCGGCGTTTTCCAGGGCGGAACGGGTCACCTTGGTGGGGTCCACGATGCCGGCGGGGATCATGTCGCGGTACTCCTCCTTGTAGGCGTCGAAGCCGTAGCCCACCTTGCCGGACTCCTGAATCTTGGACAGGACCACCGCGCCGTCGATGCCGGCGTTGGCGGCGATCTGCTTCACAGGAGCGGTAAGGGCCCGGGCGATGATCCGCACACCGGTCTTCTCGTCTCCCTCGGTCTCGGCCAGCAGCTTCTCCACGGCGGGAATGGCGTTGAGGTAGGCGGTGCCGCCGCCAGCCACGATACCCTCTTCCACAGCGGCGCGGGTGGCGTTCAGGGCGTCCTCGATACGCAGCTTCTTCTCCTTCATCTCCACCTCAGTGGCGGCGCCAACCTTGATGACGGCCACGCCGCCGGAAAGCTTGGCCAGCCGCTCCTGAAGCTTCTCCTTGTCGTAGTCAGAGGTGGTAACCTCGATCTGACTCTTAATCTGGCCGATGCGGGCCTTGATCTCCTCGGAGGAGCCGGCGCCGTTGACGATAGTGGTATTCTCCTTGGTAATCTTCACCTGACGGGCGGAACCCAGCATGTTCATCTGGGCCTCCTTCAGCTCCAGGCCCACGTCAGCGGAAATGACCTCGCCGCCGGTGAGGATAGCGATATCCTGAAGCATCTCCTTGCGGCGGTCGCCAAAGCCGGGGGCCTTGACACACACCACGTTCAGGGTGCCGCGGAGACGGTTGACGATCAGGGTGGACAGAGCGTCGCCCTCCACGTCCTCAGCGATAATCAGCAGCTTCTTGCCGGACTGAACCACCTGCTCCAGGATGGGCAGCAGCTCCTGAATGTTGGAGATCTTCTTGTCGGTAATAAGAATCAGGGCGTCGTCCAGCTCGGCCACCATCTTCTCGGTGTCGGTGACCATATAGGGGGTGATATAGCCCCGGTCGAACTCCATGCCCTCCACAACCTCGGAGGAGGTCTCGGCGGTCTTGGACTCCTCGATGGTGATCACGCCGTCGTGGCCCACCTTTTCCATGGCCTCAGCGATCAGCTTGCCGATGGTCTCGTCGCCGGAGGACACAGTGCCTACCCGGGCGATGTCGTCGGATCCGTTGACCTTCTGGCTGTTGGCCTTCATGGCCTCGATGGCGGCAGCAGAAGCCTTGGCGATGCCCTTCTTCATAACCATGGGGTTTGCGCCGGCGGCCAGGTTCTTCAGACCCTCGTGGACAATGGCCTGTGCCAGCAGGGTGGCGGTGGTGGTGCCGTCGCCAGCCACGTCGTTGGTCTTGGTGGAGACCTCCTTCACCAGCTGAGCGCCCATGTTCTCAAAGGGGTCCTCCAGCTCGATCTCCTTGGCGATAGTCACGCCGTCGTTGGTGATGAGGGGAGCTCCGAACTTCTTGTCCAGCACCACGTTGCGGCCCTTGGGACCCAGGGTGATCTTCACGGTGTCAGCCAGCTGGTTGACGCCCTTCTCCAAAGCCTTGCGGGCCTCCTCGCCGTAGCAAATAATTTTAGCCATAAAGCATTACCTCCAATATAATTCAGATAAATTGTTTACTCTACGATGGCCAGAATGTCGTTCTGACGGACGATGGTGACTTCCTCACCGTCCAGCTTGACCTGGGTGCCGGAATACTTGCTGGTGATGACCTTGTCGCCCACCTTCACGGTCATGACGACCTCCTTGCCATCCACCATGCCGCCGGGGCCGACAGCAATCACTTCGGCCACCTCGGGCTTCTCCTTTGCGGCGCCGGTGAGGATGATGCCGCCCTTGGTGGTCTCCTCAGCCTCCACCAGTTTTACAATGACACGGTCAGCCAGGGGTTTGAGTTTCATAACAGGTTCCTCCTTATATGATAGAATTTTTTAGGATTAACAGGTTCGGATTTAGCACTTAAAACTTTCGAGTGCTAAGTTCATCTAAGATAATAACCGCTTCTGGCAAAAAAATCAACCCCTAATTTTAAAAAATTCGGGGTTGATTTGGAAGGATTTACATTTCGTTCACAAACAAGCCCTTCGAGTGCTAAAAGTTCTCCTTTGTACCGCCCGCCAAAATGCGCGATCAGAAATAACCGCCTCCAGCCGCTTTGTCAAGCCGTCCCGTCCGGGGCGGTTTTGTTCATTTCCCAGCAGTCCGTCCGGCCCAGAAGGTAATCTGTGCTGACATCGAAATAGTCCGCCAGGAATATCAGGCGGAGCAACAGGCGCTGGGGGACCAGTTGGGGTATGAGGCGCTCAAGCGCTTTGACGCGGCCCAGTCCCCTACATCGTCCGGCTGGTCCACGCCTATTATCTCTTTGGCCTGGGGCCGCGTCATGAGGTTTTATCGGCGCTGACAGGCTGATATCCGGCCCCGGCGGGGTAGAAGAAATTCACTTTTTTCTCCGACATCCGGACAGTAAACGCCGTATCCCTCATCACCTCGCCGTCCACCACCACCGTGATGGGCTCCTGGGCGGAGAAGGTCACCAACTGCCCATGATACTCGAAAATCAACTCTGGATACCTCTTGTACTGCCCCTTGGCATACTTCCCCACCAGCCGCAGGAAGGTGGGCAGACTGACCTGCCTCACCAGCAGCATGTCCAGCACGCCGTCGTCCGGCATGGCCTCCCCCACCGGCATAAAGCCCCCGCCGTAGTGCCGCCCATTGCACACGCACAGCAGAGAGGCGGGCTTGTCCGTCCAGTGAAGGTCCCCCATTTGTACCGTCATCGGCCGGGCAATTCCCTTGAACAGGATGTGTTCCAGCATGGACATGATGTACGCCCCGATCCCGGAAACAAACCGCCAGTCCTTATACCGGTGGACATCGGCGGCGATCCGGGCGTCCACCCCAGCGCACACCACGTCAATACCCAGATGGCCGTTGCAGTCGATCAGGTCGAAGGGGACCTCCGGCCCAGCGGCCAAGCCCTCCAGATCATAGAACAGCGTCCGGTACTCCGGCCCGAAAATTTTCAGGAAGTCGTTTCCCGTCCCCTTGGGGACGTTGGTAATGGCGACGTGGGCCTGTCCCGCCGCGCCGTTGACCACCTCGTTCAGGGTGCCGTCGCCGCCGCAGGCGTAGATCCGCACCGGCTCCCCCGGTCTGGCCGCCTCCTCGGTAAAGCGGCGGGCATCCCCCTCCACTTTGGTGTAAACCACCTCATGGGGGACGGACAGCTTGTCCAGCAGCGCTTCCAGCTGCCGTGTGGTCCCTTTTTTCCCGGCCGCTGGGTTGATGATAAACAGATGCCTCATAGGTACATAAACAGGTCACATTTGAGCATACCGTTGTACAGCTTGCGCTTTTTGTCCGCTTTTTTGCCAAAAGCGCGCTCAAACTCGGTGTGAGAGGACAGCAAATAGAGCTTCCAGCCCTCCGGAAGCTTGTCCCATGCCTTTCCGAAGGCCCGGTACAGCTCCTCCGCCTCCTTCCGCTCCATCACCCGCTCGCCGTAGGGCGGATTGGTCACCACCCGGCCATAGAGCCCGCCCCAGTGGAAGCGGGTGGCGTCGTCCACGTCGAAGCGGACAATGTCCTCCACCTCGGCCAGCTGGGCGTTATGTCGGGCCAGGGCCACCGCCTCCGGGTCGATGTCGCCGCCCCAGATCTCGTAATCGCCTTCAAATTCCCGGTCCATGGCCTCCTCAGCGGCGTCCATCCACAGCTTTTTGTCCAGCCAGCTCCACCTTTGCGCGGAGAAGGAGCGATTCAGGCCGGGGGCCCGGTTTTTGGCGATGAGGGCGGCCTCAATGGGGATGGTCCCCGAGCCGCAGAAGGGGTCGCACAGGGGATCCCGGCCCCTGTACCGGGAAAGCAGCACCAGCCCGGCGGCCAGCGTCTCCCGCAGAGGAGCGGCCACCCCCTGGGCCCGGTAGCCCCGCTTGTGGAGGCCGGGACCGGAGGTGTCCAGAAACAGCGCCGCCTCGTCGTTCAGAATGGAAAACTGCACCTGATACAGCGCCCCGGTCTCGGGGAGGGTATTCAGGCCATACTCGCCGCCCAGCCGGGCGGCAATCGCTTTTTTCACGATGGACTGACAGGCGGGCACCGAGTGAAGGGCGGAGTTAAGACAGTGGCCTTTCACCGGGAACTGGCCGGTCTTGGGGATCCACCGCTCCCAGGGCAGGGCCTTCGTCCCCTCAAACAGGGCGTTGAAATCCCGGGCCGGGAAGGTCCCGGCCACCAGCAGCACCCGCTCCCCGGTGCGGATATTCAGGTTGAGCCGGGGCAGGTCTTTCTCCTCCCCGGCACACAGCACCCGGCCGTTTTCCGCCCGGACCTGGGGCAGGTCCAGCCGGCGCAGCTCATCGGCGCAGATACCCTCCAGCCCAAACAGGGTGGGGATGGCAAATTGAAGCTCTGACATATTCATTCCTCATAGTATCATGGGCGGATAATATTCCACCTTGTTGATCCGCTCCAGCCCCACTTGCTGGGCCCGGAGAGCATACTCGGCCACGTCGCCGGTGGTGTATACAGTCAGCTTGCCAGGGGACGTTTGGGGATTGGCCAGGCCCTCCCGGTCCAGGTAAGCCTTCAGCGCCCGGGCCATCTCCTCCGCCGGGTCGATCAGGGGCAGGCCGGGATACAGCCGGCGAATTCGGTCCGCCACCAGCGGATAGTGGGTGCAGCCCAGAACGCAGCAGTCCACCTTGTCCTCCAGCACCATCCGGTCCAGCTCCCGGCGCAGGTTCTCATCCACCTGAGCCATCCCCTCCGGGCGTCCCAGGTTGTGCTCCACCAGCCGGGCCAGGTCGGGACAGCCGCAGCTGAGCACCACCGCCGTTCGCGGACTTCGGGCCAGAATCTTCTGTGGATAGATCCGGGAATTGTGAGTAAAGACGGTGGAGATCACCCCCACCTTGCCCGCCTCCAGCCGGGACACCGCGTCCGCTCCCGCCTGAACGGCGTTGAAGGCGGGACAGGATACCCCGTCCGCGCACCGGTCCAATACACAGGAGATGGTGTTGCAGGCCACCAGCAGTGCCTTGACCTCATGCTCCTCCATAAAGCGGAACATATACCGGGCCAAAGCCACAATGGTATCCTGATCGTGGTTGCCATAGGGAATGTGGGCGCCGTCGCCGAAGTAGAGCAGATTTTCTCCCGGCAGCAGCCGCCGCGCCTGCCGGGCCACGCTGAAGCCCCCGATCCCGGAATCCAGAATTCCGACGGGGCTGTGTTGATCTGACATGAATTTCCTCCTTGAGGTCAGGATACCACCATTTTATGCCGGTTTTCCAAAATCAGGACACCCGGCTTACCGCTCCGGTGACGGCGTCCAGCTGGTAGAAGCCGGTGTCGGTGGTCACCCGCCACACCGGAGTCAGGCTGGCGGGGCCGGACAGAGTGAACACCGCCACATAGCCCGGCTCAATGGCGTCGATCCGGCTGCACACGTCGCCCAGAGCGTTCACGCCGTTAAGGAAATCAATGAGAGCGGTGGCCACCGATATGGTCGTTCGGCTGGAATCCTCCTGGGGCCGGCCCACCAGCTGCCGCCCGGTAACAATGGCGGACAGGCAGCCGTCCCGACACACCAGGGTCACCTGTTGGGTGAACAGGGGCCAGCCCTCCCACTCCTGACGAAAGATCAGCTCCCCATTCGTTTCTTCCACAATGCTCCCACGAACGCCCAGTTTTTCCATCAGGGCCGCGCAGCCGGCCGCCGCGTCCTCCCCCAGAGGGAACCGCCCCTCCTTCAGCTGGGCGGACAGAGTGCCGTCACTGTGAAACTGGAGATATCCGTTTTCGTTAAAATAGCGGTACACCTCGCCGCCCCGGGCCTCGACGGACACCGGACCGTCCAGAAGGGCGGCGGCGGCCCGCTCCTCCACGGTCAGGTCCCGCTCCACCGTCCGGGGCGGCAGGGCCACCGTCTCGGGGACGATATTCTCCTCCACCTGAACCCCCCGGCTTCGGAGAAGCAGGATCGCGTCCGCTCTGGCCCGACTGACCACCCGACGGTTCCGGACCGCCGGACCGGCCACCAAACCCAGCAGGGCCAGGTTGGTAATGACGAGGATGATAAGGATGATATTTTTCAGCTTGGTCCACGGCATGGCGTCATCCCTCCCGGTTGTCAATGGCTGACCAGCCGGCGGTCAGGGTGTCCCCGCCGCTGTCGACATAGGTGAGCAGCAGCTCCTCTCCCGCCAATCCCTGGGCCGCCAGCGCCGCCGCGCCCTGCCGGGGCGGCAGCACCAGAGAGCTGTCCCCAGCGGCGGTATAGCCGCGCAGGTACAGGGAGAACTGGGTAATCCGCTCCCCCTCCACCAGGAAGCGGGCGGCATAGCCCAGGTCGGTCAGGACCGGGATGCCGTTCAGGCTGTACCCGAAGCTGATCTCCCAGCCCTCGGGCGTCTCTTCCACCGAGACGAGGTAAAGCCGCGCCTCGCCGCACCGGGGTCCCAAAGCGGACAGAGCCAGCTGACGGCAGGTCTCCACCCGGTCGAACAGCTCCCCCGCGCCTCCCTGGCGCAAAACAGGGAACAGGGTTTCCCCCTCATACTGGGCCACCCCCCGGTCGGACAGGCGCACGCTGTCGTCCCCGCTGCGGGCCACCTGCTCATCGGTGGAATAAAAGCTGGTGGAATTGAGCGAGAAGCCTAAATCCCGAACCAGCTCCTCCAGCGCTCCCTGTGTCCCGCTCATCGGATTGGTGGCGGTATAGACCGCCGGAGCCGGAACGTCAGGCAGGAGCAGGGTATCCGGGTCCAGCTCCTGATACAGCTCAGACTCAAAGGCGAAAAAGGCCCCGTTGCCTGTCAGGCCGGACAGGGCCTCGACCAGGGAGAAGGAGTCGGCTACCTGGGAACGGCAGCGGTAGTAGACGCCGCTGCGCTCGTCCCGGTAGGACACGTCCAGCCCGTCCTCCCACACCGTAAGGGCCAGACGGCGGACCACGGCGTCCAGCCCGGTCCGCTCCCCGGACAGCCAGCCCACCAGCACGGGCAGGGGAACCTCCCCCTGAAAATCCAGACAGACGCCCAGGTCGGAGGTGAGCGCCGCCTCCCACTGGCTCCGGCTGATGCGCTCCGGCGCTCCGGCGCTGGACAGGGTTTCCATCAGCGGTCCCGCCACCCGCTGAAACAGCTCCTGGCAGGCCGCCTGGTCATATCGCAGGCCGCAGCGCACTCCCTCAGTCCCCTCCGGCAGGTGTTCGGAGCCGGGTACGTTGGCCGCTATGGCCATAGGCAGCGCGCCCGAACCCAGATCGCTCTCCTGTCCGGTCCCGGGAGCGGACAAGGTCCCCTCCTCCCGAAACAGGCCCCGCAGCGGAGCGGACAGCGGGGTCTGGAAGGACAGCCAGATGGCGGAGCAGCTGAGCAGAAGGATCAACCCATCCTTCACCAGCTCAACGGCACGGCGTTTTTTATCCATTCCCATCACCCGGCCCCTCGATATTCAGCTCCAGGCGGATGGTCAGGCCGGGCCCCTCCTTGCGCATCAGGGTAATCCGCCCCTGGTGGCGCTCCACAATCTCCTTGGCGATGGACAGCCCCAGGCCGGTGCCGCCGGACTGGCGTGAGCGGGCCTTGTCCACCCGGTAGAAGCGCTCGAAAATCCGGGGGCGGTCCTCCTCCGGGATGCCGATGCCGTCGTCGTCCACAATCATCCACACCCGGTCCCGCTTGCGGCCGGCGTAAATGTCGATATGACCTCCGTCAGGGGTGTATTTGATGGAGTTGGACACAATATTCATCATCACCTGGAGAACGCGCTCCCGGTCGGCCAGAATTTCAGGCATACCGGGCTCCAACTCCAGCGTGAGAGTGTGGCTGTGCTTCTGGGCCTCCATATAGACAGCGTTGTACATATCCTGCACCGCGTCCTCAAAGGAAAAGCGGGTCAGCTTCAGCTCGCCCCGCTCCGAGTCGAACCGGGACAGGGTGAGCAGGTCCTGGACAATGTGGGTCATGCGGTCGCTCTCGTTGAGGATTACGCCCAAAAATTTTTTCTCCATATCCGGAGGCATATCCCCGGCGTTGTCGGTGAGTGTCTCGGCGTAGGAGCGGATGTTGGTCAGGGGGGTGCGCAGCTCATGGGATACGTTGGCCACAAACTCCCGGCGCAGCTCCTCGTTCTTGCGCTGCTCGGTGACATCGTGGAGGACCACCAGGGCGCCGCCTCCCTCCCGACCCCGGTCGAAGGGGGCCATGAGCAGCTCCAGATAGCGGTCCCGGACCTGCAGATCCCCCTCCACATGGTCGGGGGCGTTGAGCACCTGCTCCAGAGCGGCGGCGGAGCCAAACAGCTCCTCATAGGTGCTCTCTCCCCCGATCCGCCTGCGGAGCATCCGGGCGGCGGCGGGGTTGGAGTGGATCACCCGGCCCTCCCGAGAAAAGGCCACCACGCCATCGGTCATGTGGAGGAACAGGGTGTCCAGCTTGTTGCGCTCGTTCTCTACCTGGCGCAGGGTGTCCTGAAGCTGGCGGGCCATGTCGTTAAAGGTGTCGGTCAGTACGCCGATCTCGTCCTGGGAGTACACCGCTATCTTTCGGGAAAAGTCCCGCTCCGCCACCCGCATGGCCCCCTCGGTCAGACTCTGGATGGGGGTGATCATTGTCTTGGACAGCAAAAAGGACAGGAGGATGGAGATAATCAGGCCGAACACCAGCGCCTCGATAATCAGGATCAGCATCTGATTGGTCAGATCGTTGGAGGTGGCCTTGTTATCCAGAATATAGATGATGTAATCCTGCCCGCCCCGGTGAATGGGGATGGCCACGTCCATATAGTCCAGAGCCATGTTGCTCTCGTCCCCCGCCTCGTTGGTCTCCAGGCCGGTGGTCATAGCGAACACCAGATTTTCCGTGTACTCCAGACGCACGTCTTCCCCATCGGGGGAGACGCGGCACACGCCATTGCCGTCCAGGATGTACAGCTTGCGGTTGCGGTTGTCCACGCCCAGCTCGCCGGCGTAGGCGTCCAGCACCAGAGACAGCTGCTCCGCCCCGTTCTCCTCCTCCCCCGCGGGGGTGGTCAGGTCGTGGTAGAGCAGCGGATCGGCAAACACATCGGCCATCTGGCTGTAAAAATCGTCCAGATAGAAGGCGGTCACCGAGTTAATCAGAAAGGCCCCCACCACCATCATCAGCGACAGGATGAGCAGAACCATAATCATGACCAGCTTCATATGCAGACCGCGGAGCATGGACAGGCCCCCTCTCTTGTGTTACTCCCCGAAATAATACCCCATCCCCCGCTTGGTCTTGATAAACACGGGGGAGGCGGGGTCGTCCTCCAGCTTTTCCCGCAGACGGCGCACCGCCACATCCACCGCCCGGACATCGCCCACATAGCCCTCATAGTTCCACACGTGCTCCATCAGGGCCTCCCGGGAGAAAATCTTCCCCGGGCGGGCGGCCAGAAACCGGATCAGGTCATACTCCCGCTGGGTCAGCTCCAGGGGCACGCCGTCCTTGAAGATGGTGGCCCGCTCCTCGTCCACCCGCACCCGCCGGCCCAGCGGAACCTCCGCCGGCCGCTCCGCCGGGAGCGGGACGGTGGGAGCCATGGCCACCCGGCGGATATTGGCCTTGACCCGGGCCATCAGCTCCCGGTTTTTAAAGGGCTTGGTGATGTAGTCGTCCGCCCCCAGCTCCAGGCCCAACACCTTGTCGTCCTCCTCCTCCCGGGCGGTGAGCATGACAATGGGGACGGAGCTGCCCGCCGCCCGGATCTGTTCGCACACGTCAAACCCGCTCATGCCGGGCAGCATCAGGTCCAGCAGCACCAGATCCGGGTTCTGCTCCAGAGCCAGCTGCAGGCCAGTAGGACCGTCCAGGGCCTCCAGAGTATCATAACCCTCCCTGGTCAGATTGAAGGACAGGATGTCCACAATGCTCTGCTCGTCCTCTACAATTAAAACGGTCTTTCCCATTCCTTGACCTCCGTTTCTCACAATCCCAATAAAACCTTTGTCTTTAAAGTGGCGGACACCGTTTTTCCATCGGTAATGGTGCCGTCCATCACCTGCCTGACCAGCTCGTCAAAGGGCATGGTGACCACATCCAGAAATTCGTCCTCGTCCAGGTGCTGTTTCTTCCGGGTCAGGCCCTGGGCCAGATACATGTGCAGCACCTCATCGCAGAAGCCGGGTGAGGCCAGGGTGCAGCCCAGATAGGTCCACTCCGCCGCCTCCAGGCCGGTCTCCTCGCTCAGCTCCCGCCGTGCGCCCAGGATGGCGTCCTCCTCCGTCCCGTGGTCCAGCTTGCCCGCGGGCAGCTCCAGCAGCAGCTTCTGAATAGGATAGCGATATTGCCGCACCAGATACACCGTGTTGTCCTCATCCAAAGCCAGCACCGCCACTCCGCCGGGGTGATAGACCACCTCCCGGCTGGCCAGCGAGCCGTCGGGCAGCCGGGCCTGGTCCAGGGTCACTTTGATGATCTTTCCCTCAAAAATCGTCTGGCTGCTTACCATTTTCTCGCTCAAATCCATAATTGGTCCTCCCAGTTTCGAACTTAATTGGAGTTAGTATACCACAAAGGGGCGGCGGGGTAAAGACACGCCGCGGGATTTTATGTCAAATCCTCCGAAAGCCGCCCGAAATACCAGCCAGTAACCCCATCTTTTTTGCAGAGAGCGCCGTTTTTGATCCGGCGCGCCACCGTCAGGACGTCTCCCGCTTCCACGGGCAGACGGTAGTCGGTGGAGTCCTCGCACCACAGGCCCTTCGACCGGTCCCGGCGCAGGTAGCAGTTGAGAATATACATCTCCCGCCCGGTCTCCAGGTGGCGGCACAGGGACAGCTCCTCCCCCTCCTCCAGCAGCTCCAGGGCGGACCGGCCCCAACGGATGTTAAGGGGGTGTTCGCTGGCCGGCTGGGGGTCCAGCGCCCGGGCGGAGGGCAGGCCGTCCCAGGCGGTCCAGGTAAAGTCCTCCGACGCCTCTGAGGGGAGCATCAGGGCGTTGAGCTGGCCGTCCACCTTCAGCACACAGGCGCCGTCGATGGAAACAATTTTCCGGTCCCGCAGAATCATCGGGGCGGAGGAGGGGATATCCTCGTGGTAGAGGGTGACCGGCCAGTGGCCCACAATGACCCACTTGTCAAAGGAGTGCCCCTGGCCCAAAAAGTCGTCGTTTTTCATGCAGCCCCAGCGGTCCAGCTCCTCCATCCCCTCCAGGGACGGGACGCCGCCGTGGACAAAGACCAGATGCTCCGTCTCCACGATGGTGGGCATGGTCCGCAGCCAGGCCCACTCCTCCGGGAAGGCCGCCCGCAGCTCCCGGCGCAGCCTGGGCAGGTCCTCCACCTGGTCAAAGCCGCCCTCCCGGGCCATCTGGCGCAGGGTGGACTCCGGGTGCCAGCGCAGATAGGAGGCGAAAAAGCGGCGGTCCAGCTCGTCCGTCTCAAAAAACCGGAGCACCAGCCCATCGCAGTTGCCGCAAACGGGGTAGACAGTGTGGGTTTGGGACAGCTCCATAACATGGCGCAGAAGAGCCAGACTGTCCCGTCCCTTTTCCACCATATCGCCCAGCAGAATGAGAATATCATCCGGCGTCAGCCGGATTTTGTCCATCAGCGCCTGGAAAAAGGGGAGGTTGCCGTGAATATCACTGACAGCGATGATCCGCCGCCCTGGCGAAAAAGCAGGGCGAATTACAACAGCCTTATCCATGGCAATTCCTCCTCACGGCAATATTTGGGACCGCTTACTCTATCAGCATACCACAAACGGGACGCGAAATTCAAGCCAAAGTGCGGGAAGAATCGGCGTTCCGGCAGCGGCAAAAGGGTTGCATTTCCCGGCGGTATGGTCTATACTGTTTTTATTACCAGCATTCAGAGGGGGAGCCGCAATGGAGCATTTTGAGGCCGGATGCCGCAAACGCCGCAGGCTCAGGAGCAAGCTTGTTATCGTCATCAACGGCAAGGGCGGCGTGGGAAAGGACACCATCTGCGAGCTTACCGGCCAGCTGTTTTATGTCAAAACCATATCCTCCATCACGCCGATTAAGGAGATTGCCGTCCAGTGCGGCTGGAAGGGGGAAAAGGATATCCGGGCCCGCAGATTTCTTGCCGACCTGAAGCAGCTCCTCATTGCCTACAACGACTTTCCCAACCAGTATCTGGTCCGGGAGGTACAGTCGTTTCAAACAGACCCCGGAGCGGACATCCTGTTCGTACACATCCGGGAGGCGGACCAGATCCGGGAATTTCTCCGCCTCGCCGGCGGAAAAACCGTGGCCCTGCTCATCCGCTCCAGCCGCCCCGGCCTGTCCGCCGCGGTATACGGCAACTCCGCCGACGATGATGTGGAGCGGTACGACTATGACTACGTCTTTGACAACGACTGCGGCCAGACCGTCCTGTTTCAGGAGGTCGAGCGTTTTATGACCAATCTCCTGCGGAAGGAGCAGCTGCTGGACTGAACAAACAAACGGCCCCCGGCGCGTCTCGCGCCGGGGGCGTTGCGTTACCTCTGTCCGTAGCTGGTTTTTACAAACGCCTGCATAAAGGCGATATTCTCCGGGGAGATGGGCTGGAACTGCCCGCCCATGGAGCGGATGACGCTGTAAATCTGGGCGGTGGCCTCCAGCACGGTGGAGTTGCCAAAGGCCTGTTCCAGGTCCTTGCCCAGGCACACCGCGCCGTGGGATTTCAGCAGGCAGGCCATGGCCCTGTCCCCCAGGGCCTTGACACACTCGTCCGCCAGTTCCTGGGAGCCGGGCAGGGCGTAGGCTGTGGTGCGCGCTGTGTCGCCCAGCACCTGGGCCGCCTCGTCCAGCAGCAGTGGGATGTCCTCCCCCATGGCGGAGAAGGCGGTGGAGTAGATGGGGTGGGTGTGAATCACCGCGTTGCACTCCGGACGGGCCCGGTAAATAGCCAGATGCATCTCCGTCTCAATGGTGGGCTTGCGCTCCCCCTCCACCCGCGTGCCGTCCAGGCGGACCACCACGATGTCGTCCTCCACCAGCGTCCTGTAGGGCATGCCGCTGGGGCTGAGGTAGACGTACCCCGTCTCCGGGTCCCGGACAGTGACGTTGCCCCAGGTGCCGATGGTTATGCCCTCGCTGAGCATGCGGATACCGGCGTCAATGACTTCTCGTTTCCAGTTTTTCATTCACAGACCTCCTGATTTGAAATTTGGATCATTCCCGCCCCAAAGGGGCGGGAATGATCCAGCTGTTCAAACGTTACAGACAGCCCTTCTGGATGATAACGCAGGCATAGGGCGCGGTCTCGGTGGTGGACACCACCGCGTAGGCGTTCTGGGCCGCCGTGTAGAAGGGGAAGCGGTCCATAAAGTCCACCGCGTCCGCCCCCCGGGGGTCGTATCTGGCTACGATGGCCTTGAACTCGTCCCAGACGGTACACTCCAGATCCTTGTGCCGCTCGGTCTTGTTCATGATGGTCACCGGTTTTTCCACAAAGTCGTCCAGGGGCATAAGCCGCAAAATGGCGTCCAAAATCTCGGTGGCCCGGTGGCCGTCGCAGCGGATGTTGACGTGCCCCTTGGCCGCCGCGATGGAGGCGGCGGCGAAATTGGAGTCGCCGATGACCAGGGTGTCGCCGTGGCCCATCTCGTGCAGAACCTTCAGCAGCTCAGGACTGATGCAGTTGGGGATTCCTCTCAGCATAAGTCGTTCCCTTCTTCCTTAGTAGTATTCGCCGTGGCGGGTGACGGTCTTTTGTCCATGGCAGGTAAAGCTGTCGATGATGGCGCAGCAGATCCGGTCGGTCATGACGTTGTTGTCCCCGTGGAGCATGTTGCCCGCGCCGCCGTCGGTGTCCACCACCACGATGTCCCCCACTCCGGCGCACACGCAGTCGGTGGCGATCTCCCGCTCCCCCTCCGGCTCCATGGTCATGGGGTTGAGATACTCCACCAGCAGCAGCTTGTAGGGTGGAAGGGCATCATCCTTTACAGTGGACACCAGATTGCCCACCACTCTTCCAATTCGCATTCCCCTACCCCCCTACAGCTCTTCGTTGTACCTGTCGATAAAGCCCACCACCGCCATGTCATAAGGGCCCTGATTGTCCCGGAAAATCCGGGAGGCCTCCTTCTTGGGGATGAGGAACACAAAGTCCCCCGGCCCGGCCTGGCGGGTGTGGTCGGCGGCGACCACAGTCTCGGCGTCCTTCCCGTTGACGATAAGCTTCACCGTCAGCAGGGGCACCCCCTCCATAGAGGGGTCCTTCACCGTGGCCACCACTGTACCGGTGATTCGACCGGTAATCATTACTCCGCCTTGTCCAGGGAGGGCAGGATGTACTCCACGTCGGAGTGGGGCCGGGGGATCACATGGGCTCCAAAGAGCTCGCCCACCCGCTTGGCGGCGGCGGCTCCGGCGTCCACGGCGGCCTTAACCGCGCCCACATCGCCCCGCACCATAACGGTGACCAGGCCGCTGCCGATCTGGACCTTTCCGATGAGGGATACGTTAGCCGCCTTGACCATGGAGTCCGCCGCCTCGATGGCGCCGATCAGGCCTCTGGTTTCGATCATTCCAAGAGCTTCTTTCATGTTGATAACCTCCGTTTATAATTTGAATGGAATATTACTTATTGTTTTCCGCCAGCGGCGGTGGGTTCACAAATTACTGCATACTCCGCAGCAAATCGGGGTGGGGCGCGGGGATGACCACGCTCTTCCCCATCAGGCCCTGGGTTTCCTCCAAAGCCTCAGCCGCCTCCACGGCGGCGGTGACCGCCGCCACCTCGCCGGTGAGCAGGACGAAGGACTTTCCGCCCAGTCCCCGGCCCAGCCGCACCTCCAGCAGGCGGATGTCCGCCGCTTTGGCGGCGGCGTCGGCGGCGTGGATGGCTGCGCACAGGGAGTAGGTCTCCATCACGCCCACCGACTTCAGGTGTTCGGTATCCGTACAGGCCATAATGGCCGGGGCCACGCTTTTTTCGATGTTGGCGATGACCAGCGAGTCCACCAGAACGCCGGAGGCCGCCTCCCGGCCCGCCTCCACAGCGGCTCGGACCGCCGCCACCTCGCCGGACACCACAGTGTAGTGCTTTCCGGCGCAGACGCAGCCGGAGGAGACCAGCGTTACCTCCGCCGCCTTGAGCATCGTGTCGCACACCAGAAATCCGGTGGGGATGCTCATGACCTCGTTCATACCCAGCGCGTCCATCATGTCACCGTCCTTATCTCAATCCATTCCCCGGTCACCTGGGTGACAGTCCCGGAAATGGAGGCGTGTATTCTGGCCCCCAGGCCCTCCGGCTCGGCGATGAGCTGGCCCTTCTGGACTGCCATACCGGCTGCCACCACCGGCTTGTCAGGCCCTCCAACATGCATTTTCAGGGGGGTGCGCACCGCCTGGACCTCCACCGTACCGGCGAAGGGGGCGTCGGCGTCGTATTTTTCCAAATCCAGCCGGCTGAGCAGCCGTGCCGTGGGCAGGCGCTTGGTGTCAAAGCCCTGGGGCTGGTACTTGACCTCCTTGACGGGCTTAACTCCCTCTTTCCGCATCCGGTCCTTGTAGGCCTGCATCATTTTGGAGGGGTGCAGGCCGAAGTTACAGGCGTAGTAGGTGCAGATGCCGCAGTCGCAGCAGGACCAGACGCCGTTGGTGTCCCCGCCGATGAGGCCGCAGTTCCCCGCGGCCAGGGCCCGCATGACCTTGTGGGGTTGTACGTTCAGCCCCATGGCATTCCGGGGGCACATCTGGGTACACATGGAGCACTGGCAGCACACCGCCCGGGCCATCCGGGCTTCTCTTTGGAGATCGCCGTCCTTCTGGCTCAGAATGGCCGCGTCCCGGGGGAAGGCCAGCAGGCCGCCGGTGGTCTTGGTGACGACTTCCCCCTCCAGGGATTCCACCACCCGGCCCATGAGGGGCCCGCCAATGATGTACACGCAGTCGCCCACAGGGCCGCCCGCCAGGTCGGGTAAGAGGCTGAGAGGGGTGCCGATAGGAGCGGAAACCGTCATGGGATTTTGCGCCGCGCCGCCGATGGTAAGCACCTTGTCGGTGACGGGCCGGCCCTGGAGGGCCTCGTACACCTGATACACAGTGGCGGCGTTGGACACCACGCACCCCACGTCCAGAGGCAGGCCCCCGGTGGGCACCACCCGACCGGTGACGCAGTGGATCAGGTTCTGCTCGTCTCCCGCCGGGTAGACCGAGGGGGAGAGATACAGCTCAATGGCCTTGCCCTCCACCGCCCGGCGCAGGGCGTCCACCATGCCGGCGTTGTGCTCCTTCACGGCGATTACCGCCCGCTCCGCCCCCAGGTGGGCCTTGACACGCAGAGCAGCCGCCGCGATCTCCGGGGCGAAGGTCTCCACGATGTACCGGTCGGTGCGCAGCAGGGGCTCGCACTCAATGGCGTTGACAATAAAGACTTCGGCCTTTGCCTTGTACTTCACATGGGTGGGAAAGCCCGCGCCGCCAGCCCCCACCACGCCGGCTTGAAAAATCATGTCCAGCATAGGCTAAATGATCCGGAAGTCGTCGTGGAGGACGCACCGCCTTGCCCGGGTGAAGGTCCGGGCGGAGGTCAGCCCCTCACCGGTGGGGGTGGCGATGGTGAGGGTGGCGTGGCCCTCGGCCTCCATTCCCAACCCGGAGTAGGAGGGGGCGTTCTTCACAAAGATGGTGGTGTTCAGGGCCTTGGCCGCCCGGCTCATGTTCCGCACGTTGGTGGAGTGCATGATGGCCGAGTGCCAGCAGCCGTTCTCCGCCCGTACCGCCTCCCGGATGGCCTCGTCCACGTCGGACACCCGGACGCAGGCCAGCACCGGCATGAGCATTTCTGTCACGACAAAGGGGTGATGACCGTCCACCTCGCAGATGATGAGCCGGGGCTTGCCGGTGTAGGAGATGCCGCACTGGTCCAGAATATAGGAGGCGTCCCGGCCCACAAACTTCCGGCTGGGGGTGTATTTGCCGTTATTCTCCACCAGAACGGCGCGCAGCACCTTGTCGATGTCCCCCCCGCGAATCTGGAACGCCCCGTTGCGCTCCAGCTCGGACAGAAAGCGGTCAAAAACGGTGCTGACACAGAACACCTCTTTCTCCGCCACACACAGGATGTTGTTCTCATAGGACGCCCCGTCCACCGTGCGCTTGCCCGCCTTGTCCAGCTCGGCGGTCTCATCCACAATCACCGGGGGATTGCCCGGTCCGGCGCAGACCGCCTTCTTGCCGCTGTTCATAGCCACCTTTACAATGGCCTCGCCCCCGGTAACGGACAGCAGCCGCACCTTGGGGTGCTTCATCACCGCCTGGGAGTTCTCCAGACTGGGCTCCGCCGGGGTGGTAATGATGCCGGAGGGCGCTCCATGGGCCACAAGGGCCTCATGGAGGACCCGGATGGCCTCCTGAGAGGACCGCTTCGCCGCCGGGTGGGGGCTGAACACCACCGTGTTTCCGGCGGAGATCATGCTGATGGCGTTGTTAATCACCGTAGCCGTGGGATTGGTGGAGGGGATCACCGAGGCGATCACCCCAAAGGGGGCGTGTTCCACCAGGGTAAAGCCGCCGTCGCCGGTATAGGCCTCGGTGGGGATGTCCTCCGGGCCGGGGGTCTTGTCGGCGGCCAGAAGATTCTTGACCACCTTGTCCTCCACATGGCCGTAGCCCGTCTCCTCATGGGCCATTTCCGCCAGATGCCGGGCGTTGTCCCGGGCGGCCTGACGCATAGCCTCCACCAGCTCCCGCCGCTTTTCCAGGGAAAGCTGGGTGAACCGCTGGAAGGCCGTCCAGGCCGCTTCCACCGCCGCGTTGGCGTCCTGATACATCCAGCCCCCCACGTTAACCGGGGCCTGGGCGGACGCCGCCGGACGCAGCACCGCCTGGGGCGCCGCCGGGACGCTCTGGACCGGGGCGGGGGAGGTCCCGCCGCCCATCTGGGCGATGGTCAGGCGTACAATCTCCTCCACCTGTTCTTTGGAGAGCATTACCGCTCACCTCCTTCTTGGTGCTTGTCAAAGACCCGCTTGTGGTCGATGTCGATGTAGTCAATGATGGCCGTGATGGTGCAGTCCGCCGGCTTGTCCTTGGTGGTCTCGGTCATCCGGGAGGAGGACCCGGCGCACAGCATAACCACCTCGCCCTCCCCCGCCCCCACCGCGTCGATGGCGATGATGGGGGAGCCCTTCTCCTCCATGGTGTCCAGGTCGATGTTCCGGACCACCAGCAGCTTCAGGCCGGTCAGCCGGTCGGACTTGGAGGTGCTCACCACTGAGCCGATTACTCTTGCAATTTGCATAGCTTCACCTTCCTTATCTTCCTTTCTTTTGAAAAAGAAAGGAAGCGAAAGAAAACTTTCCGGAAAAACCATGTTTTTCCTCACGCTTCTGACAGACAGTTGGAAGCAAAACGAAGTTTTGCGCCGAAGTTTCTTTTTGGTTCCTTTTTCTTTTCAAAGAAAAAGGAACACAGCTTAGCGTTTGATTTCAATCTCCAGGCTCATGGCCCGCTCCCGGGCGGCGTCGGTGACAATGCACCGGGGCAGACAGCGGATCACGGGGATGCCCCGCTTCCAGGCCTCCTCCACATCCCGCTCGGTAACCAAGTCCATGGGCTCAGTTTCCCTGGGCTTTTCCGGGGGCGGGGCGGCTTCCGTTTTGTGTCCGCCGCAGGAGCCGCCGCACTTGCAGCCTCCGCCGCAGGAACAGCCGGCGCTCCGCTCCGGCTCGGGGCATACCAGCTCCAACAAGTCTCCGTCAGTAACACACAGGGCGTTGGCCTCGTCGGTGTCCAGATGGACCTCCAGGTCGTGGCCCTCCCCCACCCGGCAGATCACCTGGTCCAGCATACCGCCACGCTGCCCACTCATGCGCAGGGACACCGCCTGGCCGTCTTTCAGGCCGAAGCAGGCCGCCTGCTGGGGGGACAGGTGCAGGTGCCGGGCCGGTACGATCACCCCTTGGGGGATGGCCAGCTGGCCCGCCGGACCCCTCAGGGTGCAGCCCGGGGTGCCGTCCACGTCGCCGGACATACGCACCTGGCCGGGAACGCCTAGCTTCTTGGCCTCGGAGAAGGTCAGCTCCACCTGGGTTTTCCCCCGGACGGGGCCCAGCACCCGGACGTTGGCAAGCTCCCCCCTGGGGCCGGCCACCGCCACCTTCTCCGCCGCGGCGAACTGTCCCGGCTGGGACAGGGCCTTGCAGGGGTGGAGGGCATAGCCTGGGCCAAAGAGCCGGTCCAGGTCCTCCCGGCTCAGGTGGACGTGGCGGGCGCTCACCCCGGCGGGGACAAATCTGGTCCCCATGGCGGCCAAGTGGGAGAGCACCGCGTTGCGAATATCCTTCCTCTCCATAAACTACCGCCCCTGGATGCTGGCCATGACACCGCGCACCACACTGGCCACCTCGCCGTTCTCACAGGGGGTACCGCCGGGGCAGCTCTGCCCCTGTGAACAGGGGGAGGGCTGTCCGGACGCCGCAAAGCGGCAGACGGGACGTCCGCCGGTGGTGATGCCCAGCCTGGTCCTGGTCTCCACCAGCCGGTCCACCTGCTCGCAGGACAGCTCGTTGGCCCGGCCGATGATGTTGCCGGTATACATGGTGACCAGGGCGTAATACTCCAGCGACTCCATACGCATATAGGCCTGCATGGGGCTCATGCCCCAGGTCAGCGCCCCATGGTTGGCCAGCAGCACCCCGTTGTGGGTGCGGCAGTAGGGGGCGATGGAGTCGGGGACCTCCTGGGTGCCGGGGGTGGCGTAGGGGGCCACCGGCACCACGCCCAGCTGGACCACCCCCTCGGGCAGGATGGGCCGGTCCAGGGCGATGCCCGCGATGGCGAAGGAGGTCGCCACCGGCGGGTGGGCGTGGACGCAGGCGATGAGGTCTGGGTTCTCCTGATACACCCGCAGATGCATCTTCAGCTCGCTGGAGGGCTTCCGGGTCCCCTGGAGCACATGGCCCTCCAGATCCACCTTAATCAGCATCTCGTCGGTCATATACCCCTTGCTCACCCCGGTGGGGGTGGTCCAGAGGGTGGTGGGAGAGACCTTGCAGGTGATGTTTCCGTCGTTGGACACCACATAGTTTTTGGCGTACATCCGCCGCCCCACCTCCAGAATTTCCGCTTTCGCGTCCCGGTCGGAGAGGTAGCGGTCCCGCTCTTCACCGTACATGGCTGGTCTCCTCCTTTCTTATTGTAATTCGTGTAAAAATCGCTGGCAGTTCTCTGTCAGGGTACCGGGGGCGGTGAACAGCCCGCCGCCCATGAGCAGGGCGGTGTCGTTTCCGTAAAACTCCCGCGTAGGCCCAACCTTCTCGAAGGTCATCCCCCCGGCGGGGCTGGGCAGGATGGGTCGGATGGCTCCCTGGTCCTCCGAGGCCATATCCCGGATGCCGGCGCACTGCTCCTCGCTGAGGGAGAAGCGGCCCCCGAAGTTGGGGAACACGGTGATATCCGCCCCCGCCAGCCGGGGGAGCTGGCCCAGCAGACAGGCGCAGTCCACGCCGCCCCGGCCCCGGTCCAGCATGCCGCCCAGAAAGGCCGGGTGGCACACCACCGGCAGACTGGTTTTCTCCGCCGCGTAGCCAATCAGGTCAAAGCCCGCCAGTCCCGGGGCTACCATCACACCGCCGCAGCCGCAGTCAACAGCCAGCCGGAGGCGGTCGTCCATGCGGCGGAAGGAACCGGACACATTGGGGATGTAGGCGGTATGACCGCCTGTCTCCTCATTGGCCCGGCGGACAGCGGCGGCGGCCCGCTCCACCCGCTCCCGGAAGGGGGCGAAGGGCTGGTCCATCAGACCGTGGTCGTCCTTAATCAGGTCGATACCGCCCAGGGCGCACCGGTAGGCCTCCTCCGCCAGGGCCTCCGGGGGCAGGCCCATGGGCTTGAGGGCGGTGAAGGTGAAGGGCCGGTCATAGACCCCCAGCCGTTCCCGCATCCCCTGAACCCCGAATTTGGGGCCGGGGAAGGTCTTTTTCATGGAATCGGGCAGACAAATCCGCTCCAGCGTCACATCCGGAAAGATGCTGCTGTTTCCAAAGGCCACGTTGAGCAGCTGGGGAAAGTCCGCCCCCGCCGTCCCGGCGGTGTAGACGATGTCCACCCGGTGCCAGCCGTTTTTCAGGTCCTGGGTGTAGTCGATGTGACCCAAAACGCCATCCAAAATGGCGGGGCATTCAATGTGCTGAGCGGGAAACTCCACCGTCTGCTCCACGCACATACTTTTGGCGGTCTCCAGAGCCTCCTGTTCCGTGCCCCGGATACGATAAATCACGGTAAAGCCGTCTCCGGCAAGCTGGCGGCGCAGGGCGCCGTCATCGTAATATTTGAATTTCATCCGGTTACCTCACAGCGCCTCGGGCTTTGCGTCGCTGAGGGCGGCGGGGAGGAACACCTGCCCCACGTCCTCCTCCCGGATCAAGAGGGGCTTGCCCACCGCCCGCTCCACGGCGGACAGCAGGGCGGTCACGTCCATGCCGTACTCCCTCATCAGGTAGCCGCGGCTGGCCCCGTGGAGGAACTGGTCCTGAATCCCCAGGCGGATGAGCTTTTTGCCCACGCCCGCCTCCGCCATGGCCTCGGCCAGACAGGTGCCCAGGCCGCCCACCACGGTGTGGTTCTCCAGGGAGATAACCCCATATCGGCTGTGGGCGATGTGGTCGATGATTTCCGGGTACTGGAAGGGTTTCAGGGTGGAAATATGATAAATTGCCGCCTGAATTCCGTTGGTCTCCAGCACCTTCACCGCCCGCAGGCACTCCTCGGCGCACAGGCCGGAGGACACAATCACCAGATCGTCCCCCTCCGTCAGCTTCCGGGCCTTGCCCAGCTCCATGGGGGTGTGGAACAGCCGGGGCACCTCCCCCCGGAGCATACGGACATACACCGGACCGGGGATGTCGTAGGCGATTTGCAGGACGTTTTCCACCTCGGTGGCGTCCCCCACCTCCAGCACCGTCATGTTGGGCAGGGCTCGCATGACGGCGGTGTCCTCAATGGCCTGATGGGTGGCCCCGCCGGGGGTGGTCACCCCGGGGAGGAAGCCAATCATCTTCACCGGCAGGTTGGGGTAGGCCACCGACATGGCGATCTGATCCAGGGCCCGGCGGTAGATGAACACCGCGAAGGTGTGGACGAAGGGGACAAAGCCCTCCCGGGCCAGCCCCCCGGCGAAGCCCAGCATATTCTGCTCGGCGATGCCCATGGAGAAGAAGCGGCCGGGATAGGTGTCCCGGAAGGAATCCGCCTCACAGGAACTGGTCAGGTCGGCGGAGAGCACCAGCACCTCCGGCTTGTTTTTGGCCCATTGGACCAGGTTTTGGGCGTGGACCCGTTTACGGATCTCCATTACTGTCCCGCCTCCTTTGCCATAGCCGCGCAGCGGTCCCGGTAGTCCTCCCACTGCCCCGGCTGGGTGAAGCGGATGTAGTGGAATTTGGGATGCCGCTCCCGGAGAAACTCCATCTGATAACAGGGGTCGGTGTCACAGACCACCACCAGGGGCTTCCCCTCGTGGGGGGTGTCCAGCGCCGCGGCCAGGGCCAGAGGGTCGTGGCCGGGGATACGGACGCACGCGCAGCCGAAGGCCCGGAACCGGTCGTCAAAGGGCTCGATGTTCATCACCGGGTCCATCACCCC
The DNA here is from genome assembly GCA_910575265.1 of Oscillospiraceae bacterium. Classification (GTDB taxonomy): domain Bacteria; phylum Bacillota; class Clostridia; order Oscillospirales; family Oscillospiraceae; genus Lawsonibacter. Next base: position 225,787 of record CAJTEA010000002.1, read on the forward strand.
ATCGCACTGACAGCCGTTGCGGTCCACCACCAGGATCAGGTTGTCCTGCCTGTGGAAGCTGGCCGCCTGAAGGGCCTCCCAGAACTCTCCGGACTGGCACTCGCCGTCGGAGAGAAAGACAAACACCCGGCCCGTCTCCCCCTTGAGGCGCAGGCCCATGGCGGCGCCGCTGGCCTGGCTGATCCCCTGGCCCAGGGAGCCGGTGGTGACCTCCATACCGGGGGAGTGCTCCGCGCCGATCATCTCCACGCTGCTGCCGTCCCGGTTGTAGTCCTTCATCCCGCGTTCGTCCATCCGGCCCGTCTCAATGAGGACAGCGTAGAGCACCAGGGCGTACTGGGCCGGGGAGAGAACAAAGCGGTCATAGCCGGGCTGTCCGTTGGAATTGAACTTGATGCCCGTCCGGGCGGGATGTCCGGGGCCGGGCACCCCGGTCCAGCTATCGGGCAGAAGGGGCTTGTCCAGCGCGGGCAGATTCATCAGCCCGTGGTACAGCGCCCCCAGAATCTGTCCGGAGGAACAGGCCTGGGACAGGTATCCTCCCCGCTGCTCCACCGTGTGCTGAAAGACCCGGAGGCGGACGTTTTTGGCGATCCGGTCCACCTCTCCGGCCCACAGCCGGTCAAATTCACTCATATAAATCCCTCATTTTGTTTGCACTCTGTCCACGAATGTGGTAAAATTGAACCAATAGAAAGGAGGGAGCGGTATGCTTGCCATCGCCCGGCGCAGCACCATTCTGGAGATACTGCGGGAACAGCAGAGCGTCAATGTCACTCAGCTGGCCGCCGCCCTGGGAGTGGCCACCGAGACCATCCGCCGGGACCTGAAGGAGCTGGAGGCCTCCGGGCAGCTCATCCGCACCCACGGCGGGGCCTACATCACCGACGGAGTTCTGAACGACATCAACGTCTCCGCCCGGTCAGTGATCCGCAAGCAGGAAAAGAAGGAGATCGCCCGCAAGTGCGCCCAGCTCATCAACACCGGGGACTCCATCTTTCTGGACGCCTCCACCACCGACTGGTGCGTCGCCCAGGCGCTGCTGGAGAAGAACATCACTGTGGTCACCAACTCCCTGAAGGTGGCGGACATTCTCTCCGCCTCCGCCAGCGTCAAGCTGATTCTGGCCGGCGGGAACTACGCCCCCCGCACCATGTCCTTCTACGGAGAGCAGACTGTGGAGGACCTGAGCCGGTATTACGCGGACAAGGCATTTATCTCCTGCCGCACTGTCCACATGGAGTTCGGGGCTACCGACTCCAACGAGGGGGAGGCCCTGGCCCGGCGGACCATGCTGCGCCGCAGCCACAGCACCTATCTGGCGGTGGACCACAGCAAGCTGGACGGCATTTCCTTCCTGAATGTCTGCCCCCTGGAGGACCTGACGGGGATTATCTGCGACCGCCCCCTGTCCCCTGTATGGCAGAATCACCTGAAAAGCATCGGCGTGGCGTGCTGGTGATATACGGTGGAAAAGCCGGCGGCGGCTCAGCCGCCGGCTTTTTATACCGCGGCTTTATTTGCCGATGCCCAGCTCCTCAAAGGCCTTGTCGAAGGGCGCCTTGCACAGGCCTTTTTCGGTGATGATGCCGGTAATCAGGGAGTGATCGGTAACATCGAAGGCGGGGTTGCACACCTTCACGCCCTCGGGAGCCATGCGCTCGGAGTACCACATCTCGGTGACCTCCTCGGGGGCGCGCTCCTCGATGGGGATCTGGTCCCCTGTCTCCAGGGACATGTCGATGGTGGAGCTGGGGGCGCAGACGTAGAAGGGGATGCCGTAGTGCTTGGCCAGAATCGCCACCCCGGAGGTGCCGATCTTGTTGGCGGCGTCGCCGTTGCGGGTCACCCGGTCGCAGCCCACAAAGACGATGTTCACCAGCCCCCGCTTCATGGTGATGGAGGCCATGTTGTCGCAGATCAGGGTGGTGTCGATGCCGGCGTTGTGCAGCTCGAAGGCGGTAAGCCGGGCTCCCTGGAGCAGAGGACGGGTTTCGTCGCAGTACACCCGGAAATCGGTCCAGCCGTGTTCCTGGGCCACATACATAGGGGCGGTGGCGGTGCCGTATTTGGCGGTGGCCAGGGTACCGGCGTTGCAGTGGGTGAGGATGCCGTCCCCGTGCTTGAGCAAGCCGAAGCCGATTTCGCCGATGCTCCGGCTGATGGCCACGTCCTCGTCCCGGATGGCCTGGGCCTCGGTGAAGAGGATCTCCTTGATCTCCGCCACGGGGCGGGTCAGGCTGGCCCGCATGGTACGCTCCATCCGGTCCAGGGCCCAGAACAGGTTCACCGCCGTGGGACGGGAGGAGGCCAGATACTCCTTCTGCTTCATAAACTCCTCGCAGAACTTCATCTGGTCGGCGGTGTCGATGCGGGAGGCGGTGAGGGCGATGGCGTATCCGGCGCACACGCCGATGGCCGGGGCCCCCCGAACCCGCAGGAGCTTGATGGCCTCCCAGATGTCCTCAATTTCGCTGACGTTGAGCACCTTCACGGTGCCGGGCAGCAGAGTCTGGTCCAAAATTTCCAGACAGGTCCGGTCCGCCGACAGGCGGACGGTATCCAGCTGTAACGCATTCATATACAGAACTCCCTCCTCTTACTTCGCCGCTTCCTGGGCCTTCTTCACCGCGGCCACAAAGTCGGCGCCGGCGCGGAATTTGGTCTGATTCATGATGTAGTCCTTGCCGCACAGGATGTTCAGCCGCTCCACCCAGGCCCGCTTGGCCTCGTCGGCGATGGTGGTCACGTCCTTCACGTTGGCCATGCCCACCGTGCGGCGGTGCAGCTCGGTGCCGGCGTAGCCGGCGGTGTCATTGAGGATGCCCTCCAGATACCACTGCTTGAAGCCGGGGACCTTGGCCATGGGCTCGGTAACCGCCTCGTCAAATTTCTTATTGAACTTGGCGATGAACAGGTCCATGGTCTCCTCAATGGCTTTCAGGCACCAGTCACAGAAAGCGGTATCCCCGGCGGCCAGGCCGTTGTCATAGGCGAAGATCAGGTTGGCCACCACGTTGCCGATGTCGTAGCCCATGGGGGCGTAGGTGGCGAACTCAGGGTCAAAGACCTTGGTGGAGTCCGGCTTGACGAAGATGGAGCCGGTGTGCAGGTCGCCGTGCATCAGGGCCTGGGCGTCGGTCATAAATTTGAATTTCAGCTTGGAGACCTCCAGGTGCAGGGCCTCGTCCTCATACAGCTCCCGCTTCACGAAGTCGGCGTTGGGGGGGAACACGTTGTTCTCATGGTTGATGTCGTTGTAGGGCTCCATCAGCACCAGATCCTCGGTGATCTTGCATAGCTCGGGGGAGATAAAGCTCTTTACCAGGTTCTTTTTCTCCTGATGCTCCATCACCACGTCGCTGGTCATAAGCAGGGTGTTCACCATGAAGGTGGAGATGTCATCCGCGAAGCGGGGGAAGGTCTTGTGCTCCATCAGGGCGTAGCGCATGAGCTGGTAGTCGGACAGGTCCTCCATGCCGCAGGCGCTCATAACGGTGTCATAGAAGAAAATTTTGGGCACCATGCCGGGAGCGTACTTGTCGTTGAGCTGGAGGATCTCCGACTCGATGCGGTTGCGGTCGGTGGACACCTTCATATCCTCGGAGATGCGCAGAGACACGCCGGCGTGCTTGATGATGACCGAGTGGCCCTTCTCGTCCCACACCCGGAACACATAGTTCAGGTTGCCGTCGCCGATCTCCTTGGCCCGCATGGTGGCCTTGTCCCAGCCGATGTCCGGCAGCTTCTCCAGGGTGTACTCCAGGATGTCGTCGATGCCCATCAGAAAGTACTTGTCAAACTTACCCATAGTCGATTCCTTCCTTCTAAAATGTAGTTAGGGAAGGCCGTCGCTGGCGGCGGCCTTTTTTGCTTACTGCTCCTTCTTGCCGGCGTAAGCGGCCATCAGGGCCAGAGCCAGAACGGCGCCCTTCACGGCGGGCAGGATGTAGTAGGGCACGGCGCAGATGGTCAGGCCGTTCTCCAGGGTGGACACCAGCATGGCGCCCACCAGGGTGCCCAGGGCGTTGGGCTTCTCCGCGCCGCCCACCGAGCGGCCCACGAACACGGCGGCCAGGGCCTGCATCAGGTAGTTGTCGCAGCAGCCCACCTGGGCGGAGCTGCCCCGGGCGGCCACCATGATGCCGCCGATGGCGATGAACACGGCGGTAATCATGCCGGCCAGATAGCGGTACTTCTTCACGTTGATACCAGACAGCTTGGCGGCCTGCTTATTGCCGCCCATGGCATAGAGGAAGCGGCCGTGCTTGGTGTAGTTCAGGAAGATGAACGCCGCCAGCACGCATGCCAGCATGATAATGATAATGTAGGGGGAGCGACCGATGTTGCTGAACGCCTCGCTCAGAGCGGTGCGGGCGGGGGCGGCCCCGGTGTGGGGCACCCGCATGCCGGTGGACACCGCGCCGCCGCCGATGTACCACTGACCCAAGCCCTGGTGGACGAACATCAGCGCGCAGGTGGCCAGCATGTCGGGAATCTTGCACACCAGAATCAGGAACATAGTGAGCTGATACATGATGAGGGTGACCACGATGCACATCACAATGGACATAAACAGGGACAGGCCGTACCACAGGTACATGGACACGAAGACGTAGGCCGAGCAGCTCGCCAGGGTGCAGGCCGACATGTCGAAGCCGTCGGGGGCCATGGTCACGGTGGCGGCGATGCCGAACACGGTGGTGATGGACATGGCCAGCAGGATGTTAACCATGTTGCCGGGGGACATGAAGAACGAGCCCTTCAAAGCCGTGAACACCACAAAACAAAGCACCAGCGCGATGACGGCGGCCCAGTCCAATAGGAAGTGCAGGACCTTTTGGGTACTATTCTTTTCAAGCGTTTGCATATCTGGTTCCTCCTGTTGTTTTTACGCCTTGACATAGGCGGTGGTGCCGCCCACCGAGTAGTGCATGATCTCGTCCTCCGAAGTGTCGGCGGTGACCAGCTCAGCCATGATCCTGCCATCGTACATGACATAGACCCGGTCGGTGATGGACAGCAGCTCGGAGTTCTCGCAGGATGCGTAGATCACGCCGTTGCCCGCCTTGGCGATGTCGTAAATCAGGCGAAAAATGTCCTGCTTGGCGCCCACGTCCACGCCCTTGGTGGGCTCGTCAAAGATGTACACGTCGCAGTCCGCCGCCAGCCACTTGCCCACGGCCACCTTCTGCTGGTTGCCGCCGGACAGGTTGCGGACCCACTGCCGGATGGAGGGGGTCTTGATGCCCAGCTGCTCCACATATTTTCTGGCGTTGGCGTCGGTTTTAGCCTTGTTGACGAAGGAGGCCACGCAAAACTTGCCCAGGCTGGCCGCGGAGAGGTTGAAGCTCACATCCTCGTTGACCAGCACGCCCTCCTTCCGCCGCTCCTCAGGCACCAAGGCGATACGCTCCCGCACCGCGTCGGAGGGGGTCTTGATTTTCAGGCGCTTGCCGTTCAGGATGATCTCGCCGCCGGTCTGCTTATAGCCTCCGAACAGGGTCTTGCAGAACTCGCTCTTGCCCGCGCCTACCAGGCCCGCGATGCCGATGATCTCACCCCGCTTCATGTGGATGGACACGCCGTTCACCTTGCCGTCGCCGCCGGCCAGGTCCTTCACCTCGAAGAACTCCTCGCCCAGCTTGACCTGCTCCTTGGGGAAGTTCTCCTCAAAGGTCCGGCCCAGCATCATCTCCACGATCTCCTTGGAGGTGGTCTCAGCTGTCACGTCCCGGGTGCCCACGATCTCGCCGTTGCGCATGACGGTGTACTGGTGGCAGATCTGGATGATCTCGTGGATGCGGTGGGAGATGAAGATAACGCCGATGTTCTCTGTGTCCCGCAGGTGCCGCACGATCCGGAACAGCTCCACCGTCTCGGTATCGCTGAGGGGAGCGGTGGGCTCGTCCAGGATAAGGAAGCTGCACTGGCTCTGGATTGCCCGGGCAATGAGCACCATCTGCTTCTGGGCCAGGGACAGGTCCTGGACCAAGGTGCGCGCGTTGATGTTTTTAATATTCAGCCGGCCCAGGACCTCCCGGGCCTCCTGCCGCATTTTGGACCAGTTGATTACAGGCCGGCCCCTTGTATTCATAACCGTATCGTTGAGCATGACGTTTTCCGCCACGGACAGGGTAGGGATCAGGGCCGTGTCCACTTCCTGATACACGATCTGGATGCCCAGCTTCTTGGCCGCGGACGGATCACGGAGCTCTACAACCTCTCCGTTCAGGAGGACCTCCCCCTGATAGCTGGGGTTCGCGCCGGCCAGCACCTTCATCAGGGTGGACTTGCCGGCTCCGTTCGCGCCCACGAGGGCGCGGATTTCTCCGGTGGAGACCTGAAAGTCCACATCGGACAGCGCTTTCACACCGGGAAATTCAATGGAAACTTTTCTGGTTTCAAGTGTGATTTGATCCATGGGATTCCCTCTTTTCTACCGCGAAGGTAATACTTCTAACACAGGAGCTTTGCTCCCCTTTACAAAGACGCACATAAGGGAGGGGCCGGAGAATACTCCGGCCCCTCCTCCGTCTATCGTGCCTGATTCGGTTGTTTCAGCTTAATTTAGTGGATCAGGTCGGCGGGCATCCAGTCGGCCACGGACAGGTAGCTCAGGTTGCCGTAGGTCTCGTCGGCCACCTCGGACAGGTTCTCCACGGTGGAGTCAGACTTCAGCGCGGAGGCCAGAATGGCGGAGCCGGGGACCTCGACCACGTCCACGCCGGACTGGCCGCTGGCGGGATCATAAATCTTGTCATACTCGCCGGCGATCTCCAGCATCAGGATACGCATGCCGATCTCACCGTTCAGGGTCCAGTCAGTGGTGCCGGCGGCGGTCCAGATGTCGGGGCGGGTAAGCATGTTGGTGACATCGACGGGGTCGATGTCCACACTGCCCATAGGCAGCGCGTCGCCGTTCTCACCGTTGAAGTTGGCGTTCTCCACGATGGCCTGATACACGCCCTGGCCGTAGCAGTCGTAGTACACCACAACGCCGTCCACGTCGGCCCGGTTCACGCCCTGGAGGTAGGCGGCGAACACGGTGTTGGCGGAGTCAACGGTGTCCTGGAGGGGCTGGACCTCGCCCACGGTGGTGATCTTGCCGGCCTGCTCATACTCCTGCCAGCCCACCTCCCGGCGGTCGAAGGGGGAGTTGTAGTTGGGGCCGCGCCAGACCTTGATCAGGCGGACGCCCTCGCCGAAGTTCTTGATCATGTCATCAAGCAGAACGGTAACCAGAGAGGCGTCCTGCTGGAACATCTGGGTAACGCCGGGGATCTTCTGATACTCGCCGTCGGCGTAGAACTGGGTGTCGAAGCAGGTGATCTTCAGGTTGGGGTACTGCTCGGTGATCTCCTTCAGGAAGACGTAGGAGCCATCCTGGTTGCCGTGGGAGACCAGCAGGCCGTCGTAGCCGCCGGCGGCGCAGGTGCGGATGGTGTCCTGCCACTTGTTGAAGTCGCCGTCGCAGAAGAACACATCGCAGGTGGCGCCCAGGGCCTTGGCCAGGTCCTGGCAGGAGTTGGCCCACATCTGGAAGATGGTGGCGGAGGGCATAATCATGATATACGCGACCTTCTTGCCGGCCACGGGGCTGGCCGTGGTGTCGCCGCCGGTCTGGGGGGTGCTCTGGGTGGCGCTGGAACCGCCGGTGGGCTGCTGGGCGCTGCTGCCGCCGCCGGTGCTGCCGTTTCCGCTGTTGCCGCCGCAGGCAGCCAGAGCGAGCATCATAGACGCGGCAAGGATCATAGACAATACTCTTCTTTTCATTTTGGTCCTCCTTAGAATTTTTTTCACAAAAGCGAACCGGCTTTTGTTTGGTTGAATTATACAACATGCCCAGACAAATAGCAAGGGCTGCCCATGGTTTTTTGTTGCAAAATGTTAATTTTCGTCCATTCACACAAATTGTGAAGAGGACTTTTGTTCAATTTTTCCCGTCCCCTTTGACCGATGGTTTTGGGCGTTTATGAGTCGGATCCATTGCCATTATTTCAGCCATTTCCTGGAATATCGCCCCTGTTTCTGTCTATTTTAAATAATTATCCCTCTGTTGGCATTAAAAAAACCTTCGCTCCGCTCTTTGATCTGGACGCGGCCGAAAAGTTGGGGGTATTCTCCCGATTGATTTTCCCGCTTTGATTTTCCCACAGCTCCAACAAAAAACCACATTTATTCTACCATTGCGTTCCAGCCCCGTTTCTGATATCTTAAAGGCAGTACTTTATAAAACAGGAGGCTGCCGCGCATATGAAAATTTTGAATCTAGGCTCGATGAACGTGGACAATGTATATAAGGTAGACGAGTTTCTCCTGCCGGGAGAGACCAAGCTCTCCCAGGGGCTGAACCTGTTCTGCGGCGGGAAGGGGCTGAACCAGTCCATCGCCGCGGCGCGGGCGGGCAACGAGGTGTGGCACGCCGGACTTGTGGGCGAGGACGGCGGAATGCTGCTGGACAAGCTGGCGGAAAACGGCGTAAACACCAGCCTGATCCGTCAAGTCCCCGGCAAAGGGGGGCACACAGTCATTCAGGTGAACCGCCAGGGACAGAACTGCATCCTGCTCTACGGCGGCACCAACCGGATGCTCACCCGGGAGATCATCGACGACATCTTCGATACCTTCGGCCCGGAGGGAGCGGTCCTGCTGCAAAATGAGATCAATCTGCTCCCCTACGTCATGGAGACCGCCCACAGGCGGGGGCTGCCCATTTTCTTCAACGCCGCCCCCATGGACGAGCAGGTCCACCAGTGCGACCTGTCCCTGGTGGACTGGCTCATCGTCAACGAGGTGGAGGGCCAGCAGCTGGCCGGGGACTGCCCGGAGGAGGATATTTTGCCTGTCCTCTCCCAAAAATACCCCGGCATGAGCATCCTCCTCACCCTGGGCAGCCGGGGGGCCGCCTGTCTCCACAGAGGAGAGAAGCACACCATCGGCGTATGCTCCGTCAAGCCGGTGGACACCACCGCCGCCGGGGATACCTTCAGCGGCTATTTTATGTACGGTGTTCTCAAGGGTCTGGCCATTCCCGACTGCCTTCGTCTGGCCACGGCGGCCAGCGCTCTGTGTGTGGGCCGGGCCGGCGCGGCGGACTCCGTCCCCTTGAAAGCCGAGGTGGACCAGGTTCTGGCCCAGGGGACGCTGGAGGTCCCCCAGGCGCGCGAAGAGGGCTGAATGTTTTTCTTTTTTTGGTTATACTAAAAAAAACGATCAGGAAAGGGCGTGACGCGACGTGTCCGAACCCAAACCCAGGCGCTCCCGTTCCCCTCTGTCCCAGGCGTGGAACGGGGTGAAAAAGGACCGCTCCGCCTCCTGGCTCCTGGCGGGACACTACCACAGCGCCATTTTGGGCCGGATGTCCCCCGACGCCAGAAACAAGATGCCCCGCCCCTCTCAGGCCACCGCCTGGACCCGGGAATTTCTCGCCCTGGAGCGGCGGCGCGACAGCACCCGCCTGCCGGAGGTTCTGCGCAACTTCACCCGCGTCGGCCCCTGGCTGAATACATGCCCGGACCAGCCTCTGGCCCAGGAGGTTCTGGCCCGCTACCCCCATGTGCTGCTCGCCGCGGCAAAGCAGGTTCTCGCGGATTTCACCTCCGCCCAGCCGGAGGCCGATCCGGACCGTCTGCTGCGGGCCAAGGGTTTTCCCGCCGCGATGCTGTTCAAGCAGGGGCTGTCCACCGTCTGGTCGGTGTGGTATGTCCCTCAGGCCATCCGCACAAGCCTGTCCCTGCTGATCGCCCTGAACCCCAAAGACGAGTATCCCGAGGCCCGCGCCACGCGCCGCCGGTTTATCCTCCATCTGGGCGGCACCAACACCGGCAAGACCTATTCCGGCTTCCAGCGGCTGCGGCGGGCCAAAACCGGGGTCTATCTGGCCCCGTTGCGGCTGCTGGCCCTGGAGGCCCAGGAAACCTTGACCGACCTGGGGGTGGACTGCTCCCTGTCCACCGGCGAGGAGGAGGACTTTCGGGAGGGGGACACCCATGTAGCCGCCACCGCCGAAAAGCTGGATTTGAAAGCCCGCTACGAGGTGGCGGTAATCGACGAGTGCCAGATGATCGCCGACCGCCAGCGGGGCTACGCCTGGACCCGGGCCATCCTGGGAGTTCTGGCTCCGGAGATTCACCTGTGCGCCGCGCCGGAGGCCAAAGAGCTGCTCATCCGGCTGATCGACAGCTGCGGCGACAGCTATGAGGTGGAGATCCACCAGCGCGCCACGCCGCTGATCTGTATGTCCCATCCTGTGGATTATCAGCGGGTCCAGCCGGGGGACGCTCTCATCACCTTCTCCAAGGTGGGGGTGCTCAGCGTGGCGGAGGACCTGCGCCAGAGCGGAAAGGAGCCGGCCATCATCTATGGGGCCCTGCCCTACTCCACCCGCCGCAAGCAGATGGAGGGCTTTTTAGAGGGAAGGATGGAATATATCGTCTCCACCGACGCCATCGGAATGGGGCTGAACCTGCCCATCCGGCGGATTATCTTTATGGAGACGGAGAAGTTTGACGGCGTGGAGCGCCGGGAGCTGAAGCCGGAGGAGATCAAGCAGATCGCCGGCCGGGCGGGACGGTTTGGGATGTACAACAAGGGCTTTGTGGGCGCCACCCAGAACCTGGGAGCCATCCGGGCGGGGCTGGAGGCGGTGGTGCCGCCGCTGGAATACGCGGTGGCCGGTTTCTCCGAGCTGGTCCTTCAGGTGGACTTCGACCTGCTGGAGGTGCTGACCCAGTGGAACCAGATGCCCACAGCGGAGCCCTACCGCAAGCTGGATATCTCCCGGTATATCACCATCATCTCCAAAATGCGGGAGATGGGCTTTGTCCTCACCCGGGAGCAGGAGCTGCGCGCGGCCAACATCCCCTTTGACGAGACGGACGAGGCCCTGCGGGACCTGTTTTTCCAGCTTCTGCACCGCTGGCAGGAGGGGGAGCCTGTGGAGCAGCCCGGTCTGCCCGCGGAGGACGCCACCCTCCCGGAGCTGGAGCTGTATTACCGGAAGCTGGACCTCTACTTCTCCTTCGCCAAGACCTTCGCCTGCCCGGTGGACGAGGACCGGCTTTATGACAGCCGGGAGCGGGTGGCCGAGGAGATCAACGAAATTCTGCTCCACCGGCTGCGCAACAACATCCGTTTCTGCGCCCGCTGCCAGAAGGCGCTGCCCCTGCGCCACCGGGGACGGCTGTGCGACGACTGCTATCACAAAAGCCGAAGAACGCCTTCCTGGAAACAAAACTGAAAACGGACAGCAGCCCGATCCGCTGTCCGTTTTTCCGTCCTCACAGGTCCAGACCGGCGATGACCTCCCTCAGCTGTCTGGCGGAGCTGTCCAGGGCCGTCCGCTCCTTCTCCCCCAGCGGAATCTCCAGTATCTTCTCCAACCCGTTTTTGCCCACAATGGACGGGATGCTCAGGGCTATGTGGTCCAGGCCGTACTCCCCCTCCAGCACCACCGAGATGGGCAGCACCGCGTGCTCTCCCTTCACGACGCACTCCGCGATCCTCCCCACCGCCATGGCAATGCCGTAGTAGGTGGCCCCCTTGCGCTTGATGATCTCGTTGGCGCTGTCCCGGATTTCCCGGTAAATCCGCTCCATATTCTCCGCGTGGAGCTCCAGCCCCCGGAGGCGGCAGAAGTCGTCCAGGTTCAGCCCGGACACGTTGGCGCAGCTCCACACCGGCAGCTCGCTGTCCCCGTGCTCCCCCACAATAAAGGCGTGGACATTCCGGCTGTCCACCCCCAGCTCCTCCCCCAGCAGCTGCTTCAGCCGGCCGGTGTCCAGCACCGTTCCGGACCCTATCACCCGCTCCCTGGGGTAGCCTGACAGCTTCCAGGCCGTGTAAGTCAACACGTCCACCGGGTTGGATACGATCAGGAGGATGCCCTCGAAATTCCGGGCGGTGATCTGCTCTATGATACTTTTCATAATCACCTTGTTTCTCCCGATCAGCTCCAGACGCGTCTCTCCTGGCTTCTGGTTCACCCCGGCGGTGATTACCACCAGGCCGCAGTCAGCGATGTCGTCATAGGTGCCAGCGGTGATCTCCATGGCCGCGCCGTAGGGCAGACCATCGCTCAGGTCCATGGCCTCCCCCTCCGCCTTGGCCTGGTTCGCGTCCAGCAGCACCAGGTGAGAAAACAGTCCCTGCTGCAAAAACCGAAACGCGATGGAAGCCCCTACAAAGCCGCAGCCCACAATGGCCGCCTTTCTGTGATTGATCGCCATACACATCCGCCCCTTTTGCTTATAGTCGGCCTGTCAGACCGCAACGGCCTTAGCGTGGCTGATTTTCGGCCCAATTATGCGGGTGTAAATGTCGCCGCCAGTTTTTTGAGGGAACCCCTTGCGCAGGAAAAATTTTTCGATTATAATAAGCTTATCTATGTATCAGAAAAGGGGGTGTCCGCAATGTCAGCCATTGGAGCGGTTGGAGGCTATGGCAGCATCGGCGGTTACTATTCCATCTATCAAAATAAGAATCTCTTTCAAAATCGGAACGCCAATCCCTCCGGAACGGAGCCGGTCAGTCCCGTTTCCCGGGCCATGACCACCCCGATACCCCCGGTCAACGGGGTATCCGCCGTCCACCGGGGGGCCTCTCAGGCCGTCCCCGAGGCGGAGGAGCGCCAATCCCAGCCGCCAACTCCGCGCGAGGGGGCCGATCCCGCCGAGATGGCGGTCCGCGCCCGAATCCAGTACGTTAACGGCGAAGCGGAGGAGCCTCTGTCGGAGGAACAGATCAACGAACAAACCAAGAGCCCCCGGGAGGTTGTGGAGGAGTCCGAGTGCCAGACCTGCAAGAACCGCAAGTATCAGGACGGCTCCGACGACCCAGGCGTGTCTTTTAAAACCGCCACCAACGTAGCTCCCGAACAGGCCGCCGCCGCCGTCCGGGGCCACGAGCAGGAGCACGTGGTCCGGGAACAGGCCAAGGCCCAGCGGGAGGACCGGCATGTAGTCAGCCAGTCGGTGACCATTCACACCGAGATCTGTCCCGAGTGTGGCGACGCGTATGTCTCCGGCGGCACCACCCGCACCGTCACCAAGGCTAACCCTGTGGAGGAGCCCCAGCAGGTTGAGAACGCGAAGAAGTCCGGCTTTGAGGCAATCGCCTGACAGGATTGAGAGGAGAGAACCGCCATGACAGATTTGGAACTGCTGCAAGCAATTGATCAAATGCTTGAAAAAAGACTGGATCAGGTACTTGAGAAAAAACTGGACCAAGTGCTTGACGCGAAATTTGACCAGAAGCTTACGCCTGTTTACCAGCGGTTGGATATGATCGACCAGCGGCTGGACAAAGTAGAACAGCGTCTGGACAAACTGGAAGAGGATGTGGCCGAGGTAAAGGAAAACCTTGGGGAAGTCCGAACCGGGGTAAATACGCTTCTGGAGTGGGCGGAGGAGACCGGAGACGCGATCTCATTCCCGCTCCCAAAAATAAATTTATAATGACAACCGGCCCGTTGGGCCGGTTGTTTTTGCTGTAACCTCTTGCAATTACGGGCACATTCCGCTATAATAGCATGGAATTATGGTCAATTCGGCCCATGGGTCAAACGATACAGGAGAGTGTGATAGCTTTGAAGTACGATTTTACCGCTATTGAACAGAAGTGGCAGACCAGGTGGAAGGATGAGAAGACCTTCGCCTGTGTCAACGGCGACACCAGCAGGCCCAAGTTCTACGGGCTGGTGGAGTTCCCCTACCCCTCCGCCGCCGGCCTGCATGTGGGCCATCCCCGGCCCTACACCGCTATGGACGTAATCGCCCGGAAGAAGCGGATGGACGGTTATAACGTCCTGTTCCCCATCGGCTATGACGCCTTTGGCCTGCCTACCGAGAACTTCGCCATCAAGAACCACATCCACCCCGCCGTGATTACCAAACAGAACATTGAGAACTTCACCCGGCAGCTCCACATGCTGGGCTACTCCTTCGATTGGGACCGGGTGGTGGACACCACTGACCCCAGCTACTACAAGTGGACCCAGTGGATTTTCCTCCAGCTCTACAAGCACGGTCTGGCCTACAAGACCACCATGCCAGTGAACTGGTGCACCTCCTGCAAGTGCGTGCTGGCCAACGAGGAGGTGGTGGAGGGCGTCTGCGAGCGGTGCGGCGCTCCGGTGGTCCGAAAGGAGAAGTCCCAGTGGATGCTGAAGATTACCGCCTACGCCCAAAAGCTTATCGACGGGCTGGACACCGTGGACTTCATCGACCGGGTGAAGACCCAGCAGCGCAACTGGATCGGCCGGTCCACCGGCGCGGAAGTCACCTTCCAGGCCACCACCGGAGACGACATCGTGGTCTTCACCACCCGGGCTGACACCATCTTCGGCGTGACCTATATGGTCATCTCCCCGGAGCACCACTTTGTTCAGGACTGGAAGGACAGGCTGATCAACTGGGATGAGGTGGCCGCCTACGTGGAGGAGGCCGGAAGGAAGTCCGACTTCGAGCGCACCGAGCTGGCCGCCGACAAGGAGAAGACCGGCGTGATGCTCCAGGGCGTGAAGGCGATTAACCCCGTCAACGGGAAAGAGGTGCCCATCTTCATCTCCGATTACGTGCTGGCCTCCTACGGCACCGGCTGCGTCATGGGCGTGCCTGGCCACGACGGCCGTGACTGGGCCTTCGCCAAGAAGTTTGGCCTGCCTATCATTGAAACCGCCGCCGGCGGCGACGTGCAGAAGGAGGTCTACACCACCTCCGACACCGACCTGATTGTCAACTCCGCCCAATTCAACGGCATGACCGTGGCCCAGGCCAAGGAGGCCATTGTGGACTGGCTGGAGGAGAAGGGCATCGGCCACCGTCAGGTGAACTACAAGCTCCGGGACTGGGTGTTCTCCCGCCAGCGGTACTGGGGCGAGCCCATCCCTATGGTGTGGTGCGACAAATGCGGCTGGGTCCCCCTGCCCGAGGACCAGCTGCCCCTGCTTCTGCCCGAGGTGGAGTCCTACGAGCCCACCGACAACGGCGAGAGCCCCATCGCCAAAATGACTGACTGGGTAAACACCACCTGTCCCTGCTGCGGCGGTCCCGCCAAGCGGGAGACGGACACCATGCCCCAGTGGGCTGGATCCAGCTGGTACTTCCTGCGGTATATGGACCCCCACAACGACAAGGCCCTGGCCTCCAAGGAAGCCCTGGACTACTGGGGCCAGGTGGATTGGTACAACGGCGGCATGGAGCACACCACCCTCCATTTACTCTACTCCCGGTTCTGGAATAACTTCCTCCACGACATCGGCGTCATTCCCCACGCCGAGCCCTACGCCAAGCGCACCAGCCACGGCATGATTCTGGGCAAGAACCCCCACTATGTGGGCAGCGTGGAGACCGAGGAGGAGAAGCAGGCCCTCATCGACAAATACGGCAGCCAGGCCATGCGGCCCTCCGTGAAAATGTCCAAGTCTCTGGGCAACGTGGTCAACCCTGACGATGTGATCCGGGACTACGGCGCGGACACCATGCGGCTGTATATCATGTTCATCGGCGACTTCGAGAAAACCGCCACCTGGTCGGATGAATCGGTCCGGGGCTGCAAGAAGTTCCTGGACCGGGTGTGGAACCTGAACGAGAAGCTGAGGGATGGGGACGACTATTCCGCCGAGAATGAGCAGGCCATCCACAAGGCCATCAAGAAGGTCTCCGGCGACATTGAGGCTATGAAGTTCAATACCGCCATCGCCGCGCTCATGTCCCTGGTCAACGACTTCTACGCCAAGGGAGCCACCAGGGGCGACTACAAGGCCCTGCTGCTCATGCTCTCCCCCTTCGCCCCCCACCTGTGCGAGGAGCTGTGGGAACTGAACGGCTATGGCGGACAGGTATGCCTCCAGTCCTGGCCAGAGTATGACGAGAGTAAGACCGTGGCCGCCACCACCCGGATGGCCGTCCAGGTGGGCGGCAAGGTGAAGGCCAACATCGTGGTCCCCGCCGACGCCTCCGACGAGGACGTGGTGGCCGCCGCCCTGTCCGAGCCCAAGATCGCCAAACTGGCCGAGGGGATGCGGCTGGTCAAGTCCATCGTGGTCAAGGGCAAGCTGGTCAGCCTGATTTTCAAGGCACAGGCGTAACATTCACAGGCTGTTTACAAATCTTCTCTTGACAGATGGC
Organism: Oscillospiraceae bacterium; assembly: GCA_910575265.1. Taxonomy (GTDB): domain Bacteria; phylum Bacillota; class Clostridia; order Oscillospirales; family Oscillospiraceae; genus Lawsonibacter. Next base: position 241,917 of record CAJTEA010000002.1, read on the forward strand.
CCAAAAGGCAATATAATGGTAATGTTAAAGCCATAAACATGGCCCTACGTGAGCGGGAGATTTACCCCGCCGCGCGCGGAGGGAGGGAAATATAAATGTCGGAAGTCCGTGTGAGAGAAAACGAGTCTCTGGAGAGCGCCCTGAAGCGCTTTAAGCGCAGCTGCGCCAAGTCCGGAGTGCTGGCCGAGGTTCGCAAGCGTGAGCACTACGAGAGCCCCAGTGTCAAGCGCCGCAAGAAGTCTGAGGCCGCCCGCAAGAACCGCAAGAAGTTCTATTGATTTTATCCGAACACGCCGAAGCGTTGGGTTCTCCCTGACAGGGGTATCTACGATTTGGGGAAATTCCCTGGCAGGAATCGCGCTTAGATTTCCTGCTGGGGCTTTCTTTGTCCGGCCAAGTCTCCTATTTTGATTCATCCCGAAGGAGTGGTTCTCCATGGTAAACGTAAATGAAAACTTCTTGAAGCTGCCCGGCAGCTATCTCTTTTCCGAGGTGGCCCGGCGCGTCAGCGCGTACACCGCCGCCCATCCCGAGGCAAAGATCATCAAGCTGTCCATCGGCGACGTGACCCGTCCCCTGGTCCCCGAGGTCATCAGAGCTATGCGCGGCGCGGTGGACGAAATGGGCACGGTGGAGGGCTTCCGCGGCTACGGCCCGGAACAGGGCTATGAGTTCCTGCGCCAGGCCATCGCCCAGGGCGATTACACCGCCCGGGGTGTGGACATCCAGCCGGGAGAAATTTTCGTCTCCGACGGCGCCAAGAGTGACTGCGGCAACATCGGCGATATTTTCGGCGTGGACAACGTGGTCGCCGTGTGCGACCCGGTTTACCCCGTCTATGTGGACACCAACGCCATGGCCGGCCGCGCGGGGGAATATCAGGAGGAGCTGGGCAAATGGAACCGTCTGATTTATATGCCCTGCGTGGAGGCCAACGGCTTTTCCCCTGAGCCTCCCCAGAAGATCCCGGATATCATCTATCTCTGCTCCCCCAACAACCCCACCGGCGCGGTCATCAGCCGGGAACAGCTGAAGGTGTGGGTGGACTACGCCAACACCCACGGCTCGGTGATCCTCTATGACTCCGCTTATGAGGCCTTTATCACCAGCGAGGATGTGCCCCATACCATTTTTGAGATCGAAGGAGCCCGCACCTGCGCCATTGAGTTCCGGTCTTTTTCCAAAACCGCGGGCTTCACCGGCAACCGCTGCGCCTACACGGTGGTGCCTATGGAGCTGGAACGGGGCGGGGTGAAGCTGAACACCCTGTGGAACCGCCGCCAGACCACCAAGTTCAACGGCGTGCCCTATGTGGTCCAGCGGGGAGCCGCCGCCATCTACACCCCGGAGGGCCGGGCCCAGGTGACGGCGAATATCGACTACTACCGGGCCAACGCCCGGGTAATCCGGGAGGGCCTGACCTCCGCCGGTCTGACCTGCTTCGGCGGGGTGGACGCCCCCTACATCTGGCTCAAGACCCCCGGCGGCGCGGGCTCCTGGGACTTCTTCGACCGGGTGCTGGCCGAGGCCAACGTGGCAACCACCCCCGGCGCCGGCTTCGGCCCCAGCGGAGAGGGCTATATCCGCCTCACCGCCTTCGGCGACGCGGAGGCCACCAAAACCGCGGTGGAGCGGGTTAAGGATATGTTCCGGTAAAACGCCGCTTTTTGAAAAAAAGACTTGCATTTCCACAAAGTATCTGGTATGATATCAGTCGAAGCTTTTTTGAAAGGCGATTTTCCACGGATTTTACAGATTCTCATAGCGAGGAGGTTAGCAACATGGCCAAATGCGAATTTTGCGACAAGGGCGTGACCTTCGGCATCAAGGTTTCCCACTCCCACCGCCGCTCCAACCGCACCTGGAAGCCCAACGTGAAGCGGGTGAAGGCGATCGTGGACGGCACTCCCACCCACGTTTACGTCTGCACCAGATGCCTCCGTTCCGGTAAGGTCACCCGCGCTGTGTAATGGAACATAAAAAGTCTCTCGTGTATTATGCACGGGGGATTTTTTATGTTCTCAGAACCCTGGAATCTGGGATAACCGATTGACAGAAAACCCCTCTTTCGATTATACTAAAAGAAGGAAAATACCGGGAGCAGAGCGGTCGCTGGCGGTATGTACCACATGGACGAGAGGAGATTGATTCATGGAAGAGCAGCAAAAGAGCGTAAAGCTGGGAGAAATCATTCAGGAGTTTAACCTGGAAATTCTGCGCACGGCCCCTGATTATGAAAACGTGCCCCTGCGGGCGCTGGACATCAACCGGCCTGGCCTGCCCCTGACAGGATTTTTTGAGCACTTCGACACGGAGCGGCTGCTGCTCATCGGCCTGACGGAGAACACCTATCTGGCCGGCCTGACCTCCGAGCGGCGGCGGGAGAGCTTTGACCGTCTGCTGTCCTACCCGGTGCCCGCGCTGATCCTCACCCGGGGGCTGGAGCCCTTCCCGGAGTGCTTGGAGATGGCGGAAAAGCACCACCGGACGGTGCTGCGCAGTACGCTCCAGACCTCCATTTTTATGAGCGCCCTGATAAGCACCATGTACAACCACCTGGCCCCCCAGATCACCCGGTCCGGCGTAATGCTGGAGGTCTACGGCGAGGGCGTCCTCATCCAGGGCGAGTCCGGCGTGGGCAAGAGCGAGGTAGCCATTGAGCTGCTCAAGCGGGGCCACCGGCTGGTGGCGGACGACGCGGTAGAAATCAAGGAGACCAGCCGGCACACCCTTCTGGCCACCTCGCCCGAGCTGATCCGGGGCTATATGGAACTGCGGGGCATCGGCGTCATCGACATCGGTCGCCTGCTGGGTATGGGCGCTATCAAGCCCTTCCAGGAGATCGACCTGGTCATCAACCTGGAGCCTTGGAATGACAAGGCGGTGTATGACCGCTTTGGCCTGGAGTCCCACTTCACCGAGATCATGAGCGTTCAGGTCCCCTGTACCACCATCCCGGTGAAGCCGGGACGAAACCTGGCCAGCATCGTGGAGGTGGCCGCTATGAACAACCGCAACCGCAAGATGGGCCACAACGCGGCCCAGGAGCTGACCGAGCGGATGGATAAGCTGTTTCAGGAGCAAATGGAAGGAGGAACAAACTGATGGACTACATCGGAATTGACGTAGGCGGCACCAATCTGGTGGCCGGCCTGGTGAACGAGCTGGGACATATCTTCAACAAGGTGAGCACACCCGTGCCCAAGGATATGACGGCGGAGCAGTTTGCCGCGGAGCTGGTTCGGATGGCCCGCCGGCTGTGCGAGGTGGGGGAGGTTGACCCGGCCAAGCTCAAATCGGTGGGCATCGGCCTGCCCGGCGTGGTGGACAACAAGGCCGGACTGTTTGTTCAAAACCCCAACATGCCCTTCCGGGACAAGAATGTGCCCCTGCGGGAGCTGTTCCAAAAGGAGTGGGACATTCCCGTCTTTCTGGGCAACGACGCCAACTGCGCCGCCGTGGGCGAGTACTGGGCGGGCGCGGCCAAGGGCTGCGACCCGGCGGTGATGGTCACCCTTGGCACCGGCATCGGCGGCGGCATGATTATCGACGGCAAGCTGTTCACCGGCTTCGCCAACTCCGGCATGGAGATCGGTCACATGATTATCCAGCCCAACGGCATCCTGTGCGGCTGCGGCGGCCGGGGCTGCTGGGAGAAATACGGCTCCGCCAGCGCCCTGATTCAGCTGGCCCGGCTGGAGATGGAGCGGGACCGGAGCAGCGAGATGTGGACGATTACAGACGGCGACAGCTTTAAGGTGAGCGGCCGCACCCCCTTCCAGGCCGCCCGCCTGGGAGACGCCGCCGCCAAGCGGGTGCTGGCCAACTACCTCCAGGGGCTTTCCATCGGTATGATCAACCTGGTGAATATCATCCAGCCGGAGATCATCTGTCTGGGCGGCGGTGTAAGCAACGCCGAGGACGACCTGCTTCTGGACCCCCTGCGCGAGCTGGTCTGGCGGGGCAGCTTCGACAAAAGCCACCACACCCGCATCGAAAAGGCCTCCCTGGGCAACGACGCCGGCGTGGTCGGCGCGGCGCTGCTGTGCAATCTGGTATAAAAGAGCATACAAAATTCCCAAAAAGCCCGGATCCTCGGCGAGGGGATCCGGGTCTATCATTCAAACGAAGTGAGGTACTCCATGAATCTGAAAGAAGTCAGTGAGCTGCGCCGCCGGTGGCGGCCGGAGAAAAACGCGGTCAGCCGGATTTACGGCTGCCTGGTCAACGCCAACAAAGAGATTGTCGCCGATCTGGACGAATCCCTGGGCATCATGTCCCAGGAGGAGACGGAAAAATATTTGGGCTTTTTGAAAAAGGCGCTGTCCGGGACGCTGGGCAAAAACCTGATCGACATTATCTTTTCCACCCAGCAGGTGATGGACAGCGAGGAGCACCGCCTCCTCATGGAGCTGCGCTCCAGCCAGCTGAAGGACGGTCCGGTCCGGCAGGCCTTTTACCAGAAGGTAATCGAGAGCCTGGACATGGGCGGCGGCAGCTATCTGCTCCTGCTGGCCCACGATACATATGATGTGCCCCACCAGGACAGAGACGGCGAGGAGCGGGAGGACGCCTCGGAGGAGGTGTTTTCCTATGTTCTGTGCTGCGTCTGCCCGCTGAAGCTGAGCAAGCCGGAGCTGAACTACTACCCCGGAGACAACGAATTCCACTGCGCCGTCAGCCAGACGGTGGCGCCTCCGGAGCTGGGCTTCCTGTTCCCCGCCTTTGATGACCGGACCGCCAACATCTACAACGCCCTGTTCTACTCCCGCAAACCAGACGAGCTGCACCAGGAGTTCATCGACGCCGTGTTCCACACCGAGCCGCCCATGTCCGCCGCGGAGCAGAAGGAGACCTTTCAAAGCGTGTTGTCAGAGACCCTGGAGGACGCCTTCAATGTGGAGGTGGCCCAGGCGGTCCATGAGCAGCTCACCGACCGGATCACCCAGCACAGGGAGAGCAAAAACCCGGAACCCCTGGCCCTGACCGCCCGGGAGGTGGGCATTATCCTCCAGGACTGCGGGGTGGTTCAGGAGCGGGTAGACAGCTTCCAGGCGCGGTGTGACGAGCAGTTCGGCGCCGGGGCCGCCTTAAGCCCGGCCAACCTCATCGACGCGGGCCGGTTTGAGCTGAAAACCGCCCAGGCCAAGGTGTCGGTTACCCCGGAGAACAGCTATCTGGTGGAGACCCGTGTCATCGACGGCAAAAAGTACATTCTGGTCCCGGCCGAGGAGGCCGTGGAGGTCAACGGTTTGGCTGTCCGCTTCGCGGCGGAATAGACATAAGACAGGGAGGGACGCGCTTTGTTAACGCTTTTACTGGGCCGCGCCGGCGCGGGAAAGACCACCGTGGTATTGGGCCGCCTGTGCGGGGCGGGACAGGAGCGCCCCCAGGTGCTGCTGGTGCCGGAGCAGCAGTCCCATGAAACGGAGCGGGCGCTGTGCGGGGTGGGCGGACCCCAGGCCAGTCTGTATGCCGAGGTGCTGTCCTTCTCCCGTCTGGCCAACCGGATCTTTCAGACCGCCGGCGGTCTGGGAGAGGAGGAGCTGGACGGCGGGGGCCGGCTGCTGCTCATGTACCGGGCGGTTCGGAGCGCCTCCCACAGCCTGACGGTCTACGCCCGCCCCTCCAAACGGCCCGCCTTTCTCACCTCGCTGCTGTCCACGGCGGACGAGCTGAAAAGCTGCTGTGTCCCGCCTCAGGCGCTGATTCAGGCGGGGAGCGATTCTCCCGGCCCCGAGGGGGACAAGCTGCGGGACCTGGGGCTGATATTTGGAGAATACGACGCCCTCACCGCCCAGACCGCCCTGGACCCCCGGGATCGGCTCACCCGGGCGGCGGACAAGCTGCGCGCCTGCGGCTGGGCCAGAGGCAAGGATATCTGGTTGGACGGCTTCACCGACTTCACTCCCCAGCAGGGGGAGCTGCTGCGTATCCTGATGGCCCAGGGCAGCTCCATGACCGTCACGCTCACCTGTGACCACCTGGAGGAGGACGAGGGGGGGACTGGCATTTTTTCCCCCGCCCGCCGGACGGCGAGCATGCTGCTCCGCCTGGCTCAGAAGGAGGGAATCCCCTGTGAGGTTGAGCACCTGGCGCCCACCGCGGCCGGAAAAGCGGAGCCGCTGATCCATTTGGAGCGGACACTTTTCGCCGCCGGAGAAAATCCCGCCCCCATCCCCGGCGGGGGAGCGGTGGAGCTGTTCCAGGCCTCCACCCCCCGGGGGGAGGTGGAGTGGGCCGCCGCCCGGATCCTCCAGCTGGCGCGGGAGGGGACCTGCCGCTTCCGGGACATCGGCGTGGCCGCCCGAAATTATGGCGACTACCGGGATCTGGTGGAGTCGGTGTTCGGACGGTATGGGGTACCGGTGTTCTCCTCCGCTATGACGGATATTTTGGAAAAACCGGTGCTGGCCCTGGTCACCGCCGCTCTGGACACCGTGGCGGGGGGCTACCGCTACGACGATGTGTTCCGATACTTAAAAACCGGCCTCACCGACCTGTCTCTGGAGGATACCGATCTGCTGGAGAACTATGTCCTGAAATGGGACATCCGGGGCAGCCGCTGGACCCAGAGTAAGGACTGGTCCTGGCACCCCAAGGGCTACGGCCTGAAATGGACGGAGAAGGACCGGGCGCTCCTGGCCAGGGCGGACGCCACCCGGCGCCAGGTGACCGCTCCGCTGGAGACACTGCGGAAAAACAGGGACAAAACCGGGCGGGGACAGGCGGCGGCGCTCTACGCCTTTCTGGAGGAAATCGGCCTGCCGGACCGGCTGGAGGACCGGATGAACGCGCTCCACGACCGGGGCCAGCCCGCGTTGGCGGAGGAATACCGCCAGCTTTGGGACATCCTGTGCGGCGGGCTGGAGCAGTGCGCCCGGCTGCTGGGGGACGCCCCCATGGAGCTGGAGGAGTTCGCCCTGCTGTTCCGGCTGGTGCTGTCCCAGTACGATGTGGGCACCATTCCCGTCTCTCTGGACCGGGTGACGGCGGGAGAAACCACCCGGCAGACCGGGCACCGGGTCAAGGTGCTGTTCCTTCTGGGGGCGGACGACAGCTCCCTGCCCCAGGTAGGGACCGCCCCCGGCCTGCTGTCCGACGACGACCGTTCCCTCCTGGCCGCCTACGGCTTGGAGCTGGCCCAGTCCCAGCGGGATATGCTCTACCGGGAGATGACCACCATCTATCAGATTTGTGCCCGGCCCAGCGAAAAGCTGGTGGTCTCCTGGCCTGCCCAGGGGCCGGGCGGGGAGGAACGCCGTCCCAGCTTTCTGGCTGGTCGGCTGCGGCTGCTGTTTTCGGATGTGGAGCCCATTCGGGAGGAGGCGTTGAACGGCTCCTTCCGCCTGGAGGCTCCCCTGCCCGCCCTGGAGCAGGCGGGGCGGGACCGGGACGCCCGCCAGGCGCTGGAGCGGCTTCCCGAATTTCAGACACAGGTGGCCCGTCTGGACCGGGCCTCCGCCTGGGAGCGGGGCAGCCTCTCCCGCCGGGCGGTGGAGCGGCTCTATGGCAGGCGGGTGCCCATGTCCGCCTCCCGGATGGACAAGTATAAATCCTGCCACTTCTCCTACTTTATGCGCTACGGCCTGGAGGCGGAGCCCCGTAAGCCCGCCGGCTTTACAGCCCCGGAGTACGGCACCTTTGTCCACTATGTGCTGGAGCATGTGCTCAGGGACGAGATGTTCACCCAGACCGCCATTTCTGGCATGGAGGCGGAGAACGGGGCGCGGAAAAAGAAGCTGCGCCGCCTGACCCGCGAGGCGGTGAACCGCTACGTGGCGGAGGAGCTGGGGGGGCTGGAGGATCAGAGCTCCCGGTTTCAATACCTGTTTCGCCGTCTGCTCCGCTCCGTCCAGGCGGTAGTGGACAACGTGGCGGAGGAGCTACTGAATTCCCAGTTTAAGCCCATCTCCTTCGAGCTGGGCTTCGGCAGGGACAAGGACCTGCCCCCGGTGGAGCTGACCCGCGCCGGGGTGACCATCAGCGTCACCGGCTTTGTGGACCGGGTGGACGGCTGGGTGGACAATGGCCGGCTGAACCTGCGGGTGGTGGACTACAAAACAGGCCGCAAAACCTTCGACCTCACTGAGGTGTGGAACGGCCTGGGACTGCAAATGCTGCTCTACCTCTTTACCCTGGAGGAGAAGGGCCAAGCCCTATACGGCCTGCCAGTGGACGGGGCGGGAGTACTCTACCTCCCCGCCCGGGAGGCGCTGATTCGGGGCAGCCGGTCCATGAGCGACGAGGAGCTGCGGAAAAAGGTGGACAGGGAGCTGACCCGCCGGGGCCTGGTGGTGGACAACCCCCGGGTGCTGGACGCTATGGAGCCCCAGGGAGAGGGGGGCTACCGCTTCCTGCCGCTGAAGGTGAGCAAATCCACCGGACAAATCACAGGCGAGGCCCTGGCCTCCGCTGAGCAGCTGGGCAAGCTGGGCAGGCACGTCCAGCGGGTGCTGGAGGACATCTGTCAGGAACTGGCCGGGGGCAACATCGCCGCCGACCCCTTCTGGCGGGGCCCGGAGAAAAACGCCTGCCGCTTCTGTGACTACGCCGCCGCCTGCCACTTTGAGCCGGGCCGGGGCGGGGACCGCAAACGCTGGCTGGCCAGCGTGGACGCCCAGGAGTTCTGGGAGCAGCTTGACCAAGAGTAGGAGGCGCGCAATGAAGATTCAATTGAATTACACGGTAGCCGGACAGGGCTTTCCCCTGATTCTCCTCCACGGAAACGGGGAGGACCACACCTACTTCAAGCACCAGATTGGCCCGTTTTCAGCGCGCTATCAGGTGCTGGCTCTGGACACCCGGGGCCACGGGCAGTCCCCCCGGGGGACGGCTCCTTTTACACTGGAACAGTTCGCTGAGGACCTGAAAGGGTTTTTGGACAGCCGGGAGATCAAACGCTGCCATCTGCTGGGCTTCTCCGACGGGGCCAACATCGCCCTGCTCTTCGCCCTGAAATACCCGGAGTATGTGGAAAAGCTCATCCTCAACGGGGCGGACCTGTCCCCCTCCGGGGTAAAGCTGTCCACTCAAGTCCCCATCGTTTTGAGCTGGGGACTGCTCCAGGTTATCCGCCGTCTGGACAAAAAGGCCCAGCCCAAGTGGGAGCTGCTGGATCTGATGACCACCCAGCCCCACATCAAGCCGGAGCGGCTGTCCGCCCTGCCCATGCCCACCCTGGTGGCGGCGGGAGACAGGGACATGATCCGTGAGAGGCACACCCGGCTGATCGCCCGCTCCATCCCCCACAGCCAGCTGGCCATCCTCCCTGGCGACCATTTTGTGGCCCGGCGGAACTGGCAGGCGTTTAACCCGGTTGTTTTGAAATTTTTAGGTTCGTAAAGAAGGGAGCTTCATGGAAAACAGCAAAAATATTCTCATCATCGGCGATATGCCCGGTTACGGCAAGATGGGCCTGGCCGGCATGCTGCCCATTCTGTCCAATATGGGACACAGCGTCTACAATCTGCCTACCGCTCTGGTGTCCAACAACTTCGACTACGGCCGGTTCTCCGTGCTGGATACCACGGACTATATGCGCCAGACCATCCAGGTGTGGCGGGAGCTGGGCTTCCAGTTTGACTGCATCACCACCGGCTTTCTGAACTCGGCGGACCAGGTGGAGCTGCTGCGGGACTTTATCGACCGGCAGCGGAAGGAGGACATTCTGGTGGTCACCGACCCCATCATGGGGGACGGCGGCAAGCTGTACAACGGCTCCACCCGGGAGACAGTGGACAACATGCGCCGTTTCATTGGAACGGCGGACGTGATTGTCCCCAACCTGACGGAGGCGGAATTTTTAACCGGACTGTACGAGGGGGCGGAGAGCCTGACGGACAACCAGGCCCGCCTTGTGCTGGACGGTCTGCGGGCCTATGGTCCCAAATCCGCGGTGATCACCAGCGGGCGGGAGGAGAAGACAGGCCAGCATGTGGTTTGGGGTTACGACGGCGGAACAGAGGAGTGCTTTACCGTCCCCTACCGCTTTATCAAGGCCCATTTCCCAGGCACCGGCGATATTTTCACCTCCCTGCTCACCGGCCAGCTCTTGAACGGAAAATCTCTGCCCCAGGCGGTCCGGAAGGCGGTGGACCTGCTGGAGCGGCTAATTTTCATGGAACAGGACGCGGCCGAGCGGAACAACGGCATCCGCATCGAGAAGTATTTGAGCGTGTTGACGGAGTAAAGGAGGTGGTCCCATGCCCTTCCCACTGACGGACGAACAGAAAAAAATTGTAGACGACCGGGGCGGCGAGCTGCTGGTGTCGGCGGCGGCCGGATCAGGGAAAACCCGGGTGCTGGTGGAGCGGCTGCTGGAGCGGGTGACCCGCGAGGAGCTGGACATCGACCGTTTTCTGGTCATCACCTACACCAAGGCGGCGGCGGCGGAGCTGCGGGGGCGGATCGCCCAGGAGCTGTCCGACCGGCTGGCCCGGAATCCCAACGACCGCCACCTGCGCCGCCAGACCACCCTGGTCTACCGGGCGCAGATCTCCACCATTCACTCCTTCTGCGCCGCCCTCCTGCGGGAGAACGGCCATCTGCTGGACCTGGACCCGGACTTCCGCCTGTGCGATGAGGGGGAGGGCAACGTTCTCATGTTCCAGGTTCTGGAGGAGGTCATAGAGAAGCGCTATGAAACCCTTACGGAGGACAGCCCCTTTGCCCTTCTGGTGGACACCCTGTCCGCCGGCCGGGACGACAGCCGGCTGCTCCAGATTACGGCGGACATCTTTTCCCGGGTCCAGAGCCACCCCGACCCCGCCCGCTGGCTGGAGGAACAGAAACGCCTCTGGGAATTGGAACGCGTCTCCGACCTGTCCCAGACCCCCTGGGGAGCGCTGCTGCTGGAGGACATGCGCCGTCAGGCCAGGTTCTGCCGGGACCGGCTGCTTCAGGCCCTGGAGCTGGCCGGGACAGACGAGCTGCTGCAAGTCAACTACATCCCCTCCATTTCGGCCTCACTGGACGATTTGGAGCAGCTGCTTTTAGCCAAAACCTGGGACGAGGCGGCGGAGCGGCTGCCGGTGGCCTTTCCCCCCGCCGGACGAAAGCGGAAACGTACTCTGGCCATCAGTCCGTTCGAGGAGGAACAGGTGGAACGGACGAAGGAGCGGCTGTCCGCCCTTCGAACCCGGTGCAAAAAGGCGCTGGAAAAGGCGGCGGAGCCCTTCGAGGCGGACACCGCCGCGCAGTTGGAGGAGCTGGCCCTCTCCCGTCCCGCCGTCCAGGCCCTGATGGACCTGGTGCTGGACTTTCAAGCCGCCTTTTCCAAGGAAAAGGCCCGGCGGGGACTGGTGGACTTCTCCGATTTGGAGCACCTCGCGGTCCGTTTGCTCACCGATGGGGAGGGAAATCCCTCCGAGCTGGCCCGGTTCCTCGGGGCGCGGTACGACGAGGTGCTGGTGGACGAATACCAGGACACCAACCAGGTGCAGAACGCCATCTTTGACGCCATTTCCGGCGGCGGCCGCAGACTGTTCCAGGTGGGGGACGTGAAGCAGTCCATCTACCGCTTCCGTCTGGCGGACCCCACCATCTTTTTGAAAAAGTATCACGCGTTTCCCGATGGGGACCGGGCGGCGGAGGGGGAGCCGCGCCGGAGGGTGCTGTCTCAAAATTTCCGCTCCCGTCCCCAGGTGCTGGAGGGGTGCAACGACCTGTTCCGAAGCGTTATGTCCGCTGAATTCGGCGAGCTGGAATACGACGAAAAGCAGGCCCTGGCGCCCGGAAAGTCCTTTCTCTCCCCGGAGCGCTCCGGCGGAGCCGACCCCTACGCTCTGGAGCTGGATGCCATCGACCTGTCCTTCCTGGGGGAACAGGAGGGGGAAAAGGACAGCAAGGACCTGCTGGAGGCCCGGTTCGCCGCCCGGCGGATCCGGACGCTGCTGGAGGAGCCGCTGATGATTGAGGAGGGGGACGCCCTGCGTCCTCCCCGCCCCTCCGATGTGATGGTCCTCCTGCGCAGCCCCGGTTCGGTGCTCCACCACTACCTGCGGGCCTTCAACGAGGAGGGAATTCCCTGGAGCGCCGACGGCGGGGAGGACTTTTTCCGCGCCACCGAGGTCAACGCGGCCCTGTCTATCCTTCAAATTGTAGACAACCCCCGGCAGGACGTGGCCCTGATCGCCGCCCTGCGCTCCCCGGTGTACGGCTTTTCCGGGGACAAGCTGGCTCTGCTCCGGGCGGACTGGGACGGCGACTTTTACAGCGCCCTGGTCCACGCCGCCGAAGCCGGGGACAGGGAATGCCGGGATTTTCTGAGCCAGCTGGAGGAGCTGCGCTTCGGCGCGGGGGACCGCACCTGCCGCCAGCTTATGTGGCACATTTTTGAGCGGACCAACCTGCTGGGCGTGTTCGGAGCCATGGAGGGCGGCGGAGAGCGGCAGAGCAACCTGCTGGCGCTCTACGCACTGGCCGGCCAGCTGGAGAACAGCGGCTGCCGCACCCTGTTCCAGTTTCTTCTGCGGCTGGACCGCCTGCGGGAAACTGGAGCCCGACTGGGTGTCTCCCCCGGCAGCGGCCGGGAGGGAGAAGGTGTGTCCGTTCTCTCTATCCACCGCTCCAAGGGGCTGGAAAAGCCGGTGGTGCTGGTGTGCGGACTGACCCGGCGGCTCAACCGGGACGATCTGACGCGTCCGGTCCTGTTTCACCCTGAGCTGGGGGTGGGGCCCAAGGGGCTGGACCGGGAGCGGATGATTGAGTACCCCACCCTGGCCCGACGGGCGGTATCCCGCAGGCTGGAGCGGGAGATGATGGCGGAGGAGCTGCGGCTGCTCTATGTGGCCATGACCCGGGCCCGGGAGAAGCTGATCCTCACCCTGGCCCTGCCCGAGGGGGCGGACACGCTGGCTCGCCTGGGTGAGTGCCTTCCGGTCTCTCCCCTGTCCCTGGAGCAGCAGCAGAACGCGGGCGCCTGGGTGCTCCTCCACGCCCTCACCCGCCCGGAGGCGGACCACCTTCGCGCCCTGGCCGGACTGCCCGAGGCCATGGAAGCCGAAGCCCTGGGTCCCGCCTGGAGCGTCAACTGGGTGGACGGGCCCCCGCTGGCGGAAGCCCGGGAAGCGGAGGGCCGTTTCACCGATCTGCCCAGGGAGGAGAAGGACATCCGGGCGCTGGCGGAGCGGCTGAGCTGGACCTACCCCCACCAGCTGGCGGTGGATTTGCCCTCCAAGCTGACCGCGACGCAGATCAAGGGCCGCGCTCTGGACCAGGAAGCGGCGGAGGACACCGCCCAGCCCGCCCGGAAGGGGCAGCCTATTACCCGGCCCAGCTTTATCGCGGAGGAAAAGGGCCTGACCCCCGCCCAGCGGGGCACCGCCCTCCATCTGGCCATGCAGTACCTTCCCCTGAACGGGGACAGTAGTCCGGCGGCGGTGTCCGAGGAGCTGGACCGCCTGACACAGGCCGGTTTTCTGACCAAGCTCCAGCGTCAGGCGGTGGAGCCGGAGCGGCTGTCCGCCTTTCTCACCAGTCCCCTGGGCCGGGCCATGGCGGCGGCGGGAGAGAAGTGCCGCCGGGAGTTCAAGTTCTCCGTGCTGGATTCCGCCTTGAACTACTTCCCTGGCGGAACGGGGGAAGAGGTCCTGCTTCAGGGCGTGATCGACGCCTGGTTCCAGGAAGGGGACAGTATCACAGTAGTGGACTTCAAGAGCGACCGTATCCGCCCGGGGGGGGAGCGGGAGCGCGCGGAGGAATACCGCCCCCAGCTGAACGCCTACAGTCTGGCCCTCTCCGCTATTTTGGGACGGCCCGTTAACCGGCAGGTGCTCTGGTTCTTCGCCACGGATACAGCCATCGACTTATCGGGCGGACAAGGGTAAACCGGAACGCGCGGCAATCGATCATGATTGCCGCGCGTTCCGGTTCTTTCTTATTTCAGCTCAGGGTGATACTGGGGGCAGGCGCACTTTTTCCACTTCAGGCCGGAGCCGCAGGGACAGGGGTCGTTGCGGCCGATCTTCACCACCTTGCGGACGGGCTGCTTTTTCACGGTGCCGTCGCCGGAGCCGCTCTCGCTGGTGACCTTGGCCACCCGCTCCCGCTTGACCTCCTCGTTCTGGCGCAGGCGGACCAGGAACAGCCGGCGGAGGGTCTCCTCCTGGATGGCGGCCACCATGGCCTCGAACATCTCATAGCCTTCCTCTTTGTAGGCCACCACAGGGTCGGTCTGGGCGTAGGCCCGCAGGCCGATACCCTGGCGCAGTTCAGTCATGGAGTCGATATGGTCCATCCAGTACTCGTCCACCACCCGGAGCATAATCACCCGCTCCAGCTCCCGCATGATGGGGGGGGTGATCTCCTTCTCCTTGCGCTCATAGGCCGCGGTGGCCTTGTCCAGCACCAGCCGCTTCAGCTCCCCAGCGTCGTACTTTCGCAGCTCCTCGTCGGACAGCACCAGATCGGCGGGAGCCAGGAACATGGCGCGGAAATGGGAAACCGCTTCCCGGAAGTTCTCCGCGTCCATATGCTTCTGCTCGCCCAGGTGGCCGTCGATGGCGCCGGCGACCATGTTGCGGAGCATGGTCTGGATTGAGTTTTGAATGTCCTCCCCGTCCAGTACCTGACGGCGCTGCTTGTAGATGATCTCCCGCTGGGTATTCATCACGTCGTCGTATTGCAGAACATTTTTCCGGGTCTGGAAGTTCTTGGACTCCACCTGCTTCTGGGCGTTCTCAATGGCCCCGGAGAGCATCTTGGCGTCGATGGGGGTGTCCTCGTCCACGCCCAGCCGCTCCATCAGGTTGTACACCCGCTCGGAGCCGAACAGGCGCATGATGTCGTCCTCCAGGGAGAGGAAGAACCGGGTCTCACCCGGGTCGCCCTGACGGCCGGCCCGGCCCCGCAGCTGGTTGTCGATGCGGCGGGACTCGTGGCGCTCGGTGCCCAGGATGAACAGGCCGCCCACTTCCCGGACCTTATCGGCTTCCGCCTGAATCTCCTCCTTGTACTTGGCCTCCGCCTCAGAGAACTTCTTCCGGGCGTCCAGAATCTCCTGGTTGTCCGTCTCGGCGAAGCCGGTGGCCTCGGCGATGAGCTCGTCGGACATCCCCGCCTTGCGCAGGTCGGCCTTGGCCAGAAACTCAGCGTTGCCGCCCAGCATGATGTCGGTACCGCGGCCGGCCATGTTGGTGGCCACCGTAACCGCCCCGAATTTGCCCGCCTGGGCGACGATTTCCGCTTCCTTTTCGTGGTTCTTGGCGTTTAACACATTATGCTTGATGCCCTTGCGCTTGAGGATGGCGGCCAGCTCCTCCGACTTCTCAATGGAGATGGTGCCCACCAGGACCGGCTGGCCCTTGGCGTGGCAGGCCTCGATCTGCTCCACAATGGCCCGCAGCTTGCCGGAGACATTTTTATACACCACGTCCGGCTGGTCCACGCGGGCCAGAGGCTTGTTGGTGGGAATTTCCACAATGTCCAGCTCATAGATGGTACCGAACTCCTCCTCCTCGGTGAGGGCGGTGCCGGTCATGCCGGACAGCTTGTCGTACAGGCGGAAATAGTTCTGGAAGGTGATGGTGGCCAGGGTCTTGGACTCGTTGGCGACCTCCACCCCTTCCTTGGCCTCGATGGCCTGGTGCAGGCCCTCGTTGTACCGCCGGCCGAACATGAGGCGTCCGGTGAACTCGTCCACGATGATGACCTGACCGTCCTTGACCACATAGTCAATGTCCCGCTTCATCACGCCCCGTGCCTTGATGGCCTGGTTGATGTGGTGGGACAGAGTGGTGTTCTCCATGTCCGCCAGGTTTTCCACCTGGAAGGCTTCCTCCGCCTTTTTGATGCCCCGGGCGGTGAGGGTGGCGGCGCGGGCCTTCTCATCCACGATGTAGTCAGCGTCGATGTCCACATCCTCTTCTTCCTTTTCGTCCACTTTCCGCACCCGCTGGCACTTCAGACGGGATACAAACTGGTCCACAATGGTATACAGCTGGGTGGACTTCTCCCCCTGGCCGGAGATAATCAGAGGGGTGCGGGCCTCGTCGATGAGGATGGAGTCCACCTCGTCCACGATGGCGAAGGCGTGGCCCCGCTGGACCAGCTCCTGGGAGTAGATGGCCATGTTGTCCCGCAGGTAGTCAAAGCCGAACTCGTTGTTGGTGCCGTAGGTGATATCCGCCTGATAGGCGGCCTTTTTTGCTTCGCCCATCACGCCGTGGATGACCAGGCCCACCGTCAGGCCCATGAAGCGGAACACCTTGCCCATCCACTCGCTGTCGCGCTTGGCCAGATAGTCGTTGACGGTGACGATGTGGACGCCCTTGCCCGCCAGGGCGTTGAGGTAGGCGGGGAGGGTGGCCACCAGGGTCTTGCCCTCGCCGGTTTTCATCTCGGCGATCCGCCCCTGATGGAGGACGATGCCGCCCACCACCTGCACCCGGTAGGGCCGCAGGCCAATGACCCGCCACGCGGCCTCCCGGCAGGCGGCGAAGGCCTCGGGAAGGATGTCGTCCAGCGTCTCCCCCTTGGCAAGACGCTCCTTCAGCTCCGGGGTCTTGGCCTGAAGCTGAGCGTCGGTGAGGGCTTTATACTCCTCCTCCAGGGCGTCCACCTTGTCGGCGATGGGGTAGATGGACTTCAGCTCCCGCTGGGAGGAGGTGCCGAAAATTTTGGTAAACAGGCTCATAGTTGTGAAACACCTCTCGGTTGTAATTTTGCGGTCAAATTTTCATAATCTAAATCAGTATACCACACTACTCCGCCCAAAAAAAGAGCAAATTGTAAACTTTCTTTTGAAAAAATTCCGCTGGATTGGTTTAAATAGCCGAAAATTCCACATCTGGCGTATTATTGTCCGTCAGCCGTTGACAAGGAAGGGCGTTTTATGGTAAGGTATCAGAGTAATTGAATAAAGACAGACGAAGCGCGCAGGAAAATGGCTGTATAGCCTGCCGAAGGAATAACACTCTCAGGCGTCCCTTGGGGGATGAGGACCGCGCGCGGATGTGACTCTGGAGAAGCTCGTTTACCGGGTGCCGAAGGTGCAACGCGGAGGGACAGACCCGCCGCCAATCTCTCAGGCAAAAGGACAGAGGGGGAGCCAAAACGGTGGGACATATTCCACCGGGATGTGCTTTTGCTTTGGGCAGCGGGCATTTCCGCCGCCCATTTTGTCTGTCCTGGAAAAGGAGAGATTATCTATGGAAAAATTCCTGGAGGTCGTTGAGCTGGTCAACGGCAAAATCAACGACTTCGTGTGGGGCCCCATCATGCTGGTGCTGCTGGTGGGCACCGGCATCTTCCTGACCTTCCGCACCGGCTGGATTCAGGTGCGCTGGTTCGGCTACATTATGAAGAATACCGTGGGCTCCCTGTTCAGCCGGAAGGGGAGCAAGGACCACGGCAGCAACCTGTCCCCCTTCCAGGCGGTGACCACCGCCCTGGCCGGCACTGTGGGCACCGGCAACATCGCCGGCGTCACTGGCGCTATCTTCGCCGGCGGCCCCGGCGCAGTGTTCTGGATGTGGCTGTCCGCCTTCTTCGGCATGTGTACCAAGTACTCCGAGATCGCCCTGGCCATGAAGTTCCGGGATACCGACGCCAGCGGTATCCACAAGGGCGGCCCCATGTACTATATTGAAAACGGCCTGGGCAAGAACTGGAAGTGGCTGGCTGTGATCTTCGCCATCCTGGGCGGTCTGGCCTCCTTCGGCATCGGCAACATCGCCCAGTCCAGCGAGATCGCCGGCTCCCTGAACGGTCTGTTCGGCCTGGAGCCCCTGGTGGGCGGCATTATCCTCACCGTAGTGGTGGGCGTTGTGGTCATCGGCGGCGTGAAGCGCATCGGCCAGGTGACCTCCCTGCTGGTCCCCTTTATGGCTGTCTTTTATATCATCGCCGGCATCGCGGTCATCGTCCTGCGCGTCGCCGACCTTCCCGCCGCGTTCAAGGCTATCTTTACCGAGGCCTTCAGCTTTAAGGCGGTGGAGGGCGCGATCTTCGGCATCGCGATTATGAAAGCCATGCAGAACGGTTTTGCCCGGGGTGTGTTCTCCAATGAGGCCGGCCTGGGCTCCGCCCCCATCGCCCACGCCGCCTCCTCCACCGAGGAGCCAGCCGAACAGGCCATCTGGGGCGTGTTTGAGGTCTTTATCGACACCATCGTCATCTGCACCATCACCTCTCTGGCCGTGATCCTCTCCGGCGTTCTGGACGCCGGCAGTGTGGACGCCTTCGGCACCAAGGGCGCCGCCGCCGTGGCCGCCTTCAACGAGATTCTCCCCGGCACCCTGGGCGGCACCGTCATTCAGATCAGCCTGATTTTCTTCGCCCTGTCTACCATTCTCAGCTGGAGCTACTACGGTGAGCGCTGCTGGGGTTATATCTCCAACGACAACAAGGTCTTTGTTACGGTTTACAAGGTAATCTTTGTCCTGTTCTGCATCGTGGGCGCCACCGGCTCCGGCCAGCTCATGTGGGACATCTCCGACACCTTGAACGGCGCCATGGCCATCCCCAACCTGGTCGCCCTTCTGGCCCTGTCCGGTATGGTCGCCAAAATCACCAAGGACTACTTTGGAAATAAGAAATAAACCGCATTTTAAGGAGCGGCCGTCTGCTGACGGCCGCTTTTTGTCTTTACCTCCCCCTTAAAATGTGGTATGATTACCTGATTTCAAAGGGGGAATGCTCCATGGCTGACATCCGGAAAAATACTGTTCACACCTTGGATATCACCGGCTACACCGCCGAAGGAATGGGGGTGGCCCGCCTGGAGGGGCGGGTGGTCTTTGTGCCGTACACCATTCAAGGGGAGCGGTGGAAGGTCCGTTTAGAGAAGGTGAACAAAAACGTGGCTTGGGGCCGGGGTGTGGAGCTGCTTGTCCCCTCCCCGGAGCGGATTGAAGCGGATTGTCCCCTGTACGGCAGGTGCGGCGGCTGTCAGTTCCGCCACATGACCTACGGGGAGGAGCTGCGGGCCAAGGGCCGGCGCGTTGCCGACGCGCTGGAACGGGTGGGCCATATCAAACTGGACCTGCCCCCTGTCCTGGGGGCGGAGAACCCTCTGCGCTACCGGAACAAGGTGCAGTTCCCAGTATCCCGCGGGACGCGGGGCCTGTCCATCGGCTACTACCGCTCCCGGAGCCACGATGTGCTGGACGCTCCGGACTGCCCTCTCCAGCCCAAATCCGTCACCCGGCTGCGTGGGGCCTTCAAGGACTGGATGGAGAATTATTCCATTTCCGCATATAATGAAACGACGGGCCAGGGACTGGTCCGGCACCTGTACGTCCGTTCCAGCAGCCGAGGGGAGGCGCTGGTATGCGTGGTCGCCAACGGAGACAGTCTGCCCCATTGGGAAGCGATGGTGGAAGCCCTGCGGCGGGCGGAACCCGGGTTGACAGGGGTGGTCCTCAACACCAATACCCGGGATACCAACGTGATTTTGGGGGATCAGTTCCGCGCCCTGTGGGGCCGGGACTGGCTGGAGGAGGAATTATGCGGGCTTGATTTCCGCCTGTCTGTCCCCTCCTTCTTCCAGATCAACCGCGCCCAGACCGAGCGGCTGTATGAGACAGCTCTGGAGTTTGCCCAGCTCACCGGGACAGAGACGGTGCTGGACCTGTACTGCGGCATCGGCGCCATCTCCCTGGCTTTGGCAAAGCGGGCCGGGCGGGTGATCGGAGCGGAGATTGTTCCCCAGGCCATCGAGGACGCGAACGGGAACGCGAAGCGCGGCGGGATTGCCAACGCGGAATTTTTCCGCGGCGACGCGGGCGCCGTCGCCCGGCGCCTGGCGGCCGAAGGCGTCCGTCCCCAGGTTATCACGGTGGACCCGCCCCGGAAGGGCCTGGCCCCCGAGGTCCCCGCCATACTGGCGGGGATGGCTCCGGACCGGATCGTCTATGTCTCCTGTGATCCGGCCACCCTGGCTCGGGACGCGGGCCGTTTTGCTGAACTGGGCTACCACGCCGCGAGGGCTCAGGGGGTCGATCTGTTTCCAAGAACCGCCCATGTGGAGACGGTCTGCCTCCTGACTCGCTTGACTTCCTGAGCCCTGATATGATACAATACCGTCCATGAAAGTTGATCCTGCTTCTCTGATAAAGCGCCTTGATTTCCGGCCAAGGGAAGCGGGGCGCAAACGATTATGACAATCAGACGGGAGGCGATGACCCATGTCCAAAAAACTGATTTCATGTCTGCTGATTCTGTCTGCCGCCGCGGCGCTGCTGCTGCCCTCCTGCTCGCCGTCTGAGAATCCCTCTGACAGTCAGCCCGGCCGCGGCGCCCTGACTTGGACCACCTGGAGGGAATACAGCGATTTTCTGGAGCTGGCGGTCCGGACATACCCGGATATTGAATTGGAGTTCACCGGCTACACAGGGGCAAACCGCACCGCCTACGGCTGGGCCCAGATGCGGGCCGGCGACCTCCCGGACGTCTTTATCACGTCCCATATACTGGATGAGGAACTGGCGAAAGAGAGCCTGGTCGATCTGTCCGCCTATGATTTTGTCAACGACTTCTCCACCGCCCTTCTGGATCAGGTGTCCATTGACGGGGGGATCTATCTCCTGCCTGTCAGCAACGCCATGTACGGCATATACTACAACAAGACCCTGATGGAGGAGCAGGGCTGGGAGGTCCCCGCCACCTTTGCCGAGCTGGAGTCGCTGTGCGAAGCGATCCAGGCGGAGGGAATGCTCCCGGGCATCGCGGACGCCCGGCTCACCGGGGGCCCCTTTTCCGCCGTCTTTAACCTGGCCAAGACCAGCTGGCTCACCACCCCGGAGGGGGTGAACTGGGAACGGGATTTTCTGTCCGGGACGGCCACGGCGGCCGGGATGTGGGAAGACACCATGGACTATGTTCAGCGGTATATCGACATCGGGATGTTCCACACCGATCCGGAGGACCGGCGGGTTTCCACCCTGATTGAGGAATACCTGGGCGGACGGAAGGCGATGTTCTGCGCGGCCTCTTACACGGTCTCTGACACAGTGATTCCCGGGAGCTCCGATGAACTGGGCATGATGCCCTATATCAGCGAGGACGGAAGCAAAAACATCTATATGTACAGCCCCTCCAGCTATATCGGCATCAGCAGCCGGCTGGCACAGCCGGGCAATGAGAAAAAGCTGGAGGAGGCCATCCAGCTGCTGTCTCTGCTCTATTCCCCGGAGGGACAGGCGACGTTTATCTCCGAGGACACCCCCTGCGTCCTGAGTGTGCTGGACCGGGTCTCTCTTCCAGAGGACGCGCTGATTTACGACGCCCACAGGGCCATGAGCGAGGGCCGCGCCTTCCCTATGACCTACACCCACTGGGATAATATTCTGACCGACATAGGCCAGGCCTTTAAGGATTGGTTTCAGGGAGCGGAGGGCATGGATGGCCCCAGCTGCATCGCGCGAATGGACGAACTGCAGAGCGGCTATCTGAATAACCAGGAGAAGGTATATTTCTGCGAGAGCACCGCCGACTTCACCATGGAGGAGACCGCCCGCCTGGTGGGCAAGGCTCTGGGCAGCGCCGCGGGGGCGGACGCGGCCATGATCCCCTACCTTTCCGGGCCGGCGAAAAACTTCAGGCTGGAGGCGGGCGTGACCGGAAAGCTCTATCAGGGCAAAATCAACACGAATCTCTGCACCACCATCTCCCCAAGCCTGGATGGGGCGTACGCCGTTCTGACCATGACCGGGGCCCAGGCCAGAGAGCTGGCCGCCGCCGGCTTTGACGCGGCGGGGGACGGAGCTCCCTATCCCTATGTTCTGGTGACCAGAGGCGGCGGCGAGCTGGAGGACGGCGAAACCTATCAGGTCGCCTTTTTGAGGGAGGGCTACAGCGGCGAGATCGGGCAGGCCTATCACGCCCGGGTAGAGGAGGGCTCTGTACAGACCTTCCTGCGGGACTGGCTGACAGAACAAAAGACCGTCTCCCCCGACGGAAACCCGTGGGAGTAAGCGCGGGCGGCCGCGCCCGCGGATTCTGTCACACTGTGCCGAGCTGCCGCGAAGGAGAGAAGGGGGAGGGCCGCGTATGAGATTCAGGAATCAAAAGTGGAGCATCATTCTGCCGGGAGTTCTTGTTCTGTGTCTGATCGCGTTCCTGTTGACGGGTGTCTCTCTGTTCACGCGGTATCTGGGGCGGCGGATCTTTCAGGAACGCACCACTCAGCTGGTGGAGCTTACCGCTCAGGTGCGGGTTAACCTGGACACCGCTCTGGACACCCATTGGAATTACCTTAACATCACGGTCAACGCGCTGGAGGAGCGGGACTTCGCCTCCGCCGAAGAGCTGACAGGGTATATCGGCCATCTGGAGCGCCTGATGGAAACCGACCGCTACAGCTCCATGCTCATGCTTCTGGACACGGAAGGCCGCTGCTATGACGCTTCCGGCAGGCAGGGCGTCTGGTCGGACATCGACCAGCTCTCCGGCGATGAGGGCCGCCACACCTTTCTTTCAGACAGCTACATCTACGATGGCAGCTATTGGGCCTTTGTCCACAAATTGGACCAGCCTGTCCGGACGGCGGACGGCGTGACCTTTACCCACGCGGTACTGCTCAAGGATGTCTATACCCTCACGGAATACTACAACAGCACGGCTTATGGCAACCGCAGCGAGACCTATATTCTGAAGGGCGACGGCACCCGGATGCATGATGATGTGACCCACGGGAACACCATCCAGGCCTACAACGTCCTTAAAGCGCTGGAGACGATGGAGGGGCAGCGCTGCCCCGATATCCGGGCCGCCCTGTCGGAGACGGACACGCTCAGCTCCAACTTCATCTACAACGGCGTAGAATATTACTACTGCGTCACTTCCCTGGCGGAGTATGACACACTGCTTCTGTTTCTGATCCCGGCGGAATTCGTGGCCGCCGGGACGGTGGAGATGGTGAATACGGTGGTTCAGACGCTTCTGGTTCTGGCGGTGATTCTTCTGGTCATGCTGGCGCTGGCTGTCGCCGCCGTTGCCGCTCAGCAGGCCAGCACACAGCTGTTCCGGCAGGAACAGGCCAATCTGCGGCAGCAGGAGGAGCTGAACCGGCAGCTGGAGGAATCCAACACCATGCTGGCCCATTCCAAAGAGACCGCGGAACAGGCCTTCCAGATCGCGGAGGAAGCCAACCGGGCCAAAAGCTCCTTCCTGTCCAACATGAGCCACGATATCCGCACCCCCATGAACGCTATCGTGGGCTTTGCCGCCCTGCTGGGCCGGGACGCGGAGCGGCCGGACAAGGTGCGGGAATACACCCAGAAGATCACCGCCTCCAGCCAGCATCTGCTTGGCCTGATCAACGACATTTTGGATATCAGCAAGATCGAGGCGGGCAAAACGGTGCTGAACCTGTCGGATGAGAGCATTGTGGAGCTGATTGAGAACATCGACTCCATTATCCGGCCCCAGATGAAGGCCAAGGGCCACACCTTTGAGGTCTACAGCCTGGATTTGAAGCACGAGCATGTGGTGATGGATAAGCTCCGCCTGAATCAGATTTTGCTGAACCTGCTGTCCAACGCGGTAAAATACACCCCGGAGGGCGGCCGCGTCACTCTGACGGTTCAGGAGCTGCCCCAATACACCAGACAGCTGGTCCGTTACCGGTTTGTGGTGGCGGATAACGGCTATGGCATGAGTCCAGAGTATGTCAAAAAGATTTTCCACGCCTTTACCCGGGAGGAGGACAGCGTCACCAACAAGATTCAGGGCACCGGTTTGGGTATGGCTATCACCAAAAACCTGCTGGACCTGATGGGCGGAAAAATTACGGTGGACAGCGAAAAGGGGAAAGGCTCCACCTTCACCGTAGAGCTGGAGCTGCATATCAGCGAACAGTCCATCGACCATGACTTCTGGCGGAAGCACGGCATTACCAGATTGCTGGCTGTGGACGATGAAGAGGTGATCTGTCAGAACATCCAGATGGCCATGGAGAGCACCGGAGTCGCGGTGGAATACGCCCTGGACGGCCGTACCGCCGTGGAACTGGTAAAACGGTCTGACCAGGAGGGACGGCTGTATGATATCGTCCTTCTGGACTGGAATATGCCAGACATCAACGGCATAGAAACCGCCAGACGCATCCGCCGGGAGGTACCCGGGAATATTCCAATCCTGATTTTAACCAGCTATGACTGGCCAGAGATTGAGGAGGAAGCCACCGCCGTCAAGGTGGACGCCTTTATTCCAAAGCCCTTTTTTCTCACCAGCTTCCGCAAAAAGGTGGACAGTCTGCTCAGCCATCATACTCCGGAATCGGGGGAGGAGTCCCGTGAACAGAGCATCCTGAACGGGATGAGCATCCTGGTGGCGGAGGATAACGAAATCAACGCGGAAATTCTCTGTGAGCTGCTGAATATGACCGGAGCCTCCTGCCAGATCTGCGAAAACGGGCAGCTGGCGGTAGAAGCCTTCGCAAAATCCACACCAGGACAGTATCAGCTGATTCTGATGGATGTGCAGATGCCGGTGATGACCGGCTACGAGGCCACAAGGGCAATCCGCGGCCTGGAACACCCGCTGGCCGGGACAATCCCCATCATTGCCATGACCGCTAACGCCTTCGCTGAAGACATCCGGGACGCTCTGGAAGCCGGGATGAACGCCCATGTGGCCAAGCCCATTGATATGAGTGTCCTGGAGCAGACCGTCCGGTCGGTGCTGGAAGCGAACCAGGAAGCGGCGGAACCTTAACGCAATATCCCGGGCGCGGAGCAATCCGCGCCCGGGATATGAACTTATTTGAAGTATTCCGCCCCGCTCTCAAACAGGGGCTGGTGCTTGTTCCCGGGGATGTTCACGGCCGCGAAGGGACCTCTGCGCTCCAGATGCCCCATCTTGCCGAAGACCCGGCCGTCAGGGGAGAAAATGCCCTCAATGGCCTCCATGGAGCCGTTGGGGTTGGACAGAATGTCCATGGTGGGCCTGCCGTCCATACCCACATACTGGGTTCCCACCTGGCCGTTGGCAATCAGGCCGGAGATGACCTCCGCCGGGGCCACGAAGCGGCCCTCGCCGTGGGAGATGGGGACGGTGTGCTCGTCCCCCACCTGGCACTTGAGCATCCAGGGGGACTGGACCGAGGCCACCCGGGTGGTGACGTAGCGGCTCTGATGCCGGCCGATGAGGTTGTAGGTCAGAGTGGGGCAGGTCGCGTCCATATCCCGAATCTCGCCGAAGGGGAGCAGGCCCAGCTTGACCAGGGCCTGGAAGCCGTTGCAGATGCCCAGCATCAGGCCGTCCCGGTTTTTCAGCAGGTCCATAATAGCGTCGCTGATGGCGGGGTTGCGCAGGAAGGAACAGATGAACTTGGCGGAGCCCTCCGGCTCGTCGCCGCCGGAGAAGCCGCCAGGGAGAACCACCATCTGGGCGTTCCGAACAGCTTCCTCCAGGGCCTGGGCGGACTGGGCCAGCAAATCGGTGGTCAGGTTGCGCACCACCACGATCTCCGGGTCGATTCCGGCGCGGATACAGGCCCGGGCGGTGTCGTACTCGCAGTTGGTGCCGGGAAAAACAGGGATGACCGCCTTGGGGTGGGCCACCCTGTGCTTGCGGACCGCCGGGGAGCGCTTGTCCCAGGAGATGGTCTGAACGCTCTCGGTTGTTCCCGCCCGGGTGGGGTAGACCGCCTCCAAAACGCCCTCGTTGAGGGCAAGCAGCTCGTCGATGGGGGCGGTGTCGTGTACGATGTTGATAACGGGCTCAGCGGTGGTCGTTCCGATTTGGACGGCCCGGGAGCTCTCCGGGACCGCTTCGGTAAGCTCCGCCACAATCGCGCCGGGGTTGGGCAGGTCCCAGGCCAGCTCTTCCTCGCCGGCTGTAAAGCCGATCCGGCCGCCAAAGGACATCTTCATCACCGCTTCAGCCTCGCCGTTTTCCGCCGCCCAGGCGGCTCTCACCTTGCCGGCCTGGCATAGGGCATGGAATTCCTCCCAGGCGGCCTTTTGTCCCTCCGCTGTGGCATCGCCAAGGAAGAGATACACCGGGTGTCCCGCCTCTTTGAACTCAGGAGTGATGATCTCCCCAGCCTTGATGGGGGCGATGGCAAAGGAAATGAGGGTGGGGGGGACATCCTTATCCAGGAAGGAGCCGGACATGGAGTCCTTGCCGCCGATGGCGGCGGCGGCGTAGTCCAGCTGAGCGTCCAGCGCGCCCAGAAGGGCGGCGGCGGGCTTGCCCCAGCGGAGAGGCTCATCCCGGAGCTTCTCAAAAAATTCCTGCAAGGTGAGGTACACGTTTTTATAGTCCGCGCCGGAGGCCACCAGCTTGGCGATGGAGTTGGTAACGGCCTGATAGGCCCCCACATAGGGGTCTACGGACAGGGCGTCCGGGTCGCAGCCCCAGGCCATGACGCTGGCCTGATCGGTCTCCTGTCCGGGCAGGACGGGCAGCAGCGCCGCCATCGCCTGGGCGGGGGTGGACTGATATTTGCCTCCGAACGGCATAAGGACGGAACCCGCGCCGATGGAGCCGTCGAACCGCTCGGTCAGCCCCCGGCGGGAGGCACATTTGAGACTGGAGGCCATCTCCCGCAGGGTTTTGAATGGCTCCCGCCCAAAGGCGGAGCGGTCCTTTTTGTCTACGGACACCGCCGCGTGCTTCACCGCGCCGTTGGTGTTCAAAAATTCACGGCTCAGGTCGGCGATCTTCTGCCCTTTCCAGCGCATCACCATCCGGGGGGATTCGGTGACTACCGCCACCTGATACGCTTCCAGGTTTTCTTTCTCAGCGGCGGCAATAAAGGCCTCGGCGTCCCCGGAGGCGACTACCACCGCCATGCGCTCCTGACTCTCGGAGATAGCCAGCTCGGTGCCGTCCAGGCCGTCATACTTCTTGCGCACGGCGTCCAGGTCGATCTCCAGCCCGTCGGCCAGCTCGCCGATGGCCACTGACACGCCCCCCGCGCCGAAGTCGTTGCACCGCTTAATCAGCCGGGTGACCTCCCCGTCCCGGAACAGCCGCTGGATCTTCCGCTCCTCGGGGGCGTTGCCCTTCTGGACCTCGGAGGCCATGGTGGTCAGTGACTTCTTATTGTGGCTCTTGGAGGAGCCAGTGGCCCCGCCGATGCCGTCCCGTCCGGTGCGTCCCCCCAGCAGGATGACCACGTCCCCCGGCGCGGGCCGCTCCCGGCGCACATTCTCCGCCGGGGCGGCGCCTACCACCGCGCCGCACTCCAGCCGCTTGGCGACGTAGCCCTCGTGGTAGACCTCGGCCACATGTCCGGTGGCAAGGCCGATCTGGTTTCCGTAGGAGGAGTAGCCCGCCGCCGCCGTCTGGCACAGCTTCCGCTGGGGCAGCTTGCCCTCCAGGGTCTGGCCGAAGGGGACACGGGGGTCTCCCGCCCCAGTGAAGCGCATAGCCTGGTGGACGTACACCCGCCCGGAGAGGGGGTCTCGGATGCAGCCGCCGATGCAGGTGGCCGCTCCGCCGAAGGGCTCGATTTCGGTGGGGTGGTTGTGGGTCTCATTCTTGAACATGAGCAGCCAGTCCTGCTCCTCGCCGTCCACCTGGGCGGGGACGTGGATGGAACAGGCGTTGATCTCCTCGCTCTCGTCCAGCTCGGGGAGCAGGCCCCGCTTTTTCAGCACCTTGGTACCGATGGTGGCGATGTCCATCAGGGTCTGGGGCCGCTTTGCCGCCTTCTCCTCGCCGTAGACCTCCACCCGGGCGGCCAGATACCGCTCATAGGCGGCCTTGACCTCCGGATCCTGAATTTCGATCTGATCCAGGTGGGTAGAGAAGGTGGTATGGCGGCAGTGGTCGGACCAGTAGGTGTCCACCACCCGCACCTCGGTGATGGTGGGGTCCCGCTTCTCCTCGTCCCGGAAGTAGGCCTGAAGGAATTTCAAATCGTCCAGGTCCATGGCGAGGCCCAGCTTGTCCAGCAAAACGCCCAGCGCCGCTTCGGTCATGGCGGTGAAGCCAAGTATAGACGCCACCGTATCCGGCTCCTGGTGTTCCCGGACCAGGGTATCCGGCTTTTCCAGGGAGGCCTCCCGGCTCTCCACCGGGTTGATGAGGTAATCGCGGATCTTCTCCCGGTCGGCCTGGGACAGCGCTCCCTCAATGGTGTAGAAGTAGTAGACCGTGGCGCTGGCCACCAGGGGACGCTCCACCCCGGCCATGAGCTGGATGCACTGGGCCGCCGAGTCCGCCCGCTGGTCGAACTGCCCCGGCAGGGCCTCCACCGCCAGGGTGTATTCCGGGGTTCGGACGGGGACATAATCCTCGTCAAAAACGTTGTCCACCTGGGGCTCGGAGAAAACAATGCCCTTGGCCCGCTGAAAGACCTCCTGTGAGACATCCTCCACATCGTAGCGGTGGAGGATGGACAGGTCCTCCAGGTTTTGGATGCCAAGCTGCCCCCAAAGCTGGTCCAGCAGGGCGGTGCTTTCGACATCATATTGGGGCTTTTTCGCGGAATAGCAGCGGTAAACACTCATGGTCGTTTTCCTCCGTTTTTCTATTTGATGATCCAATTCTCCAGCTGATAAAACACGTTGCCGCGCACCGGGGACAGCCCGGACAACCGGCCCCACTGGGTGAGCACCGAGCCGTTTTTAAACAAAATGGGGACGATGGGCATCTGCTCGCCAAGCAGGCCGAACAGCTGATCCGCCGCCCCCGCCCGCTCCTCCGGAGAGGCCGCCCGGAGGGCGTTCAGCAGGCCGTCCGACTGTTCATGCCACCAGCCGCCGTAGTTGAGCGCGCCGTAGGAGGACAGCAGGGTGGACAGGTCGAAGTCGGCGGTGAACACCGTTTCCCCCAGGTACAGGTCAAACTCCCGGGCGGCCAGGGCGGCGGTGTACTCGTCAAAGGGGAGCTGCCGCAGCTCTACCGCGAAACCCGCCGCTTGGAGCTGATAGGCGATGAGCTGGGCCGCGGAACCCTTGGCGGTGTTTTCGCTGTTAACCAGAAAAACAAGCGCCTGGTCCTGAAGCCGCAGTTCTTCC
This sequence comes from Oscillospiraceae bacterium, assembly GCA_910575265.1. Taxonomy (GTDB): domain Bacteria; phylum Bacillota; class Clostridia; order Oscillospirales; family Oscillospiraceae; genus Lawsonibacter. Next base: position 270,836 of record CAJTEA010000002.1, read on the forward strand.
ATCCGCGCGGCCAGCGTCTCAGGATCGTAACGCGGAAAGGCCGAAGCCGCGCCCTGGCTGTACAGGTCGCTGTCTGGGTGGACGGGGAGCAGGGTCGGAACGGCATGATTGGCGTAAATAGTGGCGGCAATGGTGTCCCGGTCCACCGCGAGCGCAATGGCCTGCCGGGTCTGAGCGGCGCGGCACAGGGCGCTTTGTGTGTTGAAGCCCAGGTAAAGGAAATCGGTGGCGGCGTAGCCCCAGGTCTGATAGTTGCCCCCGTAGCCCATGGCGTTGGTAGCCATCAGGTCCACATCTACCAGGGAGATTTCCCCAGCGTCAAAAGCGTAGATCAGCTCATCGCTCCTGCTGACGGCGTGGAGATAGATCACCGGGACTGGCAGAGTCCCCTCCTTCCGCCACCAGTTGGGCCGGGCGGTGAGGGTCAGGTTGTCGTCATTCCCGGAGAGCATATAGGGTCCGGTGCCGGCGGGGCGGTCCCCCTCGCCCAGGGCGATGGGGATATCCAGCAGCAGCGGCAGGGAGCCGTTGGGCCGGCTGAGGGTAATCACAATCTGATCGGGCTCCTCCTCTGGCACGGTGATGGCGGCGACATCGGACAGCCGCTCCCGATAGCGCCCCCGCTCCGAGCGGGCCAGATTCAGCGCGTCGGCCACCGTCTGACCGGTGAGAGGGGTGCCGTCGGAGAAGGTGACCCCCCTTTGGAGGGTGAAGGTCCAGACCAGCTTGTCCTCGCTGACCGTATCACTCCGGCACAGCACCGGCTGGGCCTGAAAGGAGGCGTCCACCGCGAAAAGGCTCTCATACAGCAGCGGAGCCAGGGTGAGATTGGAGCGGTTGGCGGCCAAAGCGGGGTGAAGGCTGAACTCCGGGTAAATGGCCAGGGTGAAGGGTGTGGTCACCGGGACCTGTACCTCCTTCTGGCTGCCGTCCCCCGCGGAGGAAGCGCCGGAGCTTGAGGAGGCGGACTGACCCCCTCCCCCGCAGGCGGAGAGAACCAGCAGGACGGCGATCAGAAGCATCGCAAACCGTTTTTTCATGGGCGGTTCCTCGTTACAGCAGCTGGATTACGGCGGCCATGCTGCCTCGGCTGGCTCCCTGGACCCGGTGGGACCAGAATACATCCAGCTTACAGGCGGTGCAGGCGGCGCAGACGGCGATATGGTCCGGGGTCAGTCCCGCCCGCTCCAGCCATTTGGCGTTGGCCCCCTTCAGATCTACGGAAAACTTCCCCTCCCGGGGCAGCGGATGGATGAAGGGCTCCGCGTCCGCGCCCAGCCCGGAGCGCAGGCCATCGGGGACGTCGCTGTGGGTCTCAAAGCAGCAAGGGCCGATGCCCGGCCCGATGGCGGCCAGAATATGCTCAGGGCGGCAGCGGTAGTCCCGGACCATGGCCTCCACCGCCCGGACGGCGATCCCCAAAGCGGTTCCCCGCCAGCCGGCGTGGGCGGCGGCAACGCACCCGCGCGCCGGGTCGTACAGCAGGATGGGGACGCAGTCGCCGGAGAACACGGTGAGGCACACCCCCGGCTGGTCGGTGACCAGCCCATCCGCCTGAAACTCCCCGGTCTGGGCGGAGTCCGGCAGAATGTCGGCCCGGGTCACCGGGCGGATCACACCGCTGTGAACCTGGTGATTCTTCACCAGAGCGCCGGCGTCGGCCCCCACAGCTCCGCAGAAGCGGCGGAAATTTTCCCGGACGTTGGCCGGGTCGTCCCCCCGGCCAACACCCAGATTCAGGCTGTCCCAGGGCGCGGGGGATACGCCTCCCAGCCGGGTGGAGAAGCCGTGCGCCGTACCCGACCACGCGGAGTCCGGGCAGGCATAAAAGGAGACGCCACAGCGCTCCAGCTTGATGATGTCCATGGCATCTCCTCCATTGTGTGAATGATATCCTATTTTATCCTAAATCCGTCCCTCTGGCAACCCATAACAAAGGAGAATTGGGGCATATTTTTCTTCCGAAAGCGGGGCAAACTGCCTTAAAGCCGCTCCAGCTCCCTCAGCGTATCCTGAATGGTTTTCCGCGGGATATAGACCGCCGCCATCTCCTGGAGCTGGGCCAGGGAGAGGGAGCGGGCCGCGCTCACCATGGGGTGCTTCATGAATTTCCCAAAGCGGCGCTGAAACACCGCTTTCGACTTGGGATTGTCCAGCAGCTCGCCTACGGTGATTGTCCTGTCGCGCAAGTCCATGTAAATTCACCTCCAGCACCAGTCTATGCGGTCAGAGGCCGGGGCTTGACACTCCCGCCTTGACTTTATAACCGGGAGGGACTATACTGTATTCATTCATTTTTCAGAGAGGAGCGTCCTTCATGGCAAAGAAAAAGGGCCTGCGGGCCGTATTTGCCACCGCTCATGACGCGCTGCGGCGAAAGCGGACGGTGGCGGCGGTCTATTTTACCTTACGGATTCTGGTTATCATCACGATGGTGGCGCAGTTCTTTAACGGTGACTTTGAGAGCGTGTTCCTGTGCGGGCTGACGCTGGTGCTGTTCCTGTTGCCCACGGTTTTTGAGCGGACGCTGATGATAGATCTGCCCAACACCATGGAGATCATCATTATGCTCTTTATCTTCTCGGCGGAAATTCTGGGGGAGATCAGCTCCTTTTACACCACCTTCAAGCACTGGGACACCATTTTACATACCCTCAACGGCTTTCTCTGCGCGGCCATCGGCTTCGCTCTGGTGGACATGCTCAACCGCACGGAGAAGTTTTCCCTGTCCCTCTCCCCTGTTTTCATGTCTATCGTGGCCTTCTGCTTCTCCATGACCATCGGCGTACTGTGGGAGTTCTTTGAGTGCGGCATGGACCAGCTGCTCCTGCTGGACATGCAGAAGGACACGGTGGTCAACACCATCTCCACCGTCATGCTGGATCCCACAGGGGGCAACAGCCGGGTGATCATCGACAACATCGCGGACACCATCTTGGTCACCGCGGACGGACAGCAGATCGCTCTGGGCCTGGGCGGTTATCTGGACATCGGTATCCTGGACACCATGAAGGACCTGTTTGTCAACTTCATCGGAGCGGTTGTTTTTTCCATCATCGGCTTCTTTTATGTGAAGAGCCGTGGAAAGGGAAAGTTCGCCAGCCGCTTTATCCCCCAGGTGGTTGAGGTCCAGCCGGAGGACATCAACCCGCGCCAGCCAAAATTTGGGAAGAAAGCAAAAAAATGAACGGAGCAGCGGGAATAAACCCCGGTCCAGACGGCATACTAGACCCATCCAAACAAGGAGGGTGTAAACCATGGATCAACACAAAACCTGCAACACCAGCATCAAATGCTCCGTCGATACCTGCGCCTACCACTCCGGCGCGCAGAACTGCTGCTCTCTGGAGTCCATTAAAGTGGGCTGCTGCGACTGCTCCCCCACCAAGTGCGAAGGCACCGAGTGCGCCTCCTTCCGGCTGGGCGGCCGCTGATCGCGGCGGATTGTAAAAAATGGTCCCGCTCCGTAGGGGGCGGGACCATTTCTGTATCCGGATACTTACAGCATATTGATAAAGAAAGTGATGGTAATGCTGTTGATAAAGTCGGCGAACATGCTGCCCACGATGGGGACCAGGATGTAGGCCTTGACGGAGGGAACAAAGCGGTCGGTCAGCGCCTGCATGTTGGCCATGGCGTTGGGGGTCGCGCCCATGCCGAAGCCGCAGGAACCGGCGGACAGGACGGCGGCGTCATAGTTGCGGCCCATGACGTTGTAGACCACAAAGTAAGCGAACAGGAACATGAGAACCACCTGAACCACCAGCAGAATGACCAGGGGCACAGCCAGTGCGGCCAACTGCCACAGCTTCAGGGTAATCATGGCGATGCCCAGGAACAGGGACAGGCAGATGCCGCCGATATCGTCGATCGCGGCCATGGGGGTCTCATATTTTCCAGTAAACTCGCTGAAATTGCGCATAATAGCGGCTACGATCATGGCGCCGATGTACACGGGGAAGCTCATTCCCGTTTTAGACAGCAGCCAGGATACGATGGTGCCCACACCCATGGCGATGGCCAGCTGGTAGGCGGCGGAGGCGTAGCCCCTGATGGCGCCGCCGCCCTGCTCCTCGCCGCCGGAGGGAAGGGTGTCCTCCACGGGGACAGCGGTTTTCAGCAGATCGTGCTTCAGAATCAGCCGGCGGCCCAGCGGTCCGCCCATAAGGGAACCGGCAATCAGGCCGAAGGTGGCCGCGGCCGTGCAGAGGGTGGTAGCGCCCTCCAGGCCCAGGCCCTCCAGCGTGGGACCAAAGGCGCCCGCCGTTCCATGGCCGCCCACCATGGGGATGGAGCCGGTGCACATGCCCAGCAGGGGGTTGACCCCCAGCACCTGGGAGAAGCCCACAGCCGCGATGTTTTGCAGGATAATCAGCGTTGTGACGCATACCAGGAAGATCAGCAGGCTGACGCCGCCGCTCTTAAGCACCTTCAGGTTGGCCTGGAAGCCCACTGAGGTGAAGAACATGACCATGCAGACATTTTTCAGCGTCTCATCAAAGGTCAGTTCCATTACGCCGGTGGCGTAAAGGATACAGGACAAAACGGCGAAAATCAGGCCGCCCACCACCGGGGCGGGAACGCAGAAGGTCTCAAGCACCTTGATCCGCTTTTTCAAAAAGCTGCCCAGGAAGAGGATCACCACCGCGACCGCCAGGGTCTGATACATGTCCAGCGAAACCTGAAAGCTCTTGATGTTTTTCGCCGGCGTCCTGGCCTCCACCTCAATGCCGTTTTCGCCGTAGTAGGCCGCCGCGCCAAAGTGGAAGGGAATGGGAACGGACTGGACCGCCTGATCCATATCCAGTTCCGCGTCCATAGCGATGGCGCCCTGAACCTGATCGTTATAAGTAAACAGAGCGTCGGTAATCTGCCTGACAATGGCGGCGTCCAGGGAGTCGGCGGCCACCAGAACCGCGCGGACACCCAGCGTGACCACATCCTCGTCCTGCCCGTGGTAGGTGCCCGCCGGGATGCGGCACACCGCGTAGCAGTTGTAAAGACCCATCAGCTGATCAATGGTCCGCTGGTCCGGGGAAATCAGGCGGATATCCATTTTCTCCGCCAGCTCGGCCACCGCGTTGGTGGGCGCGCCCGCCGTGCAGAAAAAGGCGTCCAGCTCGCCCCGCTCCATGGCGGCGGCGGATTCAGCAAAGGCCAGCCGGCTGACCTTCAGCTTATCCAGGGTCAGTCCGTTGGCCCGTAGAATCTGCTCCGCGTTCCGGGTCACGCCCGAGTCCTCCGCGCCCACGGACACACGCTTGCCCGCCAGGTCGGCGATGGATGTAATGCCGGACTGCTTGGTTACCACGATCTGGCAGGCCTCGGTGTACAGGCCGCCCACCGCGCTGTAGCCGGACAGGATCATTCCCTCGAAGCTGCCCTCGCCCACCGCCGCGTACTGAAGTGTGTCGCTCTGTACAATGGCCAGATCGACAACGCCGCTCTCCAGCAGCCTCAGGTTGGCCTCAGAGCCGGTGGTCTCCTTCACAGTGACATTCCACCCCGTCGCCTCTTTGAGGGCGGGAGCCAGGGCGCTGCCGTAGGCGTAGTAAACCCCGCCCGTACCGCCTGTGCCGAAACGGATCTCATCCGAAGCGCCGCCGCAGCCGGTCAGACCGGTCAGCAGCAGGCAGAGCAGGAGCAGAACCGAACACATCCGTTTGCATTTCATAATTTCATTTCTCCTTTTCTTCTTTTTCTTCCTGTTCCAGCCCGGTATCCCCTCCCTCTATGGCCTTATTTTCCGCGCGGCGCTTGACTGGGCTGGGCGCGGATGGCCTCGACGCTTCTTTCTCCGTTGTGAATTATACCATATAAGAGAACAGAAGTACAGTGATTTTTTACAGTTATGACATTTCGCGCAAAAAACAAAAAAGCGCACCCGGCGGGTGCGCTCTGCGTTCCAATCAGGCCAGTGCCTTTTTGGCGGTATCGGTAAGCTGGGTGAAGGCGGCCTTATCGTTGACGGCCATCTCAGCCAGCATCTTGCGGTTGATGATGATGCCGGACTTCTTCAGTCCGTTCATAAAAGTGGAGTAGTTCATGCCGTTCATCTTGCAGGCGGCATTGATCCGGGTGATCCACAGCTGGCGGAAGTCGCGCTTTTTCAGCTTGCGGCCGGTATAGGCGTACACACCGGACTTCATCACGGCCTGGTTGGCCATCTTGAAGTGCTTGGACTTGGAGCCCCAGTAGCCCTTGGCCATCTTCAGGATCTTATTTCTTCTCTTGCGCGTCATCATCGCGCCTTTCACTCTTGCCATGATTCGTTATCCTCCCTCTTCTTACTTATACAGGATCATGCGCTTGATGGCGGCCTCGTTGGTTTTGTCGGCGTAGGTGGTGCCGCGCAGGGCCCGCTTCAGCTTGGTGGTCTTGCCGTGGCCGTTAAGCAGGTGACGCTTCTTGGTCATCGCGCGCTTGACCTTGCCGGTCTTGGTGAGGGAGAAACGCTTCTTGGCGCCGCTGTGCGTTTTGATCTTGATTTTCTTCGCCATAACAGTTTGAACTCCTTTACTTACTTTTTCGCGTCCTTCGCGGGCTTGGGTGACAGGAAAATGGACATATGGCGTCCCTCCAGCTTGGGGGACTTGTCCATCACGGCAATCTCGCCGCACTCCTCAGCGAACTTAAGCAGCAGCTCCTGGCCGATGTTGGTGTGCGCCATCTCCCGCCCGCGGAAGCGGACGGTGACCTTGCACCGGTTGCCCTCGGACAGGAACTTCTGGGCGTTGCGCAGCTTCACATTGAAGTCGTTCACGTCGATGCCGGGAGACATACGAATCTCCTTGATCTCCACCACCCGCTGGTTTTTGCGGGCTTCCTTCTCGCGCTTGGTCTGCTCGAACCGGTACTTGCCGTAGTCCATAAACTTGCATACGGGGGGTACGGCGTTGGGGGAGATCTTGACCAGATCCAGACTGCGCTCCTCAGCCAGACGAAGCGCCTCCTGAGAAGACATAATGCCCAGCTGCTCACCGGACTCTGAGATCAATCGGATCTCCTTGTCCCGGATCTCTTCATTGGTTTGATGACCTGTGTTAGCGATGGGAAAGCACCTCCAGACAAAATAAAATGTGGGCTGCCAGCACGGCCCCCACACCACAGCAAAACAATACCGGCAGCTTCCGGCAGTGTTATTCGATGTAAACCCTTTGGCTCAAGCGCCTGGGGTGAGGACGGGGAACCGTACCTGCTTTATTGTGCTTAGCGTATTATAGCACCGGAACTGGAAGCTGTCAAGAGCAATTCCAATTTTCTTTTGATTTTTCTTGTAGGTGTTACAATGATGCATAACAAGAAAGGATAAAAGGGTAGCGAATAGGAAGGACCTGTGGTACGGTAAAGTTGCTCAGACCAAACCGAGAGGCAGGCGACACCTATTCGCTATGGATAAGATAACACAAACAGCGCGGTATAGGCAATCCCTAATTTTGTATGCAGAGAAGGAGACCCCATAAAAATCCGTGTAAACGACAAACTCTGACAGAATAAAAAGGATCGACTCAGTCAAGAATGGAAATAACAACCAATTCAAGAAGGAGTCGAAGAAAATGAACGCAGCACCGCAGG
>CAJTEA010000003.1 GCA_910575265.1 Oscillospiraceae bacterium
CGCTGTCGGCGATACGGTCGATCTCGGTCTTAAGGGCGTCTACCTCTTTCTGGAGGTTGGCGCGGTCCACGTCGTTGTCGTAGGTGCCGTTGGCGGACTGAGTGGCCAGGTAGTCCATGCGGTTGAGCATGTCCTGGATCTCCTGCATGGCGCCCTCAGCGGTCTTCACCAGGGAGATACCGTCCTTCACGTTCTTCTGAGCGGCTTCCAGACCGGTGATCTGGGCGCGCATCTTCTCAGAAATAGCCAGACCGGCGGCGTCGTCACCGGCGCGGTTGATCTTGTAGCCGGAGGAGAGCTTCTCCAGGTTGCCCGCCAGCTTGCTGGTGTTGGTGTTGTAGTTGCGGTAGGCATTCATAGCCATGATGTTGTGCTGAATACGCATAGTTTGTGCTCCTCTCTAGATTAGTGTGCCCGCGGCTTCCTTACCGTGTGGCACAGGTCTGTGGTGCGCCGCTCCCTGGTATCTGGCCAGACTGCCAAGGACCAACGCGGTACTTATATTTCAACCAGCTCGTCAGCCGGAAGAAACCGGAATCACGGTTTCACGCAGTCGGGACGCTTGCCTCCGCCGCGCTCCAACACCTCTCCCCGGAGGACAACAACCTCCCGGGGGCGTTAATATTCAGGTGGGCCCGCTCGTTGCTGATCTGTTCCACCTGAATGACGATGCTGTCGCCCAAGGTGACGTAATCGCCCTTTCGCATGGTGATACAGAGCATGGTCTGTATCCTTTTTGCATCGTCATAATATTTTGGACAGCCCCCTCAGGAGCTTTCAGGCGCGCGCGCGCGCCCTCTCGTTTCCCACCCTCCGGTCCGGAAAACGCTGAGCGAAGCGGAACAGATGTTATTTCACTTCGCTCAACGCCCTCCAGCTGGATTATGGGCATCCACCGCTGTCCCGGGCGGCAATATCGCAAAACGCTAAGCGCTTTTGCCAAATTGAACAAGGCCCTGAGCTTTGATATTTTTCGCCGCGTTGGCCTCCCGGTTGTGGGTAATCCCACACTTAGGGCAGGTCCAGGTCTTCACCTTGTAGTCCACGCTGTCCTGCGCCAGTCCGCATGCGGAACAGGTCCGGGCAGTGGGAGCGTAGCGATCCAGAATGATCAGGGGCTTGCTCTGCCGCTCCAGCTTGTACCGCAGCATCTCCCGGAACATCCGGTAACCGGAACTGGCCGCGTCTTTCCGCGACGGCCCTTTCGACATCTCCGCCAGAGCGTCGTCCCTCATACACACGGCATTCCAGTCGTTGGCTATCCGGCTGGACTCCTTGTGGAGAAAGTCCCGGCGCTGATTGGCGATGTGCTCGTGGAGCAGACGGTATTTTTGAACGGCTTCCTCATAGTTTTTGGATCCCGGTTCCATCCGGCTGAGCTTCTGCTGGATACGGACCAGCTTCTCCCGAGACCGCCTCAGCCACCGGGGCGGGTCGGCCATTTCGCCGTTGTCCGCCACATAGAAGTGGCCCATGGAGTATTTCAGGCCGATGGTGGTCTCGGCGTTGGGGGCCACCGGCTCAGGCCGCCTCACCGGGCACTCGTAGAGGATGGAGCAGTAGTATTTTCCTGTGCGGGTCTTACTGACGGTGATCCGTTTCAGTTTCCACCAGGCCTGGGCCCGGCGGGGGAACTTGGCTTTGACAACCCCCGCCTTGGTCATACGAATGCCGTCCCGGGTGGTATAGATGGTGGGACCGGACTCAAATACATGGTTGCAGGCGGTAAAGGAGTCCCGGTCGTCCTTCTTACGTTTGAACTTGGGATGCCGGAAGTTCTCCGGGTCTTTGAAAAACAGCCGGAACGCCTGGGAAAGCTTGTTCTGCTCCTGGATCAGGGCCTGATTGTCCACCTCTTTTAAAAATGGGGCGCTATTCTTGTACTTAGCCGGGGTGGGGATGAAGTGGGCTCCCGTCTCAGCGTAGAACCGCCGCTGGTCGGAGAGCATCTGGTTCCATATGTACCGGCAGCAGCCGAACGTCTTTTCAAACAGCTCCGCCTGGTCCTGAGTAGGATAGAGCCGGACCTTGAGGGTGGTGTATTGAATGACCTGCCCGTCCGCGGCCTTTGCTCGACCAGCCATCCTCGTTTCGCACCTCCGTCCGCCCCGGCCAGATTGTATACAACCTGGCCGGGGCGCGGCCGGCGGTTTGTTCCAAAAACTTGTTTAAAATTTTTATCATCTGGGGCTAAAGTATCAAGAAAGTCTGCCGATATGTAATATTGAAACAGTGATATAAAGTGCGGCCAGGTTGTATACAACCTGGCCGCACTTTTTGGCTGTTTAGTATCATAAATTCTCCGAAACAACTGTTTTCCATCAGTTTTTCACCGTGAAAATTTGACAGGAAACTGTCCTGTTCAACCCGATCCCCCTTATAATACTCTCATCCCAAAGAAAAAGAGAGGAGGGCCGGCATGTCAGGTATGATGTACGGCTATGCCCGCGTATCCACACGCGGCCAAAAAGAGGACCGCCAGGTGGCGGCCCTGCGGGAGTTCGGCGTGGCTCCGGAACACATCACCGTGGAAAAGCAGTCGGGGAAAAATTTTGACCGGCCCCTGTATCAGCGGCTGGTGCAGGCATTTCAGCCGGGGGACATACTGGTAGTCAAGAGTATCGACCGGTTGGGGCGCAATTACGACGAGATCCTGGAGCAGTGGGCCCGCATCACCAAGACGAGAAGGGCCGCCATCGTCGTGCTGGACATGCCCCTGCTGGACACTCGGGAGGGCCGGGACCTGACGGGCACGCTGGTGGCGGATATCGTTCTCCAGCTGCTGAGCTATGTGGCCCAGACAGAGCGTGAGTTTATCCACCAGCGTCAGGCGGAGGGTATCGCGGCGGCGCTGGAGCGGGGGGTCCGCTTCGGCCCGGAGCGCATCCCCATGCCGGAGGGCTTCGAGGAGTTGGCGGAGGACTGGCGGAACGGGCATGTCACTGCCACAGAGGCGGGCAGGCAGCTGGGAATCTCCCGCAAAACCTTTACCCGCCGGGCGGTCGAGTGGAGGGCCGGTCAATATAAAAAATCCCCCTGAAAAGCATTTGCTGCCAGAGGCGGAAAGAGGGTTTACGTCAGTATCGACGCAAACCCTCTTTATATCCACCTCGCTGGAAGTTCCCGCCAGTGGGGACAGCGCCTGCCTGACAGACAATATGGAAATACGGCAGGAGATGATCCGCCTGATTAACCAGACGCTCAAGACCAATGGCATGTCGGAGCCGCCGGCTAACGAAGCCCTGATGAACGCCGCCCAAGCCTGCTCCAACCGGCGCTGCACCTGGCGTCACGCTCTGGACAACTGGATCCACTCGCCAGGCCACTTCCAGACAATGATCGACTCCAGATGCGACTGCATCGGTGTGGGGGTAACCCAATATGATGACTGCTACATGTTCGTTGGGGGACCCAACAGCGTCAACTTCTACGCGTAAGCAGATAGCAACCAGGAAGGGCTGTCCAAGAAAGTGGACGTCCCTTCCTGGTGGTGGCAGAAAACAGAGTACAAGAAGGAAAATATCTCCCGCTAAAAGTTCAGACGAATTACGGTACTTCCCACTGTGATCTCATCTCCGCCGCGCAACCTCCGGCCCCCCTGAAGCTCCTCCCCGTTGACCTGTGTCGCGCTGGAGAAATCCAGAGCCTCCACCTCGCCCTTCACGGAAAAGAGACAGGCGTGCCGGGGGGCCGTGTCCTCGCTTTGTACCACAACATCGCGGTTCGGGTCAGAACCGATGATCAGCTCGTTTCGCAATTCCAGCTCCTGCTGGTCCTGGCCGCTGGCCAGCGTGCCCCGCACCACCTCCAGCCGCATATAGATGGCCGCCTGCTCCCCCTGGGGGGCATGCGCGGAGCTGGAACCCCCTTGGGACTTCTGCTTTTTTTGCGTCAGGACGACCGCGGCAGTTATAAGGATCACCACCACTATGGCGGCGATCCCTCCAATCAGCGGAACCGCCAACGGCGCGGCCGGAGGATCAGCCGGGGAGGGGGTCCCACCCCCCGTTCCGCCAGGAGTTTGTGTCGGGGGCTCCGGCGGCGGAATGGACGGCTGGGCATCAGACTCTGTTTTGCCCTCTCCGGTGAGCGCAGGCAGCTCCACTTGCCCCTCCGCCCGACAGACCAGCTCGCCGCGCTGCCGGGGCAGTTCCTCAAAATAGTCCAGCCCCTGACTGATGGCGGTGTGGAGGCGGGTCACCCGCTCGTCAAAGGGAATCTGTTCCATCTCACTGGACAGTTCCTTCGGAGGGACATCCTCCGCCCGGACCACAAACGTGTCTCCGAAGGTAGCCAGAATAAATTGGGTGTTTTCCCCGCCGGAAAAACGGTAGAGCCGGGAGTCCCCCATGTGGCCCCACACCGCTCGGTCCCTGTCAATGGACAGGACCTCGCCTACGCTGACGGCGTAGAACAGGTTGGAGTCCAGCGAGGAACCGATCCGCCACCCACTGGCTGGCGGCTTTGCCGTCCTCCATGCCCCATGCCGTCGGCCACCAGGGCCAGCAGGCCCTGACGGTCCCGCGGTTCCCCCTGGGCCGGGTTGACAAGAGCGAAGGAGTCCTCCTGCCGCTCCCGGTCCCCCTGGCCCTGGAGGTTGGCGATCCGGAGGGTCAACGGCCCCTCAGCCGGGGCGGTTGGCTCCTCCTGGACCGGCTCGGGAGCCGGCTTTCCCCGGGAAAACAGCTTAAACAGTCCCATCCTTGCCCTCCCAGGTGAATTTTTCCCCGCACAGGGGGACAAAGAGCAGCTTGGTCTCCCCAAAGTCAATGAGGTTGTAGGCGTGGAGGGGCATGGGGGTGAATACCTCCTCGTCGTTGAGGTAGACGATATTCCGCCCCTCGCCAGGGAGGAGGTTGAAGCGGTTGCGCTTGTCACTGTAGCTGATCTTGGCGTGGTTCTCAGCGGAAATTTTTAAATCGCCGGTGATGACAATATCCATCCGCTCGCTGTGGCCGATGGAGTTTACCCCGCCCCGGACGGTGTAGCTCTTGCCCCGGTCCGCTTACAAGGCAACAGGTCTACCAGCTCCTTACCGATATTGCCAGCCACAAGAATGTACAGACTTTTGAGATTGACCAGATTCTTCAGCGGCTCCAGAGAGGCAAAGGAACCTCTCGCCATATCCATATAGCCGTCTACCAGAGACAGGGATTCCAGCTTGGTCAGGTTTTGCGGCGGCGTCAAATCCTTGATGCTGTGGGGGATACTGATGGAGGTCAGTTCTGTCAAATTTGCCAGTGCGGAGATATCATAGGACCCCATCCCCTGGGCCGTGATCGGCAGGCGCAAGACCTTCAGCCCGGTCAGCCCGGACAGAAAATCCAGATCATTTAGGTCCAGCTCCTCCGCGTTGGCGCTGTATTCATGCCCGGCGATGGTCACCTTGGGACCTGATGCCTCCACAAAGGAGGGCCGACCGCTGCCACGACAGCCGCCGCGATGCCGCCGATGATGAGAGGGCTGAGCTTCTTCTTCGCCGGTTGGGCGGGGTCACGTCCCGGTGGATGAAGCCCTCGGCGCGGACCGCTGTCAGCGCCCGAAGACGGGGATCATCACGTTCGGCGTCTCGTCCACGGCCACCTTGGCCTGGAGCTGGGGGTCGAAGGCCGCGTAGGTGATGCCGAAGCCACCCTGGTCCAGGACCCGGCCCACGACGTATCGGTCATTCAGCACCGTCCCGGCCCGGAGGGCTACCGGGAATTTCTGCTGGTTCTCCCCCAGGTCAAAGCCGCAGTACGGGCAGGGGACGGACGGGGTCCTCCACATGCTGGAAGCAGTTGCGGCGCAGGGTTTGGGTGGTTGTCATGGTATCTCTCCTTACTGCGCCGCGGCTCCCGATGCCGGAACCGGCTGAGTGTTCAGGGTGCTGATGGTATTGATCCGATCCTGCATCACGATGATGGATACGATCGGCAGGAATGGGGCGAAGGCCAGGCACACAATCGCCAGATTGCGGTGGATGTTGTACTCGTGGGCCAGGATATCCAGCCGCTGGGCGTTTTTGTAGATCCAATAGACGGTGTAAAACAGCACGAACAGACAGGCCAGCACCTGGGTTCTGGGCTTCTGGCGGGCCTCACCCTCCACGCGGTTCAGGTACTGTGTGGTGCGGTGAATCCAGAAAAACTGGTAGATGCCCAGGGTGAACAAGTTGAGCAGAAGGAGCTTGACCATTCCGATATAGCCGTCTCCGCCGTCTTCGCCTTCAGACAGTCCATCGGGGTAGGCGAGCCACAGGCCCGCCAGCGCCAGACCGGCGGTGAGCAGAACCGTATCCAGGTTCAGGAAAGCGGGCAGGAACGGCCAGTAGGAGCCGCCCAGGATGCTGGTAAACAGGTAAGCCAGCAGCGCCAGAACTATGCTCCCGCCCTGGAGGACAGCGGGCAGGAACCAGAGTGTCTCCGCCTTTTGCCGGTACTGGGGCGCTTTGTCGGTCAGCACAGCCACCGCTATGCCCAAAATGCCCAGCTTGGAGGCGAAATTTGCCAGTCCAGGCAGGAAGCAGAACAGATTGAACCGGAACTCATCGTCTCCGCGGTAGACCCAGATTTCAGTGCTGTAGGCATGGAGGGCGAAGCCGTTGCACCAGATCAGCAGACCGGCCGCCGCCAGCAGTCCGAAGCCGATCAGAGGCAGGTTGGTTCGATTTCCCGTATAGAATACCGCTGCCAGGACCCCAAAGGCCGCCAGACTGGTCAGAATGATGAGCATGTATATTGCGCCTGGGGAGCCCAGTTTGGTAAGCTGTGTCAGAGCCAGCAGCGTGAAGATCACACCCGCTGGAATATTTGTCTGTTTCTCGCCGGTTGTCATGATGTTATTCTCCCTTCTTTTTTGCCCCTATTCCTGGTCCGTGGGCCGGGAGGGCGCATGGAATCTTATACTGTTCCCTTTATCATGAGGGACGCCACTCAATACAGCGTTTTTTCATTCTCGGAAAACAGCTTGTCATTGATTCGCGCCAGAGGGGTGCGGTGGAGGATACCGTGGCCGATGATGGCGTCCCGCTTCAGCTTGGGGTAAAGGGTGGCATACCCCACCCGCTTGAGCAGCTGCTGCGTTTCCTCCAGACTGATCTCCATGCTGACGCACAGGCACAGCAGCCGGTCCCGGGAGGGCCTGCGCCGCCCGGAAAAGACCTGGTGGAGATAGACCTCGCTTATCCCCGCCCGCCGGGCCAGCTCCGCTTTGGACAGGCCGCATACCTCATGGAGCCGCGTCAAAAAGACCGAGATATCCGCGCGCCTCCAACAAGCCCCGTTTTCTGTCAGATACTGGTCCAGGTTGGGCTGAGTCATCAGCTCCTGGTTCAGGTCATCGGTGGATTTCTCCCCCATATTCGTTCCTCCCCTTTACTTCTGAAAAAAGCCAGTATAGTATAATTGTCATTGTAGCGAACTTTACAACCGGATACAATATGCTGGCTGCATAGTGCTTGATATTTTCGGGGGGGGATCGTCACTTACGCCTGGCTGAGGGAACAGGGCGGAGACCAGGCGGATCGTCCGGCGGCTGCGCCAGACCCTGGAGGCGCGGGTCATTCAGACGGTGGACCACTACCCGGAGGATACCGCCGCCCAACGCGCCGTCAACAAGCTGGATCAACTCTCCTGGTCATTTCCAGACCATGATAGACCCGCGCAAGGTTCGGGCTGGCGCTTTGCAAAACAATACAGGATGTGGTAAAATAGCGCATCATGATCAGGAACGTGTGCGCATGAACAACGACAAAGTATTTCAGATGGATTTTGGGAAGGTCTACGGGCTTCTGCTGGACAAGGCTGCCAGGAAGGGCCGGACAAAGGCTGAGGTGGATGAAGTCGTCTGCTGGCTGACAGGGTACAGCCCGGAGCGGCTGGAGGCGTTCCACTCCTCCGGCCTCTGCTATGGGGACTTTTTCCGCAACGCGCCCCAGCCCAATCCGAACCGGACGCTGATCAAAGGCGTGGTCTGCGGCGTCCGGGTGGAGGAGGTGGAGGACCCCCTCATGCGGGAGATCCGCTACCTGGACAAGCTGATCGACGAGCTGGCGAAAGGGAAGCCGATGGAGAAGATTTTGCGGAAGTAGGAGGAAGCGGCCATGTGGGTATGTCCCAAGTGCGGGAGGTCATTCAAGAACACGGAGCAGAGCCACTACTGCGGAAAGCCCCCAGCGACGATTGAGGAGTATATCGCCGCCCAACCGGAGGAGGCGCGGGACTATCTGCGGCAGATCAACGACGCTATCAAGGCCAGTATCCCGGAGGCCAAGGAGAAAATCTCCTGGAGTATGCCCACCTACTGGAAGGGCCGCAACCTGATCCAGTTCGCGGCCTCCAAGCGGCATATCGGCCTGTACCCCGGCCCGGAGGCGGTGGAGGCGTTCGCCGACCGGCTGACGGAGTACAAGACCAGCAAGGGCACGATCCAACTCCCTTACAGCAAGCCCCTCCCGCTGGAGCTGATTGGGGAGATTGCGAAGTGGTGTGAGGAGGCATATTTATGAGCAGCCGGGAAGAATGGATGAATAAAGATCTCCTGAGATACAATATCCAACTTGAAGATATTGGTTCCTTGGACAAATATGATGAATATACAGCTGAAAAGGCATTCAGTGTTTTGTTAGGATGGGCCTGCTATGGGCAGCACATGGAAGGAATTGAATTGGGACGGCGTGAAATTGCGAAAATACCAAGGGTATGGCTTAAATCGCATTTATTAGCGGTTGTAAAAAATGACTTTGAATATTCAGACTATTGGAACTATCGTAGATTATTAGAGTTGGTTGTTGAGTTGGCCCCAGAACTTAAAAACGACATATTATCAATAAATAGTGGGACAACTAACCCTGACCTAATAGACGTAATTGACGACTACAGATAAGATATAAGAGAGGCCATTTGACAGCTTTACAGCGAATGCCTGCCCACCTCATTAGAGTGTGGACAGGCATTTTCTGCGTCCAAAACTTCTCAAAAATTTTTGTGGGATTTTACCGTCTCCGGTGTATAGTAGGACATACGAAGAAAAAGGAGGGAGTCATCGTGGAGGATACGCGGCTGGTTCACGCCCTGCAAAACCGGCAGAATGGGGCGATGGAGCAATTCCAGACGGCGTACACCCCTCTGCTGCGGTACATCATCGCCCCCATCCTCCCCGACGAGCGGGATCGGGAGGAGTGCCTGTCCGACGTGCTGCTCCGGGTGTGGGACTCCATCGGCACCTTCGACCCGGGCCGGGCCGCCCTGACCACCTGGCTCACCCATCTGACCCGAAACGCCGCCCTCAACCGCCGCCGGGGGAATGAGCGCCGCAGGGAGGGCGGCACACTGGACGAGGCCATGCCGGACACCGCCGACGGCCCGGAGCAGTCCCTTCTGAAAGCGGAGGCGGCACAGGCCCTGTGGGCGGCGGTGGAGCGGCTGGGCCGCAGGGACCGGGAGCTGTTCCTGCGCAAATATTACTACTACCAGCCCACCGCCCAGATCGCGGCCGAACTGGGACTGACCCTCCGGGCGGTGGAGGGGAAGCTGTACCGCGTCCGCAAACATTTACAGTCGGAACTGGGAGGTGTGTTCCATGGATGAATTTGACCGTCTGCTCTATGAGGGCTCCGTCCAGCTGCCGCCAGAGCTGTCCGAGCTGAAGCCGCCCTGTCCGTGGAAAAAGCCCATCGGCCAGATTTGCTGGGGACTGGCGCTCATTACCATCACCCTCAACTTTTTGGGCCTGGACACTATCCTGTCGGCGGTGGGTACGGCGCTGCTGTGGCTGGGGCTGGCCCCCCTGCGGCGGGAGAACAGCGGGTTCCGGTTCGCCTATGCCTGCGCCACCCTCTACGCCTTGCTGCGCCTGGCTGTTGTGTTGTTCCAGGCGACACCTTTGGATCATTGGCTTGCGGGCCTAATCGGTCAGGAGTGGAACACCACCACCGGCCCAGTGCCCCTCTACTATGCGCTGCGGACGGTCCTGATCCAGCTGGTTCTGGTCTTTGCGGTCGGCGGACTGTGGCAGGGATTGAAGGGGGTATTCTATCAGGCCGGACAGAAGCCCCGCACCGCTGCCGCTGGAGGGCTTGTCATTCTGGAGGCCCTGCTGATCCCTATGGCCCTCATTGGGTTGGAGGGCTGGCTGTTGGTGGGGCCGCTACTGATTGTATGGATTGCTCTGCTGGTGAACCTGCGCAAGATCAGTAAAAGTCTGGATCAGGCGGGCTATGCCATGAAACCCGCTCCTGTGGCTGTATCCAGCGGAATGGCCCTGGGGGTATGGCTGGGCCTCCACCTCCTGATGATCGCCGCCCTGCCTCTGCTGTTCTCCCGGCTGCCCGCCGGTGTCCAGACGCCGGTATATGGTACGACCGCCAGCGATTCCGCCCTCCGTACCCAGCTGCTGGAACTGGGCTTCCCGGAGGATATCCTGAGCCAGCTGGACGACCGTGAGCTGGCCCGGTTTGAGGGGGCCTACGGAGCGAAAAAAGAGGGGTATCGCAACAGCGAGGACCGGTCCCCAGACGGGACGCCCGACATCATCACCGTGGAAGTCCCGGTGCGGGATGAGAAATACGGATTCCGCACAATCTATCTGGCCTATCTGTACTGGAACCCCAATGAGGCGTCCGGCGGCTATATGGAGGGCATCCAGGTCGCCCAGGACTATCAGGGCGTCACGGCTTGGAGCACCCAGCCGGATGGAATGCTGAAATGGCAGGACAGCGCCGGGAACGCTTACACCATGCCGCTGGATTTCTGGTTCGATACAGACAACGCTGGAACACCCTGCTATTACACCAACTTCTCTCTGCCGGAGGATGTCAGCGGCCCCACAGAGGGCTTCCTGTTCTGGGAAGCGGTCCCCACTTTCCCGGAAACCGTCTCTTTCTACAATTTTTCTGTGACCGCCGCCCACAAGCGCGGTGCCTGGCAGTATCCCTACACGCTGCCCTCTGAGCTTCTGGCCTCCGGCTTCCACGCGCCCAGCTGGCAGTGGAGGATGTACCAGTGGACCTCCGAGGGCCGGTTGGCCCCGGAAGGACAGTAGGCTGGGTCCTGTCTCCGGGGTAATAGATGTAAAAGTCTACGATTTGGTTCGCAAACTCCGCCAGTTTACCTTCCTTGCTGTAGTCCCCCTTCAGTATTTCTTTGAGCTGCTCCACCTTATGCCGGATATTTTCCGGAGTGATAAAGGCAGCTTGATGCCCTTATCGACCAGGGCATTGTATAACATTTGTGCCATCTGCTCACGCTCAATGGGCGTGTTGGCCACGGCGTTCCAGTTGTCGCGAAGCGCCATGTCAGTGACAGGAAACAGCGCATGTTTTGCGGCCACCTCACAGGCGGCCGTCCACCACTGTGCTCCGGAAGGCTGAGCGGCGAGGTCGTCTGCGTAGAGCGCCTGGCCCAGCATGATAGCGAATTGGCTGTAAGTCACCGACTCGCCCGGCTCATACTTACCGTTGCCTACGCCGCTTACCCAGCCCTGCTGGGCCGCCTGTGACGGGTGGTTTCAGGTCATCCGCCTTCCGGAAAACCGGGGGGAGATCAGCGTCTGCGGAAAAGAAGGCCTGCGCCTGAGGATCGGACCCGCCCGGGTCGTCTCCCCGGAGGAGGCGGCCACCTACCAGTTGATAAAGTCCAAAAGGCAGAAGGGAATGGGGTGGCAAAATCCAATGGGCGGCGCGGAACCTATGGCAAAAAACATCAAATATGCTGTGGCCGGAGAATTTCTGCTGGCTTTGCTGAAATTTTTGTCCCGCCGGGTATTCGTCCTTCTGCTGGGGCGGGCATACCTGGGACTGAACGGCCTCTTTGCCGATGTGCTCTCTATGCTGTCCATGCCCCCGTTTCTGAGTTTTTTGTCAAGGAGGTACCTGATATCCCCGATATCCCGCTAATCTATGTGCTGAACCTGATAAACACCAGTATCTCCTATTTTTTCACCGACAAATCCACGCTGCTCTTTGTCCATCAAAAGAAGTATGTCGAGACTTCCATCCGTGCCGCCGTGTCGCTGGCCGCCACCCCGGATCAGATCACAGCTCTCTTTTTGACCAGGAATTATCTGATTTACCTGTACATTGCTATAGGCGCCGCGGTGATACAAAATGCCGCCATGCGGTAAAGACGGACCGGCTTTTCCCCTATCCGCGGGAAAAAAGCGTCCGTCCGCTGCCCAACGAAACGCTGGATGAGATTTACCGCAACGTGCGTGCCATGCCGCTCCACCGGATTGGAACCGCGGCAGTTTTCAATACGGACAACCGCCGCCGGAGTGATAACGTGGCTGCTGTGCCGCGTGATTGGAGGAGGGGCTGTCGGCTTTGCGTTGAAATGCCTGACCTGTGGGGCGGCGCCCAATTTGGTTTACTTAGCGGTTTACGTCAAAGCTCCCCATAAAAATTCTCCGATTCCCCAATTAAATTTCTCAAGAGATTTCGATAAAAGTACTCTACTTTATCTCCGCAACCCTTAACATCCCTTTTTATCTCACTCTCACGTATTCGTAATACGGACCACCCCATCTCCGCGAGGCGCTTATTGACCTGCTTGTCTCGACAAATATTTCTCTGAATTTTTTCCGCCCACGGTTTGGAGTATCGTTTCAACTCTTCCTCCAAAGAGCCATAGCCTCGTAATGTCCAATTGTATCCATGCCAAAAATCTCCGTCACAAAAAACAGCCAGCCGCACACGGGAAAAAACGATGTCTGGCGTCCCCGGTAATGTCCTTACATTAGCCCTGTAGCGTAACCCTCGCCGCCACAGTTCTTTGCGCAGCGCTAATTCCGGTCTGGTATTTCGGGATTTAATAGCGGACATGATCTTGTGTGTCATCTCACGTGACCGTCCCATTTTTAATCCCTCTTTTCAGTATATTTCACTTGACTTCTAGCGGAAAAACGAATAGAATGCGTTTGGAGGGATACCGATGAATTATATCACCACGACATACGCCGCGGAAAAATGGGGCATCTCCCCTCGCCGAATCCAGACGCTATGCTCTGAGAGAAGAATCCCTGGAGCGCGAAAATTCGGAGGGGCTTGGCAAATCCCAGACAGCGCCGCTCGTCCCATGCGCCTGCCAGGCGGAAAAAAAACAAATCGAAACGCGCGACCACTGAACGTCCTATCCCTGTTCTCAGGCTGCGGTGGTATGGATTTGGGGTTCGAAGGCGGGTTTCAGGTACTTACCCAATCTGTTAACTCTCATATCAATCCCACTTGGCACGCGCGCAGAATAGATTCCCAATGGACTTATTTGCCTAAAACACGCTTTCACACAATATTCGCCAACGATATTCGCCCCGCCGCCCGCCGGGTTTGGACAAATTACTTTTCCCGATATGGCATTCAACCCGCTGACTACCACGAGCAAAGCATCGTAGACTTGGTCAAGCTTCAAAAGAGTAATCGTCATGTGATCTTTCCCGCTCAAGTTGATGTTGTGACAGGTGGTTTTCCCTGTCAGGACTTCTCTATCGCCGGCAAACGGCAAGGCTTTGAATCTGATAAGAGTCACGAAGGCACCGCCCGGGACTCTGACACACCATCCATCGAAAGCCGCGGTCAACTCTATATGTGGATGAGAGAGGTGATCGGCATTACAAAACCAAAATTGTTCATCGCCGAGAATGTTAAAGGACTTACAAATCTTAACGATGTTAAAGAAGTAATTGAACGGGATTTCGCCTCGGTGTGCAATGGAGGTTACTTGGTTGTCCCCGCCCGCGTTTTACTCGCCGCTGACTATGGTGTGCCGCAGAGCCGGGAGCGGGTGATTTTTTATGGCTTCAAGAAATCCGCCCTGCGGCCAAAGGCGCTCGCGGCGCTGTCTCAGGCGGTTATTAACCCCCTTTATGATCCATACCCCATCCCTACACACAGCTCTCAGGGCGACGCGAAACAGCGGCTACTGCCGTTCGTCACCCTTCAGACAGCGCTCGGTGGCCTTCCAGAACCTGCCGACGCGTCAGATTTGGATCAAAAAAAGTATTCACAAGCTAAGTATATGGGCCGACACTGTCAAGGTCAAACTGAAATCAACCTTGACAGCATTGGCCCCACGATTCGATCAGAGCATCACGGCAATATTGAGTACCGGCGCCTCAGCGCTGACCACGGTGGAAAGTATGCTGAGGAATTAGCGGCCGGCAAGCCAGAGCGTCGGCTCACCATCCGCGAATGCGCCAGAATTCAAACATTTCCTGATAACTATCAGTTTGTCCTCCCGGCGCGAAAAGGGGAACATAGCGTCAGCGCCTCCGACGCCTACAAACTTATCGGTAACGCGGTCCCCCCCCTGCTGGCATATCATATCGCGCGAAGGTTAGAGGAGAATTGGACACTATATTTTAAATGAAGGTTGCCTCCTCACTTATCGTTGATAATATTCCAAATCATTTCTTTCATATTTTCCTCTGTTCCATGTTTTGAATCCGCTTTGCGGGCCGATAAAAGCGTCCATAACTTTAATACCTCGCGCTCTGTTTCTGGTATTTTATTGGCAATACCCCAATCACGCACAAGTTCCTCCGCGTTAGCCTCAGATAGCGCGTTTCTCACAATAAACCGATGTTTATGAAGCGTTTTATATATCTTCGGAGCGTCTGGATAGGTTATGGTCTTTAACACCACATCAGCTCTCCCGCTGGCGCTGAAGTTATCCCGAAGGGATGTGGACACTACACTCTGCCTCATCGTTAGCCAAAGGGCGGATCGCTGGTATTTTTTTACCGATGATGAGAACACCTCTGGAAAATGAGCAAAACAGTATCCTATCATCTCCGCCCGTTCCCGCGCCGGTAGTTCTGAGAACATTCGAATCGCCGCCGGGGTACTCTCAGCCAACCACCAAGCCCGTAAGCCCTGTGACTTAAAATAGTTTGTAACCAGGCCAATCGGATTTTCACTTTTTGAGATCTGCTGATAGTTCAATCCTGATTTTGCGAAAAATGTCTCATTTGGAGCGATATCCATGTCGATCATATATCGGGGACTGTGCGTTACGCCTACATTAGAAACAGCTTCCTCATACCGCTTACGTCGAAATTCTTGGTGGCCCAACGCCGTTTTTCCGAAAATTATGTAGGTATCTATTACCGCCCGTTTTGTGCTGCCCAGCACACTATTCCCGTTGATTTTCCACCCCTTTGAGCCAGCGCCTGATGAGCTTTTCACTTCAATCCCATACCGTCCGTTTGATCCAAAATCGATCACCACATCAGGGAACGCGTGGCTACCCGCAGTATATTCCACCTTGGCTTCCGGATAGCTTTCCGCCACAAGCGCCTGAGCCACTTCCACTACACAAAGCTCAAATTTTTCTCCGGTATTACATGCCGCTATTTTGTGAGGATCTCCAGCGGCGAGTTGTTCCAACCTCTCACACACCTCACGAACAAACCGCTCAAAATTGATTCCCATGAGAATGACACCTCCTCTATAGTCGAATTATATTACACCACTGTGTATTTTAACAGTTATTTTCCTTGGTCCATTGGAGGCGCCCCGCGGTGGGGGCAGGTCTTGGGGGGCTTGGTTTCGTCCACGCTTTTCCCCTCTCTACTCAAAAATCGCGTCGGAGATGTCCACCTCGAGGCCGCAGCGGTTGTCGATGTCCGTGCCGTTGCCGGAGAACACCGCCTCGGGGAAGGAGAGGGGCTCCCCGGTGGATACCCGCTCCAGCAGGACGGCGGTGCCGTTGTTGCGGAACACGTCCCTCGTATAGCGGGAATCTATGGAGATTCCAGTGTCATTATTGAAATGCAGGCCGATCTCGTTCTCCTCGAAGGTACAATCAAAGGCGCTGACCCAGGCGTCCTGTACCAGCACGCCGGTGCGCCAGCCGGAGAAGCGGCAGCGCTGGAGGAACGTCCGAGTGGAGGTGGAGAAGCCCACGCCGTTTCCGCTGCCCACGAAGTCAATGTCATAGATCCAAGAGATCCCTTGGTTTGGGAACGCCATGCGGACGGGGCCGGTAAAAACGGTGCGTCCACCCTCCTCGGCGCCATAGAGATCGATATACCAGGGGATGGTGATGCCGCCGTCGTAGGTCACAGGGGGCAGATGGATCTCCACGGTGTTCCCTCCGCCCCCTGTGATCTCATCTAAACTGTCCAGCAGGGCCTGTACCTCTTCCACGGTGTTCATGGGAGCGTCCTCCGGGGTGATGCGGTAGACCTCCTTGGGGATGGACTGCATGGTCTGATAGAGGTGGATGACGTCCCCATTTTTCAGCTCGACGGTCCACTGCAGGGTGCCCTGACCGCTGCCGGAGTAGAAGTGGATGGAGGAGACCAGGGCGGCCTCCGGGGCATAGCCCGGTCGGGGGATCGGCTCGTCGCAGGTCCAGGGCAGCTCCTCGCTGTCCGTCTCAACAAAGGCGGCGGTAACCCGCTCCACCTTCTCCATAAATTCGTCCTTGGCGTTGGCGCCGCTCTCCGGGTGGTTGATATACAGACACTGGGGGAAGGTGTACATCCTGTCGCGCACATCCACCGGCTGATAGACCTGATGGGCCGGATCAAAACGGTCGTTTATCCAGCCGGCCAGCACCTGATAGGTGACGCCGCCATCGGTATAGAGAATCTCGGCGGTGCCGTTGTCGCGGACCTGGGGGCGGCTGCGGAGGTAGAGCCCCCCGGCCAGCAGCAGGGCGGCGAGGACCATCAGGGCGCTGTACAGCGCCCACCCCGGCATATGCCGGGGTGGTGATACCTCTTTGCGCTGGCTGATATCCCGCGCGCAGTGGGGGCAGAAGGAGGCCCCCTCCGGAAGCTGTGCCCCGCAGTGGGGGCAGGACTTTGTCTCCTCGTTCATGGTTGATATATCCTCTCTACTCAAAGATAGCGGCGGCGATGCTCACCTCGTGTCCGCAGCGGTTGTCGATGTCCGCGCCGTTGCGGGAGAAGCGGGTGCCCTCGAAGTACAGGGCCTGGTCGCCGGGGACGCTCTCCAGCAGGACAGCCGTATCGTTGCGCTGGAACAGGTTGCCGCTGTACATGTGGTCGTTTCGGTTGTCGCTGGTGGAGTTGAAATGGAAGCCCACGGCGTTGTCCTCAAAGACGCTGTCTTTGATGTTCACCCAGGAATCGCCATAGCACAGCACGCCGGTGCGCCACCCGGCAAACTGGCAGTGGTTGAAGTTGATCCGGGCGGAGGCGGACACCCCCACCCCCTCGCCGTCTCCCATGAAGCACAGGTTTTGAAATTGGCAGATGTAGCCATTCTGGGCGGTGGCCTGAAGGGTGCCGGTGAAGGTGGTGCGTGCCCCGTCCGGACCCTCGCTGCCGATAAGGTTCATGGACCGCTGTTCCAGCAGCAGGCTGCCCTCATAGGTGACGGCGGGCAGATGGATGTAGACGATTACGTCGGAGGTGATGGTCCCGTTTATTTCGTCCACCAGGGCCTGGAGCTCCTCCATAGTGTCCATGGGCACGTCCTCCGGGTAGAAGTGCCGGGTGGAAACCACCCCCAGCGCCATCCGCTGGTACAGGCGGATGGTGTCGCCGTTTTTCATGCGGATGTTCCAGCGCAGCTCCATGTCGCCGCTGCGGTCGGTGTAGGTCAGGATGCTTTGGGAGGCGGCCTCCGGGTCGTAGTCTGAGGCCTGGGGCTGGGTGTACTGCCAGGGTTCCGGGCTGTCGCCGCCCTGGAGAAGCTCCACCGTAATGGTATCCACCTTGCGAAGAAAGACCTCCTTGGCGTTTACGCCGGTTTCCACATGGTTGATGAACAGCCGGGAGGGCTTGTTGGAGGTGGTCCCCTCCTCCACTTCCTCGGCGTAGTCGGTCATGGGCTGGAAGCGATCCCCGAAGTGGTTGAGCAGCAGCTGGTAGGAGCCGTCGCCGTCGGTATAGATGACCTCGGCGGTGCCGTTGTCGTGGACCCGGGGCCTGGCGCGCAGCCAGCCCGCCAGGGCCACAGCCAGGATACAGACCGCGATCAGGGCGCTCCGGAGCGCCCACCCTGGCATATGCCGGGGTGGCTTGACCTCAGTTCGCTTATGGATGCTTTTGGCGCAGTGGGGGCAAAAAGCGGCCTCATTCGGGAGTTGTGCCCCGCAGTGGAGACAGCGTTTCCAATCGTCCATCACGATCACAGCTCCTCCATCAGACGCAGCACGTCCCGGTACCGCTTGGCCGGATTCACCCGGGTGCAGTGCTCAATGATCCGGCCCATCCGGCCCTCGGCCAGCCGCTTGGAGGGGTGCTGGCCGGTGAGCATCACGTTCATCAGCACTCCCAGGGAGTAGATGTCCGTCCGGGCGTCGGACTGGCTCAGGCCGTACTGCTCCGGGGCGGCGAAGCCGGTGGTGCCCAGCACCTGGGTGTCCGCCTCCGCCTCCGGCTTGTGGAGGCGGGCGGCGTCAAAGTCGATGAGCACCGCGTCATGGCCCCGCAGAATCACGTTCTCCGGCTTGATGTCCCGGTGGACGGCGGCCATGGAGTGGAGCACCCACAGCCCCTGGCACAGATGCTTGACAATCTGCTTTGTCTCCGCCTGAGAAAACAGGGCATCTTTCAGCAGAAAGTCCAGGGTATCCCCCTCAATAAACTCCTCAATCACCAGATTCTTCCTGTCTCGCTCCGCCGCCTCGTAGATTACCGGCAGGTAGCGGCAGGAGCAGTCCAGCAGCTTCCGGTAGACCTCCCCATTGCCGGTGAAACGGCGGAGAATGAACTGCCGACCGCTCTCCCGGTGCCGGATGAGCTCCACGCTGCCCCGGGGACTCTCCTTCAAAAGGCGGACCACCTCAAACTCGGTCCGCAGTTGTTCGTTCAACCACGCGTAAATGACGATCACCCCAAATTTCAGACCCTATGCGGCCGGCATATTGTATCCGGCGGCGGAGCTGGATACAATAATTATATTATACCGATCTTTTGGCCGGAAGTAAAGGGAGTAGACAGATACGCGGGAGAAATCCACCCCGGCCCAGGGGAAACCACCGAGCCCGAAACGCCCGGCAGTTCCGGCTTTGTCATTGAAAACAGCGCGCTGAAAAAGCGCGACGGACCGGCGGGCGTGTGGTCATCCCCGACGGCGGCAGCGAGGTGGAGGCCGCGGACTCCCTGTCTCAGTGTCATCATGTTTGATGGTTGCAATAGGCCCGTGACACAATTAGCCCGATTGATACAGCTCCTCAATGGAAAACGCCTCATTCATCTGTGTATAAATCAGGAACTGGGAAAGAAACAGGATATACCAAATTCCAAGGACAGGCAGCAGGAGCAAGGTCCAAGGAGCAAACAACACGAATACGGTCCAGTACCCCAGCTGCAAGAGGCCAACGCCTAGTACGCGCCAGAAATACTTGACGCAGAACAGCAGACAGTTTCGCAGCCGGACGGAGGATTTCTGCTGGAACAGCACCAGCTGGGGCCAGTAGAGGGTATTGATGATGAGGACCACCAGCAGGGCAAGCAGGTACAAGGCCACCGCTTCTGGGGAGGGAGCGCGTTCCGCCCACCAGAAGAGCATGGCCATAAAGCTGTAAACGCCGAGTACAAGCCCCAGCAGTCCGCCGGGGAGAAGGCTGCTTTTCCAGTTCTGTTTCCAGGCGCGTTCGCTGCTCTCCCGCCAGGGCAGGGGGTCGTCCCGCAGGCCGCGCAGGATGGCGTCGTACATTCCGGCCAGGAACGGTCCGGCGATCATGCCGCCCAGGATGGAGCAGGGGAGCAGCACCAGAACGCTGGTGGACGCCACAGCGTAAAAGACTCCGGCCGCCAGAGGGGCAAAGCCCGCCAGAGCCAGCAGATTGGTCTTCCACCACCGCCCGAAGCGGGCGGATAAGAGCTGACGGTAGCGGTAAAAACCAGTCTGCCGCTGATTTTCGTCAAAGTGGGGATCTTCGGGGAAGAACAGTCCCATTTTTGCTCCCTCCTGTCAGGCCGCGTAGTGACAGCCGTTTAAAAAATCAGTTAAAATCGTGCCTTCGTCCTCGGTAAAGCTGTCCAGGCAGTTCAGTTCCACACTGACGGCGTAGTCCTGATAGACGCCAAAAGCGGAAGCGCCCCGGGCGTAGGGGTTGGTATCGGATTTACAGGTGTAGCGGAAGACAGTATAATCCTGTCCGTTGTGGGTCTGCTTCTCAGAACCGGCGGCGTCGTAGGTCTCCGCCTGCCGGACGGTCCAGTCCTCCACCGCCTGCCGGGCGGCGTCCTCATCCTTGCGGCCATAGACCAGAACATCCAGCCGGGCGGGATAGAGGGCCACCTCGTCCCCGTCCCCGTTGATGTAGGGAGCGCCCGCGCCGATGGTCCAGGAAGCCAGGTACATGTCAGCGACAGACAGGGCGTCCTTGTTGTCCTGTAGGGTCAAATCATGCCCCGGCCCCTCCACGCCCAGGACGCCGCCCAAAACCGTCCAGCTTTCATCCCAGGAAAGGCCCTCCGCTGTTTGCTCCGGGGCGGACTTGGCGCAGCCCGACAGCAGCAGACACAAAGCCGCCAGACAGCAGATGAACTGTTTCATGAAATGACCTCCTTGCTCAGCGCGTCCCACAGTTGATTGCGGTGTGCTATGCTCTCAGGGGTCCGGTCCTCCCCAAACTCCCGCCGGGCCAGGAACAGGCCGCTTTCCATCGGGATCCAACCTTCCCGCAGGACCTGGTAATCCCTCTGAAAACCCTCCGGATCCTCCAGCAGGAAAAAATAGCTCTCGCAGGCGTTCAAATCGGCCATCAGTTTTACGTTGGAAGCGGCGGCGTACATCAAATCGCCATCGCTCCCGCCGGTGGGGTACTGGTTCAGCCGGACCACCAGCCTGCCGTCCCCGTTGCGGTCGGTTCCCAGGGCGGACAGGCGCTCTTCCCAGGCGGCGGCCTCCTCCTCGGAAAGGGGACAGGTCCCCACATAGGCGATCTGGTAGTCCGGATGGATCTGTGTCAGGGCGTGCCAAGCCAGATTTCCCACAATCGCGATCCCGGCAATGCCAATTCCCACATGCCACTTGTGATAGTGCCACCAGTTCTGGCGGCGCTGTTTTCTTGTCCGCTCTACCGGAGCGTCCGACCGGACATTCCGGTATTTCCACTTCAAATACTCGCTGGCCATAGTTGGAGGCCCCCTTCCATCATTCCCGTGTGGTTCCGCCAGCGGCGTAGCTGACGGGCAGGCAGACCAGGCTGGGCAGGTTGCTCCGGTCCTCCCGAAGGAGAAGGTCCACGCTGGTCTCCGCCAGCCGGGACACGGGCTGGACGATGGTGGAGCAGTAAAAGCCCTCCCGGGCAAAGCGGCGGATGCCGTCGAAGCCGATGAGCTGCACATCCTCCGGCACCCGCGGACCCAGCTCCAGCAGCATAGTCAGGATTTGGATCGCCAAAGCGTCATTGACGCAGAAGATGCCATCAAAGGCCAGACGGCCCCCCTCTATGTGGCTGGACAGGAAGTTGCGGAAGGGGGCGTAGCCCTCCTCGTCATTGAGACGCAGGGAGACGCAGTCCATCCGCTTTTGGCGGAACACCGACTCAAAGCCGTTCCCCCGCTTGTCCGACTCGCCGGGGACCTTGGACCCGATGCGCAAAAACAGCGGACGCGCGCAGCCCAATTTCAGCAGCGTTTCCGCCGCCAGCTGGCCGCCGCCAAAGTTGTCGGAGGAGACGCAGGGGACGCCAGGGCTGAAATAGCGGTCGATGCTCACGTAGGGCAGCCGGGGGTCCACATCCAGGTCGGGTGTGTAGGTCAGACCGATGATGCCGTCTACCTTGTTCTGCTGGACCATCTGAATACACCGCTGCTCCGCCTCCGGGTCGTAAGCGGTGGTGGATAGGATAGTCCGGTAGCCCCGCTGGCCCAGGGCCGAGCAGACACCCTGGGCCAACATGGCGAAAAAGGGGTCTGTGACATTGGGCAGAATCAAAGCCACGGAGCAGGTGCGGTTGGTTTTCAGCCCACGGGCGTAGCTGTTGACCTGATAGCCCAGCCGCCTGGCGGCCTCCTCCACCCGCCGCCGGTAGTCCTCGCCCACAGGGATGCTGTTAAAGACCTTGGACACCGTCCCCAAAGCCACGCCGGCCTCCCGGGCCACGTCCTTCATGGTAGGGGCGTGTTCCTTTTGTTTCATGGAGTTCACCTCGCAAGTTGTGAAATGTTTCACTTGTAATTTTATTATATTCGTGAAACGTTATTTTTCAAGAGCTTTTTGGAAACTTAAAACAAATCGTCCAACTATACAAATTTGAAGGCCGCTTTTTGTAGAAAAGTGAAAAATCCGATTTAAACTTAAGAATTACCTTGACAGGACATAATTGCCTGCCATATTATAAATACATGATATGTGTAACGTTTCACATTGAGAGCAAGTAAAAGGAAACGAAATTTAGGGAGTGAGCGATCAATGGCAAAAATGAACCCCTCAGCGGCGGCGGGAACCGCCGCCGCGCTTGCCCGGCCGGGCAAGACGCTTGGTCAGCGCGTTATGGACAACTGGCAGCTGTATTTGCTGCTGCTGGTCCCGGTGGTCCTGACCTTTGTTTATAAGTACATCCCCATGTACGGCATCCAGATTGCCTTCCGGGACTTCAAGGCCAGCCGGGGCTATATGGGCAGCGAATGGGTGGGCTGGTACTGGTTTGAGCGCTTCTTCAGCGCCCCCCACCTTCGCCCGGATGATTCGGAACACCGTGCTCATCAGCCTGTACAGCCTGCTTTGGAGCTTTCCGGTGCCCATCATCCTGTCCCTGATGATTAACCAGCTCCGCGGCGCCAAGTATAAGCGGGTGGTGCAGACCGTCCTCTATGCGCCCCACTTTATCTCCGTCATGGTCATCTGCGGTTTTTCCTCAGCCCCTCGGGCGGACTGCTCAACCTGATTATGGCGGCCGGCGGACTGATGAACGTGGGCTTTGAAAAGGTCTGGCTGCTCCAGACCGACCTGAACAAGGCCACCAGCGATGTCATTGCCGTCTACGTCTACGAGCAAGGCATTCAAAATGCCAAGTACAGCTACTCAACCGCCGTTGGGCTGTTCAACATGGTGGTTAACATCGCGCTGCTGCTGATTGTGAATAAAATCGCGTCCAAGGTTTCAGACGTGGAATTTGTGTAAAGGAGGGGGAGCGGAAATGAGAAAAGCATCCGGCATGTCCGACCGAACCAGCCAAATGATTCTGACGGTTATCTGCGCCGTTGTGCTGCTGATTGTAGCCTATCCTCTGTACTACGTGGTGGTGGCCTCCTTCTCCGATCCCTACCAGGTCTACGCCGGGAAAACCTTTCTGTTCCCCAGCGGCTTCACACTGGACGGCTATAAGGCGGTATTCCTCAATGACGGCATTGTCTCCGGCTTCCTGAACTCGGTGAAATATACCGTGGTGGGCACTATTTTCTCGGTGGTTATGCTGTACATCACCGCCTACCCCCTGGCCCAGAAGGACCTGCCCGGGCGGAAGGCCCTGAGCATCTTTTTCCTGTTCACCATGTACTTCGCCGGTGGGCTGGTCCCCACCTACCTGGTGGTCAAGCAGACCGGGCTGGTGGGCAGTATGTGGTCCCTGTTCCTGCCCGGCGGCGTGGGGGTGGGCAACATGATTATTGTCCGCAACTACTTCCAAAGCTCCATCCCCCACGACCTGGTAGAGGCCGCCGAGATCGACGGCTGTTCCAAGCTGCGCACCTTTTTCAGCGTGGTGATTCCCCTGTCCATGCCTATTCTGGCGGTGATGGTGGTTTTCTCCATGGTGGCTTACTGGAACGACTGGTTTACCGCTCTGATCTACCTGGGCGGCAAAAACATTCCCCTGCCTCTGGTAATGCGGAACATTCTCATTAAAAGCTCCGCCACCGCCAGCCAGGCGGCTACCATCTCCGGCGGCTACGCCGAGCTGAACAAGCTCACCGAGCTGCTGAAATTCTGCTCCATGATTGTGGCGGCTCTGCCCATGCTGGCCATTTACCCCTTTGTCCAGAAGTATTTTGAAAAGGGCTTCATGGCTGGCGCGGTCAAGGGTTAAGAGAGGAGGAGATTTCATGAAACAGAAGATTTTTTTCGCGGCCCTGTCCGCCGCTCTGCTGTTGGGTGCCCTGTCCGGCTGCGCCGGGGGACTGGTGAACAACGTGAACGACGGCACAGTCAATACCAACCTGGAGCAGACCGAGTTCAACATTATGGGCGGCATCTCCGCCCTGTCCAGCGGCTATGAGAACAACGAGGTGCTCACCGCCCTCCAGGAGCGGGCCGGGATTCACATTACCTGGGAAACTATGAGCGACTCCCTGGCCGAACAGGTGAACATCCGCGTGACCGGCGGCCAGTACCCCGACGCCTTTATGGGAGTGGGCTTCTCCAACTACGATCTGGCCCGGTACGGGGACGACGGCACCTTCCTGGACCTGACCCCCTACCTGACCCCGGATATCATGCCCAATCTGTGCGCCATTCTGGAGGAGCACCCGGAGATCCGGGCGGCGATCACCCAGGAGGACGGCAAGATCTATGGCCTGCCCTCCGGCGAGCAGATGACCACCGCCGGCATCGGCGCGGATATGGACGACGCCTTTTCCATCTTCTCCGTTCCCCAATACAGCATGATTAACAAGGCGTGGCTGGACGACCTGGGCCTGGAGGTCCCCACCTCCCTGGACGAGCTCCACGACGCGCTGAAGGCCTTCAAGGACAACGACATGTCCGCCAGATACTACGGCAACGCCCCCGGAACGACCCTGCCCATGACCACCGGCTTTGACGAGTGGTGCTGGGGACAGAACATCTTCTATTCCGGCTTCGGCTTTACCAACTGGCCCAACGACGTCATCAACGACCTCCATCTCAAGAGCGACGGCACCGTGGAATTTGTCTGCGCCTCCGACGCCTACCGGGACTGCCTGACCTACTTCCATGACTGGTACGCCGAGGGGCTGATGGATGTGGAGATGTTCTCCCAGAGTGACAGCCAGCTCATTGCCAAGTGCCAGCAGGGCTATGTGGGCGTGTCCGTCTGGTGGTACATTGAGGAGCTGAAGGGGGAGTACGCCGAGGATTACGTATTCCTGCCGCCTCTCACCGGCCCCAAGGGCACCCAGTATGAGAACACCCGCGGCGTTACTATCCGCCCCGGCTCCCCTATCACCTCCGGCCAGCTGAACATTACAAACAAATGCAAGAGCCCAATTAACTTGCTGAAGTTCTATGACCTATGGTACAATGGGGAAACGGTTATGCAGCTGCAATATGGCCCCATCGGCGTGTTTTTCACCGGCCAGGACGAGTCGGGTATGTGGCTGGCCATCACCGAGGAGGAGGCCCAGGCCAAGTACGGCAAGAGCGCCGGAGAGGTTCGCAACGCCTATGAGACCATGGGCCCCAAGCTGATTCTGGCGGAGTATTACAACGAGGTTTTCTACATGGAGGACCGGGCTGTTGAGCGCCTCACCGACTTGGACCAGTTCTGGATGCCCTATGTGAAAGATACCTCCTTCTATCCCGTGGACTGTGTGTTCACCGGGATGGAGATGGAGACCATCGACTGGCACAAGGCCGATTTTGAAGCGGCGGTCAAGGAGCAGGAGGGGCTGTGGCTTCGGGATGGTGGCCCCACCGACGCGGAGTGGCAGGCGTACAAGGACCACCTGTCCCAAAAGTGCGGCATGGACGACCTGCTCCAGGTCTATCAGGACGCCTATGACCGCTACGCCGCCGCGAAATAAGTAAGAATGCAGTCCCCCCTCCGTGAGGGACTGCAAATCACAAGGATATTCGGAGGAATGTTCCATGACCAGTGAACTGCTGCAAAAGGCCCGGGACTTTGAAGCCCAGTACGGCCCCCATATCCCTGACAGTGAGCGTCCCGCCTTTCACGCCACCCCCACCATCGGCTGGATAAACGACCCCAACGGGTTTTCCTTCTACCAGGGGGAGTACCACCTGTTCTATCAGTACCACCCCTACTCCAACGAGTGGGGTCCCATGCACTGGGGGCACCTGAAAACAAAGGATTTTATCCGTTGGGAGCGTCTGCCCGCCGCCCTGGCTCCCGACCGGGACTATGACGCCGCCGGGTGCTTTTCCGGCGGCGCGGTGGAGCTGCCCGATGGGCGGCAGCTTCTGATGTACACCGGCGTCCGGCGCGGCCACAACGCCGAGGGGTTTCTCCAGGACATCCAAACCCAATGCGTCGCCATTGGGGACGGGGTGAATTATGAAAAGGTGCTGGATAACCCCATTTTAGACGCCAAGGACCTGCCTGAAGGGGGCAGCGCCATCGACTTCCGGGACCCCAAGGTTTGGCGGGATACGGACGGCGCTTTTTACGCCGTCATCGGAAACAGGACCGCCGATGGCAGCGGGGCGATTCTGTTGTATCAAAGTCAGGACGGCCTTAAGTGGGAGTTTGTCCGCGCCCTGGACGCCAGCCGAAACCAGTACGGCAAGATGTGGGAGTGCCCCGATTTCTTCCCCCTGGACGGCAAACAGGTGCTGATTACCAGCCCTCAGGATATGACCCCGATCGGGCTGGAGTTCCACGCCGGAAACGGCACTCTCTGCCTGATTGGGGACTATGAACCCCAGGGGAAGGGGTTCGCGCGGCAGTACATTCAAGCGATTGATTATGGCATTGACTTCTACGCCGCTCAGACCCTGCTCGCCCCCGACGGGCGGCGGATTATGATTGCCTGGATGCAGAACTGGGACACCGCGGGGGCCAAGCCCTACCACTGCCGCTGGTTCGGCCAGATGACCCTGCCCCGGGAGCTGTCCATCCGGAACGGACGGCTGTATCAGAATCCGGTTCGGGAGCTGGAACATTATCGGGACTGCCACGTGGTCCACAAAAATATCCCGGTCCGCGGGGAAATCAACCTGCCTGGTGTCCGGGGACGGATGCTGGATATGACGATCACCGTCCGCCCTACCGGTGTGGAACCGTACCGCTGGTTCCGCGTCCGGGTGGCGAAGGACGGGGAGTACGAGACGATCATTCGCTACCGTCCCGGCAACGGCACCCTGAAAATCGACCGCACCCGCGGCGGACTGCCCCGGGACATCGTCCACACCCGCAGCTTTTTGGTCCGGCCCCAGGAGGGGGCGATCAAGCTGCGCGTTATCCTGGATCGGTTCAGCGTGGAGGTCTTTGTTAACGACGGTGAACAGGCGGCCAGCACCGTTATCTACACCCGTCAGGAGGCGGACGCCATTACTTTTGAGGCGGGCGGCTCTGTGCTGATGGATGTGGAAAAATATGACTTGGTATTGGACGCCCGGAAAAGGGACGGGTAAGCAATGGAGGATAAACGGCTTACTGTGTTGGCCGCGCTGATTTGGCGAGAGTTATTTGCGGAGCGAAGGCCGCGGACGGTTTGGCGGACCGTCCGCGGCCTTTTATCGGCGGAGCAATAGAATTTTGCGGTTGGTCCTTTGCCTGCCGCCTTATGCAAAGGGATTCTCAGTGGGATAGGGCAGGGTTTTGGGCTGGTTGTAGGCGATATCCTGGACGCCCAGGAACTTGAATACCTCAAACAGGGCCTTGCCGTAGTGGCCGAAGGCCACCGCGCCGTGGTGGGGGTAGCGCTTCTGGATGAGTACATGGCGGTAGAACCGGCCCATCTCAGGAATGGCGAACACACCGATGCCGCCGAAGGAGCGGGTTTTGACGGGCAGCACCTCGCCCTGGGCGATGTAAGCCCGAAGGACCCCCTCGCTGTCGCACTGGAGACGGTAGAAGGTGATGTCGCTGGCGGCGATGTCGCCCTCCAGGGTGCCCCGGGTGAAGTCGGGCTCGGAGTCCTTGGGCTCCAGCAGCCGATGCTGAATCAGCTGGTACTTCACCGCCCGGTCGGCGCACAGCTTGCAGGACGGGGTGTTGCCGCAGTGGAAGCCCATAAAGGTGTCGGTGAGGGTGTAATCAAATTTGCCCTTGATGTCCTCCTCGTAGAGGGAGGCGGGGACGGAGTTGTTGATGTCCAGCAGGGTGACGGTGTCGCCGGAGACACACATACCGATGTACTCGCTGAGGGCACCGTAGATGTCCACCTCGCAGGAGACGGGGATGCCTCGGCTGACCAGGCGGGAGTTGACATAGCAGGGCTCAAAGCCGAAGGCCTCGGGGAAGGCGGGCCAGCACTTGTCGGCGAAGGCCACGTACTGCCGGGAGCCCTTATGGGCCTCCGCCCAGTCCAGGAGGGTGAGCTCCAGCTGGGCCATGCGCTCATTCATGTCGGGGTAGTAGCAGCCCTCGCCCATCTCCTTTGCCATATCGGCGCACACTTCCGGAATGCGGGGGTCGTTGGCGTGGGCCTTGTAGGCCACCAGCAGGTCCAGCTCGGAGTTCTCCTCGATCTCCACGCCGATCTCGTACAGGCCCTTGATGGGGGCGTTGCAGGCGAAGAAGTCCTGGGGCCGGGGGCCGAAGGTGATGATCTTCAGCTGGGACAGGCCAATCAAAGCGCGGGCGATGGGATTGAACTCGCCGATCATCTTGGCGATATCCTCCGCGGTGCCCACGGGGTACTCGGGGATGAAAGCCTTCAGGTGGCGCATCCCCAGGTTGTAGGAGCAGTTGAGCATCCCGCAGTAGGCGTCGCCCCGGCCGTTGATCAGGTCGCCGTCTCCCTCGGCGGCGGCCACGTACATACAGGGGCCGTCGAAGTGTTTGGCGATGAGGGTCTCGGGGGTCTCGGGGCCGAAGTTGCCCAGGAACACCACCAGGGCGTTGCACCCGGCGTCCTTCACCTCGGCCACCGCCTTGAGCATGTCCTTCTCGTTCTCCACGGTGGTCTTGCACTCGTGGATGTCCAGACCGTCCTTGGCACAGGCGGCCACAATGGCGGTCCGGCGGCGCTCAGACAGGTCGATGATGAAGCAGTCCCGAGAGACGGCGATGATACCCAGCTTTACCTGGGGGATGTTAGTCAGCATAAATATTCCTCCTCAAATTGGAAAATATGTTTCATCAGATTTCGCCAGAAATATCTATATTTTTGCCCTTGAGACCAATGTGGGCCCCCTGAGAGGCTTCGCTGGATTCCGGATGGGCCAGCAGCCACTTGTTCCGGGCGGTGAGCCATTCATCCTCCTCGTTCATGGGCTTCGCGCCGGGAACACCGGTGTTGGTGCCTCGGGGAAGGACCACCGCCACCCGGAAGCCCTCCTCCGCGTTGACATGGCAGGGGGCGTAGTGCAGGGTGGTGGCGTAGACCTCCACGGCCGCGCCGGCGGGGACCCGGAAGGCTTTTACCTTGGCGGTGTCCAGCGCGCCGCCCACAATTTCGTCCTGCTTGGCCAGCAGGAGGATGAAGTCGCCGGCGCCCACGTTGACCTCGCTGTCTCGGTGGTACTCCAGGCAGTTCAGCATGGTATTCCGGCCCCAGCACATACCCAGCTGGACGGGCATCCCGCCGTAGGCGTTGTTCTGGAACTGGCCATAGACACAGGTGGCCTCCAGGGCGGGGATACTGGGTTCATAGGCGACCCCCGTCTCCGGCAGGGGGATGGCCTTCATGGCGTTCAGGAGACATGTGGTGTCATAACCCTCCAACACCTTACCGTAGGGGATAAACTCTGGATCATGAATGGAATAAATATTCATACTATCACCTGCTAAAATGGTTATAGGGTCTGGTCCTGGCTCAGCGCCTCTTCCTCCTCCGGGGTGAGTTCCGCCTGTATCAGGGCAGCGCGGTACTGTCTCCAGGTAAACCAGCCGAAGGCGGCGGCCCCCGCGGCGAACAAACCGCCCGCAAGGTAAAACAGGGGCTCCTCCCTTCCGCGGGAAATCAGCTGAACTCCTAAATAGAGCAGATAGACCAACACCAGGGTTCGGAGCAGCGCCTTTAGATCCGCCTGTTGCTTTCGGACCACATGGTAATGTTTTTTCGCCATGGCGCTCACCTGCTCAAATTGGGAAACACATTCTTCAATGCGGGATAAATGGTCCGGAACTGCTGGTAGTGGGCTTCATACCGGGCGGCGATCTCCGGGTCAGGGGTGACTACCTCGGCGGTATGGACCAGCTTCCCGCAGGCGTCGGCTACGGTGGGGTACAGTCCGTGGGCCACCATGGCCAGCATAGCCCCGCCCATGCCCGGACCCTGTTCCGACTCGGGGAGCTCCAGCTGGATGTTCAGCACGTTTGCCAGAATGGATTTCCACAGGGGGCTCTTCGCCCCGCCGCCGCAGAGCTTGCTGCGCTGGATGTTGATCCCCAGCGCCTTTGCCACCTCAAAGCTGTCCCGGATGGCGAAGGCCACCCCCTCCAGCACCGCCTGGGTCAGGTCGGACCGGGAGGTGTCCATGGTCAGGCCGGTGAAGGTGCCCCGGGCGCTGGTGTCGTTGATGGGGGAGCGCTCCCCCATCAGATAGGGCA
Organism: Oscillospiraceae bacterium; assembly: GCA_910575265.1. Taxonomy (GTDB): domain Bacteria; phylum Bacillota; class Clostridia; order Oscillospirales; family Oscillospiraceae; genus Lawsonibacter. The sequence continues at coordinate 30,282 of CAJTEA010000003.1, forward strand.
GGAAGTAGACGTGGTTATTTCCCAGCTTTTCCGAGGTGATGTCTTTCTGCTCGGCGGGGTAGTCGGAGATCTGGTAGATTTTGTCCATCAGCCACTTGTTGCAGCTGGCGGCGGAGAGCATGCAGCCCATCAGATGGTAATGCCCGTCGGCGTGGGCGAAGGCGTGGAGGGCGTTGTGGGGGTCTACCCCGAACTTCTCGCTGGAGATGAACACAGTGCCCGAGGTGCCCAGGGAGATGTTGCAGCCCCCTGCCCCCACCGTACCGGTGCCCACGGCGGCGGCGGCGTTGTCCCCCGCCCCGGCGCAGACAATCACTTGTTCAGACAGACCCAACTGCTTGGCTATGTCGGGCTTCAGGGTGCCCACGGCCTCATAGCTCTCAAAGAGCCTGGGCATCCGCGCCATAGTGATGCCGCAGATATCCAGCATCTCCTGGGACCAGCGCCTGTGCGCCACGTCCAGAAGGAGCGTTCCGCTGGCGTCGGAGTAATCGGTGCAGTGGACGCCGGTGAGGATGTAGTTGATGTAGTCTTTGGGGAGCATAATCTTGTGGATTCCGGCAAAGAGCTCCGGCTCGTTCTCCTTCATCCACAGGATTTTGGGGGCGGTGAAGCCGGCGAAGGCGATGTTGGCGGTGAGCCGGGACAGCTTCTCCTTGCCAATTACGCGGTTGAGGTAGTCTACCTCTTTCGCTGTTCGGCCGTCGTTCCACAAAATGGCGGGACGGAGGACCTTGTCCTCCTTGTCCAGCGCCACCAGCCCGTGCATCTGGCCGCCCGCTCCGATGCCCGCCACCTGGGAGGCGTCAAAGCCGGTGAGCAGCTCCGGGATACCCTCCCAAACGGCTTTTTTCCAGTCCTCCGGGTTCTGCTGGCTCCAGCCGGGTTTTGGGAACTCCAGGGGATACTCCTTAGATACGATGTTTTGGATGCCGCCCTCCCCGTCCATCAGCAGCAGCTTGACAGCGGAGGTGCCCAAGTCAATTCCGATATACAGCATAATACGCTCCTAAATATCTCAGTCTGTCATAATTATACTACATTTCCCCCAAAACAGGAAGGATTATTTCGCTCCAGACTTGCGGCTGGTGACTACGTCGAAGATAACGGCGATCAGGAGCACGCCGCCCTTGATGACGTACTTCCAAGCGTCAGGCAGGCCCATGATGGACATGCCCATGTTGATCACGCCCAACAGCAGAGCGCCGATGACCACGCCGCCTACCGTGCCGCTGCCGCCGTATGCGGAGGCGCCGCCGATAAAGCAGGAGCCGATAGCGTCCATCTCATAGGAGGTGCCGGTATTGCCGTCTACGGAGCCGATGCGGGCGGCCACCAGCAGGCCGCACAGACCGGCCAGCAGGCCCATGTTGGCGTAGGCGATGAAGTAAATCTTGTCGGTGTTGATGCCGGAGAGTTTGGTGGCCTTCTCATTGCCGCCCACAGCGTAGAAGTACCGGCCGAAGGCGGTTTTGGCGGTGATGAAGTTATAGATCAGGCAGACCGCCAGCACCCACAGCAGCATGACAGAGACGCCCCGGTACTGGCTGAGCATCCAGCAGTACCACAGGATCAGGGCGGCGATGATGCCGGACTTGGTAAAGTCGGCCAGGGCGCTGTTCTGGCGGTAGCCCTTTTTTGCCCGGTCCCGGCGGTTCTTCACGGTGCTGAAAATCACATAGGCCGCGGCGGCGGCGCCCAGAATGATGGGAGAGAGCTTGAGCGTTCCGTCGTCAAGGCCGGGGATCTTGATATAGGCGGTGAAGATGTTCAGGAAGGTGGGGTCCTGAATGGCCACGGTCTTGCTGTCCAGCACCATACGGCCCAGGCCGCGGAAGATGAACATGCCGCCCAGTGTGGTGATGAAGGGCGGGATGCGGACATAGCCGATCCAGTAGCCCTGCCACACGCCCACCACCAGGCCGATCACCAGACACAGCAGGATGACAGGAATGGCGGGCAGGCGCATATTGGTCACCATTACGGCGGCGATGCCGCCCACCATGCAGATCACCGAGCCGACAGACAGGTCAATATTGCCGCCTGTCAGGATGCACAGCAGCATTCCACAGGCCAGCACCAGCACATAGCCCTGCTGGAGCAGCAGGTTGGACATGTTCTGCGGCTGCACCATCATCCCCTTGGTCAGAACCGCGAACAGGACAAAGACCACCACCAGGGCGATTACCATGGCGTATTTGGTCAAAAACTTCACTAAATCGAAGCTGTTTTTACTCTCAGTCATATTGTTACCCTCCCTTGTTATGCCTTGGCGGTGTCGCGGATGATGTAGCCCATAATGCCCTCCTGGGTAGCGTCCGCGGCGTCCAGCTCCGCCAGCAGGCGGCCCTCGTTCATCACGTAGATGCGGTCGCACATGCCCAGCAGCTCGGGCAGCTCGGAGGAGATCATCATCACCGACTTGCCCTGCGCCACCATCTCGTTGATCAGGCAGTAGATCTCGTATTTCGCGCCCACATCGATGCCGCGGGTGGGCTCATCCATAATGAGGATATCGGGCCCGGTGAACATCCATTTGCCCAGCAAGGCCTTCTGCTGATTGCCGCCGGACAGGTTGCCCACGTTCTGCTCAATGGTGGGGGTTTTAGTGCCCATATCCCTGGTCATCTGTTCCGCCACCCCGATTTCCCGGTCGGTATCAATGATGCCGCCCCGGCACACCTTGTCCAGCCGGGCCAGGGTGGTGTTGAAGCGGATGGACTCGCCCAGGATCAGGCCGTTGGTTTTCCGGTCCTCCGTGACGTAGGCCAGCCCCCGGCGGATAGCGTCCTGGGGTGACTTCAGCTCCACCCTCTGACCGCCGATGTACAGCTCGCCGGAGATGCCGGTGCCGTAGCTGCGACCGAAGATGGACATGGCCAGTTCGGTGCGCCCCGCCCCCTGAAGGCCGGAGAAGCCCACCACCTCGCCTCTGCGAATGTGGAAGGAGATGTTGTCATCTACCACCCGCTCAGGGTACAGGGGGTGGTGGACCGTCCAGTTTTTTACCTCCAGATTGACCTCATCCTGAACGTTGTGCTCCCGGACAGGGTAGCGGTCCTCCATGGAGCGGCCCACCATGCCCTGGATAATCCGGTCCTCGCTGAATTCATCCACGCCCTTGACCAGGGTCTCAATGGTGGAGCCGTCCCGGATAATGGTGGCCTTGTCCGCGCAGTAGATAATCTCGTTGAGCTTGTGGGTGATGATAATGGAGGTGAGCCCCTCCTTTTTAAACTCGATCAGCAGGTCCAGCAGCATTTTGGCGTCCTCGTCGTTGAGGGAGGAGGTCGGCTCGTCCAAAATGAGCAGCTTCACCTTTTTGGAGAAGGCTTTGGCGATTTCCACCAGCTGCTGTTTGCCGGTTCCGATATCCTTGACCAGGGTCTGGGCCGACTCGTTCAGCCCCACCTGGCGCATATGCCGCTCCGACTCGCTGTAGGTTTTGTCCCAATCAATATATCCCATGGAATTTTTGATCTCGTTGCCCAAAAACATGTTCTCCCCAATGGACAACAGGGGAATGAGGGCCAGCTCCTGGTGGATAATCACGATGCCCAGGGCCTCGCTGTCCTTCTGGGTCTTGAACTGGCACAGCTTGCCCTCGTAATAAATCTCGCCGGTGTAGCTTCCGACGGGATAGGTGCCCGACAGCACATTCATCAGGGTGGATTTGCCGGCGCCGTTCTCGCCAATCAGCGCGTGGATTTCTCCGGACTCCACCTTCAGGTTCACATTGTCCAGGGCCTTGACGCCGGGAAACAGTTTTGTGATAGCCTTCATTTCTAAAATTGTATTTGCCAAGCGGTGCTCCTCCTCTCAGGGCTCTCTCAATCAATGTAAAGCGGACGGGGCGTCTGCCCCGTCCGCTGGGTCGTCGCTTCTTTCAAAGGTTATGCGGTTTTAGCCGTTGGTGGCCTCCAGATAGCCGTCAGCGCCCACCTTGTAGTAGCCGGGAGTGACCAGCTTCTCTTCCATGTTGTCGGCGGTGACCACGTCAGGCACCAGCAGGAAGGAGGGGCACTTGTGACCGGGGGTGGTCTCATAGGAGTCGGTGTCGTAGGCGCACTCGAAGCTCCAGCCGGAGGCGGAGATCAGGCTCGCGTCGGCGGTCTTGCCGTCCAGGATGGCCTTGGCCAGGTCCAAAGTGACAACGGCCTCGTTGGCCACGGCCTTGTACACAGTCATGGACTGCACGCCGTCCTTGATGTTGCGCAGGTTGGCCACGTCGCCGTCCTGGCCGGTGATGATGACGGGGTTGCCGCCGGCGTAGTCAGAGGTGATGGCCTGGGCCACACCCAGAGAGGTGGAGTCGTTGGAGCAGAGCCAGGCGTCCAGCTTGGTGCCGTCCGCGTAGAAGGAGGCCAGCACGTTCTGCGCCCGGTTCAGGGCGTTCTCGGTTTTCCAGCCGGCGGTGCCTACCACGTCAAAGGCGGTCTGGCCGGAGACAACGTTCAGCTTGCCGTTGTCGATGTAGGGCTGAAGGATGGAGATGGCGCCGTTGTAGAAGAAGGGGGCGTTATTGTCGGCGGGGTCGCCGGCGGTGAACTCAATGTTAAAGGGGCCGGCGGCGTTGTCCAGGTCCAGGGCGTCCTTCACATAGGTGCCCTGGAGGACGCCCACGGTGAAGTTGTCAAAGGAGACGTAGTAAGACACGTTGTCGTTCATGATCAGACGGTCATAGGCGATGACGGGAATGCCTGCGGCGCCGGCGTCGTTCATCACGGTGTTCAGGGAGTTGCCGTCGATGGCGGCGATGACCAGCAGGTCCACGCCCTGGGCCAACATGTTCTGGATGTCGTTTACCTGCTGCTCAGACTTGTCATCGGAATAGGTGACAATGGTCTTGTAGCCGGCGGCCTGGAACTGCTTATCCAGATAGTCACCGTCACGGTTCCACCGCTCCAGGGACTGAGTGGGCATGGCGATGCCGACCGTTTTGCCCTCGCCGCCGCCAGACTGGTCGGCCGACTGGCTGGCGCCGCCGCCCTGGCTGCCGCTGTTGGGAGCGGAACCGCTGCCGCTGCCGCCGCCGCCGCAGGCGACGAGAGAGAGGGACATACAGGCCGCGAGGATCAGTGCCAGTGTCTTTTTCATATTCATTTCCTCCTAATTGATTCGTTGTTTCCGAAACCGGGGAACGTACGGAAGCGATTGCTTCTGTAGCTGTAATTTTATAAAGTAACTTTATTTATGTCAATACCTTTTTGCTATTTCACTATAAATTTGTCGCTAATATATGAAAACAATCGAGGGTAATTGTGCATTTAGACGGAAATAAACATTTGATTAAATAAAATTACTTTCCTAATTGTGAAGAAACGCTGGAACCGCGCGGATTTTTTCAAAAATCAAATTGACTGTCGCCTGGTTTGTGATACAATTAAAACAATTTTATAAAAGTGAGGAATGAATATGGACATGGACTCCGGCCTGACAGATCGCCGGCGGCAGACCCGAAACAATATTTACCGCTATATCTACGACGTCAAGGGCTTCTGCTCCCGGCAGAGTCTGGCCAGGGAGCTGGGGCTCAGCCTGCCCACCGTTTATCAGAATCTGGCCGACCTGATGTCCGCCGGGCTGGTGCGGGACTCCGGAGAGCTCCAGTCCACCGGCGGGCGCAAGGCCAGCGGCCTGTCCATTGTGCCTGACGCCCGGATCGCGGTGGGTATCTCGGTGACGGAGCACCGCCTGCGTCTGGCGGCCGCCGACCTGCTGCTGAATGAGCTGGCCTATCGGGAGTTGGAGAATGTTCCTATCGTCAGCTTCGCGGACATGGGGGAGCTGCTGGCCCAGTCGCTGGAACAGTTTTTAGACGGCTGTTCCATCAACAGGGAAAAGCTTCTGGGGGTGGGGATCGCTCTGCCCGCCGTTATGTCGCCGGACAGCCGTTATATCACCGCGGCCCCCACCCTGCGCCTGAAGGACACCCTGCTGGAGGGGCTGACCGACTCCATACCCTACCCCACCTATGTGGAAAATGACGCCACCAGCGGCGGACACGCGGAGCTGTTTGTCCGGGGAAGCAGCCGGAACATGGCCTATCTCTCCCTGGAAAACGGCATCGGCGGCGCGATTCTGTTCGCCGGGGCCCCCTATGTGGGGGATAACCGCCGAAGCGGTGAGTTTGGTCATATGTGTGTGGAGCCTGGCGGGATGCGCTGTACCTGCGGGCGGCAGGGCTGTCTGGAAGCGTACTGCTCCCCGCGGCGAATCCGGGCGGCCTTTGGAATTCCCCTGGAGGAATTTTTCCCCAAGCTGGAGAGCCGAGGCGGACAGAGCGCGGAGTACGAGGCGCTGTGGGATAACATGCTTCGCCACCTGGCTATAGGCATCTGTAATATCCGGATGACGCTGGACTGCGATGTGGTGCTGGGTGGATTTTTGAGTGAGTTTTTAGCGCCCTACCTTCCCCGTTTAAAGGAGTATGTGGCCGGGATCAATCCCTTTGAGTCGGACACGGACTATCTGCATCTGAGCACTCTCCGCCGCCATACAGTTCCGCTGGGGGTCGCGCTCCATTTTATTGTTGATTTTTTAGAGCGTATTTGAAGTAAAAATCGCGGAGAGCCTCAGCTCTCCGCAATTTTTGGCGCGATTTCTCCCTTATTTCCAATAAATGTATGCGAACGTCCCACTCTGGGGCGTTTTTCTTGTGTATATGGAAGCTATTTTCAAAGGAGGAATTTTTATGGCAAGCAATCAGACGGAGCGTTACGGGCTCTCCCAGTGGGAGAAAACGGACAAGGTTATCATGGAGGATTTCAACGCGGACAACAGGAAGGTGGACAGCGCGCTGGCCGGGCAGGCGGAGGCGATCGCCGGGCTGACGGCGGCGCTGGCGAAGAAAGGCAACTGCCGGGTGGAGACCCGCGCGGTCACTACTGGCGTAAGTCACAGCCGCGAGGTCCCGCTGGTTATCCAGTTTTCCGCCGTGCCGGCTTTCTTCATCCTGTTTGATGGCCGTTCCGTCGCGTTCGGGCTGGGCGGCGCCAAAAGCGCCGTGGTCGTCGTCAACGGGCAGTATAACGCGGGGATGACCAGTCTGTCCATCACTTGGAGCGGGAGCGAGGCGACCATTACAAACCCCGATTACGCCTCGACCTATACCCAGTATCAGATCGCCGCGTTCTACGTCCAGTGACCCATTACAAGGCCCGCCCTAAACAGGGCGGGCCTTGTAATGCTTTGGATCAGGCTTGTGCGGCCTTAGAATCAGCTGTTGCTGGCGGTAACGGTCAGATTCGCCGCGGCGATATCATCCCCATTAACCGTCCACGTGAAGGTCAGCTCCACATTGTTAAACTTAGCTCTGTTGTTGTCGATGGTTACGGTCTCATCTTCCGCTGTCATGGTAGCGGTAGCATCTACACTCTCATCAACCTCCGCGTTCACTACCTTCGCGACCGCGCCAGTACCGCCAGCCACAGTCGCGTTGGCCATGCCAGCGGTAGCGCTATCAGCCGTAACAGTGGCCACGACTGTACCGCCGTCCTTGAGGTAATAAACCTCACCGTCAGCCGGGGTAGTCACCCCGGTCACGGCCCAGGCAATATCGCCGTTGGTAAACAGACTGTCGTCGTCGGACAGATCGGTGATGTCAGCAGGCATGGTTACCTTGTAGTAACCGAACTCATAGGTGTTACCAGCCACAAGGAATCCAGCCTTTGCGGTGTTCACCTTATTGCTCATAGTGGTAGTTGTGACGCCTTCTCCGCCGGTTCCGTCCGGGGCCGCGTCCAGATCCACCAGGTATCCGCCTTCCTCGTTCCGGCCCAACCCGGCCAGGTCGGCCAGGTCGTCGAATGTCACATCATCTATATCGGCAACGACCATGGACTTTGTCTCAGCTCCGTACTTGACCTTGACTACAACCCCACTGGTCACGCTGATGGTGGTATCATCAGCGCTGGTCACCTTGTAGGTGGCTTCCAGCTTGTCAGTGTTGGCGGCGAGCACAGCGCTCTCCCCAATCAGGGTCGGGTCAACCGGGGTATCAGCCTGGAACTGGTAGGTCTTGCTATCATTCTTCCCGGTCAGCTCCAGGTTCAGCACGGTATCCTTGGCGATGTAGTACTTCGTACCTGTGGCGATGTTCCCGCCGGCATTACCACTGGTCGCGTTGGCCAGCTCGGTGTAGGTCGCGGTAACTGCGTCATTCAGGGTGACTGCGTAAGCGGTGGTCAGATACACATCGCCGTCGGTGGAAGAGACCGTAACAGTACCGTTAGTGCTGTCAGACGAGGAGGCCTTCGCATTCTTGCCGATCAGGAATTCGCCAGTAATCGCCGATGTGGTATCAGTTCCCGTACCGGGCGTTCCCAGGGTAACGCTGCCGCTGGTGGCCCGCTTGTAGCCGTTCAGCTCTCCATCCACAAAGAAAGCCTGCATACGCGCGGAATTCACGGTGATCGTTTCACCCAGGATGCTGCCGTCATCCAGATACATCTGGCCGCTGTTGGACAGGGAGCTCCATGTGCCGGGCTTCACAGTGATGCCGTTGAAGTAGTCACTGACGGCGGCGGCGCACAGGTCACGGACCTGCTCGGCGGTCATCGCCTTGTCGGTGCCGTAATTCTTGTCGTAGTACTCAACGGTAAAGGTAGAGCCGGCGCGGAACACCTTGGTGAGATCGTCAAGATCACCCTTGTTGGTGTTACCGGTGTTGACCTTCTTGCCATAGGTATCGTTGAGGATGACGCTGCTGGCGACATGGTCCTTAACAATGATGATGAGGTAGCCGGTAAAGTTCTTGTCCAGCGCGTTGAGAGCGTCGCTCATGGCGTTCTCGCCGGTGAAGGTGCGGCTGATGTTCTCGTACTGGTTAACATCGGACAGCTTGCCCGGAGTGCCGTTCACGTTGTCCTTCAGCTTGGCCGTGGCGACGATCACAGGGGCGTTCTGGACATAGACACCCTTGGTGTTGGCGTTGTCGCGGAACAGAGTGCCGTTATCATACACCAGGGAGTGGGCGCCGTTGGTGAAGTTCTCGTACAGGACCACGGTCTCGTTGGCCTCGGCGGACTTCTCCACATTCGTGATATCGGTGGTGTACTTGCCGATACCGCCGCTGAAGACGTTGCCGGAGCCCATGTTGGCCCCATTAAACTTGGTCAGGTTGTCGGCGCGGCGGACTCTGTTGTCGGCGTCGAAGCGGATCTCGACCAGGTCGCCCATACCGATGTTGGCGGCGCTGAGCTGGCTGAGGTTGTCGCCCCGCTCGGTCAGAGTGACCTCCTCGCCGTCGATGATGGCCTTACGGGTCCACTCCCAAATCTCGTCAGAGGTCCGGGCGTCCGTGCCGACCAGGCGCTCCTCGCTGGGCTCGCTGTTGGGGAACAGGGCCAGCTTGGTGCCGGTGCCCTGGTCGTCGCCCAGGACCACGGCGGCGATCACAACGCCCTTGTCATTGTACAGGGTGTAGATCTCACTCTTGGGGAATACCAGGTCGTTGGCGGTAGTGTTGTTTCGATCGCCGTTCTCCAGGGACCTCTCCAGATCCGCCTCGGCCAGGGAGACGGCCTTGATGTTGGTGTTGGCGATGCCCACCGTGACGGAGTCAACATCGCTGATGATGGCGGTGCGGGGGTTGCCGCTGGTGGTATCGCCTACCACATAGTTCTTATCCGTTGTACCGCCAATGCCGTCAGTCAGGCCGTTGCCGGCGCTGGTCAGGCTGTTGCTGGCGTCCACAGTACCACCCAGTTGGGTCTTGGCTTCGATGACGCTCATCTCGGCGTTGATGTAGATGGTCTTGTCGTTGCCGTAGACGCGGATATCGGTGGTGCCGTTGTTGGCCACCAGGGTGGTGTGGCCCTTGTCAATGGTGTAGGAGCTGGTTCCGCGGATGCCGTCGGCGCTGCCATTGTTGGCGGTGTGGTAGGCGTTCTGCGCCCACTGGGCGATCTTGCCGCCGCCAATGGACAGAGGCACGGCCTTCAGGGTGTAAATGTCCTTATTGTTCACCGTATAGGTGCACCAGGTGTTGATGATGGGCCCCATGTTGCGGAACGCGTTCACGCCCGTGCTCTTGCTCATATCCACCTCGATCACATCGGTGGTGCCGTCGGTGAAGATGGCCCGCATGGTGATCGTCGTGTTGTACATATCACTGTAGCCGCCCTCGGTGCCAGTGATAAACACATACTGGGTGGGATCCTCGATCTGCTCAATGCCGATCAGATAGCCATACTCGTCCAGGATGACGTTGTAGGTCATATCCTTCAGGTTGATGTTGCCGTTGACCGAGGTATACTCGTCCAGATCGCCGGGGTTGTACAGGGCGGTGTTGGCGTAATCATACTGTGTGCCGTCGGAGATCACGTAATTGGTCTTGCTGAAGCCGGTCAGGTTCACGGCGCTGAGGATCTCAGGAACGATGATCTCCTGGATATCGCCGTCCGCCACATGGACCAGGAAGAGATCGTCCTTCTTGGCGTCCTTCAGCAGCTCGAAGTCCTCGCCGGCGGGGGTCAGGACCTCAGTGAAGGGGGTGCCGCGGTTGGTGGTATCCTTCACCAGCGCGGTGCTGTTGGCCACGAAATCCACACCGTAGACGGTCAGGTCGATCTCCTCGTCCTTGGTGTTGTAATCCTCGCGGGCCTTGGCCACATAGGTGTTGATAATGGAGATGTAGACGGTGGGGTTCACGCTGCTGGTGTCCACGTAGACCTCAGTCAGAACGCCCTTGCCGGTGCGGCCCTCAATGGCGTTGAACTTGACCTCCGTGCTGGTGCGGGGAGTGTACTCAGCCCGGTAACCCACGTTCACACCGTTGACCTCCATGCCGGGAGTGCCGGTGAAGGTCACCATCTCGGAACGCAGGGCGTTCAGGGCCATCCGGGCCACCTGGTTGCGGGTCATGGAGGCGGTGGCGCTGGAGCCTACGCCCTCAAAGATCCCGATCTGGGTGCCCTGGCGGACGGTGACGACCTCAAAGCCGTCATTGTAGTCCTCGGCATACTTGAAGTAGCCCAGGGCGCGCATCATCATGCTGGCGGCCTGGACGGGGGTGATCCCGTCGTTGGAGCCATAGGTGTTGGCGCTGTAGCCGGAGGTGACGCCGTTGGCGTAGCACGCGCCCACGTAGCCCCGGGCCCAGGTGGGCACGTCGGTAAAGGGACAGGTGGCCTCATAGTACTGGTAGTCCAGGTTCAGCAGCAGGGCCATGACAACCGCCATCTCAACACGGGTCACATTCCGGTCGGGATCGAAGTTGCCGTTTTCGTCGCCCCGCATGACCTGTACGGCCTGCAGAACCTCAATGGCCTCGACGTTGTCGTTGTCGTCAACGTCGGGGTAGCCCTTGGCGCTGGCCCCGACAACCATCATGCCAAGCAGCATGACAGAAGCCAGGGTCAGGCTGAGAGCCCGCTTCAGGTTTCTCATTCGGATATTCCTCCTTTAAAATTTTTCGGCCTGAGAGGGGCCGTTTTTGGCTGAAACCTGAAATCCGCTTCGATTTGGTAGGCCTTTGAGATTTAACTTTTTCGAAACAGTTTTCTCCGTTTTAGCCAAATTTTTCGAGGTTCTTCAACTTTTTGTTCCCGCCACGCCCGTGTCACGCCCCTTGCGGGGGGGTGAAAAAGTCGCGGAAAGTCGGCGAAAGCCCTCCAAACAGGGTCTTTTGGCGTAAAAAAGTAAACCTGGTAGACACCCTAAAAAATGGAAATCCCCCAACCTCTCGCGGCGCAAGGGGTTGGGGGATTTTTTGGTAGACATTTGGTAGACTGGGCGGTGTCTGGCAAAATGGGCGCGAAAAAGGCCGTCCGGATGGACGGCCCCGCAAAGAGGATGCGCTTTATTTTAAATCAAGCGCCTCTTTTACCTTATTAATGATGTGAGCGCCGATATCCCGGGAAGCGTCCACGGTCTGAGCGCCCAGGTGGGGGGAGACGACGAAGTTGTCACACTCGAACAGGGGGGAATCAAATCCGGCGCCCTCGGTCAGACCGCCGGCGGCCAGTTCATTCTCCATAACGTCAGAGGCGTAGCCGCCGATCTTGCCGGCCTTCAGGGCCTCATACATATCCTGCTCGTTGACGATGCCGCCCCGGGCCATGTTCAGAACCACCGCGTCGTCCTTCATCCCGGCGATGGACTTGGCGTTAAAGAGGTCCTTGGTTTCAGGGGTGAGGGGCATGTGGATGGTGACAAAGTCAGAGACCTTCAGCACCTCCTCGATGGACATGCTCTTGGCGTGCTGCTGCTCGAAAACCTCGGCGGGGAGGTAGGGGTCGTAGGCTACCACGTCCATCAGGAAGGCGCGGGCCAGTTCGCCCACACGCTGGCCGATGCGTCCAAAGCCCAGGACGCCCAGGGTTTTGCCCCGCAGCTCACGGCCTACAAATTTATACTTGTCCCAGTTTTTGTTTACCTTCACATCGATACAGGCGGGGATGGTGTGGCGGGACATATCCAGCATCTTGGAGATGGTCAGCTCGGCCACAGCGTTTCCGTTCAGGCCGGGGGCGTTAAACACCTGGATCCCGTTGGCCTTGGCGGTGTCCATATCAATGTGGTTCAGACCCACGGAACACACGCCGATAACCTTAAGCTTCTTGGCGGCGTCCAAAATTTCCTTGTTGATGGCGGGGTCCACGCGCATGATGAGGACCTCATAGTCGCCGATCATGCCGGCAAGCTCCTCCTGGGTGGGGAGAATCTTGGTGGTGACCTCCATATACTTGCCCAGTTCCTCGGCAATGGCGGGGGATACGACATCGATGATAAGACACTTCATAAGCCAACATTCCTTTCTGATTAATCAAATTTGGGCGGACGCCCAGTTCAAACGGTTTTCTGTTGACTATTATGCCATATTTTCATCGGTTTGGGAAGTATCTTTTTGTCGAGGGTTGCTACAATCGTTTGGCTGTGGTATAATGGGGTATCCAACAAAAAAGGATGGGCGTTTTTGTGAACTTTCAACATTTGAAGTACTTTCTGATGGTGGCGGAGGAGCTGAACATCACCCGGGCGGCGGAGCGGCTGTACATCTCTCAGCAGTCGCTGTCCAATCACATCGGCAATCTGGAACGGGAGCTGGACGTAAAGCTGTTCACCCGCTCCCCCAAGCTGTCGCTGACCTACGCCGGGGGGCTTCTGGTGGACACCGCCACTCAAATTCTGGATCTGCACAGCCAGTATCTGGCCAAGGTGGGGGATATCAACAAGCAGTATCTGGGGGTGCTGCGGGTGGGGGTCTCTCACACCTGCGGGCTGGCGCTGCTGCCCGATATTCTGCCCAGGTTCCGTACGGAGTTCCCGCATGTGGAATTTTCGCTGTTCGAGGGCAACTCCACCCAGCTGGAGGACGAGCTGTCCCACGGGCGGGTGGACCTGATTATCTGCTTTCAGCCCATTATTATGGAGGGGGTGGCCACCGTCCCGCTGGTGGAACAGCGGCTGATGATGGTGGTGCCCAAAACGTTTACCCAACAGCTCTTTGGCGATCAGGCGGAGGAAAGCAGGCGGCAGCTTGCCCAGGGGGCGGATATCCGGGACTTTGAGCACCTGCCCTTCGTCCTGATCAAACGGGGCAACCGCACCCGGAGCATCGTGGACCAGTATTTCCGCCGGTACTACTTCAATCCTCAGCTGATTCTGGAGACGGAGAACACTGTCACCACCCTGGCCATGGCCCAGGCTGGAATTGGAATGACCATCTGTCCGGAGCTGTTTCTCCGGGCCATGCCCGCCCCCGCGTCGGAATCGGTGGGGGTGGACCTGTTTCCCCTCGCCGACCCGGCCACCTCCGGAAAACTGGTGGCGGGCTATCAGGAGAGCCGGTATCTGTCTCACTTCGGCCAGCGCTTCATTGAGATCGCTCAGGACACACTACAAAAATAAAAGCCGCCCCGCCGGGACAGACAGAAATCAATCAGACGCAAAACAGCCCCGTTTTCATATCCGAAAACGGGGCTGACCATCACCCTTGACCGTTGATTGATCAGACAGGAATGTAACAATAAGTAATTCCAGCGGACAGATACGCAATTGTGTAGGATATGAGAGTAAACCAGTAGTCAAATTTGCGGCTGAGCTTCAACTGCCTTTGACTGGGCAGAGAAACGAAGATTTCAAATAGCACAAACAGACACACCCCAAGAAGCTGGAATATTTTGTGGTTGTCAAGCCACCAAAACGTAATAAAGAATACGCAAAAACGCGCCCATGTAAAACCCAGCCAAGTACACAGAAGCCGCACGTTCGGTTTATTAAAAAAAGCAAAAAAGTATTTCATTTTTTCTAAACAATCAGATTATCCTTCTCCCAGAAGCCATAATAAGCCGGAATAGGATTAGGGATATTGTTATAAGTTATGTTTTGTCCGCTCATTTTATACGAAACACTAATTATTTCGTAATCGTTGATGAAGGATGTTCCTGTCCAAATAAAGTTTATTGCAAGAAGTTGAGCATCTTTCATTTTAAGCCCATAATTAAAAATGATATTTCTTTCATAATTGCTAAACACATCAAATAATGTATTATATGTATAACCGATTAAAAGACCAGTTAACAATAACGGAATATCTTGTAATCCAGCCAGTATTGCAATTTTATTCTTTAATGCATTAATAGTTATTTCACCTGCTAAATATGCTGACATATTGTCTATAACAGTCTTATCCTTTCCTGCGCCAAGCACTAGCGCCTGAGTTCGAGTAGCATATGATACAGATAATGTCCACCAATTATTTGTTATTTCAGTTAGCGATAAGGGAGACTTATCATAGTCTCTCTTCCAACTAACACCAATATTACCAGCATAACTGGATAAATTGGAATTTGTAGAATTCGATTTCGACACAACACTTTGCGGAACTAATTCAACATTTTCTTCCATAAACCTATAAAAATTTGACAGGTTAATTAGTGCTGTGTATGAATCAATTTCAGGAACATCATATGTACTGACAGAGAAGATATCTTCAAATAATGTATTGATTTCCTCTTCAGAAAGGCTCCTGATTTTATCCTCGTTCCACTCAGCCAACTCAGGTGCATACCTAGCATAGACTTGTGAAGGATCCAATGTATTTGCATTGCTTGCGTATATCGAAGTACATAGCGGCAAACTCAAGGCTAATACCAGTATGATACTCAATAGTTTTTTCATCTTAATTACTCCTTATTTTATTCTATATTTCACCGTTCCGTCATAACATAGTCTCTACCATCGTGGATAACTAGTGTGAACTGACTAGCCCATTGGCCTGCTCCTTTCGTGCCCCCGGTGGTATGGGATGGTGATTAGTGGCAAATAAATGATAACACATAAACTTTTAATTGTCAACAACAAATAAAAGAGATTATATATAAAGCGGCGGGTCGTCGGGAAGGCCGCAGGCGTGCGGTCATTCCTGATCGGTGTCCTCCGCAGTTTTTGTTGACTTTCCACAACTGATGTCGTATGATAGGAGGTACGATTGGAGGGATTCCAGATGAACAAAAGACGATGGGGAATACTGCTGCTGTCCGGCCTGACACTGGCTCTGCTGTGCGCCTGCGGGGGGAAGGAGAACGGGGAGGCGTCCTCTTCCGCGCCGGGCAGCGCCTCGATTCCGGATGGGCCCGCCGTCTCGGCGATCGCCCCGGTGGAGGAGGACCCGGTGTACCCCTACGCCAACCCCCTGACCGGCGAGGGGCTCTATGAGGATATCAGCGGGAAGAGGCCGGTCGCCGTGATGTTCAATAACCTGAAAAAGGCCCTGCCCCAGATTGGGGTGTCCAAGGCGGACGTGCTCTATGAGGTGGTAGCCGAGGGCGGCATCACCCGGATCATGGGGGTCTACCAGGATCTGGAGGGGGTTGGAGAGCTGGGCAGTATCCGTTCCGCCCGGGACTACTATGTCAGCCTGGCTCTGGGCCACGACGCCATTTACATCCATGCCGGCGGAAGTCCCCAGGCCTATGAGGCCTTCAGCGCCTGGGGGGTCACCAACATCGACTTTGTAAACGGCCCCTACGGCGATATGTGCTGGCGGGACCCGGAGCGGCGGCAGGCCGCCGGGCTGGAGCACTCTCTGTTCACCTCCAGCGAAAAGATTTTGGAGCAGATGCCCAGCCGGTTCCGTCTGGAGCGCGAGGAGGACTATGAGGCGGACTGGTGGTCATTCAGCGGCCAGCCCTCCGGCGAAGGCACGCCGGCTGTCAAGCTGACGGTTCCCTTCTCCAACTACAAGACAGGTTATTTCACATATGATCCCGACGCGGAACAGTATTTTATCCGGCAGAATCTGGACGGCGAGGATATCCCCTACATCGACGGCGCGACCAACGAACCGGTTGGGGTGAGTAACGTCTTTGTGCTGTATACCGACGTGGGCCTGATCCCCGGCGACGCCGCCGGACGGATGAGCGTGCGCACCACCGGCGCGGGAGACGGCCTTTTCCTCCGGAACGGGCAGCTCTATGAGATCACCTGGAGCCGGGACAAGCGGACAGACCAGTTCTTCTTCCTGGATTCGTCCGGTCAAGCGCTCTATATGGCCCCGGGTCCCAGCTACATCAACATTGTCAGCACCTCGGCTCAGGTTACTTGGGAATAAAGAAAAGCGGCCGGAGCTCCGGCCGCTTTTTTGATGTTAACCCGCGTAGGGCTTGTCGCTCTCGATAAAGACGCCCCGCTCGTTGGAGTAGCCCACGTTGAAGCCCAGGGCCTTGCCCAGGTCGCGGAGCTTGAAGTAGTTGTAGCCGCCCCCCGCGTCGTCCAGGAGGGTGATGGCGGTCATGTCTACGTTGGAGCCGTTGATCTTCACCGTCCGCGCTCCGCCGGTGTAGCTCCGGTCGCCGGAGAAGGGGGTGGACATCTCGGTGCCGGTGGAGGTGTAGGCGCTGCCGGTGGTCAGGGAGATGGTGCCGTCATAGCCCACAGAGAACTGCGCCTTGGTGCCGTTTAGAACCTGAGCCATGTCCCGGAGCTTGATGTAGTTGGTGCCGTTGCCGCTGGCGTCCACCAGGGCGTACATCTGGAACTCCACCTTCTTGCCGTCCACGGTGACGGTCTGGGTGCTGGCCACCGCCGTGCCGCTGGCGGGGATGTTCTCCACGGTCACAGTGGGCGCGGTGGGAGTTTCCGGCTGGGTGGGGGTGACAGGCTGCCCGGCGGCCTTGGGGCCGAACCGGAAGTAAACGGGATTGTTCTCGTTGTCGGCGTAGCTGATGGCGGCGTCATCTGAATCATCCAGCACTAAGCTGGTCCTGTTTCCTATGCAGCAAACCAAGCCATCATAGTCAATTGGAGCGGTGATGGTATAAATCATACGGCAGGAGAAAGGAGAAACCATACGGCCGCTCTCTTCATCATAATACCATTCTTCCTGATTCCATTCTGCGTTCTTATCGTACTCAAGGTCATAAGTCTTACCGCCATAGGTCACTTGGATCGTATTGCTGGCTGATGAATTACCGCTCAGATAGCCCGTACGAAGCTCTTGGCCGGTATAGTAGTCGTAAAGACCGTCGGTGGCGCTGCAGCCCAGCAGAAGCATCTGATCCATCTCCGGCGCTCGGGTCACGAACATGCCGTACCGCATTGTCAATGTAATGGTCTGATAACCATCCTTGTTTGAGGAATTCACGCTGATACCCTCCACATTACACTTCCCCTGCTCCACCTTGAAGTAGGCGTTTTCCTTCTCCACGGTGTTGTCATAGTTGACAAAGCTGAAGGCTACTTGGTCTTTCGGCGGTTCCGGCAGCACGGTCAGGCCATTTTTGGAAAAATAATCCTCCTGCGCCGCAAAGGCGGGGACGGTCAGGCCCAAGCACATCACCAGGGCCAGCGCGAGGGACAGGGTTTTCTTTTTCATGTGTTTCCTTCCTCTCATTTTATTTTTGGGGGAACTCTCAGCGGCATTGCCCTCGGAGGGCGGGAACTTGCGGCCCTCCGGGACGTTTTCCGCCGAGACAAACGAAAGCGGCGCAGGATATCAAATCCCACACCGCATATGTCAGACACAAACCCCATAAAACCGCCTCTTGTAAAACGACGGCGTTTCCGATATAATGAGGGCTGGCGCAGCAATGCTGTTGTGTAGGAGGTTGGTTCTCCCGCATAGAGGCGTGGGGGAGGGCCAGTCCCCCGCGCCTTGCCTTTATTTGCCTCGTGTCCTCATTGTAGCGCATATTCTGGAAATACGCAAGCAGTTTTTTAGTGGGAACCCGATTTTTCAGGCGGTATTTTTCCTGAAAAAGAGTAGCCGCCCCCCACAGTTCAAAAAGGAAGCGGCATTTTCTCAAGCTATAAACTTGTAGGAAGATCGACCGCTAACCGGCTTGGACCCGGTTAACCGTCCTCTCGCGTTTATTATAACGGACGCCTCCGGTTTGGTCAATCCGCTTGCAATCCGGAGCGAAATATGCTACAATGGCATAGGATGTAAAGAATCCGTAAATATTATCCAGGAAGGAAGTGGGACCCAGCATGGAAGGCCGAAGACGCCGCGAAGGCACGAAGGAGAGCTGCCACGAACGGGGGGCGGCGGGCCGGGGCCGGGTTGTGTCCCTGACGCGCCGCCGGAACTGATCCGGAAGGACGCGCGTCCTTCTCCTTGTCATGCGCAGCCACAGGCCAGCCGCGCCCGGAGGGGCATGGCACGCCTGTGGTTTTTCGTGCCCCTTTGAGAAAACCGAAAGGGGGAAGCACATCATGCACGACAACTACGAGCTTGACCAGCTGATGGAGCTGGTCAGAGAGAGGAAATTCCGCGCCCTGCGGGAAATCCTCATCGAGATGAACGAGGTGGACATCGCCGAGTTCCTGGATGAGCTGGAGGTGGACCAGGAGCTTCTGGTGTTCCGCCTGCTGCCCAAGGCCCTGGCGGCGGAGGTCTTTTCCTATCTGGAGGAGGACCAGGAAAAGCTGATCGCCGCCCTCAGCGACAGGGAGCTGCGGGAGGTGCTGGACGAGCTGTATCTGGATGACACGGTGGACCTGATCGAGGACCTGCCCGCCAATCTGGTATCTCGTATCCTGCGCAACACCGACGCCACCACCCGCGCCCAGATCAACCAGCTTCTCAACTATCCCAAGGACTCCGCCGGGTCGCTGATGACCACGGAATTCGTCTACCTCCACCCCAACAACACGGTGGAGGAGTCCTTCGCCCGCATCCGCAAGGTGGGCCTGGACAAGGAGACGGTCTATACCTGCTACGTCACCGCCGGCCGGGTGCTCCAGGGGGTGGTGACGGTGAAGCGGCTGCTCCTGTCCGCCTATGAGACCAGGATCAGCGACATTATGGAGACCAACGTGGTGTCCGTCACCACCCACGAGGACAAGGAGGAGGTCGCCCAGCTCTTTTCCAAATACGACCTGACCGCCCTGCCCGTGGTGGACGGGGAGGACCGCCTGGTGGGCATCATCACCGTGGACGACGCCATGGACGTAATGGAGGAGGAGGCCACCGAGGATATCGAAAAAATGGCCGCCATCCTGCCCACCGACAAGCCCTATTTTCAGACCGGCGTGGTGGAAACCTGGAAGCACCGTATCCCCTGGCTGCTGCTGCTGATGATTTCCGCCACCTTCACCGGCACCATTCTGGGCTTTTTCGAGGAGGCCCTGGCCGCCAACGCCGCCCTCACCCTGTTCATCCCCATGCTGATGGACACCGGAGGCAACTCCGGCGGGCAGGCGTCCGTCACCGTTATCCGCGCTATGTCTCTGGGGGATGTGGAGTTCGCCGACTGCCCTCGGGTGATCTGGAAGGAGCTGCGGGTGGCCGCGCTGTGCGCTCTCACCCTGGGGGCGGTGGTGTTCGTCAAGGTGATGCTGGTGGACCGGAAGGACGCCACCGTGGCCCTGGTGGTGGCGCTGACCATCTTCCTGACCATCATTGTCGCCAAGCTCATCGGCTGCACCCTGCCCATGCTGGCCAAGCGCCTGGGTTTCGACCCGGCGGTGATGGCCTCCCCGTTCATCACCACCGTGGTGGACGCCCTGTCCCTGCTGGTCTATTTCGCCATCGCCACCCGGGTTTTGGGCTTATAAAAACAAACTGGAGGAATCACCTATGTCCTGTGATAACACCCGCCCCTGCCCATGTACCTATGACTGTCCCCGCCACGGCAAATGCTGCGCCTGCGTGGCCCACCACCGGGCCCACAACGATGAGGTCCCCGGCTGCTTCTTCTCCAAGGAGGGGGAGGCCACGTACGACCGCGGCATCGCCGCCCTGGCCCGGGATCACGGGCTGAAAATCGAGGAGTAACAAAAAAGCGTTCGGCCGGCGCAAAACCGGCCGGACGCTTGCTTAACCTTGCCTTTCGAGGAAAGCTCCTTTTCAAACAAGCCCTAAAAGCAACGAAAATAATTTTTTCATGATTAAGTCTTTTCCTTTCTATAGTAGTAATGTTGATGAACATTTTTTTCAAGAATCACTGTTCTTTGACCGCACAGCGGGCCGCTAAACTCTGACCATGACGCATCTCTCCTTTCAATCGGGAAATCACTCCCCCCGATATTCCGCGTTATAAGACAACGCTTCTTATTTGTTAATGCTGAATGTACTTGACAAATAATATTTTTTTCCATATAATAAAACTATATTTGACAAAACGGTGTGATATGCGTTATGGCAAAAAAGGAAAAAATCAGCGGAAGCCCCGCGAACACGGTAATCTCTCTGAAAAAGGCCACCACGGAGATGATGGTTCTGCATCTGCTGCGCGAAAGGCCCATGTACACCTACGAGATGATGAACGCCATTGAGGAGCGCAGCGGCGGTGAGATCACGTTCAACACCCTGTATATCTCCATCTACCGTCTGGAGGAGAACGGATATATTCGGGAGCACGGCAAGGAGATCAGCGAGGACAACCGCACCCGTATCTATTTTGCCATCACCGACGCCGGGTCCGTCTATCTGGACGCGATCATCGCGGAATACAAACGATACACCACAGCACTGGCCCGCGTCCTGGAGCTTGAGTAAAGGAGGCGGGCAGTGTGGAAAACGTTGGTATGGGGATGTCGGTCTATTTCCAGAGTTTGGAGCGGTTGCTGGACTGCCCCAAACCCCTCCGCAGCCTTTTCTGAGCCAGACCCGCCGCATGGCGGAGGAGTTTGTTCGGGAAAAGCCTGACGCCACTCGGGAGGAGCTGGCCGGCTACCTGGGCAAACCGGAGGAGCTGGCCCGGGAGTTGCTGGAGACCCTGGAACCCGAGGCGCTGGAGCGCTACCGGAAACGCAAAAAATTCCTTTCGCGCGGATGTGTCGCGGTTCTGGCCGCCGCGCTGATCTGCGTCAGCGCTTGGTTTGTTTACTTTTGGAGCATAACCCTAGATGTAGAAGTAACCGAAACAACCATTATTTATCGTGAGTTTACGGAGGGAACATGATGAAAAAATGTCGTTTCTGTTATCTCGTGTTTTGATGGCGGGATTGATGATCCCGTCTGCTTATGCCGCGCCTGATGTCTATCAGGAAACCGGTGTAATACATACTGAACTCGGTGATTTTGAGATTGAGAGCACTACCACTATTTATGATTCCATACTTCGCGGCAGTGGTAGACGGGCAGATAGGTCTATTTCTGCAAAAAATAACGGTAAAGTGATCGCCGATGTTACACTGTCCGTCACATTTGGTTACGACGGCAAAACCGCGTGGGTATCCGGCACCGACAGCTCACACACTACCTATGACGGCTGGTCCTACGGCAGTGAAAACATTTCAAAGTCTGGAGGTACCGCGACTCTTACCGCAACGCTTACCCACAGTGTTTACAGAAGCATTCCCATTAGTACCTCCCTCACCTGCTCCCCGACGGGGCAAATTAGTTAAGCGAAGAAGACCGCCCCCAACCGGAAGACCGGCTGGGGGCTTGTCCTGTTTACAGGTCGTCCATATTGCGCAGATAGGCCTCGGCGCCGTAGCGCAGGCAGCGCTGGAGCCGGCGCTCGCCCCGCTTGATGGTGCGGGAGACGGTGGACTTGTCCACCCCCATGCTCTCGCCGATTTCCCGCATATTCTTCCCCTCGGCGTAATAGAGCAGCATCATCTGCCGCTGCTTGGCGGTAACATCCTCCCGCAGGGCGCGGATCAGGTTCCGCTTCAGGCGGCTGATCTCCTGGCTGTTGTCCGATTGAATCTGCCGGCTGTACATGGCCATGTCGGCGGCGTACAGCTTGCCCTTTCTATATCGTGTATTTGGCATTCCGGCGATACCCCCTGTCATAATAGCGCTCAGTCAGCACAGCCAGCTCCCGGGCCTCCCGCAGCATGGCGGACAGCATCCGGATCCGGTCCTGAAGCTGACAGCGCTTGTCCACATTTGTGGTATGGTCCAGCTTATGTTCCAGCTGGCAGATACGCAGGTCCAGCGCGTGGGCGTGGGCCCGATACTCCAGCGACAGCTCCGCCAGGGTCATGGCAATCCCTCCTCTGTTTCAAGAAAGCGTAAACACAGGGCGCACAGGCGCCGTCCCCGCCGGCTCCCGCCCCGGTCAAAGCGGTACTGCTCCCCGCCGCATTTCGGGCAGAACCAGGCCGGCCCTTCGGCCTGGCTGTCCCGGAGCGGCGGCATAAAATTTTTTTTGATTTCTACTTGACATCCCAGCCTTTCTTTGTTATAATATCGCTTGCTGTTGGACAGTCGTACATGCTGGTGTAGCTCAGCCGGTAGAGCAGCTGATTTGTAATCAGCAGGTCGGGGGTTCGAATCCGTCCACCAGCTCCAACTGTATATGGAGGAGTTCCCGAGTGGCCAAAGGGGGCAGACTGTAAATCTGTTGCGTTTCGCTTCGGTGGTTCGAATCCACCCTCCTCCACCAGAAAACCGGTGTCCCGCTCAGGGATGCCGGTTTTTTTGCCTCTCCACAGCGGCGGATCAAAAAACACAGTTATAGAACGTTAGTTCCATAACTGTGTTTAGCATACTCGATTCTTCTTCAAATGTCAAGAGCAAAAATAGAAAATATGTTCTATTTCGTCCCGCTTTATTGTACTCATACGGCGCTCCCCCACGCCAAGTTAAAAACGGCTCCCCGCGCAGGCGGGGAGCCGTTGAGGATTCCAGATCAGAAAAACTTTTTCACGCCTTCCGGGGCAAGGGACTCGTCGTCACTGATGGTAATGGTGAACTTGATGTTGTGGCGCTCGGCAAACTTGCTCAGCCAGTCCAGGAACTTCTCGGTCTCGTTATCGCAGTCGCCGCCCACGATCTTGGTCAGGCTGTCGATAAAGACATGGGTGATGTCGTAATTGCCGGCGTACATACCGCTGATAAAGCCCTTCAGGGCGGTGTAGTTGGCGATGTCGTACTCGCTGGCCTCCACCAGGCGGATGTGGTAATGGATGTCGAAGGTCAGCTTGTTGCCTTTCTCAATGCAGACCACATTGCCGTGCTCAGTCTGAACGGCGTTATTGATCATCTCGATCACGTTCTTGGTCTTGCCGGAGCCCTTCTTGCCCATGATAACGCGAATCATGTGTATCACTCCTTCTCGTTTTGACATCGGGGTTTCCCTCTGTTTATAACACTCTATCATATCCCGGTGTTTTTTTCAACTTATTTATTGTGAATTTTTTGCTAAGGTCAAAAGAGGCGTCCCCTGCCGGGGGACGCCTTGACCGGTTTTACAGTTTGGCCTCCAGCTCGGCCTTCAGATCCTCATAGCCGGGCTTGCCCAAAAGGGCGAACATATTCTTCTTATAGGCCTCCACGCCGGGTTGGTTAAAGGGGTTGACCTCCAGCAGGTGGCCGGACAGACCGCAGACATACTCGAAGAAGTAAATCAGATAACCCACGCTCTTCGCGCTGATCTGGGGCAGCTCCAGCAGCACGTTGGGCACGCCTCCGTCCACATGGGCCAGAATGGTGCCCCGCATGGCCTGCTCGGCCACAAAGGCCAGGGGCTTGCCGGACAGGAAGTTCAGGCCGTCCACATTGGCGGGATCGTCAGGGATGGCGTACTCGCCGTCCGGCAGGAACTTCACCACTGTCTCAAACATCAGGCGCTCGCCGTCCTGAATGTACTGGCCCATGGAGTGCAGATCGGCGGTGAATTCCACGCTGGCGGGGAACAGGCCCTTTCCGTCCTTGCCCTCGCTCTCGCCGTAGAGCTGCTTCCACCACTCGGCGAAGAAGCGGAACCGGGGCTCATAGCCGGCCAGCACCTCAATGCTCTTGCCGTTCTGGTATAGGCCGTGACGGGCGGCGGCGTACTGCCAGGCTGGGTTGTCCAGGCCGGGGACGGACAGCTCCTCCATGGCCTGGCGGGCGCCGGCCATCAGCGCGTCGATATCGATGCCGGAGACCGCGATAGGCAGCAGACCCACGGCGGTGAGCACAGAGAAGCGTCCGCCGACGTCGTCAGGCACCACGAACTCCTCGTAGCCCTCGGCGTCAGCCAGACCCTTCAGGGCTCCCCGGGCCTTGTCGGTGGTGGCGTAGATACGCTCCCTGGCCCCCTCCTTGCCGTACTTCTTCTCCAGCAAGGCCTTGAAAATGCGGAAAGCCACGGCGGGTTCGGTAGTAGTGCCCGACTTGGAAATCACATTGACGGAGAAGTCCCGGTCGCCAATGAGGTCAATCAGCTCCAGCAGATAGTCGGTGGACAGGCCGTTGCCGGCGAAAAAGATGTCGGGGGTGTCCTTCTTTTTCAGGTTATAGTTCTGGCTCAGCAGCAGCTCAATAACCGCCCGGGCCCCCAGATAGGACCCGCCAATGCCGATGACCACCAGCGCCTGGGACTGCTTCTGAATCTTTTTGGCCGCCGCCTGAATCCGGGCGAACTCCTCTTTGTCGTAGTCCCGGGGCAGAGTCACCCAGCCGGTGAAATCCCCGCCAGGGCCGGTGTGAGCGGCCACCATCTCAGCCGCCTTGGCCAGTCGGTCCTGCCGGGAGGTCAGATAGTCCTCTGGGATGAAGCCCTTCAGCTTGGAGAGATCAAGTTTTAACATGGAACATTCCTCCTGTGAAAGAATGGGTTCAACGCTGGTTTTATTATACCACACTCCCAGGAACATTTCACCATGATTTTTAAATTTATCCATCCCACAGAATTTCTCCAGAAAACACAAAAAGTTGAATTTTCCTATTGACAAACACCCTCTCTGTAAGTATAATAATTTTTGCTGTTCGGACGATTAGCTCAGCTGGTAGAGCATCCGCTTGACGTGCGGGAGGTCACAGGTTCAAGTCCTGTATCGTCCACCATTAGCCCCCAGAGCCACAAGGCTTTGGGGGTTTTCTCATACCAGAAAGAGCGTTTTCCCTTATTGACTTTTAAGCGGAAACCGACTGAATGAACCGCTCCACGCGGCTGGCGCTATCACGGCGCATTTGGGCGGTAACGCGGCCGTAAAGGTCCATAGTGAAAGCCGCCGTTTCCTGGCCATTGACACCCTTGGGATGCTGTCAGGCTGCGGGGTGTTTCCAAGGGCGCCGTAGGTGCCATCGCTGTAGCCAGAGACGATGCCCGCGTTGTCAACGTCGGGGTAGCCCGCGAGGCTTAACACTTTTGCGATAAAGTTTTCTGTTTCGCCCAATCTGTCGAGATTCTCTAATGTTTGGGCCTCCCTAGCTCGGTGTCACGATTCTTACACGGAACAAAAAAGTCAGAAAAAAGGGATTGTCGGCTTTTTTGGTAAAATTTGGCAGACATGAGTACCGAACAGCTTGTTGAAGATCGTGAAATAGCTTAAAACGCATTCAGGGAAAAATTAGCAATACTTCAATAAGGTCAATAAATATAGACCGAGAGTATCGTAAAAAATACTTGCAGAACGATCATGATAATGAACAGCGGACCGATAAACCGGTACCACTTATTGATAGACACCCCCATCAGGCCACACTCCAAAGTGCAGGCAGTAGGCCAAAACATATCAGAGAAGCCGTCGCCAAAGCAGTAGCACAGCACGGCTGTCTGCCGGCTGAGGCCAACGATGTCAGCCACCGGGGCCATAATCGGCATGGTGATGGTAGCTTGGCTGGAAGAACCGGTGATAAAGAAGTTGATAACATTTTGCAGCACCAGCATCCCCACCGCCGAGAGGGCCTTGTTGGAGTAGTTCAGTAGGCGGGCCAGCTCATAGACAATGGTGTCGGAGATCATAGCGTCCTGCATGGTCAGCAGAATGCCTCTGGTAAAACCAATAACCAGAATGGAGGGCACCACGCTTTTTGTAGCGGCGATAAAGGTCTGACAGATTTGAGTGGCGGAGTAACCGGCTACAATTCCGGTAATGACCATCATCATCAGGAACATCGCGGCGATTTCGTCAATATACCACTCCAGCTGGGTCGTGCCGTAAAGCAAGATTCCAATAGTAACGAAAAACAGCAGCAGGCACAGCTTCTGCCGCGGGGTAAACTCCCGCGGCCCCTCCTTGGGGGCGGGGATCTGCGCCTCGTAGGGCTCACCGTACAGAACGGATTTGGCGGGGTCGTCTTTCACCTTCCGGGCGTACCGCATGACGTACCAAATGGATACCCCCTGGAATACCACGAACGCCACCGCGCGGTACATCAGGCCGGAGTTGAGGGGCACCTCCGCTATGCTCTGGGCGATGCCCACAGAAAAGGGGTTGGTCAAGGCGGCGGCGAAGCCGGTGGCAACCCCCACATAGACCACCGAGCCTCCCACCAGCGGGTCGTAGCCCAGGGCGGACATGATTCCGATGAACACCGGAATAAGGCCGTAAGTTTCCTCGAAAATACCCAGCGTTGCCCCCAGCAGGCCAAAGAGGATCATGCAAACCGGGATCAGCAAATGGGTGTGCTTCCCCAGAAGGCGCACCAGAACCTGGATGGAATTGTTCAAGGTCCCGCTCTCGGTGAGCAGATAGACGTAGGAGTAGGCAAACACGATCAAAAACAGAATATTCGCCGCGCTGACGTAGCCCCGCTGGAGGGCCATAAAAATGTCGAAGAAACCGGGGCGGACCCCCTCTACAAAATGGAAGGACTCGGGGGCTACCACCATCCTGCCGCTGGCCTCGTCCAACACTCTGTCGTAGACGCCGGCGGGAATCACCCAAGTCATTGCCACAACGGTCAGCAAAATGATGGTGAGCAGAACGTAGGTGTGGGGTATTTTAATATGCAGCAGCCTGTCTTTCAGCTTATTCAAGGCAATCCCGCTCCTTTATCGAGGCAGCGCCCCTTGTCACAGCTTTTGTACACCTTCTAAAAATACCTGGTCCGGCTTGGCCTCGCAGGCGAAGGGGTGTGCCGACCAGACCACAATGTCCGCGTCCAGGCCCGCCTTCAGCTGGCCCTTGCGGTCGTCCACGCCCAGAATCTGAGCCGGGTTGTGGGTGACGGCCTTCAGCCCCTCCAGCTCATCCAGGCCGTATTTTACGGCCAGCCCGGCGTAGGTGGACAGAAAGTAGAGGGGGGTTACGTCGTGGTCCGCGGTGACGCACACCTTCACTCCAGCCCGGTGGAGCACACCGGCGGTCTCGAAAGTCTTGTCCCAGGTCTCGTGCTTGGAACGGGGAGTCATGCCAGGGCCCACGATGACCGGGTAGTGGAATTTAGCCAGATAGTCCGCCACGGGGACAGCGTCGGTGCCGTGAACCAGCACCATGTCAAGGTCATACTCCTGGGCCAGACGCACCGCGGTGCAGATGTCGTCGGAACGGTGGGCGTGGACGTGAATGGGCATTTTTTTCTCCAGCGTCAGCAGCATGTGCTCCATGCCCCGGTCCTTCCTGAAATAGCTGCCCGAGGCCTGGGCCTCCTCCTTGTTGTGGCGGTAGTCAAGGGCGTCCTCCATACACTTGCGGAACTGCCAGGCCACCCCCATCCGGGAGGCAAAACCGTGTTTGGCCGTCTTGGGGTTCTCCCCTAAGCTGCACTTCATAGCGGCGTAGCGGCGCACCAGCATCTCGTCGGCCACCGAACCGGCCAGACGGATTACAGAGGACACGCCGCCCACCACGCCATCGCTGCCCGGGCAGACACAGGCGCAGGTGACACCGGCCCGCACCGAGGTCTCCACCGCCCGGTCGAAGGGGTACAGCCCGTCCAGTACCTCCAGCTCCGGGGTGAGGGCGTTGGAGTAGTCACAGCAGTCGTCCCCGATGTCGCCCATCCCCTCCTCGCTGATGCAGATATGGCTGTGGGCGTCGATCAGGCCGGGGGTCACATACCGGCCCGCCGCGTCGTAACAGTCCTCACCCGCCTGGGGTTGGAGACCGGCCGCGATCTCTTGAATGACGCCGTTTTCCACCCGGATATCCTTGGAAACAAAACCGCCCTCCTCAAAAAGCAGCACTTTTCCGTTTTGAATCAGCATAAAAACACTCCTTCCATAGACGCGGCAGAAGGATACGGGAAACCCCATACCCTTTTGCCATTTTTTATAAATTTGTCAGCAGTAGCCCACAGCTACCGCGATGGTGATGAACACAAACTCCAGGGCCAGGAAAATCAGGAACAGCTTGGTGGCAAATTTGTACCACTTGTTCAGGGGTACGCCCATCAAACCGCAGCACAGGGCGCAGCCGGTGGGCCAGAAGAAGTCGGCAAAGCCGTTGCCGAACTGATAGGCCATCACGGCAATCTGCTTGCTCAGTCCCACCAGCTCGGCGGTGGGGGCCATAATGGGCATCGTGATGGTAGCCTGGCTGGTAGAGCCGTTGATGAAGAACTTAATCAGGTTCTGGACGACAAGCATGCCGTAGGCGGCCACATACTTGCTGGCGCCCTCCAGCAGGCTGACCAGGCCAAAGACGATGGTATCGGTGATGCAGCCCTGCTTCATCAGAATGGTGATGCCGCGGGTGAAGCCCACCACCAGCATGGAGGATACCATGGACTTGGTGGACTCAATAAAGGTCTTGCAGATTTCGGTGGCGGAGTAGCCGCTGAGGATACCGGCGGCCACCATGGCCATCAGGAACAGAGAGGAGATCTCATCCACATACCAGCCCAGGTTCAGCACCGCGTACAGCAGGAAGGCAATCACGCCGAAGAACAGCAGCAGACACAGCTTCTGCCGGCCGGTCATCTTGACCTCGTTCAGGTCCTCCAGGCTTTTGCGCTCCACCTGGTCGATGTCCACGCCGTAGAGCACCGACTTGGTAGGGTCGGCCTTCACCTTCCGGGCATAGAGCATCAGGTAGACGATAGCGACCAGCTCGAATACGGCAAAGATCACCCAGCGCATCCACATGCCGGAGTAGAGCTCTACGCCGGCCACGTCCTGAGCCACCGCCACATTATAGGGGTTGGTGGTGCCGGCGGCGTAGCCCACCGACACCCCCAGGAAGATGGTGGCGCCGCCGACCAGCGAGTCGTAGCCTAGGGCCAGGAAAATTCCCACAAAGACCGGGAACAGGCCGTATACCTCCTCATAGATGCCCATGGTGGAGGCCAGAAGGCCCAAAATCAGCATGGTAATCGGGATGAGCAGCTGCACCCGGTTGCCCACCTTCTTTACCATGGTGCCCAGGGCCGCGTCCATCGTGCCGTTTTTAGTCAGCACGTAGACAAAGCCGTAGGCGAAGATAATCAGGAACATAATGTCGGCGGCCTCTACATAGCCCTGCTCCAGAGCCAGGAACAGGTCGAAGAAGCCGGGGGCCTCCACGTCCACCGTCTCGTAGGAGCCGGGGACGACCACCATGCGCCCGGAGACCGGGTCCTCCACCCGCTGATACTCGCCGGCGGGGATGATGTGGGTCAAAACCAGCATCAGCGCCATAATAGAAATCAGAATTACGTAGTTATGGGGCATTTTGAATTGGAATTTCTTTTTTGTTTCCATAGCCGCTCCTTTCCTTCTCTCACCGTTTCATGTTGGACGTTACAGCGCGCTTCTTAACAAATTGTACACATTCAAGTAACTTGAATGTCAAGGGGAAATTTGTTATAATCAATAAAAATTTTGGAGGAATCGCTATGACGAGAAACGTTTTTTCAATTGGAGATATTTCACGGCTGCTCAACGTTCCCACCGCGACCCTCCGCTTCTGGGAGGAGAAGGGGCTTTTCTCGGTGGGAAAAGGGAAAAACCGCTACCGGCGCTACACGGTGCACAATCTGGCGGAGATCGCCGATGTCATGTTCTTCCGGAACCTGGGCATCCCGGTGTCCCGGGTGGGGGCGATGGGCTCCTATACGCTGGAGGAGTACGCCTGCCAGCTCCAGAGCACCCAGCTGCAACTGGAGGAAAAAATCCAGGCCTACAGCCAGATGTATCAACGCGCTCAAAACCAGCTCCGGCAGCTGGAGGAGGTGCGGCGGCTGAAGGAGCGGGGCTATGGGATAGAGAATGTCCCGTTTCAGATGGTATTTCCTTTTGAGTATCAGGAGAAGGATAAGCTACGCCTGTACGCCCAGGACCCCACCCGTTATGTGCGTTACTTCGATACCCGGAATATCAGCCGCAAGGCGCGGGGCATTATCCTGCCGCCTGAACCGGACAGCGGATGCCCCCTGTGGCGGAAAGACCCGGCGTCCCGCTTTCTCACCTTTCTCATTCGAGAAAAAGTGGATCGCGGCTATGAGAGCGACGTGCTGCGGACCCTGGAGCAGATTCAAAATTACTACGGCACCAGATATCTGCTGGCCCAGTATTTGTGCTCCGCGGCGGAGGATGGTGAGCGCGTCGACTACCTCAAGGCCTATCTGGAGATCATATGAAAAAGGTTCCCTGTTTCCAAGGAAACAGGGAACCTCTATTAAAAGCGTTAAAACTGTTTATCTGGCGTGCTGAACCAGGGCACGGAAGAAGTTGGCGGCGACAGCGGGGTCGCACACTGCGTCCGCGCCGCCTAAGGCGTCGGCCTCGGGGTGGAACTGAACGCCCAGGGCGAAGGTGTTGGCCTGATATTCCACGGCCTCAATCACCTGGTCGGGGCCGTAGGAAACTACCGTCAGGCCCTCGCCCACCCGCTCAGGATTGACGACCTGATGGTGCCAGGAGGCCACGTCCTTCAGGGAGGCGCCGCCCACGATGTCCTCCAGCCACTTGGAGCCATTCTCCACGCCGACGTTATGGCGGGCCCACTCGGGCCGGTTGCGATGGACCTTGTACTCCTCGTCGCTCTTTTCCAGGTAAGTGGGCAGGTCCTGGATCAGACCGCCGCCGCGGGCCACGTTGAACATCTGCATGCCGCGGCAGATGGCCAGCATAGGTTTGTCGCCCTCAACCGCCGCCTGGATCAGGTTGTAGTCGGAGGTGTCCCGCAGGTCGCGGTACTCGTTGTTGTCCTCCAGCAGGGGGCTGTGCTCCTCGCCGTAGAGGTCGGGGTTGATGTCCTCGCCGCCAGTGACAATGACGCCGTCCAGCCGCTTCAGGGCGTTGACCGCGTCCTCCTTGCTGGTAAGCTGGGGGATGTGGGTGACTACGCCGCCCACGTTACGGACGATGTCCTGCATATCCACATAGTCGGCAGGATCGCCGCCCCAGGAGATGCCGATGACCGGCTTATCCGCGGCATAGCCCACCAGCGTCTCGAAGAAGGTCAGGCAGATATCCAGATCGCACAGGGCGGCCTCGGGCTTGTTCTGATAGATCGCCAGGGCGCAGTCGTTTTCAGGGTGGAACTGCACGCCCAGGCAGAAGGTCTGGCCCTGCTTCTCCACGCCTTCCACGATGTCCAGGCCGTCTACGGTGGACTTGGCCACCATAGTCAGGTCGGTGCCCTTCAGGCTGTCGGGCTCAAGGCCCTGGTGGTGCCAGGAGGAGACGTTGTCCAGCTTGTCGCCGCCCACTACGTCGTACAGCCAGCGGGATTCCGTGGTGAGCACGTCTACCGAGTGGCGGGCGTAGGTGCGGTTGGGAGCGTCGGGAGGCATGCGGTGGGTATCGCCGTCGTCCTTGCCCTTTGCCTTGTAGAAGTCAGGGATATCCTGGATGAAGCCGCTGCCGGAAACAACGCTCATCATCTGCATGCCGCGGCAGGCGGCGAAGGTAGGCACATCGTTGACGAAGCAGTAGGCCATGAGGGTGTAGTCGGAGATATCGCGGGTGGCGTTGATCTCCTCACCGTGGTTGGCCTCCTTCTGGGGCTGAGCGTAGAGGGAGGGGCTGATGTCCTCTCCGCCGGTGAAGAACACGCCGTCGATGGCCCGCATCACGTTGGAGGCGTTGCTCTTGGACAGATCCTTGGCCTTGATCTGGTCGGCGTAGCTCTGCTTGAGCATTCCGGAGGCCTCCAGGTACTCCGCCTGGACCGCGCCGTTGGCGTCGTAGCCCACCACGTTGCTGGTCACCTGGTCCAGCTCCACGGGGATGCCACCGGCGGCCCGGATAACGGCCTTGAAGGAGTCATAATTCTGCGCGTCGCTCTTCCAGGTGATGCCGATGTAGGGCTTGCCCGCCATGGCGTTGGCCTTGTCCAGCATGGTCTGGAACTCCGCCTTGCTGATGGAATTGCCGGAGGCGTCCTTCTCCATCAGTCCGGCGTTGAAGGCCATACCGGCGTAGTCCCGCGGCCAGCTCTCCAGCAGCGCGCCGGGGACCTTGGCGTACCGCAGCAGGACGGAGGCGGCTTCCAGCTGGGTCGCGGGGGTGTCGGGGCTGAAGGAATTGCCGCCGGTGCCGCTGACCAGGCCCTTTTCATAGGCCAGGTTGATGTGTCCCTCGTAGGCGCTGCCCTCGGCAACGTCCTGGAAGGCGCTGGTCTTTGCCGCGTAGCTGGCAACCTGGCCGCTCAGGCCGGCGCCCTCCACCAGCAGGGCGGCCATCTCAGCGCGGGTCAGGGCGCTGTCCGCCGCAAAACCGGTGATGCTCAGGCTGGATACCAGAGCGGCGGCCGTGAGTAGGGAGAGGACTTTGCGAAACAGTCTTTTTTTCATAAAATAGGCTCCTTTCTGCACGCCTAACGTTTGCCAGGCCTACCCTCCACAGGCTCAGCCTGGAATCTTGTCCATTATACCATCTGCCACCGGGAAAAGCAATCGGGCTTTACAAATTTCTTTCCTTATTTTGATTTTTTTGTGGTAATCTCACAATCTTCATCCGCGCGATTCTATGGTTTCAAGCCTATCCTGCGCCGGCCGTACCGGGGCCAAACGAAGGGGGAGAAGGACATGGTTGTCAATCCTCGGCACTACCGGCAATTTACATTGAAACAGACGATGGATGCGGAAAATGTTCCGCTGGAACAGGGGAAAGTGATTGCTTTCCCGTTGATGCCATCCGAATTTGTCCAGATATGACGAGGGGCGTATGACTGAATTTACCATGGACATCCAGGGCGAGTCCTGCCGCTAAAAGCGGAGATAATCAGAGTCAGTACGCTGGTGTAAACTGAACTTGAAATGATTTTAATATTTTTGATATTACACTGATATATAGGAAGGCCCGATTAAGATAAAATAACTAAAGACAGAAGGGGGGACACAGAAATGTTTCAGCCAGACAGTCTTTTGATTCGCTTTTTAACAAAAACATGTGACCTGCTGTTTTTGAATATCATGTTTGTTCTCTCCTGCGTAACCATTGCCTTTTCCGGGGCGGCGGTCACGTCCCTGTACACCGTCACGCTGAAAATGATTCGGGGGCAGGACTACGCTCCAGTCAAGGCTTTTCTGCGGGCGCTGAGGGAAAACTTCCTGCCATCCTTTTCGGCCACCATCCTGCTGTTTCTGGATATGACCCTGCTGGCGATTCTTCGCGCCGCGCTCTACGCCGAGACGCTGCTCATGCCGCCAACGCTGTTTGTTCTGTTGGCAATTATCACCATTCTTTTGACAGCCCTGCTGTCCTGGCTGTTCCCTCTGCTGGCCCGCTTTGAGAATACCTTTTCCAGGCATCTGAACAACGCTGTCCGGCTTTCTCTGGTCAATCTGCCGGTCACCTTTCTCCTGACCACAGTCAATCTGCTGCCCCTTCTGCTCTGCCTGCTGATCCCACCTTCGCTGGGGGTGGTGTTCGCCTTCTGGCTGCTGTTTGGCTTCGCGGCGGGGGCCTGGGTGAACTCCTTTTATCTAAACAGAATTTTTGAAACACCGCGAGGAGGCGGAATGAAGTGAACGAAATACTTTCCTATAAAGGATACAAGTTGGTCTTTGAGGACAATTTCGACGGCCCGGCGCTGGACCGGAGCCGCTGGAATGTGGAGCTGCACGAGCCGGGCTGGGTCAATGAGGAATGGCAGGAGTATGCGGACTCTGAGGAGAACATCTTTTTGAGGGACGGCAGACTGCTGATCCGTCCAGTCAAGACAGTCCACAAGGACGGAAAGGTCTCCTACACCTCCGGGCGCGTTTCCACACAGTACAGGCATGACTTTACCTATGGCCTGTTCGAGGCCCGGCTGAAGGTACCCAAGGGGAAGGGCTTTCTGCCCGCCTTCTGGCTGATGACCACCGATGAGGACAAATACGGCCAGTGGCCGGTGTGCGGGGAGATTGACATGATGGAAATCAAAGGGGACCAGACCAGGACGAACCACGGCACCCTCCACTATGGCCTGCCCCACGAGCAGAACCAGGGGACCGTAACCCTGCCCCAGGGGGATTTTTCGGAGGAGTTTCACAACTTTGCCCTGGTGTGGGAGCCGGAGGTGATCCGCTGGTATGTGGACGGCAGGCTGTTCCACCAGGCTGTTCAGTGGCCCTCCGCCCCCTTTCACCACGACATGTACCTCATCCTGAACCTGGCCGTGGGTGGGAGCTGGGTGGGATACCCGGACGGGACGACCGACTTCGCGCACGCCGCGTTTGAGGTGGAATATGTACGGGTCTATCAGAAGAAACCGTAATTTTGGGAGGTAATATGGTGGAACAGATAAAATTTTTAGACGAAAACGGGACCTTCGCGTTACGCGGACCCGAGAATGTGAGTGGTCTCTATTTCCCTCTGGCCAGCGAGACGGGACTCAAGAGCGCCCTTTCGCCCAATCTGGGCGGCGACGCCAAGCTGGACCAGGAGACCTTCCTCCTGGAGCCGGTGAGCATAGAGGATCTGCACGCCAGCCGTGCTACCCGAAATATCTGGTGCAAGGTGGACGGCTCTGGGGTCTGGTCGGTCACCGGAGTGTCGGCGGAGCAGGAGCTGGTCAAATTCTCCCCGGCCCAGGATGACAGCCAAGTAACGGCAGGCCTGATGCGCCACACCCTGGAGCGGACCTCCCGGACGTTCAATTTGACCGCGTCGGTTACCTCCTTCGTCCCCAAAGACAGGAATGTGGAAATTCTCCTGGTGTCCATGGAAAACCGGGGGGCTTACAGCCGGGAGCTGTCGGTCTACGGGGCCGTCCCCATCTACGGCCGCGGCGCCGCCAATCTCCGGGACCACCGGAACGTGACCTCCATGCTCCACCGGATTAAAACAACAGAGTATGGAGTGCTTGTGAAGCCCACCATGTCCTTTGACGAGCGGGGCCACCGGCGCAATGAGACGGTCTACTATGTGCTGGGCTGTACCGGAAACGGCGGCGCGCCGGAGGCGTTTTACCCCACGGTGGAGGAGTGGATCGGGGAGGGCGGCGCCTATACCCACCCCCGGGCGGTCTACGAGGGCCGTCCGGGCCGGAGCGCCGGCTGTGAGGCCGCCGGGCGGGAGGCCATGGGGGCGTTTCGGTTCCCCGCCGTCACCCTGGAGCCCGGACAGCGGGTGGAGTACATCCTCCTTCTGGGAGCGGAGGCCAGCGAGGAGGCCGTCCTGGAGACCTTCCAGACCTGCGATACCACAGCAAAAGTAAAGGAAGCTTTGGCGGCGGCGGAGGCCTACTGGCAGGAACAGGTGAATGTCCGCTATCACACAGGCAGTTCGGATTTCGACCGCTGGATGCGGTGGGTGAGCTTTCAGCCCTTCCTGCGCAGGCTCTACGGCTGTTCCTTCCTGCCCCACCATGACTATGGCCGGGGTGGCCGGGGCTGGCGGGACCTGTGGCAGGACTGCCTGTCCCTGCTGCTGATGGACCCCCGAAACGTGGGAGCCATGATCGAGAAAAACTTCGGCGGCGTTCGGGTGGACGGTACCAACGCCACCATCATCGGCGCCGGGGACGGAAACTTTATCGCCGACCGCAATGGTATCGTCCGGGTATGGATGGACCACGCCCTCTGGCCCCAGATTACCACAAAGCTGTACATTGACCAGACCGGGGACATGGGTATTTTGAACCGGGAGGTCCCCTATTTCAAGGACCGGCAGGTGATGCGGGGGGAGGAATTCGACCCCGAGTGGAGCGAGAAGGAGGGGGCCCTCCAGCGCGCAGCCGGGGGCGAGGTCTACCGGGGCAGTATTCTGGAGCACCTCCTGATTCAACAGCTCGCCGCCTTCTATGACGTGGGGGAGCACAACATCTTCCGTCTCCGGGGAGCGGACTGGAACGACGCCCTGGATATGGCGGAGGAGCGGGGGGAGAGTGTGGCCTTCACCTGTGCCTACGCCGGCAACCTGCGGGAGCTGGCGGAGCTGATCCGCCGGCTGGAGCGGGACGATCCCGGCGGAACGGTGGAGCTGATGGAGGAACTCACCCTTCTGCTAGGTCTGCCCGCCGCCTGTTACGACAGCGCGGAGCAAAAGCGTGAGGTGCTGTCCCGATACGCCTCCCAGTGCCGCCACACAGTCAGCGGGAAGCGGGTCCGTGTCCCCCTGTCCGCCCTGGCTGCGGACCTGGAGGAAAAGGCCGGCTGGCTGACAAACCATCTGCGGAGCCAGGAGTGGATCAATGCCGGCCCGGGCGAGGGCTGGTTCAACAGCTACTATGACAACCACGGCCGTCCGGTGGAGGGGATTCAGCCTGACGGCAGTGTCCGCATGATGCTCACCGGG
Organism: Oscillospiraceae bacterium; assembly: GCA_910575265.1. Lineage (GTDB taxonomy): Bacteria > Bacillota > Clostridia > Oscillospirales > Oscillospiraceae > Lawsonibacter. The sequence goes on from CAJTEA010000003.1 coordinate 66,986, forward strand.
CAGGTGTTCGCCATTATGAGCGGAACGGCCACAGAGGAACAGACGAAAGCCATCACCCGGAGCGCGGACCGGTATCTCTATCAGAAAGAGATCGGCGGCTACCGGCTGAACACAGACTTCCATGAACTGAAAATGGATATGGGCCGCATGTTCGGCTTTGCCTACGGGGAGAAGGAGAATGGGGCGGTTTTCTCCCACATGACGGTGATGTACGCCAACGCCCTCTACCGCCGGGGCTTTGTCCGGGAGGGGTACAAGGCCCTTCAGACTCTGGCGGACACGGCCATGGACTTCCAGACCAGCAAAATCTATCCCGGTATCCCAGAGTATTTCAACGCAGAGGGCCGGGGGATGTACCACTATCTCACCGGCGCCGCCAGCTGGTATATGCTGACGGTGATTACCCAGGCGTTTGGCGTCCGGGGTGAGGGGGGAGACCTGGTGATTGAGCCAAAGCTGGTGCGGGAGCAGTTTGACGGAAACGGCGAGGCGGCCATCGACTTCTCCTTTGCCGGGAAGCGGTTCCGCGCGGTGATCGTCAACCCGACAGGCAAGGATTTTGGGGCGTATCGCGCCGCCAGAACGGTGCTCAGCCGGGAGGCCATCAGCGCCCTGCCGGAGCGCGGAAATACCATCAGAGTCGAATTGACGTAAGGAGGCGTTATCACCATGCGGTATGGATATTTTGACGAACAGGCCAGGGAGTATGTCATCACACGGCCCGACACCCCCGCCCCCTGGGCCAACTACCTGGGCTCCCCGGAGTACGGGGCGCTGATCTCCAACAACGCCGGGGGCTACAGCTTTGTCCGCTCCGGGGCCAACGGGAGAATTTTGCGCTATGTGTTCAACCAGTTTGACCAGCCAGGGCGATACATCTACCTGCGGGACAACGAGACAGGGGACTTCTGGTCCGCCTCCTGGCAGCCGGTGGGCAAGGATTTGGAGACTTACCGGAGTGAGTGCCGCCATGGAACCGGCTACACCAAAATGCTGGCCGATTACAGCGGCATCCACAGCGAGGCGGCGTACTATGTCCCCCTGGACGCCTCCCACGAGGTGTGGCGGCTGACGGTGGCCAACCGCTCCGACCGGCGGCGGGAGCTGACCCTGACAGGCTACGCCGAGTTTACCAGCAACGGCAACTATGAACAGGACCAGGTGAATTTGCAGTACTCCCAGTTTATCACTCGGACCCTGTTCGACCGGGATCGTATCCGCCAGCAGATCCACGGCAATCTGGACGCCCAGGACAGCGAAGTGGACAACAAGCGGGTGATCGAGCGGTTCTTCGGGCTGGCCGGGGCGGCAGTGTCCTCTTTCTGCGGCGACAAGGCGGAGTTTTTAGGTCCCTACCGGGGCTATGGCAATCCTGCGGGTGTGGAGCGGGGCGGCCTGGGCGGCGAACTCAACTACAACGGCAACAGCTGTGGAGCCCTGTCCGCTGTCGTGACCCTGGAGCCGGGGGAGACGGCCACTGTCGCTTTCCTGCTGGGGGAGAAGCCCGGCAGAGAGAGCGCCGCCCTGGTAGAGGGCTATCGGGCCCCGGCGGCGGTGTGCGGCCGGGAGCTGGAGGCGCTGAAGGCCTATTGGCATGGAAAGCTGTCCCGCTTCCAGGTCAAGACGCCCTGTCCCGAATTTGACGCCATGATTAACACCTGGAACGCCTATAACAGCTTTATCACCTTCACCTGGTCCCGGGCCGCCTCCTTCTTCTACTGCGGCCTGCGCAACGGCTACGGCTACCGGGACACGGTGCAGGACATTCAGGGCATTATCCACCTGGAGCCGGAGGCGGCAGGGGAAAAGCTGCGGTTCATGCTCTCCGCCCAGGTGGACCACGGCGGCGGACTGCCCCTGGTGAAGTTCACCCACAGCCCCGGCCGCGAGGACACCCCGGAGGACGCGTCCTATGTCCGGGAGACGGGCCACCCCGCCTACCGGGCGGATGACGCCCTGTGGCTCTTCCCCACCGTCTACAAGTACATCGCTGAGACGGGGAACACCGCCTTTTTGGACGAGGTGATCCCCTACGCCAACCGGGACGAGGGGACCGTGTACGACCACCTGAAGCGGGCGCTGGACTTCTCCCTGAAGCACTTGGGCCCCCACGGGATGCCCGCCGGACTTCACGCCGACTGGAACGACTGCCTGCGCCTGGGGGCGGAGGGGGAGTCCTCCTTTGTGGCCTTCCAGTTCTACTACGCCTTTACCGTCCTGCGGGAGTTTGCCGCCTGTGAGAAGGACAGCGGCTATCTGGCCTGGCTGGAGCGGGAGCAGGGAAAACTCAAAACCTTGCTCAACGACCTGTGCTGGGACGGGGACCGGTTTATCCGGGGCTTCACCGAGGCGGGCGAGGTGATTGGAAACCACCGCGCCCCGGAGGCTAACCTGTGGCTCAACCCCCAGAGCTGGGCGGTGATCAGCGGGCTGGCGAACGAAAAGCAGGCCGAGCTGGCCATGGACAACGTCTACAATCGGCTGAACACTGAGTACGGCGCCATTTTGATGGACCCGCCCTACCACGCCCACGCCTTCGACGGGGCGCTGGCGGTGATCTACAACGCCGGGGTGAAGGAGAACGCCGGGGTGTTCTCCCAGTCCCAGGGCTGGCTGATTCTGGCGGAGGCCCTGATGGGCCGGGGAGACCGGGCCTTTACCTACTTCAAGGAGAACGCCCCCTCCGCGCAGAACGACCGGGCCGAGATACGCAAGATCGAGCCCTACTGCTACGGCCAGTTTACCGAGGGCAAGGCCAGCCCCCACGCCGGGAGGTCCCACGTCCACTGGCTCACCGGGACGGCCTCCACCGTTATGGTGGGGTGCGTGGAGGGCATTCTGGGCATGCGGCCCGACCTGGAGGGCATCAAAATAGCGCCCTCCATCCCGAAGGAGTGGAAGGCGCTGGAAATCTGGAAGGAGTTCCGGGGGAAACGGCTGCACATTCAAATTGAAAATCCGGAGGGAAAGGAGACGGGCTGCGCGAAACTCACGGTAAACGGGGAGAACCTGTCTGGGAACTATGTACCGGAGAAGCTGCTTACCGAGACTACAGAGATCGTTTTGACTATGTAATTCCGTCGGCAGAGTCCCGGTTCACGTTCCAGTTGTTCAGATAATTCTGCTTCCGGTAGGCCTTGGGGGTCATCCCCACTTGACTGCGGAAATGCTGGATGAAGTGGCTCTGGGAGGAGTAGGACAGCATAACGGCGATCTCCACAAAGTCGTAATTGCTGAACCGGAGGAGGTTTTTCGCCATGTCAATTTTCCGCTGGCGGATGTATTCGCTTACCGAGATGCCCGTCTCCTGCTTAAAAATCCGGGACAGGTGGGTGGGGGAGATGCCGACGGCGTCGGCCAGCTCGTTGACGGTGATCCGGTCCATGATGTGGACATAGATGTAGTCGATAGCTTGGGCGACCTGTTTGGAGGAGGCGATGTTTTTCCGCAGGTGCCGCATCCGGCACACGAAGTCCAGCGCCATCTGGTCGTGGACATAGACAATCTCGGCCATGTTGGTACAGCAGTCCATCCGCCGGATATACTCGTCGCTCAGGCTGAAGGCCTCCTCCAGGGGCATACCACCCTCCATGCAGAAGCGGGTGAGCATGGCGGCGGTAACCACAAAGTGGTAGCGCAGATTGGTTACCGGGTTGTCGGAGAGCTTGCCAGCCCCCTCCATGTTCTCAAAGGCTCCCCGGCTGCAATTGTCCTGCACCGCGTCGATCAGCCCCGCCGCCACTGAGCGGTAAAAAAGGAACTCCTCCCCCGGCTCCCGGTGGCTGGTGACCGCGTTTTCTTCCTCAAGCAGAACGGGCTGCCAGATCGGTTCGACATTCATACAAAGGGCCTCCCTCCAATTTTGCCCCGAATATATCACAACTCCGCCTTTTTATCAAGATATACCGGATATTTTTGTGGGATTTATCAGTGGAAAATTTTTTGCCGGCTGGGGAATATGTTATGAATCTGATATTTGCACTCTTGATTTAATATACCGAGACAGGCTCTAAATCTATAATAACATCAGTACGGCAGCCCCATGGGCTGCGCAAATGAAGAAGGAGGAGTGGAACATGAGAAAAAAGAGAATCTTGAGCCTGGCGCTGGCGTCTGTGACGGCGCTGGGGCTGCTCAGCGGCTGCGGCGGCGGCAGTGGCGGCGGCCTGCTCAGCGGCGTGCAGGCCAGCGACGGCGGCAAGGTCCTGAACATCTACGTGTGGAACGAGGAGTTCCAGGGCAAGTTCAACGAGAATTACCCCCAGGTGGAGCGGCTCTCGGACGACAAATCCATCGCCTATCTGAAGGACGGCACCGAGGTCCACTGGATCGTCAACCCCACCCAGGACGGCGTCTACCAGCAGAAGCTGGACGAGGCGCTGCTCAAGCAGGGCAGGGTGGCCGCCGACGACAGGATCGACATGTTCCTGGTGGAGGCGGACTACGCCCTGAAATATGTCGACCCGGAGGTCAATGTGGCGCTCCCCATCTCCCAGCTGGGGATTACCGACGCGGACATCGCCAACCAGTACCGCTACACCCTGGAGGCCATGACCGGCTCCGACGGTGAGATCCGGGGATTGAGCTACCAGGCCACCCCTGGCATGCTGGTCTACCGCCGCTCCATCGCCAAGGCCGTCCTGGGCACCGACGACCCGGAGACCGTAGGCGCCGCCGTGGCCGACTGGGATAAGTTTTACGAGACGGCGGAGCGGATGAAGGCCGCCGGATATTACATGTACTCCGGTCGGGCTGACACCGCCCGGGTGTATTCCAACAACGTCTCCGCCCCCTGGGTGAAGAACGACAAGACCGTGGTGGTGGACCCCAACATGATGAACTGGGTGGACCGCTCCATGGAGGACATTGAGAGCGGCATCAGCCACAACGTGCCGGGCCAGTGGAACGACGAGTGGAACAAGGACATGGGGCCCGACTCCAAGGTGTTCTGTTTCTTCCTCCCCGCCTGGGGGCTGGATGTGTGTATCGCTCCCAACGTGAAGGATACCGCCGCCGCCCAGGATTGGGCCGTCTGCCCCAGTCCCCAGAGCTTCTTCTGGGGCGGCACCTGGCTGGTGGCCGCCAACGGCACCGATAACGCCTCCCAGGTCAGGGATATCATGCTGACCATGACCGCCGATCGGGACCTTCTGCGCACCCTGGCCATGAACTACGGCGAGATGAGCAACGACCAGCCTCTGATGGAGGAGCTGGCCCAGTCCCCCGACTTTGGCATTGAGCTGCTGGGCGGACAGAACTACATTGGCGTGCTGTCCGATGTGGCGGCCACAGTGGACCTGTCCAACATCTCCTCCTATGACCAGGGCTGTGTGGAGGAATTCCAAAACACCTTTGGCGATTACTTCAACGGCGTCATTAGCCTAGACAAGGCCAAGGACAACTTTGAGATGGCCATCACCGAGCGCTACCCCTGGCTGGTGGGCGGCGGCGTGCTGTGGCCGTAAACCCGCTGTGAAAGGAGGACTTCTGATGAAAAACGAGAATCGAATCAAAAGCGTCAGCTACGCCAAATGGGGATATATTTTTATCCTCCCCTTCTTTTTAAGCTATGCCATTTTCTCGCTCATCCCGTTGGCGGACACCATCCGCAACAGCTTCTATGAGTACTACGCCTTCGGCCTGAAGACCGTGGGCCCCAACTGGACCGGGCTGTCCAACTACACCTCCCTGCTCTCCTCCGACCTGCCCAAGTACGCCTGGAACACCTTTGTCATGTGGATTCTGGGCTTTGTGCCCCAGATTATCGTGTCTCTGGTGCTGGCCTCCTGGTTTACCGACGCCCGGCTGAAAATCCGGGGCAAGCAGTTTTTTAAGGTGGTTATTTACCTGCCCAACCTGATTATGGCCTCCGCCTTTGCCATGCTGTTTTTCGCCCTGTTTTCCAATGCCGGACCTGTCAACAGCATCCTGCTGCGCATGGGCGTGGTGGGAGAGGCCATCCGGTTTATGGAGTCTACCCTGGGCGCCCGCACCCTGGTAGGGCTGATGAACTTCCTCATGTGGTTCGGCAACACCACCATTATGCTGATGGCGGCGATTATGGGTATCAATCCCTCCATCTTTGAGGCGGCGGAGCTGGACGGCTGCACCCATATCCAGAAATTTTTCAAGATTACCCTGCCCCAGATCAAGCCCCTGCTGACCTACACCCTGATTACCTCCCTCATCGGCGGCCTGCAGATGTTCGACGTGCCCCAGATCCTCACCGGCGGCAAGGGCGCCCCTGACCGCACCACCATGACGCTGATTATGTACCTGAATAAACACCTCCAGGCCAAAAACTACGGCATCGCCGGCGCGCTGTCCGTCTTCCTGTTTATCATCAGCGCCATTCTCTGCTGGTTCGTCTTTAAGATGAACACCGACTCCGACCCGGACGGCTCCAAGTCCGCGGCCAAGCGCGCCAAGAAAGGGGGCAAAGCGTAATGGAGAACAAAAAATCCAGCGGACGAACCATTCTGGCCCATGTGGTGCTGATTATCCTGGCGTTTCTGTGTCTGTTCTTCTTTTACATCCTGATTATCAACGCCACCCGCTCCCACGCGCAGCTCCAGCTGGGCTTCTCCGCCCTGCCCGGCTCCAGCCTGCTCACCAACCTCAAAAGCGTCATCAACGACCCGGCTATCCCCATCCTGAAGGGCATCCAGAACAGCCTGATTGTCTCCGGCTGCTGCGCCGCCATCGTGACCTACTTCTCCGCCCTGACGGCCTACGGCATTTACGCCTACGACTTCAAGCTGAAGCGCGCCGCCTTCACCTTTATCATGGCCATCCTGGTTATGCCCACTCAGGTGACGGCCCTGGGCTTCCTGCGGCTGATTACCGGCATGGGGCTGGACGACTCCCTGATTCCCCTGATTATCCCCTCCATCGCCTCCCCCGCCGTGTTCTACTTTATGCACAGCTATATGCAGTCCTCCCTGCCCAAGGAGCTGATTGAGGCGGCCCGGATCGACGGCTCCCAGGAGTTCGGCACCTTCAACCGCATTGTCCTGCCTATTATGAAACCCGCCATTGCGGTACAGGCCATCTTCACCTTCGTAGGCTCCTGGAACAACTACTTCATCCCCGCCCTGGTGATTACCTCCAAGAGCAAGCAGACCCTGCCCATCATGATCGCCACCCTCCGGGGCGCGGACTACATGAACTTCGATATGGGCAAAATTTACATGATGATTACCATCGCCATTGTACCTATCATTGTTATTTATCTGCTTCTGTCCAAGTTTATCGTAGAGGGCGTCACCCTGGGCGGCGTCAAGGAATAAATCAGAAAGCGCCGTCGGCCGACGGCGCTTTTTTCAAGGAGGAATTTTTATGGAAAAATGGATTCGCGCCCGATATCAGCCCAATCTGCCCCTGAACGGGGACCGGCGTGTGACGGCCAGCCCGGAGCACATCGCCCTGTCCCGCCGGGCCGCGCGGGAGGGGGCGGTGCTGCTGAAAAACGACGGAAATCTGCTCCCTCTGGCTCCCGATACCCGGGTGGCCCTGTTCGGCAAGGGCAGCTTCGACTATGTGAAGGGCGGCGGCGGCAGCGGGGATGTGACCGCGGCCTATGTCAAAAATCTGTATGACGGCCTGAAAGAAGAGGGCGTATCCCTCTATGAGCCCCTGTCCGATTTTTACCGGGACTATGTGGAGAAGCGGTATGAGGCGGGGGACGTCCCCGGCCTGATGGCCGAGCCGGAGCTGCCCCAGGGCCTGGTGGATTCTGCCCGGGGGAACGCGGACGTGGCCGTGATTGTCCTCAGCCGCTTCTCCGGAGAGGGCTGGGACCGGGAGCCGGTCTTTTATCAGGAGCCGGACTACCCCTGGCCCGACGAGCTGAATATGCCCCGAAAGGCCAAAGACATCTTCCCCAGGGGGGACTACTACCTCACCGAGGAAGAGCGCCGCATGACGCGGCAGGTCCGCGCCGCCTTTGACAAGGTGGCGGTGGTGCTCAACGCGGGCGGTGTGGTGGACGTGTCCTGGTTCTGTGAGGACGACCGTATTTCCTCCGCCCTGCTGGCCTGGCAGGGCGGTATGGAGGGGGGCGGGGCGATCGCCGCTCTGCTCACCGGAAAGGCCAATCCCTGCGGAAAGCTGCCCGACACCTTCGCCCGGGATCTGTCCGACTATCCCTCCACAGCCCACTTTCATGACTCCCCCCACTATGTGGAGTACAGCGAGGATATCTATGTGGGCTACCGGTACTTTGAGACGCTGCCAGGGGCGGCGGAGCGGGTGTGTTACCCCTTTGGCTACGGCCTGTCCTACACCAGCTTTGCCCTGGAGACGGCGGGGGCCGGGGCGGAGGACGGTAGAATCAGGGTGGCCGTCCGGGTGACCAACACCGGGAACCGCCCAGGCAGAGAGGTGGTCCAGCTCTATTACTCCGCCCCCTGGGGACTGCTGCAAAAGCCCGCCCGGTGCCTGGGCGCGTTCCAAAAGACCAGGCTGCTGGAGCCAGGAGAATCGGAGACAGTGGAGCTGTCCTGTGCCATCGCCGATATGGCCAGCTTCGATGACTTGGGGAAGATCGCCCCCTCCGCCTGGGTGCTGGAGAAAGGGCGGTATACTCTGTATGCGGGGACCTCCGTCCGGGACGCTGTGGAGCTGGGTTGGGCCTGGGAGCAGAAGGAGACGGAGGTGATCCGTCCATGTGGGGATGTCCTGGCCCCCTCCCATCTGGCTGAACGCCTGTTGGCGGACGGAAGCTATGAGAAGCTGCCCGCCGCCCCGGCGGTGGATACCAATGACAACCTGTTCCAGCCTCTCGCCGCGGCTCAGTCGGAGGCGGTGGCTCCCGCCACGCCGGGGCGGGAACGCTGGACGCTGACCCAGCCCTACGGGGATGGGGTACAGCCCCTGTCCGATGTGGCGGAGGGCAGGCTGACCTTAGACGAGTTTATAAGCCAGCTCGGCGACAGAGAACTTATTCACCTGCTGGGGGGACAGCCCAACGCGGGGGTGTCCAACACCTTTGGACTGGGCAATCTCCCGGAGTACGGCGTGCCAAACCTCACCACCGCCGACGGTCCCGCTGGTCTGCGCGTCCAGCCCGAGGTGGGCGTCTGCACCACCGCCTGGCCCTGCGCCACTCTGCTGGCCTCCACTTGGGACGGGGAGTTGGTCTGTAAAGTTGGTGCGGCCGCGGCTGCGGAGGTGAAGGAAAACAACATCTCGGTCTGGCTGGCCCCGGCGGTGAATATCCATAGAAATCCCCTGTGCGGCAGGAATTTTGAGTATTACTCCGAGGACCCGCTGCTTACCGGCAGGCTGGCTGGGGCCATGACGCGGGGCATCCAGTCTCAAAATATCGCCGCCACCGTGAAGCACTTCGCCTGCAACAATAAGGAGACCAACCGGAAATACAGCGACTCCCGCCTGTCCCAGCGGGCCCTGCGGGAGATTTACCTGAAGGCTTTTGAAATCATTGTTCGGGAGGAACAGCCTTGGGCCATCATGAGCTCCTACAACGTCGTGAACGGGCGCCGGGCCTCGGAGAGCCGGGAGCTGCTGACCGCCATTCTCCGGGACGAGTGGGGCTATGCTGGTCTGGTAATGTCCGACTGGTGGACCCGCGGGGAACACTATAAGGAACTCCTGGCCGGGAACGATCTGAAAATGGCCAACGGCTACCCGGAGCGGGTGGAGGAGGCCATGAAGCTGGGGGCGGTCAACCGGAGCGACCTGGAGATCCGCGCGAAAAGAGTGCTGGAACTCATTTTGAGATTTGACTAATTCCTCTTCGGGGACAGACCCGCCGCCGGTCCGCGAGAGGCGACGCCGAAACCGTCAGGCGGCAAAGGGATTCCCACAATATGAGAGCGATTTCGCGGTCAGAACCGTCAAGACGCGACTGAGCCAGAACCCAGACGGCTGGGCTGGAACGGCTCGCCAGCGCCCTGAAGTCCAACTTCCGGACTTCAGGGCGCTTTTTTGTGATTTCAGGGCGCGATTCCCCCCTCATTTCCAATAAATGTATGCGAACGTCCCACTCCGGGGCGTTTTCCCGGCGTATATGGAAGCCAATTTATGAAGGAGGAATTTTTATGGCAAGCAAACATACTGCCGGCTATCAGCTCAGCCAGTGGGAGAAAACGGACAAGATATTGATGGAGGATTTCAATGGGGACAACACCAAAATCGACAAAGCCCTGCGGCTGCACGACGCGCGGCTGCTGGGGGTCCCGGCCCTGGGGCGGAACCTGTACAACCTTTTCCTCCAGCAGAAGAACGCCGGGCAGGACGTGAGCTGGATGCAGGGGCTGGTCTATGACGATTTTTCGGACCAGTCCAAGATCGAAAGCATGGAGGAGCATCTGAGCTGGTCGGCCTCGGAGCAGTGTATTGTCTTTCAAACCTCTCGGGAGGAGGAGTGTGAGGCGGCGCTGACCACCACGGAACTGCTCCTGAATCTTACCCACACCTGCGGTATGGTTTTGACCCGGTGCGACATATTTTACAATCCGAAGGTGGAAATCTGGGACAACAGTGGCAGCGCATGGGTTGAGCTGGATGTAATTGATGGTTCCCGCCGTGAGCAAAATCTCCCCAGTACAGCATCCATTTATGAGGTGGCATACCTTGTGCCAAGGCAGTTCTCCTTCTCCAAAATCAAGCTTCGTATTACTCTTCGGGAGCGCTACCTCAGATTAAAGACGTTCCGCCTATATAACTATTGTTTCATGGCGTTTTGAGCTAAAAGGCTCCGCCCCGGATAAATTCCGAGGCGGAGCTTCCCTTGCCTTCTCGCTCTTTATAGTTTAGCTCTTGCTTTCCTCGTAGTAGAGTTCAAAGACAACGCTCTGGCCAGTGATGTTCTTCAGCGCACCAGCAGGGATAGTAATGGTCGTCTCAGCCTTGCCAGTTGTCTCGACAGCATCAGCGCTTGTGAAGACGGTCTCGACATCGGCGCCGCTCTTGATCTTTAGGTAAATCTTAGCGGCCTCAGCCCAGTTCGCGCTGGGAGTAATCTTGACAGCAATATCACTCTTATTGCTGCCGTTCTCGACCTCCCAAGCCGCGGTCTGAGCTGCTACGGTGTAACTGACCTTGTAATTCGGGTCAGCAACGATGATCGAACTCGCACCCATCTTCGCGACCTTAACCGCAGTGATCTTGATGGTCACAGGGCCATTCCCGTTCGCGGTGTAGTGGGAGCCGGAAATAGCGGTCGTGTCCTTGCTGGCGGCCGACACCTCAACTTCCTGAGTCAGCGCCGCAGCTGTCGCATCGTCGGTGCTGGCGTTGCTGATGGTGTAGGTCAGTGTCACAGAGTCCACGTCTTCGGGGAGGGTCGCAGTCAGCGCAGGGATTGTGAACTTCGCGCTGGTAATCTTCTGAGCCGCAGCCTTCTCGGCCAAGCTGTAGCCCTCCACATCGCTCTCGAACACCATCTCGGATTCAGAGGCCTCGACCTTAACGATGGTAACGGTCACCTGCTCAACTTCGGGGTCAGCCTTAGCGGAGCCGCACAGCGTGGCAGCGGAGGTGAACTTCGCATCGTCATCGCCAACTTTGGTAAGCCCCACGTCGGCCATGACATTGCCGTCGGCCCCGGCGGTGCCCGCAAGGGTGGAATCCTTCAGACCTTCCACCTTAAAGGTAACATTGACCTTGGTTGCCCAGGCGGGCAGGCCGCTGGTGACATTCAGACTCAAAGCGGCGCCCGTATCTTCGTCCAGAGTGGTGGTTGCGGCCGCGAACTTTAGACCCATACCAGTCTCGTCCTTGATCACGACATCGTGGCTGACAGCGACAGCCAGGTTGGTCAGCGTGTAGGTGAGGGTCGCATCCAGAGTGTTAGCACCCGCGACCAAAACCTTAACTTCGCCGCCACTGAGCGCCGTAGCGTCCTTGGTGCCATCCATGCCATTCTTGGTCCAGGTCAGCTTGGGAGTGCCCGCGGCGGTAGCCACGCCGGTGGGCACGGTCAGCTTGATGACCAGGGTGCCGGCAGTTACGCCCTTGTACTCGCTGTTGGTGTCAGCGGATTCCGCGGAGGTCACGAGGTGGGTCCCGGCGATTTTCACGCCCTTCTTGGCGGCGGCGCTCTCAGGATCGAGAACCACGTTCAGAGCAACCTCGGGCTCGCTGCCGATTTCGGTGGCCTTGGCGGTGATGGTGGTCGCGCCCTTCACAGTCACCTTGATGTCGGTGCCTGTCTTTTCGTCCCCGTTCACGACCAGGGTGGCGTTGTAGTTGTCAGCGGGCTTCACGGAAACGTTCAGCACGGTGTCAACCTCAACCAGGTCTCCGTCCTCGATCTTGTTGCCTTCCTCATCGGAAACCGTGATGGTGGCGTTGGCGACCTGCTCGATGTCCACCGCGTAGGTGGCCTTCTCAACCTTGTCGCCCTTGACCTCCCGGATGAAGATGGCAACCACGTCGCCGTCGTCCATCACGATCCAGGCCTTGTCGTTCACATCGTTGTTCACGCTGTTCTCGATGTGCAGAACGTCGTTGCTGTTGTTGTACTCACCGAAGTAGACAATGACGATGTCGTCGTTAGAGGCGTAGGTCTTGTCGTACTTGGTCTGGCTGTCGAAGGCGTAGACGCCCTTGCGGACTGTCTTGGTGCCCTGATAGGGGCCGTCGCAGCTCATCTTGTCAGCCTCGGACAGGGGCTTCAGCTTGGTGACATAGTCGTTGCTGTCGAAGGTGATGCCGGCGTAGATGTTCACGCTGTTCTTGGCGGCGCCATAGATCTTGCTGGCGGCGTCGGTGCCGCTCTTGATATAGACGTTGCGGACCTCGCCGTTCACCACGGCCTTGTATTCGCGGTAGGTGGTGCTGCCGTCCTTGGTTTCCTTCGCGCCGGGGTCGCCGATGATGAATACCACATCCTTGGCGCTGTCGATCACGGCGTCCTGAATGAACACAACGCGGGCCACGCCGTTGGCGTTCTTATAGGCGGAAACCACGCTGGTGAAGGTGAGCTTCACGTCGGGCACGTTCTTGTAGCCGGTGTAGACGTCGAAGTCAGTGCTGCCGTTGTTCCGGTCGTTCAGGATGAAAACGGTCTCGTCGTCAAATTTGAGCCGTTCAAGGCCTGTGACAAAGTCGTTCAGGCTGGCGCTGGCCTTGCCGCTCTTAATCAGCTCGTTGACGGAGATCTTCTCCGCGCCAACCGTCTTCCACAGATCGTTGCCGTCGGCGTCTTTCTCGTTGAAGGTGTCGGCGCTCACGTTCCGGATCACGTTGCCGACCTTGGAGCTCAGGTCATAGGCGCCGTCGGCGTTCACGCTCCAGGCAAAGACCTTGCCCACCAGGGCGGAACGGACCGTCTCCAGATCCTTCTCTCTCTGGTCCTCGTCCCCGGCAGCCTTCGTCATGCCGCCGTCCTTGATGATGCCGTCGGTCAGGTCCTTGTCCAGCAGGACGTTCTTATAGGTGCCGTCGGAGAGCATCAGCTCAGCGCCGTACAGGGGCTTGGCGGTGTTGTACTGCGCGCTCTCGCCCACACCCATGACAAAGGCGTAGTCGGTGCCTTCCTTGGCGTCGCCCAGGTAGACGATGTTGCCCTGAGTGTCCAGGTAGAGGGCCACGTCCTCACCGGCATAGGCGGAGTCCAGCATAATGCCGTTCTTGTCGTTGAACTGGACGTTGTAGTTATAGGTCTTGTCGCCGATGGTGACGAACTTGTCGGTGCGGACGGTCTTGGCCTCGGCCTCAATCAGCTCGGCCTCGCCGATGATCCAGCCGATCTTCCAGCCGGAGCCGTCCACATGCTTGGTGTACAGCAGAACGTCGTCCACGGCGTAGCCGTCGGCCTCGATCTCCAGCAGGCGGTCCTTGTCGTCCAGGGTGATCTTGCCGTTATTCACCTTGGTGACCTCGGCGCCGTAGGTGTTCACGATGCACACGGTGGCCTTGCCGGGAACGGGGACGCCGTTAACCGTGCGGGGCTGTGTCAGGTAGATGTAGGTCGTGGTGCCCCGTCCGGTGCCGGCCAGGTCGTCGCTGTCGTTGTCCTTCACGTCGGTCTTGCCGAAGAGAGGATCGGTGTCGCTGTTCCGGTTGACGAGGGCGCCGTCCATGTATACCTCCCAAGTATAGTCCTCGGCAACGGTCTTGCCCACGGTGGTGTACATGGCGCTGCTCTTCACGGTGCCTTCCAGCACATAGTCGGCCTCATCGGTGTAGGTGCCGATCTCGGTGTTCTTATAGGTCCAGCGGGTAGCGGGAGCCTGGAAGCCGTCGTTGACACCGATCTTGCGCAGGTCGCCCTGATACAGCTGCTCGCCCAGATCCAGGATGGGACCGGTCAGACCGCTGTTGGCGTTGCCCTGGTTGGCCTGGGTCTGGTTGATGGCGTTGCCCACAACGGTGTCTCTGCTGACCACATAGACGTAGTTGGTTCGGCCCTGAGAGACGGTGAAGCCGTCGGGGGTGGTGATGCTGAAGGAGTTGTCGCTGGGCTCCACCATACCACACTGGAGGGCGTTCAGAGCCATCTGGGCCACCTGGTTCCGGGTCATCTGGGCGGTGGCGCTGGAGCTCACGCCGTCGAAGATCCCGATGCCGGTGCCCTGGCGGACGGTAGCGGTCTCAAAGCCGTCGGCGTAGTCCACATCGAACTTGAAGTAGCCCAGCGCGCGCATCAGCATGGACGCGGCCTGCACGGGAGTCACGCCGTCGTTGGAGCCGTAGGTGTTGGCGTCGTAGCCGGACACGATCTTGTTGGCGTAGCACGCGCCAACATAGGGCCGGGCCCAACTGGGCACGTCGTTAAAGGGGCAGATTGCTTCGTAGTACTCGTAGTCCAGGTCCAGCAGCAGGGCCATAACTACGGCCATCTCCGCCCGGGTCACGGGACTGTCAGGGTTGAAGTTGCCCTTGTCGTCGCCCCGCATGACCTGCACGGCCTGCAGAACCTCAATGGCCTCGACGTTGTCGTTCTCGTCAACGTCGGGGTAGCTCGCGGCGCCGGCCCCGACAACCATCATGCCAAGCAGCATAACGGAAGCCAGGGTCAGGCTGAGAGCCCGCTTCAGGTTTCTCATTCGGATATTCCTCCTTTTGATTTTTCGGGTCCTGCCGGACCCTTGATTTTGGCCCCATCCGGGGCGGTTCCGGCCTGAGAGGGGCCGTTTTTTTGGCGGAAACGAGGATCTGAAACTCACTATGGCAGCCTGTGGAGCTTAACCTTTTTGTAACAAAATTCTGCGTTTCCACCAAGTTTTTCGAGGTTTTTCAACATTTTTGACCTGCCACGCCCGTGTCACGCCCCTTACAGGTGGTGAAAAAGTCGCGGAAAGTCGGTGAAAGCTCCTCCAAACAGCGCCTTTTGACGTAAAAAAGTAAACCTGGTAGACATCCGGTAGACGTCCTAAAAAATGGAAAACCGCCAACTCCCTGCGCCCCAGGGGATTGACGGTTTTTTTGGTAGACATTTGGTAGACGGGGGATATTTCGTGAAGATTCAGGTATCACGTTTGAAAACCGCAAAGAAAATGCGGTATTATTACATTCTCGCGTCTCTACTTTCCGTTGCGCGGCTGCGAAAAATATCGCCAGAAAGTATACCAGCGGAAAAAGTTAGTTTGTAATGGGCTGGTGGTGTTCCAGACTGTAGCCGCTACTGGTCCCGTTAATAATTTCGCGGCGGGCGCTGGGTGGGTTGGGTACCCGGGGGGACGGAGCGGCGGTTGCTGTTGTAGATCATTGTACTGTGTTCAAAATCGTACATTTCTATATAATATTCATCATGAAAACATAGACGCCGCTTCAAAAGATATACCATGTTTCTTTCGGTTTATCAGATCTTTTTCCTCGTCCCATTCAAATGTTAAGGTCATATATCTGTAATTCCGCTATAACCCAATAATATCATATCATTATAAATGGATCAAATTCAGCGTTTTACAGCTCTTCCAGCTCCTTCCTCCACAGGGTGTTCACCGCGTCGGAAGGCATCCGCCAGTCACCCCGGGGGGAGAGGGCGAGGGTGCCCACCTTGGGGCCGTCGGGGAGGCAGGAGCGTTTGAACTGCTGGGCGAAGAAGCGGCGGTAGAAGTTGTTCAGCCATTTCAGGATGGTTTCCCGGTCGTAGTCCCCCCCCAGGGTGACCAGGGCCAGACGGAACACCTTTCGGGGCCCGAAGCCCCACCGGACGGCGTAATACAGGAAGAAGTCGTGGATCTCATAGGGGCCCACCAGGTCCTCGGTTCGCTGGGCAATCTCACCCTCCTTGGGGGGGAGCAGCTCGGGGGACACGGGGGTGTCCAGGATGTCCCGCAGGACGGCGGACAGCTCCGGGTCCAGCGTCTCATCAGAGGCATACCGGACCAGATGCCGCACCAGCGTTTTGGGGATGGAACCGTTGACGCCGTACATGGACATGTGGTCGCCGTTGTAGGTGGCCCAGCCCAGGGCCAGCTCGGACAGGTCCCCGGTGCCGATGACCAGCCCGCCCCGCTGGTTGGCCAGATCCATCAGTACTTGTGTGCGCTCCCGGGCCTGCCCGTTCTCAAAGGTGACGGAAAGGTCCTCCATGGACTGGCCGATGTCCCGGAAGTGGACCCGCACTGCCTCGCCGATGTCCACCGCGCGGAAATCCGCGCCGACGCGCTCCGCCAAAATCTGGGCGTTGGACTTGGTACGGCCGGTGGTGCCGAAGCAGGGCATGGTAACCGCCAAAATGTCTGACCGGGGCCGGCCCAGCAGGTCGAAGGCCCGGGCGGTGATGAGCAGGGCCAGGGTGGAATCCAGCCCGCCGGACAGCCCCACCACCGCGCAGGAGGCCCGGGTATGTTCCAGCCGCTTTTTCAGTCCCAGGGCGGCGATGGTAAGAATTTCCTCGCACCGCTCCTGGCGGTCCCCGCGGTCCTCGGGAACGAAGGGGTTCTTCCCGATGGGCCGGGTAAGGACGGTGTCCCCGAGTTCCAGCTGGAACTTGCAGGACCAGCTGGAACCTTCCGCCGCTCCGAAGGTGTTCATCCGCCGGCGCTCGTGGGTCAGACGGCCCAGATCCAGCTCAGAGACAGTCAGGCCGGTCTCAAACCGCTTCTCCGCCAGAATCGTCCCATTTTCCGCGATCATGTTGTGGCCGGTAAAGACCAGGTCGGTGGTGGATTCCCCTTCCCCGGCGTCGGCGTAGACGTAGCCGCACACCAGACGGGCGGACTGGCCCGCCACCAGGGAGCGGCGGTAGGCCCCTTTGCCCGCCAGCTCGTTGGAGGCGGACAGATTCAAAATCACGGTGGCCCCATTGAGAGCCAGACGGGCGGAGGGGGGCTCGGCGGACCACAGGTCCTCGCAGATCTCCACCCCTACCGTCAGGCCGGGGACGTTCTCACAGTCGAAAATAACCGGGTTGTGGCCGTCCAGGCTGGTCCTCTGGCCGCATAGTGTGAGGAAATACTCCGTCCCCCGGCCGGAGGCAAACCAGCGGCCCTCGTAAAATTCGCCGTAGCTGGGGATATGAATTTTGGGAATCAGCCCCAGAATTTTTCCTCTCTGTATTACGGCGGCGCAGTTATACAGCTTACTGTCCCATCGGTTCCAAACCGGCAGGCCGACGGCGGTGAGGATCTCCAGGTCAGACGTCTCCTCCAAAATCCGGCCCAGGGCGTCCTCCGCCCCCCGGAGCAGGGTGTCCTGCAAAAACAGGTCCCCGCAGGTGTAGCCCGTTACGCACAGCTCAGGCAAGGCCAGCACCTTCACGCCCTGTTCCGCTGCGTTTTTCATCAGCGCAATAATCTGTCCCGCGTTGTAGCCGCAGTCCGCCACCCTGATCTTCGGCGTCCCCGCCGCCACCTTGATAAAACCGTCCCGCATATTCGGGCCCCCTTCGGTTGTAAATTTCAAATTCTATCATATCTCAAGTCTGCCTCGATTGCAAGAAAAAGAAAATGTAAAGTTCCCTTGACGTGGAATGTAAAGTGTGCTATACTTCGCTTAGTAAAGCGAGCTTTACATTTTCGGAAGGAGGTGGTCCAGTGACCAACCGAATCGCCGAGCTTCGCAAGGCCCGAAAAATCTCTCAGGCCGAGCTGGCCGATGAGGTGGACGTCACCCGACAGACCATCATCTCTTTGGAGAGCGGCCGGTACAACGCCTCCCTGCTGCTGGCCCACAAAATCGCCATGTATTTCGGGCTGACCATTGAGGAAGTATTTTTGTTTGAGGAGGAGACGCCATGAGTTGGTTAAAAAACAGAGCTTTGCAGGAGGATTTGACCCGATGTGCGTCAATGCTGGGATTCAGCATCTATGTTGTGTCAAGCTCGGGCCTTAGCCAAAGGCAAAAATATATTGGGACAGCGGGGCTTCTGCTTGTGATCGCAGTGACTCTGCTGGAACTCTGGAGAATGTACCAGGATAAGCGCATGACCCCGGAAGACCGGCGGGAAGCAAAGCGGGAAAAGAGCGACGAGCGCAGCCAGATGATCCAGGACAGGGCGATGCGGAACTCCTGGTGGCTGGAGAACGCCGTGCTTCTCGTTGCTCTGGTTGTGTTCCTTGTCCGGGGCCAGCCGGAGATATACTGTATGTTGTATGTGGTCTTGGTGGCCCGGGAGCTGTTGTGTACCACCATGCGCTGGTGGCTGGAGCGGAAATATTGAGGAGGTTTTGTCATGAAAAACTTTTTGAAAAGGGTATTTCCTTATGTGATGTTTGGGACGGCCTGGGTGCTGATTCTGGCCACGTTCCTGCTGGGAGAGCGGGTCCCAAAGCAGCTCAGCCTTCTTCTGTTTACGCTGGGCGGGGTCTTTTTGGGCTTCGGGGCGGTTGGAATCGCGCTAAGCCGCATCCGGATGTCCCCGGAACAGCAAAAAGAGTATGAGCGGGGCGAACACGATGAACGGAACGTGGCCATCCGGGAGAAGGCGGCCATGTCCTCCTGGTACTGGACGCTGTACATGCTGTGGGCGGCGTTTATGCTCATCGAGATTTTTGTAGGCGGCCTGTGGGGTGTGGCGATTTCGGTGGTGATCGTCCTGCACTGTGCTTTTTATATGATTAACATCCACCGCTGGAATAAGAAAATGTGAGGAGGAATTTTCCATGTTGATAAAAGCAATGTTGACCGGCGGCGGGGATTATGAAAAGTCCCTGCGCCAGCGCCGGTGGGCGGCCATCGCCATGCTGTGCATCGGGCTGGTGGGCTTTGCCTGCTGGTTTTTCCTGGTACCCAACAGTCACCTGTCCGAGCACGCCCAGGGCTTCTATCTGGGGGCGGCCACCGGCATCACCGCTGGGGCACTGTTCCTGCTGGTCCGTACCCAGTACCTCATCACCCACCCCCAGGCCCAGCGGAGGGCGAAAATCAAGGAAACCGACGAACGGGAGATGCAGATTATACGCTCCGCCACCCAGATTGCGGGAGGAGTTACGATATTTGGGGTGGTCCTGTCCCTGTTCATCGTCCTGCCCCTGTGTATGGAGGCCTACTACGCCCTGATTGGAGTCGTCTTTTTCTACACAGCCGTCTTTTTCTTGTCCAACCTGTGGCTGTCCAAAAAGCTGTGAGCCGGCGGCTGGAGCTGACCGTTACCCCCGAGCTGGCGGGGATCAAGGTGGACACCCTTTTGAAAAAACACCTTGGCCTGTCCGGTACGGTGGTACGGCGGATCAAGTGGCTGTCCGACGGTATCCTGGTGGACGGGATCCGGGTAAACACCCGCTTCTGTCCGGTGGCGGGGCAGGTGCTGTCCGTCCGGTTGTCTGACCCTCAGCGCAACAGCGGCATTGTTCCCGCGCCGGGGCCGCTGGATATCGTCTATGAGGACGAAGACCTGATCGTCCTGAATAAGGCGGCGGGGGTGTCCGTCCACCCGGGACCGGGGCATTTTGATGATACATTGGGTAATTTTCTGGTTTATTATTACGAAAGTTCGGGGCAGGAGGCGGATTTTCACCCCGTCCACCGGCTGGACCGGGGGACCTCCGGCCTGCTGGTTGCCGCCAAGCACCCCCACGCCCAGGAGGTACTAAAAAACCAGCTTCACACAGAACATTTTCGCCGGGTCTATTTGGCGGTGTGCGAGGGGATTTTGGAGGATTGGACCGGCGTGATTGACGCCCCGCTGGGTCCGAAGCCCGGTTCCCTCATGGAGCAGATGGTGCGTCCTGACGGCAAGCCCGCCCGGACCAGATACGGGGTCCTGCGCCGCTGGGGGGACCGGTCGCTGGTGGAGCTGGAGCTGGAGACGGGCCGCACCCATCAGATCCGGGTCCACATGGCCCACATCGGGCACCCGCTCACCGGGGATTTCCTTTACGGGACAGAGGACAAAGCCCTGATTGGCCGTCCGGCCCTCCACTCGGGGTATTTGTCCTTCCTCCATCCCATTACAAAAGAGAAGCTGCAATTTTCCGCCCCACCTCCGGAGGATATGGTCCGGCTGAAACTGTAAATTCTGACAAAAAAGCACTGGTAATTTTGTCCCTCTTGTGGTACAATCGTAAATGTCAAAATTTATGCCATTGGAGGTATGTCAACATGTCCTACCGTGATACTTATGAAGCCTGGCTTGCCAGTCCCGCCCTGTCCGCTGAGGAGAAGGCCGAGCTGGAGGCCATCAAAAACGACGAGAAAGAGATCGAGTCCCGGTTCTTCTCCCAGCTGGAGTTCGGCACCGCCGGACTGCGGGGCACTATGGGAATGGGCACCTATCGGATGAACATCCACGTCATCCGCCACGCCACCCAGGCCTTCGCTGAGGTGATTCTGGCCGAGGGGCCTGAGGCGGTGAAGCGGGGGGTGGCCATCTGCTTTGACTGCCGGAACAACTCCGACACCTTCGCCCGGGAGGCCGCCTGCGTCATGGCGGGCAACGGCATCCCGGCGCGGCTGTTTGAGTCCCTCCGGCCCACCCCGGAGCTGTCCTTCGCCATCCGGGAGTACGGCTGCGTCGCGGGCATTAACGTCACCGCCAGCCACAACCCCAAGGAGTACAACGGCTACAAGGTCTACTGGGAGGACGGCGCCCAGCTTCCCCCCAAGCACGCCGACGAGGTGGCCAAAAAGATGCGGGAGCTGGATGTGTTCGCCTGCGTAAAGAAGGCTGACTACGACCAGGCGGTAGCGGACGGTCAGATTGTCATTATGGGCGAGGAGACCGACGAGAAGTTCCTGTCCAACGTGATGGCCCAGGTGAATGACAAGGCCGCGGTGGAGAAGGTGGCGGACACCTTCAAGATGGTCTATACCCCCTTCCACGGCACCGGCTACAAGTTGATCCCCGAGGCGCTGAAGCGGCTGGGCATGAAGCACGTTATCTGCGTTCCCGAGCAGATGGTGATTGACGGCAACTTCCCCACGGTGGTCTCTCCCAACCCGGAGAACCCGGAGGGCTTCGCCCTGGCGGTGGAGATCGCCAAGAAGGAGGGGGCCGACTTTATCCTGGGTTCCGACCCCGACGCCGACCGGGTGGGCATCATGGTGAACACCGGTGCCGGCGAGTTTAAGGTGCTCACCGGCAACCAGACCGGCGTGCTTCTGCTGGACTACCTGATTGGCGCGATGAAGCGGGTAGGCAAGCTTCCCGAGAAGCCTGTGGCCCTGAAAACCATTGTTACCACCGAGATGGCCCGGAAGGTTGCCGAGGTCAACGGCTTGCGGTGCTTCGACACCTTTACCGGCTTTAAATTCCTGGCCCAGAAGAAGGACCAGCTGGAGAGCTCTGGAGAGGGCAACGTAATCATGTCCTATGAGGAGAGCTATGGCTACATGCTGGGTTCCTTCGTCCGGGACAAGGACGCCGTCACCGCCGCCGTGGCTATGACAGAGATGGCCGCCTGGTACGCCGGGCAGGGCATGACCCTGTACGACGCCCTGCTGGCCCTGTATGAGAAGTACGGCTATTATGGCGAAAAAACCATGAATCTGGTCATGCCCGGCCTGGACGGCCTGAAAAAAATGGCTGAGCTGATGGCCAATCTGCGTGAGAAGCCTCCGGTGGAGATCGCCGGCGTGGCCGTCAAAGAGCAGAAGGATTACAAGGACGGCAGCGTGGTCTGCGTGGAGTGCGGCAAGAAGTCTGAGATGGAGCTGTCCGGCTCCAACGTGCTGCGCTACGAAATGGCCGACGGCACCAGCCTCATCGTCCGCCCCTCCGGCACCGAGCCCAAGGTCAAGGTGTACATCCTGGCCAACGGCGCCACCAGGGAGGAGTGCGACGCCAAGGTGGCCAAGTACGCCTCCTGGGCTGAGAGCCTGAAGGGGTAACACGGGCAGAAGCCCGCTCCCCTATTTGACGTAAAAAATAAAACTGGCAGACATCCTGAAAAGTGGAAATCCCCTAACCTCTCGCGACACAAGAGGTTGGGGGATTTTTTGGCGGACATATTGAGTAAACCGGCGATGGCGGCGCGCGGAAAAGGGCGCGGTACGTCCTGATTTCCAATAAATGTATGAAAACGTCCCACATTGGGGCGTTTTCCTCGTATTTACAGGGGAGCGAAAAAGCCCCCTTTGGCGAAAGGGCTTTTTTCGCGCCCCACAACGATTTAAGGAGGAAATTTTATGGCGAGCAATCAGACACCCAATTACGGGCTTTCCCAGTGGAAACGGACGGACCAGGTGCGGATGGAGGACTTCAACGCGGACAACGCCAAAATTGACGCGGCCATCCAGGCGGTGGACCGGCGGGTGGAGGGCAAGGCGGACGTCTCGGCGGTGGACAGGCTCAATCAGACGGTCAGCCAGCAGGTGGGCGCTCTGGCGGGCAA
This sequence comes from Oscillospiraceae bacterium, assembly GCA_910575265.1. Lineage (GTDB taxonomy): Bacteria > Bacillota > Clostridia > Oscillospirales > Oscillospiraceae > Lawsonibacter. The sequence continues at coordinate 89,677 of CAJTEA010000003.1, forward strand.
GGGGAACTGTCAGATTTCCACGATCAGCTATGTGGGGAATGGCCGCTTTGGGCAGAACGCTCCCTGCTCCCTCTCCTTCCCGAAGCTGCCGAAGCTGGTTCTTGTATTTGCCAGTAACGGTTATCCGCTCTTTCTGATGCCGCCCAGCACATCCGCCGCTGTGGACGGCCGGGGGGTTACTGTGTTCTGGGGGGAACGGAGCGTCTCCTGGTACAGTACGACGAGCGAGGGAATCCAGCTCAATATATCGGGGATAACCTACCATGGCCTGGTACTGATGGAGTGGAGCTGACGGAAAAAAGGCCCCCGGGCCTTATGGCCCGGGGGAACGTTGACGAATAAGCGCTGATATGACATAATTTACTACGAGGAGACGCCGCCCCGGATTGGAGGGGCGTTCAGCTGCACCACCCGGAAGGGGGTGAGGTTATGCCAATTACGATCACGTTACATATCCGTGGATATACCGTAACGATAAAGATCAAAAGGTGAAACCGTCGCCCCGACCGGCGACGGTTTCTAACATTTCTTAGGGACTAGCGGTTCCGGCAGAACGCCCTATGGCGTCTCCTTGCTTGTAATATACCATTCTTCCGCCTTCTTGTCAAGGCGCTATTTTTTTGTCAAAAGGCCCCCGGGCCTTATGGCCCGGGGGTGCCCCGCTCTCTCTAAAGCGGAAGGGTTCGCTTATTTTTTCAGCGCGCTGTAATCAAGGTTCAGCGTCCAACCGGTTCCCCGATCATTCGCGTTGGGACCGAAGTGGATGGTAACAGGAGCGCTGCTTGCCCCGGTATTCTCGTTCCAGGCGAAGAGGAGATAGCCAGGATCACCAGTTCCGATGGTGGCAGTATTCCCGTTCGGCGCCCCGGCGCTCACAGCCGTAAAGTGTGTGATGTCCGAGTCCTCGGTGGGCCGCTGGATCCCCACAACGATGAAGTGGGTGAACTGATCTTGGGTGAACCACACACGGTCCTGTCCGGTGATAGTCATGCCGCCAAATGTGTAATCGCCATAAGTCTCCATGTCGAAGGCCTTGGACACGGTGATCATACCGTCACGCACGTCAAAGGACTGGCCGTCGGCGGGCAGAACTTTATTGTTGTTCGCATTGTCGCCGGCAGCGCCGATCAGCGTGTTATTCACGGCGGTGGGCACCACAGCGATGGGAGGCGCGGTGTAGGACGCGGTGGCGTCCTGGGGGGCGACCAGGGTGGTATCGCCCTTGGTGACCTCAAAGGAGACGGTGTAGGTGCCGCTCTTCGCGCCGCCAGCCTGATTCAGCTGCTCGCTGCTGTTGGTCTCGCACTTGCCCATCTCCCAGTGGAAGGTGGCGGGCTGGCCAGCCGCACGGCCACCATTGCCGATTGTCCATGTCTCCTTGGTCTCGGTCACGTTCTGGGTATCCGTGTCATCGACGTTCAGCTGTCCAAGTTCCTGACCGTTCAGCTTGACGGTGGCGACGATCTTGGTTCCCTCCTCAAGAGCAACCACGGGAGTTACCTTCACCACCAGCCAGGGCAGGGTGGACTTTCCGTAGGCCTGGACCCTGTCCCAGGTGGTGTTGTTGCCGTCGGGCTTGAAGCCGGCGGCCACAGCGTTAGCGAAATCGTTGCCGTTGGTGATGATCCGGGCCTCAACCTCGATGGGGGAGTTCTTCTCCACGCCGCCCACGTCGTCAGAAACCTCGACCTTAGCCGGGTCGGTGATGCTTCCGGACGACTCGTTGGTAATAGGCCTCCCAATGTCACTGGAAGCGGTGATGGTGGTGTTGGTGGTCGTGGTGACGGGCACCTTGGTAACCTCATCCACCAGCAGGCCGGGGTTGGTGGTGCTGTTCACCGTGGGAGGCAGGGTCAGGGTGGCCCCAGCCGCCATCGCGACCTTGTTGGTCTCGTTCTTCTCGGTGATGGCGACAGCGCTGGTTCTGTTGTTGATGCTGATTTGAGCGGTGGTGGTGGTCTCCTCCACCTCGGTGGCCCGGGCGCCGGCCATGTTCTTCACAATCAGCTTGCCGGCCAGGGTCTTGATGTCGGCGTAGCCGTTGTTGGAGGCAGAGGTGCCGTCACCCACAACGATGACGCCGGTGGTGGTCACGGTCCCGCTCACGTGCAGGGAGTTGGAGGAGTACACATAAATGATTGTGTCGCTCACCGACCCGACGTAAGCGGTGCCGTTCACCGTGAGGGAAGCAGTGTCGCTCCCATAAGAGCTGATGGTGCCGGCCACGCTCAGGGTGGTGCCGGAGGTCAGATTGACCACGTTGCCGCCCCGCATGGTGAAGTTGCCGGAGACGGTCATATCCCGGGTGATGTTATATACTGTCTTGGGAACTGTGGCGGTTCCGGTACGGAACACGACATTAGCGGCCTCAACGGGGAAGTTGACGCTCTGAGTCATGACCTCAAAGGTGCCGCTCCCGCCATTGCCGGCGCGAACCACCAGCTTGCCGGTGCGGCTGCCGGTGCCGTCAGCGCCAATGACGATGTTGTTCGTACCGTCATTCTGATAGCAGTACAGGTCGCCAAGAACGGTCAGGGTACGGTCGGCGGGGATAATCAGGGTGCGGTGGGTGGCGCTCAAGTCCCGAGGACGCCAGGTGCCGTTGATTACAACGTCCTTGCCGTCATTCAGCAGCTGCTGGACCCGGGTCAGGTCGCTGTTCGGGTCGATGGACTCGCCGGTGACCACAGGATCATAGCCGGGTCTGTTGGTCTGCGGCTTGGTGTTGTCCTGGAAGAACACCCACTCGGCACGGCCGGTGCTGTTCAGCACGGCCACAACACGGCCGCTGAACTGCTTGCCGTTGGTGGGGTTGTTGCTGCCGTTGCGGTCGGCGTCGTTAATCAGGTTGAAGGCTTCGGCCACGGTGCCGCAGTCGTCATAGACCCACTCGCCATTCACAAAATGACGGATAACCGCTTTCGCGTCCGCCATGATCGCCAGACCCTCGTCGTTGTTGGAGGCGTCGAACTTCAGGGTCCGGCCCTGGAGGGTCATGGTGTTGTAGTAGTAGCTGCTTCCATCCTGGGTGTAGGCGCCCTTCACGCCGGTGGCCGCGCTGTTAAAGGCGGAGGTGTTGACATCGATGTCGTAGACATTGTAGTCAGCCAGATCGGTGCTGTTGGGCTTGCCATTCTTGGTGAGATTGTGCAGATAGTCGTAGTTGCTGTACACCTCGTCGGCCTGGATGGTCAGGGCGGTGTCGCTCACCTCAACCCCGCTGGCGTTCAGGGCGTTGGGCAGGATGTTGATCTTGGTGACGTAGCCGTCGGAATCCAGGATCAGCTCCTGCACGGTGCCGGGCCGCAGCTGGGAGGTGGTGTTGCTGTACTTGCTCTTGATGGTCTTGGTGTCCTTCACGCCGTCCATGATGACTTCCACGTCCCAGTAATGGACGTAGTCGCCATTGGTGTCCCGCTCGATGCGCTCGTTCTTGGCGCCGCCGCGGATGTAGGCGTAGTTGTCCACAACGCCCTCGGCCTCACCCAGGACCACGCAGGCGATGATGTAGTTGTTGTCGCTGTCATACACGGCGTGAGCCCAGCTGCCGGGCTGATAGATCAGCTTCACGTCCTGCACGCCGGTGTACCGGCCGGTAATCTCAGTGACTCCCTTTTTGCTGGGACCGGGCTTGTTGCCGTCCTGGGTCACGTCGCCCATCTCAGCGGTGATGTAGACGGAGGCGTCCTCGCCGTAGGCGTTTCCAACACCGTTGCTGTTGGCGGGCACGCTAACATAGCTTCCATAAGTCGCGCCAGTGGCGGAGGGAACCAGCCGGACATTGGAGCAGTCGATCACGGTGTCGGCCGCGGTGGCAAAGGTGCGGGTCCAGCCGTCCACAGGGGTCAGGGTGTAGACGTTGTTGCGCACGGAGTAGGTATACCACATCTCCTCGTGGTTCTGGTCCTGCGTCCAGGTGGTGTACCCGGCCTTGGGAACGCCGTTGGGCGCGATGTTCTTGTTGGTATCGGACACGTTTACATCAATGGCGCTCATCGTGCCGTCGGTAAAGATACCATTCGCCTTGGCGGTGGTCATGCCGATGGCGCTTCCGGGACGGTCATAGCCGGTGATGAACACATACTGGGACTGGCCGGAATACAGTTCGGCGCCGATGAAGTAGCCGTACTGATCCATGTACAGGGTGTAAGTCTTATCCACCAGACGGTCGTCGGAGTAGTTGTTCAGGGTGTTCTGCTTGTACCAGGCCTGAGCGTTAGCCTTGTAGGTGGTGCCGCTGGTGGTAATGTCAGTGACCTTGCGGCTGGCGTCGTTGCCGGCGTTCCAGTTGGAGTAATCCTCCGTTTTGCTGGCGAAGCCGGTGACCTCTACGTTCTCCATGATTTCCACGTCGAACATATCAACCACGACCTTGGCGGAGGCCAGATTGCTCTCGTCGGCCCAGTTGACCAGCATCCAATCGTCCTTTTTCAGGTCCGCGATGCCGGGCACGTCCTCCAGGTCCACCAGCTTGGTGATGCCGCCGTTGCTGTCATAAACAGTCAGGGACACGTTCTCAGCGCTGGCGTTATAGTCGCTGTTGGCCTGAGCCAGGTAAGTGTTGATGGACACGATGGTGACCAGTTCCTTGTCGTTGTCCAGATAGATCTCAGTCAGGACGCCCCGGCCGGTGCCAGCCAGATTGGTATTATTGGAGCGGACCAGGTTATCCTTGACCAGATTGCCAACACTGTTGTTGCCGTTCACATAGCCATCCAGATAAGCGATCAGATCGTTGTCCCGAATGGTGGACTGGCCCAGCAGATCATAGACCTCCCGGCCTTTGACGCTATCGGTGTAAGCCTCGTGAACCAGCAGCTCCTTCTTGGCGTAGGTGCCCACCTCGGTGCCCTTGTAGCTCCAGGTACGGGCAGGACGGCCAAAGACGTCCAGGGAGTCGTCGTTCAGCTTCAGGTCGCCGTTGTACAGCTCCTCGCCCAGCTGGACGTAGTACTGGCCGCGGTTGAGGTTGTTGCCGCCAGACACATCGCTGGTACGGCGCTCAATGGACTGATACTTGCTCTCGGTGCTGGTGCGGGCGGTGTACTCGGCCCGGTAGCCCACGACCACGCCGTTGACCTCGATGCCGGGAGTGCCGGTGAAGGTCACCATCTCGGACTTCAGGGCGTTCAGAGCCATCTGAGCCACCTGGTTCCGGGTCATCTGAGCGGTGGCGCTGGAGCCAACGCCCTCAAAGATCCCAACCTGGGTGCCCTGGCTGACGGTAGCCACCTCAAAGCCGGCGCTGTAGTCCTGGGAGTACTTGAAGTAACCCAGGGCGCGCATCATCATGCTGGCCGCCTGGACGGGGGTGATGCCGTCGTCAGAGCCGTAGATGGTGGCGCTGTAGCCAGAGGTAATGCCGTTGGCGTAGCAGGCGCCCACATACCCCCGGGCCCAGGTGGGCACGTCGGTAAAGGGGCAGGTAGCCTCATAGTACTGGTAGTCCAGGTTCAGCAGGTTGGCCATAATGACCGCCATCTGAGCCCGGGTCACGAGGTCGTCAGGGCCGAAGTCGCCATTGTCATAACCGCGAATGACGTCAACTGCGTTGAGGACCTCGATGGCCTCGACGTTGTTTTCATCGTCAACGTCGGGGAAGCCCGCAGCGCCGGCCCCGACAACCATCATGCCAAGCAGCATCACGGAAGCCAGGGTCAGGCTGAGAGCCCGCTTCAGGTTTCTCATTCGGATATTCCTCCTTACAAAATTTTTCGGCCTGAGAGGGGCCGTTTTTTTGGCGGAAATGCGGATCTGAAACTCACTATGGTAGCCTGTGGAGCTTAACCTTTTTGTAACAAAATTCTGCGTTTCCACCAAATTTTTCGAGGTTTTTCAACATTTTCGACCTGCCACGTCCGTGTCACGTCCCTTGCGGGGGGGTGAAAAAGTCGCGGAAAGTCGGCGAAAGCCCTCCAAACAGGGTCTTTTGGCGTAAAAAAGTAAACCTGGTAGACATCTGGTAGACGTCCTAAAAAATGGAAATCCCCCAACCTCTCGCGGGGCAAGGGGTTGGGGGATTTTTTGGTAGACATTTGGTAGACGGACGCTTGATCCTGCGTCTGATAGTGATAGGATGCGGCTGCTGCCGGGACGGAAACGTTTTTCAGGCACGACAAAGCGCCCCGGCAGTTAGCCGGGGCGCTTTGCCTGTGTGTTGTAAAAGGAGAGGGAGAAATGGGAGATACATGGTGTAGCTTGGCTACGGTGTTATCATAAAATATAATTACGGCAATTTCGTGACCTTGCCGTGAACTTTTTGTAAACTCCCGTCTGTGTTGGTAAACGACAAACCGCCCCGGCCAGAGGTCGGGGCGGTTTGCCTGTGTGTTGTAAAGGAGAGAGAAAGGAGATACATTTCATTCACTTGACTACGGTATCATCATAGAATATGAATGCGGCTAAATCATGACATTCTGATGAATTTTTTGTGAACAATTGCCAGCGTGTCGGCTTTTTGCTGCGATTACCCCAATTGATCCTCCCAAAGGTGTGAAGCGCTTGAAAAAGCCTCGCGTTCGTGATAAAATACATAAATTACTACATAGCATGGAATCAGCTTTCATAACTGTGAGGTGCGTTTGGTTTTTGAACTCTATTCTTCGCTTTTGCGTGCGGGGCGGAAACGCCCAGGACCCGGAGACCCGCCGGCGATGCGGAGTACTGTCCGGGCTTGCCGGCATCGGGCTTAATCTGCTGCTCTTTCTGGGCAAGCTGCTGGCGGGGCTTGCCACCGCCTCTATCGCCGTCACTGCGGACGCGTTCAACAATCTGTCTGACGCGGCCTCCTCTGTCGTCACCCTTGTCGGCTTCCGGCTGGCCAGCCAGGAGGCGGACGAGGAGCACCCCTTCGGGCATGGACGGATCGAGTATCTGGCGGGGCTGGCGGTATCCATTCTCATCCTGCTGGTGGGACTGGAGCTGGCCAAATCCTCTTTGGAGAAGATGCTCCACCCGGAACAGGTGGACTTTCGTGTTCTTCCGGCGGTTATTCTGGCTGTCTCTATTGCGGTGAAGCTGGGGATGTTTTGGTTCAACCGGGGGCTGTCCCGGGCGATCCAGTCGGCCGCTCTGGCCGCGACCGCCGCCGATTCCCTGTCCGACGCTGTGGCCACCACCACGCTGCTGCTGGGCCTGCTGGCCGGGCACTTGTTCAGCCTCCCTCTGGACGGCTGGCTGGGACTGGCTGTGGCCCTGTTCATTCTGCGGGCTGGCTGGGGGGCGGCCAGAGACACCATCGACCCTCTGCTAGGCCGGCCCATGGACCGGGAGCTGGCCGCCGACATCGACCGGATTGTGCTGGGCCACAACTATATTTTAGGTATTCACGACCTGGTATATCACGATTACGGCCCCGGCCGGGCCATGATGTCCCTGCACGCCGAGGTGCCCGCCGACGGAAATTTTCTGGAGCTTCATGATGTGATCGACCACATCGAGCGGGAGCTGAAAGCGAAGCACCACATCGAGACCTGCATCCATATGGACCCGGTGGTCCGTGACGAGCGTACCGAGGGTCTCCGCCGGCAGGTGGCGGAAATTGCCAAGGGAATCGACCCCGCCCTTACCATTCACGATTTCCGCGTTACCGCGGGGCCCATCCATACCAATCTGCTGTTTGATGTGGTGGTGCCCTACAGCTTTGCCCTGTCTGACAGCCAGGTGCGGGCCGCCCTCTGTGAGGGAATCAAGGGCTTGTCTGACCGGTATGTTCCGATTATCCAGGTGGACCACTCCTATGTGGAGGAGGAAAAAAGCTGATTGCTGCCGCCATTTCCCGCGCCAGTTTACAAATTATTCACCCAAGCGATCTTATTCGCGTTATAATAGAAGCAACAACAAAAGAGCGAGGTGCCTTTTATGTCAAAAAAGGTTTTGATTGTGGAGGACGACGCCAACATCGCCGAGCTGCTCCACCTCTATTTGGAGAAGGAGGGCTTTGAGACCCAGGTGGCCAAGGACGGCGGCAAAGGGGTGGAGCTGTTCCGCGCCTTTCAGCCCGACCTGGTGCTGCTGGACCTGATGCTGCCCATTATGGACGGCTGGTCGGTGCTGAAAAAGATCCGGGAGGGGGACAAAACCCCGGTGATTATGCTCACCGCCAAGGGAGAGACCGAGGACAAGGTGGCTGGCCTGGAGCAGGGCGCCGACGATTATATTGTCAAGCCCTTTGAGATGAAGGAGGTGCTGGCCCGTATCCATGCCGTGATGCGCCGCGCCGGCGTGGAGGAGGAGACGGGGGAGAAAAAGCTGTCCTTCGACAAGCTGATTATCAACCTGGATTCCTATGAGCTGCTGGTGGACGGCCAGCGGGTGGATACGCCCCCCAAGGAGCTGGAGCTGCTGTTCCACTTGGCCTCCTCTCCCAACCGGGTGTTTACCCGGAACCAGCTGCTGGACGAGGTGTGGGGCTTCGACTATTTCGGCGACAGCCGGACGGTGGATGTCCACATCAAGCGCCTGCGGGAGAAGCTGGAGGACGTCAGCGACCAGTGGCGGCTGAAAACCGTCTGGGGCGTGGGCTATAAATTTGAGCTGGGGACGGCGGGCTGACTATGCGCTCTCTGTATCGACGTCAATTGACCATGATGGTGAGCATCATGCTCATCTCTTTCACCCTGCTGGCCGGCGCCTTTATGCTGCTGTCCTACCGCTATATCATCGGGGAGACCCGGGATTCGGTGAAACGCAACGCCGGCTATATCGCCAGCTTTACCTCCACCTACTACAGGCACTACCTCACGCTGGACGTCCAGGATGAGTTTTACAGTAGCTATATGGCCTCTATCGCCATGATCTCCAACTCCCACGTAATGGTGGCGGACGCGGCGGGCAAGATCCTTTACGCCACCGACGGCAGCCATGTCTACACCTATGAGGACAGCCAGATCCCCGAGACCGTGGTGGACCAGGTGATGAACGAGGGCTCCTACAACGGCATGACCAACCTGGGGGGCATCTATCCGGAGCGGCGGTATATGTCCGCCCTGCCGGTGGCCAACCAGGTGGGGCCGCTGCCGGTGGTCCAGGGGATGGTGCTGGTGGCGGCCAGCGCCTCCAACCTGTCTGAGATGTGGTCCTCCACCGCCACCATCTTTTTTTTCTCCGCCGTGGTGGTGTTTTTGATTTCGGTGATTGCCAGTACCCTCACCTCCGCCTACCAGACCCGGCCCCTGAACGAGATGGCCGAGGCCGCCCGGAAGTTTGGCCAGGGGGAGTTTGACATCCGGGTCACCGGCTATGAGGACCGGTGTGACGAGGTAAGCGCCCTGGCTGAGGCGTTCAACTCTATGGCCAACTCCCTGGAGAAGGTGGAGACACAGCGCTCGGAGTTTATCGCCAACGTATCCCACGAGCTGAAAACCCCCATGACCACTATCGCCGGCTTTGCCGAGGGTATTCTGGACGGTACGATTCCCCCGGAGCGGGAGCGGGAATCGCTGGAGATCGTAGTGTCGGAGACCCGCCGGCTCAGCCGCCTGGTGCGGCGGATGCTGGATCTCAGCCGCCTTAACGCTTTGGCGGAGGGCGCCATCACCGCCCAGGAGACCTTCGACCTCACCGAGGTCATGTCCCGGGTGCTCATCAGCCTGGAGACCAAAATCACAGACCGGCAGCTGGACGTGGAGGTTCAAATGCCGGAGGAAAAGCTGATGGTCTGGGGCGACCCGGACGCCATCACCCAGGTATGCTACAATCTGCTGGACAACGCGGCCAAATTCGCCGCCCCCGGCACCGCCATTACCATTCAAATCACGAAAAAGGACGGCAAAGCCCACACCACCGTCCGCAATCTGGGGGCCACCATCCCAACCGAGGAGCTGCCCCTGCTCTTTGAGCGCTTCCATAAGGCGGATTACTCCCGCTCTATGGACCGGGAGGGCGTGGGACTGGGACTGTATATTGTCAAGACCATTCTGGGCAACCTAAAGGAGAATATCACCGTGACCAGTGAGGACGGGGTAACCCAGTTCCACTTTACGCTGACCCTGGCGTGAGTTCAAAAATTTTCGGGGGTGTTACAATGGACAACCGAAACGACCTGTGGCAGGGGGGACCCTGGGAGCGGCCCGCCCCCGCGTTTCCCGATCCGCCCGCCGTCCATATTCCGGTGGCCCCCGCCCGCCCGGCCCGGCCAGTGCCGCGGGTGAGGCGCGGGCGGCGGAAATGGCCCTGGTTTTTGGGGCTGATTGCCCTCATCGCGGTGATCTGCCTGTCCACGCTGCTGATTGACCGTTATTTCACCTCCAGACGACCAAACTACTTTACCTATCCCTATATCGACGGGGACGATTGGGCGCCCCTGGAGGACGAGGAGTTTAACACGGACCCGCCCTCCATCCCCAGGGCGGAAACCGGGACCGGAGTGACGGTGTCCCTCTCCCCCGCCCAGGGCGGGGCGCTGAATTACACGCAGATTTATGAGCGGGCGATCCCCTCCGCCGTGTCAATTACGGCCATCGGAACCGGAGGCTACAGCTCCGGCAGCGGCGTGGTGCTCACCGGGGACGGTTATCTGATCACCAACGCCCATGTGGTGGCCGGAGCCCGGGCGGTAAACGTCACGCTCTATGACAACCGGATTCTGCCCGCCAGCCTGGTGGGGTTTGACGCGGTGGAGGACCTGGCTGTGCTGAAAGTTGAGGCCAGCGGCCTGACCCCGGCCCAGTTCGGCGACTCCAATACCCTGCGCATCGGCGAGCCGGTGGCCGCCCTGGGGGACTCCCTGGGCTACCGCTCTACTTTTACAGACGGCATCGTATCCTCCCTGGACCGGGAGGTGGAGGTGGACGGCGTAACCATGGTTCTGATTCAGACCAGCGCCGCCATCAACTTCGGCAATTCCGGCGGCCCGCTGCTGAACCAGTATGGCCAGGTGATGGGCATTAACACCATCAAGATTGTCACCGAGGACGGTTCCGCCGAGGGCCTGGGCTTTGCCATTCCCTCCCGGAGGGTGAAGTATGTGGCCGACCGCCTGATCGCCGGGGAGGAGGTCAAAGCCGGCGTATTCGGCTTTACGGTAAAAACGGTGGTCCAGGAGGGCGGCGGTCTGGAGCTGGTAGATGTGGAAAAGGACAGCGACGGCTGGGCCAAGGGCCTGCGGAGGGGCGATATTATCATCGCCGCCGATGGCCAGCCCGTCACCGGGCTTCAGGACCTGACCCGCCTCAAGCTGGGCCTGGGAGCGGGGGATGTGGTGACCCTCACCTACCTGCGGGACGGGGAGAGTCATACGGTTGAAGTGGAGCTGATTGAGGCATGATAAACACGACGCTTTGCTATATCCGGCGGGGGGATGATTATTTGATGCTCCACCGGATAAAAAAAGAACATGACCTGAACCGCGACAAGTGGATTGGGATCGGGGGGAAATTTCAGGACAAGGAGAGCCCCGAGGACTGTCTGCTTCGGGAGGTGGAGGAGGAGACAGGGCTGACCCTCACCCGTTATCAGTACCGGGGGATCGTCACCTTTGTCTCTGACCGCTGGCCAACCGAGTATATGCACCTGTTCACCGCCGACGGCTTTACCGGGACCTTGAAGGAGTGTGACGAGGGGGTGCTGGAGTGGCTTCCCCGGGGCCGGCTGCTTCAGATTCCCCACTGGGAGGGGGACGCCATTTTTCTGAATCTGATTTGGGAGGACGCCCCCTTTTTCTCCCTCAAGGTCTGTTACGAGGGGGACAAGCTGGCCGGCGCCGTCCTGAACGGAAAAACCATTCGTGAAACAACGGGGAAAGGAGCTTTATGATGAGACCGGAATACGCCAATGCTTTTGGCCTGCGCAAGGTATCCGACAAGGAGGGAGAGCTGCTGGAGGTCACGCTGGATATCTCCTATAAGTATATGGAGAACGCGATCACTGTCAATTCCCAGGGCGGGATCGAGAACGTGGCCACGCCCGCCGCCGACACGGTGGCGTCCATTGTGATGAACCGGCAGAGCGCCATCTCGCTGCGCAACCTGCTGATCCAGACCCTGGGCGCGGAGTAAAAGAAAAAACCCGCGGTTGAAAAACCGCGGGTTTTCTGCGCTCAGTTGTGGTACCCCTCCGCTTTGGCGAGGTTCATCTCCTTCAGAGTCAGGTCCCGGTTGTAGGGGTTGATCAGCCGGTTGACCGTTTCCAGCGTCTTTTCCTGGTCCAGCTCGTAGCAGTAGGTATAGCCCCGGTACAAGCCGAAGCCGTTGCCCTCCAGCGTGGCGGTCTCCACACCGGTGGAGGGGTCCAGGCCCACCGCCTTGCTGGCGAAGTAGAGCATGTGGTCCATAGACAGGTCAGTGTCTACGTTCTGGTTGAAAATCTCCACAAAGCCGTTGATTTTGGTCAGATTTCCCCAGGAGAGCACCTTTTTGGCCAGGGCGACCAGAAGGTTCTGCTGGGTCTGGGTGCGGCCGGTGTCGGTATAGCCGGTGCCGTCGTTGTTCTTCCGGAACCGGGCGACCTCCATGGCCTGCTGGCCGTTAAGGTGGTACATCCCCTCTGTATAGTGGATGTGGAGATTCTGGCCCGGGGTGGGATCGTCGTAATTCATATTGCAGGGGACGTAGAAGTCGATGCCCTCCAGGTAGTCCACCAGAGTGATGAAGCCCTGAATATTGACCTTAATGTAGTAGTCAATGGGGATGCCCAGCATGTTGGAGATGTCGGCCTTCCGCTGCTCCAAGCCGCCGGGACCGTAGACCAGGTGGGGGTTGCCGCTGTCACGGGCCACCAGGGTGTCCCGGGGGACGGAAACCACCCCCACGGTCTGCTCCTCCGTGTCGTAGCACATCACCATCATAATGTCGGTGCGGTAGCCCTCCGCGTCGGTGGCGGCCAGGAGGATGTTATAGACCCCCTTCCGACGCTCCAGACCGGTTTCCCCGGATTGAGCGTCTCCGCCAGTGACACCCGGCGCCTGCGTATCGTCCGTCCCGCTGGGCGAGGGAGAGGGAAGCTCTGACTGGGCCGGGGGCTTTATAAGAAAGGTAAAGCCCGCGTAGACCGCCACAATGATGGCGGAAACCACCACCAGCGCCTTGTAAAGCCACACGGCCACCGCGGCGGCGATTCCCCGGCCACCCGGGCGTGGGCGGGACCGGGAAGGCCTGTCCTCCCAACGGTCCGGCTCGCTTCGCCGGGGCGGACTCCGCCGCTCTCCCGACCGCCGCCGGGACATATTTACATATCGTTCTTCCAAAGGGAGTCACTTCCTGAATCTGATTCTCCCAGTAGTATACATAATTCGACCCCAACCGGCAAGAGGGAACGGCGTCAATTCATAAAAAATTAAGAATTCTTCCCGTTCCGCTTCTGCCGCTGAACGGCAAAGATATTTTGGGTGATTCGGGCCTCATCCTCCTCGTTCAGCTCCAGAAAACGGCAGCCGTATTCAAGTTTACCCTCGCCGCTGTCCACGATCCGAAGCACCTGGCAGTACATGACGGAGGTGTCCCGGTCCTCCAGCAGCTTTACTTTCAGCAAAAACTTGTCACCCTCCGCATAGCGGATCTCTGAGCTGATGCGCGCGCCCCCCACACTGATATTCAGCAGCTTGCAGGGCTTCTCACCGGCGTTGAGACCGCTCAGGGTGGTGGCGGTGGCGGCTATGTTAGTATCCAGACGGAAGAAAGCCCGGTCGTTGCCAATGCGGGCCACCACCAGGTCCTCCACCTGCCACTTGTGCTGGGGCAGGGGGGAGATGGTTCCTTCCATATAGACCGCCTTTCGCTCGTGGTCGTTGTAGCCCCGGATGCGGACCCGGACCGGTTCCGGCTCCTCACCCTCCGCCTGCTTGAGGGGCATGGCCTCGGAATACTGGTACAGCTGGGCCGTGTTGTCCCGATAGCCCATCAGTTTGGCCACAAAGAGCACCCGGGCGTCAAAGGTGGACACCTCCACCCGCATGCCGGAGTAAATCTCCAGGGCTTTGTCCTCTGTGGACGCTGCCCCGGGCCGCTCCGCTTTTTTCTCCTCCTGAACCAGCTTGTGAAACAGATTGAATAATCCCATAGCGCCTCTCACTTCTCCCGCAGCTGCTTCATGCTCTCGTTGGCCCAGACCACCTGGTTCCGGCCAAAGCGTTTGGCGTCGTACAGCATGGTGTCCGCCACCTTCAAATAAGTGTCGTAGGAGCTGTCCGCCCTGGGCACCACCGTGACCCCGCCAATGCTGATGGTCACCCACTGGGAGACCTCCGGATTATGGGGGATACGCAGATCCTCCACCGACCGGCGGATCAGCTTCAGGTGCTCAAAGGCGCTGTCCATATTCTCCCCGATCATAAAGGCGACGAATTCCTCCCCGCCGTAGCGGGCGAAGAAGTCGGTGCCGCGCCGCAGGTGAAGGGAGGCGGTCTTGGCCACAGAGGCAATCACCTTGTCTCCGGCGGGATGGCCGAAGGTGTCGTTGTATACCTTGAACTTGTCGATGTCGAACATACAGATGGAGAAGGGCGCCTGGAGGCGGGCGGCCTCCTGCCACTTTATGACGCTGTAGCGGTCGTGCCGGCGGCGGTTGGCCACGCCGGTCAGCTGATCCGTCATGGATTGGGCCTCCACCTGCTTGCGGTACTGATACAGCTTGATGTGGGTATTCACCCGCGCCTTGACAATCAGCGGGTGGAAGGGCTTTGTGATATAGTCCACCGCGCCCAGGGTGAGCCCCCGCTGCTCATGCTCAATAGCGGCCAGACTGGTAATCAGGATGACCGGGGTGTACTGCGTGGCGGGATTTTCCTGGAGCTGCTTTAGCAAGGTGAAGCCATCGGTATCCGGCAGGATTACGTCCAGAAGGATCAGGGAGTAGTCCCCGGAAACAGCCCGGTTCAGGCCCTCCTCCGCGTTGTGAACGATGGTTACATTGTAGTCCTCATCAATAATGGATTTTAACTGGGCAGCCTGTACAAGGCTATCATCTACAATCAAAATGTTTTCCATTTTTACACTCCTTGCTCGGGTTGCTCAACTCTGTTTTCGTCCGTTCTTTTTGTCCGGCCGTCCGGGATCTTTTGAAAATCGGACTATGAGATCAACAGACATTATATGCCTTTTGGATTGAAATAGCAAGGGATTTTTCTCTCAAAAAACCAGGAAAGGGAATTGACAAATGGAGTTGAATGGGGTAAGATAGGGAACAATCATCATAAAAGCGATGACCGGGACAGTAGGCTTGTCTGGATCTGAAGAGAGGGCGCGGCTGGTGCGAGCGCCTGTGAAGGACCTCCCCCGAACCTCACCCGTGAGCAGTCCGGCTGAACCGCCCGAGGGGCGCGGTAGGTTGGAACGGTCTCCCTCCGTTACAGGGCAATGAGCGCATGGCACAGGCCATGAATTTAGGTGGTACCACGGAGCGTCGGCTTCGTCCTATCTTTCACGGAGATGGGACGGGGCTTTTTTGTTTCCATTTGATTTTAACGGAGGTGATGTTCCATGAACGGAGCACAGGCGCTGATCGAGAGCTTAAAAAGGGAAAACGTAACCCACATGTTCGGCTATGCCGGAGCTACCATCTGTCCGGCGGTGGACGCGCTGAAGGACGCGCCGGAGATCGGCTATACCCTGGTTCGGACCGAACAGAACGCGGGACATATGGCTTCGGGCTACGCCCGGGTGAGCGGCAAGGCGGGCGTTTGCATGGTCACCTCCGGCCCCGGGGCCACCAACCTGATCACCGGAATCGCCACCGCCTATATGGATTCCATCCCCATGGTGGCCATCACCGGCCAGGTGCCCAGCCACCTGCTGGGCCGGGATATCTTTCAGGAGGTGGACATCACCGGCGCGGTGGCTCCCTTCTCCAAGCACAGCTATCTGGTGAAGGACCCCAACCAGATCCCCCGGGTGGTCCGGGAGGCCTTCCACATCGCCTCCACCGGCCGGCCCGGCCCGGTTTTGATTGATATCCCCATTGACGTTCAGGAACAGGAGCTGAAATCCTTCGACTGGCCGGAGACGGTGAACATCCGGGGCTACAAGCCCAGCGCGCGGGGCAACGACCTGCAAATCAAGCGGGTAGCGGAGGCGATTGCCAAAGCCAGACAACCCATTATATGCGCCGGCGGCGGTGTTTGGTTAGCCGACGCGCGGGCCGAGCTGCTGGAGCTGGCCGAGGGGACAGGCATTCCGGTGGTGAAAACCATGATGGGTATCTCCCTGATGTCCACCGATCACCCGCTGAACATGGGCATGATCGGCGCCCACGGAAATTTCTGCGCCAACAAAGCTCTTGCCAAGTCCGATCTGCTCATTATGGTGGGTACCCGGGCCGCCGACCGGGCTATTATCCAGCCCGACGAGATTCAGCGCCGTATGGCAACCATCCACATCGACGTGGACCCGGCGGAGATCGGGAAAAACATGCAGGCCGCTGTCCCCCTGGTGGGCAATGTGAAGGTGATTCTGCGGCAGCTTCTGGACCTGGGAATTCAGGCCCCCGACTGCGGCCAGTGGCGGGTCAGGCTGCGGGACTACCGCGACGCGGAGCTGGGCCGCCAATTCCCCAGCCGCCCGGGGTCCGTGTTCCCCGGCACCGTCATGCGGAAGCTGGGGGCCAGGCTGGACGACAACGCGGTGGTCTGCGCCGATGTGGGCCAGAACCAGATTTTCACCTGCAAGTATCTGCCCCAAAAACACGGCCGGCTGCTCACCAGCGGCGGACTGGGTACCATGGGCTACGCCCTGCCCGCCGGGGTGGGGGTGAAGGTGGCCCTGCCGGACCGGCAGACCGTGGTAATCTGCGGGGACGGCTCCTTCCAGATGGCGATGAACGAGCTGGCCGCCGTCAAATGCGCCGGAATGGATTTGAAAATACTCCTGTTCCGCAACAATACCCTGGGGTTGGTCCACCAGATACAGAGCAAGGCCCCCTACCATGGCCCCTTCGGGGTCTCCCTGGACGGCTCCCCTGACTTTGAGACCATCGCCGCGGCCTATGGGATTCCCTGTGTAACGGTGAGCGAGGAGGACCAGCTGGACTCCTCGATCCAACGCTTCCTGGGAACGAAGGGCCCCTGCCTTATGATTTGTCAGGTCCATCCGGACGTGTCCACCGCCGATTAAAGGAGGGAGAAGATGAAACAGACCATTTCTGTCCTGGTGGAGAACCAGGCCGGCGTGCTCAACCGCATTACCGGGCTGTTTTCCCGCCGGGCGTTCAACATCGACTCCCTGGCCGTGGGGGTCACCGACGACCCCACCATCTCCCGTATCACCATCATTGTGGACAGCGGCAACAGTGTGGTGGAACAGGTGGAGAAGCAGCTGAACAAGCTGATCGAGGTCATCAAGGTGCGCACCATCCCCGAGGACAAGATGATTGGCCGGGAGCTGGCGCTGCTCAAGGTGAACGCCACCAACAAGACCCGGCAGGATATTATGACCATCTGCGATATCATGGGTGCCAAGGTGGACGATATCTCCCCCAACTCCCTCACCCTGGAGCTGTCCGACACCCCCGACCGCATCGACACCTTCGAGGCCATGCTCCGGCCCTTCTCCATCCTGGAGGTGGTCCGCACCGGTGTGATCGCCCTGCAAAAGGGAGGCGGAAAGATTTAATGGAACTTGCGATCCGGCGGGAAACTCCGGCGGACTATGCCGCCGTATATGACCTGGTGAAGGAGGCGTTCGCCTCGGCGAAGCACGCCGGCGGAAACGAGCAGGACCTGGTCAACGCCCTGCGAACCGGGGACGCCTTTCTCCCAAAGCTGTCCCTGGTGGCCGAGCTGGCAGGTCACATCCTGTTCACCAGGGCAAAAGTGGGGGCGGACGAGGTCCTTGTCTTGGCCCCTCTGTCGGTCAAGCCAGAATTCCAGCGCATGGGCGTGGGGTCCGAGCTGATTCGCGAGGGCCATAGGATTGCGGCTAGTCTAGGCTTTCCATATTCCCTGGTTTTGGGAAGCGAGACGTACTACCCCAGAATGGGGTATGTCCCGGCGGAACGGCTGGGCGTCGCCGTCCCGGAGGGCATCCCCCCTGAAAACTTTATGGCTATCCAATTGCGGGAGGATGCGGTGCCGATTTCAGGGGCTGTCGCCTATCCAAAGGAATTTGGCCTGTAATATACAAAAGGACACAGACATAATGGAGGGTTCTGATATGGGTTGTCTTGGCGGCTTCCGGGCCATTACCAAGGAAGAACTGGACAAGCTGCGCTCCGTCCCCCGGGCGGACCGGCTGCCGGACTATCTGGACGAGATGGACCAGGTGGATTCCTGCGACCTGGATAAGGCCTGGGACGCCATTCACCGGGCGCTGACCAACGGCAAGCTGGAGTACGGCGGCAAAAACGCCCCCGGCTGCTGGGTGATTCTGGGCGGCGAGGTCCTCCGGGGCGACCGGGAGGGGGAGGAGGACTATATCGTCACCTGCAAGAACCCCCACCAGACAAAGCGGATTTACCAGTTCCTCCAGGAGCTGACGGAAGAAAAATTCCGGGAACTCTACTTCGCCATCGACCCCGAGGAGTACGGCTTCGAGCTGAGTGAGGACGACTTCGATTACACCTGGAGCAATCTGGAAAGCTCCATCCCCTTCTGGAAAAACGCGGCGGAACAGGGGCTTTGGGTGCTGTTTGACGCAGACCAATAAGGAAATCCCTCCGATTCCCGCCAAAAGGAGGCTTGTCCCTGCGGGGGGACGTGAGGGCTTAGCTAGAGGAGGCTGAGATCTTGAAAATCAGAGCGACCGCGGCCATCATGGAGTGCCTGCTGGAGCAGGAGGTGGACACCGTCTTTGGATATCCCGGCGGGACCATCCTGAATCTCTATGATGAGCTGTATAACTATAAGGATAAAATACACCACGTCTTGACCGCCCACGAGCAGGGCGCGTCCCACGCCGCCGATGGCTACGCCCGGTCCACCGGCAAGGTGGGGGTGTGCTTCGCCACCAGCGGCCCCGGGGCCACCAACCTGACCACCGGCATCGCCACCGCCTATATGGACTCCTCCCCAATCGTCTTTATCACCTGCAACGTCACCGAGCAGACTTTGGGCAAGGACGCCTTCCAGGAGGTGGACATCACCGGCATCGCCATGCCCATCACCAAAGCCGCCTATCTGGTCCGGGACGCCCAGACCATCCCTGACGTGATGCGCCAGGCCTTCGCCGTGGCGGCCACCGGCCGGCCCGGTCCGGTGCTTATCGACTTTGTGAAAAACGTCACCTTCCCCAACGTGGAGATTGATTACGAGTTTGTCCCCTGGACGAAAAACCGGGGCTGCGGCAGTCTCAAATCCCTGGCGGACAGCCACGACCTGAAGGCCCCTGAGCCCAACCTGGAGGATATCAGCACTCTGGTGGAGATGATCGCCCAGTCGGAAAAGCCGATGCTCATCTGCGGCGGCGGCGTGGTCCGGGGCCGGGCGGACGGGGAGTTCCGGGAATTTGCGGAGAAGCTGGACGCCCCGGTGGCCATCACCGTCATGGGCGGCGGAGGCTTTCCCGGCGGGCACCCCCTCACCACCGGCATGATCGGGATGCACGGCTCTCAGGCCAGCAATGTGGCCTGCAACGAGTGCGATTTGCTCATCGCCGTGGGCTGCCGGTTCTCCGACCGGGTGGCCCTCCAGCCGGATACCTTCGCCAGTCAGGCCAAGATCGTCCACATCGACATCGACCGGTCGGAGATTGACAAGAATGTTCTCACCGACCACCACATCATCGGCAACGCCAAGCGGGTGCTGGCCCTGCTCAACGAGCGCCTGCCCCAGTACCGCCACCCCGAATGGAAGGAGCACATCCTGCCCCTGCGGGAGCCCTCCGTCCCCCGGCAGAGCGAGAGCCTGACCCCCAAGCAGGTGCTGGAAACCATCCGCCGTCTGGCCCCCCAGGACACCATCGTGGCCACCGACGTGGGCCAGCATCAGATGTGGTCTATTCAGCACTTCCACTTCGACTACCCCGGCCAGCTCCTCACCTCCGGCGGCTTCGGCACCATGGGCTTCGGCCTGGGGGCGGCCATCGGAGCCAAGGTGGGCAACCCGGACAAGGTGGTGGTCCACACCACCGGGGACGGCTGCTTCCGCATGAATTGCCACGAGCTGGCCACCGTGGAGCACTACGGTCTGCCCATCATCACGGTGGTGTTCAACAACGGCACTCTGGGCATGGTGCGGCAGTGGCAGAACCTCATTTACAACAAGCGCTTTTCCGAGACCACCCTGGACCGGGGCCCCGACTTTGTCAAGCTGGCGGAGGCCTATGGGCTGAAGGGCTTCCGGGCCTCCACCATGGCGGAGATGGAAACGGCCTTTGCCGCCGCTCTGGAGGCGGGCCGGGGCTGTGTCATCGACTGTGTGCTGGATATGGACGAGATGGTCCGGCCTATGGTGGCCGGGGGCGCTCATATCACCGACTTCCTGCTGATTTAGGGGGGGACGTATGAAACGTGAATTTGATACCCAGAAAAAGGAATACACTTTGTCGATCCTGGTCCAGGATATACCGGGCGTATTGAGTCAGGTGGCCCGGCTGTTTTCCCGGAAAGGGTACAACATCGAATCCATCGTCTCCGGCGAGACAGATAAGCCCGGTATCACCCGGATTACCATTGTCCTGATCGCCGACGAGCTGATGATCAACCAGATTGCCGACCAGTGCCGCAAGCTCATCCCCGTGCTGGCGGTGAAGATCCTGGAGGAGGCCACCTCCATCCAGCGGGAATTTTCCCTGATCAAGGTTCACGCGGCGGACCGCAACGCCCGGGATGAGGTGATTCAGATGGCCAATATCTTCCGGGCCAACATTATCGACGTAAGCCGGGAGACCCTCACAGTGGCTATCTTCGGGGACAAGGAGAAGACCGCCGCCCTCACCGGCATGCTGGCCGACTTCGGCATTCTGGAAATCGCAAAGACGGGTACCATCGCCATCGAAAGAGGGCGCAGCACCATATACGATGACAACAAACTCAAGGAGGAATACAACTATGGCAAAAATGTACTATGAGAAGGACTGTGACATCAACTATCTGGACGGCAAGAAGATCACCATCATCGGCTACGGCTCCCAGGGCCACGCCCACGCCATGAACCTGAAGGACTCGGGCTGCGACGTGTGCGTCGGCCTGCGGGAGGGCTCCAAGAACTGGGCCGCCGCCGAGAAGGCCGGCCTGAAGGTGAAGACCGTTTCCGAGGCCGCCAAGTGGGGCGACATTGTCATGATCCTCATCAACGATGAGGTCCAGGCCGACGTCTACAAGAAGGACATCGCCCCCAACCTGGTCCCCGGCAATATGCTGATGTTCGCCCACGGCTTCAACATCCACTTCAAGCAGATCGTGCCCCCCGCCGGGGTGGACGTGTCCATGATCGCCCCCAAGGGCCCCGGCCACACCGTGCGCAGCCAGTATGTGGCGGGCAAGGGCGTGCCCTGCCTCATCGCCGTGGAGCAGAACGCCACCGGCGACGCCTACAAGCTGGCTCTGGCCTACGCCGCCGGCATCGGCGGCGCCCGGGGCGGCGTGATGGAGACCACCTTCCAGGACGAGACCGAGACCGACCTGTTCGGCGAGCAGGCCGTGCTGTGCGGCGGCGTGGTGGAGCTGATGAAGCTGGGCTTCGAGACCCTGGTGGAGGCGGGCTACGCCCCCGAGAACGCCTACTTCGAGTGCATCCACGAGATGAAGCTCATCATCGACTTGATCAACAAAGGCGGCGTAGCCATGATGAACTACTCCATCTCCGACACCGCCGAGTACGGCGAGTACGTCTCCGGCCCCCGTATCCTGCCCTATGAGGAAACCAAGAAGAACATGAAGGCGGTTCTCACCGACATCCAGGACGGCGTGTTCGCCGGCAAGTGGATCGCCGAGAACAAGAACGGCCGCACCTTCTTCAACGCCAAGCGGGCCCAGCTGGCCAAGCACCAGATGGAAACCGTGGGCGCGGAGCTGCGCAAGAACATGCTCTGGGGTGACGATACCGATCCGGATACCGCCTCCAACTAAATAACTGCAAACGGGAGCACCCAATTAGGGCGCTCCCGTTTGTTTTATATTAGACACCGCTTATTTTGTCTTGGAGCGTCACACAGAAGCTACTTTAACGGTTACATAAAATGGATCACAGAACTCGTTGTTAAATTAGGAAATTATCATTTGCCCACAGAACAATGGCTAGGTCTGCTATTATTGCGGGTAGGTAATACCAGTCCTATGCTGGTGTCAATATTTTTGAACTACCATTTTTTAATCAAATGAATAGAAGTTGAAATTAAATTAGCACCTAATACAAAGCAAATAGACAACTTTCGTTTCTCGTCTTCATACATAAAAATTCCATATAAAATCGCAAAACTATTAATTGTCAACAAAAATAGCCATGCAGTTCTCCGTAAAATTTTCATGCGGGTTTCCATGCATTAACCCTCACACTATTAACCTTCCCATAAAGCATGCCAAACATCTTTAAAGCATAGTCATTGTCTCGCCGATTATAATAAGCTGGTACATAAAAATAGCTATCTTGATATACCGTTTCCCCTGCAGTTGGTTCAGTAATTATATAACGTGTTCCAGAAAACATTGTATATCGATTACCATCATTGTCATCTTGTAATCTCCAGTGGTAAGATGTTTCCGAGGCTTGAAGTACAGTATTTCTAGGTAACAGAAGAGGGGTAATCGTCATAGAAATTCCCAACGCTGACAAAAGCCATTGAACAGCACTTCCTGCTATTGCGCCTGGTAAATTTAATAATGAACACGCTAATCCGACTATAGTTGCAAAATCTTTGTACTCACCATACAAATCATAAGTAGAGTATTGATCATAATATCTCAAATATCCTAAATGCATTAAACGTGTCACCTCACTTACATGAGCAAGTGGTACACATTTATACTCAATAGCACCCACATATGTATAATCTCGTGCCGGTGCATATGCTTCTATTTTATCTACAGGATAAAACATTTGTTCAGTCTTAACTTTTCTTCCTTGGTCATAATCTATAGATGTCATAGTGCATGCTTGGCGGTCTATATATATGAATGTTGTCACATCTCCTTTTTCAATTTGCTTAATTATCGTATCTCCATTTTCATAGTCTTCTGTCGCTAATGTGATGTCGACTGAAATTTCAAATACAGTAACTACACTTTTTTCATCTGCTTTGTTAGTTGTCAAACTGGTATCAACTGCAGAAACAGGCACAACTATAGCCATAAAAATACTACAAACAAGAATAAGACTTACTATTCTCTTCATAACAAAAGTCCCCCTTTAATTTTAGTATTTCACCGCTCCCGTCACGGTAACGGCATGGTCCTCGTTGTTGCGGATGGCCAGGGTATACTGGCCGGCTTATCTGCCCATTGGCCTGCTCCTTTCGTGCCCCCGGTGGCATGGGATAGATTTATTCTTCAAGCACATTATAATTCAATTTATGTTATTTGTCAATACTGAATAATTTTTAACTTGAAGATGCTCCAAGTTGATTAAACTCCAGATGGAGACCGTGGGCGCGGAGCTGCGCAAGAACATGCTCTGGGGCGATGATACCGACCCGGATACCGCTTCCAACTGATTGAAATGGAAAGGAACCCCGGCCGGTTGGCCGGGGTTCTTCATTGTGGATGGCGGAGCGCTTCTTTCGCGTAGTCCAGCAGACGCTGGTACTCCTGGGGGGTGTCGGCGTCCAGGAGGACACCGGGGTCGCCGGTTTCCAGCCGGACCTCCTTCAGGGCGCCGGAGTCCAGCAACCCTCTCAGACCGCCGGGACCGTTCCAGGCCAGCACCTGGGCCGCCGCTTCCCGGTCCAGAAGGAGAGGACGGCCCTTTTCACCCCCGCACAGGGGGCAGACCGCCCGGGCCGGGACAGCCAGCATCCGCGTCAATGTTTTGGGAGAGGCCAAGGGACTGTCGGCCGGACCTAAAAACACCCGGCCCCAGCCCCCGGGGAGGGAGGACAGCCCCAGCTTGAGGGAGGCCAGCATATCAGTGCGGGCAAACTCCTCGTTTTTTACCAGCAGGATATCCTGGCCGGCCAGATACTCCTCCAGAACGGCGCTGTTGTATCCGGTGACCACCAGGACCGGGGCCGCCCCGGCTTCCTTCAGCGTTTGGATGGTCCGCGCGATGATTGTGGAGCCGCCCAGAGGGAGGAGGGGCTTGAACTCCCCCATTCGGGAGGACTGCCCGGCGGCGGCGATGACAGCGGCGGTCACAGGGCCATTCTGGTCTTAGCCAGCTCCTGGGCAATGTTAAGTACATGGTCACCGATGCGCTCAAAGTCGGTGAGCAGCTCGGAATATAGGATGCAGGCCTCGTCGGAACAGGTGCCGTCCCGCATGCGGACGAGCTGTTCCCGGCGGAAGTTGGTGGTCATATCGTCAATCTTCTGTTCCAGGTCGGATACATGGGACAGCCAGTCCTTATCCCGGGCCTCGCCGGACAGCAGGGCGGAGACCGCCCGAATGGAGACATCCCGCATTTGACGCAGTTCCTCCCGGGCGTACTGGGAGAGGGCGATATCCTTCTCGGCCAGCAGTCTGGTATAGCCGGCCAGATTGTCGGCGTGGTCGCCGATGCGCTCGATGTTGCCTGAAATGGCGAAGAAGCTGCTGATGATTGTGGAGCCCCGCTCGTTGGTTTCCATGGCGATGAGGCGGGAAATGTGGCGGGAAATCTCCCGGTTCAGGTAATCGATGTAAAGCTCCCGCTTTTCCACCCGCTCCAGGGGGGCTACGTCCAGATCCAGCACGGCCTTGAAGCTGGTGTCCACGTTCTGCCGGGCCATTTCCAGCATGCGGTGCAGCTCGTTGCGCAGCTGGTCCACCACGATGGCGGACAGGCCCAGGCCGCCGTCCTTGCCGGCGGCGGTGACAGGGGTGAGATAGGCCAGACGCATGTCCGATTCCTCTTTGCGGACGGGCTCCACCTCGTCGGGGAGGATGCGGGTGGCCAGTTTGGCCAGGTAATTGCCGAGGGGGAAGAGCAGCACAGTGGTGGCCAGGTTGAAGATCACGTGCATGACGGCGATCTGAGCCATGGGGCCGGGGACCAGGCTGGCGATCAGGTCGGTCAGGGGGAAGATCATCACCAAAACGGTAAAAATCACCGTGCCGATGACGTTAAACAGGATATGGACGCAGGTGGCCCGCTTGGCGTCCCGGCTGACGCCGAAGGAGGCCATAACGGCGGTGATGCAGGTGCCGATGTTCTGACCAAACAGGATATACACGGCCCCGGAGAATTCCACCACCCCGGCGGCGGCCAGAGTCTGTAAAATGCCCACAGAGGCGGCGGAAGACTGGATCAGCGCGGTAAACACCGTGCCGAACAGGATGCCAAGGATGGGGTTGGACAGGGTGGACATCACCTGGACGAAGGCGGGGACCTCCCGCAGCGGCTCCATGGCGGCGCTCATCATATCCATTCCGATAAAGAGAAAGCCCAGGCCGGCCAGCAGCTGGCCGATGTGCTGGGTCTGGGGACGCTTGATAAAGACCATCATGGACACACCCACAAAGGCGACCACCGGGGCCAGCGCTCCCACGTCCAGAGCGATGAGCAGACCGGTGGTGGTCTTGCCCACGTTGGCCCCCATAATGAGCCATACCGCCTGATTCAGCGACATGATCCCCGCGTTGACAAAGCCCACCACCATGACGGTGGTGGCGGAGGAGGACTGGACGGCGGTAGTAATCACCGCGCCCACCAGGATGCCCATCAGCGGGTTGGCGGTGAGCTTTTCCAGAATGGACTTCATCCGGTTGCCCGCCGCGGCTTCCAGGCCGGCGCTCATCATCTGCATACCGTGAAGAAACAGTGCCAGACCGCCGAATATGCCTAAAAATTCCAATATGTCCATTTCTTTTTCCCTCCGCGGAGTTCCACTCTACCTGTTTCCGTCATCTTTTCCGAAATTATACCATTATCATTATACTGCTGACATTCCGCCCCTGTCAACTGAAAAATACGGAAGCGGGCGCGGCCAGCTCCGGCGTGACGGCCGCGGAAACAGGCGGCGGGGAGGGGAGATTCCCCTTCCCGCCGCCTCGTGGTACAGAAACGGTCAAAATTGTCTCGGGTCCGCGGACTGAGGCGGTCAGCCCTGGCCGTAGTAGGCGCCGGGGCCGTGCTTGCGGAAATAGTGTTTGTCCTGATAGCGCTGGGGAGCGGGGCCGGCGGAGGAGCGCGCCTGCCGGGTGAGGATAGCCATTTTGGCCACCTCCTCCAGCACCACGGCATGGTACACCGCCTGAGCGGCGTCCTTACCCCAGGTAAAGGGGCCGTGGCTGGCGCAGACCGCGCCGGGGACGGCGGTAGGCTCGACGCACCGCTCCCGGAAGGTTTCTACAATAATCCTGCCGGTGTTTTTCTCATAATCCTCCTCCAGCTCCTCCTGAGTCAGGTGGCGGGCGCAGGGGATGGAGCCGTAGAAGTAGTCGGCGTGGGTGGTGCCGAAGCAGGGGATGTCCTCCCCCGCCTGGGCCCAGGCCACAGCGTGGGGGCTGTGGGTGTGGACGATGCCCCCGATTCCCGGAAAGGCCTTGTACAGCTCCAGGTGGGTTTTGGTGTCGCTGGAGGGCTTCCACTTGCCCTCCGCCACCTTACCGCTCTCCAGCTCCACTACCACCATATCGCCGGCGGTCATGCCTTCATACTCCACCCCGGAGGGCTTGATGACCATCAGGCCCTTGTCCCGGTCAATACCGGACACGTTGCCCCAGGTGAAGGTGACAAGACCGTACTTGGGCAGGAGGAGGTTGGCCTCCAGGACCTGTTGTTTCAGTTCTTCCAGCATACTATTACCTCTTATTTCAGCTTCCAGGCCAGATCGGACAGGAACAGGTTGTGCTCCAGGGACTCCACGGTGGTGTCCCTGGTGATGTGGACAAACTCGATGTCCAGCATGTTGGCCCAGTCCTTCATCTGCTCAGCGGTGACGTCGTAGCTGAGGACAGTGTGGTGAGCGCCGCCGGCGGTGATCCAGCACTCCACCCCGGTGGTGAGGGAGGGCTCCGCCTGCCACATCACCCGGGCCACAGGCAGGTTGGGCATGGGAAGGATGGGCTTGACGCAGTGGATGTCCTGGCAGATCAGGCGCAGGCGGCCCCCCATGTCGATGAGGGATACCACAATGGCGTCCCCCTCCTTGCCCTCAAAGACCAGACGGGCGGGATCCTTCTCATTCATGCCGATTCCCAGGTGGTGGGTCTCAATCCGGGGCCGGTCCGCGGCGCAGCAGGGGCAGACCTCCAGCATGTGGGCCCCCAGAGAGTACTCCTTGCCGGGCTCCAGGTTATAGGTGTAGTCCTCCATGAACAGGGAGCAGCCGTTGCCCCCCTCGCCCATGGCCTTCATAATGGCGGTCATGGCGGCCACCTTCCAGTCGCCCTCACCGCCGTAGCCGTAGCCCTGGGCCATCAGATGCTGGCTGGCCAGACCGGGGAGCTGCTCCATGCCGTACAGGTCCTGGAAGGTGTTGGAGAAGGCCTTGCAGCCCTCAGCGTCCATCATCTTTTTGATGGCGATTTCCTCCCGGGCCTGATAGCGGACG
This sequence comes from Oscillospiraceae bacterium, assembly GCA_910575265.1. Taxonomy (GTDB): domain Bacteria; phylum Bacillota; class Clostridia; order Oscillospirales; family Oscillospiraceae; genus Lawsonibacter. The sequence goes on from CAJTEA010000003.1 coordinate 117,168, forward strand.
TGGTCAAGCTTATCGGTGGCGATGTCGTAGCTGGCCTTGTAAACCTCCATCAGGGCGTCGATCTCTTCCTCGGTAACGGCGTTCATCACCTTCACCAGGTCGCCCACCGCCCAGGTGTTCACCTGCCAGCCCAGCTTGGTCTGGACCTCCACCTTGTCGCCCTCGGTGACGGCTACCTCTCTCATATTATCACCGAACCGCATCACCTTCAAGCCCCTGGACACGGCCACGCCCACGGCGGCCCTCATCCAGCGTCCAACGCGCTCCCGGACAGCATCGTCCTGCCAGTGACCGGCGATGACCTTTCGGGGCATACGCAGGCGGGCGGCGATAAACCCGTGCTCCCGGTCGCCGTGGGCGGCCTGGTTCAGGTTCATGAAGTCCATGTCGATTTCCTCGTTGGGAATGGCGCGGTTGTACTGGGTGGCGAGGTGGCAGTAGGGCTTTTGCAGATTAGCGAAGCCGTTGATCCACATCTTGGAGGGGGAGAAGGTGTGGCACCAGGTGATGATGCCGGCGCAGGAGTCGTCATAATTGGCCTCCTTGACCACATCGGCGATCTCCTTGTTGGTCTTGGCGGTCACCTTGTAAATCAGGGGGAAGGGCAGGGCCTTGCTCAGCTCATCGGCCATCTCCTGGGCCCGGGAGGCCACCGTCTCCAGCACCTCGGGGCCGTACAGGAACTGACTGCCCACCACAAACCAAAATGAATAATTCATAGGAAATTTCCTCCTTACAGTTTCTCAGCCGCGGTTTTTTCCACATCCAGAAGGGCCTTATACCGCCGGATGTAGGTGTTGAAGCCCTCCACAGCGGCGGGCTCGGGCTGGATGGTGGAGCCGGACACACCGGCGAACACCTTGTTGGACAGAAAGTCCTCCAGATGCTCCCCGTCCCCCCTGCTCAGCCGGTAGGAGGCCAGCAGGGCCATGCCGTAGGGTCCGCCCTCGCCGGCGGTCTCCATGCAGGTGACCGGGGCGTCGCAGGCGGCGGCCATGTAGCTCTGGCCTACCACAGGGGTTTTGAACAGCCCGCCGTGGCCGGTGAGGGAGTCGATAGCCACCTTCTCTCCCGCCAGGATGTCCATGCCGATTTTCAGGGTAGCCATGGTGGAGTAGAGCTGGGAACGGAAAAAGTTGGCCAGGGTGAAGTTCGTCTCCGGGGTGCGGGCCACCAGGGGACGTCCCGCGTCCATGTGGGTGACCCCCTCCCCCGCGAGATAGTTGCACACCATCACGCCGCCGCAGTCCGGATCCCCCTCCAGGCTTTTCTCATAGAGCCTGGTATACAGCTCCCCAGCGTCGGGGCTGGCGCCAAAGAGCTGGGCGGTTTCCTTCAGCACGCCCACCCAGGCGTTGGTGTCGTTGGTGCAGTTGTTGCAGTGGACCATGGCCACCGGGGCCCCGGTGGGGGTGGTGACCAGGTCGATCTCCTCATAGACCTTCTCCAGGGGGCGCTCCAGCACCACCATAGAGAAGATAGAGGTTCCGGCGGACACATTGCCCGTCCGGGGGGCCACGGCGTTGGTGGCGGTCATGCCGGTGCCCGCGTCCCCCTCAGCGGGGGCGAAGGGGATTCCGGCGGGGAGCAGGCCGTCCAGCAGGGCGGAGCCGGATTCTGTCAGCGTTCCGGCGTCCTCCCCGGCCACAAGCACCTTGGGCAGCAGGTCCTCCAGCTTCCAGGGCAGGGCGGCCACCTTGGGCAGGGCGTTGAATTCAGACATCATCTCGGCGTTATAGTCCAAGGTCTCGCTGTCAATGGGGAACATGCCGCTGGCCTCGCCCACGCCTACGGCGTTCACACCAGTGAGCCTGTAGTGGATGTAACCCGCCAGGGTGGTGATGTGGGCGATTTGGGAAACGTGGTCCTCTCCGTTCAAAACCGCCTGATACAGGTGGGCAATGGACCACCGCTGGGGGATGTTAAAGCCGAACAGCCCGGTCAGCTCCGCCGCGGCGGGGCCGGTGATGGTGTTCTGCCAGGTGCGGAAGGGAACCAGCAGGTTCCAATCCTTGTCAAAGGCCAGGTAGCCGTGCATCATGGCGGACACCCCGGCGGCGGCGATGGCTTCCCGGTTATCCACCTTGGACAGGGCGGCTTTCAGGCCGGTCCACACCTCGTCCAGGGAGTAGGTCCACACGCCGTTTTCAAAGGTGGAGGCCCAGGTGTAGTCCCCGGAGGAGACGGGCCTGAAGGCGCCATCGATAGTGACAGCCTTGATGCGGGTGGAGCCCAGTTCGATACCCAAACAGGTTTTCATATCCCGGCCTCCTTATTTTTTGTTCCTGCGCAGCAGGACCACGCTCTGAATGACCAGGAACAGGCAGAGCATGGCGGCCACCGTGATGTTGGACCACCAGGCCTCGTCAAAGCCCAGGGAGGCGACGATGCGCTTGATGGTGTTCAGGCTCAGCACCCCGAAGAAGGTGCCGATTACGTTGCCCACGCCGCCGGTGAGCAGAGTGCCGCCGATGATGGAGGAGGCGATGGCGTTCATCTCATCCCCGGCGCCGTTGGCCACGTCGCCGCTGCCCACATGGAGGAAGTAGAGGACGCCGCCCAGACCGGCCAGCACGCTGCACAGCACATGGGCCAGGAACTTGGTCCGGCGCACGTTGATGCCAAGCATGTTGGCGCTCTGGTTGTTGCCGCCCACGGCGTAGAAGGCGCGGCCCAGCCCGGTCCAGCGCAGCAGGCAGAACAGGAGGATCACCATCAGCAGGGCGATCACCACTCCCACCTCCACGTAGGCCGGGATGTAGACGCCCAGCTTGTTGGGAGCGCCCAGGCCGGGGACGTTGATGCGCATATCCTTTACCGCCAAAAAGCCCTCGTTGGTCACGCGGACCGGCTCCTTGCTGACGATGGTGGTCATGCCCTTGGCGAAGAACATGCCCGCCAGGGACACGATGAAAGGCTGGATGCCCAGATGGGCCACCAGGAAGCCCTGGACCACGCCGAAGGCCAGGCCGATGCCTAGACCAATCAGGATGACAGTCAGCATATTGCCGCCCTGCTGTTCCAGGTTCACCGCGCAGGTCATGCACACCAGGCAGGTGACGCCGCCCACGCTGATGTCGATGCCGCCGGTAATCATGACGATGCTCATACCGCAGGAGAGAACGATGAGGGAGGCGTTGTTGTTCAAAATGTTGAGGAAGTTCTGAGGCTTGGTGAAGCTGCCGCCCAGGAAGAGGATAGCGGCCAGATAGAGAATGAAGAAGACCACAATGGTGATGGTGAGCAGCAGAGTGGTGTCGCTCATGGCGGCCCGCTCTTTCAGCCGTCCCTGTTTATCAACCGCGATTCCGTTCGGCATGTCAGGACACCTCCTTTGCCGCCTTAGCCGGCGCTTTCTTCATGCTGGCCAGCTTCTCCCGCACCACCGGAGCGCTGAGCACCACCAGCAGGATGACCACAACCGCTTTGTAGGCGGGCAGAGCTGTAGAGGGTACGTCGTACTTATACAGGGTGGTGGTGAGGAACTGGATGACGTAGGCTCCCAGAATGGAGCCGTAGATGTTGAACTTGCCGCCGGACAGGGCGTTGCCGCCCAGGGCCACCGCCAGGATGGCGTCCATCTCGATGTTTTCCGCCATACGGGAGTAGTTGATGGAGCCGCTGCGGCTGACCCGGATGAAGCCGGCCAGCGCCACGCACACGCCCAGAATCACATAGGTGAGCAGCTTGATCAGCTTGGGGTCCAGGCCATTGAGGCGGGAGGAGTTGGCGTTGATGCCCACCGACTGGGTGTACAGGCCCAGGGTGGTGAACTTCAGAATCAGCCAGAAGGCCAGGATCACCAGGACGGTGATGAAAATCGGAGTGGGAACCGGGACGCCGGGGAGGAAGGTGCCCGCGTACTTAAAGCCCAGGTCGTTGATGATGGGCAGCTGGTTGTTGTTGATCCAGGCGGCGATGGAGCGGCCGGCGGTGTACATGATGAGGGTGGCCACCATGGGCTGGATTTTGAAGTAGGCCACCAGGGTGCCGTTGAAGGCGCCGCAGAGCATGGTCGCCAGAACGCCGGCCAGGACGGCCAGAATCAGAGGGGTCTGCATGGTGTCCGCGGTGACCTGGCCGCCGCAGACCATGCGCAGGATCACGCTGCCGGCGATGGCCATGGTGGCGCCCACGCTGATGTCCTGTCCGCCGGAGGAGGCGGTCACCAGGGTCATGCCGATGGACAGAATGACCAGCTCGGAGGCGTTGTCCAGCACGGAGACCATATTGCCGCTGAGTACCGGGTTGCCCAGGCTGTTCTGATTGATGGAGACCGCGAAAAAGGACGGGTCGGCGATCAGGTTGAACAGCACCAGCAGCGCCAGCGCCGCGACCGGGATAAAGAGCTGCTGTCGGGTGAGCCGCTTGAACAGGGGCTCGTCGGGCCGCCTCACCTGGGTTTCCGGATTTTTCACGGGAGCGCTCATTTCTCGTCACCTCCTGCGATAGTAGCCATAATCTTGGTCTGGGTCAGGTCGTCCCCCTTGAGCTCGCCCACCGCCTTGCGGTCCCGCATGACGATGAGCCGGGAGCAGGTGCGCAGCATCTCGTCAATCTCCGAGGAGATGAAGGTGACGCTCTTGCCCTCTGAGGCCAGCTTGAGGACCAGCTTTTGGATTTCAATCTTAGTGCCGATGTCGATGCCCCGGGTGGGCTCATCCAGAATCAGGTATGTGGGGTCGGTGAGCAGCCAGCGGGCCAGGATGCACTTCTGCTGGTTGCCGCCGGACAGGGACTTGATAGGGGTGTCTGAGGAGGCGGTTTTGATCTCCAGCAGCTTGATATACTCGTCGGCGAAGGCCTCCGCCTGGGCGCGGGAGACGGGCCGGAAGAAGCCCTTCATCACCTGATAGGCCAGGATAATGTTTTCCCGGACGGACAGGTCTCCTACGATGCCGTCCCCCTTCCGGTCCTCGGGCAGATAGCCGATGCCCTGCTTCATGGCGTCCAGGGGCTTTTTGATCTTCACGTTCTGGCCGTCCATTTTGACATGGCCGCCGGTGACGCGGTCGGCGCCGAAGATGGCCCGGACACACTCGCTGCGTCCCGAGCCCAGCAGGCCGGTGAAGCCGTTGACCTCGCCTCTGCGGATGGAGAAGTCGAAGGGCTTGATCCCCGCGCTGCTGCACAGGTCCTGGGCCTCCAGCACGGGGGCGCCCTCCTGGCTGATGGCCACGCCGCCGGTCTCGCCCTTGATGTCGGCCATGTCGTCCAGCTCCTTGCCCAGCATCTTGGACACCAGCTGAACCCGGGGCAGATCCTCGATGACATACTCGCCCACCAACTGGCCGTCCCGGAGGACGGTGATCCGGTCGCAGACCTCATAGACCTGTTCCAGGAAGTGGGTGACGAAGATGATGCCCACACCCTTGGCCTTCAGGTCCCGCATCAGGCCGAAGAGCTTCACCACCTCCTGCTCATCCAGGGAGGAGGTGGGCTCATCCAGAATGAGCACCTTGCACTCCATATCCACCGCCCGGGCGATGGCCACCATCTGCTGCACCGCGATGGAGCAGGAGCCCAGCTGCTGCCTGGGGCTGGCGGGAATGCCCAAGCTCTCCAAAATCTTGCCCGCGCCGCTGTTCATCCGCCTCCAGTTGGTCACAGCGCCCTTGGTCCGGCCAATGTACATGTTCTCCGCCACCGTCAGGTTGGGGCACAGGGTGATCTCCTGATACACCGTGCTGATGCCCGCGTTCTGGGCGTCCTGGGGGGAGCGGATGACCGCGGCGCCCTCAACGCCCCGAATGTGGACCTCGCCCCCGTCCTTGGGATACACGCCGGTGAGGACCTTAATCAGGGTGGACTTGCCCGCGCCGTTTTCCCCCATCAGGGCGTGAATCTCCCCTTCCCGCAGGGTGAAATCCACATCCTGGAGGGCGCGTACGCCCGGGAAGTATTTGCAGATGCCGCGCATTTCCAATACCGCGCCTTCCTGCATAGGGATACGCCTCCATTCTCTCAAAATTTAACACGCGGCGCGGCTGACATGCCGCGCCGCGTGTCGGGTCACGTGATGATTATGTATGGCTTGTTCAATTAGGTGCCGTAGGTATCCACGTCGGCCTGGGTAATGGTAGCGGCGTCGAAGCCCTGCTCAGGAGTGTAGATGATCTTCTGGGAGGGGGCGTTGCCGGCCGCCAGGTCCTTGATGATGCGGTCAACCGTCTCGGCCTGGAGGGGGTTGCACAGGCCCATGTAGTTCCAGCTGCCGTTCAGGACGGCTTCCATGGCCCAGGTGTCGCTGTCAAAGCCCATGACGATCACGTCGCCGTCCTTGCCGTGGGTGATGCCATTGGCGTCCAGAGCGGCCACAGCGCCCCGGGCCATGCCGTTGTTCTCGGCGTAGATCACGTTGAAGGACTTGCCGGAGTCGATGACGGACTGGGTGATGGTGCGGGCGGTCTCCTCATCCCAGGAGGCGGTCTGCTGGGTGACATAGTTCCAGTTGGCCTCGGCGGCTACCTTCTCGTCCAGAGCGCCGGTGCGGCCCACCTGGGCGTCGGTGCCCATCAGGCCCTGGATGTGGACGATGTTGTACTCCTCCAGACCCTGGTCGGCCAGCCAGTTCACGGCGGTCACGCCCTCAGCGGGCATGTCGGACACGACGGCGGCCACATACATGCTCTCGTCGGCCTCCAGCATACGGTCAAAGAGGATGACCTGGGTGCCGGCGTCCTGGGCGTCCTTCAGAACGGTGTCCCAGCCAGTGGTGGAGGCGGGGGAGAGGAGGAGGAAGTCCACCTCGTTCTGGATCATCTGCTGGGCCTCAGCGATCTGCTGGGCCGCGTCGTTATTGTTGTAGAAGGTGGCCTTGTAGCCGTTGGCCTCGGTGAACATGGCCCGCATGGCCGCGTCGTTGGCGGTGCGGTAGCCGGACTCGTTGGGGTCGTTGTTGATGATGCCCACGGTGATCGGCTCGCCGGTGCCGCCGCCGGTGGGCTGCTGGGCGCTGGAGGAGCTGGAGCTGCCGCCGGCGGGAGGATTGCTGGTATTGCCGCCGCTGCTGGCGCCACCGTTGTTATTGCCGCCGCCGCCGCAGGCGACCAGGGACAGGGACAGAGCCGCGGCCAGAGCCAGACCAAGAACCTTTTTCATTTTCATTTTACTTCCTCACTTTCTACATATAAAATGCCGCGCGGGGGTTGAAGCTGAGTCCAGTATAGCGTTTGTACGTTTGCCAGTCAATAATTTGTACTAATTTTTTTGATTTTCTAGGAATTAAACAATACAAATTGACGGCATTTTCTCATAATAAAAAATACAAATTATTTATTCTTCGAAAAAAAGTGAAGGCTATTCCTTTGCTTCCAGATTTTTGGTTATTTTATCGGTCGGTTTTTGAGCTGGATGTTTGTCTCTTTTTCCCAAAGCAGCCTCGTCAAACTGCATAAAGCACGGTGCTGAATTATTTTTCTATTGTACAAATTCTGTGGTTATGCTATAATCAGTGACAAATTGACACATTCCGCGAGGAGGCCCGACCCATGGCGCCCAAGTACCAATCCATCGCCGATTCTCTGCGGCGGGAGATTTCAGACGGCCTGTATAATACAAAACAGCTGCTTCCTACTGAGCAGCTGCTTTGCCAACGCTTTCAGATCAGCCGGCAGACCGTCCGCCGGGCCCTGTCCGTTCTGGAGGAGGAAGGGCTGATCACCCGCCGGCAGGGCAGCGGATCCCGCCTGCGGGAGCGGATGGAGCCGGAAGCCCGTCTCAACCGTACGATCGCGGTGGTGACAACCTACATCAGCGACTACATCTTTCCGGGCATCCTCCAGGGCGTGGAAACCGTTCTGACCGCGAACAGCGGCGCGCCGCTGCTCTTCGCCACACAGAACCAGGTCTCCACCGAGCGCAAGATCCTCCAGACCCTGCTGACCATGAAGGACCTGGACGGCGTTTTGGTGGAGGGAAGCAAGACGGCGCTGCCCAACCCCAACCTGGACCTCTATCAGAAGCTGATGGAACGGGGAGTCCGTCTGGTTTTCATCAACGGGACCTACCCGGAGCTGTCCGGGATCCCCTCGGTTCTGGCGGACGACTATGGCGGCGGCCGGCAGCTGACCGAGTACCTCCATCAGAAGGGGCACCGGAACATCGCCGGTATCTTCAAAAGCGACGACATGCAGGGCACCCTGCGCTACTCCGGCTATGTGAGCGCCTTGCGGGACCTGGATCTGCCTCTGGAGGACGAGCGCGTCTTCTGGTATAACACCCGGACCAGAAGCCAGTTCCTCTCGGAATCCGTCGTCGATTCGGTTCTGGACGGGTTTTCGGGGTGCTCGGCCATTGTGTGCTATAACGATGAGATCGCGATCCGGGTGGTGTCTCAGTTGCAAAAGCGGGGGGTCCGAATGCCGGAGGAGCTGGCTGTGGTCAGCTTTGACAACAGCCGGTACAGTGAGCTGTCTCCGGTTCGGATTACGTCCCTCTCCCACGGCGACCGGAATCTGGGCGAGCTGTCCGCGAAGCTGATGCTCCGCCTGCTCCGGGGAGAGGAGTGCCAGTCTGTGGTGGTCCCCTGGAAGCTGGTGGAACGGGAGAGCGGCTGATTTTCTGGATCTGTTTTGTTTCTGGACTTTCGGGACAGACTATGATAAACTGGCCCTATCCCCATCTAAAAACGAACACAAGGAGGAATCCCAATGGACAACAAGGTCATGTATTCCCTGAGCTACGGCCTGTTTGTGCTGTCCGCCCGCCAGGGGGACAAGGACAACGGCTGCATCACCAACACCGCCATCCAGGTGACCACTGACCCCAACCGCGTCGTCATCGCCGTGAACAAGAGCAACTACACCCACGATATGGTGAAGGAGACCGGACGCTTTACTATCTCTATTCTGTCGGAGGAGGCGAAATTCGACCTGTTTCAGCGCTTCGGCTTCCAGTCCGGGCGGGACGTGGACAAGTTCGCCGGCTTTGAGGCCCACACCGGGAAGGACGCCGGCGGCGTCCGGTACGTCACCCAGGGGACCAACGCTTGGCTGAGCTGCAAGGTGGTGTCCGCCACCGACCTGGGCACCCACACCCTCTTCCTGGCCGATGTGCTGGACGGCGGCGTGATCTCCTCCGCTCCCAGCGCCACCTACGCCTACTACCAGGCCCACATCAAGCCCAAGCCCGGCGCCGCCGCCCCCAGCGAGAAAAAGCGGTGGGTGTGCAAGGTGTGCGGCTATGTCTACGAGGGGGACGAGCTGCCCGCCGACTATATCTGCCCGCTGTGCAAGCACCCCGCCTCCGACTTCGAGCCCCTGGCCTGAACAAAAACAAAACCACGCCGGATGTTCGCTCCGGTGTGGTTTTTGTTTTCAGGACATGGGGCGGAAGGGCTCGGCCCCGCATTGTTCGGGAAAATAGACCTGATACCAGATGAGGAAGGACAGCACGGTGTACAGCTTGCGGTGGGTTTTTTCCCTGCCGCTGTAGTGCCGCTCCAGCAGCTCCAGCAGGTAGGCCTGGTCGAAAAACTCGGATACATATTCCTGAGAAATCAGGTCCTTGGCCCAATTGTAGTACTTCTCCTCCCGGAGCCAGGCGATGAAGGGGACGGGAAAGCCCTTCTTTTCCCGCTTGATCCAGTCGTCTGGGAGCAGGGGGACGGCGGCCAGCCGCAGGGGGTACTTGGTGATGTTTTTCCCCCGCATCTTCTGATTGCTGGGGACCGCCCGGGCCACCTTCCAGACCTCTCGGTCCAGATAGGGCACCCGCAGCTCCAGGGAGTGGGCCATGGTCATCCGGTCGGCCTTGCGCAGGATGTCCAGGGGCTGCCACAGGTGCAGGTCCAAATACTGCTTTTTGGTCAGGTCGTCGGCGTCCTTCACCACGTCGAAATAGGGGGCGGTGATGTCCCGCCAGGTCATGGGGCCGCGGTAGGCGGGCTTCAGGACCCGCTCCGCCTCCTCGTTGTCGAAGATAAAGGCCTGGCCCAGGAAGGTCTCCTCCACCGGCTTGCCCCCCTCAATCAGGTGACCCCGGCCCTTGAAGGGGGGGCGCTTCTCCGCCCATTTGCTCACCGCCCGGCGCAGGCCCTGGGGGAGCCTGCGGTAAGCGTCGTAGGCTTTGGTAGTGTGGTAGCTCATATAGCCGCCGAACAGCTCGTCCGCCCCCTCGCCGGACAGCACCGCCTTCACGTCCTTGGCGGCCAGCTGGGACAGGAAGTACAGCGGCACGGTGGACAGGTTGGCGTTGGGCTCGTCGGCGTAGTACTGGATGGCGGGGAGGGCGTCGAAAAATTCCTCCTTGGAGATGATGCGGGAGGTGTTTTTCAGCCCCAGCTCCTCGCACAGGGCCTGGGCCTCGGAGGTCTCGTTAAAGCCCTCCCGGTCAAAGCCCACGGAGTAGGTTTTATCCGGCCGGGACAGGGCGGTGATAAAGCTGGAGTCGATGCCGCCGGACAAAAAGGCGCCCACCTCCACGTCGCTGATTTGGTGGGCCTCTACCGACTGGGTGACCACCTGGCGGATGCGCTCCGCCCGCTGTTCCAGGGGCAGGTCGTCCGGCTCGAAGGAGAAGGAGTGGTAGGAGGACAGCTCCGCCACCCCGCCGCGCCACAGCAGCTGGTGGCCGGGAAGCAGGCGAAAGACGTTTTTGAAAAAGGACTCGTTCAGGGCGGAGTACTGGAAGGTGAGGTAGAATTTCAGCGCCTCCCGGTTCAGCTCCTTTTTGAAATCCGGGTGGGGCAGAAAGCTCTTGCACTCCGAGCCAAAGAAGAACACCTCACCCATGGTGGCGTAGTAAAAGGGCTTGATGCCGAAGGGGTCCCGGGCCCCGTATAGCTCCTGCCTCTCCCGGTCCCAGATGACAAAGGCGAACATGCCCCGCAGCCGTCTGGTCATTTCCGGGCCCCACTCCATATAGCCGTGGAGCAGCACCTCGGTGTCGCAGTTAGTCTGAAAGCTGTGCCCGGCGGCGATCAGCTCCTGGCGCAGTTCCCGGTAGTTGTAGGCTTCCCCGTTGTAGGCGATGACATACCGGCCGTCCGGGCTGACCATGGGCTGGTGGCCGTTGCTCAGGTCCAGAAAGGACAGCCGGCGGTGGGCCAGACCGCAGTGCTCGTCGGCGTAAAATCCCTCGCCGTCCGGTCCCCGGTGGCGGATGGTATCGCCCATGGCCTGAAGGACCTTTTTATCAGGGGCGGAGCGGGAAACAAAGCCAGTAAAACCGCACATAGAAGCAACCTCCGTTTTGATACCTGGATCCCGTCCGGAGGACGGGGACTTCATTCTACTGCTCAGAATAATACGCCGGAAGGAAAAAGTCAACCAAATAAAAATCTTCGCGGCGAACGCAACCTTTTTCCCGCCGCTTCGTCTATAATAGGTGAAAGATAGAGAGGAGGTCCCAATTATGGAGGATGGAACCATTATTGAGCTGTACTGGGCCCGGTCCCAGCAGGCCATCGCGGAGAGCGAGAAAAAATACGGCTCCTACTGCCACACCATCGCCCGGCGGATTCTGGACCGGAAGGAGGACGCGGAGGAGTGCGTCAATGACACCTGGCTCCGCGCCTGGAACGCCATGCCGCCCCAGCGGCCGGGGATCCTGTCCGCCTTTTTCGGCAAGCTGACCCGGAACCTGTCCCTGGACCGCTGGCGGCGGAACAAGGCGGCCAGACGGGGCGGGGATCGGGTGGAGGTGGCCCTCCATGAGCTGGAGGACTGCCTGCCCGACCACCGGGGCCCCGACGAGGCGCTGGAGGCGAGAGAGACGGCGGCGCTGATTTCCGCCTTTCTCCACCGGCAGAGCGAGGTGGACCGGGCGCTGTTCGTCCGGCGGTACTTTCACCTGGAGCCGCTGAGCGACCTGGCGGACCGGTTTGGCATGACGGTGGGACAGGTGAAGTCCAGGCTTCACCGCGTGCGGCTCAAGCTGAAGGCGGAGCTGGAGCAGGAGGGGGTGGCCGTATGACGGCGGAGCATCTGTTGGACGCCATAGGCCTTGTGGACGACGGGCTGATTCAGGAGGCGGAGGCGTATGCCGCGCCGAAGCGGCGGAGAAATTATGGGAACTGGGTCGCCTGGGCGGCCAGCTTCGCCGTGGTGCTGGCGCTGGGCTACGGGCTGACCCAGTTTGGCGCCGGTTCGGGCGGCGGGGCGGCCAATGGGGGCGGAAATAGCCAGACCACCGCGGGCGCTTCCGGCATGCCCAGCGGAAGCGTGGAGGTGAACGGCGGCAGCGCGTGGGCCGATGACAGCGGCGTCGCGGGCGGCGACCTGCCGGCATCGCAGGAGCCCATGGACCCCGTGCCGGAAGGGACAGAGGGGTACCTTGCCGTTGTGATCGGGGAGGTTGTCTATCGGAATACAGGGGAGGTGGTTCGGCTGTTCCCTGACGGCTCCGACCTTCAGTATGACATATTCCGGTACGACGGAGAATCCGGGGAGGCCATCTCCAGTCCGGGGCTTTGTTACCTGATGCTGGAGGATGGCTCCATCGCTGTGCCATGGGATTTCCAGCAACAGGGCTGGATGATCTTTGCCCCTGACCCACCCCCGGAATCATAAAAACCAGCGGCCTCCGGTTTGTCCGGAGGCCGCCGCGTTTCAGAAAAGCGTTGGAATTGCCGGACGGGCAGTGCCCGGAATGTTTTTGGTTGACATTGTAGACCAATTGTGATATGATAGGTCTACAAAGTAAATCAAAGGAGGGAGCCCAGATGGACGACATTAACCTGACCAACAGCGAGTGGTATGTGCTGGACTGTTTGTGGAACCGCTCGCCCCAGACGGTGATGGAGCTGGTGGCGGCCCTGCACAGCCGGCTGGGCTGGGCCAAGAGCACCACCATCACCACCCTGCGGCGGATGGAGGACAAAGGACTGGTTCTGTGCCAGACCCAGGGGCGCACCAAGCACTACGCCCCGGCGGTCCAGCGGGACCGGGCGGTCCGGGGGGAGACCCGCTCCTTTTTGAACAAGGTCTACCAGGGCAGCGTGGGGCTGATGGTGTCCGCCCTGGCCCAGGACAAGGCCCTGTCCAAGGCGGAGATTGACGAGCTGTATGAAATTTTGCGCGAAGCGGAGGAGGGAGAGTTATGAAATTAATGATACAGTGGGCCATTACCTCCAGCGTGCTGATTTTGATCGTGCTGGCGGCGCGGTTTTTGCTGAGGGACAGGCTGTCCGCCCGGCTGAAATACGCCCTGTGGGGGGTGGTGCTGCTCCGGCTGCTGGTCCCCTTCCAGGTGGAGCTGCCCGCCCCGGTTTCCAACGCCCTGCCAGTGCTGGCCTCCAATCTGGCCCCGGAGGTGGGACAGTGGGAGGAGCCATCCATCCCTGTCTTCCCTGAGCGGAGCAAACCTGTTGCCGAGTTCAATCTTGACATTGAGACCACACTAGAGCCAGGGGATATCTTATCCTACTCAGACGCAGTGGGCTGTCTGCGGCGAGATGGGGAGACAATTACCTGGTACCGCTATATCCTGTCCCCGGAACAGATCGTTCTTGCCCTGTGGCTGGCGGGGGCGGGACTGACGGGAGCGGTCATGCTGGTCTCCAACCTTCGCTTCTATGGTCGGCTGAGAAAGCGGCGGGAGCGGTTGGAGGGCGTTGACGCCCCCATCCCCGTCTATACGGCGGCGGGCCTGTCCTCCCCCTGCCTGTTCGGGGTGATCCGACCCTCCGTCTACCTCACGCCGGAGGCGGCGGAGAACCCGGATACCCTGCGCCACACACTGGCCCACGAGCTTACCCACTGCGCCCACTTCGACCACCTCTGGTCCGCCCTCCGGTGTCTGGCCCTGGCCCTGCACTGGTACAACCCCCTGGTGTGGCTGGCGGTGATACTGTCCAAACAGGACGGCGAGCTGGCCTGCGACGAGGGGGCGGTGGCCCGGCTGGGGGAGGGGGAGCGTATCCCCTATGGCCGCACGCTGGTGAACCTGGTGGCCGCCCGGTCCCTCCGGCCCGGGGATCTGCTGTCCTGCTCCACCGCCATGACGGGCGGGGAGAAATCCGTCAAGGCCCGGGTGCTGGCCCTGGTGAAGAAGCCAGAGACAGTGAAGACCGCCCTGTTCGCCGTGATTGCTGTCGTCGCTCTGTCTGCTGTGTTCGTCTTCGCGGGGCGGGAGGAGCCGGTTTGGAACTTATACGGTCCGTACCGGTATCAGGTAAGTCATACCCAGGCGGTTCAGTTCTCCCCATCCCCCCTCTCCAGCCAGATCTACCCCGACGCCATCACCGACCCCGACCTGCTGGAGCAGGCCCTGGAGATTTTGGACTCAGCCGCCGACCTGCTGAATACCCCCGAGGAACTGGGGCTTGATCTGTCTGAAGCCCCCTTCACCTCGCCCCGCGTCACCCTGCTGGAGAACCCGGACGGCAGAACAAGCGGGCACACTTATCTGCTGTACACCGTCCCCGCCGTCAACAGGGACTGGTGCTTGCTGGTCACACCCGCTGAAATGGGCGCGGAGTCCTACCGTGTGGCAGGGATACTGGACGTCTCCGCCCCGGGGGGCCTGGAACTGCTGGCCCGGCAGCAGCGCTACCGGGAGCGGGAGGACCTGACCCCGGCCACCTTTGACTACAACCAGTACCACACCCGCCTGGGAATGGCCCAGGGGATCTGGCTGAACATGCCCATGCTCCACGACGGACGAGTGCTCACCGACCCGGAAGAGCTGGAGCGGATCAGGAATCTGCTGATTCTCTCCCCCATCCCCCGTGACGGCCCGCTGGAGTGGGACGGGGACGGGACCCATATCATCGCCTTTTCCTCCACCCCGCCGGACCCGGACTGGACAGGGGCGGACGCCGCCAGCGTTTACTATATCCTGGCCACAGACGAGGGGTTCTATTACGTCTGCTCCGGAGACATGAAGGAGGGCGGGTACTATATCGGCACCATCTCCAATGAAAACTGGGAACAGGCGGTGGAAATCTTTGAAAACGCCCCCTCGGTCGATGAGCGGCAGCACGCGGCCTGAGATGCGGAGCTGGCCCAGAGCGAGGAACCGGAACGGGTTCACCCTGTCACCGCAGCTAAAGCGCCCCCCGGCGGATTCAATCCGCCGGGGGGTTTGTTGCTTTTGCTCACGGAAAGGCCGTTAACTTTCCGCTTTTCTTCCCTTTTGCCCCGTTAAAAAGCCGTTAATTTCGTTGTTTTTCAACCAAAAAGCCGGTATCATATACCATTGAAAAATAGGCTTCCTACTCCTGAAAGGCGGTTATTCCCTATGAGTCTGCGCGTCGGCATTGATATCGGCTCCACCACCGTCAAGGTGGTGGTCCTCAGCGAACAGGACAAGCTGCTGTTCCGCTCCTACGAGCGGCACTTCTCCAAGACCCGGGAGCGGGCGCTGGAGACGCTGAATTCCATCCGGGATATGCTCTCCGGACAGGACATTAAAGTGACCATCACCGGCTCCGCCGGCCTGGGGGTGGCGGACGCCGCGGGCATCGACTTTGTCCAGGAGGTCTACGCCACCGCCGCCGCCGTGAACACCTACATCCCGGACACCGACGCGGTGATCGAGCTGGGGGGCGAGGACGCCAAGATCATCTTCTTCGGCGGCGCCCTGGAGGAGCGGATGAACGGTTCCTGCGCCGGGGGCACCGGGGCGTTCATCGACCAGATGGCCACGCTGATGAACGTCACCGTCAGCGAGCTGGACGAGCTGTCCCTGAGGCATGAGAAGATTTACCCCATCGCCTCCCGCTGCGGGGTGTTCGCCAAGAGCGACATCCAGCCCATCCTGAACCAGGGCGGGCGGAAGGAGGACGTGGCCGCCTCCATCTTCCAGGCGGTGGTGGACCAGACGGTGGCCGGACTGACCCAGGGCCGGGAGCTGAAGGGGAAAATCGTCTTTCTGGGCGGACCGCTCCACTTCCTCATGGGCCTGCGCCAGCGGTTTGTGGAGACCCTGAAGCTGGACGGGGACCACGCCGTGTTCCCGGAGGACGGGGACTGCTTCGCCGCCATGGGGGCCGCCCTGTGCGCCACCGATTACCAGCCCGCCCCCTTTGAGACGGTGATGCGGAAGCTGGAGGACAGCGCTGAGGCCACCACCCTGGTGGACACCATGCCTCCCCTGTTCACCGGTCAGTCGGAGTACGACGCCTTCGCCGCCCGGCACAACGCCAGCCGTCCCCCCGAGGCGGATATTTCGACCTACGCCGGACCCGCCTACCTGGGGATGGACGCCGGGTCCACCACCACCAAGCTGGCTCTCATCGCCCCCGACGGCGGGCTGCTGTATACTTATTACCACTCCAATCTGGGCAATCCGGTGTCTATTGTTCTGGAACAGCTCAAGGAGATTTACAAGCGGTGCGGGGATCGGATTGTAATCAAGGGGGCCGCCGTCACCGGCTATGGCGAGGACCTGATTAAAAACGCCTTCAACTGCGACCTGGGTCTGGTGGAGACCATGGCCCACTACAAGGCCGCCGCCCACTTCCAGCCCAAGGTGGACTTCATCATCGATATCGGCGGGCAGGACATGAAGTGTTTCAAAATCCGCAACGGGGCGGTGGACTCCATTATGCTCAACGAGGCCTGCTCCTCCGGCTGCGGCTCCTTTATCGAGACCTTCGCCAAAGCTCTGGGCTACAACATCGCCGACTTTGCCCGCCTGGGCCTGTTCACCCAGAAGCCGGTAAACCTGGGCTCCCGGTGCACCGTGTTTATGAACTCCTCCGTAAAGCAGGCCCAGAAGGACGGGGCCAGCGTGGAGGACATCTCCGCCGGGCTGTCCACCTCCATCGTGAAAAACGCTATCTACAAGGTGATCCGCGCCGCCAGCGCCGACGATTTGGGGAAGCATATCGTGGTTCAGGGGGGCACCTTCCTCAACGACGCGGTGCTTCGGGCCTTCGAGCAGGAGCTGGGCCGGGAGGTCACCCGTCCGGTGATTGCCGGCATTATGGGGGCCTTTGGAGCGGCGCTGGCCGCCCGGGACCTGGGTCTGGACAAGTCCGCTCTGCTGTCCGCCAAGGCTCTGGAGCACTTTACACACACCGCCAAGCCCGCCACCTGCGGGCTGTGCGCCAACCATTGTTCCCTGACGGTGAACTCCTTCGACGGCGGACGGCGGTTTGTGTCGGGCAACCGCTGCTCCCGTCCCCTGGGCGAGGAACCCAGCCGCCTGCCCGACCTGACGCGGTACAAATACGCGAAGCTCCGGGCCCTCCAGGGCAAGGGGAAAGGGGACGGGTCCCGGGGGAAAATCGGCCTCCCCTTCGGGCTGAACATGTACGAAAACCTGCCCTTCTGGTTTGAGCTGTTCACCAAACTCAACTTCGAGGTGGTCCTCTCCCCGGAATCCTCCCGAAAACTGTATTTGAAGGGCCAGCGCACCATCCCGTCAGACACGGTGTGCTACCCCGCCAAGCTCCTCCACGGCCATGTGGAGGCCCTGGTGGAGGCGGGGGTGGACGCGATTTTCTACCCCTGTATGCCCTACAACTTCGACGAGGGGACGGGGGACAACAACTACAACTGCCCCGTGGTGGCCTACTACCCGGAGCTGCTGGCAGCCAATCTCCCGGAATTGAAGGAGGTCCGCTATCTGTACCCCTACTTCGGCCTGCACCGCCCCAAGGATATGGAGCGCAAGGCCGGGGAGTGGTTCTTCAATGAGTTCCAAATTCCCAAGCGGGAGACCGCCGCCGCCGTCAAGGCCGCCTATGCCGCCTACGACGCCTATAAAAACGACCTGCGCGCCACCGGGCGCGTCTATATCGAACAGGCCCGGGCCGAGGGCCGTCCTATCCTGGTGGTGGCTGGCCGGCCCTACCACATGGACCCGGAGATCAACCACGGCATCAATGACCTGATTACCTCCTACGGTTTCGTCCTGGTCACCGAGGACGCGGTGGCCTACCTGGAGGACAAGGCCCCCCGTCACGTCCTGAACCAGTGGACCTACCACGCCCGGATGTACAACGCCGCCCGGTACGTCTGTACCCAGCCAGACATGGAGGTCATCCAGTTGGTGAGCTTCGGCTGCGGCATCGACGCCATCACCGGCGATGAGATGCGCTCTATCCTGGAGGAGGGCGGCAAGCTGTACACCCAGCTGAAGATTGACGACATCAGTAACCTGGGAGCGGTGAAAATCCGTATCCGTTCCCTGATGGCGGCCATTGAGGCCAGAAAGGAGCTTTCACACCATGGCAAAACTGGTCTATGACAACACAGGCCGCCTGCTGTTTACAAAGGAGATGAAGGAGGAATACACTCTCCTCATGCCCCAGATGCTCCCCGTCCACTTCGGTATGATGAAAAAGCTGCTGGAGTGCGAGGGCTACAAGGTGGATATGCTCACCACCAACCACCGGGGGATTGTGGACGAGGGGCTGAAGTACGTCCACAACGACACCTGCTACCCCGCCCTGCTGGTCATCGGCCAGCTCATCGACGCGGTGAAGCACGGGGGCTACGACCCCCACAAGGTGGGTCTGCTCATCACCCAGACCGGGGGCGGCTGCCGGGCCAGCAACTACATTCACCTGCTGCGCAAGGCGCTGGAGAAGGCGGACATGGCCTACATCCCCGTGGTGTCGGTGAACCTGTCCGGGCTGGAGAAAAATCCCGGCTTTTCCCTGACCCTGCCCTTTGTCCGCAAGGCGGTGTACGCCATGATGTACGGCGATATCATCGTCAATGTGGCCAACCAGGTCCGTCCCTACGAGGTGAACGCCGGGGCCGCCGACGCCATGATTGACCATTGGTCCCAGAAGCTGGTGGACGGCTTTCAGGCCGGCAGGGGCATGAGCCGGAAGCAAATGCGCGGGCTCTTTGATGAAATCTGCGCCGATTTTGCCGCTATCCCTGTGGCGGGCGAGCCCAAGATCCGCGTGGGCGTAGTGGGCGAGATCTATGTGAAATTTGCTCCCCTGGGCAACAACAACCTGGAAAAATTTCTCCTGTCCGAGGGTGTGGAACCGGTGGTGCCCGGCCTGACCGACTTTATCATCTTCAAAATCTATAACCGGGTGGCCGATGTGGAGCTGTACGGCGGCAAGTGGATTAAAAAATTCGGCTGCTCCCTGTTTATGAAGTACATCGAAGCCTGCCAGCGGGACATGATTGCCGCCTTGGAGCAGTCGGGCCGCTTCCGGGCCCCCGGCACCTTTGAGGAGCTGCATCAGCTGGTCCATGGCTACCTGGGGGACGGCAACAAGATGGGCGAGGGCTGGCTGCTCACCGCGGAAATGCTGGAGCTGATCCACTCGGGCACCAACAACATCGTCTGCACCCAGCCCTTCGGCTGCCTGCCCAACCACATCGTGGGCAAGGGGATGATCCGCAGGCTGAAGGACGACTACCCTTACAGCAACATCGTGGCCATTGACTACGACCCCGGAGCCACCCGCATCAACCAGGAAAACCGGATCAAGCTGATGCTGGCCAACGCCAAGGGCCTGACCAGCTCCGAGCCTGCCCGTCCCCGGGAGGAGCCTCAGCCAGAGCGGGAGCCTCAGCTGGCCCACGCCAATATTTGATCTGAACCGCCGGCAAGTGCCGGCGGTTTTCTATTCGCGCGGAGTGAAATATAAAAATAGTAAAAAAATCGAACGATTTTCTAGATTATTAGTAAAATCGTCTCTTTCCTTTTTCCCGCCGAAGGAATACAATAGGGGAAACCAAAGGGGACCTGCGCGATTATTTTTGATAAAGGAGCGTTTTTATGTCTATTCTGGTCTGCGGCGGCGCCGGCTATATCGGCAGCCACACCTGCGTGGAGCTTATCCAGGCGGGCTATGATATCGTAGTAGCGGATAATCTGTACAACTCCAGCGAGGAAGCCCTTCTCCGGGTGGAGAAGATCGTGGGCAAAAAGGTCCCCTTCATCAAGTCCGAGCTGTGCGATGAAGATGAGGTGGAGGCCCTGTTCGCCCAGCACCCGGACATCAAGGCAGTGATCCACTTCGCCGGGCTGAAGGCCGTGGGTGAGAGCGTGTCCAAGCCCCTGGAGTACTACTCCAACAACCTGATCAGTACTCTGTACCTGCTCCAGGCCATGCGCCGCCACGGGGTGAGGAACTTTGTGTTCTCCTCCTCCGCCACGGTGTACGGCGACCCGGCCACCGTGCCCATCCGGGAGGATTTCCCCACCGGCGGCACCACCAACCCCTACGGCACCTCCAAGCTGTTCCAGGAAAAGATGCTCATGGACATCTGCGCCGCCGACCCAGAGCTGAACGTGGCCCTGCTGCGGTATTTCAACCCCATCGGCGCCCATGAGTCCGGCCTGATCGGTGAGGATCCCAACGGCATCCCCAACAATCTGGTGCCCTACATCGCCAAGGTGGCGGTAGGCCAGCTGGAGAAGGTCCACGTCTTTGGGAACGACTACCCCACCCCCGACGGCACCGGTGTGCGGGACTATATCCATGTGGTGGACCTGGCTAAGGGCCATGTGGCGGCGCTGAGAAAGCTGGATACCAGGTGCGGCCTGTTTGTGTGCAACCTGGGCACCGGCAAGGGCTACTCTGTGCTGGATGTGGTCCACGCCTATGAAAAGGCCTGCGGCCACGATCTGCCCTACGTGATCGACCCCCGCCGCCCCGGCGACATCGCCGCCTGCTACGCCGACCCCGCAAAGGCCCGGGAGGAGCTGGGCTGGGAGGCTCAGCTGGGCATTGAGGAGATGTGCGCCTCCTCCTGGAAGTGGCAGTCCTCCAACCCCAACGGCTACAAAGATTAAGAGAGGAGCAGAGAGTTGAACAAGCCTGTTTTGATAATCATGGCCGCCGGCATGGGAAGCCGGTACGGCGGTCTGAAGCAGCTGGACCCGGTGGGAAACCATGGCCAGCTCATCATCGACTACTCCATCTTCGACGCCCGCCGGGCGGGCTTTGAGACGGTGGTTTTTGTCATTAAGCCTGAGATCGAGGCGGACTTCAAGGCCGCCATCGGCGACCGGGTGGCCAAGGTGATGGAGGTAAAATACGTCTATCAGCTGAAGGAGGACCTGCCGGAGGGCTACACCGTCCCCGCCGGACGGACCAAGCCCTGGGGCACCGCCCACGCCGCCCTGGCGGCCCGCGGGGTGGTGGACGGCCCCTTCGCTATCATCAACGCCGACGACTACTACGGCCCTGAGGCCTATCAAAAGATTTACAACTACCTCAGCACCCACCGGGACGGGGGTGTCTATGAGTACGTTATGGTGGGCTATCTGCTGAAAAACACCGTCACCGAGAACGGCACCGTGGCCCGGGGTGTGTGCGGAGAGACGGAGGACAACTACCTCACCCGGGTGGTGGAGCGCACCAAGATCGAGAAGGGCCCGCCCCCCCGCTTTACCGAGGACGACGGCGCGACCTGGACCGAGCTGGAGGAAAACACCATCGTGTCCATGAATATGTGGGGCTTTACCCGCAGCTTCCTGGACGAGGCCCTGGCCCGGTTCCCCGCCTTTTTGGACAAAACGCTGGCGGAGAATCCGGAAAAGGGGGAGTATTTCCTGCCCACCGTGGTCAGCCAGCTCATCGACGAGGGCAAGGCCCGGGTGAAGGTGCTGCGCAGCGAGGACAAGTGGTACGGCGTTACCTATCGGGAGGACAAGCCCACCGTGGTGGCCGCCATCGCCGAAAAGACCGCGGCCGGGCTGTACCCTGACCAGCTTTGGGAGGTGACGGAATGACCCCCGCTGAGCAGACCCTCCAGGAGGTTCTGGAGGCCTTCGACTTTGGCGCGCCCGTGGTGGGAGCCATCCGCTACGGGCATGGACATATCAACGACACCTTTGTGGTCCACACCCAGCCAGAAAACCAGTGCTGCCGCCGGTTCATTCTCCAACGGATGAGCTCCGCCGCCTTCAAGCGGCCGGACCAGCTGATGGAGAACATCATCGGCGTCACCGAGTATCTGGGCAAGCAGGTGGAGGCCTATGGCGGCGACCGCGGCCGGGAGGCTATGGAGGTTCTCCGCCCCAAAAACGGCCAGCCCTACTACACCGACAGCCAGAACGGCGCCTGGCGGCTGTACCCCTTTGTGGAGCACACCGTCTGCCGCCAGGCGGCGGACACGCCGGAGCTCTTCGCCGCCTCCGGGCGGGCGTTCGGGCGCTTTCAGCAGCTGCTGAAAGACTACCCCGCCGAGACCCTCTATGAGACCATCCCCAACTTCCACAACACCGAGGACCGGCTGAAAAAGTTCAAGGAGGCCGTCCAGGCCGACAAGCTGGGCCGGGCGGCGGAGTGCGGGGCGGAGATCGACTTCGTCCTGGCCCGGGAGGCGGACTGCTCCGTGGCGCTGAACGCCATGCGGGCGGGCAGGCTGCCCGTCCGGGTGACACACAACGACACCAAGCTGAACAACGTCCTTATGGACGACAGGTCCGGCGAGGGCGTCTGTATCATCGACCTGGACACCGTTATGCCCGGCCTGGTGATCTACGACTTCGGCGACTCCATCCGCTTCGGCGCCAACCACTGCGCCGAGGACGAGACCGACCTGTCCAAGGTAAATCTGGACACGGAGCTGTTCAAAGCGTACACCGCCGCTTTTCTGGAGGGGACGGAGGGATCGCTCACCGATGAGGAGATCGCATATCTGCCCTGGGGCGCCAAGCTGATGACCCTGGAGTGCGGCATCCGCTTCCTCACCGACTACCTGGTGGGGGACGAGTACTTTCACATCGCGCGGGAAAAACAGAATCTGGACCGCTGCCGCACCCAGTTCAAGCTGGTGGCCGACATGGAGGCCCATTGGCCCGAACTGGAAGCTATTGTAGGAAACTATCGGAAATGAACATTCTCTTTGACGAGGACCAGCTGCGCAAGCTGATTGCCAATCTGAAAATTCTCACCGGGGTGCCCGCCAACATCCTGGACCCGGAGGGCCGGGATATCAACCTGTTCCGGGGCCATCCGCCCTTCTGCCGGGCCATCAACGATCTGCCCGAGGGCCACGAGCGCTGCATCGCCTGCGACCAGTTCAAGATTCAGAATTATACGGCGGAGAGCGGCTTTCAGTTCTACCGCTGCCATGTGGGCATCTGCGAGGCGGTCATGCCTCTCTACGACCGGAAAAATCCCCTGGCCTATCTGGCTGTGGGCTGTTACCTGGACGACACCCCTGTGGAGGAGCAGTGGAAGCGCACCCGCGCCCTTCTGGACTGGTGGCCGGACGGGCCTGACGCGCTGAAGGACGCGTTCTTTCAATTCCGACAGTATTCGCCCCAGGAGATCCAGGCCTACGCCGAAACGCTGGAGGCCCTGTCGGCTTACATCCGGCTGAAGGGGATGATCCTCACCACCGAGCAGACGGACGCCCAGAAGCTGGAGCTGTTCCTGGACCAGCACTATATGGAAAAGCTGTCTCTGGCCTCCATCTCCAAGCAGCTGCACATCGGCCGCACCAAGCTGTGCGCCCTGGCCAAGGAGCTGTCCGGGGGACAGACCCTGTCCTATCTCATCGCCCAGCGGCGCATCGGCGCCGCCAAGCGGCTGCTGCTGCAAAGCAACATGCCCATCTCCGCCGTGGCGGAGGAGGTGGGCATCAGTGACTACAATTATTTTTCCAAGGTTTTTCGTTCTATAACAGGCACGACGCCCAGCGCCTTCCGAAAGAAGGTTCGGGGCCGGTAAGTCCGGAAGTTCAGTAGAAAATCGTACGAGCTTTCATCGGTTCGTACGATTTTTCTATATTCTGTACTTTTCACACTATGATTCGCACAATGAACAAGTATAATAGATTTTACGAAGGCGCATTTGTGGAATATCCCTATGCGTCCTCAGCGCTTAACGTCAAAATCAATAAAGAAGGAGAATGAAAATGAAGAAGATTCTTGCAGCTGTTCTGGCCAGTACCATGGCACTGGCGCTCGCCGCCTGCGGCGGAGGCGGCGGTACCACCAGCGGCACTCCCCAGACCTGCGGCGGCAGCTCCAATACCCCCGCCCCCTCTACCGGCGGCAAGGTTGAGATCAGCGCCATCGTCGCCGAGTACGGCCAGAACACCCGTACCTGGTGGGCCGACTTTGAGAAGGAATTCAACGCCAGCCACGACGACATCAACCTGACCGTGGAGGTCCAGTCCTGGAACGACATCTCCACTGTGGTCAACACCCGCATCTCCGGCGACGCCGCCCCCGACATCCTGAACATCGACCTGTTCGCCGCCTATCAGGCGGACGACCTGCTCCTCCCCGCCCAGGACTATGTGTCCGCTGATACTTATGCCAAGTTCTACCAGTCCTTCCTGGATCAGTCCGTGGTGGACGGCGTTGTGTGGGCCATCCCCGACCTGGCCTCCGCCCGCGCCATGTATTATAACAAGGACATCCTGGAGGCCGCCGGCGTGGAAGTGCCCACTACCTGGGACGAGCTGAAGGCCGCCTGTGAGGCCATCAAGGCTTATGACTCCAATATCTACCCCTGGGGCATCGACATGACCACCGACGAGGGCCAGGCCGCCGCCGCCTACTACATCTGGAACAACGGCGGTGACTTCACCGACGCTGACGGCAACTGGACCCTGAACAGCGACAAGAACGTGGAGGCCATTGAGTACGCCATCGGCCTGATCAACGACGGCCTGACCAACACCGACCCCGCCAACGAGACCCGCTACAACCTCCAGGACCTGCTGGGCGCCGGCCAGCTGGCTATGATGATCGGCCCCAACTCCATCCCCACCTATGTGGCGGACGGCGGCTATAGCGTCAATCTGGGCGTTGCCTCCATTCCCACCAACGGCGGCAACCCCTCCGTCTCCGCCGGCGTTATGGACCGCTTCATGGTATTCGACAACGGCTACACTGATGAGGAGCTGGCCGCGATCACCGAGTTCTTTGATTACTTCTATGAGGATACCCGGTACTCCGAGTGGGTGCTGATGGAGGGCTTCCTGCCCGCCACCTCCGCCGGCGGCGAGATCGTGGCCGCCTCCGACCCCGAGATGGCTCCCTGGGTGGAGATCGTGGGCAGCTGTAAGTTCTACCCCGTGGCCAAGGCCGAGTGGGACGATGTGAAGACCGGCATCATCCGCGCCGAGCAGGAGGCTCTGCTGGGCGGCAATGTCCAGGAGCTGCTGGACAATCTCCAGGCTGAAATCGCCGGCTAACCTCTCTATTCCACCGCGAACAAAGTTAACGACCGTGGGGCCGGGCCAAAACGGCCCGGCCCCCGGCTTTCCAGCCGTTTTCCAAGGGCAGAACCGCTTCTGCCTTTGGAAAGCGGCCGGAAGGCGCTCATAGATCAAACTACAGGAGGTGTCTCCGTGAACAAGAAAACCTTACGCCGAGTGGAACCCTACATCTGGATCGCGCCCAGTGTGATCCTGATGGCGGTCTTTATCCTTGTTCCCATCTGCTCTGTCTTTCAGATTGCCATGAACGACGTGAGCAAGGCCGGAAAGCTGAGGGGCTTTAACAACTTCGCCAATTTCAGCAAGGTGCTGAAAAGTCCCACCTTTGCCCTGGTGCTGAAAAACACCATCGTCTGGACCATCGCCGTGGTGGTCATCTCCACCGTGCTGGGCTTCTTGCTGGCCCTGGTGCTGAACAACAAGTTCCGCGGCCGGAAGATCGCCCGGGCCATTGTGGTGTTTCCCTGGGCCACCACGCTGGTCATCCAGGCCAGCGCCTGGAACTTCATCATCAACACCGACTACGGCACCCTGAATACCCTGCTGATGAAGCTGCGCCTCATCAGCGCCCCGGTGAACTGGACCCCAAACGCCGGAGCCTACTTCGCCTGGGAGATCGCCTGCGGCATCTTCGTCACTATCCCCTTTGTCACCTTCTGCGTCCTGTCCGGCTTACAGAGCATCGACACCTCCTATTACGAGGCCGCCACCGTGGACGGGGCTACTTATTTCCAGAAGCTGTTCAGCATCACCCTGCCCCTGGTCAAGTCCTCCCTGACGGTGGCCACCGTGCTGAATATCATCTATGTGTTCAATTCCTTCCCCATCATCTGGACTATGACCAAGGGCGACCCCGCCAGCCGCACCGACACCCTGGTCACCTACCTCTATAAGCTGGCTTTCTACAACTCCAAACAGGGCGAGGCCGCCGCCGTGTCGGTAATCGGCTTCCTGATTTTGCTGATCTGCGCCAGCACCTACATGATTTACACCCTGCGGAAAGGAGATGACGACCTGTGAACCAAGTCAAAAAGCCTGTCTCGGTCAAAAAAGTGATTCTGCGGGTCCTGCTCTATTTCGTGGTTTTGGATGTGTGCGTCATCACCCTGTATCCCTACTTCGCCATGCTTTGCACCGCCCTGAAGGACCGCTCTGAAATTTTCGCCAGTATCGCGCTGGGCAAGTCCACCATTCTGCCGGTCAATGTTATGTGGTCCAACTTTATCGACATCTGGAGTCGGGCGCCTATGGCCCGGTATCTGCTCAACTCCATCCTCATCGCCGGCGGGTCCACCGTCATCGCCATGCTGTGCGGCATCCCAGCCGCCTATGCCCTGGCCCGGATGAAGTTTAAAGGGCAGACCATTTTCCTGGGCTTTGTGATTGTATCCCAGATGTTCGCCCCGGTGGTGCTGCTCATCGGCATCTATAAGGTGATGGGAGCTATGGGCCTGACCGACAGCATCCTGGGTCTGATTTTCATCAACGCCGCCTTCAATCAGGCCTTTACCGTCTGGCTGCTGCGAGGCACCTTTATGGGCATCTCCGCCGAGATGGAACAGGCCGCCACCATCGATGGCTGTACCCGTGTCCAGTCCATGCTGCGGGTCCTCCTCCCGGTGGCCGCCCCCGGCATCGTCACCACCCTGATTTTTATCTTCATCAACGCCTGGAACGAGTATACCGTGGCCCTGTGCCTGATCTCCACCGACACCCTCAAGCCGCTGACCGTGGGCATCAACACCTTTAACGGCTACAACATGATCGAGTGGCAGTACCTCTTTGCCGCCTCTATTTTTGCCATCATCCCCGTCGTGATTCTCTTTATGTGCATCGAGAAGAACCTGGTCAGTGGTCTGGCCTCCGGCGGCGTGAAGGGATAATTTTTCTGGATTCAGGCTTGCATATCCCGCGCGTATCATATAAAATAACAAGGAAAAGGAGTTATGCGCTATGAAAATTTTTCGGGAAAAAGACTACGACGCCATGAGCCGCCGCGCCGCCCAGGTGATTGCCGCGGAGATTGCCCACAATCCCGCCTGTGTGCTGGGTCTGGCTACCGGCTCCACCCCCGAGGGGGCCTACAAATACCTGGTAGACTGGTACGAGAAGGGCTTTCTCAGCTTTACGGATGTACGCAGCGTCAACCTGGACGAGTATGTGGGTCTGTCTCCCGACCACGACCAGAGCTACCGCTATTTTATGCGGAGCAACCTCTTTGACCACGTGGACATCGCGCCTGAGAACACTCGGGTGCCCGACGGCTTGGCCGCCGACACCACCGCCTTCTGCGCCGAATATGACGCCTATATTCGCTCCTTGGGCTATGTGGACCTCCAGCTGTTGGGCATTGGCCGCAACGGCCATATCGGCTTCAACGAGCCTGGCGACTGCTTTGTCAAAGAGACCCATGTGGTTGATTTGGCGGAAAGCACCATTGACGCCAATTCCCGCTTCTTCGCCACCCGTGACGATGTGCCCAAGCAGGCCATCAGCATGGGCATCGGCGCCATTATGGGGGCCAAAAAGGTCCTGCTGTGCGCCAGCGGCGAGGAAAAGGCGGACGCCATTTACAACTCCGTCCGCGGTCCTATCACCCCCAAGTGCCCCGGCTCCATCCTCCAGCTCCACCCCAATGTAGTGCTGGTGGCGGACGAAGCGGCCCTCAGCAAGCTGATCGCCGCAGGGGTGGTCAAATGAGAATCACCGGCGGCCAGGTCTTTGACCTGGAACGGGGCTTTGTCAGCCGGGACGTCTGCGCCAGCGGTCTCCTGATCACGGAGGCCAGCGGGGACGATACCGTCCTGGACGCCTCCGGGTGCTACGTCATCCCCGGCCTGGTGGACGTTCACTTCCACGGCTGCGTGGGAGAGGATTTCAGCGACGCCACCCCCGAGGGCCTGCAAAAAATCGCCGATTACGAGCTGTCCCAGGGAGTCACCTATATCTGTCCCACCGGCATGACCTTGCCTGAGGACCAGCTGACCGCCATCTGCGAAAACACCGCCGCCCACCAGAAGCGCGATTCCGGCGGCGCTGAGGTGGTGGGCGCCCATCTGGAGGGCCCCTTCCTCTGCATGGCGAAAAAGGGCGCCCAAAACGGCGATTACCTCCACGACCCCGATGTTTCCATGCTCAAGCGCCTCCAGGAGGCCGCCGGGGGCTGCGTGCGTCTGGTCACCCTGGCCCCTGAGCAGCCCGGTTCCATTGAGTTTATCAAGGCGGCGGCGGAAATGGGTATCCACGTCTCCGTGGGCCACACCGTGGCCAACTATGAGACGGCGAAAGCCGCCTTTGAGGCGGGGGCGGACCACGCCACCCACCTGTACAACGCTATGCCGCCCCTGGCCCACCGGGACCCCGGTGTCATCGGCGCGGCCTATGAGGTTCCCCACGTCAAGGCGGAGCTGATCTGCGACGGCATCCACATCCACCCTTCCGTGGTGCGTCTCACCTTCAGCCTGTTCGGGAAAGAACGGATGATTATCATTTCCGATTCCCTCCGGGCCACCGGCATGCCTGACGGCGAATATCCCTTCGGCGGGCAGATGATCGAGGTCCATGGAAACCGGGCCACCATCCTGGGCCACCCGGAGACCCTGGCCGGCTCAGTCACCAGCCTGATGGGCTGTCTGCGCCAGGCCATCGCCTTCGGCGTCCCCGCCGCCGACGCGGTACGGGCCTGTACCTACAACCCGGCCCAATCCATCGGCATCGACGACCGCGCCGGCACCCTGGACGTGGGCAAAGAGGCCAGCATCGTCCTGCTGAACCAGAAGGACCTGTCTATTAAGGCCATTTTCTTTAAGGGACAGCGGGTGTATAGCGGCTAAAGCTCTTTTTGCTGCCGCTTTCTCTGGAAAAAAGGCAGACCCCTGTTGGAATGAGCGGACCCGTCCGCTTTTCCATATAAACCACGGGCTGGGACACTACTCCATCACTATAGTGCCCGGTACCAAACAAAAAGGAGGAAAAAACCGCCGCGGCTTGCGGTGCGGCAGTGTGGAGACCTGTCGTAAAGTTCCCACGGGCACCGCTCCCATGGGACGAGGTGGAATGGCGGAGGCCGCTCCATCAAAGCCGAAACGTTATGGCAACTCTGAACCTGAAGAACATCCAGAAGATCTACCCCCACAGCAGCGACCAGAAGAAGGCCAAAAAGAAGAAGGGCGAGCCTGAGAAGAAGACCAACCTGCAGGTGACTGACCAGGGCGTCATCGCGGTCCAGTCCTTCAACCTGGACATCGCCGACAAGGAATTCATCGTGCTGGTCGGCCCCTCCGGCTGCGGCAAGTCCACCACCCTGCGCATGGTGGCCGGCCTGGAAGAGATCTCCGGCGGTGAGCTTTACATCGATGGCAAGCTGATGAACGATGTGGAGCCCAAGAACCGCGACATCGCCATGGTGTTCCAGAGCTACGCTCTGTATCCCCATATGACGGTGTATGAGAATATGGCCTTCCCCCTGAAGCTGCGCAAGATGGACAAGGACGAGATCGACCGCCGGGTCAAGGAGGCGGCCGAGATCCTGGACATCACCCAGTATCTGGACCGCAAGCCCAAGGCTCTGTCCGGCGGTCAGCGGCAGCGTGTGGCCATCGGCCGCGCCATTGTCCGGGAGCCCAAGGTGCTGCTCATGGACGAGCCGCTGTCCAACCTGGACGCCAAGCTGCGTAACCAGATGCGCGCCGAGATCATCAAGCTGCGCCAGAAGATCAACACCACCTTCATCTACGTCACCCACGACCAGACCGAGGCTATGACCCTGGGTGACCGGATCGTGATCATGAAGGACGGCTTCATCCAGCAGATCGGCACCCCTCAGGAGGTCTTTGACCACCCCGCCAATCTGTTTGTGTCCGGCTTCATCGGCATGCCGCAGATGAACTACTTCAACGCCAAGCTGGTCAACGAGGGCGGTAAGTACGCCGTGGCTGTGGAGAGCTGCAAGGTCGTGCTCTCGGATGAGAAGCAGAAGAACCTGACCGCTCACAAGGTGCAGCCCCAGGACATCACCCTGGGCGTCCGTCCCAGCCACATGGTACTGGCCAAGCAGCCCGGCAACACCCTGTCCGCCATCATTGATGTGTCTGAGCTGATGGGCAGCGAGGTCCACTTCCACGCCAATGCCAACGGCAAGGACGTGGTGGTCATCGTTCCCACCATGAACGCCGACGGCGAGCGAATTGACTCCTATCACGCCGGCGACAAGCTGAATCTGACCTTCAGCGGCAACGTCTGCCATCTCTTTGGCAAGGACGGCAAGAATCTGGAGTTCTAAGCGAATCGCGAACCTCCTCCACCGGTAAAAACCGGCCCCGCCTTTGATGGAAAGGCGGGGCCGGTTCTTATGTTTGTCTTAATAGGTCAGTACCCGGTGAATCATCTCGGCCATGTCCACCCGGGTCAGGGCGCCTTTGGGGTCCAGGCGGCCGCTGTAGGTGGGCAGCCAGCCCACCTGAATGGCGTTGGCCATCGCTCCCTGGGCGTAGCTGGATACACTGCCGGCGTCGCTGTAGCTGGACAGGACCCCGGCGTAGCCGTCGCCGGCGTTCCAGCCCGAGGCGCGCATGGCCCGCTGGACCATACACACGGCGTCCTGGCGGCTCAGGGTACCCTGGGGGGCGTAGGCGCCGTTGCCGATGCCGCTGACAATCCCCAGAGAGTACAGTGTATTCACCGCCTGGGCGTAATAGACTCCGGAGGGAACGTCATAAAAGGCGTTGGAAGCGCCGCCGCCGCTCAGGCCAAAGGCCTGATAAACCATCACCGCGAAGTCGCCCCGGGTGATGGAGTGCTCCGGGCCGTACTGGTTGGAGGAAACACCGTTGGTGATCCCATTCTCCCGAAGAAAATCCACCGCGGCCCGCTGGGCGTTGTTATAGCCGCTCATGTCGTTGAAGTAGGAGGAGTTGTAGCTGGGAGAGACGGTGATGAGCACCTCACCCTCAAAGGTAGAGCCGTTGGAGTTTGAGCCGGTGTAGCCAATGGAGACTGTGCCGGTATAGCCCGCCCTAGGGACGAAGGTCAGGTCAGAAATAAGGTTGCTGCCGCTGGTCCGGTAGTCCATGGAGGTGTTGGCCTGACGCCCATAGCGGGTGGGACTGGTGTACTGGTAGTACAGATAGCCCGCGCTGGTGGAGGGCAGGGAGGTCAGGCGGATGGAGGACAGGGTGTAGCCGTTGCGTCTGAAATCGCCGCTGACAAAGTCCACCGGAGCGGTGCGGGTTGAGTAACGCACGGTCACATCCGCCGCCGCGCGTTCCACCTCGATCTCCACCGTGCCGGTGAAGGTCCCGCCGCCGCTGGCGGCGGTGGCGGTGAAGTCCAGATACACCGTTCCGGTAAAGCCGCTGGCGGGAAGAAAGGCCACACGGTCCAGATCGCTAGCGCTGATGGATGTGTTGCCGCTGGAAATCCGGGTGCCCTGGTTGGAGCTGGAGCGGTAATTGCGGTACAGAGAGCCCTGGCTGGTGGAGGGGATGTCAAAACGGACTGTGCTCACGTTCCGGTCGGTCTCCCACTGGGAGAGGTCGTCAAAATCGTCTCGGTCAAAGACAGCGGCGGTTTTGGAATCGGTGACGTAGCGGATGTTCCCCCAATTGGTACCGGTTCCGGAGCTGCTGGATTCCACGGTGACCACACCGTCAAACCGATCGCCGTTGACGCTGTAACCCACAAAGGGGATATCCACAGCGCCGATAAACCCGCTTGACGCCCGGAAGGACAGATTGCCGATTCTGGAGACGCCGGAGCCTCTGTAATAGCGGGTGCTGGTGTTGGCCCGGCTGCTGTTGTGGTAAAGCGTGCCGTCGATGCTGTTGGGCAGGCTCTGGAGGATGATATAATCCAGTCCGCTGTTGGTTTTTTCCCGGCACAGGCTGTTAAAGTCGCTGGCGGCGAAGCTCACCGACCGTCCGGCGGCGCAGGTGTAACGGATCTCGCCGGTGCCGGAGCCGGTCCCGGCGCGGACGTTGATTTCCACGTTTCCGGTGAAGCGGGTGCCGTCGGTGGTGTAGCCAGTGAAGGGGACGCGGATCGTCCCCACGTATCCCTCCGCGGCAACGAAGACCAGCCGGTCGACGCGGGGAGCGCGGGTGCCGTAGTAGTAGCTGGTGTCCAGCGAGGCCGGAGTTCCGGTGCTGGAGGAGGACGTATAATCGTAATACAGCGCGCCCTCGGAGGCTGTGGGCAGGGCGTCGAAGCGGATGAAGCTGACGGTCTGGTAGTTGTCAAGCAGGTCGCGGCAATATTCGTTAAAGTCCGCGTCATCAAACCGGATTATGCCGCCCTGAGCCGTCTCATAGTGCAGACCGCCGATGGAGCTGCCCGACTCCCTGCCCACGTTGATGATGACCTGTCCGGTGTAGCTCTCGCCGGATGTGCCGGTGATGTGAGCGGTGTAGTAGACGGTAACGGGTCCGGTATAGCCGGGGGCGGGGACGAACCAGATGCTGTCCAGCTCCTTCAGGCTGTACTGGGCGCGCAGACTGACCAGGCTGCCGTAGTTGCCGGCGGAGGAGTAGTTGGTATATAGCGTGCCCTGGCGCTCCGGGGGCTGGGAGAAGGTGACATAGTCCAGATTGATCCCTTTGAAGTTCCGGCACACCTTATTGAACTCGGTGGAGCTGAACTTCACGGCGGTGTTGTACGAGGTGCTCAGGTTAATGCTCTCCACGCCGCCGGAGCTGCCGCCGTTCTGGGTGACCGTGAGATAGATACGGCAGGCGTAGTTCTGGACCTCTCCGCTGCCAATGGCGATGGCGGTGTACCGGATGGTCACCTGGCCGCCGTTAAAGGTGGGCTTGGGAACGAAGGTGATATCCCGGATGTCCCGCTGGCCGCTGGTGGGGTCGATGTAGTAGTTCTCAGCGCCCACGCCTATGCCGGGCTCGGCCTCGGAGCGGTAGCGGTAATAGAGCGTACCCTGGCTGGTGTCCATGTTCAGGCCGGTGATATAGGACAGCTTCCCGTTGGCCTGGGCGCGGAAATCGCTGATCAGGCTGGAGAAGGACAGGGTGTCGCTGATTTTGACAGGATCTTTTACAGTGATGGTGGATTTTTCGTCGGGCTTGACCTCAACGTCCAGCGTTTCGGAGTAGGTGCTGTTTTTCACCCGGATGGTCAGCTTGGTGGTGCCCACGGACTGGCCGATCAGGGTGTCGCTGCGCGCACTGGCGACATAGCCGTCACTGGTGCCGATTTGCAGGCCGGACAGGGTGGTGGCGCCTACATAGTCAATGATGTCGCTGATCTTCACCTGCTCATTTTCGGTCAGCTCAATTTTTTTGTCCGAATACTCCGGCTTCAGCTTAAAACCGTTGATTTGGACCCTCAGCGGGGAAGATTCCTTTGTGGCGTGCTCATAGTCGTCGCCCAGATACGCGATAACCTCGGTTTCCTCCACGGGCTTGAGGGCGGTCAGGCGGCTGCTGCCGTTAACCGTGCTGACGCGCAGCACATCCTCGTCGTAATGCCACTTGATCGCGGAGGCCTGAGCCGAGCCTGTGGGGGTGATGATGGCGTAAATGTTCGTGGCCCCGCCGACCTCCAGGGAAAGGGGTCCGGTGGGGTTGGTGGTGATGCTCTCAACCGTGGAGGCCGGAGCGGCGGTGACTTGGCCCGTAGCAGTACCCGACTTACCGTTCGCGGATGCGGTAATGGTAACGCTTCCCGCTTTAACCCCTCTAACAAGACCGGTGTTAGAGACGGTAGCTACGTTCGAATTGCTGGTTCTCCAGCTCACACCGGAGACGTTAACGCTGAGTTGTACTGTCTCATTCTCTCGCACGGTAAAGGTTGAGGGGGAAACCGTAATATCGGGCGGAGTTGTGGTGCTGCCGCCGGACGATGTATTACCGCTGGACGATGAACTGCTGCCGGAGGATGTACCACCGCTGGACGATGAACTGCTGCTGGACGATGTACCATTTCTGGAATCCGGTCCGACGGCAACCGCAATCGTACCGATCAGCGCCAGCGTCAAAACCGGGGCCAGCAGCAGGGCGGCGCAGCATCGCAGGAAGGTTTTTCGCATTCAAAACACTCCTTTTCAGTTGGGGTCAATGGGGAGAGGGAGCGGGCTTTTGGCCCGCTCCCGGGGTAAGCGCTATTACGAAGTTGGCGTTGTTTGTATTTGAGCACTGTTCATAATTGGGCAATTGGCAATCACAACACCATTCCAGTAAACATTGATACACCAAACGGCGCCCTGGACCATTCCAGTGCCTGGAGTAGTTGTCTCTCCCCGGATTTCCAGCACCTGCGGTGCCGGTATTCCACCGGCGTTCATCAAATGCCCAGTACCAACTATTCCGGAAATATTAGCTACATTACTGCTAGTGTCCAATTGAATCGTCACGGTGGAACCGGTAGGTGAATTATTAACATTGATTGTTCCCAATCCTCTAGGTGTGCTGGTAAAGAAATGAGCACCGTCCACTGGCCTAATTTCATTGGGGGTGGTAGTAGTGTCATTGTAATACAACGCCTTGTCAAAATGTAGTGTAATGGAACCGCCGTTCACCGTGCCAGAAGTACCGGCGGTGAGTGAACCGGTCACCATTGTCAGCACAGGCGGGTCCAGATCCGAGATCCGATACGACGTGGCCAGGAAGGAGCAGGTCAGATCCGCGGAATCATCCACGGCCGAGTCCCGGCTGCGGGCTACCGCCAGCATGATATACTCCGCGCCGGCAAACACCCTTGAGCCGCCCAGCGTCTGCACGTTCTGCGTAATCGGTATATTAACGTCGTGGTCGCCATCCTGCGGCAAAGTGCTCCCGGAATACTCAATCTCTACCGGCACATTACCGGAACCCGAGAACCATGCTCGAAATGTCTCCTTTGCCTCCGGCGACGCGTAGATATCGAACACAGAATATCCGTTGTACGAATCGTCGTTGCTGGGGAAATATACCTCATCGGAGCCATTGCCCACGCTGGCCTGGGAATACGAGTACTTTGTGGTCAGCGCCTGTAGAATCGTGTAGTCTTTATAGGCGTTCGGAAGCAAATTTTGCGCTTTATTCGTTCCCGTTCCATCCGTATAATAATCCGTGTTGAGAATATCGTCCAGCCGGTTGCTTTGCACAGAACTCGTAGTGCCTGTCAGCATCCGGTAGAACTTGTTCAGCTCGTCCCTGGGGTAGACCACGTAAGAGATATAGGAGTTCATGTTCGTCGTGGTCATGTCCACGCCCTTCCGGGTGGTGGTGTTTCTGGGTGTCAATGTGATGATGGGCCGGGGCGTGGGCTTGGTCTTGAACTTGAACAGATAGACCTCCGATGGCTGATTGGCGGAACCCGTGATCACGAAATAAGCGTAGTAGGTGGTATCCGGGTCCAGGTCCTCCACAAGCTCATCCATGGACGAAACGCCCTGAGAATCCACTGTGCCGGTAATGGCCTGGGACTTGTCTTCCCATGTGGACGGATTGAAAATGTTGCCCTTGTCCGGATAAACGACCTCCAGAGTAATTCCTTGGCCTTCCCATGCCGCCAGCTGTGCGCCGCTTTCCGGCACATAGCTGGGACGAACCGTCTGATCATTATAGTTAATTGGGGGTGAAGCGTTTGGATTATTATAGTTGATAGTCGTCGTGATATCGGGCATCCACTTTGTCTCATCCGGCAGCTCCAGTCCCGTGGTGTCCGCCTTCGCGATGGCGTAGTAGACGGTGCCCTCCCGGTTCAGGTTCAGGTACATGGTAACCTGATCCGACTCAGGCTCAAACCGGGGGAAGTTCGTGGCGAATTTGGGCTGGGCGGAATCGACAAAGTTCGTTGACATGGCCAGCCGTTTGGGGTCGTCCGGATTGTCAGCGGCGCCAACGGAGTAGCCGCCCACCCCCCGGTTGGGGCCGTTGTTCACAAAGGAGATCCACGCGGCCTCTGACTGGCAGTTCCGACCCAGAGTATAGAGGTTATCCGACGTACCCGCCGCGGCGTTCACGTACATATTTACCGTTCCGCTCCAGGTCGTCGGGTCCTCACGGGTGTTTCCGTCGCCCAGAGCCTTGATCACAATGGCAAATTCATAGTAGATTTTCCCGCTGTCGATCAGCTTGTTGATATCGGGGAAGTTTCCGCTGGCGCACTTGTTAAACTGCGTGTGCAGGCTTCGTCCGGTCAGCTCACGGCCGTTATTGTAGATTCGGTCGCTGGTGCCCAGATTCACCCAGCCCTGCCCGTCTGGATTACCAGTCCCGCTAGGCATATTGGGCATGGGGTACTGCGCTGTCACCTGTCCGTTCGTTTCCGTGCTCCAGACGCGGTAGTACAGGTCGTACTCCATCGCGGAATCCGTCCACAGCAGCAGGTCATAGGCCTGACCGTCCTCCACGGTGCTGGTCGCGTCGGGAATCATGCGGAAGGTGTAATTGACCCTATAACCCCTCGTATCGTCAATGACCGCCTGGGGCCATTGGTTGTTGGTCGAGCTGTTGCTCAGGGTGAACTGCGTCAGGTTGATCCGGGCAAAGGCCACGGTGAACTCCGGCACACTGTGCCCCGCGGAGGTAGAAGCCGTGTCATCCTTGACCGTTGTGGGGCTGATCGGGTTCTTGGCGAGGGAGTTGTCAGTGATGTTGCTGATCTCAAAGTAATAGGAACCGCCGCTGGCAAGCTGGAGGCCGCCGCTGGGGAAGATTACCTGGAGCTTGCCATCCGCGTTTTTCACCTGGACCTTGGAATAGTCGATCACCCAGTTTGTCTGATCCGTATCATAGTCCGTGACCCTCTGCGCGCCGATGCCGCTGACCCGCTGATACATCACAAAGCTGACCTTCATAGCCTCCTTCAGGCTGAACAGCGCCGACTGCCGGTCAGAGTCGCTCAGGGTCGGGTCGGTGGTGTTCTGATACAGCGTCAGCAGGTCCTGCCCGTTGGCCTCGGTCAGGCAGATGTTCTCGCTGAACTCAAACACGATATCGGTGTCGTTCATGGGGTCCTTGGCCTCGTCCAGCCCGGAATACTTGGTAAAGAACTGGCGGACGACCGGCCCGGTGTTGTCCAGGGTGTGGAGCCCGCCCAGGAGCTTATACACCTGGATGGTGTAGTTTCCGGCGGTATCCTGAGCCATATAGTAGAAGTCGTAGGCCTTCTCCGCCGACAGGCCGGTCACGTTGATGGTAGCCTCGGTGTTGCCCGTGGCGGTCACCCGCCCGCTGACCAGGGCGTTCATGCCGTTGGCCAGCTGGAGCTTGGCGTAATCGCTGTCCAGCAGGGCGGTCTTGCCGTCCGCGGTGTTGTCGGCGGGGTTCTGGGCGTTGGGCTTGGGGTAGTCGGTGCCCGACTCCACCACGGCCCAGAAAATGGTGCCGTTCTCGTCCAGAGTAGCGCCCAGCCCGACCGATTGGGCCTTCACGTCCTTCACATAGGGGTCCACCACGAAGGTGGGCGGCGTCACGTCCGGCGTACGGAAGGCCAGCGGGATCACCGCGGAGCTGTTCACGCCGTCGATGTCGGTGAGCCACAGGTACAGCACATAGTCCTTCAGCTCCTCCAGGCGGCGGCTGACGATGATGGGCAGCTCCTCGTTCTTGGTCACGTCCACCACGCCGTAGCCCAGGTTGCCGCTGACGGCCGCGGACTTCAGCTCGTTGGAGGTAGGCACCGCCGCTCCCTGAGGCAGCACGGCGTAGTACAGCCGGCAGCTCTTGGTGGGCAGCACGGTGGCCTGAGCGGTGATAAAGGCGTCGGTTGGATACTCCTTGCCGATGAAGGACATATAGGGGAAGCCCTGTCCAAAGGCGGGCACGGTGTTGTCCGGCGTGGTGAAGGAGATCACCTTCACCGGGCTGCGTTTGCCCTGATCGTCCACCAGGATGGCGGACAGGTAGTAGGACCCGCCCACAGTCAGGTTGGCAACCTGGGCGCTGACCTCATCCCCGCCCACAGGGGCGGCGATGGAGCCGTTTTGGATCGCCTTTGAGCCGTAGCTCGGCGGGTTGACCAGATCCTCCTCGTCAATGGAGCCGTCAGTGATGCTGCTTACCGCCCAGTAGACGGTGCCCTTCTTGTTGCCCGCGAAGTCGGCGCGGAAGCCGGTGGGGGCCACATCCTTGGCCGCCGGGTAGCCGGACAGCAGGCGCGGGTCAAGGGAGCCCTCCTCCGCCGCCTGGTGGTCCATGATGACCCCGGCGATGCTGGCGGTCAGGCCGGGCCGGATGTAGATGTCGTCGGGCAGCATGGCCACCACGCTGCCGGGAGCGTTGACGTTCAGCTTCTCAATGTCGCCCTCGCCGGTGACATTGGCGGCCACGTCCAGGTTCATCTCCTTGACCTCGGTGTTCCGGTCAAGCTGGACGGTGGAGTTGATGGCGGCCTCATCCACGGTGAGCTTGGCCACCGTGCCCTTGCCCACCTGGACATAGGAGTTGGGGGTCTTGTCCACGACCTCCTTGATCCGGCCGGCCAGGGTCAGGCGGGTGCCCGACTCGCCGTCCAGCTCGATGCTCATCAGGCCCTTGTCGTCGGTGTTGTTGTCCTCCAGATAGGCGTTGGTGCGCACCACCGTCTTGGCGATGTCGGTGATGCCGTCCGCCCGGACAGTGACTGTTTTGTTGCGCATGTTGTCCACCAGCATCTCGTTGGCGGTGACATTGCGCATGACCACGCTGGCGTCGCCGGCCTCGCTCTCGCCGGTGCCGCTGACGATAATCCGGCCCAGAACGTTCACATTTTCCAGCCTGATGCCGCCCAGGCCCACGCCGCCGGAGATATACAGATCGCCGCTGATGGTGGTGTCGCGCAGGGTAACGTTGGGGGCGGTGATGGTCACGTTGCCGAACACGCCGCCCAGCGCATAGTCGCCGCTCTCGCTGACAGGGCTGCCCACGCACTGGCTGACCAGCACGGCCATCTGCGCCCTGGAGATGGCGTCCTGGGGGCCGAAGGAGTTGTCCGGATAGCCGGAGATGACGTAATTGTCCACGGCGGTCTTGACTATGCCGTGAGCCCAGGCGCTGATGTCCCGGCTGTCGGTAAAGGCCAGGCTCTCCCCCGGGGTCTCCTTCATCATCATGTTCCGACCCAGGATACACACCGCCATTTCCCGGGTCAGCGTATCGTTGGGAGAAGCGGTGGTGGGGGAGGTGCCGGCCATATAGCCGGCGGTGTAGGCGATGCGGATGTCGTCATAGAACCAGTCGGCAACGTCCACATCCTCAAAGGGGATCGGTCCGGTTTCGGTGTAGCCGTAGGCCCGGTTGATCACTCCCGCGAATTCGGCGCGGGTGACGGGAGTATCGGGGTTTCTGGTCTGATCGGCGCGCATGACGCCCCAATCCACCATCTTGTCCAGATACTCGTCGGCCCAGTGCGCCGAGGAGGGCAGGGTCAGCCCCGGAACCGTTCCCAGCAAAAGGACGGCGGCCAGGACCAGGGACATCGCCCGCTCTTTCCAGGAGCGGGCTTGGTTTTTGCTTCTATGAGACATAGCGGTTCTCCTTTCTGTGCTTCCGAGGGAAACGGGCGGGATAAGCGCCCGCCAGGGGTTGTCAGTCCGCGGTGCTGATCTGGATACTGAACACAGCCTTTCGGATCAGAGCCTCCTCGTCGTGAATCAGGTCCACGAATTTGGAGGCGTAAAGCGGGCGTTCGGACGTCTGGTCCGGAAGGGAACGGAGGACCTGGGCCCGGACCACCAGCGGCGAGTCGGTAACGGGCAGGACCACCTCCACAATCTCCCTGGGCTCCAAAGTCCTGCCGGCGTAAAAGGCCAGACCACCGCAGCTCAGGTCCTTGGCTTTGATGGTCCGCTGGCCCTTCCAGCGCCCGGTGACAGGGTACATGACGCTGTCAAAGTCGGTCAGAATCCGCAGGTTTTCCCTGGCCTCCGCCCCCAGGGCGGCGGTGGGCTGGATGACCATCTTGTCGTCCTTCTGGCGGATAATCAGGCCGATTTTGTTGGGGGAGCTGTCGTCCAGGCCGATGAGCTGGATCTCCCGGTGCTCCGCCACCACGCCCTCTTTGCCGTTGAGGATACGGATTTGCAGCACCTCGGAGTTCAGCGGAGACTCCAGCACCGCGTTGGCCAGCGGAGTACCCTTGCTGTCCAAAATCAAATAGAGCCGTTCTTCCATTTAGGCTTCTCCTTTCTCTTCCACGGGGACGGGCTGGGCCGCTTTCGCCGCCTGCTCCGCCAGGGCCTGACGCTCCCGACGGGCCTTGTCCGGGTCGTTGGGATCGAAGTTCAAAAAATAGACATAAATTTCCACAATGGCCTGGTACAGCGCGTCGGGAATTTCCTGTCCCAGGGCCAGCTGAGACAGCATGGTGGCCAGGGAGTTGTCCTCATAGACGGGCACGCCGCTTTCCGAGGCCACCTCCACCATGCGCTCGGCCAGGTAACCCATGCCGGAGGCCACTACCACGGGGGCGCCCTCTCCGTCATATTTCAGGGCCACAGCCCGGTTTGTGGCGCGGCTATCATATCTTGACATTGATGCTGTTCTCCCCCTCAAAAATTTTCGGGAATACGCCGGAGATGGTCAGCGGCCTGGTCATCTGCTGAACCTGAACCAGGCCGGCGGACAGGCCGTTGTCGGACAAAATGCGCTGAAGCTCCCCCTGAACCAGCTGAGAGAAAGGGGCCACCTTCTCCGGGCAGAAAACCTGGACGTCTACCCGCTCTCCCTGGCTGGTGAGCACCATATCGAAGAAGCCCAGGTCCTGGATATCCAGCTTGAACAGGAAGCGCAGGGTGTTGTCCCGGTCCTTCCGGCCCCGTTTCAGGTTTTCCTCCGCGTCCGGATCCACCCACATCTCGGAAAAGGCCATCTTCCCGTTCCACTCCATAGGCAGGAGGATGTGGTTCAGCGGCATATGGACGCTCTCGTTGACCAGAAAGGCGGAAATGATATTGCGGAAGGCGTCCTGCACCTCCTGGCCCGCGCCGCTCTGGAGGGCCTTGTGGGCCGCCCGGGTCAGCTGAGCGGCGAACTGGTCCCCCTCCGAGGCCTTGGCGAAGCTGGTGCTCTGGAGCAGACGCAGCAGCGCCTCGTCGCTCAACCCCTCCAGCTTCTCCCGCAGGCCGGGGCTGCCGTTGAGCTGGTGGAAGGCCTGAAGCAGCCCCTCCTCGCTGCCGTTCTCATAGCGGGCGATGTCCAGGGCCAGCATGGAGATCAGCGTCCGGGACAGGCCCATGTCGTTGGTCTTGCTGGTATAGGCGGACAGGAAGGGGAGGATGGTGCCCTGGAGCAGCTTCAGCGCCCCCTGCCGGTCCCCGGCGTTCAGCTTCTCCTCCAGCTGGGACACCATGGGCAGCAGCTGGCTGCCGTAGCTGGCCGGTATGGCCCGGGTCAGCCGGGTCAGGGTGCGCAGCAGGTTGCCCTGGAGGTGGTCGGTGGAGGAGAAGTCGCCGTACTTCTTTAGGAACTGGAGGATATTATTGCGCACCGCCTCTGAGTTGCTGGAGGAGTAGGCCTCCCGCAGCAGGTTGAACAGCGCGCCGCCGAAGCGGTTGCCGTTGGCCATCTGAGACAGGAGGAACTTGCCCAGCTGTCCCTCGTCCATCTTAAGCATGTTGAGCAGCGCGCCCATCTCGGCGGCCAGCCCCTCCTCGATACCGGAGGAGACCACCGTTCCCTCGAACATGGCGAAGATGGCGGACAGGCTCTCCCGCAGCTCCGGGGTGGAGGCCATGCGCTGGAGAAAGGCGGCGAAGTTGGAATCATAGCGCAGGGCCTGATTCCCACCGGCGGCGTCGCCGGTGTCCTGCCGCTCCGTCCGGTTGTCTGGCCGGCTCACCCGGTTGAGGTCAGGGGCGTTCTGAATCTGGGTATTGTTAGGCGAAACCGGTATGTTCCGGTTTACATTATTACTGTCTTGACCCGGTACCGGGTTGGTAACACCAAGCAGATCTGGCATTGGCGGCACTTCCATTTCCGTAAAAGTTCGTTTTTTTTTGAGGGAATCTTAATTTTCCAATTGACACTGCCGATATATCGAGTATGATTAGATATAGGCAGGTGCGCTGTGCCTTACTCCGGCTTCGAGCCACCGCCTATCAGCAAATGAGAAAAGGTGGCGTTTTTTTATGGGCAGCGGCAATGACAGCATCCTGGATATGTATCTGTACGAAACCAACACCCTGCTGGAGCAGTTGGACGGAATTCTTTTGACGGCGGAGGAGGCGGATACCTTCTCCGAAGACAGTGTCAATGAGATATTCCGAATCATGCACACGATCAAAGGTTCCTCCGCCATGATGGAGTTCAGCTCTCTGATGACGGTAGCCCACCGGATTGAGGATATGTTCTTCATCGTCCGGGAGAAGGGGATGGACGTGGTCCCGGAGCAGACCCGACCGGAACTGTTTGATATGCTGTTTCAGGCGGTGGACTTCTTCCGCGGTGAGATTGAGAAGGTTGAAAATGAGGAACCACTCTCTCAGTCTATCGACCACATCGTCAGTAAAATTAATAGCCTAATTGATAAAATTCAAGGCAATCCCGGCACTCCCGATTCCGCCCCCGCCCCGGAGGCGGAGCAAGCGCCGGCCGCGGACGAGGCGGCGGATGCCGCCAATCCCGATTACCTTTTCGGCGTCCACGTATTCTTTGACGAGGGCAGCGGGATGGAAAATCTGAGAGCCTTTATGCTGCTGAACGGCATCAAGGACTACTGCGGCGACTTTATCTCCGCGCCGGAAAATGTGGAGAGCGATCCCACAACGTCCGATATCATCGCCGACCAGGGCTTCCTGATCTGGTTCCGCACCGCTGAGGAGCGCGACAGCGTGATCCCCGCCGTGCAGAACGGCGCCTCCGTCCGGGAATACCAGCCGGTAGACGCCGCCGCGCCCGCCCCCGCCGCCCATGAGGCGGCTCCCGCGGCCAGCATCGCCGCCCCCGCCCCCGCTCAGGAGGCCCCCAAGGCCGGCTCCGCCGCGCCCGCCCCCAAGCCCGCCTCCGCCCCCGGCCAGCAGCACGCCAAGGAGAGTCTGATCAGCGTCAATCTGGCCAAACTGGACCAGCTTCTGGCGGTGGTCAGCGAGATTGTCATCACCGAGTCCATGGTCACCTCCTCCCCCGATCTGAAGGGGCTGCGGCTGGACAACTTTACCAAATCCGCCCGGGACCTGCGCAAGCTCACCGATGACCTTCAGGATGTGTCCATGTCTCTGCGCATGGTGCCTGTGTCCGGAACCTTCCAGAAAATGAACCGCATCGTCCGGGATATGAGCAAGAAGCTGGGCAAGAAAGCCAAGCTCACCCTCATCGGCGAGGACACCGAGGTGGATAAGACCATTGTGGACGCCATTGGCGACCCTATTATGCACATCGTCCGCAACTCCATGGACCACGGCCTGGAGGAAAACGAGGCCGACCGCGTCGCCGCCGGCAAGGACCCGGTAGGCGAGGTGATCCTCTCCGCCCGCCATACCGGCAGCGAGGTTATCATTGAGATCAAGGACGACGGACAGGGGGTTGACACCCAGGCCGTGCTGAACAAGGCCATCCGCCAGGGCCTGGCCGCGCCCGACCACGATTACAGCCAAAAGGAAATCCTCAATTTCCTGATGATGCCCGGTTTCTCCACCAACACCGAGGTCACCGAGTACTCCGGCAGAGGCGTGGGCATGGACGTGGTGAAGAAAAACGTGGCCGACGTGGGCGGCACCGTCACCATCTCCAGCGAGTGGGGCAAAGGCATGACCACCACGCTGAAAATTCCCCTGACTATGGCCATTATGGACGGCATGGAGGTTTCGGTGGGGGAATCCATGTTCACCATCCCCATCAACTCCATCCAGTCCTCCCTCAAGGTCACCGCCAAGGACGTCATCCACGATCCCGCCCAGGGCGAGATGGTCAAAATCCGCGACAACTTCTACCCCATTATCCGGGCCAAAGAGCTGTTCTGCATGGAACAGGGCTGCGACAACATTGAGGAAGGCATCCTGATGTGGGTGGAGGCCGGTGAGCACTCCTACTGCCTGTTTGTCGATGAGCTGATGGGCGAGCAGCAGATCGTGGTAAAGCCTCTGCCCAACTATATCAACAGCTTCGGCGTGAAAAACTACGGCATCAGCGGGTGCAGCATCCTGGGCGACGGCAGCATCAGCATCATTCTGGACGTGATCAACGTCTACGCGGCCGCCCACAACGCCTACGGCGCCTTTTGATTTGTGACTTACAAGAAGGGAGAACTTAACCATGCCGAAAACCGAGGAAGTTTTGTTCGCGACAGAGGACCAGATCGACGAATATACCGATCAGTCTCCTGAGGTTCAGACCGAAAAATACTTGATCTTTTCCTCCGACGGACTGATGTACGGCATCAAGGCCGAGCAGGTAAAGGATATCATTACGGACTACTCCATCACCTATCT
This sequence comes from Oscillospiraceae bacterium, assembly GCA_910575265.1. Taxonomy (GTDB): domain Bacteria; phylum Bacillota; class Clostridia; order Oscillospirales; family Oscillospiraceae; genus Lawsonibacter. Next base: position 161,559 of record CAJTEA010000003.1, read on the forward strand.
GCCCCAGGTGCCCAGCTATGTCAAGGGTGTGATTAACCTGCGGGGTCAGATCATTCCCATGGTGGATATCCGCCTGCGCCTGGGTAAGATGCCTCAGGATAATTTCTGCGGCATTGTGGTGGACGTAGACGGCAATATGGTGGGCATCCTGGTGGATATGGTGGAGCAGATGGTGGATGTCCCGCTGGCCTCCATTCTGCCGGTGCCGACCAGCTCTACCAATCAGGCTATGGTCAGCGGCATGTGTACTCTGCCGGACGGCCATACCATGCTGGAGCTGGACTGTGAGCTGCTGCTCCACGACTGAACCTGGATAACATCACCTAAAGGGAGGGAGCTCTGGGATGATAACGACCATCTCGGATGAAGATTTCCGCAAACTGACCAATTTTATCAAAAGTGAATATGGTATCACGCTGCAGGAGAAGCGCCAGCTGGTCACCAGCCGGCTGTCCTCCCTGCTGGCGGAGGAGGGCCATACGAACTTTACCCAGTTCGTCAGCCAGCTGCTGAGGGAACGAAATCCGCAGAAAATCGAGAAGGTCCTCAACCGTCTGACCACCAACTACACGTTTTTCATGCGGGAGACTGAGCACTTTGAGTTTTTTACCAAGGTGATTCTGCCCGAACTGGTGCGTAAATATCAGCACAAAAAGGTGCTGTCCATCTGGAGCGCCGGCTGCTCCAGCGGGGAGGAGCCCTATAACCTGTCTATGTACATAAAGGATTTTCTGGGTCCCCAGGCCAGCCAGTGGGACACCCGCATCCTGGCTACCGACATTTCCCAAAAAGCCATGGCCAAGGCCAAACAGGGCATTTATGAGCTGCCGGACACCCTGCCCCCCGCCTGGAGAAAGAAATATTTTCGGCAGGTACAGGGCAACCGGTACGCCGTCAGCCAGGAGATCCGAGACAACGTCATTTTCCAGACCTTCAACCTGATGGACCCCATCAAGTTCCGAATCAAGTTCGATGTGATTTTCTGCCGCAACGTGATGATCTACTTTGACCAGCCCACCAAGGATGCTCTGGTGCGCCGGTTTTATGACGCGACCAACCCCGGCGGTTATTTGATGATCAGCCATTCGGAGAATCTCAGCAAAGACGCTCCCTACGCGACGGTAGCTCCGTCTACCTTCCAGAAAAAATAATCCGCGTCCCGACTTGGTGTCCCCAAGTCGGGATGCTGTGTAACGCCACTCAAAAAGGAGTGACCTCCAATGTGGTCAGCCAATAAAAAAATCCGTGTCATGGTGGTGGACGATTCCGTTCTTGCCCGGACCATGATTACCCAGGGCCTGTCTCAAAACAATCGGATTGAGATTGTGGGCACCGCGATCAACGCCCAGGACGCGATGGTGAAGGTAGCCCAGTGCAAGCCGGATGTCATTACCTCCGACGTGGAAATGCCGGGCATGAGCGGGATTGATTTTATCAAGCTGCTGCTGCCCAAGTATCCTCTGCCGGTGATTCTGGTGTCCTCTCTGGATCTGCGCGTATTCGACGCCCTGTCCGCTGGCGCGGTGGACTTTGTCCGCAAACCGGAGCCAGGCAAAAATGATGTCTTTATCCGCGGCCTCGCCGCGAAGGTGATCGCCGCCGCCGGAGCCCGGGTCCGGCCCCGGCCCGGTATTCAGACTCCTCCGCTCGCCTCCAAGCCCGGCGCGGTCCGCATGCCCACCACGGGCAGCAGTCCCGCGCTGCCCGCTCCGCCCCTGTTGGGGAACCGCCCTTCGCTGGATAACGTCATCATCGGCCTTGGGGCGTCTACCGGCGGAACGGAGGCTACGCTGGAGGTTATGCGCCGCCTGCCCGCCGACATTCCGGGCATGCTGATTGTACAGCACATGCCCGTGGGCTTTACCCAGATGTACGCCGACCGCCTCAACCGCCTGTGCCATATGGAGGTAAGGGAGGCCAAAACCGGCGATGAGATTCGCCGCGGCCTCGCCCTGCTGGCCCCCGCCGATTTCCAGATGCGGGTGGTGCGTTCCGGCGGCCGGTACACCGTGAGCTGCCAGCCGGGGGAGAAGGTCAGCGGACACCGGCCCTCGGTGGACGCCCTGTTCACCTCCATGGCGGAACAGGTTAAGTGCAAGATGGCCGGTATTATTATGACCGGTATGGGCCGGGACGGCGCGGACGGCCTGCTCAAGATGCGCCAGGCGGGAGCCTACACCATCGGCCAGGATAAGGAATCCTGTGTGGTGTACGGTATGCCGATGGTGGCCTTTAACATCGGGGCCGTTCAGGTCCAGGGCTCCTGTGAGGATATCGCCGGGATTTTGCTGCGGAAGCTTCAAAAATGGTAAAAGAAACGGAACGCCGTCAAGCGTTCCGTTTCTTTTCGTTCAGATCAGGGTCATCATCCATGTGATACAGGCGCTCTTGATTTTTGCGTATGGAAAATCAGCGTTTCGGCGCGAGGCGCATGACCATAGTCGCCAGTTCGGCCCGGTTCAGGGTGCTCTGGGGGCACAGTTTTCCGTTGGAGCCCTGAATCAGTCCGATGGAGATGGCCCAGCGCATGGCGTCCTGGGCGTAGCCACTCACCTGGTCGCCGTCAGCGTATGCGTTCAGATTCACTGGGGCGCTGGGATATCCGGCCCTCCGCCACAGCATGGACACCCACTGCTCCCGAGTGATGAGCTTTGTGGGCTCAGTGCCATCGGAGATACCGTTCTCCACTACCCAGGCCATCCCCAACGCGTACCACACCTCGCCGGAGGCGGGGGTGGTGTCTCCGCCGCTCGTGCGGGTCAGCACATTCCAGGCCAGCCCGCGGGTGACAGGCTCGTAGGGAGCGAAACTGGTTTCGGACACGCCGGGCATCAGGGCCTGCTGATAGACATACCGGACCCCGGGGTAGAACCAGCTCTCCTCCGGAACATCGGTATAGGGCAGCACAAGCTCCTCCTGGATCGCCAGGGAGAACCAGACCAGATTGATCAGATCGGTGTAAGAGACTGAGGTGTGATTTTGTTCCGTACCGGGAGCCGGCCGGAAAGGGGGGGCTCCATAGTAGGGCTGGCTGGAGGTTGGAATGATAATGGAAGGTCGGGACGAGGTGGCCAGCGCGTGAGCGGGCAGAAGAGTCAGCGTTAGGCATGCCGCGAGCAGCAGCGCGGACAGTCGTTTTTTCATCATGTAAGCTCCTCCCATATTGTGCGCCCGGCTGATTTTTGTGTCTAATTTTATATTAACCCTTTTTTGGGGAAAAAGCAAGAGAAAAACGCTACGCGGAATATCTACGTACACGGCGAAATAATCGTAGGCTATCCAGTTCAATTCGGCAAGATTCCGAAAATGAGATTGAAATGGAAAGAAAATCCGGCTATACTGTTTCCTGATAGAAGCGAAGTATGTGCTTTGCTCCAAATGACGACGAAAGGCGAGGTCCTGACATGAATGAAATTGGCATTATGGAGGTGGGCGGTTTTCGGGTAGGCCACGCCCAGGACCTGGAGGGCGGAACAGGCTGTACAGTCATTCTGTGCGACCGTATGAGTCCTGCGGGGCTGGATGTACGGGGCGGCGGTCCCGCGTCCCGGGAATCCCAGATCCTGAATCCTGTGGCCGCGGCGGAAGGGATCAACGCGGTGCTTCTTTCCGGAGGCAGCGCCTTTGGCTTGGATGCGGCGGGGGGCGTTCAGCGGTATCTGGAGGAGCGGGATATCGGATTTGAAACAGGAGTGGCTAAGGTCCCTTTAGTCAGCCAGTCCTGCCTCTTTGATCTGGGGGTAGGGGATAAAAATGCCAGGCCGGACGCCGCGATGGCCTATCGCGCCTGCGAAAACGCGGGCTATGCCGCCCCCGCTCAGGGCAACGTGGGCGCGGGCACTGGCTGCTCCATCGGAAAGTACCGGGGCATGGAGCGGGCCATGAAATCGGGGTTTGGGTGCTGTGCCTTCCAGGCGGGCGATTTGAAGGCGGGAGCTCTGGTGGCGGTGAACGCCCTGGGCGATGTGTACGGCCCTGACGGAGGACAGATAGCCGGACTGCTGAATGCTCAGCGGAACGGCCTGGCCTCCACGCTGGAGGAGCTGTTCCGGGACGTATCCCGGGTGTCCGGCCTCTTCCCAGGCAACACAACGCTGGGCGTTGTGGTCACCAACGCGAACCTGACCAAGACACAGCTGACCAAGGTCGCCGGCATGACCCACAACGGCTACGCCCGGGCCATCCGCCCCGTCCACACCACCGCCGACGGCGACAGCATTTACGCCCTGTCTCTGGGGGACCTCCCCGGCGACGTAAATGTGATAGGGGCTATGGCCGCTTACGCTATGGAACGCGCCATTCTCCGGGCCGTTCAAAGCGCTGTGTCCTCCTATGGGCTCATCAGCTGGCAGGAGCTCTGCGGCGGTGGTCAGGCCCCACAACCGGTTTGAACTCCGGCTCCGGACACATGGCCTCCTTGGTACCGACACAGCGGTTGATGGGAGTGCCCAGCAGGTGGAATTTTTCTTCATAGTCGGTCATCACGCCCCCCGCGCCCTCCCCGTGGAGATCGCGGGTCACCCGCGACAGAGCAAAGCCCGCCTTGGGGAACTGGAACAGTGACCACTCAAACAGGTCATGGTTGTCGCTCTTGAAGTGGATCTGCCCGCCCTCCCGCAGAATACCGCGGTATAGGACCAGAAATTGCGGGTGTGTCAGCCTCCGCCGGGCGTGCTTTACGCCGGGCCAGGGGTCACAGAAATTGATGTAGATCAAACTGACCTCATCCGGCGCGAAATACTCCCGTAGCGCGGCCGCGTCTCCGTCAATAAAAAAGATATTGCGCAGCCCCTTGGCCTGACAGCGCTCCATCGCGATTACCATGGCGTCCGGCACCCGCTCCAGCGCGACGTACAGCACATCGGGGTTTTGCTCCGCCGTCTCCGCGGAAAAGCGCCCCTTTCCACAGCCAATTTCCAGCCGTATCTCCCGGGCCGCGGGATAGAGCTCCCGCCAGTGCCCCCTCAGCTTCTCCGGGTCTTTGACCAGCAGCCCGGCGCAGCGCTCCATTCGAGCCGCCAGATTCGGTTTTTTCCTCATTCTCACTGTCGCTTCACCTCTTTGTTGATCGCGAAAATATTTTAACATATGTGTCGGAATACTTGCAATCTTTTTTGAACTATATTATACTGTTATAGAAGATCACCTGACAAGCGCCACACGGACGCCCACAGACAAAAAATACTTTTCTTTTTCTTCTGTTCGTGCTATAATGCAAAAGATCATATTTCCGGGTATAGCGGAGTTGGTACCGCGCCACATTTGGGATGTGGAGATCGTGCGTTCGAGTCGCACTACTCGGACCAAAGTCCTCTGACGACAATATTGCCGGAGGACTTTTTCAATTGTCTGGAGGATCGTCTTTTATTTCGAGAGAATGGTGGCATATGAATATACGGATTAGAGAACAAGCCGGAACAGATGCCGTTAGAAAATTTGACTACCAAATGGCGGTCACATTAGACTAAATGAACACGCACGACGCATTTTTATTCCCAAAAGCACTCTTTGAGTAAGAAAGCGGAACGACAGCTTTATCAATTCCGTTGAGCGCCCCTTCATAACGATGGATTCAATACTCGTGACCGCCCACTGTAACAAGGCGGTATTGGCTATTTGGGAGCGTGGCGGCGTAGTCCTGGGCATCACAACGGCGACCGTCAGGATAAAGGACGCGGGTGGCTTTCATAGCGTTAATTGAGGGTGATATTTTTCATCCCGCATTTTACCACCCGCGTTGAGGTTTGCCTTTGTTTATTTTTCTGATTTGCTCACTACAGAGTGTGTCAAGAAATGTATGACCCGCTGAACGCGGGAAAACGACCAGGCCGGACGCGTCCAGGGCCGCCGGTCTATTCTTCGCGTCATCCTTGCGCCGTCCGGGACCGCTGGAGGCGCGAAAGCGGGGGCGCCGCGTTGGCGGTGCCCCTCTACTTTTCAGGCTATTCATAATTTTTAAGAGACTTTTGGTAATTTAGTCTTGACATTTGGCCCTGCCTGGGAGGGATTTCCGTTTATTTCGCTTTCAGCATCCGGCTTGCGTTGAGGATGGCCAGCACGGACACCCCCACGTCGGCAAAGACGGCGGCCCACATGTTGGCGTAGCCCAAGGCGGACAGTACCAGCACCAGCAGCTTTACCCCCAGGGCAAAGACCACATTCTGCCGCACGATGGCCAGGGTTTTCCGGGCGATGCGCACCGCCACGGGGAGCTTGAGCAGGTCGTTGTCCATGAGGACGATATCCGCCGCCTCGATGGCCGCGTCGGAGCCCAGCGCCCCCATGGCCACTCCGATGTCCGCCCGGGAGAGGACCGGGGCGTCGTTGATGCCGTCGCCCACAAAGACCAGCTTCTCCTTGGGACCCTTGTCCCGAAGCAGGTCCTCTACCCGCTCTACCTTGTCGGCGGGAAGCAGCTGGGCGTAGAACCGGTCCAGTCCCAGCTCCTGAGCCACCGCCTGAGCGGCTCCCTGGGCGTCACCGGTGAGCATGACCGTCTGCCGTACCCCAGCCGCTTTCAGTTCCCGCAGAGCCTGAGCGGAGGTGGCCTTGGGCTGGTCGGCGATGACCAGATGTCCGGCGTATTTGCCGTCCGCCGCCACATGGATGATGGTGCCGGGGTGGTCGTGGTCCGAGACATTTTTGATATTCTCCCGGTCCATCAGCTGACCGTTGCCCGCCAGCACCCGGCGGCCATCCACCACCGCCCGGACGCCGTGTCCTGCGATCTCCTCCACATCTGTGACCCGCTCCTGATCCAGGGTTCCGCCCCAGGCGGTTACAATGGACCGGGAGATGGGGTGGGTGGAAAACTGCTCCGCCAGAGCGGCCAGCTCCAGCAGCTCCCGCTCCTCCATGCCCTCCGGATGGACGGCGGTGACAGAGAAACGGCCCTGGGTCAGGGTCCCGGTCTTGTCAAAGACCACAATTCCCGCTTCCGCCAACGCCTCCAGATAGTTGCTGCCCTTGACCAGGATGCCCTGCTTGGATGCGCCGCCCAGTCCGCCGAAGAAGGACAGGGGGATGGAGATCACCAGGGCGCAGGGACAGGACACCACCAGGAAGTTCAGCGCCCGGGGCACCCAAGTCCCCCACTGACCATCCAGCAGAGAGGGGATCACCGCCAGAGCCAGGGCGGCAAAGACCACGATGGGAGTGTAGTACCGGGCAAATTTGGTGATAAAATGCTCTGCCTGGGCCTTTTTCTCGCTGGAGTTCTCCACCAGGTCCAAAATGCGGGCCACGGTGGACTGGCCAAAGGGCTTAGACACCTGCACATGGAGCAGCCCGGACAGGTTGACACAGCCTGAAATCACCTCGTCCCCCACCCCCACGTCCCGAGGCAGGGACTCGCCAGTGAGGGCGGCGGTGTCCAAGGCGGAATTCCCCTCCAGTACCTTACCGTCCAGGGGCACCCGCTCCCCCGCCTTGATGACAATCACGTCCCCCACGGCCACCTCGTCGGGATCCACCTGGACCAGCTGGCCCTCCCGCTCCACGTTGGCGTAGTCGGGGCGGATGTCCATCAGCTCGGAGATGGACTGCCGAGAGCGGGACACGGCCACGCTCTGAAACAGCTCCCCCACCTGATAGAACAGCATTACCGCCACCGCCTCGGGGTACTCGCCGATAATCAGCGCCCCGATGGTGGCCACGCACATGAGAAAGTTTTCATCAAAGACCTGTCCGCGCATAATGTTGCGGATGGCCTTCCAGAGGACATCCCAGCCGATTACCAGGTAGGGAACCAGGAACAGCGGCCACCTTGCCAAAGCGTATGTCCCGCAGCCATTCCGGTCCTGAACCACGCTAAGCGGTGGAATTGGGCCGGACAGCCAGACAGTGGGTAAAAGCAGGCAGACAACAAACAACACAAAGGCAATGAGAATACGGTACAGGGTCTTTTTTTGCTTTCGGGTCATAAAAAACACCTCTTTATACGGACTTTTCCAGCACGGCAATTCCCTCGGGCACCCGGCCCGGAATGACCTCCACCGTTACAGGGGCCAGCTCCAGACCTTCCAGCATCATCTGGTACGTTTCTGAGGTAAAAGCGTGCTCATAGTGAAAGCCCACGCCCTGATAAATTTTAATCATGGTCCCGTAGGCCGCTCCCACCTTCCCCTGGAGGTAAGTAGGCAGAATCAGCCGCCCGCCGGGGGCGGCAACCCGCCACAGCTCCCGGACCGCCCGCTCCGGCTGAGGCAGGAGGTGAAGGACATTGGCGGCAATTACCGCGTCAAAGCTGCCGTCCGGGTCGGACAGGGCGGTCACGTCCCGTTGGGCGAAGCGGATATTGGTCCGACCCCGCTTGTCCGCCTTTTTTCGGGCCCGCTTCAGCATGGCCTGGGACTGGTCGGTACACAGCACCGTCCCGGCCCGTTTTGCCGCCGCCAGGGAGAATTCCCCCGTCCCGGCGGCGCAGTCCAGAACCCTGGCCCCATAGGGAATCAGCTCCGCCACCCGGTTCGCCGCCGCGGAGTTGACCGCCCGGTTGCTCCGCTCCACCAGGTCGTACAGCCAGGCCACCCGGTCCCAGAAGTTGCTCACAGCACGATCTCGCAATCGGGCTCCACCTTTTTACAGCACTTTACTACGTCCTTCATCACGGCGTCCACATCTTCCGCTTCGATGGTCATCTTCTGGGTCATAAAGGATACGGAGGCGTCGATGACGCCGGGGAGCTTTTTGATGGCGGTTTCCATTTTGGCGGCGCAGTTGGCGCAGTCCAGGTCGATGAGCTTAAAGGTCTTTTTCATGATGAATACTTCCTTTCTGATTTATGGCATTTCGCGCGGGCGGCCGCGGGCCGCCCTACTCCAGGATGTGTTCCATACCCTGAGCCAGGATATGAATGACGTGGTCGTCGGCCAGGGAGTAGTACACGGTTTTGCCCTCCCGGCGGAATTTTACCAGCTTGCTGTTTTTCAGCACCCGCAGCTGGTGGGACACGGCGGACTGGGTGACCTCCATCAGCTTGGCGATGTCGCACACGCACAGCTCCGACTCCAGCAGGGCGTAGAGAATCTTGACCCTGGTACTGTCCCCAAAGATCTTGAACAGCTCCGCCAGTTCGTAGAGCTGCTCGTCGGGGGGCAGCTGGGCGCGGACCTTCTCCACGGCGTCCAGATGGACGCATTCCTCCTCGCAGTGAGGGATGGCTTTCCCTTCCATAGCGTTCCCCCTTCAATATATGAGCACTTGTTCATGTGTTGACATTATCATACTATACAGCCCCTCTTTTGTCAAGGGGGGTCCGGGAATTTTTTTCGACGCCCTTGCCAGCATGGGAGAAAGTCAGTATAATATTCCTGCCGCAAATTTTTTCTCTCAGTCGGGAACCTTTTTCCGCTCTCTGCGTCAAAGCTCTCAGAACCCAAAACTGGGTCTGTTACAACCCCGATAGAAAAGGAGTTTACTTACTATGAAAAGACGTATCTTCGCGATGGTCCTGGCCTGCGCCATGGCCCTGTCTCTGGCCGCCTGCGGCGGCAAACCTGGCGGGGGCTCCTCCTCCACCTCCGGGAGCGGCTCTGTTGGCAGCTCCAGTCAGCCTGATGGTTCCGGCAGCCAGGGGGACGTCTCCGAACCCGCCAGCGTCACCCTGAACGAGAGCAGTGTCACCCTGAACGAGGCCGGCGCCTCTTTCCAGCTTCAGCATTTCACCGGCCCGGAGCCGAATCAGCTCCCCACTTTCTCCTCCAGTGATGAAGCTGTAGCTACTGTGGATGGCAAGGGCACGATCACCGCGGTTGCCCCCGGCACCGCCACCATTACCGCCACTTACAAGGACGCCTCCGCCACCTGTACTGTCACCTGCGACTGGACGGATGTGACCCTTTCCCTGAACCGCGCCAACGTTACCCTGAACAAGGCCGGGGCTACCTTCCAGCTGCGCTGGACCGCCGAGCCCATCATTTACGGTTCTACGGTTTCCTTTACCTCTGACAAGCCCGAAATTGCCACGGTGGCCGAGGACGGCACCATCAAAGCCGTCGCTCCCGGCAAAGCTGTCATCACAGTAAACTACGGCGACATCGCCACCGCCACTTGCGGCGTCAACTGTAGCTGGAAGGAGAGCCAGCCCGCTCCCGCCCCCAAGCCCGACACCTCCAAGCCCAACGGAGGTTCCAGCAGCTCCAGCGGCTCCAGCAGCTCCGTACCCGCCGCCAGTGTGAACCTGTCCGATTTCTACACCACTACCACCGGCAAGTATCAGTTCTCCTTCATGATGGAGGCGGACGAGACCATGCTGACCACCTTCTTCACCGGTCTGGACGGACAGCCCCTGTCCCAGCAGGTCGTTTACCTGTGCGGCATGAGCCCCTCTCCCCACGGTGACTTCGCCCTGGTCCAGGTGTCCGACCCCAAGGATGTGGAGACGGTGAAGGCCATCTTCCAGGCCCGCGTCGACTACATGGTGGGCGACGGCAACGGCCCCGGCGGCGCTTTCTACCCCATGGAGCAGACCATGTGGGAGGAGAACGCCCGCGTCGCTGTCAACGGCGACTGCGTGATGCTGATTGTCCACCCGGATTGTGACAGCATTGTCAATGACTTCAACGCCCTGTTTTGAGGCATAATATCAGGGGGCGGCACAGGCCGCCCCCTTTATTACAAGCAGCGAGGTGTCCGCTATGGTCTTTTCCACCCCCGCGTTTATGTTTTATTTCCTGGTGCTTACCCTGGCGGCGTACTACATCGTACCCCGCGGGGGGCGCAATGTGGTGCTTCTGTGCGCCTCCCTGATCTTTTACTATTGGGGGGAGCGGATCTATGTTCTGATTATGGTCCTGTCCACCGCCATCGACTTTACCCACGGTCTGCTGGTGGAGCGGTGCAAGGCCAGAGGGAACGACAAGGGGGCAAGAATGGCGGTGGCCTCCTCCATTATCTTCAATCTGGCTCTGCTGGGCTTCTTCAAGTACTGGAACTTCATCGCCGGCAGCTTTGCCGCCGCCGGGCTGGAGTTCATGCCCATCATCCAGTATATCCGTCTGCCCTTTATGGACCCCATCCCCTTCCACCTGCCTATTGGTATCTCCTTCTACACCTTCCAGACCATGAGCTACACCATCGACGTCTATCGGGGGGACGCCCGGGCCCAGCGGTCCATTCTCAACTTCGGCACCTTTGTCACTCTGTTCCCCCAGCTCATCGCGGGACCCATCATCAAATACAAGGACCTGGGGGACCAGATTGACCAGCGCGCCTGTTCCACCGAGAAATTCGCCTCCGGCGTTCAGATTTTTATGGTGGGTATGGCCAAAAAGCTGCTGATCGCCAACAACGTCGGGCTTTTGTGGGACAGCTATAAGGCCATGGCCCTGTCCGACCTGACGGTGGCCGGAGCCTGGCTGGGGGTGCTGGCCTTCACCTTCCAGATTTACTTCGACTTCTCGGGCTACTCCGACATGGCGGTGGGGCTGGGGCGGATGCTGGGCTTTGAGTTCCTGCCCAACTTCAACTACCCCTATATCTCCAAAAGCATCACCGAGTTCTGGCGGCGGTGGCACATCTCCCTGTCCACCTGGTTTCGGGAGTACCTGTATATCCCTCTGGGGGGCAACCGCCGGGGAAAGCCCCGGTGGATGTTCAACCTGTTCGTGGTCTGGGCCGCCACCGGCATCTGGCATGGGGCCAGCTGGAACTATTTGTTCTGGGGACTGTATTTCTTCGCTCTGCTGATGCTGGAAAAGTTTTTCCTTCTGGACCGGCTGAAACAGGCCCCCGCCGCGGTGGGGCATATCTATACGCTGCTTCTGGTCATGGTCAGCTGGGCCATCTTCGCCATTGAGGACCTGGGTCACCTGGGCGGGTATCTGAAGGTCATGTTCGGCCTGGGGGGCGTCCCTCTGGCGGACGGCGCGCTGGGCTACTACCTGACCAGCTATCTGCCCATCCTGTGCGCGGCGGCGCTGGCCGCCACCCCTCTGGGCGCGGCCCTCTACCGGCACATGGGCACAAGAGCCCAGCAAATCACCTGCGTCGTTCTGGTGGCCGGAGGTCTGCTGGTCTGCACCGCCTATCTGGTGGCCAGCACCTACAACCCCTTCCTGTACTTCCGCTTTTGAGGAGGCGTGAACATGTCAAAAAAATTCAGTATTGTTCTCACCGCCCTGTTCTGCGCCTTTATCGGGGGTGTGGCGCTGATCAGCCTGCTGCTGCCGGACCAGAACTTTTCCCCGCTGGAAAACCGCTATCTGCAAAAGCCGCCCAAGCTGTCGGCGGAGACTCTGAACAACGGCAAGTTTATGGAGGACGCCGAGGATTACGTCTCCGACCACATCCTGGGCCGGGACCTGTGGGTGGCTATGAAGGCCTGGAGCGAACGGCTCAGCGGCAAGAAGGAGAACAACGGGGTTTACTTTGCCGCGCGGGACACCCTCATCAACCGGGTGGACGTCCCCGACCAGTCCAAGCTGGATGAGGATATGGGCTATCTGGACACGCTGGCGGGCAATGTGGACGTCCCGGTGTACTTCGGGCTGATTCCTTCCGCCGCGGAAATTTGGGCGGACCGCCTTCCGGCGGGGGCTCCTACGGCGGATGAGAAGGCCATCATTGACCGGCTCTACTTCTCCACCGGGGCCGCGACCGTTGACGTGTACGGCGCGCTGGCCCCCCACAGCGGGGAGGATATCTACTACCGCACCGACCACCACTGGACCAGCCTAGGGGCCTTCTACGGGGCAAACGCCATCTTTCAGGCGATGGGGCTGGACCCTCTGGACCTGAACGACTACCAGAAAACCACCGTTACCGATCAGTTCAACGGCACCCTCTTCTCCTCCTCCGGGGCGCGCTGGCTGCCCCCGGATACCATCCATACCTACGTCCCGGACCAGGGGATTCAGGTGACCTCCTGGTTCAAGGGGGCACCCGAGACGGGCAGCCTGTATGTGGACAGCTATCTGGACGTGAAGGACAAATACTCCTACTTCCTGGGCGGCAACCAGGCCCTGTGCGTGGTGGAGAAGGAGAACAGCGACGGGCCCAAGGTTCTTCTGATCCGGGACTCCTACTCCGACTCTCTCACCCCCTTCCTCACGGAGCGCTTTTCCCAGGTCCATCTCTTCGACCTGCGCTATAACCTGTCCAGTGTCCGGAGCTATGTGGAGGAAAACGGCATCGACGCTGTGGTTGTGCTGTACAGCTTTTCCAACTTCGCCAGCGACCAGAACCTGTTTTTGCTGGGCAGATAGTCAAACCGATTGATTCGCCCCCGGTTTTATGGTATACTTTTTCCGCGAAAACCGGCATCATAAAAAGATAAGGAGGCGGTAACATGGCGCGGCCAAGCAGAGCGAAAACAGATGGAGATTTCTCCCGGGAGGCGGTCCCCGCCGGAGCGCGAAGGGGCTTTTGGAGCATGTTTGTGGTGATGATGGGCTTTACCTTTTTCTCCGCGAGCATGAGCGTGGGAGCCAAGCTGGGCAACGGCTTGGATCTGAGCAATTTTATCTGGGCGGTGGTCATCGGCGGAATCATTCTGGGGGCCTATACCGGCGGGCTGGCCTATGTGGGCTGCGACACCGGACTGACCCTGGATCTGCTGGCGCGGCGCTCCTTCGGCACCGCCGGCTCCAAGCTGGCCTCGGCGCTCATCGCCTTTACCCAGATCGGCTGGTTTGGGGTAGGCGTGGCCATGTTCGCCATCCCCGCCGCTGACCTGCTCCATATCAGTCCCATGGTCCTGGTCGCGATCGCGGGATTGTGCATGACGGCCTCGGCTTATTTCGGCATCAAGGCCCTCACCGTTGTCAGCGCCATTTCCGTCCCCCTCATCGCCGTGCTGGGAGTGTACTCCATGGCCCTGTCCGCTGTGGAAGGCGGAGGGCTGACCGCTATCTTTTCCAAATCCTCCGGCGGTCTGACTTTGATGGCCGGGGTGGGACTGGTGATCGGCTCCTTTGTCAGCGGCGGCACCGCCACCCCCAACTTTGTCCGCTTCGCCAAAAACAATACCGTGGCGGTGACTACCACTGTAATCGCCTTCTTCCTGGGCAACTCCCTTATGTTCGCTTTCGGCGCTGTGGGCGGAGCCTTTACCGGAAAGGACGACATTTTCTACGTTATGATCGCCCAGGGTCTGGCCGTTCCCGCCCTGGTGGTGCTGGGGGCCAACATCTGGACCACCAACAACAACGCCCTGTATACCGGCGGCCTGGGCCTGACCAACATCACCGGCCAGGGTCAGCGGCCCATGACCCTGGTGTCCGGCGTGGTGGGGACTGTGGCGGCCATCTGGCTGTACAACAACTTTGTGGGCTGGCTCAACTTCCTTAACGCCACCCTCCCCCCGGTGGGCGCTATCGTTATGCTGGACTATGCGCTCCACCGCTCCGATTACCGCTCAGGAGTGGAGCCTGTTTTCACTGTGCACTGGGGCTCCATCACCGGTGTAGTCCTGGGCGCTCTGGCGGGCAATTTCCTCCCTGTGGGCATCGCCTCCGTTAACGCCATGCTTACCGCCTGCGTCTGCTATCTGGCGGCGGAAAAGCTGGTCTACAGCAACCATTAAGAAAGGCGGGACTCTAAACTATGCTGATTCAGAATGTATTCATTGAAAACGCGGCGGAATCCTCCGACATCCGGGTAACGGACGGCAGATTTGAGGAAATCGCCCCCCGCCTCGCTCCCCGGCCCGGCGAGGAGGTGCTGGACTGCGCCGGTAAGCTGGTCCTGCCCCCCTTTATCGAGTCCCATGTTCACCTGGATGCCTGCCTGACAGCGGGGGAACCGGTATGGAACCAGTCCGGAACTCTTTTTGAGGGGATCCAGTGCTGGTCCCTGCGTAAGGAGACCCTGACCAAGCGGGATGTGAAAGAGCGGGTCCACCGGGCGGCGCGGATGCAGGCTCAACACGGAATTCAGTTTGTCCGTACCCATGTGGACGTTACCGACCCCAAGCTCACCGCCATGGAGGCCCTTCTGGAGCTGCGGGAGGAGCTGCGGGACACCATTGATATTCAGGTGGTGGCCTTCCCGCAGGAGGGGATTGACTCCTTCCCCAACGGCCGGCGGCTGCTGGAGGACGCGGTCCGAATGGGGGCGGACGCGGTGGGCGCCATCCCCCACTTTGAGTTCACCCGGGAATACGCCGTGGATACCCTCAACTTCGCGGTCAAGCTGGCCGAGAAATATGACAAGCTGGTGGACGTCCACTGCGACGAGATTGATGACGAGCAGAGCCGCGGGCTGGAGGTGCTGGCCGCCCGGGCCTACGAGTCCGGTTTAAAGGATCGGGTGACCGCCAGCCATACTACCGCCATGCACTCCTATAATAACGCCTATGTGGCCAAGCTTATGCGGCTGCTGAAGCTGTCTGAGATCAACTTTGTGGCCAACCCGCTGGTGAACACCCACCTCCAGGGCCGGATGGACACCTACCCCAAGCGTCGGGGTGTCACCCGGGTAAAAGAGCTGCTGGCCGAGGGGATCAATGTCTCCTTCGGCCACGACGACATCGTCGATCCCTGGTATCCCCTGGGCACCGGCAATATGCGGGACGTGGTGTTTATGGGCCTTCATGTGTGCCAGATGATGGGCTATCAGGAAATTATGAACTCCTACAAACTGGTGTCAACAAACGCCGCCAAAACCCTTCACCTGGGGGACCTCTACGGCATCAAGACCGGCAACCCCGCCAGCTTTCTCGTTCTGGACGCGGACAACTTCTATAACGCTCTGAACCGGAAAAGCGAGGTGCTCTACTCCTTCCGCAACGGCCGCCTCATCGCCAAAGCCTCACCCGCCGCCCGGGAAATCCTGTTTTAAACCGCCCCGGCACGGCGCGCCGTGCCGGGGTTTTCACCCCTCTTTGGTTTCCGTTTAAAAAAAGAAAATTTTTTCAAATTTTCGTTGACAAACCATGTGCTTTCTGATAAGATACTATTTGCGCTGAACAAGACGTCTTGTTTTGCGCGGTATATTTGGGGGTATAGCTCAGCTGGGAGAGCGCTTGAATGGCATTCAAGAGGTCAGCGGTTCGATCCCGCTTATCTCCACCACTTTACAACTGAATAATAACGTGGGGGTATAGCTCAGCTGGGAGCACACGTCACCAGTGAAACGGCCCCGATTTTGTTCCAAAAGTTCGCAAAATTAGCAGTTGACAACTCGCAAGAAATGTTCTATAATATGCCACGTTGATTGAAGAATCAGCGGGCAATGGTAAAAGAAAGTTCTGAAAAAAGTTCATATGGGGGTATAGCTCAGCTGGGAGAGCGCTTGAATGGCATTCAAGAGGTCAGCGGTTCGATCCCGCTTATCTCCACCAATTCGACCAAAAAAGCCATGGCTTTTTTGGTCGAATTTTTATAAAAAACTGAGGAATCGGATACCTGCACAAAAAGGCCCAGAGCATACTCCAAAGTATGCTCTGGGCGTTCTTATTGGGTCAGCTGTGGCACTGCTTGCAGGCTGCGTTTTCGGCATAGGGGCGTATATGCGGGATAGCGGATGTTTCATTATAAAAGCAGCCGACTTCAGGATCATGACAAAAACATGATTCTGGAGCCGGCCACCTTGTCATTTCGAAAAATTGGGGGCGTTCACATCGTTCCCAGCGAAAGCGTTGGGGCCGGGATTGGACATGGAGAAGTACATCTTCGCCGCCTTAGTCGTGCCAAAGTCCCGATTGGATCCGGTGTCCTGCACTTCGTTGAACGCGTCCCGGAACATCTGGTTGTGGGCCTCCTCCCGGTTGAGAAGAAAATCGATGGTTGCCCGTACCTTCTTGTCATCGATCTGGCGGTACAGGTACTCGTACACCACCTTGGCCCGCTGTTCGGAGGCGATGTTGCTGAGCAGATCGGCGCATAGGTCGCCAGTGACGGTCACATAGTCTCCCGTCCAGGAATAGCCGGAGGCATTGATGAGCCCTGGGTTCAGGCCAAGCAGGACATGGGTCTGGATCTCGCCCGCCTTGACCTGGTCTGCATCCACATCGTGGCCGTTGAGTAGGTTGATGGTCTGAGCCACCATTTCCATATGGCCCAGCTCCTCCGCCGCGATATCCAGAAATAAATCCTTAATCTTCTGATCCTTGATACGGAAAGACTGGGACATATACTGCATGGCGGCTTTCAGTTCGCCGTTTCCGCCGCCCAGCTGCTCCTGAAGCAAAGCGGCATACTGGGGGTTGGGACGCTCCACACCCACGGGATGGAACAGTGCTTTTTCGTGTTTGAACATGGCAATACCTCCTCGTTTGTTTGTAGTTTTCCAACATTGGAGGAAAGTATGCCGGGAACTGTGGTTTACGCACCGCACTTTCTCCCTTCTCCTGCCATAAAATAGGCGGAAGGAGGGATTTCTTTATGGAATGTCAGAACTGTCCCATTGGCCAAACCGCGCCCCACAGCTTTCCGCCCCAGCACCAAGACCAGCAGCCCGGTCTGGAATGTCAGATGAACCCACGCCCCATCTCAGAGTGCGCTCCGACCGGCCCGAAGCTCGCCAACCGCGTGGCCCTCATTACTGGCGGGGACAGCGGCATTGGACGGGCGGTGGCCTACGCTATCGCGAAAGAGGGGGCAAAAGTGTCCATCGCCTACTACGATGAAGATCGGGATGCCCAGGAGACCGCCGAACACATTCGCCAGTTGGGCGGCGAATGCCTGCTCCTGCGGGGCGATCTGAAAGATCCGGCATTCGCCAAGCGCTGTGTGGAGCAGACGGTGGAGCACTTCGGTACACTGGACATTCTGATTAACAACCACGCCGTCCAGTTCATCCGGCGGAGCATCCTGGATATTACCCGGGAACAGCTCTCCCTGGTGTTTCAGAACAATGTGTACTCCTTCTTCTATCTGATCCAAGCCGCTCTGCCCCACCTCCACCCTGGAAGCTCCATCATCAACACCACCTCCGTCACCGCCTACCAGGGTCATAAGGATCTCATCGACTACAGCGCCACCAAAGGGGCCATCGTGGCCCTCACCCGTTCCCTGGCACTGTCCCTGGTGGATCAGGGCATCCGGGTAAATGCCGTAGCCCCAGGCCCCATCTGGACGCCACTGATTCCCGCGTCCTTCTCGGCGGAGGAGGTGCGCACCTTCGGCTCCAGCACCTCCAAGGTGCCCATGCTCCGGGCGGGCCAGCCCTGCGAGGTGGCCCCCTGCTATGTCTTCCTGGCCTCGGACGATTCCAGCTACATGACCGGGCAGGTGCTCCACCCCAACGGCGGCACCATTGTGGGCTCTTAAATATTTGTCCGCCGGACCGCAAATACTGAAACAATCAAACCATCAGGGCCGCGGCTTAGCGGTCCCGGAAAGGAACACAAATGAGCAACCGTCTGAGCACGGAACGTTCCCCATACCTTCTCCAGCATGCAGAAAACCCAGTGGACTGGCGTCCCTGGGGACCGGAGGTCTTTGAGGAGGCAAAGCGCACCGACAAACCGGTTCTCCTGAGCATTGGCTACTCCACCTGCCACTGGTGCCACGTCATGGCCCATGAGTCTTTCGAGGACGAGACGGTGGCACAGGCCGTCAACGCCGCCTTCCTCCCCGTCAAGGTGGACCGGGAGGAGCGGCCCGATGTGGACGCGGTGTATATGGCGGCATGTCTGGCCATGAACGGCTCCGGCGGCTGGCCTTTGACCGTGCTACTGACTCCGGACCAAAAGCCCTTCTGGGCAGGCACCTATTTGCCAAAGGACCAACTCCTGCACCTGCTTAGAAAGGCGGCCCGCCTATGGCGGGAAGATCGGGCGGGAGTGCTGGTCACCGGGGACACCCTCACCGCCCATTTGCAGCAGGAGGGGCAGGCCCGCCCCGGCACACCCAGCCGGGAACTCGTCCGGCAGGCGGTTAGCCAGTTTGCCCAGAGTTACGATGAGCGGTGGGGCGGCTTTGGCGCCGCACCCAAGTTTCCCACGCCCCATAATCTGATCTTCCTGTTGCGTTATGCCCAACTCGCCAAGGAGGAACACGCACGGGAAATGGCCCTGCACACTCTAAACAACATGTATCGGGGTGGGCTGTTCGACCATGTGGGCGGTGGATTTTCCCGATACTCCACCGATCAGCACTGGCTGGTCCCCCATTTTGAAAAGATGCTCTATGATAACGCTCTGCTGGCCCTGGCTTATACAGAGGCGTTTCAGCATACCCGCTGCCCCATCTACGGGAAAATCACCCGCCGCACGCTGGACTACGTGCTGCGGGAGTTGTCCGGCCCCCAGGGCGGCTTCTGCTGCGGGCAGGACGCGGACAGCGACGGTGTGGAGGGAAAGTATTACGCGCTGACCCCCGATGAGCTGGCTCAAGCGCTGGGCGGCGTGGACGGATTGCGCTTCTGTCAATGGTACGGCATCACCCCAGAGGGCAACTTTGAGGGCAAAAGCATCCCAAACCTGCTGGGCCAATCCCAGTTTAATCAGGATCCGGAGGATATGGCGGCGCTGAGGGAACAAGTGTACGCTTACCGCCTGAGCCGGACAGCGCTCCACCGGGACGACAAGGTGCTCACTGCCTGGAACGGGCTGGCAATGGCGGCGTTGGCCCGGGCAGGGTTGGTGCTGGACGAACCCTGGTATCTGGACGCCGCCCGCCAGACGGCGGAGTTCCTTGCGGAAAAGCTTACCACCTCAGATGGCCGATTGCTGGCCCGCTGGCGGGACGGGGATGCCGCCCATCCGGGTAAGCTGGATGACTACGCCTTTCTTGCCTATGGACTGCTGGAGCTGTACAGCGCCACCTTCGATGCATCGTATCTCACCCGCGCTGTGGGACTGGCCGACTGCCTGCTGAAACTCTTTTTCGACGGAGAGCGCGGCGGCTTTTACCCCTACGCCTCCAATGGAGAACAGCTGCTGACCCGGACGAAAGAGGCATACGATGGGGCCATGCCGTCCGGTAACTCTATAGCGGCGCTGGTACTCTTCCGGCTGTCCAGGCTCACCGGGGAAATGCGCTGGCGGGAGGCGGCGGATCTCCAGCTGTCCTGGCTGGCGGGGGCGGCAGAAGGATATCCCGCCGGGCACAGCTTCGCTATGCTGGCCTGTTTGGAGGAGCTGTGGCCAACCGCAGAGCTGGTGATAACCGCTCAGAAGCCGCCAGAAGAATTGCGGGGCTTCCTTCGGGAAGCTCCCCGCCTGGGGCTAACGGTTTTGGTCAAAACGCAGGAAAATGCCGGAACGCTGGCCGCCCTGGCCCCGTTTACCAAGGATTATCCCATTCCGGCACAGGGAGCACAGTATTACTTGTGCCAGGGCGGGGCCTGCGCTCAGCCGGTGGACAGCATACCAGAGTTAAAGATTTTTTCGGAGCAGAACCGCTGAACCACGAAACCACTTTGTGAGCAAATAAAAACCACCCCGTATGAGGTGGTTTTTATTTGCTCATCAGTCATCGCCGCGCAGAAGGTTCTGCGCATAGTCCTTCAAGCTGGCAAAGGAATTGACACTGTCGGACCGGGTGCTGATCTGTTCCCTGGCGTAGTCCGGGAGGGTATCGAAATAGTGTCTGGCTTCCGGCTCGCTGCGCAGCAGGGCATTTAAATCCGAATAGTGCTGCATTGACAAATCACCTCAAACATATGGTTTGCGGACTATGGGGAAAGTATGCAGGCTATGGCAAAGCGAGAGCCACCTTTCTGAATTTTTTGGATAGACAGCTTTCCTGTGCCGTGTTATTCTATTAAGGTAATCTACCAGTGGGGGAATAGCAGATGGATAGACATACGATCAAGGACTTAACGCTAATGCTGATGTACCTCACATCCTGGGAGGAGAGCCTCGTTCCGGGCATTCGGAAAAAGCCTGACCGAGCCGGGATATATCCGAAAGCCCGTCTGTGTTGGAAGGGATATGATTTTGACATTCTGAATGAGCTGACAGACGAAGGGTTGGTCAACGCCGGAGGCCGAAGCAAATCCGCGTCTTTCAACGCCGAAGGTGAAGCAAAAGCACTCGAGCTTTTGAACGCATATGGAATTGAAATTGATACATCTGAGTGACAGAGGTGCAGACATGGTCAAATCGGTTTTTATCGACTACATGGGTACCATCGTGGATGAACACAGTCCGGAGATGGCGGAAATTGTCCGCCGCATCTGTAAAGACAGCAATATCCATGACCCTATGGTCCTATGTTTGGGGTTGGGAGTGTTACGATGAAACGAACAAAATATCCGATCCATCCCGATTTTCAGAAGTGGGCGAACATGAATCCACCGCTTCATAAAGCCACAATTCCCGTGATGCAAAAGCTCATGGGCCTCCTCTTTACAAGAGAACGCTCCACGGCTGATGTGACCGTGGAGCGGAAAGTCATTCCCGTGGGTGGCGGCACGATCCGGGCGCTTTGGTACTGCCCGAACGGCGTTGGGGAACACGCACCTTGTCTCTTGTATTATCACGGCGGCGGTTTTGTGCTCCCCGCCGCACTATATCATTACAGCCTGGCGAAGGAATACGCTCAAAGGGCGCACTGCAAGGTGCTTTTTGTGGATTACCGCCTTGCGCCCAGGTTTCCGTTCCCAGCAGCGCCGGAGGACTGCTATTTGGCTTATGCGTGGGCTGCGGCCAATGCCGGGGACCTCTCGATCGACACTTCCCGGATGGCCGTCGCGGGGGACAGTGCCGGAGGTGCGCTGGCGACAGTCGTCTGCCTGATGGCAAAGGAACGAGGACAGCTCATGCCGTGCGGACAGATGATGATGTATCCGGTTACGGGCATCGGCATGGAGACGGAATCCATGAAAAAATACACGGATACCCCTATGTGCAACAGCCGGGATGCCGAGAAGTACGACAAATTATACAGGCCGGCCCCCTCTGCTGGGAAACTGGAATACGCTTCGCCCATCCAAGCGGAATCCCTGGCCGGTTTGCCTGCCGCGTATATCGAGACAGCTGAGTTTGACTGTCTGCGGGACGGGGGTATCCTCTATGCGGAGCGTCTGCGGAAATTTGGTGTTCCGGTCGAGCTGCACAACACGGAAGGAACGATGCACGGATTCGATATCGTGCTGGACAGCCCGATTGTCCGTAACTGTGTTGACCGGCGCACCGCATTTTTAAAGAAGATTTTTTCGTAGGTGGAAGATCAAGTGAACCGTAAAGAGAGACAGCAAGCCGCCTGGACGACTGCCGCAACTATCATGACTCTGGCCTGGCCCACCATCGTCGAACAGGTCATGCAGACGGCAGTCCAATACATTGACACTGCCATGGTAGGCTCCCTGGGCACCCAGGCCACCGCCGCCGTGGGGGCCACCAGCACCATAGCATGGTTGGTAGGCAGCACCTTTTCCGCTTTGGGCGTGGGTTTCCTGGCGCTGATTGCCAAAGCCTGCGGCGCGGGAGATCTGGAGGCCGCGAAAAAAGCGGCGGCTCAGACCTCCCTGGTGGTTCTGGTTGCGGGTATCTTCGCCACCATTGTCTGTACCGCCGTCAGCGGCATGGTCCCTGTATGGATGCAGGTAGACCCCGCCGTCCAGGAGTTGGCCGGGACTTACTTTTTCATCCTTTACCTGCCCATGCTGTTCCGGTCTGCCTCAATCCTGTTCGGCACCGTCCTCCGGGCCGCGGGCGACACCAAGACGCCCATGTGGGTGGGGATCATTGTCAACTGCATCAATATCGTCCTGAATTTCCTGCTGATCTATGATACCAGAACCGTTTCCCTGCTGGGCCTCCGATTCGCCATTCCCGGAGCCGGGTGGGGCGTCACCGGCGCGGCGGCAGCCAGCGCCCTGTCCTACGTGTGGGGCGGTATCCACATCACCTGGGTTCTCTGGCGGCACCCCTTGGTCTCGCCCAAAGGCATGAGCCTGAAACCAGACATGAGCATTCTGCGGCCCTGCGTAAAAATTGCTTTCCCCAATATGCTCCAGCGTTTTGGAACCTCTTTGGGGTATGTGGTTTTTGCCGCGATGATCAATTCCTTGGGTGAGGTGGCTACCGCCGCCCACACCATCGCCAACACGGTGGAATCTGCCTTTTACATCCCAGGCTATGGGATGCAGACTGCCGCCGCTACTCTAGCTGGAAACACCTACGGTGCGGGGGACCGGAAACGCATGAAATCCCTGGCCAATATGTTCCTGCCCATTGAGGTCGTGCTGATGATCCTTTCCGGTGCGGCACTCTTTTTCTCCGCCCCGCTCCTGGTTGGAATTTTCACCAAGAGCCGGGAGGTCATCACCCTGGGCAGCACAGTCCTGCGCATGGTAGCGGTCTCTGAGCCATTCTACGGGGTGTCTATCATTATGGAGGGGTTGATGATGGGTGTCGGCAAGACAAAGGTGCCGTTTCTCTACAACATTACCGGGATGTGGTGCATCCGCATCCTGGGGGCCATGATCTGCATCCGTTTTCTGGAAATGGGCCTTGTCTCCGCTTGGGCGTGCATGATTGCCCATAATATGCTGTTGTTTTGTTTCTATCTGGCCACGTTTGTAAGAGGAAGCTGGAACCCATTGAATACAGAATAGCTGACTAACGCATAAAATTCAAAAATTTCGCCGCCAGCATCGCACTTTGTGCGATGCTGGCGGTTATAGTTGCTAAAGCAACCAAGCCAAATCGCATATTTTTGGATTTACGACAAAATTTTAGGGGGTGTTTTACTGGTAACTTGGCAGGCACCTGACCGGGGGACCCCAATCTATTCTTTTCATAAGTACTCAATTCCGTATAAATATGAATAGAATTGTAACTTTTCAAATATAAAAATCAGCGATGGGGGTATAGCTCAGCTGGGAGCGCACAGTATCCAGTAAGCAACCCCACAGAAAATCGGAGAAAATCCGGTTTCAAAACTCCAAACCCCTTGCGACACAAGGGGTACAAACATGTGGGGGTATAGCTCAGCTGGGAGAGCGCTTGAATGGCATTCAAGAGGTCAGCGGTTCGATCCCGCTTATCTCCACCAGGTCAAAGTCCTGTAGCACAAGGGTTACAGGACTTTGACTTTTCCTTTTCCCGCTTTATCACGCCTGTTTTTCTAACGCTTTTCTAACACGGAGCGGAAAGGTCCCCGGCCAGCTTAGCGGCCATTGTCTGCTTGCGGGAAACGTCCAGATGTCCATAGATGTTAGCGGTCATCTTAATGTCGGCGTGGCCCATCCACTCCTGCACATCCTTGAGAGTGAACCCAGCGTTAATCAGCAAGCTGGCACAGCTATGACGAAGCTCATGCAGACGGATGTGGGGCATTCCGTGGGCTTTCAGCAGGGCGGGAAATTTCTTGGTGATGTAGTCCGGGGAGTAGGGGCGACCATCATCCCACTTGAATACATAGTCGTTCTCCTGATACTGCCGTCCGCACAGGCGGCGGTTTTCTTTTTCCTCCGCCTGCGCCGTCTGAAAGATAGTCCGGGCCTCCTCCGTCAGCGGGAAGGAGCGGTAACTGGTGGCATTTTTAGTCTTGTCCTTCTCCACCGCCTTTGTCACCTTGGACACCGTATGCCGAATGGTCACCGTCCCGGCGTCAAAGTCGATGCTGTCCCATTTCAGCCCCAATACCTCGCTGCGGCGCAGGCCGTAAATTGCCGTGATTTTCAGCAGCGGGTATAACGGCTCGTCCCGTATCGCCTGGAAAAACTGGTTCAACTGGTCCGCCGTGTAGAAGTGGGATTCATACCGGACGCTCTTGGGCAGGACTACATGCTGACAGGGGTTGGAGGGCAGCAGACCGCCTTTCACGGCCTCCGTGAGCGTCTGGAACAAGATATTCTTGTGCAGGCGCAGGGAACGGGGAGAAAGCCCACCCATGCCGTCCTTGCGTCCGCTGGACGCCTTTTCATCCACATACTCCTGAAGCAACTCCAGCGTCACATCTGCCAGCTTGACGCCCCTTTTCTCGAACCAGGGGACCACCTGACGCAGGGCCAGCACCTCATAGCCCTGATAAGTCACCTCGTCCACCTTGCGCCGCACACCGTCCAGCCACGAACGGAGGTAGTCCCCAAACAGGACATCGGGAGTGGCTTTTTTCTGCCCGGATTCGTAGGCTTGCAGCGTCTCCCGAAGCAACTGCTCCGCCCGGCGCTTATTGCCCTTTACCGTCAGTCCGGTGGATATCCATTTCAGCTTTCGCTTTCCATTCACCTGGGTATTCAGTACCATGTAAAATTTTCCATTTTTCTCTTGCAGGCTGCCTGTCATGATGATACTCCTTTCGACAGTTCAAATTAGCCTGCTGTTACAGAGCAGCTATCGTATATCGGGCCGAAAGCACATAATCAATCAGACATTGTTTCGGCACGATGATTTTTCGTCCAATTCGTTTACAGCCTACTGTGTGGCTGTTCACCAGCCGATAGGCGGAATTTTCGCTGATACACAGGGCCTGGGCCATCTGCTTTACCGTAAGGATATCAGGATAACTGTTAAACATACCGCACCCCCTCAGAACGGCATTTCGTCCGTATCATCGGCGGCGCCAAGCTCCAATATTTCCTGAAAGCGGCGGCGGAACGCCTGCCAGGTTTCCGGTTCATCCACCTGGACATTGGGATATTGGGCCTCCATCGGAATGTTGCTCACCAGATAGACCTCCCGAAAACAAGCCGCCTTGTCCGCATAGCGGCAGGGCAGCATGACCGGGTAGCCGTCCAGGTATTTTAGCATATCCGATATGGGGAGGCTGCTGCGAAATTCGTCGAACAGTATCACATCCTGTCCGGCGTAGCTGTCAAAGGGATGCTGGTAGTTGGTGACCCGGTAGACATTCTCATATCCGTACCGCTCCATGACGCCTCTGGTCTTGCCTACCCCTGTCTTACCCCAGATATAGCATACTTGGAGTTCTCGAAAGGTCCTGCGGTATTTTTCCTCCAGCAGCGTCTGACGGGCTGCGTCAATGTGTTGCAAGCGGTTCATGAAGGTGGGGAACGCCCGGAGTATTTCGGCGTTGGTGGCTCCGTTGGTCACCATCTCCAAAATAGCCTCGCTGTCTTTCTGACGCTTCTGCGGTTCCTCCGGCAGTTCGCCGCTTTCCTCAAAGGTGTCCGGAAGGTTGGTTTCGTGCTTGGCGTCCTTAGCCCATTTCCCCTCCTTGCGAATATAGTCCCGGTTTTCCTGGTGAGTACTCCTGGCAATCTCGATATGTGCGCCATAAAAGCGGCGCTGGATGGAGGTAAACTCCTTGGCATTCTGGAAAGCTGCGTACAGGTGGGTGTGGTAGGTCCCCTGTTCGCCCACCTCGTCACACATACACCAGTAAAGACAGCCGGAAAGCGCCTCCAAACTGCCCTTGATGGTCTCATGGCCTAGCCCATGTTCCTGGGGATTGTTGATTGTAAGTTGATACTTTCGGCTTGCAATACTGCGGGCCATAAATACTCCTTTCTTCTGCTGTAGAACCATCTCCTTTCATTTACGTTTTCACCGTTGAACGCTCTATCTTTTCGCCAACAGCCTTTTACTTTTTCATCTTCGGATGATTCATAGGTTGATTGTGTACACAATTTACATCGCTGCACAGGTAATACTATCCTGTGCAGCTTTCGCCACCGCAGGCGGCGAGGAAGTTACGGTTCAGCCTTTGGATTTGCCGCCCGGTCGCGTTGTCTCAGTCCCTCTTGGAGCTCGTTGTAACCATCCTTGGAGAGGGCTGCGAGTTGGTCAAACGACATACCTTGTACCAATTTGAATATCGCTTCACTGTTCTCATCCGCATTCAACTGACGGACAATAAGCTGCAAGCAGACCGTGGCGTCACTGGAAAGGCCGTTTCTTGCCTTATACCTTTGTAAGCGGTCATCAATATCGTCTGGTACTGTGAGGTTGATTCTCTTTTTGTCAGATGGCATAGATTTCACCTCCTGGCGGATATTCTACACCAAAGCGCTAAGAATGTTAATAAGTATCTCGGAGTTACTCCAAAGGCTTTTAAACAAAAAAGGACTATGAAACCTCACAGTCCTTAGAACACGTATCCAAATCAAAATTTGCCTGTCCTGAGCCACTTCTTTCCGGGGTCCTCCTTTTTTGGTATTCCAAAAAACAACCATTTCAGAACAGTGATGAAGCCAATTACTGCAAAGACACAGATAAGTCCCACAACGAGAAAAGTGATGATACCGCCTAACGTAGAGTCATAGTAGAAACCAATACCGCCATGGTAAGAAAGCCTATCCAGTTGGCTCATTAAACCTTCCCCAATAATGAATTTCATAACACAGCCTCCCATATTTTAGCAGTTTTCATTTTTTCCATATTTATTATAAGTCTAGCATATGCCTTTTCGATTGGTCAAGCTACGACACAAAAACGACATGATTTGCACAAAACTGCCATAATGATATCCAAAATACATACTCTCAAGCCCTGTACTCTGGGCGCTGGGCAGGCGTCCCCACTCCCGGCTAAAGCCGTGGGAGTGGGTCCCCCTGCCTGCACTCGGACGGCAAGCCGGGACATATAAATCTTTGAATGTGCATGGTCAAAGTCTATAAAATCTGGTTACCCCTCTGTCACCGCTCTGGGGGGCTGCGCCCCCTGACGGGACCTTCTGCCCTCTGCTGCCATTCCGGTGCCCCTGCGCACCCCGGCCCCAGGAACACGGCAGGCCGTGTCTCTGGGGCCGGGGTCTGTATTCCTTCTCCTGGAGGTTGCTGCTCTCTGTAACCGCAGGCCGTTCTTCTAACATCTTTCTAACACTTTTCCTGAAATTCGTATTTTCCGGGACTTCCTGGAATGGTGGCCTTTCTGTCCGCTAAGCCCTGAAAGCCTTGAAAATTCGGGGGGGTTGGAAGGGCAGCGTAAGACCGGGTAAGTCCCTATGGGACATAGCACCAGCAAATGGCATTCAAGAGGTCAGCGGTTCGATCCCACTTATCTCCACCACGAATAAGGACTCATATAGCTAGAACTAATGTGAGTCCTTATTTTTAGCGGATATGGAAAGCGAACGGGCATCTGACTGGTTCGGTGAACCCAGGCGATCCGCGAAAAGGACATCCCATTGTAGAGCTCTCCATACAGGAAGAATCTGAATTGAAACATATGCGGCCAGCCCAAGAGGAAGGTATGCAGTTGATTTAAATTTCAATAAAGCCCGCAAAAATTGAAAGTTCCTCTTGACAAGTTTCTCCTCCGCGCATATAATATGCGGTGCGTTCAAAGACAGCAGGGGCCCGCGAGGGCGTAATTCCTGCCGAGAGTGCTTTCAAAGGAATACTTTGATGGTACTGTTCTCCTGTCTTTTGGCAGGAGATTTTTTGTTTCGCGCCAACAATTTCTGGAGGTGAATCCAAACATGCCTAACGCAAAGGTCCTTTCCGAGAAGAAGGCCGTCGTGGCCGCTCTGGAGGAGCAGCTGAAGGGCGCTTCCAGCGGCGTGCTGGTGGACTACAAGGGTATTACCGTGGCGGAGGACACCGCCCTGCGCGCCGAGCTGCGCCAGAACGATGTGCAGTACTCTGTGGTGAAGAACACCCTGATCCGCTTTGCCCTGGACGACGCTGGTCTGAAAGAGCTGGACGGCGTGCTTAACGGCACCACGTCTCTGGCCACCAGCGCCGGCGACCCCATCGCTCCCATGCGGGTGGTGAACAAGCACGCCAAAAAGCTGGGCGATGGTAAGTTCAACATCAAGGGCGGCTTTATGGACGGCAAGGTGCTCTCCCTGGAGGAGATCATGGCCCTGGCTGAGCTGCCCTCCAAGGAAGTGCTTCAGGCGCAGGCCCTTGGTATGATGCTGGCTCCCATTACCAGCTTGGCTATTGTCCTGAAGGCTATCGCCGAGAAGGGCGGCGAGGCCGCTCCCGAGGCCCCCGCCGAGGAGGCTCCCGCCGCCGAGTAAGCGGAAAATCCCACCCAAAAGGGGAACAACAAACCAAAAATTTACACAATCAGGAGGTTTATTTATCATGGCTAGTGAGAAGATTACTGCGATGATCGAGGAAGTTAAGGCTCTGACCGTTCTGGAGCTGTCCGAGCTGGTCAAGGCTCTGGAGGAGGAGTTCGGCGTGTCCGCCGCCGCCATGGCTGCTCCCGCCGCCGGCGGTGGCGCCGCTGAGGCCGCCGCTGAGAAGACCGAGTTCGATGTGGTTCTGGCCGGCTTTGACGCCGCCGCCAAGATCAAGGTCATCAAGGCCGTCCGCGAGATCACCGGTCTGGGCCTGGCCGAGGCCAAGGCCGCCGTTGAGGGCGCTCCCAAGACCCTGAAGGAGGCCGTGTCCAAGGACGAGGCCGAGGAGCTGAAGAAAAAGCTGGAAGAGGCCGGCGCCAAGGTGGAGCTGAAGTAATTCTCCCCCTGTCTTTCCAAGCACACAGAAACCCGGGACAGTCAGAGACTGTCCCGGGTTTTTACGCGCCTATCCCGGTTTCCGTTCCCTGGGCGGCCGCTTCCCGGTCAGCTTTTCAATGGTATCCAGAAGCAGCGCCAGGTTCATCGGCTTGAGCAAATGGGCGTCGATGCCGCTCTCCCTTGACCGGCGCTGATCGCTCTGCAATACATTGGCCGACAGGGCAATGATGGGAATGTGCGACCACGCCGGATCAGGCAGGGCCCGGATGGCCCGCGTCGTCTCCCAGCCGTCCATCACCGGCATTTGCAGGTCCATCAGAATCAGATCGTAGTCCCCGGGGGTGGCCTCCCCAATTTTATCCAGAGCGAGCTTTCCATTTTCCGCCGGGTCGATGGCAAACCCCAGCCGCGTCAGCAGCTCCATTTCGATCTCCCGGTTGATCTCATTGTCCTCCACCAGAAGGATTCGCTGGAGCGCCTCACTCCGGGCGGCGCTCTTCCGCGCCGGAACTTTGGGCTGATAGCGGAGGGTGAGGGTAACAGTGAAGGTACTGCCCTCGCCTATCTGGCTCTTCGCGCTGATATGCCCGCCCATCAGGTCCGCGATGTTTTTCGCGATGGTCAGCCCCAGCCCAATGCCATGAACTCCGCTGAGCGTGGAATTTTTCTCCCGGCTGAAGGGCTCAAAGGCCTTTTCCAAAAAGTCCGGACTGATGCCGATGCCGGTGTCCTGCACCACCAGGCGGTAGACCGCGTAGTCGTTGGGCAGCTCTTCTCCCTCCGCGACAGAGATAGTAACCCGGCCGCCGGGGTTGGTATAAGTCACGGCGTTGTTGGTCAGATAGAGGATCAGCTGTCGCAGCTTCTCCTTGTCAGCGAATACGGTGTTGTGGCGCAGCGCGTCGCAGTCCAGACGGAAAAGGAGGCTCTTCTCCTGAGCCTGGGGTTTGAGAAACTCATAGACCTCCTCCGCGATCTCCCGCAGGCCGCACTTCGTCTCCTCCAGTCTGGCGGCCGAGTCGGACAGGGCAGAGACCTCCAGCACCTGGTTGATCATATCCAGCAGCTGCCGGCTGGCCGTCTCTACCCGGCTCAGATAGTATCCGGCCTCCTCCGGGCTGTCCAGGTTCAGCTTGGCTAGAGAGGTAAAACCAAAAATCGCGTTGAGCGGGGTGCGCATATCGTGGGAGATGTTGGATAGGAAGGTGTTCTTGCTGGTGACGGCCAAGTTCGCTTTGGCCAGCGCCTCGGCCAGCAGGCTCTGCTGCTCCATCTGCCGCTGGAGCTCCTCGTCCACCCGGCGGTAGCCCAGCACCGCCTGGCTCACCCCCTTCTGGTGGCTCACATTGACCACCCGCAGCTGAAT
Source organism: Oscillospiraceae bacterium (assembly GCA_910575265.1). GTDB lineage: Bacteria > Bacillota > Clostridia > Oscillospirales > Oscillospiraceae > Lawsonibacter. The sequence continues at coordinate 192,141 of CAJTEA010000003.1, forward strand.
ATATTGCAGCTCCCCCTCCATCAGCACCCGGTAGTTGAGGTAGTAGGTCCGGCTATTCGCCAGCTTCTCCCGGATGTAGGCCGGCGCGGTGACCTCGGACACCAGCTCCCGGTCCTCGGGATGGACCCACATGGTCACATAATCCCGGGCGTAGGGGATATAGGCGCGGGCGATGTGTTCCCCCTCAAACAGGGCGGCGGTTCGGCTGCTCAACCGGTAGGGTACGATCTGATCTTTATCCAGATCCAGATAGCAAATGGACTCGTAGTTTACACTGAGCCCTTCGATCACCTCCAGCTGCCGCAGGTACTCCTGATCCAGATGATCCCGCTCCATCCGCATCCGCTCCTGTTTTCCGGTGGCGTCTCCCAAAAAGACATAGAAAATACCGCCCACGCCCTGGATTTCCACATAATGGCCATAATCCTCCAGCCAGCGGATGGAGCCGTCCTTGCGGCAAACCCGGTACTCCACATAGTCCAGATCATACTGGCTGGCGGCAATCTGCTCCCGGATGCTCTCCTCCACCGCCTCCAGCTCGTCTGGGTGCACAATCCCGCGGAAGGAGTTTCCGGTGTACTCCCGAAGCTCCTCCATTGTTTCGCACCCCAGCATGCGCACCAGGCTCTGGTTGGCGTAGATGATCTGTTCGCCCCGCTGAGCGTAATAGATCAAAAAGCCTCCCGGCACCTCATCCATAAACCGAAGGAAGGACCGGAGCAGCTCACTGCTCAGCTCCTCCGGCTTGCCGCCGGTGCTCCCCCGCGGTAGACTCAGCGTCCGCAGGATCTGTTCCATTACATAGCGCTCCTGTTCCTTCATGGCGGCCTCCCTCCTTAACAGAAAAATTCTATCACAAAGCGGACAGTTTGTCATTACCCCCAAAAAAGTTTTTCTTCCTTTGTCTGTTTTTCAAATATCAGTCCCAGACCGCAAAATTACCCTTGAGCGAATTTTGATTTGTGGTATAATGGACCGGACAACAGATTTTGCCGGAACGGCATACTACATATAAGGAGGAAAACTATTTATGCGACTGGTAACTCGTTCCGATTTTGACGGTCTGGTGTGCGGCGCCCTTCTGTTGGAGGCGGGAATCGTCGATCATTGGAAATTTGCCCACCCCAAGGATCTCCAGGACGGCCTGGTGGAGGTCAGCGCCGACGACTGCCTGGCCAACGTCCCCTATGTGGAGGGCTGCGGCCTGTGGTTCGACCACCACTCCAGCGAGCACGAGCGGCTGGAGCTGGCGGGCAAGTATAAGGGTGAGAGCCGGAATACCCCCTCCTGCGCCCGGATCATCTATGAGTACTACGGCGGGGCGGAGCGGTTCCCCCAGTTCGGCGAGATGATGGAGGCGGTGGACAAGGTGGACTCCGGCAATCTGACCATCGACGAGGTGCTGAACCCCAAAGGCTGGATTCTTATCGGCTTTTTGATGGACCCCCGCACCGGTCTGGGCCGGTGGCGTCAGTTCTCTATCTCCAACTATCAGCTGATGGAGAAGCTGCTGGAGGCCTGCCGGACCATGGGTACCGCTGAAATCCTGGCCCTGCCTGACATGCGGGAGCGCATCGAGGTGTATAACGAGCAGACCGAAAAGTTCAAGGAGATGGTGAAGGCCCACACCCGGGTGGAGGGCAACGTCATTATCACCGACCTGCGGGGGGTGGACCCCATCTACACCGGCAACCGCTTCCTCATCTACAGCCTGTACCCCGAGCAGAACATCTCTGCCTGGATTGTCAGTGGACGGGAGGGCCGCGGCTGCTCCGCCGCCGTGGGCTACAGCATCCTCAACCGCACCGCTACCCTGGACGTGGGCAGCCTGATGCTCAAGTATCAGGGCGGCGGCCACAAGAAGGTGGGCACCTGCCAGTTCAGCGACGAAACTATGGATGAACAGCTTCCCAAGCTGCTGGCCGAGCTGTGCGCCATGGCCAACGGATAAACATTTTTCCATAAATTGGATAAAACCTTGTCCCGTCAGTCAGCGGGACAAGGTTTTATAGTTCAAACCAGCAGCGATATGACAGGAATGGTGACCATGCACAGCAGGCTGGACAGAAACACAATCCGGGCGGCCAGCTGGGTGCAGCCGTTGTGCTCCTCCCCAATGAAGGTGGCGGCGGCGGGGGCGGGCATGGCAAGATTGATGAGGGCCGCCCCCACCACCAGGGCGTTCAGGCCGGGGACCAGCCGCATCAGCGCCCAGGCGGCCACGGGAAACAGCAGCAGCCGGGCTCCGGAGGCGGTGAAAGCGTCCCGGTCCCGGAGGACATCGGACATTCTGCCCTGGGACAGGTTCATACCGGTGACAATCATGGACAGGGGGGTGGTGGCGTCGGACAGATAGCCCAGCGGGCCCAGCACCGCCTGGGGCAGCTGGAGCTGGGTAAAATACAGCACCAGCCCCACCGCCATGGACAGGTTAATCAGATTGAACACCGCCCGCCCCCAGGACAGGGGCTTCTGCTCCCCGGACACGTCCAGGCACACCATCTTGGCCCCCAGGCTGTACAGCAGGAAGTTGAAGGGGATGGACAGCATCACCGTCAGGGCCAGCCCCTCCTCCCCGAAGAGGGCCAGGGCCACCGGAAAGCCCATAAAGCCGTTGTTGCAGAAGGTGGCGCAGCAGCACCACATCCCCCGCCGTCCCTCGGGCACCCGGAGCAGCCGGGACAGTCCCATGGACAGTGCCGCGAACAGCAGGAACATCACCGCCCCCACCAGAATCATGGACGCCCCCAGCCTCAAAAAGCCCGGGTCGAAGGGCCGCAGCATGGAGCAGATAATGGTGGCGGGGACGGTAACCTTCATCAGCAGTGTGCTCAGAGGTTTGGAGGTCTCGGCGGGAATCAGCCCCGCCCGCACCACAAAAAAGCCTACGCCGATGAGCAGAAACAGTCCGATCAGGTTGGAAATCAGGACAGCCAGGTCCATGGTCAATCATCTCTCTATCCCGGAATAAGCCGCCGGCGGGATACCCGCCGGCGGTCGTTTGTCGTTTAGCGGTTCTTGAAGGAGGTGACCTTCTCCTTGTTGATAAAGGCCTTCATAGCGTCCTTCTGGTCCTCGGTGGCAAAGCACAGGCCGAAGGCCTCGGCCTCGAATGCCGCGCCGGTGGCCATGTCGGTCTGCGTTCCGCGGCGGATGGCCGCCTTGGACTGGCGCACCGCCACCTGGGCGTTGGCGGCGATGGCGTTGGCCAGCTCCATGGCCTTGTCCATCAGCTCCTCGGCGGGGTAGACGTGGCTGACCAGACCGACGCGCTGGGCCTCCTCCGCCTTGATGGTCTTGGCGGTGAGAATCAGCTCCATGGCGTTGGACACGCCCACGATCCGGGCCAGGCGCTGGGTGCCGCCGAAGCCAGGGGTAATGCCCAGGCCCACCTCGGGCTGGCCGAACCTGGCCTTGTCGCTGGCCAGACGGATGTCACAGGCCATGGACAGCTCACACCCGCCCCCCAGGGCGAAGCCGTTGACGGCGGCGATGGTGGGCTTGGTCAGGTTCTCCAGCTTCAGGAACACGCCGTTTCCGTAAGCGCCGAAGGCCTTGCCCTCCACGGCGGTGAAATTGGACATCTGGCCGATGTCCGCCCCAGCCACAAAGGACCGCCCCGCGCCGGTGACAATCGCCACCATAATTTCCGGGTCGTTCTCCACACGGTCCAGCACCTCGCTCAGGTCCTTTAACACCTGGTCGTTCAGGGCGTTGAGGGCCTCGGGCCGGTTCATGGTGATAACGCCAACCGCGCCCTTCTTCTCCAGTTCTACAAAAGCCATAGGAAAATTCCTCCTTATTTTCTAAGTGATGCCCCTATTATAGCGGATATCTTCCAAAAGGGCAAGGGAAAACAGATAAAACGCTGAAAACCGCCACCCCAGCACGGTGACGGTTTTCTTTGTATAATCGCGAACCATCTGGGCTGAACCGTCTTGCGGACAGCGCTTTACGTACTTAATATACCCACCGCCTTGATTTTATGTCAAGGCAGCTTTTGCTCATACCGTTTAATCCCTAAAATCAAACAGCTCCTTTGGTTTGATATTGAATACCTCGCACATTTTGAATATCAAGTCAAGTGATACTCCTACATTGCCTAATTCTATTGCGCTTATGTGGCTTCTTTGAATATCCAATAATTCAGCTAATTGCAGTTGTGTTATTCTCAGCCCCTTTCTGTAGTACACCACATTTAAGCCGAACTTTCGGTATTGTTCTCTGTATTTTTCCTTCATATCTTATCACCTCAACATCAGTTTAGAGGCGGTCGGTGCAAATATTCTTTCCATATATCCCGTATGTATCATGAAAAAGGAACTGAATAATAAATAGCATTGTATTCTTAATACTACTGAAAATTCAATAACAAGCTTTACACCGCGGACTTTTCCAGGACACACGTGATAAACCGCCCCCCTCCCGAATAGAGTTGTCAGGAGGGGGGATTGTCTTGTCTGAAAAAATGCTGTCCGCCGGGAAGGGGGCGCTGTTCCTTACGGCGCTGAGCGCCGTCTCCCAGCTTCTGGGCTTCGGCTACCGGGTAATCCTGTCCCGGCTGGTGGGGGCGGAGGTCATGGGGCTGTACCAGCTGGTTATGCCGGTGTACTCGGTTCTCATGTCCCTCACCGCCGTGGGGGTAACCTCGGCCTGCTCCAACCTCACCTCCCAGCATCTGGCCCTGGGCAACCGGAAGGCGGCGGACCAGACCATTTCCACCTGCCTGAAGCTTTTTTTTCTGGCTCTCCTGCCCATTGGAACGGCGGTGATTTTAGGCTCGGACGCCATTTCGGTCTACCTCCTGGGGGACGCCCGCACCCAGCTGGGGCTGATCCTACTCATCCCCTGCGTGGCCCTCACGGGGGTGGAGAACCTGCACAAGCACTTCTTCTACGGCTCCGGGGTGGTGCGCCCTCCGGCCATTGTGGAGCTGCTGGAGCAGTTTGTCCGAACCCTGGCGGTGATCGCCCTGCTGGTGTTCTTCCTGCCCCAGTACCCGGAGCGGGTGGTGGGGCTGATTGTCGCCGGCATGGTGATCTGCGAGGTGTTCTCCTCCTGCGCCCTGGTGCTTCTCTACCGCCGGCGGATGGGCCGGCGCGCCCTGTCCGGGAAGGGGGAGCCGGGCCGGGTCCGGCGGCGGCGGGTGCTGTCCATCGCCCTGCCCGTGGGGCTGAACGCTCTGCTGGGCAATCTGCTGGGGGCGGCTAACAACACCCTCATCCCCCAGAAGCTGGTGGAGGGCGGCGTGGACCGCTCCGCCGCCATGTCCCAGTTCGGGGTGGTGTGCGGCATGACTATGCCCATGCTGTCGCTGCCCATCGTGTTTCTAGGGGCGCTGAATCTGGTGCTGGTCCCCCGACTGTCCCGGGCCTGCGCCCTGAACCGGCCCGCCGAAATCCGGCGGCTGGCCTCTCAAGCGGTATCGGCGGTGTCGCTGCTCACCCTGCCCGCCATGGCGCTGATGGTGGTGGTAGGCCCCGACCTGGGGCGGGCCATGTTTCATCAGGAGGGGGTGGGGGAGTACCTCATCCCCCTGGCCATTACGGTGGCCATGAACTGCTACTGCTCGGTGCTGTGCGCCTCCCTAAACGGGGTGGGGCGGCAGCGGACGGTGGCCGTCATCTCCCTGCTGGGGGGCGGCGTCCAGCTTCTCTTTACCCTGGCTCTGGTTCCCCTGCCCGGGGTAGGGATGGCGGGCTTTGTGGCCGGCGCGGCGGCGTCCACCGCTCTGGAGCTGGGGCTGTGCCTGTGGCAGCTGGTCCGGGAGGTCGGACTGGAGGTCCGGCCCTTCCAGTGGCTCACCGCCCCCGGTCTGGCCGCCCTGCTGGCCGGGCTGACGGGCAACCTGCTCTTCCGATATTTAAAGGACACGGGCCTGGCTCCAGTCCCCGCCGGACTGGGGACGCTGGTATTCGCCCTGGTCCTCTACCTGGCCGCCCTCCAGGCCCAAGGGGTGAGGGCCCGGGAGGTACTGCGGCTGGACTGGTGAGCGAATAGGCGGCCCCGCCCATCCGGGCGGGGCCGCGGTACTGTATTACCCATTCGTTTGGACCGTCGAATCCAGCTTCATGGGGGCGATATCCTTCCGGTAGACCCGGAGCAGGAATAGAATACACAGGCTGACCGCGAAAAGCTCCGCGAAGGGGAAGGCCCACCACACAGCTTCCAGTCCCCTCAGCCGGGACAGGATGAACGCCACGGGCAGAAGGATCACCAGCTGACGGATCACGGACACCGTCAGCGACAGTACCCCGTGCCCCAGGGACTGAAATACGGACATGCTGACCACGCTGATCCCGGCGACCAGGAAGTGAAAGGAAATAACGCGCAGGGCGGGCACGCCGATGGCCAGCAAATCGCCGGCATCCTCCCCCTCGGCCTCAAACAGGCCGATGAACACATCAGGGAACAGCTGGAACAGGGCGAAGCCCACTACCATGATGCCCACGGCGTAGGCGATGGCCAGCTTGACCGTTTTCACGATCCGGTCCGGCTTTCTCGCCCCGTAGTTGTAGGCCACAATGGGCACCATGCCGTTATTCAGGCCAAACACCGGCATAAAGATAAAGGACTGGAGCTTAAAGTAGATGCCAAACACCGCTGTGGCGGTGGAGGTAAAGGCGATCAGAATCTGATTTATGCCGAACACCATCACCGAGCCGATGGACTGCATGATAATGGAGGGCAGGCCCACGCTGTAGATATTGCCGATAATCTCCCGGTCCGGCTTCAGGCCCCTGACCGACATCTGAATCTCCGGATTGTGAGTCAGGGCCAGGTAAAGCCCCACCAGACCGCCGGTAATCTGACCGGCCACCGTGGCCGCGGCGGCTCCCGCCACCTCCATCCGGGGGAAAGGGTCCAGGCCGAAGATCAGAATGGGGTCCAGAATCAGGTTGATCACCGAGCCTACGCCCTGAATGACCATGGCGTACACCGTCCGCCCGGTGGCCTGGACCAGCCGCTCGGAGAGCACCGACAGGAAGATGCCCATACAGCATCCGCAGACGATGGTCAGATAGTCGGCGCCGTACTCCACAATGCCGGTGATATCGGTCTGGATGACGTAATAGGTCCGGGCCAGGGTCAGGCCCAGAATGGTGAATACCAATCCGCTGGCAATCTCCAGCAGCATGCCGTTCATGGCGGCGCGGTTGGCCCGGTCCTGGTCCTTCTGGCCCAGGCTGCGGGAGAGCAGGGCGTTGATGCCCACCCCGGTGCCCACCGCCACGGCGATCATCAGGTTCTGCACTGGAAAGGCCAGCGACACCGCGTTCAGCGCGTCCTCACTCAGTTTGGACACAAAGTAGCTGTCCACCACATTGTAGCAGGCCTGAATGAGCATGGACACGATCATCGGGACCGCCATATTCAAAAGCAGCTTGTTTTCGGGCATAATGCCCATTTTGTTTTCACTTGCGGGCTGTGGCACTTGAAATTCCCCCTTTTTCCCTCTTTCTTCGTACAAGAGCCTATTATAGGGGAATCAAATTTTTATGTCAATGGCAGTTTATACAGATTTCCTTCATTTTCTCCTCACTGCCAGGTATAGAAGCGCGGCCCAACGCTCACATGGAGCCGCGAATCAAACCGGACTGGGCCAAACGGTGGAGCGGCGCCTCCCGCCAGAGCACCTCGTCCTCTAAGCCGGCGGGTGTTTTTTCCAGCCAGCCGCCTGTAAGGGTATCGCGGGGAGGCAGGTCCAGAACGCCTACCACAACCTGGCGGTCCGGTTCCGATTCCCTATCTTTTCCCCGCGGGCCAAGTCCGATGAGGATCCCCACGCCCAGGATCAGAACAGCCAGGAGCGCACAAACAAGGGGGACAAACGGACGGCTGGCCCGTGCCGGATCGCCAGCTGGAACATCCGGAGCTTCTGCCGGCGGTTCCGTTTCCTCTTTGGCGGCGCCGCCGTTCCCACCGCCCACCTCCTATCTCGATACGGCCTGACGGGTGACATTCAGCGTCTCGGCCAGCTTCTCGTTCAGATTCATCTGTGTTCACCTCGTTCAGTGTAGCGGCTGGAGGCCAGTTTGTAAAACAATTATCTGTTGCGTCTGGGAAACTATTGGTTGCGAGGCGGTTTTTTCCATATATCGTCTGTCCGCTACATAAAAATAACAGTGTCCGGCCCGTTTCGACGCTGTAAAGATTTGTTATCTCTCCGCTCCGGGCTTTACCTGGAACGGGATTTTTGCTATAATCGGCATAAGAAGCTTGAGAAGGGACGGTGGCTATGACCGTTTCAGAAAAATTTCAAGAGCTGTACCGCCGGGTGGACGTATTGGCCCACCGCGTCCCCGCCGTCCCCCGGAACCTGGGGGTGACCGGCCTGTTCCTGTGCAGCGCTTACTACGCCAGCCGGGCCCTCATCACCCACACCGGCGGGGAGAACAACTCCGCCCTGGTCTTTGTGCTGGCGGTGGTGCTCATCTCTCTGCTCACCTCCGGGTATGCCTATGGCATCGCCGCCTCCATCATCGGGGCCTTCAGCATCAACATCTACTTTATGGAGCCCTACGCCGTCTTTTCCCTCAGCCGCACCGGCTACCCGGTGGCCATGCTGTCCATGGTGGCCATCTCCTGCGTGGTGTGCGCCCTCACCGCCCGGGTGAAGCGCCAGGCCATGGAGGCGGTCCGCCGGGAGAAAAAGGCCAAAGCCCTCTATGAGCAGAACGAGAAGCTCAACGCGGAAAAAGCCGCTATCCAGCTTCAGTCTGACCGCATCTCCATCCGGGAAAATATCCTCCGAGCGGTGTCCCACGACCTGCGCACCCCCCTCACCGCCATCTCCGGGTCCGTCTCGGTGCTGCTTTCCAGCTCGGAGGTCTCGGACAAGAACCTGGCCATGCTTGCCGACATCAAGCAGGACGCCGACAGCCTGATTATCATGGTGGAGAACCTGCTGTCCGTCACCCGCATTCAGGACGGCACCATGCCCCTGAAAAAGCGGGAGGAGATGCTGGAGGAGGTGGCCGGGGACGCCCTGCTCACCACCCGCCGCCGGTTCCCGGACTGCCATGTGGAGCTGGACCTGTCGGAGGATATCCTCTATCTGCCCATGGACCCCATCCTGATTAAGCAGGTAATGGTCAACCTGCTGGAAAACGCCATCCGCCATTCGGGGGACACCGAGCACATCCGCATGCGCCTGTACCGGGAGGGGGACTGGGCGGTGGTGGAGGTGCGGGACCAGGGCCGGGGCCTGTCCCCGGAGGTGCGCCGGGCCATCCGGGCCGGGGAGGCCATGCCCCTGTCCGGAGACGCCACCCGGGGAATGGGCATCGGCCTGTCCGTGTGCCAGAGCATCATTCAGGCCCACGGCGGCTTTTTTACCGCGGACAACCATCCGGACGGCGGGGCGGTCTTTCGCTTCGGCCTGCCCACAGAAGGAGAGAATCCATGAGCGAGAAACAGACAATCCTGATTATCGAGGACGACCGGGCCATCAGCAATTTTGTCAGCCGGGCCCTGGGGGTCAGCGGCTACCGGGTCATTCCCGCCTCCACCGGCAAGGAGGGGCTGTCCCTGTTCTTCTCCCACGGACCGGACCTGGTTCTGCTGGACCTGGGTCTGCCCGATATGGACGGTCTGGACATCCTGACCCAGCTCCGAGGCCTGCCCCGGGAGGCGCCGGTGATTATCATCTCCGCCCGGGACCGGGAGGCGGAGAAGGTCCGCGCCCTGGACATGGGGGCGGACGACTATGTGGTCAAGCCCTTCGGCGTGTCCGAGCTGCTGGCCCGCATCCGCTCCGCTCTGCGTCGGGCCGACCGGCTCAAGCTGAGCCAGGGCATCCAGCGGGACGTGTATCAGATCAAGGACCTGACCATCGACCTGGCCAGGCACCAGGTCCTGCTGGCCGGGGAGGAGATCCACTTCACCCAGAACGAGTTCAAGATCATTGAGCTGCTGGCCATCCATGTGGGAAAGGTACTTACCTACGACTTTATCCTGGAACACATCTGGGGCCCCTTTGGCGGCAGCGGCAGCAACCAGATCCTCCGGGTCAATATGGCCAACATCCGCCGCAAGCTGAAGGAAAACCCCTCCGACCCCAAGTACATTCACACCGAGCTGGGCATCGGCTACCGCATGCTGGACGATTGAAAAAGATACCCCTTCCCGTGGGAAGGGGTATCTTTTACAGCATTTTTTTCAGGTACTGCCCCGTGTAAGACCCCTCGCACGCCGCGACCCGCTCCGGGGTGCCGGCGCAGACGATCTGTCCGCCGCCGTCGCCCCCCTCGGGTCCCAGGTCGATGATGTGGTCGGCGGTCTTGATCACGTCCAAATTGTGCTCGATGACCACCACGGTGTTGCCCCCCTCCACCAGCCGCTGGAGGACCTCGATGAGCTTGTGGACGTCGGCGGAGTGGAGTCCGGTAGTGGGCTCGTCCAGGATATAGATGGTCTTTCCGGTGGAGCGCTTGCTGAGCTCGGTGGCCAGCTTCACCCGCTGGGCCTCGCCGCCGGACAGCTCGGTGGAGGGCTGGCCCAGCTTCACATAGCCCAACCCCACCTCCTCCAGGGTTTTCAGGCGGTTGTAAATTTTCGGCAGGTTCTCGAAGAAGGGCAGGGCTTCGTCCACCGTCATCTCCAGCACCTCGTAGATATTCTTGCCCTTGTACCGCACCTCCAGAGTTTCCCGGTTGTACCGCCTGCCCTTGCACACCTCGCAGGGGACGTAGATGTCCGGCAGGAAGTGCATCTCAATCTTGAGCAGGCCGTCGCCGGTACAGGCCTCGCACCGGCCGCCCCGGGTGTTGAAGGAGAACCGCCCCGGGCCGTAGCCCCGGCTCTTGGCGTCGGGGGTAGAGGCGAACAGCTCCCGGATGTCGCTGAACAGATTGGTGTAGGTGGCCGGGTTGGACCGGGGGGTCCTCCCGATGGGGGACTGGTCGATGTTGATGACCTTGTCCAGAAACTCCTCCCCCTCAATGCGGTCGTGTTTTCCGGCCCGGGTCTTGGTTCGGTTCAGGTCGGCCCCCAGCTTTTTGTACAGAATTTCGTTGACCAGGGAGGACTTTCCCGAACCGGACACCCCGGTGACGCAGGTGAAGGTCCCCAGGGGAATCTCCACGTCCACATGGCGCAGGTTGTGCTCCGCCGCGCCGTATACCTTTAAATAGCGCCCGCTCCCTTTTCGGCGCTCCACTGGGACGGGAATTTTTTTCCGTCCGGTGAGGTAGTCCCCGGTGATGGAGGCGGGGTTGCTCATAACCTCCTCCGGGGTGCCGGCGGCCACGATGGTGCCCCCGTTCACTCCCGCGCCGGGGCCCACGTCGATGATATAGTCGGCTTCCCGCATGGTGTCCTCGTCATGCTCCACCACAAGGAGGGTGTTGCCCAGGTCCCGCAGCTCCTTCAGGGTCTGGAGCAGCTTGTCGTTGTCCCGCTGGTGCAGGCCGATGGAGGGCTCGTCCAGGATATACAGCACCCCCATGAGAGAGGAGCCGATCTGGGTGGCCAGCCGGATGCGCTGGCTCTCCCCGCCGGACAGGGTGCCCGCTTCCCGGGACAGGGTGAGGTATTGCAGGCCCACCGACTGGAGGAAGCCCAGGCGATTTTTGATCTCCTTCACAATCTGGGCGGCAATCATGGTCTGGGTCTCGTTGAGGACCAGCTTCTCCACAAAGTCCAGCGCCTCGGTGACGCTTTTCCGGCAGTAGCTGTCGATATCCAGCCCCCCCACCGTGACCGCCAGGGACTCCCGTTTCAGCCGCCGTCCCTGGCAGGTGGGGCAGGGGCATTGGGACATGCACTCCTCCAGCTCCCGCTTCATGGCGTCGGACTGGGTCTCCCGGTAGCGGCGCTCCAGGTTGTTGACAATGCCCTCGAAGGGCTGGTACAGGGTTCCCTTGCCCCGGGGCTGGTCGTAGTGGAGGGTCAGCTTCTCCCCGTTGGTACCGTAGAGGATGATATCCATTACCTCCTTGGGCAGATCCTTGACGGGGGTGTTCAGCTTGAACTTGTATTTCTTCGACAGAGCGTCGAAGTACATCCGGGAGATGCCGTCCGCTTTGATATTGTTCCACCCGGAGGCGGTGATGGCCCCCTCAAGGATGGACAGGTCCTTGTTGGGCATAATCAGCTCCGGGTCCAGCTTCATCTGGGACCCCAGGCCGGTGCAGGTGGGGCAGGCCCCGAAGGGGTTGTTGAAGGAGAACATCCGGGGGGACAGCTCCTCGATGGACACGCCGCAGTCCTCGCAGGCGTAGTTCTGGGAGAACATGATGTCCCGGTCCTCCCCCACGATGTTGATGACCACCAGCCCCCCCGCTAGGTTGGAGGCCACCTCCACGCTGTCGGTGAGGCGGCGGGCGATGTCGTCCCGGATGACCAGCCGGTCCACCACAATCTCAATGTGGTGCTTCTTGTTTTTGTCCAGCTTGATCTCCTCAGACAGGTCGTAGAGAGAGCCGTCCGCCCGGACCCGGACGTAGCCCGACTTCCGGGCGTCCTCGAAGATTTTGGCGTGCTCCCCCTTCTTCCCCCGGATCACCGGGGCCATCACTTGAATCCGGGTGGCCTCGGGCAGGGCAAGGACCTGGTCGATGATCTGGTCGATGGTCTGCTGCTTGATCTCCTTGCCGCAGATGGGACAGTGGGGGGTCCCTACCCGGGCCCAGAGCAGGCGGAGGTAATCGTAGATCTCAGTCACGGTGCCCACGGTGGACCGGGGGTTTTTGGAGGTGGTCTTCTGGTCGATGGAGATGGCCGGGGACAGGCCGTCGATGTAGTCCACATCCGGCTTCTCCATCTGGCCCAGGAACATCCGGGCGTAGGAGGACAGGGACTCCACATACCGCCGCTGGCCCTCGGCGTAGATGGTGTCGAAGGCCAGGGAGGACTTGCCCGACCCCGACAGCCCGGTGAGGACCACCAGCTTGTCCCGTGGAATCTTCACGTCGATGTTTTTCAGGTTGTTCACCCGCGCGCCCTTGACGGTGATGTGTGTGTGCATGATCTTGTTACTCCTTTGCTAAAGTCCGAAAAAGAATGACGGAAAGGCCAAAAAAACAGCGAAGATGGCAATCAACGTGCTCTCCCACCACAGGCCAAACGTCAACGCCAGATGGAACAGCCTCCGTCCCAGCCGCCTCCAGCCCTGGACCTGGTGGATGTACTCCCACTCCCAGCCCGGTCCTCTGCTCCGCTTCATGTGCCGCCGCGCAATCAGCAGCGCCGCCAGCACCAGCACGTTCCACACCAGCAGGACCCAGGACGCCCAATAGCTGAACACCGGGTCGTTGAGCAGCTTCAGAACCGGCCCAAGCACTTCGGCAAAGGGGGAGATAATCGCCTCCACCAGGACATACAGCCCCATCGCGGGGAGCAGCAGGAAGATCCAAAGGACGAACGCCACTGCTTTCGCCCCCTATTCCGTCCGCTCCGCCCGGAAGAACGCCCCGTCACAGTAGATGAACAGGCTGGCGCCGTCCAGAACGAAAAAGTCCCGGCCCAGCAGGCGGTTCTGGCCGATGTTCCCCTGAATGCCCACTGTGACATGGAGCAGCATGGACGCGCTTACCCCCAACTCAGAGGGCTCCAGCTGACACGCGGCGGTAAACTCCTCCGCCGTGATAATGTTTTCCGAATAGGCCGTTCCCGGCACAAACTCACAGGTCAGGCCCTCGGCGGTGAAGCGATCCGCCTCATAGGATACGGTCAGCCCCACGCAGGCGTCCAGCTCCTCCTGGCTCATGGCGCAGGCCGGAGCGGTTCCCAAAAGGGCGGTCACCTTCCAGTCCCCGAAGTAGGAGGGGGTCAAATTGCCGGAGGCGTCCCCCTGGCTGGAGGCCGCGCCGGAGAGACCCCCGCTGTCCGCCGGGGCGGGCCTGGCCCCGCAGGAGGAAAGGAGCAGCGCTATGCTTACCAGCCAAACAGACAGACAAATTTTCATGTGCGGCACCTCTCTTTACGAAGCATTGCGCGGAGGCTTTGCCTTCATCTGAATCAGCCGCTGAACCTCTTCCAGCTGCTCCGGCTTTTTTACATCCATAACCAGCCACTTGCCGCCGTTGAAGGGCGGGGTCTTTTCATACAGCTTGCGGAACGGGGCGGAGAAGGTGGGCAGAAGGGCCTCCAGCCCGGCCGCCTCCCTGGCCCCCAGGGTCACCATGGCGGTGAACCAGCCGGAGCGGACATAGAGGGCGCACAGAGCCCTGCTTCCCTTTTTATATTTCACGTTCCACCCTCGGTCCATGGAGCACCGGCTGAACTCCACCGAGGGCTCCACCAGATAGGTCTCCTCCATCCAGCGCAGAAATTCTTCAAAGACAGGGTTGTTTATCCAGGCCCCGATGTCGGACAGGGCCGGCTTCATCTGCTGGGGCCAGGCCACGTCCCAGGGCACCGGGCCCTCCCCAGGGGCGGGCTCTTTCTTTTTCGGGGACCTCTTTTTGGGCAGAGGCGTAACCTCCTCGGCCAGGCGGACCGCCTGGCGCAGGGTGTCCCGGTCGTCCGGGTCCAGAAGGTAGTGGTCCTTGGCCCCCTCGTAGGGCGGCTGGGTGGGGCGGTCCCCAAGAAGCGCTTCCAGGCAGGGCAGCATCTTCACCATGGGCTGGTCGTTACAGATGATAAGCACCGGCTTGTCGTTGAGGTACACCATAGATTCCCCAAACATCTTCCGGGAGCGGACCGCCCCCAGACCCTCCAGCTGCTCACAGATATAGTTGACAAAATCAGGGCTGCTCGCCATTGTTTTTCCTCCTTATACCGTCAGGTCCGCCGTGGTCCCGCCCACCAGGTCTATCAGCGCGGCGGGAGAGAGCTCCACCTGGAAGCCAATCTTTCCGGCGGACACCAGGATGGCGTCGATAATCTCCGCCGTCTCGTGGAACACGGTGGGGTACTGCTTTTTCATTCCCACCGGAGAACAGCCCCCGTGGACGTAGCCCGTCAGAGGCAGCAGCTCCTTCTGTGGGAGCATGGAGACGGACTTCTCCCCCACCGCTTTGGCCGCCTTCTTTAAATCCAGGCTTTCCGCCACCGGGATATCGAATACGTACAGCCCCCCGGCAGCCCCCCGGGCTACCAGTGTCTTGAACACGCACTCAGGGTCCTGCCCCAGCTGCCGGGCCACGCTTACCCCGTCCAGCCCCGCTGACGGGTCGTAGGCGTGGGAGGCGTAGGGGATGTTTTTCTGCTCCAAGACCCGCATGACGTTGGTCTTTTCGTCCTTTTGCTTTGCCATATATCATTTCCCCCGCAGCTCGATGATCTGGTCACGCAGCGCTGCGGCCAGCTCGAATTCCAGCATCTTGGCCGCCTCCCGCATCTCCTTCTCCAGCTGGGCGATACGCTCGGCCTTTTGCTGCTTGGTGAGGCCCTGGACCTCGCCCCGCTTTTCGGCGGTGTCCTCCCCGGCGGTGATGCTCATCAGGTCCCGCACCGACTTGATGACCGTTTTGGGCACAATTCCGTGAGCCCTGTTGAAGGCGTCCTGCTTCTCCCGGCGGCGCTCGGTTTCCTCGATGGCCCGCGCCATGGAGGGGGTAACGGTATCCGCGTACATGACCACCATACCCTCCGCATTCCGGGCCGCCCGGCCGATGGTCTGGACCAGGGAGGTCTCGGAGCGGAGGAACCCCTCCTTGTCCGCGTCCAGAATGGCTACCAGCGACACCTCGGGCAGGTCCAGACCCTCCCGAAGCAGGTTGATTCCAATCAGCACATGGAAGGTACCCAGCCGCAGGTCCCGGATGATTTCCATCCGCTCCATGGCGTCGATGTCGTGGTGCATATAGCGCACCTTGATTCCGGCTCCCTGGAGGTAGGCGGTGAGATCCTCCGCCATCCGCTTGGTGAGGGTGGTCACCAGCACCCGCTCGTCCCGGGTGGAGCGGGTGTTGATCTCGCCGATCAGGTCGTCAATCTGCCCCTCCACCGGGCGGACCTCAATGAGCGGGTCCAGCAGGCCGGTGGGACGGATGACCTGCTCCACAATCTGTCCCGAACGGGCGCGCTCATACTCCCCCGGGGTGGCGGAGACGTAAATCAGCTGGTTGACCCGCTTTTCAAACTCCTCGAATTTCAGGGGCCGGTTGTCAAAGGCGCTGGGCAGACGAAAGCCGTAGTCCACCAGGGTGGTTTTCCGGGCCCGGTCGCCGTTGTACATGGCCCGGACCTGGGGCAGGGTGACGTGGCTCTCATCAATGAACATGACAAAATCCCGGGGGAAGTAGTCCATCAGGGTATTGGGCGGGGAGCCAACCGGGCGGCCTCCAATTACCCGGGAGTAGTTCTCAATGCCGGAACAGTAGCCCAGTTCCTGTATCATCTCGATGTCATAGAGGGTGCGCTGCTTGACGCGCTGGGCCTCAATGAGCTTGCCCTCGCCCTCGAAAAAGGCTACCCGCTCCTCCATCTCCCTGTAAATATCCTGAACCGCCGCGTCCAGCTTCTCCTTAGGAGTGACATAGTGATTGGCGGGCCAGACGGGGATATTTTGCAGCCGGCGGATGGGGGCGCCGGTGACCACGTTGATCTCAGAGATGCGGTCGATCTCGTCCCCGAAAAACTCCACCCGGATGGCGGTGTCCTTCCAGTAGGCGGGCCAGACCTCCACCGTGTCCCCCCGGACCCGGAACATGTTGCGCTCAAAGGCGATGTCGTTGCGCTCGTACCGGATGGAGACCAGCTTTTTCAGCAGCTCGTCCCGCTCTAGGGCGGCCCCCACCCGAAGAGAGATCATCATCTTACCATAGTCGTCCGGCTCGCCCAGGCCGTAGATGCAGGACACCGACGACACCACGATCACGTCCCGCCGCTCCAGCAGAGAGGCGGTGGCGGACAGACGCAGCCGGTCGATCTCCTCGTTGACGGAGGAGTCCTTTTCGATAAAGGTGTCGGTGTGGGGGATATAGGCCTCGGGCTGATAGTAGTCGTAGTAGCTGACAAAATATTCCACCGCGTTGTTGGGGAAGAACTCCTTGAACTCGGCGCAAAGCTGGGCGGCCAGGGTCTTGTTGTGGGCCAGCACCAGAGTGGGGCGCTGGACCTTCTCGATGATCTTGGCCATGGTGAAGGTCTTGCCCGAGCCGGTGACTCCCAGCAGGGTCTGCTCGTCCAGCCCCATCTCGATGCCGTTGGACAGGGCCTCAATCGCCTCCGGCTGGTCGCCGCTGGGGGTGTATTCGGATACCACTTCAAATTTTGGCATAACGCCTCACCTCAGTGCGCTCTATTATAGCAGAACTAACGTTCCATATCAAGGGGGAATCGAACAAATTTTTCACCACTGGCCCGGATACACCAGCCGGAAGCCGCCAGGCTTTCCGGTGGCCACCGTCTCTTGGACGGATACCAGCTCCCCTTCCACAAAAACCAGATGGTCCACCAAATGGACGCCCAGAGGCTCCAGAGCTCCCCGGATCACGTTTGTGGTGTTCATATCCTCCGGGGAGGGCAGCGCGAGGCCGCTGACGTGGTTGTGAGCCAGATAACAGAAGGAGGCCCGCAGGGCGAGACATTCCTCCGCCGCCCGGCGGATAGTCACATCGGAGTTGCGGATGTTTCCTTCCGACAGCCGCCGGACCCCCAGCAGTTTTTCCTTGGCGTCCAGACACAGGATATAGGTCATCTCATTCTGAGCCCCATAGAGATAAGGAGCCAGAACATGGCCCGCCTCCGCCACTGTGTGGATGATCTGTCCCACCCCGGTGCGGCCCTCCACATACCGGCCCAGCACCGCCGGGAACAGCTTGAGCATGGTGGCGGAGTGCTCCCCCATGCCCTTCACCTTCATCAGCTCCTCGGGCAGGGCGTCCAGCACCCCGGCCAGCGATCCAAACCGGTCGATCAGCTCATGGGCCAGCGGGTTCACGTCCCCCTGGGGGATGGCGTAGAAGAGAATCAGCTCCAAAACCCGGTGGTCGGGCCAGCCCTCAATCCCCCGGGCTCGAAATTCCTCCTTCACCCGCCCCCGGTGGCCGGTGTGGATGACTTTCTTTTTCTCCGCCATTCCGCTCTCCCCTGACTGCTGTTATTTCGCCCCGTACTCGGCCAGATAGGCCTCCATTTTGGCTTTCATATCGTTGTCAATATAGACCTTCCCGTCCACGGGGTTGTTGTGGAGGAAGGCGATTACTTCCCGCGCGGTGACGATAGGGAACACCTGAATGCCGTAGTCCTGGCGCAGCTCATCCAGGGTGGAGCGGTCCCGGGTACCCCGCTCCATCCGGTCCACAGAGACGAACAGAGCCTTCATCTCCACTCTGGCCACCGATTTGAACAGCTCAATCGACTCCCGGACGGCGGTGCCAGCGGTGACTACGTCCTCAATGATGGCCACCCGGTCCCCGTCCTGGGGCTTGTAGCCCACCATGGAACCGCCCTCGCCGTGGTCCTTGGCCTCCTTGCGGTTGAAGCAGTAGGGCAGGTCACGGCCGTAATTGCGGTAGAGGGACGCCGCCGCGGACACCGCCAGGGGGATCCCCTTGTACGCCGGGCCGAACAGACAGTCAATCCCCTCGGGCAGGTTCTCCTGGACGCAGGCGGCGTAGTAGTCCCCCAGCTTGGCGGCCTGAGCGCCGGTTTTGTAGTTTCCGGTGTTGACAAAGTAGGGGGTTTTCCGCCCCGACTTGGTCGTGAAGTCCCCAAAGGTGAGTACGCCGGAGCGTACCATGAAGGTGATAAATTCTTCTTTGTAGGTCATGGCGGGCAGTCTCCTTTTTCATTTTCTTGGCAAAACGCGCCGTAACAGTTTATTATACCACGGGTTTTGGCGCGATACAAGACCTTACGCCTGTTTGCTTTTTGATGGTGTTTCCGCCGCGCCGCCAATAAAAGGGAAGGGCCCAGCGGGAAGCGGGGCCGGCGTTGACCGGGACAGGTTCCAAAGAGGCCGGGACGCTTGCAGGCTCCTCCATCCCCGCGTCTGTGTCTCCATCCTGAATAAAATCGTCCAGCGGCGCGCCGTACAGCCGGCTTAAATTCGAGCGCGTCTTTGCTCTTGCCACCTCTGCCATCTTATGGTACAATAATATGCCAAAGATGAAATTTAATATAGAGGGAGTGGACCCTTTTGTCAAAATACGAGGCTGAAATCAAGCGCCGGCGCACCTTCGCCATTATCTCCCACCCGGACGCGGGCAAGACCACCCTGACGGAGAAGTTCCTGCTCTACGGCGGGGCCATCGCCCAGGCGGGGCAGGTGAAGGGGAAGAAGAACACCCGGGCGGCCACGTCGGACTGGATGGAGATTGAGAAGCAGAGGGGTATTTCGGTAACTTCCTCGGTGATGCAGTTCCAGTACGAGGGCTTCTGCGTCAACATTCTGGACACCCCCGGCCACCAGGACTTCTCTGAGGACACCTACCGCACCCTGATGGCGGCGGACAGCGCGGTGATGGTGATCGATGGGGCCAAGGGCGTGGAGGCTCAGACCCGAAAGCTGTTCAAGGTGTGCGCCATGCGGGACATCCCTATCTTCACCTTTATCAACAAGATGGACCGGGAGTCCCGGGACCCCTTTGAGCTGTGCGAGGAGCTGGAGCATGAGCTGGGCATCGATACCTACGCCATGAACTGGCCCATCGGCTGCGGCAAGGAGTTCATGGGGGTGTATGACCGGCGGAACCGGAAGGTGATCCACTTCACCTCCAACACCAACGCCAAAGCGGCCACCGCCACCCAGATCGAGCCGGATGACCCCGCCCTGGGCGAGCTGATCGGCGCGGGGAAGCGGGACCAGCTTGTGGACGAGATCGAGCTGCTGGACGGCGCGTCCTGCGACTTTGATTTGGACCGGGTGCGTCACGGCAAGCTGTCCCCGGTGTTTTTCGGGTCCGCTTTGACCAACTTCGGTGTGGAGCCCTTTCTGGAGGAGTTTTTGAGCATGACCACCGCCCCTCTGGCCCGGAAGGCGGGGGACGAGATAGTGGACGCCTTCGACGATGACTTCTCCGCCTTTGTGTTCAAGATTCAGGCCAATATGAACAAGGCCCACCGGGACCGCGTCGCCTTTATGCGGGTGGTGTCCGGCAGGTTTGACGCGGACAAGGAGGTCTACCACCTCCAGGGCGGGAAAAAGATCCGCCTGTCCCGGCCCCAGCAGCTGATGGCCGCGGAGCGGGAGATCATCGAGGAGGCCTACGCCGGGGATATTATCGGTGTGTTCGACCCCGGCATCTTCTCCATCGGGGACACCCTGTGCGCTCCAGGGAAAAAGTTCGCCTTTGACCCCATCCCAACCTTTGCCCCGGAGCACTTTCAGCGCGTCCGCTCCATCGACACCATGAAGCGCAAACAGTTCCTCAAGGGCGTGGAACAGATCGCCCAGGAGGGGGCCATTCAGATGTTCAAGACCCCCTATTCCGGCATGGAGGAAGTGATTGTGGGCGTGGTGGGCACCCTTCAGTTCGATGTGCTGGAGTACCGCCTGCGCTCGGAGTACAACGTGGAGCTGTACAAGGAGGGGCTGCCCTTTGAGTACCTGCGGTGGATTGTCAAAACGGACGAGGAGGCCCCGCCCCTGAAGGAGGAGGACCTGCTGCTGCCCAACGACGCCAAGCTGGTGGAGGACTACAAGGGCAACCAGCTGCTGCTCTTCGCCTCTCAGTGGTCCATCCAATGGGTCACCGACCGGAACAAGGACCTGAAGCTGGCCGAGTTCGGCGAGGCAAAGTTTTAAGAGCCTGTATTCACAGGAGGCTGAGCCGCGTGGTCATAGATATCCCGGAGCGTGAAAAATCTGCCGCTGAACCAGCGTATAGGCGGTTTCCGGCCTTCCCTTTGAATCCCATAACAAACGGCGCTATGCTCCCGACAGGGGGCATAGCGCCGTTTGTTGTCAGCAACCCATTTCATGACCCGCATGTAGTTCCTTACCATCTGGCGGGGCCGTTTTTACTGCTCCTTGGGGGGAAACACGATGCCGCCTACGCTGATGTTGACGGCGGCGACCTCCAGGCCGGTCATGGATTCGATGGCATTTTTGACCGCCTCCTGGACGGCCTTGCCCATCTCGGGGATCGTGTGGCCGTAGGCCATGAGGACGGACATGGTGACTACCACCTTCTCCTCCTCCAGCTTGATATGAATGCCCTTAGTGGCGTTCTTTTTGCTCGGGTTGGTCAGACTGCTGACCCCCTCCACCTCCAGCGCGGCGGCGGCGGAGATGGCCGCCAGGACCTCCTCGGAGATATGGATGTTGCCCAGCTCGTCAGAGCGGGAGACGTAATCTTTGCTTTCGCCCATGTGATACCACTCCTGTTCCCAGTTTTGAAACGGTCACCGTTATTTTACCACACTTTTATCCGTTTGACAACCGCGCAGGAGAAAAACTTCACTCCACTTCAATGATGGTAATCTGATCGGCGGTAAAGCCGGCGGTCTGGTTGACCACATCCACGATTTTGGCGGTGTCCGACGCGGTCAGCCCGCCCTCGGGGGCGGAGACAGCCAGAGACAGGGCGTCCTCCCCGATAAAGGCCACACAGTCGGTATAGCCCTTGGCGATCACCAGATTCTCAATCTGGGCCTCGGTGACGGTGTAGTCCGCCATGGTCTGGATGTTGTCGTTGAGCTGTTCCTTCACCGCGTCGTCGGCGTCCTCCCGGGCGGCGGCGTCCTGGAGCAGGGACAGGGCGCTGTCCCGGGCCTGCTGCCGGTTGAGCCGGGCGGTGGCGAAATAGGCGCTGCCGCTCCCGCCGGACTGAGTATCGCCGGTGGTCTGAGCGTCCCCGTCGCCGTCCTCCAGCACGGAGATAGGCGCGGAGCTGTCCCCGTTCACCAGCGGATCGTCCGTCTTTCCCCCCACCATGGCCGACTGCCCCAGGGTTTTGCCCGCGTCGGTGTCCGCGTCCTTGCCGTAGCTCCAGTTCAGATACACCGCCGCGCACACAAACAGCGCGATTGCCGCCACCACCGCGTTCCGCTTCCACAGCTGGGACCAGTCCGCTTTCTTCGTTCTCATGTTAATTCCTCCTTATATGATTTGATTACCCGCCTTGACATACCGATATCCGATCCGACCCCAGCCCGGTGAGGGCGGAAACCGCCTCAATGAGCTTCAGCCGGGTGGCGGCGTCCCCTCCGCCGGGGCAGACGACAAGCGCCCCCCGGAACTGCGGGGCCACCGTCTGGAGGGGGACCACCTCCTGAGCGCCGGAGCCCTTTCCCACGGTGACCACCGTGTTGGAGCTGCCGCCGCCGCTGTCCCTGTCCTGGTTCCGGGCCAGCACCTGACGGCTGCCGCCGTCCAGGGTTAGGACCACCCGCGTATCCCCCGCCCCCTCCACCTGGGAGAGGACGCGCTCCAGCTTAGCCTCAAACGCGTCCAGGTCAAAGGACGCCCCCTCCGCCTGGGTTGGGGTGTCCTCCCCGGGACTGTCCCGCCCGCCGGTGGGCAGAAGCAGGAGCGCCGCTCCCACCGCGATCACCAGCAGCACGTATGAATAGCTTCCCAGCGCCCCCTTCCATCTCCGCGCCGCTTCGGGCCACTTCCATTTCACCGCGCTTCCTCCTCATTAATGTAAATCTGCGACTGTGCCGGGATGCCCAGATCCTCGGAAAGGACCTGGCTCAGCCGGTCCTGAGCGCCGACCGTCCAGGACCCGGTTACCTCCGCCCGGACGGGGAGGTACAGGCCCTCCTCCGTCTCCCGACACTCCACCCGGGCTGAGCAGGTCAGACCAAGCCGCGTCGCCTTGTCCACAATATATGCGGCGTATTTCTGTTCTATGATGGTTTTCATTTGACTGTTTACCGTTTCCCGCAGCTCAGCCTCCTGTCCGCTTACGTCGGCCATGAAGCTGTCCAGCCACCGCTGTCCAGCCTCCACGTCCAGCTCCGTCAGGGGGGACAGAACCGCCGCCAGCAGCACCAGGCCACACACCAGCCGCCCCACCCGTTTCACCCCGCCCTGGGGCATGAGGGCTCCGGCCACGGCGCACAGGAGAGAGACGGAAATCACCGCCAGCAGCCAGCTCCTCACCGCCCCGATCATGACATCACCGCCCCGATGGCGGACACCAGGCTGACCAGCAGCACCAGCGCCCCCGCCCCTGTCATGCCCAGCACCAGCCCGAAGGCGGAGCCGATGGCGTCGATGAGGGCGGACAGCTTGGGCTGGGCGACCGTGGCGCACAGGGCCGCCGCCATCTTATACACCAGATATTGCAGCCCCAGCCGAAGGAAGGGCGTCAGGCAGATGGCCAGCACCACCAGCAGTCCCGCCACCCCCACGGTGCCCCGCAGGACTCCCGCTCCGGCCAGAACCGTCTCGGAGGCGTCGGCCAGAATGCCGCCTACCACCGGGATCGCTCTTGAGATGGCCAGCTTGGCCGCCTTGATGGCGGCGGCGTCCACGCTGCCCGCGATGGCCCCGCTGGCTGTGAGGTAGCCCACAAAGGCCAGCAGGAGGGCGGTGAGCAGGATGGTCACCGCGCTTTTCAGCAGCTCCGACACCTTTTTCAGGCCGGGGTTGTCCACCGCCGCCTGGGCGCAGTTTACCGCCACATAGGCGTATACCAGCGGCACCAGAAGCCGGTCCATGACGATGAGGAGCAGCTGGGAAAACAGCACCGTTGCCCCCTGCCGCGCCGCCGCCCCGGCCACAGAGCCGGTGGCCGCTGTCAGCACCGCTATGGCGGGCAGGAGGATAGAGGAAAAATCCTCCATCTTTCCCAGCGTGTCCCGGCCCAGACCGATCATCGCGGCCATATCCGTCATAGTCAGGGCGGTGATGGCCAGCGCCCCGGCGATGGTCACCGCCGGAAGGCCGTCACCGCCCTCCGCCCGGGCGCTCTCCGCCAGGGAGCATAGCAGCACCACCGCGACCAGCTTCAGGGCGGTGGAGAGGCTTGTCCGAAGGAGGCCTCCAATCTGTCCCAGCGCGTCGGCGAAAAGGTTGGACAGCCCTTGATCCAGAGAGGGGTCCTGCCCCACGCCGTAGCCCTCCGCCTGCTCCCAAACCTCATCCAGGCCGGGGACCTCCAGCTCCGCGCCCAGCGCCGGGACGGCGCACAGGAGGGCCAGGGCGCAAACAATCAGCACCTGTCTCATACCAGCAGTTCCCCCATCAGCTGAGCCACCGCCCGGACCAGAGGGAGGGCCACCAGCAGCGCCAGCACCGACCCCGCCGTTTCCACAAAGGCGGCTGCGCCGCCCTCTCCCGCCGAGCGGCAGATTTCCACCGTCAGCTTGGTGAGGATGGACAGGGCCACCGTTTTGATCACCGGCTCCAGCAGCACCTCGGAGATGCCGGCCTGCTGGGCCAGCTCCTTCATCAGGGCCACCACCGCGCCCAGGCCGTTGGCCACAAGGGCCAGCATCCACAGTCCGGCGGCCAGAACCAGCAGCAAGGCCAGTTCCGGGGTGTTCTTCTTCAGCACCGCGCTGAGCACCACCGCCGTCACCCCCACGGCGGTCAGCTTTACCATGGCCTCCATCACAGCCCGAACAGGTCCTTCACCAGGTCAAACAGGCTGGCAATCTCCTGGACCACCATCATCAGCACCACCACCAGCCCCGCCAGGGTGGTCATCATCGCCTGCTCGTCCCGGCCGGCCCGGCTGAGCACCTGGTTCAGCACCGCGACTAAAATGCCAATGGCGGCGATTTTGAAAATCAGATCCACTTCCATATGTAAAACCTGCTTTCTTTCGTGATCGTATCATATTACAGCAGCAAAATTACGAGAAACGCCCCGCCGGACAGCCCAAGGGCCTGGTAGACCCGCCCCCGGCGGCGGCTGTCCTCCTCCAGCCCGGCGGCCAGCTCCTCCAGGCGGCGGCGGGCGGCGGACAGCGCTTCCAGCTGCCGCGGTCCGGCGTACCGCCCCAGCGTGTCCCCCAGAGGGGCCAGAATGGCCTGTCCTTCTTGCCCCAGCCCAGTGAGCTGGCCGGTCAGCCGCCGCCAGAGGGCGGAAAAGCTCTCCCGCGCCAGGTTGTCCATGCCCCGGGCACAGCCTCGGAACAGCTCTTTGGCCGGACCCTGGCTGTGGGCCTCTCCCTGGGCCAGCAGCCGGGGCAGAGGCGGACTGTTCAGTTCCAGTTCCCGCTCCAGAACAGACAGCCCGTGGGCCATCTCCCGAATGGCCCGCACCTGTTTCCGCAATCCGGACGCGGCCTGAAAGCCCAGCCAGGCCGCTCCCGCCGCCACCAGGACGGCTCCTGTCAAACGTATCATGTTCTCAGCTCCTCCACCGTGTAAACGTACCGTTCCCCCTCCCGCCGGATTTGCGCCAGAAAGCGGAACAGTTTTTCCTCCAAAAGCGGACGGTACATGGGCCGGCGCTCCAGGCCGGTCCGGCCCTCTCCGTGGGCGGTGGCCAGCAGGGTGACACCGCACCCGGCCGCTGTAATCAGCGCCTGGACGTCCTCCGGGGCGGTGATCTCATCCACCGCCAGCACCTGGGGGTTCATGGCCCGCAGCAGGAGCATCAGTCCCTGGGCCTTGGGACAGCCCTCCGCCACGTCGGTGCGCCGGCCCACCTCCAGCTGGGGCCGGCCATTGTACAGCGCGGCGATCTCCCCCCGCTCGTCGGCCAGCGACACCCGGAGGGGAGTACAGCCCTCCCCCTGGGACACCGAGCGGATCAGATCCCGGAGCAGCGTGGTTTTTCCCAGTCCGGGGGGAGCCAGAATCAGCGTGTCGGCCAGCCGCCCGCCAGGGCACAGCCTGTCCAGCACCGGGGCGGCCGCCCCCTTTACCTGCCGGGCCACGCGCAGATTGGCGGAGGACAAGGCCCGCAGGGCATGTATCTCCCCCTCCCGCGAAACGGCGGTCCCGCACAGCCCGATCCGGTGCCCTCCCTCCATGGTGAGGTAGCCCCGGCGTACCTGGTCCAAAACCGTATGGAGGGACGCATGGCTGGCGATTTCCACCAGCTGCTCCAGCTCCTCCTCCTCCACCGGAGGGCCGCCCAAAGAGCGTTCCTCCCCCTCCAGCAGCGCGGTCATGGGCCAGCCCACCCGCAGGCGCAGCTCTTCCGCCCTGCTCTGTTCCTGTTCCGGCAGGGAGAGCGCCTCCCGCCGCAGACGCGGAGGCAGAGCCCGCGCCGCCTGGACATAGCTCTCTGACCCGTTCATTTGTGTCATACCGATCACCAGCCTTCACCCTATCCTATGTGGACAGGTCCAGGGATATGACCGGGAAGCGGTCTTTTTCTTCCTCACAGATCCTTGTATTTTTCTATAAAATATCGTATGATAAAAAAGAAACGGCGGAGCCGACATGAATAAAGGAGGTCATCCTATGGAAGAAACAAGAATGGTAACGGTCACGGTAGACGGCGAGTCGTATTCCTATCCCCGCGGAACGCCTTACCGTGCCGTCGCGGCGGATTTTCAGGCCCGGTTTCCCTGTGACATTCTGCTGGTCAACCGGGACGGAAAGCTCTGCGAGCTGCACAAGGTTCTGGACCGGGACTGCTCCCTGAAGATGGTCACCGCCCAGGACAAGCCCGGAATCCAGACCTATGAGCGCAGCGCGGTCTTTCTGCTGCTGAAGGCCTTTTACGACGTGGTGGGCCCGGAGCGTGTGGAGCGTATTTCGGTGGAGTACTCCCTCAGCAGCGCCCTTTTCCTCCTGACCCGGGGCAGTTTCACGCTGGACCAGGCTCTGCTGGACCAGGTGGAGGCCCGGATGCGGGAGCTGTCCGCCGCGGCGCTGCCCATTGAGAAGCGGTCTATCAGCACCGACGACGCCATCGACCTGTTCCGCCAGGCCGGGATGGTCCACAAGGCCGATCTGCTCAGCTTTCGGATCAACTCCCGGGTCAATATCTACTCCCTGGACGGCTTTGTGAACTACTTCTATGGCTATATGGTGCCGGATACCAGCTATGTCCGGTGCTTCGGCCTGGAGCTGTTTGAAAACGGCTTTGTTCTGCGCCTGCCCACCCAAGGGGATCCCAATCAGCTGGGAGAGTTCCGGCCCTCGAAAAAGGTCTTTTGGGAGCTGTATGAATCCTCTCTGCGCGCGCGGGCGCTAGACGTATCCAGCGTGGCGGAGCTGAACACCGCCGTGTCCCAGGGCAATACCACCCCGCTGATTCTGGCC
Source organism: Oscillospiraceae bacterium (assembly GCA_910575265.1). Lineage (GTDB taxonomy): Bacteria > Bacillota > Clostridia > Oscillospirales > Oscillospiraceae > Lawsonibacter. The sequence goes on from CAJTEA010000003.1 coordinate 219,156, forward strand.
TATGAGGCTATGATGGAGAAGAAGATCGGCGACATCGCCGCCGAAATCGCCGGACGGAAGGAGGTCCGGTTCGTCATGATCGCGGGGCCCTCCTCCTCCGGCAAAACCACCTTCTCCCACCGGCTGTCCACCCAGCTGCGGGCCCATGGCCTGCGGCCCCACGCCATCGCCACCGACAACTATTTCAAAAACCGGGAGGACACCCCCCGGGACGAGAACGGCAACTACGACTTCGAGGGCCTGGACGCTATGGACGTGGAACAGTTCAACACGGATATGAGCCGTCTGCTGAGGGGCGAGACGGTGGAGCTGCCCACCTACAACTTTAAAAAGGGAGCCCGGGAGTATACCGGGAATTTCCTCAAGCTGGAGGAAGGAGACGTGCTGGTGATTGAGGGTATCCACTGCCTCAATGACCGCTTCACCCACTCTCTGCCCAAGGAGAGCAAATACCGCGTCTATATCAGCTGCCTGACCACCCTGAACATCGACGACCACAACCGCATTCCCACCACCGACGCCCGCCTGCTGCGGCGGATCGAACGGGACGCCCGAACCCGGGGCTACAGCGCCCAGGCCACCATCCAGATGTGGCCCTCTGTCCGGCGGGGGGAAGAGAACAACATCTTCCCATTCCAGGACAGCGCGGACGTGATTTTCAACTCGGCCCTGATTTATGAGACCGCTCTGCTCAAGCCCTATGTGCAGCCTCTGCTTTTCGGAGTCCCCCGGGACAGCGAGGAGTATATCGAAGCCAAGCGGCTGCTGAAGTTCCTGAACTATTTCCTTCCCATCCCCGCTGACAACGTGCCTACCACTTCCCTCATGCGGGAATTCATTGGCGGAGGCATCTACCACGCCTGACAGGACAGCGCCGCGCTCCCGGACCTTTTGCCGGAGGCGCGGCGCCCTTCTTTGTGAAAACGCATAAAAAATCGGTATATTCACTACAATATCCATTTTTGGTGAAAGTATATGGAAAAAACAAGGGGAATAGTGTATGGTTATGCAAAAATCCACTTGCAATCCGCGAAAAACCGTGATAGACTGTCCACATACTAAACCAGTGGCGGCTGAAAGCTGCCCTGTCAATCAGATTTGGAGGAACATAACCATGTCAAACGTGAAAAAAGTAGTGCTGGCCTATTCCGGCGGCTTGGATACATCCATCATCATCCCCTGGCTGAAGGAGAACTATGGCAATCCTGAGATTATCGCCGTCTCCGGCGACGTAGGGCAGGGCACTGAGCTGGACGGCCTGGAGGAGAAGGCCATCAAGACCGGAGCGTCCAAGCTCTACGTGGAGGACCTCACCGACCAGATGGTGGACGAGGTGATCATCCCCTCCATGATGATGGGGGCCAAGTATGAGGACTACCTGCTGGGCACCGCCTTCGCCCGGCCCATCATCGCCAGGCGGCTGGTGGAGATCGCCAAGGCGGAGGGCGCCGACGCCATCTGCCACGGCTGCACCGGCAAGGGCAACGACCAGGTCCGGTTCGAGCTGGCCATCAAGCGCTTCGCTCCTGAGATGAAAATTATCGCCCCCTGGCGGGAGTGGGACATCAAGGGCCGGGACGAGGAAATCGACTACGCCGAGGCCCACAACGTCCCCCTGAAAATCTCCCGTGAGACCAACTACTCCAAGGACAAGAACCTGTGGCACCTGTCCCACGAGGGCCTGGACCTGGAGGACCCCGCCAACGAGCCAAAATATGACCAGCCCGGCTTTTTGGAGATGGGCGTGTCCCCCGCCATGGCCCCCGACGCCCCTACTTATGTCACCCTGGAGTTTGAAAAGGGCTGGCCCGTGGCCATCGACGGGGAAAAGATGAAGGCCTCCGACATCATCCGCAAGCTCAACGACCTGGGCGGCAAAAACGGCATCGGCCTGCTGGATATTGTGGAAAACCGGCTGGTGGGCATGAAGGACCGGGGCGTGTATGAGACCCCCGGCGGCACCATCCTCTACCGGGCCCACGAGGTGCTGGAGATGATTACCCTGGACAAGGACACCAAGCACATGAAGAGCAAGCTGGCGGTGGACTTCGCCGATTTGGTGTATAACGGCAAGTGGTTCACCCCCCTGCGGGAGGCCCTCACCGCCTTCGCCGTGGACACCCAGAAGTATGTCACCGGAACCGTCAAGCTCAAGCTCTACAAGGGCAACATCATCACCTCCTCCGTCACCTCCCCCTGCACCCTGTACTCGGAGGACCTGGTCACCTTTGAGGAGAGCGATTACGACCAGATGGACTCCCAGGGCTTTATCAACCTGTGGGGCCTGCCGGATAAGGTTCAGGCGCTGAGAGAACAAGGAAAACTGTAAGGAGCGATCGCTATGAAACTCTGGGCCGGACGGTTTCAAAAGGAAACCGACACCCTTGTCAACGACTTTAACTCCTCCATCGGCTTCGACGCCCGGCTGTACAAGCAAGACATCGCCGGCTCCATCGCCCACGCCGAGATGCTGGGCAAAACCGGCGTTATTGAGGCCCACGAGGCGGAAACTATCGTCACCGGGTTAAAGGCCATTCTGGCCGACATCGAGGCCGGCGAGGTGGAGTTCTCCCTAGACAACGAGGACATCCACATGAACATCGAGGCGGAGCTCACCCGGCGGGTGGGGGAGGCCGGAAAACGGCTGCACACCGCCCGGTCCCGGAACGACCAGGTGGCGGTGGACACCCGGCTGTACGTGAAGCAGGAGATTCCCGCCATCATCGCCCAGGTACTGGACCTGGAAAAGGTGCTGATGAAAAAGGCCAAGGCCAATCTGGACACCGTCATGCCCGGCTACACCCACATGCAGCGGGCCCAGCCCACCACCTTCGCCCACTACATGATGGCCTACGCCAACATGTTTAAGCGGGATGTCACCCGTCTGGAGGACTGTTTGGAGCGGCTGGACGAGTGCCCCCTGGGGGCGGGCGCCTTAGCCACCTCCACCTACCCGGTGGACCGGTTTGAGACCGCCGCCGCCCTGGGCTTCGCCAAGCCCACCGACAACTCTATGGATTCCGTCTCCGACCGGGACTACGCCATTGAGCTGCTGTCCGCCCTGTCCATCCTGATGATGCATCTGTCCCGGTTCTCCGAGGAGATTATTTTGTGGTGCTCCTGGGAATTTAAATACGTGGACCTGGACGACGCCTACTCCACCGGCTCCTCCATCATGCCCCAGAAGAAAAACCCCGACGTGGCCGAGCTGGTCCGGGGCAAGACGGGCCGGGTGTATGGCAATCTGGTCACCCTGCTCACCGTGATGAAGGCCCTCCCCCTGGCCTACAACAAGGACATGCAGGAGGACAAGGAGGCCGTCTTTGACGCCATTGACACCGTGGAGCTGTGCCTGCCCGTGTTCGCCGCCATGGTGGACACCCTCACCGTCCGGCCCCGCGACATGGCCAAAGCCGCCGCCGGGGGCTTCATCAACGCCACCGACTGCGCCGACTATCTGGTCAAGAAGGGCCTGCCCTTCCGGGAAGCCTACATGATTGTGGGCCGTCTGGTCAACCTGTGCATCAAGACCGGCGACACCCTGGACACCCTCACCCTCCGGGATTTCCGGGCCATCTCCGGGCTGTTCGACACCGACGTGTATCAGGCCCTGGCCCTCAAAACCTGTGTCAACGGCCGGAAGGTCTACGGCGGCCCCGCCAAAGAGAGCGTAGAGAAGCAGATCGCCCTCATTGAGGAGTTTGTGGACCGGCGGGAAACAGAGGTGTGATATGAATCCAGCTCTGTTTTGGAAAAGCGTTCTGGAGCGGGACCTGTGTCCAGTTGTCCTGTGTGACCTGGAGCACACGATTGTTTATATGAACCCCGCGGCGGGAAAACGGTACGCCGGTCAGGGAGGGATGGCCCTGCTGGGCAAAACGCTGATGGGCTGCCACGGTCCCCGCTCACAGGAGATGATCGAAAAGGTGGTCGCCTGGTTCCGGGAAAGCCGGGAGCACAATCGAATCTATACCTTTCGAAATGACGAGGAAAACAAGGATGTCTACATGGTGGCCCTGCGGGATGACGACGGGACATTGATCGGCTACTATGAAAAGCACGAGTACCGTGACCGGGAGACCATGGCGCTGTATGACTTTAAGCCGTAAGGCGGCGTAGGATGTGAATAAAATGGCAAAACCCAAGGTGTATATCGACGGCAAGGAGGGCACCACCGGCCTGCAAATTTACGACCGTCTGGCCGCTCGGGAGGATATTGAACTGCTCCTCATCGACGAGGACAAGCGGAAGGACACCGCCGAACGGAAAAAATTTCTCAACGAAGCGGATTTGGTGTTCCTCTGCCTGCCCGACGCCGCCGCCGTGGAGGCGGTGTCTCTCATCGAAAACGACCACACCCGTGTCATCGACTGCTCCACCGCCCATCGGACCAACCCGGATTGGACTTATGGCTTTCCGGAGCTCCACAGTCAGCGGGAGAAAATCAAAACCGCCAGGCGGGTGGCCAACCCCGGCTGCTACGCCACCGGCTTTATTTCCATCGTCCGGCCCCTTGTGGAAAAAGGAGTGCTGCCCGCCGGAGCCAAACTGACCTGCCATGCCCTGTCCGGCTACACCGGCGCGGGGAAGAAGGCCATCGCCCAGTACACCGACCCGGAGCGTGAGAAAGAACTGGACAGTCCCCGGCACTATGCCGTTACGCTGGCCCATAAACACCTGCCTGAGATGGCCGCTGTGGCTGGGCTGGACTGCCCGCCCCTGTTTACCCCTATGATTTGCGGCTATCCCCAGGGCATGGTGGTCACCGTCCCCCTGTGGCTGGACCAGCTGGAGGGCGCGCGGTCCATTGAGACTCTGCGGGAGCTGTACGCCGGCTACTATGAGGGCAGCCCTGTTGTGGAACTGCGCCCCGCCGACGCCCCCGCTTGCGGCTTTATCGGCTCCAACAATCTGGCGGACAGGGATATCCTCCAGATTTTCGTCAACGGAAACGATACCGCCGTCATGCTCTCCGCCCGGCTGGACAACCTGGGCAAGGGGGCCTCCGGCGCGGCGGTGCAGAACATGAACCTGATGCTGGGCTTTGAGGAGACGAAAGGCCTGAATTTATAAGGAGATCGCGTTATGATAAAAGAAATTTCCGGCGGCGTATGCGCCGCCCAGGGCTTTAAGGCCTCCGGCGTCCACTGCGGCGTGAAGGCGGGGAGCAGCCCGGATAAAAACGATCTGGCCCTGATTTTGTCAGAGAAGGAGTGCGCCGCCGCCGGGGTGTACACCCTGAACCGGGTGAAGGCCGCGCCTATCTACGTGACCATGGACCACCTGGAAAACGGCGTGGCCTGGGGTGTGGTGGCCAACAGCGGCAACGCCAACGCCTGCTGTCCCATGAGTCACGAGAACGCCGAGGCCATGTGCGGTTTCGCCGCCAAGGCCACCGGGCGGGAGGCGGAGGACTTTGTGGTCTGCTCCACCGGCGTCATCGGCCAGACCATCAACATCCAGGCCCTCCAGACCGGTATGCCCAAGGCCGCCGCCGCCCTGTCCTCCGACGGCTCTGACGCCGCCGCCGCCGCCATTATGACCACCGACACGGTGAAAAAGGAGATCGCCGTCTCCTTTGAGCTGGGGGGAAAAACAGTCCGTATGGGAGCCATCGCCAAGGGTTCCGGCATGATCCACCCCAACATGGGCACCATGCTGGCTTTTGTCACCACCGACTGCGCCGTCACCACCGAGATGCTGGAGGACGCCCTGCGTGAGGTGTCCGCCAAGACCTTTAACCGGGTCACCGTGGATGGGGACACCTCCACCAACGACACCTGTGTGGTGCTGGCCAACGGCATGGCGGGCAACGAGCTGATTGAGTGGAAGGACGAGAGCTACGAGACCTTCAAGGCGGCGCTGGACTACGTCTGCCGCCATCTGGCCCGGGCCATCGCCGCCGACGGCGAGGGGGCCAGCCGGCTGGTCACCTGCAAAATGACCGGGGCCCGCAGCGAGGAGAGCGCCGAGCGGCTGGCAAAGGCCGTGGTGGGCTCCGCCCTGGTGAAGGCCGCCATGTTCGGCGCCGACGCCAACTGGGGCCGGGTGCTGTGCGCCATGGGCTACTCCAAGGCCCCCTTCCGCCCCGAGCATGTGGACATCTCCTTTGAGTCCTCCGCCGGGTCCATTCTGGTGTGTGAGCAGGGGGATGGCCTGGCCTTTGACGAGGAGCTGGCCAAGAAGGTGCTGACCGAAAAAGAGGTCGTCATCGCCGTCAACCTGAACGAGGGGGAGGACGAGGCCGAGTGCTGGGGCTGCGATCTGACCTATGACTATGTGAAAATCAACGGAGATTATCGGACCTGATAAGGGGGAAAAACCATGTCCTTCAACGAAATCGACCGGGCCCAAGTCCTGGCCGAAGCCCTGCCCTATATCCAAAAATACACCGGCAAGACCATTGTCGTCAAATACGGCGGCAACGCCATGGTCTCTCAGGAGCTGCGCCAGGCCGTTATTTCTGACATCATCCTGCTCCACCTGGTGGGCATCCGGGTGGTAGTGGTCCACGGCGGCGGGCCGGAGATCAGCGAGATGCTGAAAAAAACCGGCAAGGAGTCCAAATTTGTGGACGGCCTGCGGTACACCGATGGCGAGACTATGGACATTGTCCAGCAGGTGCTGTGCGGCCGGGTGAACAAGGACCTGGTGGCCACCCTGAACCGCCTGGGGGGCCGGGCGCTGGGGCTGTGCGGCCTGGACGGCGGGCTGTTCCAGGCCAAGCGGCTGGACGAGAAATACGGCCTGGTGGGCGAGATCGTCCAGGTGGACGCCGCTCCTGTCATTGACGCGCTGAACTGCGGCTATATCCCGGTGGTGTCCACGGTGGCTCAGGGGGTGGACGCGGAGGTGTCCTACAACATCAACGCCGACACCGCCGCCGCCAAGCTGGCCACCGCCCTGGAGGCGGAGCGGCTGCTGCTGCTCACCGATGTGCGGGGTCTGCTCCGGGACCCCAAGGACGAGAGTACTCTGATTCCCGAATTGCAGTTGTCCTCCGTCCCCGCCCTGGAGCGGGAGGGGGTCATCTCCGGCGGCATGATCCCCAAAATCGACTGCTGTGTGGAGAGCGTCCGCTCCGGCGTCAAGTCCGCCGTTATTCTGGACGGGCGGGTGGCCCACTCCATCCTGATCGAGCTGCTGTCTGACGCCGGTATCGGCACCATGCTCACCAATTGAGGAGGAATTCCTATGACCTTTGAAGAGATAAAAGCCCTGGACGAGCAATATGTTATGCACTCCTATGGGCGCAATCCCGTCGCCATCGACCGGGGCAAGGGAGCCACCCTGTGGTCGGTGGACGGGAAGGAGTACATCGACTTCACCGCCGGCATCGGAGTGGCCTCCCTGGGCCACGGCGACGAGGGCTGGCTGCGGGCGATCACCACCCAGGCCGCCAGACTGGCCCATATCTCCAACCTGTTTTACACCGAGCCCTACGCCAGGGCCGCTGAAAAGCTGTGCGCCCGCGCCGGGATGGCTAACGTGATGTTCGGCAACTCCGGCGCGGAGGCCAACGAGGCCATGATTAAGCTGGCCCGAAAGTGGTCCTTTGACAAGTACGGCAAGGGCAGGGGGACCATCATCACCCTCCATAACTCCTTCCACGGCCGCACCATCACCACCCTGGCCGCCACCGGACAGGACAAGTTTCACGACTACTTCTTCCCCTTCACCGAGGGCTTCCGCTACGCCGACGCCAACGACATGGAGAGCGTGGAGGCGGTGGCCGGACATGACGTGTGCGGCGTGATGCTGGAGCTGGTCCAGGGGGAGGGCGGCGTGCTGCCGCTGGACCAGGAGTTTGTGTCCAGAGTGGCCGACCTGTGCGCCAAACGGGACTGGCTGCTCCTCATCGACGAGGTGCAGACCGGCGTGGGCCGCGCCGGCACCCTGTTCGCCTTCCAGCAGTACGGTATCCAGCCGGACGCGGCCTCTTTTGCCAAGGGCATCGCCGGAGGCCTGCCCTTCGGCGGCGTGATGGCCGGTGGGAAGTGCAAAGACGTATTCACTCCCGGCACCCACGGCACTACCTTCGGCGGCAACCCTGTCGCCGCCGCCGGAGCCTGCTATGTGCTGGACCGGATCGATGACGATTTTCTGGCTCAGGTGAGGGAAAAGGGGGACTACCTCCGCCGCTCTGTTGAGGAGATGGACCTGCCCTGTCTGGGCAAGACCCGGGGCTTGGGCCTGATGATCGGCATCGAGGTCACAGGCGGAAAAACCAACCGGGAGCTGGCCGCCATGCTCATTGAACACGGCCTGCTCACCCTCACCGCCGGGCCGGGGCTGCGCTTCCTGCCTCCTCTGACGATTACAAAAGAGGAGATGGACAAGGGGCTGGCTATCATAAAGGAGGCGCTGTCATGAAAAAGGACCTGCTAAAGCTGCTGGACCTGTCCAGAGAGGACATTGAGGCCATTCTGAACAAGGCCGACCAGCTGAAATATGAGAAGAAGCACGGCATCCCCCAGAAGTATCTGGAGAGCAAGACCCTGGCTATGATCTTTGAGAAAAACTCCACCCGGACCCGGGTGTCCTTTGAGGTTGGCATGTTCCAGCTGGGGGGGCACGCCCTGTTTCTGTCCGGGAAGGAGAGCCAGATTGGCCGGGGGGAGCCCATTGAGGACACCGCCCGGGTGCTCAGCCGCTACTGCGACGGCATTATGATCCGCACCTTCGGACAGGAGGAGGTGGAGACCCTGGCCAGGTATGCCTCCATCCCGGTAATCAACGGCCTGACCGACTTCTGCCACCCCTGCCAGGTGCTGGCCGACCTGCTCACCGTCCGGGAGCGCAAGGCGGTGCTGGAGGGCCTGAAGCTGTGCTACATCGGGGACGGCAACAACATGGCAAACTCCCTGATCGTGGGCGGCCTGAAGATGGGCATGGAGGTCTCGGTGGCCTGTCCCCAGGGCTACGACCCGGACCCCCGTGTGCTGGAGTTCGCCCAAAGCGCCCCCGCCCACAAGTTCTCCCTCCACCGCGCCCCCAAGGACGCCGCGGCGGGGGCCGACGTGGTGTTCACCGACGTGTGGGCCTCCATGGGCCAGGAGGAGGAGAAGGCGGTTCGGGAAAAGGCCTTCCAGGGCTACCGCGTGGACGCGGAGCTGATGGCCCTGACCAATCCAGGCTGCATGGTGCAGCACTGCCTTCCCGCCCACCGGGGGGAGGAGATCACCGCCGAGGTCTTTGAGGCCCACGCGGATGAGATTTTCGACGAGGCGGAAAACCGCCTCCATGCCCAGAAAGCGGTTATGTGCCTGCTGATGGAATAAACAGCGCGTCCCCCGGCATAAGCCGGGGGACGGTTTTGTTATGGACATCCGTGGTTCTCCGCCGTGGCCTCGGGCACGCTGTCATAGTCCCACTGGTGGTCGGTAAGGGCCATAACGTCGCTGGTGACATTGAAGTAGCCATATACTGGTTCCCCATCCTGGTTGATTCCGGGGCGAAGGTCCCAGGTGGGGTCCACGCAATACCACTCACCGTCCAGCCTCACCATGTTCCAGGCGTGGTTTTCCCGGTTGCCAAAGGCCGCCCCGGTCACGGTAATGCATTCGACCCCGGCCATATCCATAAACAGCTGGAAGGCAGTGGCGAACCCCAGGCACACCGCTTTTCCGTCAACCAGAGCGCCGTAAGGCTCATAAGCCGTCCGGGGAGCGCCTTTCGAGGTGTAGTGTGACTGGTCATAGACCGCATGGGTGGTCAGCCAAAGGTAGAGGGCCGCTTCTTTTTCGTAGCCGCTCATATCCGGCATAATGTACTGGTCAAACACCGCGCTTGCCGCGTCCAGCACCTGCCTGTCCTCCCTGGACAGACCGGAATCGTCCCCGTTCGCCCAGGCGGACAGGATGGCTGAGCTGTCAAAGAGGGTCATATCGTCTTTGCCGGGGTCAACATAGATCAGTCGTCCATCGGGACGGTAATCATCCGGCTGGGGGCCCAGGACAGCCGGGATGCCCACGGCGTTGACCCCATCTCCGAAGCAGCTCTCAAAGGCATTTTTTGCCGCTTCCATCTCGATACATACATCCAGCGCCACCCATCCGCCCCGGGTGAGGATCAGGCCGTTTTTTACCATATCAGCCTGGTCGGGGAAGTAGCCGGTAAAAGAGCCCTGGCGGTCCAGCAGATACTGCCGGAGGGCTTCCGTTACCGTTTCCACGTCCTGCTCGTTCACCTGAAGAACCGCCAGCTCAAAGGCCTGGGCGCCCTCCATCCGGACAACAGCCCCGTCCAGACAGCTTAATTCTCCCAGCCTGTAGTAATCCCTGATATAGCTGTCCACATCCCCAGGCTCCAGATACCAGGTTAATGAGCTGGTATCCGCACTTTCTACCCGTCCGGCCAGCATGACCCGCAGAATGGTTTCGGCGTTCTGGGCGGTCGTGGCATCCTCTTGTTTCCCGCACCCCGGCAGCAGGAGTACCAGCGCAAGCAGCAGGGAAAGACCTCTTTTCATAGTGTTTGAATATCGGCAATCAGCGCGTCCACGTCTCCGTTGGTGGTGGACCAGGAGGTGCAGAACCGAACGGCGGTGTGGGCCTGGTCCACCTTCTCCCAGACCTCAAAGGAGTATTTATGCTCCAGAACGCATTTGGCCCCGTTGGTCAGCACAGGGAACTGCTGATTGGTGGGGGAGTTTACAAAGAGAGGACATCCCTTGGCAAGGAAGGCCTCCCGCAGGCGCAGGGCCTGGGCCACCTCCTGCCTGCCGATCTCCAGGAACAGCCCGTCCTTCAGAAAGGCCTCAAACTGGACCCCCAGCAGCCGGCCCTTGGCCAGCATGCCGCCGTGCTGCTTGATGAGGTAGCGGAAGTCATGGTTCAGGTTGGGGTTGGGGATGACCACCGCCTCCCCAAAGAGCAGCCCCGCCTTGGTGCCGCCCAGGTAGAACACGTCGCACAGCCGGGCCAGGTCGGGGAGGGTGATGTCAGACGCCGCCAGACCGGCCACCAGCCGGGCCCCGTCCACAAACAGGGGCAGCCGCCACCGTTTGCAGGTCTCATGGATAGCTTCCAGCTCCGCCAGGGTGTACACCGTCCCCAGCTCGGTGGGGTGGGAGAGGTACACCATTCCCGGCTGGACCATGTGCTCCCAGGCCGGGTTGGTGTGGTGAGCCTTGCGGTAGTCGTGAATCTGTTGGGCGGTAATTTTGCCCTCCGAGGCGGGCAGGCCCAGCACCTTGTGGCCGGCGGCCTCAATGGCCCCGGTTTCATGGGTGTTGATATGGCCCGTCTCGGCGCACAGCGCCCCCTGGTGGGGGCGCAGCGCGGCGGAGATGATGGTGGCGTTGGCCTGAGTGCCGCCTACCAGGAAGTGAACCCCGGCCTCGGGGGCCTGACACAGCTCCCGAAGCATGGCCCGCGCCCGCTCACAGTGGAGGTCCACCCCGTAGCCGGGACAGGCTTCATCGTTGGTGTTCACCAGGGCTTCCAGAATTTTTGGGTGAGCCCCGGTGGTGTAATCACATTCAAACCGGATCATATTCGGCCTCCTTACCGCAGCTTGGCTCCGCACTCGGCTTCCAGCGACTCCAGGATGGACTTCACGTCCTCGTCCGCCTCCTCGGAGGTGAGGGAGCGGTCGTCCGCCCGGAGGACCAGGTTGAAGGCGACGGACTTTTTGCCTTCATCAATCCCCTTGCCCCGGTAGATGTCGAAGAGGGCGACCTCCTTGAGAAGACCCCTGGCCCCCTTGCGGATGGCCTTCTCCAGCGCCCCCACGGTAATTGCCTCGTCACAGACCACGGCGATGTCCCGGGTGACGGAGGGGAACCTGGGCAGGGGGACGTACTCCGGGTCGGCGCCCATGGCGTGATGGTACAGGGAATCGAAACTCAACTCGGCGCAGTACAGCTCCCCGTCCACACCGAAGCTTTTCGCCACGTTGGGGTGAATCTGGCCCATTACGCCCACCTGATTGGCGCCGCACCAAATTGTGGCAAAGCGGCCGGGATGGTAAGAGACGTCGGAGGGGGCCCCCAGGGAGCCCTCGAAGTGGATATCCTCGGCCCGGATATCCTTCAAAATGGCCTCTGCAGTTCCCTTCAGGTCGTAGAAGTCGAAGCCCTCGCCGTAGGCTCCCAGGGTGAGCACCTTGGCCTCGCCGGCCAGACCGTCCTCCCCGCCGGGGAGGTAGACCCGGCCCACCTCGTACAGGCGGACGTCCTTGTTGCGGTAGTTGTAATTCCGGGCGAGGATATCCAGCATGGAGGGCAGGGTGGTGGTACGCATGATGGAGGTGTCCTCCCCCAGGGGGTTGAGGATTTTGAAGGACTTTCTATGGAAGTCGTTCTCCGGCCAGCCAATTTTGTCGTACCAGGTGGGGGAGATGAAGGAGTAGGTGATGATCTCGTCGTACCCGCAGGACCGGCAGGCCGAGCCCAGCTTCTGCTCCAGCTTCTGCTCGGGGGAGTAGCCCCCCAGGGTGGTCTGGCCCTTCATCAGGGTGGTGGGGATGTTGTTGTAGCCGTAGAACCGGGCCACCTCCTCGGCCAGGTCGGCCATCTCCTTCACATCCCCCCGCCAGGAGGGCACCTTCACCATGCCCCGCTCCTTCGTGGTCTCAAAGCCCAGCTTCTGAAGGATGGTGTACATCACATTTTCCGACACATCGGTGCCCAGCAGGGCGTTGATCTTGTGGGGCTCCACCTTTAGAAGAGTGGGCTGGGGGACGTAGTTCAGGATATCGATCACCCCGTCCAGCACCTGGCCGGCTCCCAGCAGCTCCACCAGCTCACAGGCCCGGTCCACGGCGGGTAGGGTGTTGAGGATATCCAGCCCCTTCTCAAACTTGGCGGAGGCTTCGGTGCGCATCCCCAGGGCCAGGGCGGTCTTGCGGATGGTGGTGCCGTCGAAGTTGGCGGACTCAAAGACCACGTCCACCGTATCGGCCGCGATCTCAGAGTTCAGCCCGCCCATGATGCCGGCCAGACCCACCGCCCTGGTGTCGTCAGCGATAACCAGCATGCTGGAGTTGAGCTTGCGGACGTTTCCGTCCAGGGTGGTCAGCTCCTCGCCGTCTTTGGCCCGGCGGACGATGATCTTGCCGCCCTTCACATAGCGGTAGTCAAAGGCGTGCATGGGCTGGCCGTACTCCAGCATGACGTAGTTGGTGATATCCACAATGTTGTTGATGGGCCGTACGCCCATGGAGCGCAGCCGCTCCCGCATCCACTTGGGGGAGGGGCCTATTTTCACATTGCGCGCCATCCGGGCGGTGTACCGGGGGCACAGCTCCGGGTCGGGGGTCTCCACGTCCAGCAGCTCGGGGAGTACGCCCTCGCCGCCCCCCCTCACCTCCGGCTGGTGGAAGCGGCAGGGCTTGTTGAAGGTGGCCGCCGCCTCCCGGGCCAGACCGATGACGGACAGGCAGTCGGGGCGGTTGGGGGTGATCTCAAACTCCACCACATGGTCGTCCAGGCCGGTGACGGCCTTGATGTCGTCCCCCGGCTTGCAGTCCTCCTGGAGGACGAAAATGCCATCGGGGATGCAGTGGGGGAACTCCTTCTGCTCTGCGTGGAGGTCGGCCAGGGTGCAGATGGTGCGGGTCTTGATGTTGAAGGCCACCAGGTCCATGGAGTGGATGTTCTGGCAGTCCGTTTCCACGGTGGTGCCCACAGGGCTTCCGTCCTCCACCCACATCAGACCGCAGGACCAGCGGCCCCTTCCGGCGGAGGCGACGGCCCCCACCCCGGCGCAGACCACCGGGCCGAAAATCTTGTGCCCCGGCTGGATGTCAGCGGGGATGGAGGGCTTGTCCGGGTCGATGGGGTGGTAGTCGTTGAGGAGGGCGGCGGCGGTAATCACGCCGTAGGGGAAGTCCCGCTCGTCCAGGCCCAGCTCGGACAGGGAGCACAGCATCCCGTTGGACAGCACCCCCCGCAGCTTGCCCTTGGTGATTTTCTTCCCGCCGGGCAGAGTGGAATTGTGCAGGGCCACGGGGACCAAATCCCCCTCGTGGATGTTCCAGGCCCCGGTGACGACCTGGACGGGCTCCTCCTTGCCCACGTCTAACTGGCAGACCCACATGTGGTCGCTGTTCTCGTGGCGCTCCATCTTCTCAATGCGGCCCACCACCACGTTGGAAATCTCCCCGCCCATGTCGTGGGTCAGCTCCACCTTGGAGCCGGACAGGGTCATGGCCTCGGCGAACTCCCGGTCGCCGGCGTCAATCTCAACAAACTCGTTGAGCCATTTTCTGGATAAATTCATAGTGTCTGTACCCCTTTCTTAAAACTGCTCCAGGAACCGCGCGTCGTTTTCGAAAATCAGCCGCAGGTCGGCGATTTTGAAGCGGCGCATGGCGGTGCGCTCCAGGCCCATGCCGAAGGCCCAGCCGGACCACTCCTCCGGGTCGATGTGGGCCATACGCAGCACGTTGGGGTGGATCATCCCCGCGCCCAGCAGCTCAATCCAGCCCTCGCCCTTGCAGGTGGGGCAGCCCGCGCCGCCGCACTTGTGGCACTGGACATCCATCTCGCAGCTCGGCTCGGTAAAGGGGAAGTGGTGGGGGCGGAACCGGGTGACGGTGCCCTTGCCGAACAGCTCCTCGGCCAGGAGGTTCAGGGTTCCTTTCAGGTCGGCCATGGTGACATTCTTGTCGATGACCATCCCCTCCACCTGGTGGAACATGGGGGAGTGGGTGGCGTCAATCTCGTCCTTGCGGTAGACCCGGCCGGGGGCGATGATGCGGATGGGCAGAGGCATGGTGTCCATGGCCCGCACCTGCATGGGGGAGGTCTGGGACCGGAGCATCACCCGGGCGTCCTGGTCAAAATAGAAGGAATCCGACCAGTCCCGGGAGGGGTGGCCCTCCTCGGCGTTGAGGCGGTCAAAATTCAGCTCGGCCAGCTCGATTTCCGGGCCGTCCAGCACGGTGAAGCCCATGCCCACAAAGATGTCCTTAATCTCGTCCAGGGCGCGGTACATGGGGTGCTTGTGTCCCCGCCTCACCGTCTTGCCGGGGACGGTGACATCCAGAGCCTCGGCCTTCAGGCGGGCCTCCAGAGCGGCGGCCTCCAGCTTTTGGGCGGCGGCCTCGATGGCGTTCTCCAAGGCGGTCCGGACGTCGTTGGCCAGAGCGCCCATGGCGGGACGCTCCTCGGCGGACAGCCGGCCCATCTGCTTGAGCACGGCGGTGAGCTGACCCTTTTTGCCCAGATATTTTACCCGCAGCTCGTCCAGGGCGGCGGGGGCGTCCACCGCCTCAAAGGCGGCCAGGGCCTCGCGTTTGATGTTTGCTAACTGTTCTTTCATTGGTAAAACTCCTTATTCTGATACTTTTGAGGTGCCTGGAACATCGTCCGCCTTACCCGGGCAGAAAACTGCCTGGCGAGTTTGAAGCGGAGATATTGTAGCGGTTCATATTGTACAGCCCCTTGGAAATATCGGTCTTTCCGGTTTTGGAGGTGACGGTGGCATCAAAGTGCTCCCGGATGAAGTCCGTGGCCCAGTCGTCCGTCTTTCCCAGAGGGTAGGCAAACAGGTGTACTTTTGTTCCAATGTTCTCCTCGATCAAGTCAATGCCGGCCCGCAAATCAGGAAACACCCGGGCCTCATATTCCGCCTGGGTCTCGCCGGGCGCCCTTGAGATGCCGCCGTACTCGCTGTTATGCAGGATATTCGTATGGGACCCGAACTCGACCAGCCCGGACTGGTCCATCTCCCGGCACTGGTCCCAGCTGAGAAAGCCCGATTTTCCATCGACAATATGGCCGGCGATCAGGTTGATGACCGCCTTGGCGTTATACTCCTGAAGGATGGGGAAGGCCAGCTCGTAATTGCTGGCATACCCGTCGTCAAAGGTGAGCATTACCGCCCGCTCCGGCAGCGGCTCCCCCGCCGCCAGCTCGCGGGGCAGGACGGTGGTATAGCCGTGGTCGGCCAGCCATCGCAGATCCTCCCGAAGCCGGGTTTCCGTAAGGACCCAGTCGGTAGGCGGCACTCCCTCGCGGATAAAGTGGTGATACATCAGCACATACAGGGTGCTGTTCCGGCTTGGTTCCGGCTCAGGTTCTGGCTCCGTGTCAGGCTCCGGCGTGACACTGGAGGGACTGTCCTGAACGGCGGAACGGTCCGGGGCGTCTTCGGACGCCGAGGGCTGGACCATGGATTGCGCCTGATTTGGATCGAAAGTTATGCTGACGGCTGGAAAAAGTACGGACTCGTCCGTACTTTTTCCGACGCTGGACGCGTCGGAAAAATCCGTTTCAGCACTATGACAGGCGGCCAGCAGAATCAGGCATAACAGAACGGCCAGCGGTTTTATCGATGGAATACGCAGCTTCATGGAAATCCTTCCTCTCTCTGTTTTTTATACAAAATAAAAAAACCTCCGTCCCTAAACCATCAGGGACGAAAGGTAAACCCTCCGCGGTACCACCCACATTCGCGCCCGCGGCGCGCGCTTGGCCTCCGGTAACGGCGGAGAACCCGTCCCCCTCTCAGGGGCCGCTCCCGGGCGAACCAGACGGGCTGTCCCTCCAGGGCGGCTTTCAGCCGACGGCCGCCCCTCTCTGATGAGTGTTTCCCGTCATTTTCCCGTTCCTCACATTTTAACTAAAGGTATTTATATCACAGATTTCCTTGCATTGCAAGAGGTATTGTGATAGAATTATGAAACTAAAAAGCGGATTCTTTTACATGGAGGGAACACAAATGAAAAAAATTCTGTCCTTCGCGCTTGCGGCGGCGCTGACCGTCGCCCTGTCCGCGCCGGCCCTGGCATGGGAGAGCCATTTTGGGGACGTCCCCTCAAACCACTGGGCGGCGGAGGCCATTAACCGGGCTAACGATGACGGGGCGATGGTGGGTACTGGTACCTTCCCGGAGACTGGCCTGGCCCGGTTTGAGCCGGACGCCGACCTGACCAGCGCCCAGTTTGCCGTGATTGTGGCCGGGGAATTCTACCGGGATATCCCGGATGGAGTGGCTGGCCCCTGGTACGCTCCCTTCCGGCAGGCCATGGAGGACGCCGGCTGGGACGAGGGCGCGGGCATTCAGGATTGGGAGGCCCCCATGACCCGGTATCAGATGGCAGTTGTGCTGTATAATATTGCGGAGGAACAGAGGGTTCCCCTTCCGGACCGGGAGGGCCTGGAGGCGGCCCGGGACAGGATTTCCGACTGGACCCAAATCCCGGAGGAATACCGGCAGGCCGTGGCGGTCAATTACGCCCTGGGTCTGCTGTCCGGAGCGGATGAGAGCGGCGCCTTCGCGGGGGACCAGTCCCTGACCCGGGCTCAGGCGGCGGTAGTCTACGGCAAGCTGAAGGACGCCCTCTTCGCCTCGGGCGGCCCCATGGAGCGGGTACTGTCGGAGCGGGAGCGGCAGCTGGCGGAGGCCGGCCTGACCTATGAATTTACCCGGTATCCCGGCAAAATGGGCACGGTTTATGTGGAGTACCAGTTCGGCACCTCCCACGGGACCGCTTGCGTCATGGGCTATGTGGATGCGGAGGGGCGGATCTTGGACATTGGCGACCTTCTCCCCCGCTATTTTATGTACGGCGCGAACTACCTTTCCCCCAGCGAGATTACCTTTAGCGAGGACGGGACCAGGCTCACCTTCATCACCCCCATCAAGGAGGGCAAGGGCGGATATGGAGAGCCGGAGGAGATCAAGGACTGGGGGGACACCCTGTGTACCGTGGACCTGACGGCGGGGACCATCGTGTCCATGGAGCCGGTGGGGGAGAAATAACCGGGAAAAAAGCGCGGCGGAGATGGACAAGCCGCCAATATCGTGATAAAATAGGGGCGCTCTGCACAGCCGGAGCGCCCCTGTCTTGATCCGGCGAAATTCGGGCATACTTCCCCAAGGGAAGCGAGAAATTCCCAGCAAAACGGTGGGAAATAATAATGGACAAAATTGGTACTGTATGGTAGAATAGGACAAACCAAAGGCTCCGGCGATCCATTGCCGGGGCGCGGAGATATAAGGGAGGGTTCCCCATGCTGGAACTACAGCATATCAGCTATGATGTAGAGCAGGACGGCGACAGCAAAGGCATCCTGCATGACATCAATTTGACCATAAGCGAGCGGTTCGTGGCCATCACGGGGCCCAACGGCGGCGGCAAGTCCACCCTGGCCAAGGTGATCGCTGGCATCCTCACCCCTACCCAGGGCCGTATCCTCTTTGACGGGGAGGATATCACCAGGCTGTCCATCACCGACCGGGCCCGCAAGGGCATCAGCTTCGCCTTTCAGCAGCCGGTGCGGTTTAAGGGGCTGACGGTGAAGGACCTGATTACCCTGGCCAGCGGCAAGGACATCGGCGTGCCCGAGGCCTGTAATTACCTGTCCGAGGTGGGCCTGTGCGCCAAGGACTATATCGACCGGGAGGTGGACGCCTCCCTGTCCGGCGGCGAGCTCAAGCGCATCGAGATCGCCACCATCATGGCCCGGGGCACCAGCCTGTCCGTCTTTGACGAGCCGGAAGCCGGCATCGACCTGTGGTCCTTTACCAACCTGATCCAGGTCTTTGAGCAGCTGCACAAGAAGATTAACGGCTCCATTCTTATCATCTCCCACCAGGAGCGGATTCTGAACATCGCCGACCGGATCATCGTCCTGGCTGACGGCCGGGTCATCAACGACGGTCCCCGGAAGGATGTCCTGCCCACTCTGCTGGGCGGCGCCCCCGGTGTGTGCGGGGCGCTGGCGGATAAGGTGCGGTAAAGGAGGAGTTTATCATGGACGCGATCCAGAAGAGCCTGCTGGAGCAGGTGGCCGGGCTCCATGAGGTCCCGGAGGGGGCCTACAACATCCGGGCCAATGGCCAGAAGGCGGGGCGGAACACCACCGCCAACATCGACATTGTCACCAAGACGGACAAGGACGGCATCGACATCATCATCAAGCCGGGGACGAGGAATGAGTCGGTCCACATCCCGGTGGTGCTGAGCATGAGCGGGCTGAAGGATATGGTGTACAACGACTTCTTCATCGGCGAGGACAGCGACGTGACTATCATCGCCGGCTGCGGCATCCACAACTGCGGCGAGCAGTCCTCCGAGCACTCGGGCATCCACACCTTCCACGTGGGGAAAAACGCCCGGGTGCGCTATGTGGAAAAGCACTACGGTGAGGGGGACGGCTCCGGCGAGAATATCATGAACCCCACCACGGTGGTAGAGCTGGACGAGGGGGGCTACATGGAGATGGAGACCACCCAGATCAAGGGGGTGGACTCCACCGTCCGTACCACCACCGCCAAGCTGGGGCCCCATTCCACTCTCATCATCAAAGAGAAAGTCATGACCCACGGCAAACAGCTGGCTAAGTCCGACTTCACCGTGGACCTGGACGGCGAGGGCTGCCACACCAATGTGATCTCCCGCTCGGTGGCCCGGGGCCAGTCCCGGCAGGTATTCCTGGCCCGGATCAACGGCAACGCCGCCTGCTACGGCCACTCCGAGTGTGACGCCATCATCATGGACGAGGGTGTGGTCTCCGCCATTCCCGAGGTTACCGCCAACTGTCTGGACGCCCAGCTGGTCCATGAGGCGGCCATCGGCAAGATCGCCGGGGAACAGCTCACCAAGCTCATGACCCTGGGCCTCACCGAAAAGGAGGCCGAGGAGCAGATTGTCAACGGGTTTTTGAAATAGGAGGTATCCTATGTTACCCTTAGCCACCGCCGCCCAGATGAAGGAGCTGGACCGCCGGGCCATTGAGGAGCGGGGGGTTCCCTCCCTGGAGCTGATGGAGCACGCCGCCCAGGCTGTGGCGGACACGGTTTGGGAGCTGATCCAGCCCGACGAATCCATTTGCGCCTCTTCCATCGGCGTTATCATGATGCACAAGAAGGACGCTCCTCCGCCCACTGAAGAGGAACAGCGTCAGGAGGAGAAAATTCGGGAGATCGTCGAGTCTAAGAACACCGACCCCACCCCCCGGGTGGCGGTTTTCTGCGGCCACGGCAACAACGGCGGGGACGGGATGGCCTGCGCCCGCTTGCTTATGGAGCGGGGTGGCTGCCATGTCCGGGCCTTTTTCGTGGGCGATCGGGCCAAAATGACCCCGGACGAGAGGGTCATGGAGGAACGGCTGATTGCCGCCGGGGGCTGTCTGGAGGACTTCACCATCGACCTGACCGACCGGGAAACAGCGGAGGCCACATTCACCTTTGAACAGCAGAAGATTTCCGCCTGGCTGTCCACCTGCGACTGTATGGTGGACGCCCTGTTCGGCATCGGCCTGACCAGGCCTGTGACCGGCCCCTTCGCCGCCGCCGTCCGGCTGATGAACGGGCGGACGGTGGTCTCCTGCGACATCCCCTCCGGGGTGAACGCCGATACCGGGGAGATTTTAGGCGAGGCTGTCCAGGCCACCAAAACCGTCACCTTTACCCGCCCCAAGCCGGGGCTGTATGTGGGAGAGGGTGCCGCCCGGGCCGGGGAAGTCCGCGCCGTGGACATCGGCATCCCCCACAACCTGGAGTGGGAGATGTTCCGGGACCTGCCCCGGCTGGAGATGGTGGACTCCCCCAACAACGGACTGCCCCGCCGTCCCCGCGCCGCCCACAAGGGGGATTTTGGGAAACTCTTCATCCTTGCCGGGTCGGAGGGGTACACCGGCGCGCCCGTTCTGGCGGCAAAAGCCGCTCTGCGCGCCGGGGCGGGGCTGGTGTACTTAGGGGTGCCCTGGGATATCTACCCCATCATCGCCATCAAGTGCGACGAGGCCATGCCGTTTCCCCTGCCGGAGGACTATGACGCCATTTTGGACAAAGCGAGGGGCTGTGACGCGGCCCTCATCGGTCCCGGATTGGGACGGGCTCCAGAGGTGGAAGCGCTGGTGCTCCGCCTGCTGGCGGACCTGGACGTCCCTATTGTGCTGGACGCCGATGGCATAAACGCCCTTTCCGGGCATATAGATGTATTGGACAAACGCTCCGCTCTCACCGTCCTCACTCCCCATGAGGGGGAGTTTTCCCGGCTGACCGGCTGCGCCCTGCCCATCCGGGACCGTCTCACCGCCGCCCGGGAGTTTGCCCGGGACCACGGCTGTGTGCTGGTTCTCAAGGGTCAGGGCACCATTACCGCCGCGCTGGACGGCTCGGCCTGGGTCAATACCACCGGCAACCCTGGCATGGCCAAGGGCGGCTCTGGGGACGCGCTGGCGGGGATGATTGCCGCCCTCCTGGGTCAGAAGCACCTGCGCGGAGAACGCCGGGAGGGGGACAATACGGCGGAGCTGGCGGCGGACGCCGTTTTTTACCACGGCGCGGCGGGGGACGCCTGCGCCGCGAGCCTTGGCGAATACGCCATGCTGCCCACCGACCTGATCGAGGCCATCCCCCAGGTCCTGCGGCAGTGGTCTGAGATTTGAGTATGGAGGTAACGCCGTGCGCAAGCTGGTGCTTTGCGTACTAATGATAACCCTCCTCGCCGGCTGCGGGAGCGCGGGGGTGAGCGAGGCGGAGGAGCTGGCCCTGACCATCCGGGGGGAGTATCTGGCCATGGACCGCTGCGCGGCCCAGGCGGCGGTCACCGCCGACTACGGACAGCGGGTGTACCAGTATGAAATGGCCGTCGCGGTGTCCGGCGAGGAGGCCACGCTGACCCTCTCCGCTCCGGAGACGGTGGCGGGCCTTACCGCCCGGCTCACGGGGGAGGAGAACCTTTTGGAGTTTGACGGCGTGTCGGTGGAGACCGGCCCGCTGGACGATACCGGGCTTACCCCTATCTCCGCTTTGCCCGCCCTGCTGGAGGAGGCCCAGTCCGGCTATATCACCGCCTGCGCCATGGAGGAGGACGGAGCTCTGCTCCGGGTGGACTGCGGCGACCCGACCGGCTCGCCGGGAGCGGGCACTGAGACCGTCCTGTGGTTCGACGCCTCCACCCACGCCCTGGTAAAGGGCGAAATCAGCGTGGACGGCTTCCGGGTAATCGCGTGCGAATTGACCGATTTTACAATGTAAAGAGTGATACCAATGACAGACAGACAAATGGTCCGCGCCTGGGCGGAGGTCGACCTGGACGCCCTGGCGCGCAACTACCGCCTGCTGCGGGGGCTGGCGCCGAAGGCCAAATTTCTGGGCCTGGTGAAGGCCAACGCCTACGGCCACGGGGCGGTTCCCATTGGGCGGAAGCTCCAGAAGCTGGGGGCGGATATGCTGGCGGTGGCCTGCCTGGACGAGGCGGTCGAGCTGCGCCGGGCGGGGATTGTCATCCCCATTCTGTGCCTGGGCCAGACTCCGGTGGAATTGGCCCCTGAGCTGCTGGAGTATGACGTCACTCAGACGGTGGGCGACCTGGCCACTGGGGAAGCCCTCTCCGCCGCCGCGGTCAAGACCGGAAAGACGCTGAAGATCCATGTCAAGCTGGATACCGGCATGGGACGGCTGGGGTTTTTCTATGCGGCGGACCACGATGAGAAAACGCTGGAAGACACCGCCATGGACATCGACGCCCTGTGCGCTCTGCCCGGCCTGGAAGCGGAGGGCATTTTTACCCACTTCGCCGACGCCGACGGCAGTGAAGCGTACACCCGGACCCAGATGAATCGGTTTGAGGACGTCCGCGGGAAACTGCGCGATCAGGGCGTCAATTTTAAAATTTACCATTGCGCGGCCAGCGCCGCCGTGTTAAACTACCCTTGGATGAGTATGGACATGATCCGCCCCGGCATCGCCCTGTACGGCTACTGCCCCGCGCCCGGAATGGACAACCCGGGCTTAAAGCCGGTGATGACGGTGAAAAGCCGGATCGCCGTTGTCCGAACCCTCCCCGCTGGGAGCTTTATCAGTTACGGCCGCGCCGCCACGCTGCGCCAGATTTCCAGGCTGGCCGTTGTGCCCATCGGCTACGGGGACGGCTACCCCCGAGCTCTGTCCAACGAGATGGACATGCTGATTCGCGGTATTCCATGCCCCATTGTAGGCCGGATCTGCATGGATATGTGTATGGTGGACGTCACCGGCCTGGAGGATGTACAGCCCGGCGAGGTGGCCACCGTCTACGGACCGAAATTGACGCGGCGGGCGGCAAAGCTGGCCGGGACGATCTCCTATGAATTGTTATGCCAGCTTACCCCCCGGGTTCCCCGCCTCTATTTTGAGGACGGCGCCCGGATTCTGTGAAAATCCGCTGAAAATTCCGGGGACAGGCTCTCAAGCCGCCTGTCCCCCGCCGTGACCGCCCGGCTTGTCCGGACATAGGATGAGGTGGAGCACAGGGGGGCGTTTCCCCCCGGGTTTGCAGGGCGCGGCGGGCTTTGGAGTGGGCCGGGGCCGGGTGCGGTCCTATGACGGCCCAAATTCTCTTTCCTGGTGAGGTATAATCCTCGCCGCCCCGTGGGAGAATCATAGTACAGCGTTACATACGATTCCTTCGGCTGTAACGCGGTGCTATCTTCCAGCGGAGTGTGAATGTACTTGGATAACAGCGTAAAACGAGGCGACATCTTCTATGCCGATTTGAGCCCCGTGGTGGGCAGTGAACAGGGGGGCGTGCGCCCTGTCCTCATTGTGCAGAACGACACCGGCAACCGGCACAGTCCCACCGTGATTGCCGCGGCCATTACCTCCCAGACGGGAAAGGCCCGGCTGCCCACCCATATCTCGGTGGCTCCCCTGAGCTGCGGCCTGCCCAAGGAGTCTGTGATTCTGCTGGAGCAGGTGCGCACCCTGGATAAGCGCCGCCTGCGGGAGAAGATGGGCCGTCTGGACGACGGCGTGATGCGCCAGGTGGACAACGCCATCGCGGTGAGCTTCGGCCTCCACCCGGAGACGATGGTGTAACAACAGGTCCCGCCCTCCGGCGGGACCTACATAAGAGAAGGAGCGTCGTACCTATGAAAAAACTGGACAAGCGCTGGACCGTTCGCCTGGGGGCGCTGGCCCTGTCCGCCATGCTGCTGGGCACGGTGGCGGCTCTGGCCGCGGGAGGCGACCAGAGCGACCCCCTGGTTACCCTCAGCTATCTGAACCAGACCGCGATCCCCCAGATTGTCAAGCAGGTGGAGGAGAGCGCCGCCGTCAAGCAGGCGGAGCTGACCAAAGCCTTTACCGCCCAGATCAACCAGTACCTCCAGCAGGGAGGGGCGGTTGGCGGCAGCCTCGGCGGTTCCGCCTCCTACACGCTGGTGTCCATGTCCAGCGGCCAGGTCATGTCTCTGGGCGTGGGCTGTGAGGCGCTGCCGCGCGTCGGCACGGTCACTGTAACCGCGGACAGCGCCCCGGCGCTGATCGACATGACCTCCGGCGGCACCGTCAACACCGGGGCGTCCTTGACCCGCAACCATCTGTACCTGTGTACCATCCCCGACCGCTCCCTCACCGCCTCCGGCGATGTGAAGCTGCTGGTCCGGGGGACCTATTCCATCGCCTGATTACGTAGCCAATCCCCGCCGTTTTCCCAAGCGGCGGGGATGTTAAATAAAGAGGAGGAACACCAATGAGAAACATGTTTGATCTCACCGGCCGGGTGGCCCTGGTCACCGGGGGGGCCTACGGCATCGGATTCGCCATAGCGGAGGCCCTGGCGGTCGCGGGAGCGAAAATCGCCTTCAACTGCCGCGGCCAGTCCAATCTGGAAAGGGCTATGGCCGACTACGCCGCCAAGGGGATTGAGGCCCGGGGCTATATCGCCGACGTCACCGACGAGGGACAGGTTGCCGAGCTGACGCGCAAAATCGAGGCCGATCTGGGCGGCGTGGATATCCTGGTGAACAACGCCGGCGTGATCAAACGCGTCCCTATGACTGAAATGAGCGTGGAGGATTTCCGGCAGGTGGTGGACATCGACCTGATCGGCCCCTTCATCTGCGCCAAGGCGGTGATCCCCGGCATGGTGGAGCGGGGACGCGGCAAGATCATCAACATCTGCTCCATGATGAGCGAGCTGGGCCGGGAGACCGTCTCCGCCTACGCCGCCGCCAAGGGCGGGCTGAAGATGCTCACCCGGAACATCTGCTCGGAGTACGGTGGGGCCAACATCCAGTGCAACGGCATCGGCCCGGGCTACATCGCCACCCAGCAGACCGCCCCCCTCCGGGAGCGGCAGGCCGACGGCAGCCGCCACCCCTTTGACCAGTTCATCGTATCCAAGACCCCGGCGGGCCGCTGGGGCGTCCCCGAGGACCTGATGGGGCCGGCGGTTTTCCTGGCCTCCGACGCCTCTAATTTTGTCAATGGCCACATCCTCTATGTGGACGGCGGAATTCTGGCCTACATCGGCAAGCAGCCCTGATATTTTCAGTAAAAATCCACAAACAGGGATTGAAGAATCCGAAAAAAACAGTTATAATGGAAGCCGACGATGCCGGCCTGTCCCGCCGGGGCAGGCCGGCCCGATTTTGCGGGAAAGAAGGTTCTCCATATGAAAAAGATCATCAACGCGCCAGAGGCCTATACCGACGACATGCTTCGGGGCATTTACGCCGCCCACAGCCAGGTGAAGTACGCCGCGGACGACCTGCGCTGCTACTGCGTGGCGGAGAAGAAGCCGGGCAAGGTGGCCATTATCACCGGCGGCGGAACCGGACACCTCCCCCTGTTCCTGGGCTACGTGGGTGAGGGCCTGCTGGACGGCTGCGGCGTGGGCAGTGTGTTCCAGTCCCCCTCCGCCGAGCAGATCTACAACATCTCCAAGGAGGTGGAGGCCGGCGCCGGCATTCTGTACCTCTATGGCAACTACACCGGCGACATCATGAACTTCGACATGGCCGCCGAGATGTGTGACATGGACGATATCCCCACCAAATCCATCGTGGGCGCGGACGATGTGATCTCCAACGCCGACCCCGCCACCCGCCGGGGTGTGGCTGGAATCTTCTTTATGTACAAGTGCGCCGGGGCCAGGGCCGCTCAGATGGGCACTCTGGATGAGGTGCTGGCCGCCGCCCAGCTGGCCAAGGACAACACCCGCACCGTGGGCTTCGCCCTCACCCCCTGCGTCATCCCCGAGGTGGGCCACCCCAATTTCACCCTGGCCGAGGGCGAGATGGCTATGGGCATGGGCATCCACGGGGAGCCCGGCGTGTGGAGCGGGCCCATCAAGACCGCCGACGAGCTGGCGAAGGAGTCGGTTGACACCATTTTGAAGGACATGCCCGTGGCCTCCGGCGAGGAGGTCTGTGTCCTCATCAACGGCCTGGGGGCCACCTCCATCGAGGAGCTGTACATCCTCAGCGGCAGCGTGCGCAAGCTGCTGGACGAGAAGGGCATCAAAACTTACCGTACCTTCGTGGGCGAGTACGCCACCTCCATGGAGATGGCCGGCGCTTCCATCTCCCTCTGTAAAGTGGCGAATGACGAGATGAAGCGGTGGATTGACATGCCCGTCCACACCCCCTTCTACACCCAGGTGTGATGCAGGGAGGATACAGATATGAACACCATTACCTGTGAACAGCTCCCCGCCCTTTTTCAGGGGGTGGCCACCATCTTCGCGGAGAAGAGGGAGGAGCTGTGCGACATGGACGCCCGGATGGGCGACGGCGACCTGGGGCTGACCATGGACAAGGGCTACGGCGCCCTGCCCGGCCTGCTCCAGGAGAATATGGAGGCCGGGGACGTGGGCAAGACCCTGATGAAGGCGGGGATGAAGATGTCCAGCGTGGTCCCCTCCACCATGGGCACCCTGATGTCCAGCGGGATTATGGAGGGGGGCAAGGCTCTCAAGGGCAAGGGGGAGCTGGGACCCTGGGAGCTGGCGGCTTACCTCACCGCCTTCGCCGCCGGCATCCAGAAGCGGGGCAAGTGCCAGCTGGGGGACCGAACCATTTTGGACGCGGTGTCCCCCGCCGGGGAGGCGGCTCAGAAAGCCGCGGACCAAGGGGGCGATCTGTCCGCTGTGATCGCCGCCGCCTGCGAGGGCGCGGTCCAGGGGGTGGAGGCCACCAAGGCCATGACCCCCAAATTCGGCAAGGCCGCCGTGTTCGCCGCCAAGGCCGCCGGCGTCCCTGATCAGGGCGCGGTGGCGGGCGCTTATATGCTCCAGGGCCTGAAACGGGGCCTGGAGGCACTGTAACAGCTTCAGCGTAACGCAGCCCCCGGCGCCGGCGCGCGCCGGGGGGCTGTTTCGTTCAAGGAGAGGAATTATGACACTACAGCAGTTGAAATATATCATCGCCATTACAGACAGCGGCTCGGTGAACTCCGCCGCCAAGAGCCTTTATATCTCCCAGCCCAGCCTGTCCAGCGCGGTGAAGGAGCTGGAGGAAGAGATCGGCTTTGAGCTGTTCCGCCGGTCCAACCGGGGGGTGACCCTCACGGCGGAGGGGGAGGAGTTTCTCAACTACGCCCGGCAGGTATGCGAGCAGTACGCCCTGCTGGAGGACCGGTTTGTGGCCGGGCAGTCCCGGAAGAAGTTCTCCGTCTCCACCCAGCACTACACCTTCGCCATCAACGCGTTTGTGGAGATGGTACGCAAGGTGGGGATGGAGGAGTATGAGTTTTCCGTGCTGGAGACCCGGACCTACGAGTGCATCGAGAATGTCCGGGATTATAAAAGCGAGCTGGGCATTTTATATTTGGATGACTTTAACGAAAAATACCTGACCAAGCTCTTTGAGGAACACAATCTGGAGTTCCATCCCCTGCGGGACTGCGCCACCTGCGTCTATCTCTGGGGCGAGCACCCCCTGGCGGGGCGGGAACGGCTGACCATGGCGGACCTGGAGCCTTATCCCTGCATCGCCTTTGAGATCGGCAAGCAGAACTCCCTGTTCCTCTCCGAGGAGGTGATGAGCACCTATCAGTACCGGCAGCTCATCCGGGTGGGCGACCGGGCCACCGTCCTCAACCTGATGAAGGGACTCAACGGCTATACGCTTTGCTCCGGGATTATCTGCCGTCCGCTCAATGGCTCAGAGTATAAAACCATTCCCTTGGTGGAGGGCGGCGTCATGCACATCGGCTATATCCAGCGCCGGGGCAGTCAGCTCAGCCGTCTTGGGAAGCTGTACCTGTCCGAGGTACGCAAGTCCATTCTGCTGTAGCCCACTTTCTTTGCTATAGTTTTAACCTATAACCCGTCCCTGATTTTGGGTATTAACACCCGGGGCGGGTTTTGTGCTATTCTGTGAACACGCCAACAGAAAAGAGGAGTCCAGATGATTCGATTGGAACACGTCTCAAAGCGCTTTGAGACGGGGAAACAGACGGTGGAGGCGGTCAAGGATGTCAGCCTTCACATTGAGAAGGGAAAAATCGCCGGTGTCATCGGCTTTTCCGGGGCGGGAAAATCCACTCTGGCCCGGTGCGTCAATCTGCTGGAGCGGCCCACGGAAGGGACGGTCACCGTCGGGGGCGCGGAGCTCACCGCCCTGAGCGAAAAGCAGCTGCGGGAGAAGCGGAAGAAGATTGGAATGATCTTCCAGCACTTTAACCTCTTCGCCTCCCGCACGGTCTACGGCAACGTGGCCTATCCCTTGAGGGGCAGAAGCAAACAGGAGATCAGCGAAAAAGTAAAATCGCTGCTGGACCTGGTGGGTCTGGCGGACAAAGCGGACGCCTACCCCTCTCAGCTCTCGGGAGGGCAGAAGCAGCGGGTGGCCATCGCCCGGGCTCTGGCCAACGACCCGGAGGTCCTCCTCAGCGACGAGGCCACCAGCGCCCTGGACCCGGAGACCACCCGCTCCATCCTCGCTCTGCTGAAGGAGGTCAACCGCTCCTTGGGCATCACCATTGTGATTATCACCCACGAAATGCAGGTGGTCAAGGAAATCTGCGACCAGGTGTATGTGATGGAGAACGGGCAGGTGGTGGAACAGGGGGACGTATTTCACATCTTTGCCTCCCCCCAGAAAGCGGTCACCCGGAAATTTGTAGACAGCACCTCCAACCTCTCCCGCATCCGGGAGCTGCTGGACGACCCGGCCCACCCCATCCAGCTCAAGCCTGGGGAGTATCTGCTCCGGCTGAACTATCTGGAGCGCAGCACCTCCGAAGCGCTGATCTCCACCCTGTCCCGGCAGTTTGAGCTGGATATCAACATTCTCCTGGGCAACATTGAGCTGATCGACGGCAACCCCCTGGGGGGCCTGGTGGTCATCGCCGGGGGAGGACACGATAAGGTGTCCGCCGCGACAGAATACTTATCAAAGAAAAATGTATTGGTGGAGGTGATCGCCCATGGCTGACCTGCTGAACCAAATCATCCCGGACGTGGTGGCCCGCTCCGACCAGCTGTGGCAGGCCTTCTGGCAGACCATCCAGATGGTGGGCATCTCCGGGGCCATCTCCCTGGTACTGGGCATCCCCTTCGGGGTATTTCTGTTTACAACCAAGGAGGGCGGCATTTTACAGAACCGGATGGTAAATTTTATCCTGGGCAAAATCTGTGACTTTTTCCGCTCCATTCCGTTTATTCTGCTGGCCATCCTGCTGCTGGGCCTGAGCCGCCTGATTGTGGGCGCCGGTATCGGGGTCAAGGGCGCCATCATCCCCCTGCTCTTCGGCACTATCCCCTTTTTGGGCCGGCAGACCGAGAGCGCCCTGGCGGAAGTCCCCGCCGGCCTTATCGAGGCGGCCCAGGCCATGGGCTCCTCCCCCTGGGAGATTGTCTGGCGGGTCTATTTAAAGGAGGCGATCCCTGGTATCACCCGGGGCGTGACCATCACCATCGTCTCTCTGATTAACTTCACCGCCGTGGCCGGCACCATCGGCGCGGGCGGTCTGGGCAACTTCGCCGTTATGTACGGCCACAGCAAGCATCTGCCCCAGATTACCTGGACGGTCATCCTCATCATTGTGGTTCTGGTGAGCGTTGTCCAGGCGGCGGGCACCTTCATCGCCAAAAAGGCGACCCATTAATCGGTCTGTTCTCCCGCTCTAACCGGGCGGAAAAATAGAAATCTCAGCATTTTAGGAGGAATTAACATGAAAACGAAAAAGCTCTTATCTCTCGCGCTGACCGCGGCCCTGGCCCTGTCTCTGGCCGCCTGCGGCGGAAACGGCGGAGGCCCTGGCGGAAGCTCCACCACCGGCTCCAATCCTGGCTCCAGCTCCACCACCGGCTCTGACGCCAGCGGTACTCCCACCACCGAGCCCACCGTGGTCACCGTAGGCGTGGTGGGCGCCAACAACCAGCAGTGGGACACCGTCAACGAGCTTCTGGCCGCGGAGAACATTAAGGTGGAGCTGATCGAGTTCGCCGAGTACGCCCTGCCCAACAACGCCCTGGACGCTGGGGAGATCGACCTGAACGCCTTCCAGCACAAGGCCTACCTCAACAACGAGATTGAGAAAATGAACTATAACATCTCCGTCCTGGGCGACACCATCGTGGCCCCGCTGTCCCTCTACTCCGACAAGATCACCGATGTCAGCGAGCTGAAGGCGGGGGACAAGATTGCCGTCCCCAGCGACGCCACCAACGAGGGCCGCTGCTTCAAGATTCTGGAGTCCGCGGGCCTGCTGGAGGTGGACCCCGCCGCCGGGTATATGCCCGAGCTGAAGGATATCACCTCCAACCCCCTGAACCTGGAGTTTGTGGAGGTGGAGGCCTCCAACACCGCCAGCCTCCTGCCCGACGTGGCCGCCGCCTTTGTCAACGGGGCTCACGCCATTGACAACGGCCTGAACATCGACGAGGCCATCTATGTGGAGCAGGTCCAGCCCGGCAGTGACAACCCCTACATTAATATCATCGCCTGCCGCACAGCCGACCTGAACAACGAGGTCTACCAGAAAGTGTTGAGGGCCTATCAGTCCGAGGAGACCGCCCAGGCCATCCAGGATATCTACCAGGGCACCTACATCCCCGCGTTTTGACATGAAATTCCCGCCCCCGAAGGGGGCGGGAATCCTATCCTTTCAATTTGAGGTGAATGAATATGGCGATCCATCCCTGTATTGAGCGGGACCGGGACTACATCGTGTCCCTGCGCCGCCACTTCCACAGCCACCCGGAGCTGAGCATGAAGGAGTACCACACCGCCCGGCGCGTCGAGAAGGAGCTGAACGCCGTCGGTATCCCTACCCGGCGGGTGGGAGAGACCGGCGTGCTGGGGACCATCCAGGGAAAGAAGGGGCCGGGCAAAAAAATCGTCCTCCGGGCGGACACTGACGCGCTCCCTATTCAGGACGAAAAGAATGTGCCCTACGCCTCTCAATGTCCCGGTGTGATGCACGCCTGCGGCCACGACGCCCACACCGCCGCCCTTCTGGGAGCTGCCCGGGCGCTGAAGCGGCTGGAGAACACCTTTGCCGGGGAGATTGCCCTGGTATTTCAGCCCGGGGAGGAGTACGGCGCCGGGGCGGTCCTCTTTGTCCGGGACGGCGCACTGGGAGGGGCGGAACGCTCCTTCGGCATCCACATGCAGTCCGACCTGCCGGTGGGACAGGTGGCCATGAACCCGGGGGCGGAAAACGCCTCGGTGGACCACTTCACCATCCGGGTTTTTGGGAAAAGCGCCCACGTATCCACCCCCGAGCTGGGGGCGGACGCCCTCTACGCCGCCGCCCAGATTGTGACCGCCCTCCAAGGGATCGTGGGCCGACTGAAAAATCCCACCGACCCCGCCCTCATCGGGGTGGGGGTGCTCCGGTCCGGGGAGGGCTACAACATCGTAGCCAGGGAGGCGGTGATTGAGGGTACCCTCCGCTGCTTCTCCGAGGCCACCCGGGCCATGATAAACAGCAAAATCGCCGACACCGCCCGGAGCGTGGCGGCGCTGTACAACACCTCTGCCCAAGTGGAGAACGAGTCCTTCACCCGTGCCCTCATCAATGACGCCGGGGTCTACGCCGAGACGGTTTCCGTGGTTGAGCGGGTGGTGGGTCAGGGCAATCTGGTCCCCAAGGCGCTCTCCCTGGGAGGCGACGACATGGCGGAGATCATCGCCGCCGTCCCGGGGGTCTACGCCTTTGTGGGCAGCGGCGGTGCCGCCGTCCCCGGCTCCCGGCTGGCCCACCACACCCCCGGCTTTGACATCGACGAGAACTGCCTGCCCATTGCCGCCAGCCTCTATGTGGAATTCGCGCTGGCCCAGCTTCGGGCCTGAATCCAAGGCGAAAAACGGGGACGCGCCGTGAGGTGCGTCCCCGCGTTTTATGGCTTACAGCCCCTGGGCGATCATCGCCTCAGAAATCTTTTGGAAGGCGGCGATGTCATTGCCGGCGATCAGGTCATCCCCCAGGCCGTACTCCTTGGCGGCCGCGGCGGAGGCGTCGTAGATGCCGCCCATGATCTGGCGCAGCCTGTCGTCCACCTCGGCCCGGGTCCAGTTGTAGCGGATGGAGTTCTGGGCCATCTCCAGGGCGGACACCGCCACGCCGCCGGAGCCGGAGGCCTTGGCCCCCGCCGTGAGAATCTTGGGGCTGAGGCGCAGCAGCTTCATGGCCTCGGCGGTGGCGGGCATGTTGGCCCCCTCCACATAGTAGCGCGTGTCGTTGGCCAGGATACAGATGGCGTCCTCCACGTCCAGCTCGTTCTGGGTGGCGCAGGGGATCACAATGTCCGTTTTGACCTCCCAGGGCTTCTTGCCGGGGAAGAACTCCACCCCGAACCGGCGGGCGTAGGCGGACACCCGGTCCTTGCCGTTGTCCCGCATCTCCAGCAGATAGTCCAGCTTTTCCTGGGTGGTGACGCCGTCCGGGTCATAGATATAGCCGTCCGGGCCGGACAGGGTAACTACCTTCGCCCCCAGCTCCGCCGCCTTGCGGCACACGCCCCAGGACATGTTGCCAAAGCCGGACACCGCGATGGTCTTACCCTCCAGAGTGTCCCCCTTGCTCTCCAGCATCCGGGCCAGGAAGTAGACGGTGCCGGAGCCGGCGGCCTCCAGCCGGACCTTGCTGCCGCCGTAGGTCAGGCCCTTGCCGGTGAGGGCGGAGCTCTCCGCCTTGCTCAGCAGGCGCTTGTACTGACCGTAAAGGTAGCCGATCTCCCTGGCTCCCACGCCGATGTCGCCGGCGGGAATGTCGGTGTCCGCGCCGATGTAGCGGTACAGGGAGTTCATAAAGGACTGGCAGAAGCGCATGATCTCCCGGTCGCTTTTGCCCCGGGGGTCGAAGTCCGCCCCGCCGGAGGCGCCGCCGATGGGCAGGCCGGTGAGGGCGTTTTTATAGGTCTGCTCAAAGCCCAGGAACTTGACCACACTGGTGTTCACCGAGGGGTGAAAGCGCAGGCCTCCCTTGTAGGGGCCGATGGCGCTGTTGAACTGCGCCCGGTAGCCGTGGTTGGTGTGGGCGTTCCCCTGGTCGTCCGTCCAGGGCACCAGGAAGGTGACCATCCGCTCCGGCTCCACCATCCGGGTGAGCAGGTCCAGCTTCTCATAGCGGGGGTCGTCCAGGGCGGGGTCGATCATCTCCAGCCAGGTCTGGACGGATTGGAGGTACTCCGGCTCGCTGGGATACTTCTGGCGGAGCCGCTCCAATACCCGATAGGCGTAGTTATTCATCCGGCTCCCTCCTTACACCAGGCCGTAGGCCAGCATGGAGTCGGCCACCTTCAGGAAGCCCGCGATGTTGGCGCCGGCCACCAGGTTGCCCGCCATGCCGTACTGCTCAGCGGCCCGGGAGGCGTTGTGGTACAGGTCGGTCATGATGGTTTTGAGGCGGTTGTCCACCTCCTCAAAGGTCCAGGAGAAGCGCATGGAGTTCTGGCTCATCTCCAGAGCGGACACCGCCACGCCGCCGGCGTTGGCGGCCTTGGAGGGGGCGAACAGAATTCCGGCCGCCTGGAGGGCGTCCATGGCCTCGGGGGTGGAGGGCATGTTGGAGCCTTCCACCACGGCGAAGCATCCGTTCTGAATCAGGGCTTTGGCCCCCTCCAGGGGCAGCTCGTTCTGGGTGGCGCAGGGCAGGGCGATGTCACAGGGGACATTCCAGATGTTTACGCAGCCCTCATGGTACTCCGCGCCGGCCTTGCGCTGGGCGTACTCCTTGACGCGGCCCCGCTCCACCTCCTTGATCCGCTTCATCAGCTCCAGGTCGATGCCGTCTTTGTCGTAGACGTAGCCGTTGGAGTCGGACATGGCCACCACCTTGCCGCCCAGCTGGGTGGCCTTATCGCAGGCGTAGATGGCCACGTTGCCGGAGCCGGACACCACCACCGTGGAGCCCTCGAAGCTCTTGCCGTGATCCTTCAGCAGATTGTCGGCGAAGTAGCACAGGCCGTAGCCGGTGGCCTCCTTCCGGGCCAGGGAGCCGCCGTAGGTCAGGCCCTTTCCGGTGAGCACGCCGGTGAACTCGTTGCTCAGCCGCTTATACTGGCCGAAGAGGTAGCCGATCTCCCGGGCGCCCACGCCGATGTCGCCAGCGGGCACGTCGGTGTCCGGGCCGATATACTTGAACAGCTCGTTCATGAAGGACTGGCAGAACCGCATCACCTCGGCGTCTGACTTGCCGTGGGGGTCAAAGTCGGAGCCGCCCTTGCCGCCGCCGATGGGCAGGCC
This sequence comes from Oscillospiraceae bacterium, assembly GCA_910575265.1. Lineage (GTDB taxonomy): Bacteria > Bacillota > Clostridia > Oscillospirales > Oscillospiraceae > Lawsonibacter. The sequence continues at coordinate 253,522 of CAJTEA010000003.1, forward strand.
GGTGAGGCTGTTTTTGAAGGTCTGCTCAAAGCCCAGGAATTTGATGATGCTCTCGTTCACCGAGGGGTGGAAGCGCAGGCCCCCCTTGTAGGGGCCGATGGCGCTGTTAAACTGCACCCGGAAGCCCCGGTTGACATGGATATTCCCCTTGTCGTCCTCCCAGGGCACCCGGAACTTGATGGTGCGTTCCGGCTCCACCAGACAGTCCATCACGCCTTCCCGAATCAGCTCAGGCCGGGCGTTGGCCACGGGAGCCAAAGAGGTAAGTACCTCACGCACCGCCTGGTGGAATTCCGGCTCGGCGGGGTCGCGCTGGATAACCCGCTTCATCAAACCGTTCAGATACTCATTTTGAATACTCATATGGATCCATTCCTCTCAATTGATAAATTCAGCGCACCTGGCCGCTCGTCGTCTGCTTCAAGCTATTGCCTTAGCGTATTAAAGTTATAACACAAAGAAAAATGCAAGTCAAGAAAAACAGACTTGCATTTTTGAAATTTGGAGCATCCGGCACAGGGAGGCGGTTTTCCTAAAAATCTTTGTGATATCCTATAAATGTCCGTCCTGCATGGATGCATGAGGATTTTGAAGGGAATTATTTGCAGCTATACGGGTCGCTATTATTCGTTTTTCTTCGACAGCAGGGTCAGCCAGAGCAAAGCGCCAAGCTGGAGAAGGAGCAGCAGAGGGAGGCCATAGCGGAAATACCAGTGTCTGGTCTTGTGGCGAAAGGCCCGCGTTCCCGCGGTACTCCCCAGCGCGCCGCCCAGAACAGCTGGCAGAAACAGGGCCTTTTCAGAAACGCGCCATTTGCCCCGTTTCGCCCGGCGTTTGTCCAGTCCCATGAGCGCGAACGCGGCCAGGTTGACCGCCAGCAGATACAGTCCCAGCAGCTGCCACAGCTCTTTTTCCATATAAGACCGCCTCTTTTCCACTGATTTCTGATCCTCCTAAACTATAACCCCTTTCCCCGCTTTTTTCAACAAAATTTCCTCTGGATTTTCTATAGGAAATTTCCAAAACAAGCTTGAAAAATAAAGCATGCGTCTGTATAATATTATGCACGGTATTACAGAAATGCGGACAATTTTTCTAGTCCCACCCTCTGGCCGTATACGCAAGAAAGGAATGATGTTACCCAATGGCTACGAAATATCTGTACCTCTTCTCCGAGGGCAACGCCAACATGCGCGACCTGCTGGGCGGCAAGGGCGCCAATCTGGCCGAGATGACCAATATCGGCATGCCCGTCCCCCAGGGCTTCACTATCACCACCGAAGCCTGCACCCAGTACTATGAGGACGGCGAGAAAATCAACGACGGGATTCAGGCCGAAATCATGGAGTATATCGACAAGCTGGAGAAAATCACCGGCAAGAAGTTCGGCGACATGGAAAACCCTCTGCTGGTTTCCGTCCGCTCCGGCGCCCGGGCCTCTATGCCCGGCATGATGGACACCATCCTGAACCTGGGACTGAATGAGCAGGTGGTGGAGGTCATCGCCAAGCAGTCCAATAACCCCCGCTGGGCCTGGGACTGCTACCGCCGCTTTATTCAGATGTACTCCGACGTGGTCATGGAGGTGGGCAAGAAGCATTTTGAGCAGCTCATCGACGAGATGAAGGAGAAGAAGGGCGTTACCCAGGACGTGGAGCTGGACGCCGATGATCTGAAAACCCTGGCCGGCCAATTCAAGGCCGAGTACAAGGCCAAGATTGGTACAGATTTCCCCTCTGACCCCAAGGAGCAGCTGATGGGCGCCATCAAGGCGGTGTTCCGCTCCTGGAACAACCCCCGGGCCATCGTCTACCGCCGTATGAACGACATCCCCGGCTCCTGGGGCACCGCCGTCAACGTGCAGTCCATGGCCTTTGGCAACATGGGCGACGACTGCGGCACCGGCGTGGCCTTCACCCGCAACCCAGCTACCGGCGAGAAGAAGCTGATGGGCGAATTTTTGACCAACGCCCAGGGCGAGGACGTGGTGGCCGGCGTGCGCACCCCTATGCCCATCCAGGAGATGGCCGAGAAATTCCCCGAGGCCTTTGCCCAGTTTACTGACGTGTGCCAGAAGCTGGAGGACCACTACCGGGATATGCAGGACATGGAGTTCACCGTGGAGCACGGCAAGCTCTACATGCTCCAGACCCGCAACGGCAAGCGCACCGCCGCCGCCGCCCTGAAGATCGCCTGCGACCTGGTGGACGAGGGCATGATCGACGAGAAAAAGGCTGTGGCCATGATTGACCCCCGCAACCTGGACACTCTGCTCCACCCCCAGTTTGACCCCGCCGCCCTGAAGAAGGCCGTTCCCATCGCCACCGCTCTGCCCGCCTCCCCCGGCGCCGCCTGCGGCAAGATTGTCTTTACCGCCGACGACGCCAAGGAGTGGGCCGCCCGGGGTGAGAAGGTCTGCCTGGTCCGGCTGGAGACCTCCCCCGAGGATATCGAGGGCATGGTGGCCTCCCAGGGCATCCTCACCGTCCGGGGCGGCATGACCTCCCACGCCGCTGTGGTGGCCCGGGGTATGGGCACCTGCTGCGTGTCCGGCTGCGGCGCCATCAAGATGGACGAGGAGAATAAGAAGTTCGAGCTGGACGGCAAGGTTTATAAGGAGGGCGACTGGATCTCCCTGGACGGTTCCACCGGCAACATCTACGGCGAGGCCATTCCCACTGTGGACGCCTCCATCTCCGGCGAGTTCGGCCGGATCATGGCCTGGGCGGACAAGTACCGCCAGATGGGGGTCCGCACCAACGCCGACAACCCCCGGGACACCGCCCAGGCGGTGAAGTTCGGCGCCGAGGGCATCGGCCTGTGCCGCACTGAGCACATGTTCTTCGAGGCCGACCGCATCCCCGCCATTCGGGAGATGATCTGCTCCGACACCGTGGAGCAGCGTGAGAAGGCCCTGGCCAAGCTGGAGCCCATGCAGCAGGGCGACTTTGAGGCCATGTACGAGGCCCTGGAGGGCCGGCCCATGACCGTCCGCTTCCTGGATCCACCGCTCCACGAGTTCGTCCCCACCGAGGAAGCCGATATCGAGCAGATGGCCAAGGACATGGGCAAGACTGTGGCCGACATCAAGGCTATCATCGCCAGCCTGCATGAGTTCAATCCCATGATGGGCCACCGCGGCTGCCGCCTGAGCGTCACCTTCCCGGAGATCGCCCGGATGCAGACCCGCGCCGTCATCAAGGCCGCCCTGGCCGTCCAGGCCCGCCACCCCGAGTGGACCATGGTCCCCGAGATCATGATCCCCCTGGTGGGCGAGCTGAAGGAGTTCGCCTATGTGAAGAGCATCGTCACCGGCGTGGCCGACGAGCTGATTCAGGCGGCCGGATCCAACATGAAGTATAAGGTGGGCAACATGATCGAGATTCCCCGGGCCGCCATGTGCGCCGACGACATCGCCCCCCACTCCGATTTCTTCTCCTTCGGCTCCAACGACCTGACCCAGCTGGTGTTCGGCTTCAGCCGGGACGACTCGGGCAAGTTCCTGGACGCCTACTATGAGAAGAAGATTTACGAGAGCGACCCCTTCGCCCGTCTGGACCAGCACGGCGTGGGCCGTCTGATCGCCAACGCCTGCCGCTGGGGCCGTTCCACCAACCCCGGCGTGAAGCTGGGCATCTGCGGCGAGCACGGCGGTGACCCCTCCTCCGTCATGTTCTGCCATGACATCGGGCTGGACTACGTGTCCTGCTCCCCCTTCCGCGTACCCATCGCCCGGCTGGCCGCGGCGCAGGCCGCTATTAAGTCCCCCCGTTAAGGGCATACGTTTTCTTGAGAAATGACACATATACCTGCTGAAATCCGTTTTGCCGCAGCGGCTTCCGGGGATTAGAGCTGTCGTTTATCATGGATATAAAGTGTGCCATAACTTCTTGCCTGGAAATTATGGCACACTTTGCTTTTTTTAAAAATTCCGAAAAAAGGTGTTGCGGTTTTGAGAAAACAGTGATACACTAATAAATGCTCCGCAAAACGCGGCGGCGTTTTACAGAGTCAGAGCAATAAAGTGGGTGCCAGTAACTCCCGCGAAGTATGTCCGTTTATTGGGCGGCTGATGGATCATCCCGCAGCGGTTTTCGCTGTGAGCGGATTTAGAACCGGCATACTTTTTGTGCCGGATTTTTGTCCGCGTTTTCAAACTATATTTCAATTGTATTATTTGCCTGGCGGACATGCATTTCGCGGTCAGGCGGAGCATAATTTTATTACGGAGGAGGCGACCCCAGGTGAAGAATGTTGTATGGAACCCTACGCTATGGCGACCACTTGTCATCCAGCCCAGCGGTGAAAAAGAAAGTGAGGCTACGCCCCCAGTCAAATCTTTCTTTGACTATCAGAACCCCGCCGAAACCTATGAGGTGCGCGGCATCCTGCCCAGAGCGGACCTGACCGTTGAGGATCAGGACTAACAATAAAATATGAAATCCAGCCTCAATCCGGTATAGTTTCAACGGTTGAGGCTGTTTTTCCAAGAAAAGAGAGATGAAAAGGGTATGGATGTAAAGGGAGCGGTAATATGCTTTCAAAAATATGTCCTGGGGCGGGAGCGGACAAGCACGTACCTGACGCCGGGCGGGCCGGTGTGCCTGGGCTATATGGGCAGGGTCGATGTCCAAAAGGTCCGCAAATTCAAAGATTTTGTGGCGATCGCGTCTGAACACGGCGCGGAGTACGCCTGTACCCGGAAGCAGCTTCTGGTTTATCAGATCGACAAAGAGTTTGACCAATCGGTGGATATCGTGGAGCTTGGCGTTGACTGCCCCAACGATGGGCGGGCGCCCTTCCGCGGCGGGCCGGACCGGGAGTTCTTCGCCCTGGACTGCTGTTCCGTGCTGAACATCTCCAAGGAACTGCAGAGCCGTCCTCTCCGCACCGTCGCCTCCTGGCTGAACGACAGGCTGAAACACGTTCGGGACGGGGTTAGGGGACGGGGAATGGATCTGGAGTTCGCCATCGTCGGGCTTCTGGGCAGCGAGGACCTCTGCCTGATTACCCTCTCCAACCACTTCGCGGCAATTTCTGAGGTGCTGTCCGAGATACAAAAAATGACCCATACGGAGGGGGCGGAGACCGCCGCCCTGGTGGACAACACCCACTCCATGCTGATGATGGACTGTACCGCCGACAACTGCGACTGGGGGGACGCCAACGCGCAGCTCTTTTTTTCTACCCGCTCCAAGGAGGGCATTTCCTATCTGACCAGCGTTTACAACCAGCTGAAAGCCGACAACCCGGACAGCGAGGACGATATCTCCTTTGAGGGCTGCTACGGGGAGTATGACGCGGTGATCCGCTGCCCCGCCCGCCTGCTGCGAGCGGGTTTCTACCGCGGGGAAAACGGCGCGCTGAGCTATGACAATCCGGCCTATCAAAACGCCGTTTATCAGTCGCAGACCATCGTTCATCCCTTCGGATGCGGCCACCTGCCGGGCGCGGAAACGGAGACAGCGGGCAGGGAAGTTCCGCCGCCGGATACCGCCCTGGACGACGCCATGAAGCGGGATATGAAAGAGATCACCCGGAATATCCTGGGCACAGAGGTGGACGAATATCAGGAGCTGACTTACATCCGTCTGGCGCTTTACAGGCTGCTAAAGGATTACCGCCGCATGATGGCCTTCCCCTTTAACGCCTGCCTCCACAGCGACCTGACCCTCCAGTTCCACACGGCGGTCAACGCCATCGTCAAGGCGTCTCGTTCCCACAGTGGGAGCCGTCCCATCGGACCCGAGTCCATGCTCATAAACAATTTCAACATTCAATTTGATGAAATTATCGATACCCTGAACAGCGCGATGATGACCATCGGACAAGTGGACCGCTTCTACTTTAACGAGCAGCCCTCTTACCTTCAAAATACCGGCTCCTATCACAAAGTTCTTTTGGCCTACTACGGCTTTATTAAAGATGTGCTCCGTTTGCTCTATTCTGTCGAACGGGATGCGGGGAACCGCCAGCCTGTGGTGGTGCCCCTGCTCTGCTTTGGCCTGACGCCTATTGTCTATTCTCAAAGCTTCCCGTCCTATGTCCGCGGAGATGACGGCGCGGAGGCGCCCGCGAAGCTCCTGTGCATTAAGCTGCCCTATCAGGCGTTGGCCAATCCGCCCAAATACCTGGGAATCCTCGTCCACGAGGTTTTCCATTATCTGGATTTCCCCCAGACAGGCTCCTGGAACAAGCTGCTTGTGACCTGTCTGGTCCGCGTCTCGCTCTGCGAGTTCACCAGTGTGCTGGCGGCCGGGCTTCTTGATGCCAGCAAGGAGAAAAATTACAGTTCCGTTTTTTACCATAATTACAGCATGCTTGTGAATGCCGCGGCTGAGCGGATCACGGAAGATCTCTTTGCCCTGGACGCGCGTCTGCACGGCACGGACCCGGACAATCTGAAAAACAAATTGTTCCAGTTCCTCAGCTTCCAAAGGTCTCCCAAAACGAAGTCCTATCAATTCTATTATCAAATTTGGTCCAACTTACGGCTGCAGTTTGCTTCTGGAGACGAGGATGAGGACATTAAAAAACTGTTCGCCCTGGACAAAACCGATGGTCTGGAAGAAGAATTTGCCAGCCGGGTAAGGGCTGTCACGGATTTCCGTCCCTTCCAATACCTTCTGTCCAGCTGTTACAACGCGCTGGCTGAGGTGACATCTGATCTGTTCGACGTGGGTACGGTGCTTTATGGAAGAAACAAAGAGGTTTGGGCGAAGCAGTTCTTCTGGCAGATTTACAGTACCCGCAGCGACCTTTTATTGGGCTGTGGGACGGTAAGCCCATCGGTGGAACAGCCGGAACATGGATTGCTTCCGTTCAATGGAATTCGATTCGGAATTTTTATGGATTATTGCCTGGGACTGAAAGGGAGTGGGGTAGAGCGCATAAACCGCTTTGCCGATGTCCTGAGGGAGTGGTGCGCCGACGCCAGCGAAAAGGATCGGTTTGATAAAGTTCAATCTACGTTCCGGGGGGACTATAAGGTTTACACTGCCTACAGCACCCTTTACACGGACTATGAGCAGAAATTTTTGGATACGGTCTGCGCCGCGATGGATAGCCTGGAACACAGCGGGGAGTGCGCCGGTATTATCAAAAAGGCATCCGCGTTTTACTGGCGTTACAGTGAGATCATGGACGACTTGCGCCGTGGGAAGGGGGAGGCCCAGGAACTGGAAGAACGCAGGTTTGACCTTTGCGTCGAGGTGATCGAGGCGTATCAACACCAAGACAGTATCCAGGCTTTGACGGAGTTTCCCCCGGCGGCCCCTTCCCCGGCCTCTCCTCGGGCCAGGGTGCCGGATTCTGCCGTCCTGTCCAGACCCAAACATCCACTACGGGGGTTCGCGGAGTATCCGGCGGAGCTGTCCTGGGCGGTGTCCTCCGCCTGCCAAAAGATGTCGGTTGGCGGAAGGGTGCCCTTGCTTTGGTATCGGGGACAAAGCAACAAGCATAAGACAACCCTCCCGGGTACGCTGCGCAAAGAGCGTCAGGGAGCGGATGGTTCCTTCCTCACCCGGTTCCGCCAGGAGCTGCACCTGGCCCGTACGCAGATCCTTCCCCAGGGCACCGACTTCACCCAGGCGGAGTGGCTGGCGTATCTTCAGCATAACGAGTTCCCGACCAATATCCTGGACTTCAGTGAGTCCTTTTATCCAGCGTTGTATTTCGCGATCCAGCTGTGGATTGACAAGCCGGAGGAGCTCCCAAAATACGATTCCCATATCGCGCTGCTGAATCCAATCCTGTTCAATCTCGCCATGCGCGCCTTAGATGAGTCTGAGAAGGCGGCGTCCGGCGATCGCCCGGCAATGAATATGCTGAAGGAGTATCTGGAATGTGGTACGGTAACAGGCGGCGTTTACTTACAGCTTCCCCTGTTTTCCAGGGATGAAGAGGGAACCGAAGAAGACTATCAGTTCTATTATTCCTGGAACAAGGCCGCCGACGACAATGGCTCTCCTCAGCGTCCCAGAGCCGCGCTCATCCCTAAAAATTCCGAACGTATGCGCCGTCAATCCGGACAGTTTGTGTTTTATGATCTGCGTACCAAGCAGGCGGGACAGGCGGAACAGGTATCTCTCGAGAACCTGTGTGAGGAATACCGGGAATTGGTGGAGGAGGAAGGCCTTCCACATATACCATTCCTCTTTGAGATCAATATCAACCGCTTCGCGCATAAGTCCTTTATCGACTACGCAAAGGCCATCGGTCTGCGGAAATATCATGTATATCCTGAACTGGACAAGCTGGCTAAAGATGTGAAACAGCTTGTGGGAGAACAAGGCACTAATTTGCCCTGAAACATATCGGGAGTCGCTGGGAAAGCGGCTCCCGATTATTCTGTTGGACAGAAGAAACCACCAGCTTTGCTGGTGGGCTTTCCCCGTTCGCTTTAGCCAAAAGCTACCGGGCTCTCTGTTCACACAAATAAGGTTATGCTATAATTTAAAGAATAAAATTGTAAAACGAACAACATGAACAAATCACAAAGCGCTTTCTGAAACAGCGGAAACCAGCTAAAATCAGCAACCTGGATATATTGAACGCGGCGCGTACGCATTTGACGGGCCAAAAACCGGAAAACTTGTCTCATTGCGCATTGACTTCTCCCCCGCAATTCAGTATGATAAAGGGTACATTGACTTTTTACGCAAAGGAGATACAAACATGCTCACCCTGGAATCCTTCAAAGCGGCCCGGAGCGTCCTTCAGGGCGTTCTGCGGCCCACCCACCTGATTCACTCCCCCTACCTGTCCAAAAACTGCGGCAACAATGTCTACTTAAAGCCGGAGAACATGCAGGCCACCGGGGCCTACAAGCTCCGGGGCGCATATTATAAGATCAGCACCCTGACCCAGGAGGAGAAGGACCGGGGACTGGTCACCGCCTCCGCCGGCAACCACGCCCAGGGGGTGGCCTACGCCGCCCAGGCCGCCGGGGTGGCGGCCACCATCGTCATGCCCACCACCACCCCCCTGGTGAAGGTGAACAACACCAAAGACTACGGCGCCAGGGTGGTGCTCCACGGCGAGGTCTTTGACGACGCCGCGGAGCTGGCCGCGAAGATGGCCGAGGAGGAGGGACTGACCTACGTCCATCCCTTCAACGATTTGACCCTGGCTACCGGCCAGGGCACCATCGCCTATGAGATTTTCCAGGACCTGCCCGACGTGGACGTTATCCTGGTGCCCATCGGGGGCGGCGGGCTGGCCGCGGGCGTGTCCACACTGGCCAAGCTGCTCAACCCCAATGTGGAGGTCATCGGCGTGGAGCCCGCCGGGGCCGCCTCCATGACCGCCAGCCTGGAGGCCGGGCATGTGGTCACCCTTCCCGCCGCCTCCACCATCGCCGATGGCGTGGCGGTAAAGACCCCTGGGGACAAGGTATTCCCCTATGTACAGAAAAACGTGGACCGGACGCTGGTTCTTGACGACAGCGAGCTGGTGGAGGCGTTCCTGGATGTGATGGAGCGGCACAAGATGGTGGTGGAGAACGCCGGCCTGCTCCCGGTGGCCGCCCTGCGCCACCTGGACTGCCGGGGCAAAAATGTGGTCTCCATCCTGTCCGGCGGCAACATGGACGTGATCACCATGTCCTCCTTGGTCCAGCACGGCCTGATCCGCCGGGGGCGGATCTTCACCTTCGCTGTCCAGCTCCCCGACCGGCCCGGCTCTCTGCTGGCCGTGGCCCAGATTCTGGCCGCGAACAACGGCAACGTCATCAAGCTGGAGCACAACCAGTTTGTCAACATCAACCGCCAGTCCGGCGTGGAGCTGCGGGTCACTTTGGAGGCCTTCGGCCACGACCACAAGGAGCAGATTCTCAACGCCCTCCGGGCCCAGGGCTTCCACGCGGTGGAGACGGACACCGCGGACTTCTACAACTGATTGTCCCGCACCGCCCGATGGGGACGCATGGCCCCCGTCGAGCGGCTATCTGAAAAGCGGCGGGCCGGCCAGGCGGCTGGGGACGGGTTTGGGCCGTGGGCCGGCCTGGAGCATTTCCGCCCCCGCCCGGGGCCTCTCTCCGCTGAGCTATCCTATGCGCCGGGCCTGTCCCCAGCGCCTGTCCACAAAAGGAGGAGTTCGTCATGGTAAAGATTGCGCCCTCGATCCTGTCCGCTGACTTCGCCAACCTGGAACGGGACATCAAAAAGTCCTCCACCGCCGATTACATCCACATCGACGTGATGGACGGCGTCTTTGTCCCCAACATTACCATCGGTGTGCCGGTGATCAAATCCATCCGGAAGTGCACCGGTATGTTTCTGGACGTCCACCTGATGATCAATAAGCCGGCGCGCTATGTGGAGGCCTTCGCCAAGGCGGGGGCGGACCTGCTCACCATCCACCTGGAGGCCGACCACCCCACCCGCATCGCCGAGGCTCTGCGGGTTATGGACGAGTACGGCATGAAAAAGGCGGTAGCCCTGCGGCCCATCACCAAGGCAAAGGCCATTCTGCCCTATATCAAGGATTTGGATATGGTGCTGGTGATGACGGTGGAGCCCGGCTTTGGCGGGCAGTCCTTTCTGGAGTCCCAGCTGGAGACCATCCGGCGGGTGCGAAACATCATTAACGACTATAACCCCGCCTGCGAGCTGGAGGTGGACGGAGGCATCACCGTTCAGACCGCCCCTCTAGCCGTGGAAGCCGGAGCCAACGTGCTGGTGGCCGGCTCCGCCATCTATGGGGCGGACGATATTCCCGCCGCCATCGCGGCGCTGAGAGGATAAATGAATATGCAGTACTTTCCCCCCGCTCTGGAAAATTTAGTGGAGCATTTCGCCAAGCTGCCCGGGGTGGGTGTCAAGTCCGCCCAGCGGCTGGCCTTTCATGTGCTGTCCCTGTCCGAGGAGGAGGCCGGGGCCTTCGCCAGAGCGATTACCGACGCCAAGGCCCATATCCACACCTGTCCCGTCTGCCAGAACCTGACCGAGGGGGACGGCCCCTGTCCCATCTGCGCCAGCGCCAAACGGGACCCCTCCACCATCTGCGTGGTGGCCGACCCCAAGGACGTGGTCGCCATGGAGCGCAGCCGGGAGTACAACGGGCTGTACCATGTCCTCCACGGGGTGCTTTCCCCCATGAACCATGTGGGGCCGGACGATCTGTATATCCGCCCCCTGGTGGAACGGGTGGCCGCGGGCGGAACCGAGGAGGTCATCATGGCCACCAACCCGGACACCGAGGGTGAGGCCACCGCCATGTATCTGTCCCGGCTGTTAAAGCCCTTTCAGGTGAAGGTCACCCGCCTGGCCTATGGCATTCCGGTGGGCAGCCATCTGGAGTACGCCGACGACGCCACCCTGGTCCGCGCCCTGGAGGGGCGAAGGGAGATATGACAAACGTCCGGCAGACACGCGGTCTGCCGGACGTTTCGTTATTCAACAGCCTCGCCGCCGGAGGACGCGGCCGTTTCTCCGCCGGAGGAGGACTCCGCCGCTCCCGTTTCAGAGCGCTCGCCGCCCTCCTTGTCCTCGTCGTCCAGGACGCTCTCGCACTCCTTTTTGTCCTCCTTGGCCATGACCTTCATCGCCATGGCCAGCTTGTAGCCGTTTGGGTCGTTCTCCATCAGGTACCGCTCGTCCTCCGGGGGGACCTTTTTGCCCTTCATGAGGTTCATGGCAATCTTCAGGCACTTCATCTGGACGTCCAGCTGCTCGGACATGGCGTCCAGCTTGTCCTCTTCCGTTTCCATATACCCCAAAAGGCCGCCGCTGTCCTCGTCCTCCGGCCTGCCCGCGTTGAGCAAGGCGTTTTTCAATCTGGCGCTCTGCTCCTCCAGCTGCTCCACCCACTGGCGGGTCAGCTCCAGCCGGTCAGTGGGCTCCTTCACCGGTTCGGCTGTCCCGCCCTCCGCCTTTTGGGCCGGGCGGACCTCAGAGGCTAGGCTGGCGCTTTCCCCATACAACACACGCCGTATTTCCATCGTCCATACCTCCCAATCCTGTTACTCGATCTCCTCGTCCTCCAGCTCCTCTACCATCATCAAAGCGGCAATATCCTGGCATTTCTGCTGGAGCTTCAATTGCTGGGATCTGGCCTCCCGCTCCTCCTCGCTGCTGTCGTCCAAGCTGTCCGGAGCGATACTGGGCATCCGAGCTCTGGCGGCCTTTTCATACAGGGCCATGGCTGTCTCAACCTTCTCCTCCTCTTCCCGCTCCTCAAATATGTGCGTCACCTCAAAGCGGTCGATGGAGATGTGGTCCCCCTTTTTGGGCGCCGGAACGGCATCTGGAACCTTTCCTTCCACTGTATCGAGAATTTTGGACCCCTCCTTCTGCTGTATCTACAGAGAATATCGACCGTATGGCAAAAAACTTTACCCTTCACAGGCGGATCGGGATTTTTCTGTGGATCGCAAGCCGCCCCGGCTCCACGCGGCACTCCAGGGCCAGCGCCTCCACCCCCGCCCGGGCGGCCCGGCGCAGGGCGGCGCCGAACTCCGGATGGGTGACGTCGTTGGGCTCCACATGGTCCATCCCCTCCATTTGGACAACAAAGCACACCCCCGCCTCATAGCCCGCCTCATGGGCCTGAATCAGCTCCTCCAGGTGCTTCACGCCCCGGAGGGTGGGGGCGTCGGGAAAGCGGGCCGTCCCGCCCTCCTCCAGAGTGACCCCCTTCACCTCCCAGAAGCCCCGGCGGGGACCGTGCTCCCAGAAGAAATCGAACCGGGAGCCGCCATAGACCGTCTCAGGCCGCAGAAGCGCGGGGACAAAGCCCAGCCCGCCCGACGCCGCCCACTCCCCAAAGACCCGGTTGGGGGCCTGGGAATCCATGTTGATCAGCAGCGGACCCTCCGGCCTCGCCTTCTCGACGGCGATCAGGTCGTATTTCGTCTTTCTGGCGGGGTTGGCGCTCTCCTCCAGCCATACCCTCGCGCCGGGGAGCAGCAGCTCCCGGCACCGGCCGGTGTTCTTCACATGGCAGACCTCCAGCCGGCCCTCCGCCTCCACATGGGCGATAAACCGGTTGGGCCGGGCATGGAACACGCCCGGCAAAATTTTTCCATAGACCATCTTGCTATTTCCTCAGCTTCTCTGTATGATGTAGGGGCGGCCCCAGGCAGCCGCCGAGGATATCAGTATAACCCATCTGTGAAAGCGAGACAAGTCCTATGACCAAAGCCTATTGGAATATCATCGCCGCCGCCAGCCTCTGGGGGTGCATCGGCATGTTCTTGAAGCTACTCACCGCCGCCGGACTCACCTCCATGCAGGGGGTGGCTCTGCGCTCCCTGGTAGGCTGTGCCGGCTACGGCCTCTTCCTGTTGTTTACCGACCGGGGCGCCCTGCGCGTCCACCCCAGGGACTGGTACTTCTTTTTCGGCACCGGGGTGTGCTCTCTGCTCTTTTTCAACTGGTGCTACTTCAACGCCATTACCCTCAGCTCCATGTCGGTGGCGGCGGTGCTGCTGTACACCTCCCCCGTCTTTGTCACCCTCATGTCCGCCCTCTTCTTTCGGGAGGCCATTACGCCGGTCAAGGCCGCCGCTCTGGCAATCACCTTTTCCGGCTGCGCGCTGGTCACCGGGCTGTTCCCCCTGGGGCGGGAAACCGTCTCTCTGCCCGTGCTCCTCTTCGGACTGGGCTCCGGATTTGGCTACGCCCTGTACTCCATCTTCGGAACCCTCGCGCTGAAAAAATATCCGCCCGCCACCGTCACCTTTTACAGCATCCTGTTCTGCGCCGTCTTTTCCCTGCCCCTGTCCGGCATCCAGACCAATCTGGCCGCGCTTGCCGGCTGGCGGGCCTGGGCGGGCGCGCTGGGCGTTGGCCTGCTGTGCTGCGCCGTCCCCTACCACCTGTACACCGCCGGACTGCGGGACGCTGAGCCGGGCAAGGCCGCCATTCTGGCCACCCTTGAGCCCTTTGTGGCCGCGGCGCTGGGCATCCTCCTCGTTCGTGAGGAGGTCACACCTTATAAGCTGCTGGGCATGGCCGCTATTCTGGGGGCCGTACTGCTGCTGAATTTGCCGCGAAAACAGACTGAATCTGGAAAGGAGAACGCGTAATGTCCTGCAAAGAGGAATTTATTGAGATTTTCAAGGCCAACATCACCCGGGAGGGCGCGGACAAGCTGCTGGACTATCTGGAGCACAAGAGCGACTTTTTCACCGCCCCCGCCTCCGCCCGATACCATGGAGCCTATGAGGGCGGGCTGTGCGAGCACAGTCTGAACGTGTACCACTGCCTGGTGGACTACCTCCAGCGGGAGCGGGCGCGGGAGCTGTACGGACTGGACTACAGTGATGAATCCATCGCCATTGTGGCTCTGTGCCACGATATCTGCAAGGTAGGCTGCTACAAAAAGAGCTTCCGCAACGTGAAGGACGACGCCACCGGCCAGTGGACCAGGGTGCCCTCCTACACCTTTGACGATCCCCTGCCCTACGGCCATGGGGAGAAGAGCGTGTACATCACCAACGGCTTTATCCGCCTGACCCGGGAGGAGGCCATGGCCATCCGCTGGCACATGGGCTTCTCCGGCCCCGAGGACAACCGCGCTGTAGGCCAGGCCCTGCGGATGTACCCCCTGGCCTTCGCCCTGGCCACGGCGGATATGGAGGCGTCCTATTTTCTGGAAAACGAGGACTGAACAGCGGGACCACCCAGGCGGTCTCCGTCTGTCAAAAATGGTGACCGGAGGGCCGATATTGGATTTTATGCTTGTGCTTCCGGCGCCTATTTGATATAATGAGCTATCTTTGAATATCCACCGAGAGAGGGGCTTCCTTCCTTGAACCGAAAAATGAATCAGCTGCTTCAGCCGAGCTTCCGGCTGTATTTCGCCTGCCTGATCCTGTTTGCCCTGCTGTCCGCCGCCTTCTCCTGGCCGCTGGCTCTGGTCGAGCTGGGCCTGGTGGCCTGCCTGGGCCTGTACAGCCGGGAGAGCGCCCGCCGCAGGCGGCGGGAGATCAACAAATATCTGGATAATTACGCCGGCAACGTGGACACCGCCACCAAGGACACCATGGTCAACTCTCCCCTGCCCATGGTCCTCTTCCGCCCGGAGAGCGACGACATCATCTGGACCAACGACCGCTTTCTCCAGCTCACCGGCCAGCGGGAGCACCTGTACGACGCCAAGCTGTCCGCCCTGATTCCCTACTTCGACACCCGCTGGCTCATGGAGGGCAAGAGCCAGTGCCCCTCTGAGGTGTACTACGCCGACCGGTATTTCCTGGTCTACGGCCATCTGGTGCGCACCAGCGGCCGGGGGGGCGGCGGCTTCCTGGCCACCACTTACTGGGTGGATGTCACCGAGCTGTGCCTCGCCCGGGACGAGTATCAGGCCACCCGTCCGGTGGCGGCGGTGCTGCTCATCGACAACTACGAGGATCTGCTGAAAAACCTTTCGGAGAATGAACGTTCCACCATCATGGCCGAGATCGACAGCCGGCTGGAACATTGGGTCGCTGACACCGGCGGCATGCTGCGCCGGTATCAGCGGGAGCGGTATCTGTTCCTCTTTGAGGAGCAGCACCTGTCCCGGTTCATTGAGAGCAAGTTCGACATCCTGGACGCCATCCATCAGGTGGTCAACCCCAGCGGCATGAACGCCTCCCTGTCCATCGGCGTGGGCAAGGACGGAGACAGCTATAAGGAGCTGCTGGATTTCGCCAACCTGTCCATCGACATGGCCCTGTCCCGGGGGGGCGACCAGGCGGTGATCCGCAACAAGTTCACCTTTGAGTTCTACGGCGGCCGGTCCAAGGAGACGGAGAAGCGCACCAAGGTGAAGAGCCGGGTCATGGCCAACGCCCTGTCCTCTCTGGTCTCCGACTCCTCTCAGGTGTTTATCATGGGCCACAGGCAGGCGGACAACGACGCGGTGGGCGCCGCCGCCGGCGTGTGCGCCCTGTGCCGGAAAAACGGCGTTCCCGCCCACATCATCCGGGAGACCGGCTCGCCTCCCGCCCAAGAGCTGATTGACCATCTGCTCCAGCTGCCCGAATACCACGATTGCTTCCTCTCCTCTCAGGAGGCGCTGATCATCGCCGACAACCGCTCCCTGGTGGTGGTGGTGGACACCAACCGCCCTGAGCAGGTCCAGGCTCTGGAGGTGCTCCAGGCCTGCAACCGGGTGGCGGTCATCGACCATCACCGTCGGGCGGCCACCTATATCGAGGGCGCGGCCCTGAACTACCATGAGCCTTACGCCTCCTCCGCCTCCGAGCTGGTCACCGAGCTGCTCCAGTACATCATGGAGCCCGCCCACCTGCTCCGGGGGGAGGCCGAGGCCCTTCTGGCCGGCATCGTGCTGGACACCAAAAATTTCACCATGCGCACCGGCGGACGTACCTTCGAGGCCGCGGCTTTTCTGCGCCGCTCCGGGGCGGACACCGCCGAGGTGAAAAAGCTGTTCCAGAACGATCTGGCGGGCACCATCGCCAAGTACTCCATCATCCAAAACGCCAAGCTCTACCGGGACGGCATCGCCGTGGCCGTGGCCGACCACCCCGTCAGCCGGGTCACCGCCGCCCAGGCGGCGGACGAGCTGCTCAATATCATCGGCATCGACGCCTCTTTCGTCATTTCCCCCGATGGAGAGCGGGTGAACATCTCCGGCCGCTCCATGGGGGACACCAACGTGCAGATTATTTTGGAAAAGCTGGGGGGCGGGGGCAACGCCGCCGCCGCCGGCGGTCAGATTACCGGCCAGACGGTGGACCAGGTGGCCGCCGCCCTGGCGCGGTCTATCGACCAATATTTGGAGGACGAATAAAAAACCGGAAAGGATTGAATTGAAATGAAAGTGATTTTACAGCAGGACGTGCGCGGACAGGGCAAGAAGGGCCAGCTGGTGGAGGTCTCCGACGGCTACGCCCGGAATTTCCTTCTGCCCCGGAAGCTGGCGGTTACCGCCACAGCGGAGAACGTAAACACCATGAAGCAGCAGGAGAAGGCCAAGAAGGCCCAGGAGGCCGCTGAGAAGGCCGAGGCCGAGGCCCTGTCCAAAACGCTGGAGGGGCTGATGGTAAAGGTCCCCGCCAAGGCCGGGGAGGGCGGACGCCTCTTCGGCGCCGTTACCGGCAAGGAGATCTCCGACGCCCTGGCCGCCCAGCACTCTATCACCATCCCCAAAACCAAGCTGGTGCTGGACGAGCCCATCAAGTCCTGCGGCAGCTATCAGATCAAGGCCAAGCTGGGCTATGAAATCAGCGGC
The DNA here is from genome assembly GCA_910575265.1 of Oscillospiraceae bacterium. Classification (GTDB taxonomy): domain Bacteria; phylum Bacillota; class Clostridia; order Oscillospirales; family Oscillospiraceae; genus Lawsonibacter. The sequence goes on from CAJTEA010000003.1 coordinate 270,706, forward strand.
ACCGTCAACGTGCTGGTGGTGGAGGGCTGAGCAAAAAGCCCTTTATGAGAGGAGGTGACCTCAGTGCCCACAGAAGATGAAGAACTGCTGCTCAAACAGCTCCCCCACTCCGTGGAGGCGGAACACGCGGTGCTGGGCTCTATGCTCATTGATCCCCGCTGTGTGCCGGAGGTCATCGACAAGCTGCGCCCGGAGGATTTCTACCTCCGGCAAAACAAAGAAATTTACGAGACCATCTACACCATGTTCAACTACTCCCTCACCATCGACCCGGTGACGGTGCTGGAGAACATGAAGCAGAATGGTTACTATGACGAAAACCAGTCCCGGGGCTACATATTGCAGCTGATGGACACCACTCCCACCGCCGCCAACGTGGGGGAGTACATTGAGATTTTAAAGGACAAAACCCTTCTGCGCCAGGTTGCGGAGGCGGCCTCCGGCCTCACCGCCATGATTCAGGAGGGCACCGCCACCGGCCAGGACATTCTGGAGGCGGCGGAACAGCGGATTTACTCCATCCGCCAGGGCCGTGCCGCCCGGGGGCTGACCCCCATTTCTCAGATTCTCATCGACGTCTACGACCGCCTGGAGGAGCTGGCCGCCAGCGACCAGGCCATCCCGGGGCTGTCCACCGGCCTGCGGGACCTGGACCGGGCCATCTCCGGCCTGAACAAGTCCGACCTGATCCTTCTGGCCGCCCGGCCCGGCATGGGCAAGACCTCCATGGCTCTGAACATCCTCCTGGACGCGGGCAAAAAATCGGGAAAAAAGGTGGCCTTCTTCTCCCTGGAGATGAGCCGGGAACAGCTGGCCCTGCGGCTGATCTCCAGCGAGTGCTTTGTGGACAACAAAAAGCTGGTCACCGGCAAGCTCGCGGACGAGGACTGGGAGAGCGTAGCCGCCGCCGCCGACTCGTTGAACCGCTCCGCCATCCTCATCGACGACGATTCCGGGGTCACGGTGGCCGATATTCTGGCCAAATGCCGCCGGGTGGAGGATCTGGGGCTGATTGTCATCGACTATTTGCAGCTGATGCAGTCCGCCGGGGGCAAGACCCGCGGCGGGGACAACCGGCAGCAGATCGTGTCTGACATCTCCCGGAGCCTGAAGATTATGGCCAAGGACCTGAACGTGCCGGTGCTGTGCCTCAGCCAGCTGTCCCGGGCCAACGAGAGCCGGCAGGACAAGCGGCCCATGCTCTCCGATTTGCGGGAATCCGGCGCCATCGAGCAGGACGCGGATATCGTCCTGTTCCTCTACCGGGAGGGCTACTACAACAAAGAGACGGATAATCCCAACCTCTCCGAGTGCATCATCGCCAAAAACCGCCACGGTGAGACGGGCACGGTGGAGCTGCAATGGACGCCGGAGTTCACCACCTTCTCCGATATCGAACGGCGGCGGGAGGAATACTGATAGAAACGGAGGTCCTGCCATGCTGAAAACCGTTGAAACCTTTATCCGGGAACAGGACCTGATCCCCCCTGGATCCACGGTGCTGTGCGCCGTATCCGGCGGGGCGGACTCCATATGCCTTCTCCATGTTCTGTATACGCTGCGCTTCAGGATTGGATTCCGGCTGATTGCCGCCCACTATAACCACAGGCTGCGGGGAGCGGAATCCGACCGGGACGAGAAATTTGTGGCGCAGTTTGTGTCCCTGTGCTGCGGCGCCACCCGGCTGGCGGACGGCTCCACGCTCCCCTCCATTTCCCTTTATACAGGCTCCGGCGACGTGGCCGGACAGGCCAGACTCCGGGGCACGGGAATCGAGGAGACCGCCCGGGACATGCGCTATGACTTTCTGCGCCAGACCGCCCGGGAGGCGGGGGCGGACCGGATCGCCACCGCCCACACCGCCAACGACAATGTGGAGACCATTCTGTTTCATCTGGCCCGCGGCTCCGGCCTGCGGGGGCTGGGGGGAATCCCGCCCAAGCGGCAGGGGATCATCCGCCCTATGCTCACCATCACCCGGCAGCAGGTGGAGGACTATCTGTTCCGCCGCTCCCTCCCCCACATGGAGGACAGCTCCAACTCCAGCGACGAATACACCCGCAACCGCATCCGCCATCAGGTTCTCCCAGTGCTGGAGGACATCGCCCCCGGCTTTGCCGCCCGGCTGGCCGACACCGCCGCCCTCCTTCGTGCGGACGAGGCCGTCCTCACCGCAAAGGCCCAGGAGCTGGCGGACCACGCGGCCCCGTGGGGCGGGGGGCTGTCCATTGACAGCGGGGCGGTCGCCTGCGCGCCGGACCCCATTGCCAGCCGCGCCCTCCGGCTGCTTTTGGGCAGGCTCTGGGGCGGGGACCGGAACTGCTCCGCTGTCCACCTGAGCGCCCTGCTCCGGCTGTGCCGGAGTGAGGCCCCCTCCGGAGAGCTTCACCTCCCCCACCAAACCAATGCCCGCCGGGCCTATGACCGGCTGCTTCTGGTCCCCAGGCTGGGGCCTATCCCCCTGACGGAGGGCCCCTTGCCTCTGCCCGGTGAGCTGGACTGCGGCCCCTGGCATATTACCTGCGGCGAAGAGGTCTACCAGGGACAGCGCCAGGGCTCCTGGGAGTTCTGGCTGGATCGGGCGTCCGTCCCCGCCCTGCTGCTGCGCGGCAGGCGGACGGGGGACCGCCTCACCCCGCCGGGACGGCTGGGCAAGACGGTAAAAAAATGGATGATTGAGGAAAAGCTGCCCCGCTTTCAGCGGGAGGTGCTTCCGGTGTTTGACTGTCAGGGCCGGACGGCCGCTGTAGCCGGTCTGGGCCCCGACCGGGTGTTTGCCGCCCGGGAGGGTCAAGGCTCCTGGCATATTGTCATTTCATCTGTGGAAGCATAATACGGTTTGCAGCGGAAAGGAAGAAAATTTCCATGTTAGAGAACGATATTCAGGAGATATTATTCAGTGAGGAACAGCTCAAAACCCGGGTGGCGGAGATCGCCCGGCAGATTGAAACGGACTACGCCGGTCAGGAAATTATGCTTATCAGCGTACTTCGGGGTTCCTTCATCTTTATGGCCGACCTGTGCCGGGCCATTCACCTGCCCTGTACCCTGGACTTCATGTCCGTGTCCTCCTACGGCACCGGTACCACCTCCAGCGGACAGGTGCAGATTACCAAAGACCTGTCTGAGGACATCACCGGCCGCAATCTGATTGTAGTGGAGGATATCCTGGACAGCGGCAACACCCTGAGCTATCTGCTGAACATTCTGGACCACCGCCACCCCGCCTCGGTCCGCCTGTGCGCCCTGCTGGACAAGCCGGAGCGCCGGGTCAAGCCGGTGGAGCTGCACTACCGCGGCTTTCCCATTCCCGACGCCTTTGTGGTGGGCTACGGACTGGATTACGCGGAAAAATACCGCAATCTTCCCTACATCGGCATTTTAAAGCCTGAGATTTACGGCGGATGAGCCGCCGGAAAGGATCCTGCCTATGAAACGCTTTGGCCCCCGGGATATCCTTCTCTACGCGCTGCTGGCCCTGATGGCCTTCTTTGCCTTCAGCGCTCTGCGGCAGCTGGAGCGGAGCGAGGAACCCACCTACAGCCAGATACGCACCTATTTTGTCCAGAAGCGGGTGGAGTATTTCACCCTGGAGGACAATACCCTCACCCTGCTCCTCCGGGGACAGGACGGGGGTGAGCCGGTCCGCCTCACCTGCCAGGTGGCCGACCCCGCCTTCTTCTATGAGGATATGCGGGAGCTGGTCAACGAGCAGCTGGAGGCCGGAATTTTAAAGGGCTTCGACTACCCTCCTGGAGTGGAGAGCTCCTGGTGGTACGGCCTGATCCCCTACCTGGTGGCGGCGGCGGTGCTGTGCCTGTTCTGGTATCTGATGGTCCGCCAGCGCGGCGGCGGCGGCGGGGGCGGGACCCCCAGCGCTTCCCGCTTCGGCCACGCTCGCACCCGCACCCTGTCCGATCAGGGAAAGAAAGTCACCTTTCGGGATGTGGCCGGCGCGGAGGAGGAAAAGGAGGAGCTTCAGGAAATTGTAGAGTTCCTCAAAGACCCCCAGAAGTTCACCTCCCTGGGTGCCCGCATCCCCAAGGGCGTCCTGCTGGTGGGCCCTCCGGGCACCGGCAAAACCCTGATCGCCAAGGCGGTGGCCGGGGAGGCCGGAGTACAGTTCCTGTCCATCTCCGGCTCCGATTTTGTGGAGCTGTATGTGGGCGTGGGCGCAAGCCGTGTCCGGGACCTGTTTGACCAGGCCAAAAAGAGCGCCCCGGCCATCGTGTTCATCGACGAGATCGACGCCGTGGGCCGTCAGCGGGGCACCGGCCTGGGCGGCGGACACGACGAGCGGGAGCAGACCCTGAACCAGCTGCTGGTGGAGATGGACGGCTTTGCCTCCAACGAGGGTGTGATCGTGCTGGCCGCCACCAACCGGCAGGATATCCTGGACCCCGCCCTGCTCCGGCCCGGACGGTTTGACCGTCAGATCTACGTGGGCCTGCCCGACATCAAGGGGCGGGAGGAGATCCTAAAGGTCCACGCCAGGGAAAAGCCCCTGGCTGAGGATGTGGTTCTTCGGGACGTTGCCAAGGCTACCTCCGGCTTCACAGGGGCCGATTTGGAAAATCTCCTCAATGAGGCTGCCCTTCTGGCCGCCCGGCAGGACCGGCGATTCCTCGCCATGACCGATCTTCACGAGGCTATGCTCAAGGTAATCGCTGGCCCGGAAAAGCGCAGCCGCGTGGTCACTGAGCACACCCGCCGCCTCACCGCTTACCATGAGGCGGGCCACGCTGTGGTCATCCATGAGTTGTCCACCGCCGACCCGGTTCACCAGATTACCATCATCCCCAGGGGGCAGGCCGGCGGCATGACCATCTCTCTCCCTGACGAGGACAAGGCCTATCAATCCAAGCGGGAGCTGACCGAGCAGATTGCCCGCTGCCTGGGCGGCCGTGTGGCCGAGGAGCTGGTGCTGGGGGACATCTCCACCGGCGCGGGCAGCGATATCCAGCGGGCCTCCGCCATCGCCCGGAATATGGTCATGCGCTATGGCATGAGCGAAAAGCTGGGCAGCGTAGTCTTTGAAACCGGCCACGATGAGGTGTTTATCGGCCGCTCTATGGCCCAGGCCAAGACCTACTCCGAGGAGGTCGCCGCCATCATTGACGAGGAGGTGCGCACCCTCATCGACCAGGCCTACGCCGACTGCGAAAGTATTTTAACCCGCTGCCGCCGGGAGCTGGAAATCACCGCCCGGTACCTCCTGGACCACGAAACCATGGAGGGCGAGGTCTTTGCCAGGGTATTTGACAACCCCCAGGCCGAAGAATTTGCCTCCTATCAAAATATCCAGACCTGAATTTTTTAGAATTTTTTTGCCAAACCGCTATTTTTCCTCTTTACAACGGACCGCGAATCTGCTATAATAATCCAGTATCTTAAAGATGTGCGTCCGTAGTTCAATTGGATAGAGCGTCAGATTCCGGTTCTGAATGTTGGGGGTTCGAGTCCCTTCGGGCGTGCCATGATAAGTTGACAGGCTACACCAAGGGGGTAGTCTGTCAACTTTTATGTATAATCACATAAAACCTTTGTGCTGCAGTAATTTCACTGCGGCATTCTTGTTTGTAGGAGGAAAATCATCATGAATGTGATACAAAAAAGCGAGGCAATCAAGAACGGTCTCCGGAAAGGCTTTCAGGACGGCAGTTCCAAAATGGCAAAGCGTAAGTGCTATGGATATGAGGTCAGTTCTGATGGAGAACTGGAAATAAATCCGGACGAAGCCAAGGTGGTGAGCTGGATATTTGAACGGTATCTTGCTGGTGACAGCCTTGGGAAAATTGCTGCTGGTCTGGAAAGGCAGGGCATCCCCTCTCCCACTGGCAGACCCAAATGGAATCGGGAGGCGATTGACAAACTGCTCTCCAACGAAAAATATACCGGACGGGTGCTACTTCAAAAAACGGTAAGCACTGGCGCTGTCCAAATCGACAATGATGGCCTCATGGATCGGTTCCTTTACACCGACACCCATAAGGCCATTATTTCTGATGCGATATTCGCGGCAGTACAGAGAGAAAAGCAAAAACGGGGCAACAACCCAGAAAATAAGATTGCTATTAAGCTGACTTTCTGATATAATAAAAATGGAAAGGTATAGTTGTTGAGTTGAGTACTTAATACTATTAGTGAAATTTTTAACCTTTAACCTAAATAAGGTATGTGCAGTTATGTTTATACCACAGAAGTGTAAGGTGGTGGTACTATGGCAACAGCGGATCACTTGAAAATGCTGATAAAGGCTCATTTTAATGATAAGGATGAGCAGTTTCGTACTGCCGTTTTGCAGATTGCAGCATATGAGGCACAACAGGGTCACCCAAAATTAGCCCGCGAATTAAAGACATATTTAGAGAAGGCAAGTAAGCCCAAATGCAACGTAATCAATTTGAATTCGTCAAGTGAATTGATTGTTTATACACCAACAAAGTACAGTTTACAAGGGACTACACAAGGTAACGGTCTGGCGGGCGCTGATATGCCCGTCAGATTTTCCATGTGATGTTCAAGCTGTCGCTTGTGGCGGCGATAGTGGTAATCATCAAATCCACCACCCGCCGCTTGTCGTCAAAAGATACATTCTCCCAAGTGTCGAGGTAGCCAGAAATCTGGCTGACCTGTTCCGGGCTGATAGCTTCCACCGTCAACTCCGCTATCTTCGCCAGAAGTTCCTGCTTGCGTCCGTCCAGTTCGGCTATCTTCACATTCACATAGGAGAGCAGCACATTGTTTGCACCCGTCAGACTGTCCACCAGCTTTTCAATCTCGCCATCCACATGGGCAAGTTCTACTTGCAGGGCGGTGATTTTGGGATTGGCCTTTGCCGCTTTCTTCCTGCCCGTCAGCGTCTTGTGGCTGTCCAGCTTCTTCACCATCTGCTGGTACACCACCGCTTCCAGTTCCGCCGTGATGATTTTCCCGCAGCCGGGACAGCTTTTGTTATCCAGCCGTTTCGTACAGCGCAGATATTGTCTGCCGGAGGGATTGAAGATACTCATAAGGGCATACCCGCAGTTCCCGCACTTAATTTTCCCCGCCAGCCATGTATGGGTGGCTTTCCGGGCAGACTGGATTTTCATGTTGTTCATCAGCTTCTTGCGGCACGTCAGCCATATGTCCGAGGGGACAATGCCCTCATGGGGCGCAAGCACCAGCATTTGGTCTTTCAGGCTTTGGGCCTTGTCCGGCTTCACGTCCCGGCCTTGATAGAGATAGCACCCGTTCATACCCGTGAAGTCGGCGGCGTCATTGACAAGCACCGTCCCCTGGCTCTTGAAAAACTCGTACACATCCAAGTCCGTCTGCACATAGACGGGGTTGCGTAACATCTGCGCCAGCGTGGGACGTATCAGTTCCCGGCCATTAAATAAAATGCCCTGTTCCGCAAAGTATCGGGTAATGTCTCCATAGGAGGTTTTCGGCTCGGCGTACATCTCGAACATCAGCCGCACATTGGCCGCTTCCTCTGGGTTTACCACCAGCCGCTTTGTGTTGATACCGTCCATCTTGATTGGCTCCGTATGGAAGCCGTAGGGGGCTTTCCCGCCCATCTTGAAGCCCCGCTGACTGCGGGAATAGTAAGCGTCCGTCACCCGCTTTTGTATCGTTTCCCGTTCCAACTGTGCGAACACGATACAA
>CAJTEA010000004.1 GCA_910575265.1 Oscillospiraceae bacterium
ACCTCAAAAGAATGATTAAATACTCAGTGTGATGCCGAAAGGCATCTTTTTTCTTGCTTGAAATCTCCCTTGTCTCTTTATTTCAGGCACTTTGTCAACAGCTCCAAAATGTCTCGAAGTGGTTACTTGTCTTTTTCCATTTTCTTCGGGGCCTTTGCCAGCTCGGGCGGCTGTTTCTGTTTCCACTCGTCCAGCAGGCCGATGATCTGCTCTTTCATTTTGGCCGGAGTGACCTCCTTGCCGAAATACTTTTCCAGTTCAGCGGTTGAAATAATCACGCCTCGATCCTCCTTTTTCTTTTCTGATAAGATACCGTCAATCACATCGCCGTTGAGCTTGCCCTCCTGATCCAGCTCCCGGAGCTTTTTCGCCTGGGCCACCGAGGGGGACGCCTGCTCCCCGTCAATGGAAACGGCGATCAGCCTCTGGTTTTTGGGCTTGATATAGGAAAGCTCCACGGCAGGCATAAAGCCCATCTTTTTATCGTCCACCTTGTCCAGCAGTTCCGGCACAAGGGAATTGAGCCGCAGATAGCGCATGACTTTTTTATAGTTCATGTCGTGGGCCTCGCCCACGATCTCCACGGAACGCTTGCCAATGTCGCCCTCGGCCACATTTTTCAGCCGCCCGCCCTGGTGCTTGATGTCCTCCACTTCCAAATCCAGCAGGGCGGCCAGCTCGCTGGGGAGCGTCTGATCCCTCTGCTTGTTGCTGTCCTTCATGGCCTGGACAGCCTCGTGGTCGCTCATATCCCGGACGATAAAGGGCATTTCAGATAGCCCGGCCAGTTCACTGCCCCGGCAGCGGCGGTGGCCCGCCACAATCTCATAGCCGTTTCCGTCCTTTTCCGGGCGGGCAAGGCCCGGCACCATCACGCCGTTTGCCTTAATGGATGCCACTGTCTCCTGCATTTTGGCATCGTCCCGCACCTTGACCGGATGGGGCCGGAATGTATGGAACGGATGCATCTCGGAAAGTTTCAGATACATGAGCTTGCCTTCCTCCACCGGGCGGGGAGGGGTGGCTGGCCCGGGCGGAGCCTGCTCCGGGGCGGCGGCCTCCTTTTCGGGAGCCGTTTTCCCAGCCTTTGGGGGCGTTTGGGCGTCCGGGGCTTTCCCGTCACTTCGGGACACTTTGTCTCGCTTGGACGGCTGGGCCTCGCCGGGGGCCGCCTTGTCAGCCTTGGGCGGGCGGCCCTTGCGGGGCTTTGCCGCCTCCTTGCCAGCGGGCTCCGCTTTATCCTCCTTCGGGGAACGGCCACGGCGGGGCTTTTTCTGTTCGCCAGCGGTGGGCTGTTCCGCCTCACCGGGAGCCTGCTCCTTTGCGGGGGCATCCCCGGCTTTCTCTACCTCGGCCCGAGCCGCCTTTCGCTTTTCGCCCATGAGCTCATTGATCTGCTCAAAGGACACTACCACATCGCCGGGATCGGGCTTTGCGGGCCCGGCCTGTTCCTGCTGAGGTGTGGGAGCGGCGGCCTGTTCGGGAGCCAGGGCCTGGGGCTGGCCAGCCGTTACAGCCTCGGGAGCCTCCGGGATTTTTTTCTCACCGGGGCCCGTGTTCAATTTGTCATCTGCCATTCATTAACCTCCTTTTCGTTAAAATTGCACAAATTTCAGGCTTAAATTTCTGTAATTATTTTTTGCCTCCTTCCCATCTATCCACGCAAAAAAGCCGCCCGGTTTTGATGGCCGGACGGCCTTTCAGCGTAATGTGATAGATCAAATATTATTTTTGTTGTTGGTAGGCTCCGAAAAGCCTTGTATTTGCGGTTTTCCTAATTTATATGGCCCTTATGTGAACACGTCCTAGTATAGACGCAAAACTCTCATGACGTTCCATTAATTTCGGATTATTTTTACAAAATCGTTCCGCCGCCCCAAACCTGGGATTGTGTGATTGCCAGAACGGTTTCAGTGGGAATACCGGCAATCTCGCTGCCAAAAATCTCCCGCAGATTTCCGCCCGTCAGCATGGCGGCAAGCTGGGATTTTGCTGCGCTGGCCGAAAGCAAATCGGAGGCTTGCATACGCCGCTGAATCTGTTTCTCCACCGCCAGCTTCATAAACTCAACGTGGCGGGCCATACGCAAATCCCACCAGCTTTCTTCATCATCGGAACCGCTCTTGGAGTAGGTGATCTCCCCGCCCGCACTGGAGGAACAGGCATTACAGATGTTCCCGTCCTCCCCGATGGCAACGGCCTGGGACATATCCCAGGTGCTGCCGGGCATGATGGCCTCGTTCCGCGCCACGTCAAAGGCAAACCATGTGTCGATCTTCGCAAAAATCTCCTGGGCGTAGGCCGGGTCTTGCTCCATGCGCTCCTGCACCTTGGGATGGATGACCACAGCCTTGCTCCCAGGCGGGACGTTGCCCAGGGCGTGAATCTCCTTGGGAGCGGTAAACCTGCCGTCTATGGAGCCGTAGAAGGGATTGGCCCCGGTGGGCTGCCAATTCTCCAACGTTTCCTTTGCCTTGTCCCCGTCCTGGTACAGAAGGTAGTGGGGGTAGTCGTTCCGGGTGCGCCAATGGCCGCTGCTGGCGTCAAAAACGTGGTAGTGGATGTTGGGATATTTCGCTTTCAGCATGGTTTCCAGAGAGGGGGCCTCCACCGCCTCCGCTCCCCCGGTCTGCACCTGTCCGCCGGAGCGAACCGCCAAATCCATCATCAGGCTGGTGGGCATCGCCGCCATGCCTGCCAGACCGCCCAGGCCGGTAGCAAACGTGCCGGCCCTGCTTCTGCTGGCCCGCGCCGCCATATCCACGAAGTTGCTGCCCCGCGTCCCCGCCTGCTTTGTTTCACGGGCCTTTGCGGGGGAGTTATATGTCTGCGCTCCGTAACCTGATTGAATTGTATTGTTCACACTATTTCCTCCCTTAAAGCAGACCCATCAAAAGTTCTGCGGCGCTGACGGAACCGCCATTCATACGGAGTTTCATCATCAACCGCCGTTTCGCTGCGGCTTCCTCGGCAAGTTCCATATATTTTTTGTGGCGTTCCATGCGTTGCTCCCAAAAACTGCCCTTTGAGCGTAAATGAAATTCCGAATCATTTCCAACGGGCCAGGAATCAGCTCTATATTGATCGAGGTTTGTCCCAACAGTAATCAGAATAGAGCAATTTCTTGGAGCAAAAGAAGCGCCCAAATCCCTTTGCAGCAGAGAAAGAACCTGCGCCCTATATTCTGGATCATCTTTCATCGCTTGAAATGCTGCGTCCGATATATTGACAGCCGCATTACTTACTGTTGGATTGCAAATTATTTTCGACAAGTCCTCATAAAACTCTTTCTTAAAGAGCTGCATTTCCTCTGCTTTTGATAACTCCGCTTTCTGCTGGGTGGCCTCTGTTCCGTTGATCTCAAATACATCATTTTTCTTTTCACTGGCCCGCGCCACCATATCCATGAAGATGCTACCCTGCGTCCCGGTCTGCCTTGCTTCACGGGCCTTTGTAGGGGAGCTGTATGTTCGCGTCCCGTAACCCGGTTGAATCGTATTGCTCATTGTATCACCCTTCCTGTTTCATACCATATTGAGGAAAAACATATTTGCTCCTGCCGATAAAGAAATCTCCGGCGTGATAGCGGGGGCAGATACCATCCGCGTTTTCAGCAGATCGCCGATATTGGCAAAGGATTTTTCCAATGCCTCCGCCGCTGCGGTACGCTCCCACATGGCCCTGCGCTGTGCCGCCGCTGCGGCGGCCTGCTCTTGATACTGCCGCTGCTGTTCTGCTTTTTTCTTGGCCTTTTCCACATTGATTCTGTTCACCTCGGCCACACGCTCCGGGGAATCACTGCACCCACAAATATAAGTCACGGTTCCGTCCTCATGGACTACCACTCCGCAAGGCTCAAAAACCAAGCCCTGTGCGGCACAAATCGCATTTCCTTGGGGAATAACAGTATTGAAAAAATAGTCGATCTTCTGCTCATAATAGAGTGCCTTCTTTGCGTCGCTGGCCATTTCCTCCAAGATATTGGGAGCGATCACAACATCGCTGCCGCTCATGCGCTTACCCGCTTTTTCAAGGCTTGCCTGATCCTTCCCAATGCTTTCGATTGTCACACGCCCATATTTCTTTTTCAAATGTTCCAGATAGGCGTCAACATTCGATGTTTCATCCGTTTCGGAAACTTCCGGCTTACCGCTGACCTCCAGCACGTCAGCCGTGCCCCTGCTGGCCTTTGCAGCCATATCCAGAAAACCGGAAGTCCGTGACAACCTGCTCCGAACGGTGCGGTTTTCGGGCAGAGGGCTATACATCCTGTTCAAATATCTGCAATCAATCATGCCGCTCATAAACTGCTCCTTTCCTGCAATAGAACCGTTGCGGAAAATTCCCGCTGAACTGCTTTCAGCTCCAATTCTCCAAAATACTTCTCCGCCTCCCGGCGCACGTTGGCAAGGCCGATCCCGTGCATGGGGGCGTCCTCCTGTTTCGTTGTGGCAGGCAAGCCGTCCTGCCCGAATACCACCTCACCTACAAAAGAGTTTTTGACCTCGATCAGAAAGAAACGTCCTTTTCTCTTTCCAGTCAGCACGATAAACCGCTCACCCTCGCTGACCTTCTCGCAAGCCTCCACCGCGTTTTGCAGAAGGTTTTGGAGGATGATACCCATGTCGAAAGCATCATAGGCCCCCGGATCGGGGTAATGGAACTCCACCTGAAAGCGGATGCCCAGGTCAAGGCACCGCCGCCGAATATCGTTGACAATCACATCCGTGACCGGGTTGCCCGTCTGGAGCGTCAGCTCAAAGCCGCTCATGCTCTCGTCCATTTTGGCGATATAGTCCTCCAGGCTGGCATACTCGCCGCTCCGCGCCAGACCCTTGATGTTGGTCAGGTGGCCCCGCATTTCGTGTTTCAGCCCACGGATGCGGGTGTAGAACTGTTCCGCCTCATGGATACGCGCCCGGATTGCCTGTGTCTGCTGGTACTCCATATAGTGTGTGGCCTGTTCCTCCCGGAGCGCGGCCATACCTTGCTGAAAAGCGATGGTCAGATAAGCCCCGGCGTAGAACAGCAGGGCCAGCACTGGCACCACCGCCAGAAATGCCGGGTGACGTTCATAGAGCTGGAGCAGAACGCCGTCCTTGAACTCCACCAGCAGCCGGGAGATCACCTGTCCGAACAGAATCCCCGCCGTTGGCACCAGGGCGAGATAGCACAGCTCCCGCCGATGGAGCGTCATTCGCTGTTTCCTTATTTGACGCTGGAGGGCATAGAGCATGACGGCCAGCATGGAGGCGTGGGACAGCAGGAACAGCACAACCAGCAGGGCGGCGCGGAGAAAGACCGCCTCCGGCGGTTCCAGGCGGTAGGGAACTGACCGCTCCACAATAAAATACAGACTTTGCACCATCAGGCCGCCGGAAATCCTGGCGTTGAAGTAGAGCAGCGTCAGAAGGAACACAAACGGCTTTTCCAGGTCAATCCACTTGGATACTGCCAGCAGCAGCGCCGCCAGAATCAGCCCAAAGGAACCTTGCGGGAGCGCCGCCCGGCTGCAGACGATCTCAAACAGAATGTAGACAGAAAAAACAAGGCGCAGCTTTCGCCACTTCCGGCCCTTGGAGGGAATAAAGGGCTGGAAAAAGGCGGTGAGCAGGATAGCGTATGTCAGTTCTGCCCCAGCGGAAAAAGCGCGGTTGAACATGCGGAATCCCGTTTCGCTCATAGGCCCGCTCCTCTTTTCAGGAAATGGAGATACGCTTTTACAAAGTCCTGGTATTTATACTTTGAGAGTAAAAGCCTGTCCCCATTTGTCAGCGTTACCGACCCTTTGCTATACCCGGCCACATAGGAGAGATTGACCAGATACCCTTTATGGATGCGGAAAAACTGATCTCGCAGTTCCAGCTCCAAATCCCTTATTTTCGCGTAGCAGGTAAACTGGCCGTCCCGCAGACGCAGCACAACCTTGTGGTCGCTGCTTTCGATGTAGTAGATGCTGTCCAGCGGTATGGTCCGGCTGATGTTGGCCGATTGGAGCGTCAGCACGCGGCCCTTTCGCGGGCTTTCCCGGCTGGCCGCAATCCGCTCCACGGCACGGGCGAAGACCCGGCCGAACTTTTCCTCGTTCACCGGCTTCAGCAGGTATTGGAACGCGCCCACATCAAAGGCGTCGAACACATACCGCTCATAGCCGGTCACAAAGATAATAACTGGCTGTGTCATGGCCGACTGTTCTCTGATTCGTCCGGCCAGCTCCATACCATTCAGGCGGTCAGAGACCAGCTCTATGTCCAGAAAAAGAAGGTCAGCTTCCCGGGTGTCCGCGAGGCAGTCACCGGCGGAAGCGTACTCCACGATCTCACAGGGACAGTCCTGCGCCCGGATCAGGGACGCGAGATAGGCGCGGGTCGGGGCTTCATCATCACAAATCGCGATTCTTATCATGTCAATCTTCCTCTATGTGTTTCTTCGTTCAAATGGGCGCTGTTATAAAGACATTTACCGCAACTGGACCGTTTGAAAGCGTAACTGGACGCGCGGGGTATCACTGATATGATAGCATGATGGAGGCGCCGCAAATGTTTGCCGCGCGGCTTGTCAAAAACCCCCGCTATCAGCAAGTTTTTTTGACAAGCTGATTGCCGCCCTTTCCCCATGGAAAAGGCGGCATACTTTTCGCTATTTTATCCCCCGGTCCAACCGGGAGAGAATCTGACAAAGGGGCTTGGCCAGGGTCAGGGCCAGAACAAAATTTCCCGCGCCGTGAATCAGGTCAAAGGGAATGCCCGCCAGCCAATAGGAGAAGGCGGACCAGATTCCTCCTACCAGATAGGGCAGGGCGCACAGAGCCCCAAAGCTGAGCCCGAAGGCCCCGCTGGCCGCGGCCCAGGCCAGGGGCGGCTTGTCCCTTCCCCGGCTCAGCAGCAGGACGGCGGCCGCCCATAGGGGCCAGATGTACAAATAACTCGCCCACCACAGATGGAAGCCAAACACCAGCCCCTCCAGCAGAACGAAGGTCGCGATCACGTAAAACACCTGCCCGCCAAAGACCAGGGTATATACCAGGATCAGAAGGGACACCGGCTCGATGTTGGGCAAAGGGGACATCGCCACCTGGAACGCCACCATCAGAGCGGCGAGCAGGGCGCACAGCACCACCCGGCGGCTGGCTGTTCGAATGCTGTTCCGGTCCACAGCTCAGTAGGTGGACATGGTCAGCTCAAAGTGGTCGCCGTCCGCGATGGGGGTGGAATCCACCCCGGTGTCCACCCGCTCGCCCTGTTTGGTCACACACCACCACTGGCGCAGGCTGTCCTGAGCCTCCTCGCCGTCCACCGTTGTGATAAACAGGCCGTACGCGCTCCGCTCCCCCTCCGCCAACTGTTCCGCCAGCAGGACCTCGCCCAAATATTCCGCGTCAGTGCGGCAGGTAAACTCCCGGGTGCTCTCGTCGGCATGGACTACCTCCACCACAACGGTTTTGGCTCCCTCCCGCGTCTGGGGCAGGTTGAAATACCATATCCCCAGCATCAGCGCCGCCGCCGCCACCAGCGCGGCCACGGCAAATCCTGTCTTTCTGTTTCGCATAAAAACCTCCCCGCTGTCTCTCGCAGCGTTCGTTTGTACTCTCAGGCAGGTCTTCTGACTCGAGCGTCCTCACCCGGCTTTGCCTTCCCGGTTTCCCAGTGGCGGATAAAACCCGGCTCCTCTCTCACAGCGGCGGGACCGTGTATTTCTTCCCTATTCTCCCAAATTTCTTCAGGCACCTGAGGCGTAGAGATTATAACACAATTTTTTACAAATGCCAACTGGACTTTTTCCGTGATCCGCGGTAAACTGTTTTTTATACTATTTTCCAAGGAGACGCTTATGGACGCAATGATCCAAACTCTGGCCCGGGAGCTGGGCCGCGCCGAAGAACAGGTACAAAACGTGGTCACCCTCATCGACGAGGGAGCCACCATCCCCTTTATCGCCCGGTACCGCAAGGAGCTTCACGGCTCTATGGACGACCAGCTGCTCCGGGAGCTGGCCGACCGGCTGCAATACCTGCGCAATCTAAGCACCCGGAAAGGCGAGGTAAAAACCTCCATTGAAAATCAGGGCAAGCTCACGGAAGAGCTTGCCGCCGCCATTGACGCCGCCGCGACGCTGGCGGAGGTAGAGGACCTGTACCGCCCCTACAAACAGAAGCGGCGCACCCGGGCCACCATCGCCCGGGAAAAGGGACTGGAGCCCCTGGCCGCGCTGGCCTTCGCCTTCGGTCCCGCTGTGGACATGGAGACAGCGGCCCAGGACTACATCGACCCTGAAAAGGGTGTGGAAACGGTGACCGACGCCCTCCAGGGGGCCAACGACATCATCGCCGAAACGATTTCCGACGACGCCGACATCCGCAAAGAGCTGCGGGAGCTGTATCTGCGGCGGGCGGTGCTGGTGTCAAAAGCCGCCGATAAGGAGCCGGAGGACACTGTATACCGGCTGTACTACGACTTCAAGCAGCCGGTGAGCCGGGTCCAGGGCTATCAGGTGCTGGCCGTCAACCGGGGAGAGCGGGAGGATATTTTAAAGGTGTCGGTGGAGCTGGACCCGGAGACCGCCCACATCGCCGTCCGCCGGGCGGTGGTGCCCAACCGGGCGGCCATGGATTTCGTCCGGGCGGCGGCGGACGACGCCTACGACCGGCTGATTCAGCCCTCTATGGAGCGGGAAATCCGAAATACCCTCACCGACCAGGCCAACGAGGGGGCCATCCACATGTTCGCTTTGAATCTGAAGCCCCTGCTGATGCAGCCCCCGGTCAAGGGCAAGGTGACCATGGGGCTGGACCCGGGCTACCGTATGGGCTGCAAGGTGGCGGTGGTGGACGGCACCGGCAAGGTTCTGGACACCACAGTGGTCTACCCCACCCACGGAGAGCGGAAAAAGGCGGAGTGCATCGCCATTCTGTCCGCCCTCATCAAAAAACACGGGGTGGAACATATCGCCATCGGCAACGGCACCGCCAGCCGGGAGACCGAGCAGATGACGGTGGAGCTGATTCAGAAGGTCGGGGGCAATCTGTCCTACATGATCGTCAGTGAGGCGGGAGCGTCGGTGTACTCGGCTTCCAAGCTGGCCGCTGAGGAGTTCCCCCAGTTTGATGTGAACCTGCGCAGCGCTGTGTCCATCGCCCGGCGGCTCCAGGACCCCCTGGCCGAGCTGGTGAAAATCGACCCCAAGGCCATCGGCGTGGGCCAGTACCAGCACGATATGCCCCAGGCCCGGCTCAGCGAGACGTTGGACGGCGTGGTGGAGGACTGCGTCAACGCGGTGGGCGTGGACGCCAACACCGCCTCCCCTTCCCTGCTCCAGCGGGTGTCCGGACTTACCGCCGCCACCGCCAAAAACCTGGTGAAATACCGGGAGGAGAACGGTATGTTCACCACCCGGAAGCAGCTGTTAAAGGTGCCCAAGCTGGGACCCAAGGCCTTTGAGCAGTGCGCCGGCTTTATCCGGGTCCCGGAGAGCAAAAGCGTATTGGACAACACCGGCGTCCACCCGGAGAGCTACGGCGCGGCGGAAAAGCTCCTTGCCGCCTGCGGCTGCACCCTGGACGACGTGAAGACGGGGAATATCGCTGAGCTGAAGGCCAAGGCGGAGGCCATCGGCTACGAGGCCCTCAGCCAAGTCTGCGGCGCCGGCGCGCCCACCCTGGCGGACATCGTGAAGGAGCTGTCTAAGCCCGGCCGGGACCCCCGGGACGAGCTGCCGCCCCCCATCCTGCGCACCGACGTGATGGAGGCCAAGGACCTGAAACCCGGTATGGAGCTCCAGGGCACCGTCCGCAATGTGATTGACTTCGGCGTGTTCGTGGACATCGGTGTCCACCAGGACGGCCTGGTCCATATCTCCAAGCTCCCCCGCCGGGTGAAGCACCCCTCTGAACTGCTGTCCGTAGGAGAGGTGGTCACCGTTTGGGTCGTCGAGGTGGACGAAAAAAAGAAGCGGATTTCTCTGACCATGAAGAAGCCGAGCTGACCACTCATAATATAACTCCAAAGGAGTAATTTTTATGTTACCTTACGCCCTGATTGACCTGCACTGCGATACCCTCACCGGGCTGACCGACGCGGACTATCATCTGCTGGCCTCTCTCCAGGTCCCCGCGAAAAAGGCGGAGACGGTCACCGTCTTGGCAAACCGGATCCGGGAGACCGACACCCTGAACCTTTCTGGCCGTCACTTCTCCCTGTCCGCCATTCCGGAGGGAGTGCACTGGTGCCAGTGCTGCGCCGTTTTTATCCCGGATGAGCTGCGCGGGGAGGAGGCGATTGCCTATTACGACCTTCACCAGCGCAATTTTCACCGGCAAATGGAGTCGCTGGCGGACAAGGTCCTTCCCTGCCGCGCCGCCGCGGATACGGAAGCGGCCTGGTCCACAGGCAAAACCGCCGCCATCCTCACGGTGGAAAACGGCTCCGCCCTGGCCGGGCGGCTGGACCGGATTGAAACCCTAGTCCGGGACGGCGTACGAATGATGACCCTCACCTGGAACGGAGAAAATGAAATCGCCTCCGGCAACGTGACGGACCATGGGTTGTCCCCATTCGGCCGGGAGGCGGTCCGGGAGCTGGAGCGGCAAGGCATTGTGGTGGATGTATCCCATCTGAACGACCACAGCTTCGAAGACCTGCTGAAGGTGGCGAAAAAGCCCTTCGCAGCCAGCCATTCCAACGCCCGGGCGGTGTGCGGACACAAGCGCAACCTTACGGATGAACAGATCCGCGAAATGGTAAAGCGGAACTGTCTCATCGGGCTGAACTACTGCCAGGATTTCCTGCGCGCTGGGGACCGTCCCGCCACTCTGGACGATCTGTACCGCCATGTGGAGCATTTTCTGGAGCTGGGGGCGGAACGTTGTCTCGCCCTCGGCTCCGACGCCGATGGCACCGATGTCCCCCCCGGCCTGGACAGCCCGGAGCGCTTCGCCGGACTGTACCAGTACTTTTTGGACCGGGGGCTCTCCTCCGCTCAGGCGGAGGGTATTCTCTGGAAAAACGCGCTGGATTTTCTCAAAAATACCATTTTTTGAGAAAAATTACCTTGCGAAACCAGTACTTTTCTGTTATAATCCAAGCAGATACCTGATATTATTTATGTTGGCTGCTCAAGCCAGCTGAAAAGGAGTATCGTTATGTCAAAACGCTGTCCCGACTGCCGTTTCGTTAACGAGGATTCACGCATTTTCTGCGCCTCCTGCGGCGCGCCGCTGGACGCCCAGCTTCGACTCATTCAGGACCTGGAAAAACAAAAGGAGGCTCCCAAGGCCCCGCCTCCCGACAGGCAGCGTGGTGAAATAAACATATCCCACTCCCACACATCCGCTCCGGAAAAGAAAAGCGGCGCGACGCCATGGATTATTCTCGGTCTGATCGCGGTCATCGCGGCAGCCGCGTGGTTTATGCTGAAATGAACATACCAGCGCCCTGGAGAGCCTGTGTTCTCCAGGGCGCCGCATTATTTTTTCTCTTTTCCAAACTCCAGCTTAAAGTAGTGCGCCATCACCCCGGCTGCCAGAACGAAGGCCAGCAGGTCGGCCACCGTCTGGGTCCTCTCCAGACCGCCGAGGCCAAAGCGGCCGGTCATGAGGTAGACCAGGGGGATATACAGTCCCTGGCGGCAGACAGCCAGAACCACCGCCCGCCAGGATTTGCCCAGAGACTGGAAAAACATGTTGGCGAATACCAGCACCGCGCCCAGAGGAAGCGTGAGACACTGCCAGCGGAACGCCCGGGTGCCGATGGCAATGACCAGGGCGTCGTCCCGGCGGAAGAGGGTGATAACTTGGGGAGCCAGAACGAAACCGGCCACCGCGCCCACCGTCAGGATTACGGTACAGATCCGGACGGAAAACCACACCGCCTCCTTCACCCGGTCCAGCCGCCCGGCGCCGTAGTTATATCCCAGCACAGGCTGGAACCCTTGGCCGAAGCCGATCACAATGGATTGGATCAGCATAAATACCTTAGTCACGATGGACAGAGCGGCCACCGCCGCGTCGCCGTAGAGCTTCGCGTTATAATTCAGGGCCATGGTGGCTGCGGACAGCACTCCCTGCCGGAAAAAGGAGGGCATACCCTGTTTCAGAATGGCCAGATAGGTTCCGGGCGCATGGGATAATTTCCCAACGCTGACCCGCAGCTCACTCTTCCCCAGCATGAACAGGGCGGCCAGAATGGTGAGACTGACGCACTGGCTGAACAGCGTCGCCGCGCCCGCTCCGCCAATCCCCATATTGAATCCATAGATGAATACAGGGTCCAACAAGATGTTCAAAATGCCGCCGGTGGCCAGCCCAAGCACGGACAGGTTCGCCTTCCCCTGCCAGCGAAGCAGATTATTCAGGGTGAAGGACAGGATCATCACCGGCGCGCCCAAGGTGATATAGAAGGCATAGTCCATAGCGTAGGGGTAGATGGTCTCAGTGCTGCCCAGCAGCCACATGATTTCCCCCCGAAAGGCCTGTCCCAGGGCGGCCATGGCAGCTCCCACGACCAGAGCGGCGGCCACACCGGAGGAGGCGTAAATATCAGCCTCCTCTCCCCTGCCCTGGCCCAACAGCCGGGAGGCGATGGACCCCGCGCCCATGCCTACGGTGAACCCCACCGCCTGAATGATGGCCATGAGGGAAAACACCACCCCCACCGCCCCCGAGGCGCTGGTATTCAGTTGGGAAACAAAATAGGTGTCCGCCATGTTGTAGATGGAGGTCACCAGCATACTGACAATGGTGGGGGCCGCCAGAGACAGGATCAGGCGGTCAACAGGGGTTTCCAGCATCTTCTCGCGCTGGTCCGCCGGCTCCTTTGGGTGGCTCTGATGGAAATAGGGCACAGATCCCGCCTCCTAATTGTAATATTTCTCCGGCCACACATAGACGGACAGCCCGTCCAGCTCCCCGCATTCGATGAGCTGAGGGGCCAGAGCCTGGATATCATACCGGCGGGCCGCCTGGGTGTCCAGGTACAGACAGCACAGCCGCTTCATGGTGGAGATGACCTCCAGGCCGGTCAAATCCGGGTTGTCGTGCAGCTCCAGGATATGGGCCCGGCAAAACTCCAGGCCGGAAATGTCCCCCAGGCCGGTGTTGGACAGGTCCAGCATCCCCAGCCGCTTGCACTTGCGCAGGCAGGCCAGTGCCCCCGGCTCCAGGGGGTTGCCCCGCAGGTTCAGGGTATTCAGGCTGGTCAGCCCCCGCAGCGGCTCCAGGCTGGTGACGCGGTTGCCGTAAACATGCAGCTTTACCAGCTTTTCCAGTCCGGCCTTCACCAGCTCCTCCCCGTCCGCCCGGATGGCTTGGATCAAACGGCCCAGACGGGCCGCCTCCTCCGGGTCATTCCAAAAAATCCAGTCCTCCAGCGCCTCCCGTTTCTCACCTGACACAGCCTCCAAACGCCTCGCCCGGGAGACGTTCCACTGCCAGCCAGGCTGGCTCTGAGCCTTCCGGAGCGCGGCCAGATACTCGTTCCGCTCCTGGGGCAATGGACGCAGAGTACTCCGCATCTGGTTTTTCAGATAGCCGGCCCACACCGTGGGGCTTGGCCCGGAGTAGAAAAAACCGTCCTCATCCGGGAACTGAGCGCCGGCATCCGGCTGGTTTTGGCCTTCACCATGGGGTTCCATAGAATCGGTCTCCTTTCTTTTTATGAGGAAAGGGCCGTCCTGCGGACAGCCCTTTTTATCGGTCTTAGAGTCCCAGGCCACCCAGATTCAAGCCTCCGGTGATGGACTGCATGGTGCTGGCGGCGTCGGCCTCGGCGGACCGCATGGCCTCGTTGACGGCGGCGACGATCATATCCTGAAGCATCTCCACATCCTCCGGATCCACGGCCTCCGGGTCAATGACCAGATTTTTCAGCTCATGCTTACCGCTGACGGTGGCCGTCACCATCCCGCCGCCGGAGGCGGCGGAGTACTCCTTCTCCTGGAGCTCCTGCTGCATGCGCAGCATATCCTGCTGCATCTTCTGGGCCTGCTTGATCATGTTCATATTCATGCCGCCGCCCATACCGGGCATGCGCCCATAACCTTTTGCCATATGAAACGCTCCTTTACTGAATGGTAATATTGTCAAACTGTCCGCCAAAGGACAGCAGATCGTCCAGGGGATCTTTTTCCGCCGCGGCAGGTGCGGAGACCCGGGCCGGTTCCGCCGGGGGAGGTGTTCCGGTGACCACGCTGACCTGGGGTTGTCCGCCGAAGGAGGCGGCCGCCGCCTGAGCCAGCTTCTCCAGCACCGCCGACTTGTTCAGCATGGAGCGGGTGAACTCGTTGTCCACCCACAGGGTGAGATGGCCGTTTCTCCACACGCCGGTCACCTTGGCCGGATTGTTCAGATAGGGCATCACGGTGGGGGACACTTTTCCCTTCAAGCCCGCCGCGAAGGAGGGCCAGAACGCGCTGTCTCCCCCTCCCTGATGCTCCGGGACAGAGGCCGAAGCCGGCCTGGGGGCCGCGGGCGCGGGGCCTGACCGCTCCGGTTCCGGCGGCGCTGGTTCATCGAAGATGTAGTCCGGCTCCTCGGGAGGCGCTTCATCGGGAATAGGCGGTCCCTCCTCCCAGGGCGGGAGGTCATTTCCGGGGGAGGCCGTCTCAGGCGCGGCTTTGGCGGGTTCCGTCCTGGGCGCCGGGGCCGGCGCGGCGGGAATTCCCTGGGCCAGCCGTTCCTCCAGACGGGCAATTCGGGCGGACAGCCCGGCGAAGGACTCGTCCAGGCCCTCATCGCTGAGACGGATCAGACACAGCTCCGCGTCGGTGCGCCGGTTGGCGCTGCGGGCCAGCCCGGCGGCGGCGGTCTGGAGCTGGGTGAGCATTTGCAGCAGCCTGGGCACAGATAGCTGTTCCCCCAATTTGCGCAGGGTGGCCTCATCATAACCTCCGGCCATCAACGCCCCGCAGCCCTGGGGGGCGGTTTTTCGCAGCAGCAGATCCCGGGCCAGGGAGGACAGCTCCCCCAGCACCGAGCCCACATCCTTGCCGTTGGCGTACAAACGTCCCAGGGTGTCCAGGGCTCCGGCGGTATCCCGCGCGGCCAGCCGCCCCATCAGGGCGGCGGTCTCCACATTGCCTGCCAGGCCCAGCGTGTCCAGGATAGACGGTTCATCCACTGGCCCCTGTCCCCCGGCGCACTGGTCCAGCAGGGACAGGGCGTCCCGCATACCGCCGTCGGCCAGACGGGCCAGAAGATCCGCCCCCTCCCGGGTGAGGGGAATCCCCTCCCGCTCCGCCACATAGCCCAGCCGCTGGGCAATCCGCATGGGCAGAATACGCTTGAAGGCAAACTGCTGGCACCGGCTCTTGATGGTGGCGGGCACCTTGTGCAGCTCGGTGGTAGCTAAAACAAAGAGGAGATGGGGCGGCGGCTCCTCCAGAATCTTCAGCAGGGCGTTGAAAGCGGCCACCGACAGCATGTGGACCTCGTCCACGATGTACACCCGCTTTGCCACGGCGGCGGGGGTGTACACCGCCTCGTCCCGGAGAGCCCGGACCTGGTCCACGCCGTTGTTGGAGGCGGCGTCCAGCTCCAGCACATCCAGAATGGAGCCGTTCTCGATGCCCAGGCAGGCGGGGCAGGAATTGCAGGGGTTGCCCTCCTGGGGATTTTGGCAGTTCACCGCCCGGGCCAGAATCTTGGCGCAGGTGGTCTTGCCCGTCCCCCGGGTGCCGGTAAACAGATAGGCGTGGGACAGCCGCCCCGACGCCGCCTGACGCTTCAGCGTGTCGGTGATATGCTCCTGACCCACCACATCGTCAAAGGTTTTGGGCCGCCACTTGCGGTATAACGCCTGGTACATCAGCTCACCTCCTAAAAGGCTCCCACTCTGAGGGAAATTATGAAACATCGCCTCGGCACAGAGCAGGGCCGCACACCGGCCTTTGAAGCGCGGGACATACCCGTTACCTGAACAGCCGGCTCAAGACCAGTGCCCCCGCGGCACACGGGGCAATCCGCTTAGTGCTGCTCGGTTCCCCGCCTGACACGGTTCACGGCAGCCCCGTTGCGCGGGACCGGTCTGTCATCACTGCTTTTCCAGGGCGGACGGCACATCCACACGTCCGGGGGCCGGGATTCATCCCCGCTATAGCGGATTGCGGGTACAGGGCACCGCTATCTCCCCGACTAGTGCGGCCTTGCTCCGCGCCGAGACGGAACAAAATCTGTTTTGTATTGTACTATATTCTTCCCATTTTATCAACCACAATTTTCACAAAGTTTCCGAATTTAAAAGGACCCCGCCGGCGGCGGGGCCCTCTCTGGTATCAGTGCGAAAAGACCTTTCCGCCATAATAGAGCGTCTTATCCTTATAGTAGTTCACCGGATCAGTCCGCTTGCCGTTGACGCGGACCTCGAAATGGAGGTGGGGGCCGGTGACCCGGCCGGTGGCTCCCACATAGCCGATCACATCCCCCTGCTTCACGGTCTGTCCCTTGACCGCCACCCGACTGCTCATGTGGGCGTACAGGGTGCTGGTGCCGTCACTGTGGGCGATGACTACAAAGTTGCCATAAGACCAGTAGCTGCCGCTGCCATACTCCGAGGTGGTGACCACTCCGCTCTTGGCGGCGTAGATGGGTGTGCCCGAGGAGGCGCCGATATCGATGCCGGTATGATTGGCCGGCCGGCCGCTGATGGGGTCGATCCGGCCCGCGTAAAGGGAAGTCAGCCTGTTGAGGTTGGCGGACAGCGGCCACAGAAAGCCGGACTCGCTGGGCACATTCTTGATCTGAGCCGCCAACTCCCGCTCCGCGGCCTTAATCTTGGAGTCCAGGGCGGCGGCGGCCTTGGCCAGCTCCGCCTCGGCGGCCTTCAGCTCGTCCTCCTGGCCCTTGATCTTCTCGATGAGCTTATCCACCTCGGCCTCCTGGGCCTTTATCTCGTCCTGCCGCTCCTTCTGAATCTGTCTGGCCTCCTCCTGCTCGGCCTGGGCCTGCTCCAGCTCCGCCTTGTCGGCGGATACCTTTTCCTGAAGAGCCACCAGGTTGTCAATGACCCGGTTGTCATACTCGATGATCTCCTCGATCATCATATAATTGTCCAGCAGCTCGGCAAAGTCGCTGGAGGAAAACAGGATCGCCCAGTAGGAGGTCTCCCCCTGCTCCTCCAGGTCCCGCATCCGGCGGCAGAACAGGTCAAACTGGGCCTGTTCGTCCGCCTGGGCCTGTTCCAGCTCCGCCTGTTTTTCCGTGATGAGCTGGTCGTACATGGCAATCTGCTGGTTGATGTTGTTGATCTCCTGCTGGATTACGTCGATCTGCCGCTCCAGCAGCTCCTTTTGGGCGATAGCCTCGTTTTTGTCCGCCTGAACCGCTTTAAGCTGGTTCTGGATGTCCTTCTTCTGGGAAGCCAGAGCGCTGGCGTCCCCCTTCAGGGCGTTGATCTCCGCCTGAGTGACGGCGGAGCTTTCCATCACCGCCCCAGGCCCGGCCAGGGGCAGAAAAACCGCGGCCGCGAGCACCAGGCCCAGTACCCGGCGGAAGATTTTTTCTCTGTGCTTCATCATGTTCCCCCACTCACCGAATGAAAATATTGGCCAGAATGGGCAGCAGCATCAGCACCGCCAAAACGACAGCCAGAATGGATACCATCAGCTTCTGTCTCTTTTGCCGCTTCATGTCTGAGACCTCCCTTTTCTGTTAAACCTGCAAGAACTTCCGAATGGCGAACAGCGACCCACCCACACCGATCAGGGCGCCCACACCGCAGAACACCGCCAGAATGGTGGGGGCCATGGAGCTGTAGCTGAGCATGTTGACCAGAGACAGGCCGTTGCCCTGAATGGCCAGCCTGGCCACCAGCTGATACAGCCCCCACTGGGCGAAGAAGGCGATGAGCGCGCCGGACAGGCCCAGCAGCATCCCCTCCACCACGAAGGGCCACTCAATAAAGCCGTCGGTGGCCCCGCACATCTTCATGATGGCGATCTCCTCCCGGCGGTAGAAGGTGGCCAGCTTGATGGTATTGGCGATGATAAACAAAGACACCACTAGCAGAATTCCAATGAGCGCCATGGCCACGCCGGTAGCGATGTTGCGCACCAGAACAAAGCCATCAGCAATCTCAATGGCGGCGCGCACCAGGCCCACGCCCTCCACCTGTTCCAGAGCCGCCTTGGTCTGGGCCATCAGCTCGATGTCCGCCACATGGACATAGTACCGGTCCCGCAGCGTCTCGTCCGGCAGGTCGGCCAGAACGGCGGCGTTGCTCTCCCGCTTGGCGCGGAACTCCTCCAGCGCCGCCTCCTTGGTGACGAAGGTCATTTGAGACACATTGTCCACCTGGGCCAGCACCGGCTGGAGGTTCCGGGCCTGCTCCTCGGTAAGACTGTCGTCCACATAGACCACCATTTCGTTCTCGTTCTCCAGGTCCCCCAGCATGCTGTCCAGATTTACGGCCAGCAGGGAAAAGGAGCCCATAATCAGCAGGCAGGCCACGATCATGCACACGGCCGCGAAGGACATAAAGCCGTGGGTGAAGATGGAGTGGAAGCCCTCGCTGACATAATATCCCGCGTTAAATCTTCTCGACATTGTAGTAACCACCTGTCTCGTCGCTGATGATCCGTCCGTTTTCAATGGCCACTACCCGCTTGGTAAAACGGTTGACCAGATTCTTCTCATGGGTGACCACCAGCACAGTGGTGCCCAGCTCGTTGATCCGCTCCAGAAGCATCATGATCTCCAGGGAGCGCTGAGGGTCCAGGTTGCCGGTTGGCTCGTCGGCGATAATCATGCTGGGGTTGTTCACCAGCGCCCGGGCAATGGCCACCCGCTGCTGCTCGCCGCCGGAGAGCTGACCAGGATACCGGTCGCCCTTCTGCTCCAGACCCACTAGTTTAAGTACATAAGGAATCCGCCGGCGCAGCTCCCGGTTGGAGGCGCCGATGGCCCGCATGGCAAAGGAGAGATTTTCATACACCGTCTTCTTCTCAATCAGGCGGAAGTCCTGGAAGATGACCCCCAGGGTACGGCGCATATGGGGGACCTGCCGGGGGGTGATGTTGGTCAGGTTGTAGCCATTGACCATCACCCTCCCCTCGCTGGGGGCGATTTCCGCCGTAATCAGCTTGATGAGGGTGGACTTGCCCGATCCGGACGGGCCAACCAGAAAGACAAACTCCCCATCGTCAATGCGCACATTGACCCCCTTCAGAGCCTTGGTCCCGTTGTCATATTCCTTATATACGTCAATAAAGCGAATCATACCGCGCTCTGCTCCTTACGCCTGGTCATTCTTTCTGTCTGAAACCGTCTCTCTAAGACCGGGGACTTTCCGGATCCCCAGTGTATCACAATTTAAAAGTTCTGTAAACAGATAATATGTGAACGACGCGAAAAAATGCTTGCGCCCGCTGGGGTTCCCGTGGTATTATAGAGATGAAATAGTGGGGCAGGCCCAGCCGCCTGACCCGATTTTTCTGACCAAGGAAGTGTGGGTATGTATCGCTGCTGTGTCCATTTTTACCTGATGGGATGGGGGAAAGAGGACGCCGAATTGGTGAAGAGTCTGCCTCCGTCGGAACATTTTTCCCATATGTTTGCCGAAAGCGCCTGCCCGGACCGGGATTTGGCGGCGCGGGCGGACGTAATTCTGGCCGACCTGAGAAGCATGGACGCGGTCCAGGCCCTCTCCGCGCTGTCCGGCGCCCGGCGGGAGCGGTCGCGGCTGATTGTTCTGGCCGAGGGCGCTCAGCTCGCCGGACTGTCCCCCTTCCTGTCTCAGCTTCAGGATGTCTGGCTGGCTCCGCTTCCGGCGGAAGCCCTGAAATTCCGTTTCCAGCGCTGGCAGGAGAACTATAAGCAGGCCTTAGACCTGTGGCAGGCCAACCAGTTCCTAGATTCTGTCATCAACGGCGCGCCTAATCTGGTCTGGTTCAAGGACAAAAACGGGATTCATGAGAAGGTCAACGACAGCTTCTGCGAAACGGTGAACAAAACCCACGAACAGGTCCAGGGCCAGGGCCACGCCTATATCTGGGACGTGGAACAGGATGACCCCGTCTGCATCGAGTCGGAGCGGGTGGTCATGGAGACAAAGCAGACCGGCATCTCCGAGGAGAGAATCCTCACCGGCGCGGGTCCCCGGCTGCTGACCACCTACAAGTCCCCCCTCTATGATGTGGACGGCAGCGTGATGGGCACTGTGGGCATCGCCATTGACATCACCCAGGAGCGGGCCTACAAGGAGGAGCTGCTTCAGCAGCGGGACACACTGGAGGCCATCCTCACTTCCCTGGACTGCGGTATCATCTGCCACACGGTAGATGGCTCCCGGATTATCAGCATCAACCAGGCGGCGCTGGACATTCTGGGCTATCAGTCTCAGGAAGCGCTGACCACGGACGGATTCTTTCTGGTGGCCTCCTCTGTGGTGGAGGAGGACAGGGAAAACCTGTGCCGGCTTATTACCGGCCTGAAAAAGCCGGGGGACTGTGTCAGCACCGAATACCGGGTCCAGCATCCCGACGGGACCCTCCTACACGTTATGGGCAATATCAAGCTGGTGGAGGAAAACGGGCGGCAGTATTTCCAGCGCTTCCTCCTGGACTGCACCGCCCAGAAGCTGCGGGAACAGCAGGAGCGCGTTGAGACCGAGCGCCGGCAGATGGAGCTGGTTCAGGCCCTGAGTGTGGACTACAGTCTGGTGTGCGTCTTTGACCTGGTAACCGGAGACGGACGGTCCTTGCGCATCAGCAGCTGTCCGGATGGACTGCTTCAGTCCCTGTTCAACGGACAAATCCAGCTGGAACACTGCATGGAACGCTACATAGACTCCTGCGTCTACGAGGAGGACCGTGAGCCGCTGCGCCAGGCCTGCAGCCGGAGGTATTTGGAGGAAAAGCTGTCCGCCGACAGCATCCTCTATCTCAACTACCGGACCATATGCCACGGTGAAATGCGTTACTTCCAGATGAAGGCCGTTCGCACCGGCGACTGGAATGGCCAGCATTCCATCGTTCTGGGCTTCCGCAATGTGGACGATGAGACCCGCCAGGAGCTGGAGAAAAAGACTCTCCTGGAGGACGCTCTGACCCAGGCCAATCAGGCCAGCAAGGCTAAGAGCGCGTTTCTGTCCAATATGTCTCACGACATCCGCACCCCCATGAACGCCATCGTGGGCTTTACCACCCTGGCCATCACCCACCTGGACCAGAAGGAGCAGGTGGAGGGCTATCTGAAAAAGATTCTCACCTCGGGCAACCACCTGGTCAGCCTTATCAACGATGTGCTGGACATGAGCCGTATTGAGAGCGGTAAAATGCGCCTGGACGAGGCCCTGTGCCGTCTGCCCGACATCCTTCACGGTCTGCGCAGCATTGTGCAGGCTGATGTCCGCGCCAAGCAGCTGGACTTTTACATCGACACAGTGGACGTGCTGGATGAGGACATATACTGCGACAAGCTTCGGCTGAATCAGGTGCTGCTCAATTTGTTGAGCAACTCCATCAAATATACCCCGGCGGGCGGCGTGGTCAGCATGCGCGTCATCCAAAAACCCGGCGCCCCGGCGGGCCGTGCCAGCTACGAGTTCCGCATCAAGGACAACGGCATCGGCATGAGTGAGGAATTTGTGACCCACATCTTCGAGCCCTTTGAGCGGGAACGCAACTCCACCATCAGCGGCATCCAGGGCACCGGTCTGGGCATGGCCATCACCAAGAATATCGTGGATATGATGAGCGGCGCCATCCAGATATACAGCGAGCAGGATGTGGGAACAGAGTTTGTTGTCAGCTTCACCTTCCGGCTCAGCTCCGCGCCCAAGGAGGTCCCCACCATCCCTGAGCTGAAAAACTGCCGCGCTCTGGTGGTGGACGACGATTTCAACACCTGCGACAGCGTATCCTACATGCTCCAGCAGTTCGGCATGCGGGCCGAGTGGACCCTGTCCGGCAAGGAGGCCGTTCTCCGCACCCGCCAGGCTGTTATGCGAAGGGACAACTACAGCGTCTATATCATCGACTGGCTTATGCCCGACCTCAACGGCATTGAGGTCGCCCGCCGCATCCGCAAAGAGACCGGCGAGGACGTGCCCATCATCGTTCTCACCGCCTACGACCTGTCCGACATTGAGGATGAGGCCCGGGACGCCGGCGTAACCGCCTTTTGCAGCAAGCCGCTGTTCATGTCGGAGCTGCGCACCTGCCTGAATTCCATCGTCAGCACCGACAAGGACCCCCAGTCGCGGGAGGAACAGCAGACACAGTCCAAACACCACTCCGGACGTATCCTCCTGGCCGAAGACAACGAGCTCAATCAGGAGATCGCCGCCGCCATCCTCACCGAAGCGGGCTTCACCGTGGAGATCGCTTCCAACGGCCAGCTTGCCGTGGATATGCTCAGCGCCTCCGAACCGGGCTATTACCAGCTGATCCTGATGGATGTACAGATGCCCGTGATGGACGGCTACACCGCCACCAGGACGATCCGCGCCCTGCCCAACCGGCAGCTGGCCTCTATCCCCATCTTGGCCATGACCGCCAACGCCTTTGAGGAGGACCGCCGGGACGCCCTCCAGGCCGGTATGAACGGCCATATCGCCAAGCCTATCAACATCAAAAAACTTCTGAGCACCCTGGACCAGATTATGGAATAGAAACAACCGTTCAAAGATCATATGGCCCAGCCGGCGGTTTGCGCGTCACCGCCCACATAGCCGCCGCTTTCGGGCATGAAAAAAACACGATTTTTTATCGTGTTTTTTTCATGCCATTAAATTTGTCGGGAGGCATTTTCATTTTGCCATTGGCCCCGTTTTTCCCATATAGTCGCCGGTATCCTCAGACAGTCCCCGGCCGCGCAGGCCATAGCCTACCAGACGGCTGATGACACTGTAGATCATCGCAAAGACAGGTACACCCAGCACCATACCGGCAAAGCCAAACACTCCGCCGAAGAGGAGGATGGAAAACAGCACCCAGAAGGAGGCCAGACCGGTGGAGTCACCCAGAATCTTGGGACCCAGAATATTGCCGTCAAACTGCTGGAGAACAAGGATAAAGATCGCGAAATAGACCGCTTTGATGGGACTTACCAGCAGAATCAGCAGCCCGCAGGGTACCGCTCCGATGAAGGGGCCAAAGAAGGGAATGATGTTGGTAACTCCCACAATGGTCGCCACCAGAGCCGGATAGGGAAACTTAAACAGGTTGCAGCACACCAGACAGATTACGCCGATGATGAGAGAATCCACCAGCTTGCCGTTAATAAAGCCGCTCATAATCTTATAGGCGCCGCGTACCTCCTCCACCAGCAGATCGGCGATATCGGTGCGGAAGAGGCTGTATACGATCTTCTTGCTCTGGGCGGCAAAAAGGTCCTTCCGCGCCAGAAGGTAGACGGAGACGATAATGGCAATCAGCAGGTCCTTCACCAGCACCAGAAATCCCACAACCATACCGGACACTCCGGCGACCACGCCGGTCAGGTTGGGCAGGATGGTGGCGCGCACCCACTGGAAGGTAGTGGACAGGGATTCCAAATTGGGCAGAATGTCGGAATTCAGCCACTGCTCCAGGGACTCGGCGGCGGAGTTATACACAGGCAGAATGGCCGCCTGAATGTCCGGGTTATCCTCAAAAAAGGTCTGGAGCCACTTCTGGACATTCTCAATATAATCTGGGACAGAGTTGACCAGTCCCACCACGCTTTCATACACCTGTGGCAAAACCATCGCCAGCAGCAGATAAATCAGGAACAGCGCCAGCAGAAGGCTGAGTACAATCGCCACAAAGTTAAGGAATGTTCCGGTTCGCTTGTCCGCCTTCTGTTTGTCAGAGGTTATGGCCGTCAAAAAACGGAGGATATTCCGGTGGACGGGCAGCAGCAGAAAAGCGATCACCGCCCCCATAAAGATGGGGCGCAGAATCCGGGCCAGCGTATCCAAAAAGCCAGCCACCGCTTTAATCTGAAACATGAGGAAAAACAGCAGCAGAGAAGCCGCTACCACCGCGAAGGCAGTCAGCCCCGCGGCCAGATAGGGGTGCCTGACATTTCGTTTCATCCCGGTTCCTCCTTATACCTTCAACTCCGCGTCGGCGCCCGCCAGAGCGGAGGCATATCGCTCCAGCACGGGCCGGACCTGCAGCGCCAGAAAATCCTCCACCTGTTCCGTGCAGCGGCCGGTGTAGGCCGCCGGGTCCAGGTGGGCGGACAGCTCCTCCTTTGTCATTCCGAACGCGGGGTCCGCCGCCATCAGATCAATAAGGTTGTTGGCCTGCCCCAGCTCCTTCACGCTGTATCCCGCCTCCTGGGACAAGACCCGGATACGCTCATGGAGTTCCTGCCGGTCCCCCCCCCGCTTGACGGCGTCCATCATGATGTTCTCGCTGGCCATAAAGGGCAGCTCCTCCAGAACGTGCTTCTCAATCACCTTGGGGTGGACCACCAGCCCGGAGGCCACATTGGCCCAGATATTCACAATCGCGTCCACAGCCAGGAAGGCCTCCGGAACGCTGAGCCGCTTGTTGGCCGAGTCATCCAAGGTGCGCTCGAACCACTGGGTAGCGGTGGTAACGGCGGGGTTGCCCACGTCTACGATGACGTATCGCGCCAGAGAGCAGATGCGCTCGCACCGCATGGGGTTGCGCTTATAGGGCATAGCGGAGGACCCGATCTGGTTCGTCTCAAAGGGCTCCTCCACCTCCTTCAGGTGGCACAGCAGACGCAGATCGGTGGCAAACTTGCTGGCGGACTGGGCCACCCCGGCCAGGGTTGACACCACGTTGTAGTCCAGCTTTCGGGAGTAAGTCTGCCCGCTCACCGGGACGACGGCTGTAAAGCCCATCTCTCTGGCAATCTTCTCCTCCAGCAGCTTTACCTTCTCGTGATCCCCCTCGAACAGCTCCAGGAAGGAGGCCTGTGTGCCGGTGGTCCCCTTGGAGCCCAGCAGAGCCAGCGTGGAGATGCGGTGCTCAATCTCCTCCAGATCCATAAGCAGCTCGTTCATCCAAAGGGTCGCCCGCTTACCCACCGTGACCAGCTGGGCGGCCTGAAAGTGGGTAAAGCCCAGCGTCGGCAGCGCCTTGTACTCCTCCGCGAACTTCGCCAGATGGGCCAGTACCCGGATAATCTTGTCCCGGACCAGCTCCAGCCCCTCCCGCATGAGGATCACGTCGGTGTTGTCCCCCACGTAGCAGCTGGTGGCCCCCAGGTGGATGATGGGCATGGCCTTGGGGCACAGCTCGCCGTAGGTATGGACGTGGGCCATCACGTCGTGGCGCAGCTTCTTCTCCCACTGGGCGGCTTTTTCGTAGTCGATATCGGTAATGTGGGCCTCCAGTTCCTCCACCTGCTCCCGGGTGACAGGCAGGCCCAGCTCCATCTCCGCCCGGGCCAGGGCCACCCACAGGCGGCGCCATGTGGAGAATTTCTTGTCGGGGGAGAAGATGTACTGCATCTCGTCGCTGGCGTAGCGGGAGGACAGAGGGCTCTCATAGCGGTTGGTTGACATAATATTGACCTCTTTTTCTTTGGGAATTTTCCAGTTTATTATAGCGCATATTTCCCCCATTTGCCACCCTTGGAAAAAATTTTCACAAAACTTTAAGGAGCAATTAAAAATCGGAGGCTGCTGGCCTCCGATTTTGGTCAATTTACAGCTTTGCCCGTATCAGCTCGCCCATTTTCAGGGTTCCGACCACTTCCTCGCCGGGCTTGGCGATGTCGGCGGTGCGCCAGCCCTCGTTGAGGACGGCGTCCACCGCGTCCTCAATGGCCTTGGCCTCGGCGGGCAGGTCAAAGGAGTAGCGGAACATCATGGCCACCGACAGGATGGTGGCGATGGGGTTGGCCTTGTCCTGGCCGGCGATATCGGGAGCGGAACCATGTATGGGCTCATACAGCCCTGGGGCGGTGTCGCCGATGGAGGCGGAGGGCAGCAGGCCAATGGAGCCGGTAATCATGGACGCCTCGTCGGACAGGATGTCACCGAACATGTTCTCGGTGACCACCACGTCAAACTGCCCCGGGTCCCGGACCAGCTGCATGGCGGCGTTGTCCACCAGCACGTCCTCATACTCCACGTCAGAGTACTCCTCCGCCAGCTTATGCATCACCTGCCGCCACAGACGGGAGGTCTCCAGCACGTTGGCCTTGTCCACGCTGGCCAGCCTCTTACCCCGCAGGCGGGCCAGCTCAAAGGCCCGGCGGCCGATGCGCTCAACCTCTTTTTCTGAGTAGGCCATCCGGTCGGCGGCCTCCTCTCCCCGGTCCTCGGTGGCGTACCGCTCCCGCTTGCCGAAATAGATGCCCCCGGTCAGCTCCCGGACGATCATCAGGTCGATCCCCCTGTCAGCGGTCTCCTTTTTCAGGGGGCAGGCCTCCGCCAGAGCGGGCCGCAGAGCGGCGGGGCGCAGGTTGGCGTACAGCCCCAGGTCCTTACGGATGGACAGCAGAGCGGTCTCGGGCCGCTTGTCCGGTTCGGTGGAGTGGCCCCATTTGGGTCCGCCCACCGCCCCCAGCAGGACAGCGTCACACTCCTCGCACGTTTCAGCGGTGCCCTCGGGATAGCTCTTGCCCACCGCGTCGATGGCGCAGCCCCCCATCAGAATGTCGGTGTATTCAAAGGTATGGCCAAATTTCTCGCCAATGGCGTCCATCACCTTGACGGCCTCCCCTACCACCTCGGGGCCGATGCCGTCGCCCTTAATGAGGGCGATTTTATAATTCATGCTGTTCACTCCTTATTTTTATTCCGGCCAGACCTGGCGGCAGTCAGCCTGTTCGGCGTTGGGCTTTTCGGATACCAGTACCTGGACAGACTGAGACAGGTCGTTGCCCTCAAATTTCTCGGTTTTCAGAAGCTCCAAAATCTTAGGCCACCAGCCCTCCGCGTCCTCGGTCTTGAGCCAGACGGCCAGGATATGGCCTTCCTCGTCCACATAGTCATAACCGTTATCCTGGATTGCCCCCTGGGACCACTCCTCAATCCGGTCGGGCAGGGTGTAGCGGATATCCAAGTCCGGGTTTTCCATCTTCCGGGAGTCTATGCTGATTACGATGGACTGCATCTTCTGGAACCGCAGGCGGATCAGGCGGTTTTCCTCCAGAAAATCCTGGCGGAGCTCACAGGAAAATCCAAGGGGCTCCAACGCCCCCACCAGAGCCTGGACGGCGACTGCGCTGCCCGGGAAAAAGCAGGACAGGGCCTTCAGCTCCTCCCCCACCGCAGCATCCCGAACCTGCGCACAGAGGGACCGGTCGTCCCCCTTTAGGGCACAACTTGACAGTATCTCCGCCAGCTCAACATGCACCCGAACAGCGGCTTCGTCAATACCCAGGAAAACTACCTTCTCCCCCGGTTCAAAGGTCAGCGGTGTTCGTTTGGGCGTTTTCATTTCGCCACTCCTCGCTCCTTCAGGGAGTTGAGCAGGCCACCGCTTTTGATAATGCCGTCGATAAACTCCGGGAAGGGGGCGGCCTGCCAGGTTTTGCCCTGGGTGGTGTCGGTGATGGTGCCGCTGGCGAAATCCACCTCCACCTGGTCTCCGGCCTGGATCTCCTCCGCCGCCTGGGGACACTCCACGATGGGGAAGCCGATGTTGATGGCGTTGCGGTAGAAGATGCGGGCGAAGGAGGGGGCGATCACGCACTTCACCCCGCAGGACTTGATGGCCAGGGGGGCGTGCTCCCGGCTGGAGCCGCAGCCGAAGTTTGGCCCGGCCACGATGATATCCCCCGCCTCCACTGTGGAGGCGAAATCCGCGTCGATGTCCTCCATGCAGTGGCTGGCCAGCGCCGCCGGGGAGGGGTCGTTCAGATGCCGAGCCGGAATAATCACGTCGGTGTCCACATTGGCGCCGTATTTGTAAACTTTCATATTGTTTTCTCGTCCTTTCTTCTATTTGAACTATAGCCTGACGCTCCTGATTCTCAAACGGACATAGTCCGAATACCAGCTCCCATTTTTATACAGGCTGCTCCGCAGACCGCGAAGCGCTTCCTCTATCATCGCTTCCTTTTCGCCTTCCTGTTTTACCACCGAAAATGGCGTTTTGAGAAACATATTGATCCAGTCCCTCATCCCATTCTCGCCTTTCAGCTCAGTCGGTCGGTCAAAAAGGACCGCAAATCTTACTTGAAAGCCCGCGCGCTCCAAAAGAGCTGTATATTCGCCGATCGTTGGGAAATAAAATGGCATGTTGTAAGAAAATCCGTGCGCGGAAAACACCTCTCTCAGCGCTCCATGAATCTGATCATTGTTCCCATATCCGCCAAGTTCAAAGACAAATTCTCCGGATTTTTTCAGCACATCATGTACACAGTTCAGCATATTATCCTGCTGTTCCCGATCAATCCAATGGAGCACCGCATTGGAGAATACAACATCAACCGGTTCCGCCAACGAAAAGCATGTGGCGTCCGCCTGGATAAATTCGATCGTTGGATGGCTTTTTCTCGCAATATCCAGCAGCTCCGGCGAGGCGTCCATCCCCTTCACAAGATAACCTTTCTCACGCAGAACATTCGACAGCGCTCCATTGCCGCACCCCAAATCCAATACGGCGCTTCCTTTCCCCGCTTCAATCAGCTCTATCACACTCTGTCCATACTGATGTACGAACGAAAAATTTGAGGTGTATGCCGCCCCGTCCCAAGCGATATTCACGCAATCATTCTCCTCTCCGGGCTTGACCGGGCTCTCGGATTGCTTTCGCGCGCTTGTTATACAATCGTCGCAAAATAGCCCGGCTTTGTTTTGCCGATTTCAATATGCTCCTTATATCTGGCGATGTAGAAGGGGATGTTGTCCTCCGCGCCGTTGAGCAGACGGCCCTTGACCTTCTCCCAGGCCCTGATCTCTACCGAGAAGCCAGGCCGCCTCTAACCTACGGATATCCGCTTTTATACTCTGGGGTCAGCCACGCGGCCGGCGATGGCGGAGGCGGCGGCCACAGCGGGGGAGGCCAGAATAATTTCAGAGGTGGTATGGCCCATACGGCCCACAAAATTTCGGTTGGTGGTGGATATGGTACGCTCCCCCTCGGCCATCACGCCCATGTGGCCGCCCAGACAGGGGCCGCAGGTGGGGGTGGACACCGCCGCGCCGGCTTGAATGAAGGTCTCGATCAGCCCCTCCCGCATAGCCTGGAGGACAATCTCCTGGGTGGCGGGAATCACAATGCAGCGCACGTTGGAGGCCACCTGTTTGCCCTTCATAATGGCGGCGGCGATGCGCAGGTCGCTGATGCGGCCGTTGGTGCAGGAGCCGATTACCACCTGGTTGATGGGGGTTCCGGCCACCTCAGACACTACCTTGGTGTTCTCCGGCAGGTGGGGCAGCGCCACGGTGGGCTCCAGCTTGTCCAGGTCAATTAAGACCTCCCGGTCATAGACGGCGTCCGGATCAGCGGTAAACGCCTCGCAGGGGCGGTTGACCCGGCCGTTGATGTACTCCATGGTTTTCTCGTCCACAG
This sequence comes from Oscillospiraceae bacterium, assembly GCA_910575265.1. GTDB lineage: Bacteria > Bacillota > Clostridia > Oscillospirales > Oscillospiraceae > Lawsonibacter. The sequence goes on from CAJTEA010000004.1 coordinate 29,419, forward strand.
GGAAGATGCCGTTCTTGCCGCCCGCCTCGATCGCCATGTTGGAAATGGTAAAGCGGTCGTCCATGGACAGGCTGGCGACCCCATCCCCCACAAACTCCAGGGACTGATACAGCGCGCCGTCCACGCCGATCTCCCCGATCAGGTGGAGGATCACGTCCTTGCCGGACACATGGGGCTGGAGCCTGCCCTTCAGGGTGACTTTAATGGCGGAGGGCACCTTGAACCACAGCAGACCCGTTGCCATACCAGCGGCCATGTCGGTGGAGCCCACGCCGGTGGAAAAGGCTCCCAGGGCGCCGTAGGTACAGGTGTGGGAGTCGGCGCCGATAATCACCTCACCGGGAGCGGCCAGCCCCCTTTCGGGCACCAGCGCGTGCTCCACGCCCATCTGTCCCACGTCAAAGAAATTGGTAATTTTATGCTTGTGGGCAAACTCCCGGGCCTGCTTGCACAGCTGGGCGGACTTGATGTCCTTGCAGGGGGTGTAGTGGTCCAAAACGATGGCGATTTTATCCTTGTCAAAGACCTGGGTGAAGCCCGCCTTCTCAAATTCGGTGATGGCCACAGGGGTGGTGATGTCGTTGCCCAGCACCAGATCCAGTCTGGCCTCGATGAGCTGACCAGGCTCCACCTTGTCCAGACCAGCGGCTTTGGCCAGGATTTTCTGCGTCATTGTCATTCCCATAGGAAAAGTACCTCCTTAGCGGTTTGTTGAGAGGATTCTATCACAGGGCTTGTCAGAAGAATGTAAAGTATGATACAATAGCAAAAACTTTTTCTTGGAGTGATCTCATTGGGACATTTTGGCTTTTCCTACATGGGTCTTTTTTACCTGATCCTGCTCCTTCTCCCTAACCTGATTTGGGCCAAAAATAAACCAGAGGGCTATGAAAGCCAGTCTGAAAGCCGCATTCTGGCCATGTTTGAGCGGGTAGGCCAGGTGTGCGTCACCTGCTGCGCAGTGATTTTCTCTGACTTTAACCTTCGCCTCTGGTCGCCCTGGAGCCTGTGGCTGGCGGCATCCCTCCCGCTCATGGCACTGTATGAGGTGTTTTGGGTACGCTATTTCCGCTCCCCCAAAACACAGCGTGATTTTTACAGCAGCTTGCTGGGCGTCCCTGTGGCGGGGGCCACCTTGCCGGTTCTAGCCTTTCTGCTGTTGGGTATCTATGGAAAAGTAGTCTGGATGATACTGTCAACCATCGTTCTGGGCGTGGGCCACATCGGTATCCACCTCCAGCACCTCCGCCGCCTGGAGGCAAACACATGAACCACGAATTGGACTTCCCCGCTGGCATCTGGGAGGCCTTCGCCCGGAGCCGTCCGCCGGTGCGGTGCCCGACGGGCTATCTCATCTATCTCCAGGATACCGAGGCCACCTGCTTCTACTACCTGAAATCAGGCCAGGTGAAAAGCTTCCTCCAGTCGGAGGACGGGGTCGAGCGGATGTTGAACATCTACCGCGCCGGGAGCCTCTTTGGAGAAGCCTCCTTTTTTGACGAGCTGCCCCGGGTGTCCTCTGCGGTAGCCCTGTCCCCCTGTGAGATCGTTCCCATCGACCGGGAACTGGTCACGCAGGAATTTGCCCGTAATCCGGAGCTGGCCCTGGCCATGATGAAGTATCTGGCTCGAACGGTGCGGCTGCTGTCGGGGCAGGTGGACCAGATGGCCTTCCGTCCCGCCCGTTGGCGGGTGGCAAATTACCTGCTCACTCTCTTCCCCAACGTCGAAACCGTCTCCTGCACCCAGGATGACATTGCCGCCGCCGTCTCGGCCAGCCGGGTAACGGTAAGCCGGGTACTCAATGAGTTCGCCCAAAGGGGCTGGGTAGAGCTGGGCTACCGAACCATCCGTCTGGCGGAGCCGGAGCCGCTGAAAAAGTTATGTAAACTATAAAAGCCATCCGGAAATCCGGATGGCCTTGCTTATACCTTCGCCTGATTCAGCTCCACCGCCCGGTCCAGGGCGGCGTCGATGTTGGGGACAAAGCTGTCCGCCCCCACCAGATCGTACAGACCAGATTTTTGAAACACCGTCATGGGCTGCTCGTTGACATGGGAAAAGAGCACCCGTATGTCCTTCGACCCGCACTCCTCATAGAGCCGCCGCAGGCTGTTCAGCGCGGTAATGTCCATGGCGGGCACAGAACGCATCCGCAGAATCAGCACATTCCGCCCGGTATTCCGCTCAATATGCGGAATCTTATCCGCCGCGCCGAAGAACAGAGGCCCGGTGAACTCATAAACCATCACATAAGCGGGCACCTTTTTCAAACGTCCCTGCTCGTCCCCGGAGTCCTCCACATACTCCCACTCCTTGACGGCGGCCACATCGGCCATCCGTTTCATAAACAGCAGACAGGCCAGGGACAGGCCCACAGCAATGGCCACCACCAAGTCAAACACTACGGTGAGGAAAAAGGTCACTACCAAAACCGCCACATCGCTCTTGGGCGAGTGATTCACCACTTTGATTACGGTACGCCAGCCGCTCATATTGTAAGCCACCTGGAACAGGATCGCGGCGATGCAGGGCATGGGGATCAGGGCGGCGTAGGGCATGAGGAAAACCAGTACCAGCAGCAGGACCACCGCGTGGACCATACCGGCCACCGGAGAACGTCCCCCGTTTTTGATGTTGGCCGCTGTCCGGGCGATGGCTCCGGTGGCGGGAATACCTCCAAAGAGCGCGGAGGCGGCGTTGCCCACCCCCTGGGCCACCAGCTCCATATTGGAGTTGTGGCGGGAACCGATCATCTCGTCGGCTACCACGGCGGACAGCAGCGACTCGATCGCCGCCAGAATCGCTATGGTGAAGGCGTCCGGAAGCACCGCCTCCACCGTGTGGTAAGAGATGGCAGGCAGAGTAAACTGGGGTAGAGCGCTGGAGATGGTATACAGATCTCCGATGGTATTCACCGGCAGGCTTAACAGCTTTACGGCTCCCGCGGTGACAACCACCGCGATCAGGGAGGCAGGAATCTTCTTAAATACCATGGGCCAGACCATCAGGATGGCCAGCGCCAGACACCCCACTCCCACCGCGGCCGGATTTACCGTGTGGAAGGTGTGGACTACCTCCTCCAACTTCTCCATGGTCTCCACCGGGGAGCGGGTAAAGGTCAGGCCGAAAAAGTCCTTCAGCTGTCCGATCAGGATGGTCACCGCGATTCCGGCGGTAAAGCCGGTGGTGATGGTGTAGGGGATAAATTTGATCATGCTCCCCATGCGCAGCACGCCCATCAGAATCAGCATAATGCCAGCCAGAATGGTGGCAACCGCCAGACCTTCCATACCGTTTCGGGCCACAATCCCCGCCACAATGGTGGCAAAGGCGGCGGTGGGACCAGCGATCTGCACCTTACTGCCCCCCAAGGCGGAGATCAGGAATCCCGCCGCAATGGCGGTGTACAGCCCCTGTTCCGGGGCTACCCCCGAGGCCAGGGCCAGGGCAATGGACAGGGGCAAGGCGATAATCGCCACGATCACACCGGAAATCACGTCCTTGGTAAAGGTTTCCCGGGAATAGTGCTTCATGGAATGCACCAGCTGGGGCGTCAGTTCTTTCATCAGGCTCTCTCCCTTCTCGTTTCAGACACACTCTCTATGATACCTGAGAGCGGAAGAGATTGCAAGATTTTTCCGCTTTATTTCACCCAGTGGAGCACCGCGTTCCGTAAAAATTGGGCGCAGCCCGGCTGTTCCCTGTCGTAGTAGGCGGTAAAGCGTTCATCCTGTACATACAGCTCCGCCAGACTCCTGTGGCGCTGGACATCGTACTCGTTTCCGGTGACGGTAAGCCAGCGGCGGTGGAGGGCGGCAATCTCCTTCCCCGCCTCCCCCGCCGGGTCGGCCCCGGCGGCCACGGCGGCGGACAGCTTTTCCAGAATCTCCTTGCCCAGGCGCTCCCACTCGGCATACCGCTCTCGCGTCACACCTTTTATCCGGGTAATCATTTCGTCCACTTCAATGTCGCCGTATTTCTCCCTGCTCTCCGCCTCAAACGTTCTTCCATACTCCTCCAGCGCCTGGCGCTTGAAGGCCTCAAATTTCCTTTCGTCCGACATAATTTCATTCCTTTCCTGTGTCAAAATTGTTTCCTGGACAGAGTGAATCAGCCGCTGGATCCGTCCCTGTTCCTCCTTCAGGGCGGCCAGGTGGCCCCGCAGGACGGCCAGACGGTCGAAGGAGGGATCATCCAGAATTGCCTTCACCTGGGCCAGCTCCACCCCGAGGGCCCGGTAATACAGAACATCCTGCAAACGGTCCACCTCCGCCGGACCGTAGCGGCGGTAGCCGCCCTCCGTCCTCCGGCTGGGCTTCAGCAGACCGATTTTGTCGTACCAGCGCAGGGCGCGGGTGGTCACCCCGGACAGGCGCGACAGCTGTTGAATGGAATATTCCATCCCAATCACCTCCTTGACAGAAATACTATCACTTGACGCCGCGTCAAAGTCAATCGTTTTTTTCATAAAATTTGACCGCCCGGTTCTGGCCGGGCGGTCAGGCTTTTTATTCCTCGGGCCTCTCTTTATCCTCCTCCCTCCGCTTTCTCAGCTCGCGGCGGCCCACCATGACCGCCACCCCGGCCACAACGGCCAGAATCACCGTCAGGACCAGATGGTAGGACACCCAGACCAAAAAGTCCTGGCCGCCCTGAACCAAACCCCGGAAACTGGCCTGGAAGCCCGCGGCCATCCGCACGCCCAGGGAGGCGGTCTCCCCCACCTCCTGGGTGACCTGTCCCACCTCATTGAGGCAGATGCTGAATGTAGCAAAGCTCACAAGGGCGTCGTACCGGTTCAACGTGGAGGAGTACTGCTCAATCTGGTATTCCACCTCGCTGAGGGCGCTCTCCAGGGCGATAATATCCTCCATGGTCTCCGCCCGCTCCAGAAGGCTCAGCAGCCGCTCCTGCTTAACGCGCTGGGTCCTCAGCCGGGCCTCGGTGTCATAGTACTCTTCCCCGATGTCGTCGCTGCTTTCGGTGCTGCTGGTAATATAGCCCAACTCACCGGCGCTGTTGAAAAATTCGCTGTACTTCTCCGCCGGTACCCGAACGGTATACTCCCCCCACCGGTTGGCGTAGGCGTCTCGCCGTCCGCCGCCGTAGATGGAGGCTGTCTCAAAATAGCCGCCGCAGTCGGCCACCATCTGACTCAGCGCCTCCACGCTTTGGTCAAACTGCTCCGTCTGAATGTTCATCTCCGCCCGCCGGATCAGCTTGGCCCCGGCGTTCTGGTAAACCGAGCCGCTTTGGTCTGTGCTCTCCGGCTGGATGGCCGGCATGCCATCGCCGCCCGCGGGCATATCCCAGCCCATACCGCTGTCCCCCGCGGCGGCTCCCCCCGCGCTGGAGGCGGGGGCGCCCTGGCTGGCCCCGCCGTTTCCGCCACCGCCGCATCCCGCCAGCAGCAGCACCGCAGCCAAGCATACGGCAATCAGTTTTTCTCGTCTCATGATAAATCCTCCCTTTCCTGTTCCGGTCTTCTCATCTATCCAGACGCGAAACAGTTCCATTGGTTACGCCCGTTTTCACATTTTTTTAACCGCCTCCGGATTTCATTCTTCTCGACTTCAATACCAAAGTATGCTATACTGGGAAAACCAAAGGCCAAGGGGCGGCGACAGGAGAGATTGGTATGGATTATGATAAATTGCTGAACATCGCTGTGGAGCTGGGCTGCCGGTTGATGTCCAGCGGAGCGGAAATCTACCGGGTCGAGGAGTCGGCGCGCCGCTTTCTTCAGGCCTACGGCCTGCGGTCCCCCGAGGTGTTCGCGATTCCCAATTGTGTGATTGTCAGCATCACCACTCCTGAGGGGCATCCCATCACCCGAATGCGGCGGATCGCCAGCCACGGCACCGATATCGAGCTGCTGGAACAGTGCAACGCCCTGTGCCGCCGGCTCTGCTTTGATACGCCGCCTGTGGAGGAGGCCCAGGCAATGCTGTCCGCTCTGACGCGTACCCCCAAATATGCCCCCTGGAAGGTGCTGATGGGGTACGGAATGGCGCCCGCTTTTTTCTCGCCGCTGTTCGGCGGCAGTATTTCGGACTCGGTTTCCGCCCTGATCGGCGGTCTGGCGGTGGGCGCCTGCCTTTTGTACGGGGGGCGGCTGATCGGGTACAATCACTTCTTTCGCACCACTATCTGCAGCGCGGTAGCCGCTCTGGCCTCCCTTCTGCTGGTCCATATGGGGCTGGGTCAGAACATTGATACGGTGACCATCAGCGTTCTGATGGTACTGGTTCCCGGCGTAGCCTTGACCAACTCGATGCGGGAAATCATGGCCAGCGATATCATCTCCGGCCTGATCCGGGCCGCCGATTCCATCCTGACCGGAGCCGCGATTGCCATCGGCACGGCTGTGGGCCTGTTCATCAGCCAAATGTTTTAAAGGGAGGCGTTTCTATGAGCGCAATCTGGTCTGTCTATATATTGCCCTGCGTCTGCGCCTTCCTGGCCTGTGTGGGCTTTACGCTGGTATTCAATATCCATGGCGTGGGCAAGCTGATCTGCGGCGTAGGCGGAGCCCTGGGCTGGCTGATTTACCTCCTGGCCGGAAGCACAATCTTTGCCGCCTTTCTGGCTTCCGCCGCGATTGGCGTATTTTCTGAGGCTATGGCGCGGCTGCGCCGCTGTCCGGTAACCGGCTACCTGCTGGTGGCGCTGCTGCCCCTGGTCCCAGGCGGCGGAATTTACTACGCGATGCGCTACTGTGTCTCTGGAGATACTCAGAATTTTCTGGATACGCTGCTGCATACCTTTGGCATGGCGGCGGCTTTAGCCGTAGGCGCTATGATGACATCCTCTCTCTTCCGGGCGGCTTATCCCCATCTGTTTCGTCCAAAGTCCCCGCGGAATCCGCCCGGAAAAGGGCGGTAAGGAGCCATTTAAACAAAAGGGATTGCCGTCTGTTCCAACAGACGGCAATCCCTTTTCATTTCCTTATCCCAAGGCATACGCCGGGGATTTGAGCTTATTCACTTTACCCGAGGGTTACCAGCAGATCGTCGGTGTTAACGGCGGTGCCCACAGCGGCGGCCACAGACTTGACGGTGCCGTCCACGGGGGCGGTGACCTCAATCTCCATCTTCATGGCCTCCAGCACCACCAGCACATCGCCGGCCTTCACGGCCTGACCGGGCTTGCACTCCACCTTAAATACATTGCCGGGCATGGGGCTGGGAACGGGGGTCTCCCCGGCGGCGGGGGCGGCGGGAGCGGGCGCGGCGGCAGGGGCCGGAGCTGGGGCGGGGGCCGCGGCGGGAGCCGGAGCGGCAACCGGCGCGGCGGCCACAGGAGCGGCAGGAGCCGCGGCGGGGGCGGGGCCGTCAGCGGCGGCGACGGATACCGCATACGCCTTGCCGTCAATGGTGATGGTATAGGTGCCGGGGCAGGTGTCCATGGCGCCCATCACCAGATGGGGGGGCTGATAGCTGGCGGCAAAGGGCTGGATGGGCCGGGCGGTCACGCCGTTGGCCGCGGAAGCGGGCACGTTGGCGTAGTATACGTGGCCCTGCCAGGCGGGCATGGGGGGCAGGTCGGACGCCTTGGGCGCGGCGGGAGCGGCGGCCTTCTTGGGGTCCTCCTTCTTGGGGAAGCCGGCCTCCCGGTCCTTGAAGAAGGCCAGAGCCTGCTGGGGGAAGGCGATGTAGCTCAGCACATCCTCGTCACACTTGGCGGTGTCGCCCAGCTCCTTCTTGGTCTTTTCAAACTCGGGCTCCAGAGAGTCGGCGAAGCGGCCCTCCACCACGGGGGTATCGCCCAGAATCTTCTTCTGAATCTTGGGGTCGATGGGGGCGGGGGTGCGGCCATACTCGCCCCGGCAGTAGGCCTTGATCTCCTTGCCCACCACCTTGTAGCGGCCGCCGGACAGCACGTTCTGCACGGCCTGAGAGCCCACCATCTGGCTGGTGGGGGTGACCAGCGGAGGATAGCCCAGGTCGGCGCGGACCTTGGGGGTCTCGGCCAGGGCCTCGTCCAGCTTGTCGATGGCGTTCATCATCTTCAGCTGGGAGATCAGGTTGGACAGCATGCCGCCGGGGATCTGATAGTTCAGGCACTGGGTGTCGGTAGCCATGGAGATGGGGTCCAGGGTGCCGTCCTTAATGAAGTCGGCCCGGACACCCTTGAAGAAGTCGGCCATCTGGATGAGCACCTTGTCGTCCAGATCCACCTGATAGCCCAAGGAGCGCAGGGCATAGGCCAGGGTCTCGGTGGCGGGCTGGGCGGTGCCGCCGGACATGGGAGAGATGGCGGTGTCGATGACGTCGGCGCCCGCCTCCACGCCCTTCAGGCAGGTCATAAAGGCCAAGCCGGTGGTGCAGTGGGTGTGGATGACCAGGGGCAGCTCGGGCACGGCGTCCTTGATAGCGGACACCAGATCATAGGACTCCTTGGGACCCATGATGCCGGCCATGTCCTTGATGCAGATGGATTTCACGCCCATGCTCTTCAGGTCCTTCACCATCTGGACGTTCTTCTCCAGAGTGTGGACCGGGCTGGTGGTGAAGCAGATGGTGCCGGAGGCGTGGCCGCCCTGCTTGACCGTCTCGTCAATGGCCACCTCCAGGTTGCGGGCATCGTTCAGCGCGTCGAAGATACGGATAATGTCAATTCCGTTTTTGATGGAGTACTCCACAAACTTGCGCACCACATCATCGGGGTAGTGCTTGTAGCCCAGGATGTTCTGGCCGCGCAGCAGCATTTGCAGCTTGGTATTGGGCATCTTCTTGCGGATCTTCCGCAGCCGATCCCAGGGGTCCTCCTGCAAATAGCGCAGGCAGACATCAAAGGTGGCCCCGCCCCACACCTCGGCGGAATAGTAGCCGGCCTTGTCCATGGTTTCCAGGATGGGCTCAAACTTGCTGTAAGGCAGGCGGGTGGCGATCAGAGACTGGTTGGCGTCACGCAGGACGGTTTCGGTAAAGCCTACTTTTCTGGTCTTGCTGGAATTAGCCTTGCTCATAATAAATCGACCTCCAAATTACTCCCCGGAAGCAAACGGTCGGGGGAAGCTCGCCCCTTGGGGGCGGACGCTTTGTCGCTTGCTCTTTATTTTAGTATAAACCTTCCAAGAAAGCAAGTCCCTACTTTGGAATATTCCAGGCTTTTTTCCGCGGTTTCTTGTGCAAAAAAACACCGCGGCAGCCTCCGGGCTCCGCGGCGTTCTCTCGTTCCCTCATCCGTGTCCTGTATTGACCGCAGGCGGCCCTCAGCGGTCGCTGCAGGTGTTATCCTCACTGGTATAGCTGGAATCATAGTTGAAAATCAGATCGTCAATGTCCTTGTCCTCTCGGACCTTGGACCAGATACTGTTGACTTCCCGTTTGACCATCGTCATATCTCGCGCCTCCTTTCTATGGCAGCTGAAAAATGGGTATAAAAATACCATCGTCCGCAACGCAAACGATGGAGAATAAGCGTTATTCAGCCCCGTCAGGCCGTACGCTTACGCACAGAACGCTCCAATCGTTTACAAATAAAGAAATCTCCCTGGGTGTTTCTACGCTGTCGCATCTGTGCCCACCTCGTTTCAAGTTAGATCCTTCTCAACAGGAGGTGCCGTTGGATTGCACTCTCCGATTGATACCATTATTGTAAACCACTCGCTTGAGTTTGTCAAGATATTTTTTGGCTTTTTATCAGACTTTTTTCCTGTCGCGAAATGCGATTTTGTCCCTCCATTTGTATCCACACACAAACAGTTCCGCATGAACCACACTCCGGCAGTACCCCTAAACATCAGTCAGGTGGTCTAAACCCCGAAAGCGCTTGACGCCGCAGGCGTTCAGCCTGCGGCGTCAAGCGCTTTACATATTTGGCAGCGGGAGAAGGATTCGAACCCTCACAAACAGAGTCAGAGTCTGTCGTGCTACCCTTACACAATCCCGCTATCCGGCCCCGCTCTCGCAAGGACGAATGCTATTATAGCAAAAGCACGGAAATTGTCAAGAGGTTTTTTTCAGTTTTTCAAAATATTTTCCAGGCAGTGTTATGGCTTTTGAGTTGAGAAGACGAACCGGGTCGTCTGGTCATACTTCTCCCCCGCTCTCAGGATCACGGTGGGGAATTCAGGCTGGTTGGGGGAATCGGGGTAATGCTGGGTCTCCAGGCAGTAGGCGCAGCGGGGGCCGTAAACCGCGCCGCCTTTGCCTTTCCGGCCCTCCTCCACGAAGTTGCAGGTATACAGCTGTATACCTGGACTGGTAGTTTCCACCTCCATCGCCACGCCGGAGGTCTTTCCCCAGACCCGGGCCGCCGGGCGCGGGACGCCGGATTGGCCGTCCACCACAAAGTTGTGATCGTAACCCTTTCCCCAGATCAGCTGCTGAAAGGGCTCTCCGATATGGGCGCCAATCGGGGTGGGCTGCCGCAGGTCCATGGGAGTGCCCTCCACCGGCTCCGCGCGGCCAAGGGGGATGCTGGTCTCGTCCGTGGGGGTGTACTGGCTGGCGTAGAGCTGGATTGTATGCTCCAGCGCCGAACCGCTCCCCTGGCCGTCCAGGGTAAAGTAACTGTGGTTGGTGAGATTACAGGGGGTATCCTGGTCGCAGGAGGCCTCATAGTGGATGGACAGCGCCGCTCCCTCCAGAGCGTAGGTAACTTTAACGCTCAGATGGCCGGGGTAGCCCTCTTCCCCATCCGGGCTGTCCAGAGTCAGAACGGCCCTGTCACCGGTCAGCTCCTCCACCTGCCAGACCCGATGGGAGTAGCCCCTGTTTCCGCCGTGAAGGTGGTTAGGGCCGTCGTTTACCGCCAGGGTATATTCCCGGCCGTTCAGCGTGAACCGGCCCTTGGCGATGCGGTTGGCAAAGCGGCCCACCGTCGCCCCCAGATAGCCCCCCTGTTCCTCATATTCTCTCAGGGTATCATAGCCCAGTACCACGTCCACCGCGCCCTCCCGGCCGGGAACGTTGAGGACGCGCAGAGTGGCGCCAAAGGTAATGATCTTACAGGACAGCAGGCCGTTATCCAGGGACAGCTCCCGCACCGGCTCCCCCTCTTTTGTTACACCAAACGGTATTCCAGCGGTTTCGCTCATTATATCCGTCTCCTTTCCTGATATCCGCGCGTCCAGTATATCAGAATTTGGAGAAAAAAGCAACCGGGACAGTGGGCGTTTGCCCGCTGTCCCGTCCGGTTAAAGCACATTTACCACCGTCGGCTGTTCCATCTCGGCCAGCAGCTCCAGCTGGGCCATCAGATCGGCGTTGGCGGCGTTGTACTGGTCGGGCTCCTGAAGCTCCAAATACTCCAGCACCGAACGAAAGGCCCGCAGAATCTGATCGGTGTCACTGTGACGCATAGCGGTGTGAAAATAAAAGTGGTTTTTTTGCCAGTCCTCATAGGCCTGCCGGGTAAGGAGTTCCGCCTTGTCCCAATCATCCTGTTTCGTCAGGGCCTGGGCCAGGCGCAGCTGTTCCCGCATGCTGTCAGTCAGGCTCTGGGCGTACCAGGCGTTGGCCAGGCTGGCCCCCAGCAGCGCCAGCAGAAGCGCCGCCGCAATCCAAAGTCGTTTCATTCCGGTCCCTCCTTACGCGCTTTCGTCCTTCCGGGCGAAGTAGACGGCGTCCGCCTCGTCCACCAGCAGGAGGAACACCTTTGATATATCCCCGCATCCCCGCTGGGCCAGCTGCTTTTCCAGCCAGGGACGGTCGTGGCCCAGGGACTTCAGATTCCGCTCCAGCAGACGGCCATCGCTGACCACCACCCGGGGCAGGCCGCCCTCTTCCACCGGCACCTTCAGATCCCGGGCGGTGGGGGGCTTCTGGTTGGCGTAGGGCAGGACAGACAACTGGCCGTTGGTCTCCAGAATGGCATATTTGATCTGGCTGATGTCCGTATAACCTTTAATCCGCAGCTCCTCCAGCAGCTCATCCACTGTGAGGCGGGTCTTGCTCATTTCCCGCTGGTCCAGTGTTCCGTTCTTGACCACCATGCTGGGCCGCCCGCACAGCGCCGCCCGGAATTTGACGCTTTTCATGGTAAGCACCGACAGGATCATGGTCACCGACAGCAGCGTCAGGATGGGTACCACGCCGGTCAGCAGCGGGATGCCGTAATCCTGCATAGGCACTGAGGCCAAGTCAGCGATGATGAGGGACATCACCAGCTCGGAGGGCTCCAGCTCTCCCACCTGGCGCTTACCCATCAACCGCACCCCGGCGATAATGAGAATGTATAAAATAATGGTCCGAAAAAGGCCGGTAAACAAACACATCCCCTCCTGTCTGTTCAGTCTTTCCCGGCCTTTGGAGATTTATCCTGCGAATTGCCCAAATATCGCCTCCAAAATTAGTCAGAAAAAGGAATTTCTCCATCTTGCCAAGGAGCGGATTTTCCGATAAAATAACTTGATTACGTATAGGTATCTTCAACTGGAACGGAAAGCGAGTGAACGAAAGAATGAAAGCGACCTTGATCTTAGCCAACGGGAGCATCTTCTCCGGCACCAGCATCGGCTCCACCGAGACGCGGGTGTGCGAGATGGTGTTCAACACCTCCATGACCGGCTATCAGGAGATTTTAACCGACCCCTCCTACGCCGGACAGGGGGTGGTCATGTCCTATCCCCTCATCGGCAACTACGGCGTCAACAGCGAGGACAACGAGTCCCGCCGGCCCTGGGCGGAGGCCTTTGTGGTCCGGCACCTGTCTCCCCGGGGGAGCAACTTCCGCTGCGAGGGCGACCTGGGCAGCTACCTGAAGGACCACAACATCACCGGCATCCAGGGTGTGGACACCCGGGCGCTGACCAAAATACTCCGCAGCGAGGGGAGCATGAACGGGATGCTCACCTGCGCGGAGCATTTTAATATCGCCCAGGCGCTGGAGGAGCTGAAGGCCTACAGGGTGGAGCATACCGTCCAGCGGGTCACCCGGCCGGAGCCGGAGGTTTTCCCCGCCTATGGCGAGGAGAAGTACCATGTGGCCATGATGGACTACGGCGTGAAGCAGCATATGATCGAGTGCCTGCGCCGCCGGGGCTGTAAGGTCACCGCCCTGCCCGCCTCCACCCCCGCCGAGACGGTGCTGTCCGGGGGATACGACGGCGTAATGCTGTCCAACGGCCCTGGCGACCCGGCTGAGAACACCGCCATCATTGAGGAGCTGAAAAAGCTGTATAACAGCGACATCCCCCTCTTTGGCGTCTGCCTGGGCCACCAGCTGCTGGCCCTGGCCACCGGCGCCAAAACCGGCCGGCTGGCTTACGGCCACCGGGGGGGCAACCACCCGGTTCGGGACGTGGAAAAGGGCCGGGTGTTCATCACCAGCCAGAACCACGGCTACATGGTGCTGGCCGACTCGGTGGACCCCGCCGTCGCTGAGGTGAGCCACGTCAACGTGAACGACGGCACCTGCGAGGGCCTGCGCTACAAGCGGCCCAACTGCTTTACCACCCAGTTCCACCCCGAGGCCAACGCCGGCCCCAAAGACACCGAGTATCTGTTCAACCGCTTCATTGATTCCATGGGAGGTGCCAAATAATGCCCAAGTATTCCGATATTAAAAAGGTACTGGTGCTGGGCTCCGGCCCCATTGTCATCGGCCAGGCCGCCGAATTTGACTACGCCGGCACTCAGGCCTGCCGGGCTTTGAAGGAGGAGGGCCTGGAGGTGGTTCTGGTCAACTCCAACCCCGCCACCATCATGACCGACAAGGACATCGCCGACCATGTGTATATCGAGCCGCTGAACATCCACTCGGTCACCCAGGTTATCGAGATGGAGCGGCCCGACTCCATCCTGCCCACTCTGGGCGGTCAGACCGGCCTGAATCTGGCTATGGCCCTCCACGAGAACGGCGTGCTGGAGCGGTACGGCGTCCGCCTGCTGGGCACCTCCCCCGAGTCCATCCGCAAGGCGGAGGACCGCCAGGGCTTTAAGGACTGCATGGAGTCCATCCACCAGCCCTGCGTCACCTCCCTGGTGGTGGAGAGCGTGAAGGACGCGGTGGACTTCGCCGAGAGCATCGGCTACCCCGTTATCGTCCGCCCCGCCTATACCCTGGGGGGCACCGGCGGCGGCATCGCCTATGACCGGGCCTCCCTGGAGGAGATCTCCGAACGGGGCATCAACCTGTCCCGGGTGGGCCAGGTGCTCATTGAGCGGTGCATTGCCGGCTGGAAGGAAATCGAGTTTGAGGTCATGCGGGACGGCGCCGGCAACGTCATCACCATCTGCTCCATGGAGAACATCGACCCGGTGGGCGTCCACACCGGCGACTCCATCGTGGTGGCCCCCGCCCAGACCCTGGCCAACAAGGAGTTCCAGATGCTCCGCTCCGCCGCCCTGGACATCATCTCCGCCCTGGAGATCGAGGGCGGGTGCAACGTGCAGTTCGCCCTGAACCCGGACTCCTTTGAGTACGCCGTCATTGAGGTCAACCCCCGGGTGTCCCGTTCCTCCGCCCTGGCCTCCAAAGCGACGGGCTACCCCATTGCGAAAGTGGCCGCCAAGGTGGCCCTGGGCTATACTCTGGACGAGATTCCCAACGCTGTCACCGGCAAAACCACCGCCTGCTTTGAGCCCACCATCGACTACTGCGTGCTGAAAATCCCCCGCCTACCCTTCGACAAGTTCACCACCGCCAGCCGCACCCTGGGCACCCAGATGAAGGCCACCGGCGAGGTGATGGCCATCGCCAACTCCTTCGAGGGGGCGGTGATGAAGGCCATCCGCTCTCTGGAGCTGAACGTCCGGGCGCTGAAGCTGGACAAGCTGGAGGGGCTGTACACCGACGAGATTGAGGAGCTGCTGGTCAACGTTACCGACGAGCGGCTGTTCGTGGTGGCCGAAGCCCTGCGCCGGGGCTTCTCCCCCCAGAAGATTTACTCCATCACCAAGATGGACATCTGGTTCCTGGACGGCTTCAAGCGCATCATCGACATGGAGGAGGAGCTGAAGCGCTGCAAGGGGGAGCCGGACATCGACACCCTGAAACGGGCCAAGGAGATGTGTTTCGCCGACAGCTACATCGGCGCCCTGTGCGGCATGGCCCAGGCCGACGTGAAGGCCCTGCGGGAGCGGTACGGCATCATCCCCGCTTTCAAGATGGTGGACACCTGCGCCGCCGAGTTTGACGCGGAGACTCCCTACTACTACTCCACCTACGACGGGGAGAACGAGGCCCGGGACGACGGGTCCGGCCGGAAAAAGGTGCTGGTGCTGGGCTCCGGCCCCATCCGCATCGGCCAGGGCATTGAGTTTGACTACTGCTCCGTCCACTCCGTGTGGGCGCTGAAAAAGCTGGGCTGTGAGACGATTATCGTCAACAACAACCCCGAAACCGTCTCCACCGACTTCGACGTGGCCGACAAGCTGTACTTTGAGCCCCTCACCGCCGAGGACGTGCAGAACATCGTGGAGCAGGAAAAACCCTGGGGGGCGGTGGTCCAGTTCGGCGGGCAGACCGCCATCAAGCTGGCCAAGGCCCTCACCGATATGGGCGTTCAAATCCTGGGCACCTCCTCCGACGGCGTGGACGCCGCCGAGGACCGGGAGCGTTTCGACGAGATTTTGCAGAAGTGCGGCATCCCCCGGGCCAAGGGCAGAACCATCTTCACCACCGAGGAGGCCCTTGCCGCCGCCAACGAGCTGGGCTATCCTGTGCTGGTCCGCCCCTCCTACGTGCTGGGCGGTCAGGGCATGGAAATCGCCTACTCCGACCGGAACATCGAGGAGTTCATGAAAATCATCAACATGACCGTCCAGGAGCACCCCATCCTGGTGGACAAGTACCTGATGGGCCGGGAGCTGGAGGTGGACGGCGTGTTCGACGGGGAGGATATCCTGATCCCCGGCATTATGGAGCACGTGGAGCGGGCCGGGGTCCACTCCGGGGACTCCATCGCCGTCTACCCGCCCCTCCACCTGGAGGACAAGCACCGGGAGCTGATTTTGCGCCACACCAAGAATATGGCCAAACACCTGGGGGTCATCGGGCTGATCAACGCCCAGTATATCCTGTACAACGACGACATCTACGTCATTGAGGTCAACCCCCGCTCCTCCCGGACCATCCCCTATATCTCCAAGGTCACCGGCGTGCCCATCATCGACCTGGCCACCCGGGTCATGCTGGGCGAGAAGCTGAAGGACATGGAGTATGGCGCCGGCCTCTACAAGGAGGCCAGCTACTACGCCGTGAAGGCCCCAGTGTTCTCCTTTGAGAAGCTCACCGACGTAGACACCGGCCTTGGCCCGGAGATGAAGTCCACCGGCGAGGTGCTGGGCCTGGCCGAGACCTATCCCCAGGCCCTGCTGAAGGCCTTCAAGGGCTCCGGTATGCGGGCCCCCAAGAAGGGCGGACGGGTCATCATCACCGTGAAGGATGAGGACAAGAGCGAGAGCATCGCCATCGCCCGGGGCTTTGAGGAGATGGGCGTGGAGCTCTACGCCACCGCCGGCACCTGTCAGACCCTCGCCGACGCGGGCATCGAGTGCAAGGTGGTCAACCGGGTGTCCCAGGCCCACCCCAACATCCTGGACATGATCGCCTCGGGCACCGTGGACCTGATTATCAACACCCCCACCCGTGGCCGCAAGCACGACTCCGACGGCTTCCGCATTCGCCGCTCCGCCGTGGAGCACGGCGTGGGCTGCGTCACCTCGGTGGATACCGCCCGGGCCCTGCTTACCGTCCGCCAGCAGAGCCGCAGCGAGGATTTGACCCCTATTGACATTACGAAAATTTAAGCATCGAACCCCCCGGCGTGAGCCGGGGGGTTCTTCATCAGCCTGTTTGATATTTTACCGCCGCGCCCACGAAGTCCCGGAACAGGGGGTGAGCCTTGTTGGGCCTGGATTTCAGCTCTGGGTGGAACTGCACCCCCACGAACCAGGGGTGATCGGGCAGCTCCACAATCTCCACCAGTCTCCCGTCGGGGGACAACCCGGCCAGCTCAAGGCCAGCGGCGGTGAGCGCTTCCCGAAAGTCGTTGTTGAACTCGTAGCGGTGGCGGTGGCGCTCGGCAATCTCGTCTGTGCCGTAGGCGGCGTACGCCTTGCTGTCACGGCCCGCAAGCGTGCAGGGGTAGGAACCCAGGCGCATGGTGCCCCCTTTGTCGGTCACTCCCCGCTGATCGGGCATCAGGTCGATCACCGGGTGGGCAGTGGTCCGGGACAGCTCGCTGGAGTGGGCGTCCGCCAATCCGCAGACGTGGCGGGCAAACTCCACCACCGCCATCTGCATCCCCAGGCAGATACCCAAAAAGGGCACGTTGTTCTCCCGGGCGTACCGGATAGCGGAAATTTTGCCCTCAATCCCCCGGTCGCCGAAGCCGCCAGGGACCAGGACGCCGTCCGCCCCGGCCAGAATTTGGGCGGCGTTCCCGTCTGTGACCGTCTCGCTGTCCACCCAGCGGATGTTCACCTTCACCTGATTCTCGATGCCGCCGTGGGTCAGGGCCTCGGCCACCGACAGATAGGCGTCGTGGAGGGCCACATACTTGCCCACCAGGGCGATTTCCACCGTTCCGGCGGGGTGCTTGGCCCGGTGGACCATGGTAGCCCACTCGGTCAGGTCGGGCATGGGACAGATCAGCCCCAGCCGCCGGACCACCACCTCAGCCAGTCCCTCCCGCTCCAGCATCAGAGGGACCTCATAGAGCAGGTCCGCCGTCAGGTTGGGAATGGCATGGTCCCTTGGAATATTGCAGAACAGGGATATCTTGTCCAGAATGTCCTGGGGCACGGGGTAGTCACTGCGGCACATAATCACGTCGGGCTGGATGCCCAGAGAGAGCAGCTCCTTGGCTGAGTGCTGGGTGGGCTTGGACTTCAGCTCCCCGGTACCGGGGATGGAGACGATGAGGGAGACGTGGATGAACATGACGTTGTTCCTCCCCCGCTCCGCCGCCACCTGACGGATGGCCTCCAAAAAGGGCTGGCTCTCAATGTCGCCCACTGTGCCGCCGATCTCCACAATGGCCGCGTCGGTATCCGGCGCGTCCAGCGTATAGATATTTCGCTTGATCTCGTCGGTGATGTGGGGGATGATCTGGACGGTGCCCCCCAGATAGTCCCCCTTCCGCTCCCGGTTGAGGACATTCCAGTACACCTTTCCCGAGGACACGGAGGAGTTCACCGTCAGATTTTCGTCAATGAACCGCTCGTAATGGCCCAGGTCCAGGTCGGTCTCCGCCCCGTCGTCGGTGACGAACACCTCCCCGTGCTGGTAGGGGGACATAGTGCCCGGGTCCACGTTCAGGTAGGGGTCCAGCTTCTGGACCTTTACCTTCAGCCCCCGCTGCTTCAGCAAACGCCCCAGGCTGGCCGCCGTGATCCCCTTTCCCAGCCCGGACACCACACCGCCGGTTACGAAAATATATTTTGTCATAATTATTCTCCGTTTCATTGGAAAGAGAGGCCCGCAGGCCCCTCCTGTTGTTATCTCACTCCCATTCTATCGTGGCGGGAGGTTTACTCGTAATATCGTACACAATCCGGTTGATCCCCTTCACCTCGTTGACGATACGGGTGGATACCTTGTCCAGCAGGTCATAGGGGATACGGGCCCAGTCGGCGGTCATAAAGTCAGAGGTGGTCACCGCCCGGAGGGCCAGGGTGAAGTCGTAGGTGCGTCCATCGCCCATGACGCCCACCGAGCGGGTGTTGGTGAGCACGGCGAAATACTGGTTGAGCTTCTTGTCCTCCCCCGCCTTTGCCATCTCCTCCCGGAAGATGAAGTCGGCCTGACGGAGAGTGTCCGCCTTCTCCTTGGTGATGTCCCCAATGACGCGGATGGCAAGGCCGGGACCGGGGAAAGGCTGGCGAGATACCAGGTACTCAGGCAGGCCCAGCTCCCGGCCCAGCTGACGGACCTCGTCCTTAAACAGCATCCGCAGGGGCTCCACAATCTCCTTAAAGTCCACATAGTCGGGCAGGCCGCCCACGTTGTGATGGCTTTTTATCACGGCGGCGTCCCCCGCCCCGGACTCGATGACGTCGGGGTAGATGGTGCCCTGGGCCAAAAAGTCCACGGCGCCCACCTGTTTGGCCTCCTCCTCAAAGACCCGGATAAACTCCTCGCCGATGATCTTCCGCTTGCGCTCCGGATCGTCCACTCCGGCCAGCTTGTCCAGGAAACGGGTCTCGGCGTCCACCCGGACGAAGTTCAGGTCCCATTTGGCGAAGGCCTCCTCCACCTCGTCCCCCTCGTTGAGACGCATCAGGCCGTGGTCCACAAACACGCAGGTGAGCTGAGGGCCTACCGCTTCCGCCAGCAGGGCGGCGGCCACTGAGCTGTCCACCCCGCCGCTGAGGGCCAGCAGCACCTTCCCGCCGCCAATCTTCTCCCGCAGTTGGGCAATGGCGGTATTTTTGTAGTCCCCCATGGTCCAGTCGCCCCTGGCGCGGCAGACCTCATAGAGGAAGTTTCGGATCATGTCGATCCCGTTCTGAGTGTGGTTGACCTCCGGGTGGAACTGCACGCCGTAGAAGCCCCGCTTCTCGTCGGCGATGGCTACGTTGGGGCAGGCGTCGGAGCGGGCGGTGAGGGCAAAGCCCTCCGGGACCTTTGCCATGTAGTCCCCGTGGCTCATCCAGGACACGCCCTCGGCGGGCAGGCCCCGGAACAGCTTGCAGCCGGTGTCGTACCAGGTGACGGTCTTGCCGTACTCCCTGGCGGAGTCGTCCTGAGCGGGGGTGACTTCTCCCCCCAGGGCGTGGGCGATGAGCTGGCAGCCGTAGCAGATGCCCAGGATAGGCACGCCCCAGGTGAAAATTTCCGGATCCACATGGGGGGAGGTGTCCAGATAGACGGAGTTGGGCCCGCCGGTAAAGATGACGCCAATGGGGTCAAAGGCCTTCAGCTCGTCCAGTGGGGTGGTGTAGGGCTTGATCTCGCAGTATACCTTGCACTCCCGGACCCGGCGGGCGATCAGCTGATTGTACTGACCGCCAAAGTCGATGATAAGAATTTTTTCCATGCTGTCCCTCCGTCTGTTTTGTTTTTATCAGACGCCGCTCTCCCCGTAGTTGGCCAGCACCCGGGCGGAGGGGTCGTCCACGTCGCAGCCCTTCCAGGATTTGTTCGGCATCCAGAAGTCCGCGACCATCTCGCTCTGTCCTGGGTAGTATCGCTCAAAAATCTCCCGGTAGAGCAGAGATTCCTTGGTAAAGGGCCGGGCGTGGCTGTATTTCGCGCAGCCGGCCTGAAATTCCTCGTCGGTATAGCGGCTCTCGGCGTATTCCTTCAGATCGTCCACCAGGGAGTGGCCCACCGCGTCGGAGAAGGCGGCCTTCTCCCTCCACAGGATACTCTCGGGGAGCCAGTCCCCCTCGAAGGCCTTGCGCAGCAGATACTTGCCCTTGCCATAGGTGTTGCGCTTCTTCTCCGGGTCGATGGACATCACATACCGGACAAAATCCAGATCGCCGAAGGGCACCCGGGCCTCCAGGGAGTTGACTGAGACGCACCGGTCCGCCCGGAGCACGTCGTACATGTGCAGCTCCCGCACCCGTTTTTCCGCCTCTTCCTGAAAAGCCTGGGCGGAGGGGGCAAAGTCGGTGTACTTATATCCAAACAGCTCGTCGGAAATCTCACCGGTGAGCAGCACCCGGACATCGGTCTGTTCGTGGATGGCCTTACAGATCAGGTACATCCCCATGCTGGCCCGGATGGTGGTGATGTCATAGGTGCCCAGCAGTTCCACCACAGTCTCCAGCGAGGACAGCACGTCCTTCCTGGTGATGATGATCTCCTGGTGGTCGCTGCCGATATAATCCGCCGTCTGACGGGCGTATTTCAGGTCAATGGCGTCGGTGTCCATGCCGATGGCGAAGGTTTTGATGGGCGCTTTGCTCTTCCTGGCGGCGATGGCGCAAACCAGGGAGGAGTCCAGCCCGCCTGAGAGCAGGAAGCCCACCTTGGCGTCGGCCACCAGCCGCTTATCTACGCCGGCCACCAGCTTCTCCCGAATCGTTTTGCAAAGAATTTCCAATTCATCATAGCAGAATCGGTCCACTTTTGCAATATCGTGATAACAGACAAATTCGCCGCTTTTATAGTAGTGTCCCGGGGGGAAGGGCATGACGCGTTCCACTAGGCCCATCAGGTTTTTGGGCTCGCTGGCAAAGAGAATCACCCCCCGGCTGTCGTACCCGTAATAGAGGGGCCGAATGCCGATGGGGTCCCGGGCGGCGATAAACTCCCCTGCCCCGCCATCGTAAAGAACGCAGGCAAACTCCGCGTCCAGCATGGCGAACATATCCGTGCCGTACTCCCGATACAGGGGGAGCAGTATCTCGCAGTCGGAGCCGCTGCGGAAGGGATAGCCCTTTCCCTCCAGCTCCCGCCTCAGCTTTTCAAAGCCGTAAATTTCGCCGTTGCAGACGGCATAGCTTCCGTCCAGCTCAAAGGGCTGCATCCCTTCGGGGGTGAGGCCCATAATGGCCAGCCGGTGGAAGCCCAGCAGACCCCCGCCAGTGTCCGCGATTCGGCTGTCGTCCGGTCCCCGGCTGACGGTGCGCTGAAATCCGGCCTCAAAGGCGGCCCGGTCCGCCCCGGGGCCGCAGTATCCCATAATTGAACACATAATCGTTCCTCCCAATACCCGTCCGCGGGCCTGGCGGCGGGATGGCGCCGCCGGGCCCGCGGGGCAAATTCTTATCTCACACCAAACAGCAGATCGCCGTAGGTGGGGAAGGGCCAGTACTTCTTTGCCGTGAGGGTCTCCGCCTCGTCACAGGGCAGGCGCAGCTCGCTCATCCGGGGCAGAATCACATCCCGGATGGCGGCGGACTGGGCGCCGACCTCCCCGACGCCGGCCACGGTCACGATGGCCTCCTCCAGCTCCGCCGTCTTGGCGGCGATCTGGTCAGTGAGGGCGGACAGCTTTTTCACCAGCCCGGTCTCGTAGGCGCAGGGACAGCCGGGGACCAGCTCCTTCTTGGCGGCGGCGGCTTTGGCGGTGTCCAGCACAAAGGCCTCGATGGCGGGGATGATCTCAGTGCGGGCCATGTCCACCATCGTGTTGGCCTCGATGATGATGGTCTTGCAGTAGTTCTCCAGCGTCACCTCATACCGGGAGGCCAGCTCCTGCATGGCGAACACACCGTGGGAGGTGAGCAGCCGGATGTTTTTCTTCTCCAGCAGATGGGGCACACAGTCGGGGGTGGCGCGGTAGTTGAGCAGCCCCCGTTTTTCGGTGGCCTCCTGAATCCAGTCGTCATCATAGCCGTTTCCGTTGAAAATGACGCGCTTGTGGTCCTTGATGGTTTTGCGGATCATCTCATGGAGGGAGGTCTCAAAGTCCTCCGCCCCCTCCAGCCGGTCGGCGTAGATTTTCAGGCTCTCGGCCACGGCGGTGTTCAGCATGATGTTGGCGCAGGCGATGGAGTCCGCCGACCCCACCATACGGAACTCGAACTTGTTTCCGGTGAAGGCGAAGGGGGAAGTACGGTTGCGGTCGGTGTTGTCCCGGGGGAACTTGGGCAGCACATCCACCCCCAGCTTGATCTTGGTCTTGGCCACCCCCTCGTAGGGAACATCCTGTTCGATGGCGTCCAGCACGCCGGACAGCTCATCGCCCAGGAAAACCGACACCACAGCGGGAGGCGCCTCGTTGGCGCCCAGGCGGTGGTCGTTGCCGGCGGTGGCCACCGAGACGCGCAGCAGATCCTGATAGTCGTCCACCGCCTTGATGACCGCGCACAGGAACAGCAAAAACTGGGCGTTCTCATAGGGCGTCTCCCCGGGGGAGAGGAGGTTGACCCCGTCGTCGGTGGAGATGGACCAGTTGTTGTGCTTGCCCGAGCCGTTGACCCCCACGAAGGGCTTTTCGTGGAGCAGACAGACCAGCCCGTGGCGGGCGGCCACCTTCTGCATCATCTCCATGGTCAGCTGGTTGTGGTCGGTGGCCAGGTTGGTGGTGGTATAGATGGGGGCCAGCTCGTGCTGGGCGGGGGCCACCTCGTTGTGCTGGGTCTTGGCCAGGATGCCCAGCTTCCACAGCTCCTCGTTCAGGTCGGCCATAAAGGCGGCTACCCGGGGCTTGATAGCGCCGAAATAGTGGTCGTCCATCTCCTGGCCCTTGGAGGGCCTGGCTCCGAACAGGGTCCGGCCGGTAAAGCGCAGGTCCCGGCGCTTGTCATACATGGCGGCGTCCACCAGGAAATACTCCTGCTCCGGGCCCACGGCGGTGTTCACACGTTTCACCTTGTCGTTGCCGAACAGCCGCAGAACGCGCAGGGCCTGCCGGTTCAGAGCCTCCATGGAGCGCAGGAGGGGGGTCTTTTTGTCCAAAGCCTCGCCGCTGTACGCGCAGAAGGCGGTGGGAACGCACAGTGTCTTATCCTTGATAAAGGCGTAGGAGGTGGGGTCCCAGGCGGTGTAGCCCCGGGCCTCGAAGGTGGCCCGCAGCCCCCCGGAGGGGAAGGACGACGCGTCCGGCTCCCCCTGGATCAGCTCCTTGCCAGAAAACTCCATAATCACCCCGCCGTCGGGGGAGGGGGAGATAAAGCTGTCGTGCTTCTCGGCGGTGACCCCGGTGAGCGGCTGGAACCAGTGGGTAAAGTGGGTCGCTCCCCGGGCCACGGCCCAGTCCTTCATCGCCGCCGCTACGGCGTTAGCCACGCCGATATCCAGCTTGGCCCCCTGCTCGATGGTCCTTCGCAGGGATTTATATACCCCGGCGGGCAGATTGGCCTTCATCTCCCTGTCGTCAAACACCAAGCTTCCAAAATACTCCGGTACTGCTGCCATTGTTACCTCATCCTTTCGCGAAACACATAAAAAGGGGCAAAGGCACCTTTCAGGTCAAACCTGAAAGACGCCTTTGCCTTTCCTGCGCATTATACGCCCTGTTTCAGGAAATTGTCAACCGCTTTTTTCATTTTTCTGAAATTCTGTTCAGGATGGTGGAAAATTTCCGAGCGCCGTGCTATAATGTTCGGGAATTTCCATCAAAGAAAGCGGGAGGCACTATGAAATATTCCCAGCAGGAAGTGATCCAGTACGTCCATGAGGAGGAGATCTCCTTCATCCATCTGTCCTTCTGCGACATTTTTGGGCGGCAGAAAAACATCTCCATCGTACCCACCGAGCTGCCCCGGGCCTTCGCGTACGGCATTGCCTTCGATGCCTCCGCCATCGCCGGCTTCGGGGACGAAGCCCGCTCCGACCTGCTGCTGCGCCCCGACCCGGACACCCTGATGCTGCTGCCCTGGAGGCCGGAACACGGGCGGGTGGTGCGGATGTTCTGCTCGGTGGTCTACCCTGACAGGCGGCCCTTTGAGTGCGACACCCGCTCCCTTTTAAGCCGGACCGCCGCCCGGGCGGAGGAGCGCGGGTACTCCTTCCTCTTCGGCGCGGAACAGGAATTTTACCTGTTCAAGCGGAACGAGGACGGCGAACCCACCCGGGTCCCCTACGACAAGGCCGGCTATATGGACCAGGCCCCCGACGACAAGGGGGAAAACATCCGCCGGGAGATCTGTCTGACCCTGGCCCAGATGGGCATTTTGCCGGAGTGCTCCCACCATGAGGAGGGGCCGGGGCAGAACGAGATCGACTTCCGGTATTCCGACCCCCTCACCGCGGCGGATAACGTGATGACCTTTCAGTCCATCGTGAAGTTTATCGCCGAGCGAAACGGCCTGTTCGCCGACTTCTCCCCCAAGCCTCTGAAAAACCGGCCGGGCAGCGGCTTCCATATCAATATGTCCGTCCGGAGCCTGGATGAGCGCGACTGCCTGTACCCCATGGTGGCCGGGGTGCTGGACAAGGTGGCGGAGATGACCGTGTTCCTCAACCCCGAGGAGGAGTCCTACGCCCGCTTCGGCGGGCACAAGGCCCCCAAGTATATCTCCTGGTCCCGGGAGAACCGCTCCCAGCTGGTGCGCGTCCCCGCCGCCGTGGGGGAGTACCGCCGGGCGGAGCTGCGCTCCCCCGACCCCACCGCCAACCCCTACCTGGCCTTTACCCTGATGATCTCCGCCGGCCTCCACGGCATTGAGCACGGGCTGGCGCTGCCTCCCGCCGCCGATTTCAACTTCTATCAGGCGGACGCGGAGACCCTGTCCCGGTTCCAGCTCCTGCCCCACGACCTGTCCTCGGCGCGGGCGGCCGCCTTAGGCAGCGGGTTTGTCCGGGAGGTTCTGCCCGCCGCTGTCCGGACGGGGTACTGTGAGCGATGAGCCTGGAGAAACGGGTTTACAGCGCGCTGGTGGTCTCAGCCTCAGAGCAGTTTGCCGGTACGCTCACCAGCCTGCTGCCGGAGTCCGGATACTCCCCGGTTGTCACCGTATCCAGCGCCGCCGCCGCGGGACGGGCGCTGAATGAGCGGACCTTCGACTTCCTTTTCATCAACTCCCCCCTCCCCGACGACCCCGGTGTCCGCTTCGCCGTGGACTGCTGCCGAACCGGAGGCGCGGTGGCGCTGCTCTTTGTGGAGGCCGCCCTGTACGACACGGTGCAGGCCCGGGTGGTGGGACACGGCGTGTACCTGCTGCCCAGACCAACCTCCAGAGGCTCCATGCTCCGCGCCCTCGACTGGATGGCCGCCACCCGGGAGCGGCTGCGGAAGTACGAAAAAAAGGTTCAGCCCATTGAGGAGAAGATGGAGGAGATCCGCCTGGTCAACCGGGCCAAGTGGCTGCTCATCCGCGAGCTTAAGATGACAGAGCCTGACGCCCACCACTACATCGCCCACCAGGCCATGGACCGCTGCGTCTCCAAGCGGGTGGTGGCGGAAGAGATTATCCGGTTATATTCTTAGTCAAAGGAGCACACAATGGATCTATGTGATATGAACCAGATCAAAGCCCTGCTGGCCCGGCACGGCTTCCGCTTTTCCAAGTCTATGGGGCAGAATTTCCTCATCGCGGACTGGGTCCCCCGGGAGATCGCCAAAGCCTCCGGGGCCCACCCGGATGTAGGCGTGCTGGAAATCGGCCCCGGGATCGGCTGTCTCACCCGGGAGCTGGCTGGGCGGGCGGGCAAGGTGGTCAGCGTGGAGCTGGACCGCTCCCTGCTGCCCATCCTGGAGGAGACGCTGGCTGGCCGGGACAATGTAGAGATCGTCTCGGGCGATATCCTGAAGCTGGATATCCGCCAGATGACACGGGACATGCCCCGGCTTTCCGGGTTTGCCGCCTGCGCCAACCTGCCCTACAACATCACCACCCCGGCCATCACCGCCCTTATCGAGGCCCAGTGCTTCTTTGCCATCACGGTGATGATCCAGAAGGAGGTGGCCCAGCGCGTCTGCGCCCAGCCGGGGACCAAGGACTACGGGGCCTTCTCGGTCTTCTGCCAGTACCACACCGCCCCGGAGCTGCTCTTTGAGGTCCCGCCCGACTGCTTCCTCCCCGCCCCCAAGGTGACCTCCGGGGTGGTGCGGATGGTCCCCCGCCCCGCCCCGCCCGAGGTGGACGCCCCCCAGCACTTCTTCCAGGTGGTCAAGGCCGCCTTCGCCCTGCGGCGCAAGACGCTGGCCAACAGCCTGTCCGCCGCCCTCGGAGGACAGATCCCCAGGGAGGAGATCGCCCTGGCCATGGAGCGGTGCGGCCTGCCCCCGGATGTCCGGGGAGAACGGCTTTCCATTCCCCAATTTGCCCAACTGTCTAAAGCTCTGCGGGGTCTTGTTTGAGGCTTTTAACCATTTCGAGTATTTCCGCTCACTTCTCTCTTGCCTTTCCTTAGAAATTGGGGTAAAATAAGGCACGATCGGAATGGATACCCACTTTTATTTCTTAAAGGAGGAGTTTATCATGGAAACTTACGGATTGGAGCAGTACGGCATCACCGGCATCAAGGAGGTCGTATACAATCCCACCTACGAGCAGCTGTTTGAGGCCGAAATGGACTCCGCTCTGGAGGGCTTTGAAAAGGGCCAGATGACCGAGCTGGGCGCTGTCAACGTGATGACCGGCATCTACACTGGCCGTTCCCCCAAGGACAAGTTCATCGTCATGGACGAGAACTCCAAGGATACCGTGTGGTGGACCTCCGACGAGTTCGCCAACGACAACAAGCCCGCCTCTCAGGAGGCCTGGAAGGCCTGTAAAGATCTGGCTATCAAGGAGCTGTCCGGCAAGAAACTCTATGTGATGGACGTGTTCTGCGGCACCAACAAGGACACCCGCATGGCCATCCGCTTCATCATGGAGGTGGCCTGGCAGGCCCACTTCGTGAAGAACATGTTCATCGCCCCCACCGAGGAGGAGCTGAAGAACTTCAAGCCCGACTTTATCTCCTACAACGCCTCCAAGGCCAAGCTGACCAACTACAAGGAGCTGGGCCTGAACTCCGAGACCGCCGCCATCTTCAACATCACCAGCCGCGAGCAGGTCATCATCAACACCTGGTACGGCGGCGAGATGAAGAAGGGCATGTTCTCCATGATGAACTACTACCTGCCCCTGAAGGGCATCGCCTCCATGCACTGCTCCGCCAACACCGACATGAACGGCGAGAATACCGCCATCTTCTTCGGCCTGTCCGGCACCGGCAAGACCACCCTGTCCACCGATCCCAAGCGTCTGCTCATCGGCGACGAC
This sequence comes from Oscillospiraceae bacterium, assembly GCA_910575265.1. Classification (GTDB taxonomy): domain Bacteria; phylum Bacillota; class Clostridia; order Oscillospirales; family Oscillospiraceae; genus Lawsonibacter. The sequence goes on from CAJTEA010000004.1 coordinate 56,931, forward strand.
GAGCACGGCTGGGACGACGAGGGCGTGTTCAACTTCGAGGGCGGCTGCTACGCCAAGGTCATCAACCTGGACAAGGACGCCGAGCCCGACATCTACAACGCCATCAAGCGCAACGCCCTGCTGGAGAACGTCACTGTGGACGCCGAGGGCAAGATCGACTTCGCCGACAAGTCCGTTACTGAGAACACCCGCGTGTCCTACCCCATCGACCACATCGAGAAGATCGTCAAGCCCATCTCCCGCGGGCCCGCCGCCAAGAACGTGATCTTCCTGTCCGCCGACGCCTTCGGCGTGCTTCCCCCGGTGTCCATCCTGACCCCGGAGCAGACCCAGTATTACTTCCTGTCCGGCTTCACCTCCAAGCTGGCCGGCACCGAGCGGGGCATCACCGAGCCCACCCCCACCTTCTCCGCCTGCTTCGGCCAGGCCTTCCTGGAGCTGCACCCCACCAAGTACGGTGAGGAGCTGGTCAAGCGCATGGAGCAGTCCGGCGCCAAGGCCTATCTGGTGAACACCGGCTGGAACGGCACTGGCAAGCGCATCTCCATCAAGGACACCCGCGGCATCATCGACGCCATCCTGGATGGCTCCATCCTCAAAGCCGAGACCAAGACCATCCCCTACTTCGGCTTCGAGGTTCCCACCTCCCTGCCCGGCGTTGACCCCGCCATTCTGGATCCCCGGGACACCTACGCCGACGCCTCTGAGTGGGACACCAAGGCCAAGGACCTGGCCAGCCGCTTCGTGAAGAACTTTGTCAAGTACACCGGCAACGACGCCGGCAAGGCCCTGGTGGCCGCCGGTCCCAAAGTGGATTGATTTCCTTCTCAATTCACAGAAACAGGACGCGAAAGCGTCCTGTTTTTTTATGTCAGCCGCGCTGGAAGCGCGGCAAAATCTCTTGCATTTTGTCTAAATCTGTTGTAAAATGATGGGCGAGATGACAGAAGCATATAGGCAGGGCGCGGAGTGGTCGCAACACCCCACGCCCCTATGCAGGAGAAAGCCCCTCCCACACAGCAGTAGTTTCTGCGCCACGCCCATTTTACCAAATTCCACAGTGGTTATCAAGCACGAAATGGGCCTGTGTGTAGCTTCCAGCGGTGTAGGGATTCAGAGCCCTGCGCCGCTTTTGTTGTCTCAACGGTCCGGCCCCGCGGGGGGAGAAGAATGATTCCCCCGTGGGTCCAGCCGTTGAGCCGCATCTGAAGCTATCACAAGGAGGAATCAATCATGGGTTTTGTGCGCAGTGGAATAATATCAGAGGAAGAGGAGCGGCAGATTGAAGACCTGTCCGACTGTATCTGCGCGGACGACTGGCTGACAGAGCCATTTGTCTATCAGTTCGGTTTTCATGGTCCCAAAAGGGCGGTTTCCCTGCTCCTGGACCGGATGCTGGAGCGGGCCGGGGCGGACACGCCGGGCGGCAGGATGTACACGGAGTCGTTGACCAACTGGTGCGCCGCGCTGACAAAGGATTTTGAGCGTCTGGAGGAGGAGGCTCCCGCCCGTTTCATCTCTGAGGGGAAATTTTTTACCGGCGCGATCTGGGTTCTGTCTGAGGACCACCAATTCGAGGCTCAGTTCGAGGACTTTTTTCGGGATATTTTGAGCCTGGTCCCCGAGCTGGAGGGCTGTCTGGCCATCGGCGCGGACAGCGAAGCGGGGGAGGAAAACAGCCAGTCCTTCCCGGGCTTCCTGATCTATCACCACTCCGAAGCGGGATCCGGGCAGATTTCCCGCGCTGGCATCCAGGTGTACGATTTGGCGGCTCCGTCCCATCCTTTGAGCGAGGAAGAGGTCGAGCGGCAATTTCTCCAAAAGCTGGGTCGGCCGTGCGCCTGGTTCGACACCCTTCTGGATGGCGGCAGAGGGGAACTGACCTGCGATTCCCCCACTCTGGACCGCTGTCTGCGCAGGGTTCGAGACAAGCTGCGCGTCCAGTGAAACAACATCGCCCCAGAGCGCGGTCAACGCTCTGGGGCTTCCTTTTCCAGGGGGAGAACAAATACCGGACACCCCTCTACCGCTGGAGCGGCGGCGCACTGGGGGAGAGAGACTTCTACCCCCTCCTCTGTCAGGCACAGGTCCCGGAGTGGGTGGGCGGCCTTCGCCTTTTTGATCCAGTCGCTGTCCAGAAAGCAGTCACCACTCTGGCGGCGGGCCTCCCCCTGCCGGATTATGGACTGCCACAGGCGGCTTTTCCACCCCTTTTCGCCGTGGAACAGCGCGCGGAGCGGTCTGGGCGCGCCCTCCCTCACCGTCCAGACATCCCCCCAGCGCGCCCGGGCGGGGCGGCCGTCCCCCCGGACCTCGGAACCGTGGAACCGGATACTGAGAACTCCCTCCCGGAACAGAGCTGTCTCCCCGCCCAGCTCCCCGCTCCAGGGGGTAAAGGGCTTTGCCGCCTCCCGGCGGGCGGCCAGCTCCAGGCAGGCCAGCCAGTAGACCTCCCGCTCCCATCGCCGCCGCCAGCTTCCGGCCAGCCGAGCGTAATACCGGCTGATCCATTTCCCACCCAATCCCCCTCCCTCTACCCGGGGCCAGGCGAGGACATACTCCAGCACCGGCTCTCCCTCCAGGGTCAGGGTTCTCCGCTCCTCCTGCCAGACGATTTGGACTTCCCGCCGCTCGCTCACAGGGCACGCCTCCTCTCCTCATTTCCCCATCCTATGCCGGAGGGAAAAATGGGTGCGATTTTCTTCATTCTTTGTTTTTTAAAGTTTACTTTTTCAAGTCAGTGTGTTAAAATAAGTAAAATACTAGAACCGGAGGTTCCATCATGTCCAAATTTTTAGACAAGCAGAGCAGCGACGCCCTGTACCGGGCCATTGTCAGCATCCAGAATGAGGATGAGTGCCGCCAGTTTCTGGAGGACCTGTGTACCGTCTCCGAGCTGAAAGCCATGGCCCAGCGCATCGACGTGGCCATGCTGCTGGATGAGGGCCTGATCTACAGCGAGATTCTGGAGAAAACCGGGGCCTCCAGCGCCACCATCAGCCGGGTGAACCGCTGCCTTCATTATGGAGCCGGGGGCTACAAGGCCGTCATTCCCCGCCTGCGGGATCAGGAAACATGAGCAGCTATGACGTTCTGGCCGGCTGTTACGACCGCCTGACCTACGACGTGGACTACTCCGCCTGGGCCGACTATGTGGAACAGCAGTTTGCCAAACACCCGCTCCCCGGAAACACCATTCTGGACCTGGCCTGCGGCACCGGCTCCCTCACCCGGGAGCTGGCCCTGCGGGGATATGAGATGATCGGCGTGGACCGGTCCCCTGAGATGCTGGCCGAGGCGGCGGAAAAAAACCGGGGCGTCATCCCCATCGAGCCGATTTTCCTGTGCCAGTCCATGGAAAAGCTGGACCTGTACGGCACCATCGACGCCTGCGTGTGCTGTCTGGACAGCGTCAATTATGTTACCGATCCTAAAAAGCTGGCCCGGGCCTTCGCGCGGGTCCACCTGTTTCTCATGCCGGGCGGGCTGTTTCTGTTTGATATCAACACCCCGGAAAAGCTGGAGGGGCTGGACGGTCAGGTATTTCTGGACGAAACTGAGGACACCTACTGCGTGTGGCGGACGGAGTTCTCCCGCCGCAGCCGGATCTGTTCCTACTTTATGGACATCTTCCAGCTGGACGGAGCCACCGGCCAGTGGAAACGGGGCGAGGAGCTCCACCGGGAGCGGGCTTACTCCGTGGAGGAGCTGACCGCCATGCTGGAGGACGCCGGATTCCGGGCGATCAAAACCTTCGGCGAGCTGAAAACACGCCCACCCAGACCAAAAGAACAGCGCGTCTTTTTTACCGCGAGAAAGGAAATCTGAAGCTATGACCAACGAGATTGTCCGCGCGATCACAGGGGACGGCCTGGTCAAGGCCGCCGCTATCACCGGCCGGGACATCGTGGAGCGAGCCCGGAACATTCACAGACTCCTCCCCATGGCCACCGCCGCCCTGGGCCGGGCATTGATGGGCGCCTCCCTGATGGGGGACGCTCTCAAGGAGGAACAAGGGGCTCTCACCTTACAAATCAAGGGAGGCGGGCCTTTGGGCACCATTTTGGCCGTCTCCGACTGCGAGGGCAACGTCCGGGGCTATGTTCAGAACCCCCAGGTGGAGCTGATGGAGCAGCGCCCCGGCAAGCTGGACGTGGGCCGGGCCGTGGGACTGGACGGCACCCTTACCGTCATCAAGGATATCGGTCTGAAAGAGCCCTATGTTGGCTCCATCGGCCTGTTCTCCGGAGAGATTGCCGATGATCTGGCCATGTACTTTGTGGAGAGCGAGCAGATTCCCACCGCCTGCGCCCTGGGGGTGCTGGTGGGACTGGACCAGTCGGTCACCGCCGCGGGCGGCTACCTGATTCAGCTGCTGCCCGGAGCCAGCGAGGAGATGATTACCAAAATTGAGGCCGGCGTCCACGCCATGGGCCCGGTCAGCCACTCCCTGGCGGAGGGGCTGGACGGCGAGGGGCTGCTGCGGACCGTTCTGAAGGACTTTGACCTGGAAATTCTGGAAAAGCACCCGGTAGAATACCGCTGCTACTGCTCCCGGGACCGGGTAAGCCGGGCTCTCATCAGCATGGGCCGGAAGGACCTGTCCGAGCTGATTGAGGAACAGGGTCAGGCGGAGCTGACCTGCCAGTTCTGCGACCAGGTGTACCGCTTCTCCAAGGCGGAGCTGGAGGAGCTGCTGGCCAATATGCAGGCATGAAAAAGCTCGTGACGGCGTTGAATATACGCTGTCACGGGCTTTTTGCGCAAAAAAATACAGGATAAGGCTTGACAACCCATCCCAGATATGGTAAAATAAAATGCTTTCGTGTCCGTATAACCGCTTCATTTTCGGACACCGAACCATATTTATTTACAAGCTGAGTGTACCACACCTCAGCGGGAAAGGCAAGAGCGAACGCCCTGATTCAGCCCACACGTCCGTGTGTTTGTATTTTGTCCTTTCCGCCGAAATTGTGCATACTGACGGCAAAACTCCCCTGTTTCCCCAGAATCCGGCCAGAAAAAAGTGTCAGCGAACCGTGAAATCAGATGAAAGCGAGTTGAAATTTCAGCATGGTCGTCAAGGACGTAATGTACGGCAAGACCCCAAGAAAGAGCTTCGCCCGGTACGAAGAAATCCTGGAGATGCCCAACCTGCTGGAGGTACAGAAATCCTCCTACCAGTGGTTCCTGGATGTGGGACTGCGGGAGGTGTTTCGGGACGTGGGCTCCATCGTGGACTACGGCGGCAACCTGGAGCTGTCCTTTGTGGACTTCTCCATGGACGAAAAGCCCAAGTACGACGTGGAGGAGTGCAAGGCCCGGGACGCCACCTACGCCAAGCCCATCAAGGTGAAGGTGCAGCTGCGCAACACCCAGAACAACCAGATCAACGAGCAGGAGATTTTTATGGGGGACTTCCCCATCATGACCAACTCGGGCACCTTTGTCATCAACGGGGCCGAGCGGGTGATCGTCTCCCAGATCGTCCGCTCCCCCGGCATGTACTACACCCGGGAGGTAGACAAGGCGGACAACAAGACTTACGCGACCACCGTCATCCCCGGCCGGGGTGCCTGGCTGGAGTATGAGACCGACCTGAGCGACATCTTCTATGTCCGTATTGACAAGAACCGCAAGCTGCCCGTCACCTGCCTGATCCGGGCTCTGGGCCCCCGCACCGACCCGGAAATCCTGGAGATGTTCGGCGAGGACGAGCGCGTTCTGGCCACTCTGGAGAAGGACGCCTGCAAGACCTATGAGGACGCCATGCTGGAGATCTACCGCAAGCTGCGTCCCGGTGAGCCCCCCACGCTGGATTCCGCGGAAACGCTCATCAACGCCACCTTCTTCGACCACCGGCGGTACGACCTGTCCACCGTGGGCCGCTACAAGTTCAACAAGAAGATGGCCCTTTGGACCCGGCTGTCCGGCTGCAAGCTGGCCCAGCCTCTGGCCGACCCCCGCACCGGCGAAATTCTGGCCGAGGCGGGCGAGATCCTCTCCCGGGAGAAGGCCCAGGAGCTGGACCACAAGGGCGTGAACGAGGCGGTTGTGGATGTGGACGGCAAGCTGGTCAAGGTCTTTTCCAACAATATGGTCCGTCTGGAGGACTTTGTGGACTTCGACCCCGCCGAGGCGGAAATTGACGAGATGGTCCATTTCCCCACCCTGTGCCAGCTGCTGGACCAGTTCCAGGACGACGAGCTGAAACAGGCCGTCCGCCGGAACAAGGAGAAGCTGATTCCCAACCATATCACCGTGGAGGACATCATGGCCTCCATCAACTACCTGAACTGCCTGGCCAACAACATCGGCGGCCCGGACGACATCGACCATCTGGGCAACCGCCGTCTGCGCTGCGTGGGCGAGCTGATTCAGAACCAATTCCGCATCGGCTTTTCCCGTATGGAGCGGGTGATCCGGGAGCGGATGACCACCCAGGACCTGGACGTGGTCACCCCCCAGTCCCTCATTAACATCCGTCCGGTCACCGCCGCCATCAAGGAGTTCTTCGGATCCTCCCCCCTGTCTCAGTTCATGGACCAGACTAACCCCCTGGCCGAGCTGACCCACAAGCGCCGCCTGTCCGCCCTGGGCCCCGGCGGTCTGAGCCGAGACCGGGCCTCTTTCGACGTGCGCGACGTCCACTACTCCCACTATGGCCGGCTGTGCCCCATTGAGACCCCCGAAGGTCCCAACATCGGCCTGATCTCCTATCTGGCCTCCTATGCCCGGATCAACAAGTACGGCTTTATCGAGTCCCCCTACCGCAAGGTGGACAAGGAAACAGGCAAGCTCACCGATGAGATCATCTATATGACCGCCGATGTGGAGGACGAGTATATCATCGGCCAGGCCACCGAGCCGGTGGACGAAAACGGCTGCCTGGTCAACGAGCGGGTCACCTGCCGCCACCGCAACGAGACTATCTCTGTGGACCGGCACCGGGTGGACTATGTGGACGTGTCCCCCAAGATGATGGTATCGGTGGCTACCGCCATGATCCCTTTCCTTCAGAACGACGACGCCAACCGCGCTCTGATGGGCGCCAACATGCAGCGCCAGGCCGTTCCCCTGCTCCGCCCCGAGGCCCCCATCGTGGCCACCGGTCAGGAGCACAAAAACTGCACCGACTCGGAGGTGGCGATTCTGGCCGAGGGGCCGGGCACCGTCACCAAGGTGGACGCCCGGCGGATCACCGTGGCCTACGACAACGGCCAGACCAAAGAGTATAAGCTGACCAAGTACCTGCGCTCCAACCACACTACCTGCATCAACCAGCGGCCTGTGGTCGAGGTGGGCGACCGGGTCTTTGGGGCGGATCATGTCCTGATCGCGGACGAGACCGGCGGCGAGCGCCTTGTGCCCAAGCAGGCGGTCAAGGAAGACACTAAAATCCTGGCAAAAGGGCCTTCCGTGCTGGCTGACGGTCCCTCCACCGACAAGGGCGAAATCGCCCTGGGCCGGAATATCCTCATGGGCTTTATGACTTGGGAGGGCTACAACTACGAGGACGCCATCCTCCTCAACGAGCGGATGGTCAAGGACGACGTGTTCACCTCCATCCACATCGAGGAGTATGAGACCGACGCCAGAGACACCAAGCTGGGCCCCGAGACCATCACCCGGGACATCCCCAACGTGGGCGAGGACGCCCTGAAGGACCTGGACGAGCATGGCATCATCCGGGTGGGCGCGGAAATCCGCGCCGGCGATTACCTGGTGGGCAAGGTCACCCCCAAGGGCGAGGCCGAGGCCACCGCCGAGGAGAAGCTGCTTCGGGCCATCTTTGGCGAGAAGGCCCGGGAGGTCCGTGACACCTCCCTGAAGGTACCCCACGGCGAGGCCGGCATTGTGGTGGACGTGAAGGTCTTTACCCGGGAGGGCGGCGACGAGCTGGGGCCCGGCGTCAACCAGACCGTCCGGGTCTATATTGCCCAGAAGCGGAAGATCAGCGTGGGCGACAAGATGGCCGGCCGCCACGGCAACAAGGGTGTGGTCTCCCGCATCCTGCCCCAGGAGGATATGCCTTTCCTCCCCGACGGCACCCCTCTGGACATCGTGCTGAACCCCCTGGGCGTGCCCTCCCGTATGAACATCGGCCAGGTGCTGGAGGTCCATCTGGGCTACGCCGCCAAAACTCTGGGCTGGAAGGTAGCCACTCCCATCTTCAGCGGCGCCACCGAGCAGGACATTCAGGACTGCCTGAAGCTGGCCGGTCTGGCCCGGGAGGTGGGCGTGAACGAGCCTCTGATCGGCAAACCCCTCTATCTGGCCGGGGAGGAGGGCGGGGAAATGCGCCCCCTCACCCCCGAGGAGATGGCCGACAACAAGCAGGTGGCCCAGTGGCAGAGCGAGCGCAGGCTGCGGATCATTGACGGCAAGAACTGGCTCTACGATGGCCGCACCGGAAACCGCTTTGACAACCCGGTCACGGTGGGCTACGTCTACTTCCTCAAGCTCCACCACCTGGTGGACGACAAGATCCACGCCCGGGCCACCGGCCCCTACTCCCTGGTCACCCAGCAGCCCCTGGGCGGCAAGGCCCAGTTCGGCGGCCAGCGCTTCGGCGAGATGGAGGTGTGGGCTCTGGAGGCTTACGGCGCGGCTTACACCCTCCAGGAAATCCTGACGGTGAAGTCCGACGACGTAACCGGCCGTGTCAAGACCTACGAAGCCATTGTCAAGGGCCTGAACGTGCCCAAGCCCGGCGTTCCCGAGTCCTTCAAGGTCCTCATCAAGGAACTCCAATCCCTGTGTCTGGATATGAATGTCCTGGACAAGGACGGCAACGAGATCGAGCTGAAGGACGAGGATGAGGACAATTATCAGCCCGCCCGGGACGACTACTACGACCGGGAGGACGACTTCGGCTATCAGGCGGACGACGACTTCGCCTCCGCCGGCGGCTTTACCTTCAAGGGTGAGAGTGATGACGATGACCTGAGCATCGGCGGGCCGGAGGAGGAGCCGGACGAGGCCCTCTTCGCCGACGAAGACGACTATAACTGAGCAAGGGAGGAGACCGAAACATGAGTTACGCTGAGTTTGACGCCATTCGCATTGGCATCGCCTCCCCCGACCAAATCCGGGAGTGGTCCTTCGGCGAGGTAAAGCGCCCGGAGACCATCAACTACCGCACCCTCAAGCCGGAGAAGGACGGCCTGTTCTGCGAAAAGATTTTTGGCCCCACCAAGGACTGGGAGTGCAACTGCGGCAAGTATAAGAAAATCCGCTACAAGGGCAAGGTGTGCGACCGCTGCGGCGTGGAGATCACCAAGGCCAAGGTCCGCCGGGAGCGGATGGGCCACATCGAGCTGGCCGCCCCGGTAAGCCATATCTGGTACTTCAAGGGCATCCCTTCCCGGATGGGCCTGCTGCTGGACATCAGCCCCCGCATTCTGGAGAAGGTGCTGTACTTTGCCGCCTATATCGTCATTGACCCCGGCTTCTCCCCCCTGTCCAAGAACCAGATTTTGTCCGAGAAAGAATACCGGGACATGCGGGAGAAGTATGAGGACGACTTTGACGCCGGCATGGGCGCCGAGGCGGTGAAGAAGCTGCTCCAGCAGATCGACCTGGATGAGCTGTCTGAGCAGCTGCGCAAGGAGCTGAAAAACGCCTCCGGCCAGAAGAAGCTGAAGATCATCAAGCGGCTGGAGGTGGTGGACGCCTTCCGGGTCTCCGGCAACAAGCCGGAGTGGATGATTATCGACGTGCTGCCGGTAATCCCCCCGGAGATCCGGCCCATGGTCCCCCTGGACGGCGGACGGTACGCCTCCTCTGATCTGAACGACCTGTATCGCCGGGTGATTAACCGGAACAACCGCCTCAAGCGGCTGATCCAGCTCAACGCCCCGGACATCATTGTCCGCAACGAGAAGCGGATGCTCCAGGAAGCGGTGGACGCTCTCATCGACAACGGCCGCCGGGGCCGTCCCGTCACCGGAGCCAACAACCGGGCGCTGAAATCCCTGTCCGACATGCTCAAGGGAAAGCAGGGCCGTTTCCGCCAGAACCTGCTGGGCAAACGGGTGGACTACTCCGGCCGTTCCGTTATCGTGGTGGGCCCCTCCCTGAAAATCTACCAGTGCGGCCTGCCCAAGGAGATGGCTATCGAGCTGTTCCGTCCCTTCGTCATGAAAAAGCTGGTGGATGACGGCCTGGCCAACAATATCAAGGCCGCCAAGAAGATGGTAGAGAAGGGCGAGGCCGCCGTGTGGGACGCCTTGGAGTTCGTCATCAAGGACCACCCCGTCATGCTCAACCGCGCCCCCACCCTCCACCGCCTGGGCATTCAGGCCTTCGAGCCGGTGCTGGTGGAGGGCCGGGCCATCAAGCTCCATCCTCTGGTGTGTACCGCCTTCAACGCCGACTTCGACGGCGACCAGATGGCGGTCCACGTCCCCCTGTCCGCCGAGGCCCAGACCGAGGCCCGGGTGCTGATGCTCTCCGCCAACAACCTGCTCCGTCCCCAGGACGGCGGCCCGGTCACCATCCCCTCTCAGGACATGATCCTGGGCGCCTACTACCTGACCTACACCCGGGACGAGGGCGATGTAAACCACGCCTTTTCCGACAAGGATGAGGCCATGCTGGCCTATGACGCGGGTATTATCACCCTCCACACCCCCATCCGGGTCCGGATGTTCCGGGAGGTGGACGGCGAGATGAAGCACAAGCTGGTCACCACCACCGTGGGCCGCATGATATACAACGAAGCTATTCCCCAGGATTTGGGCTTTGTGGACCGCGCCAACCCGGAAACCATGTTTGACCTGGAGGTCAACGAGGTGGTGGGGAAAAAGATGCTGGGGAAAATTATCGACAAGTGCATCACCAAGCACGGCTTTACCACCTCCGCCGGCATGCTGGACGCCATTAAGGACCTGGGCTACCACTACTCCACCGTAGGTTCCCTCACCGTGGCTATCGCCGACATGACCGTTCCCTCCCGGAAGTACGAGCTCATCGGCGAGACTGAGAAGGAGATTGTCCGCATCGACAAGCAGTACCGCCGCGGTCTGATCACCAACGACGAGCGCTACCGCCTCACCGTCTCCGCCTGGGAAAAGACCACTAAGGATGTCACCGACGCCCTCCAGGAGTCCATGGACCAGTACAACCCCATCTTCATGATGGCCGACTCCGGCGCCCGCGGCTCCATGGCTCAGATCCGTCAGCTGGCTGGTATGCGCGGCCTGATGGCCGACACCGCCGGACGTACCATCGAGATTCCCATCAAGGCCAACTTCCGTGAGGGCCTGTCCGTGCTGGAGTACTTCATCTCCTCCCGAGGCGCCCGGAAGGGCATGGCCGACACCGCCCTGCGTACCGCCGACTCGGGCTATCTGACCCGCCGCCTGGTGGACGTGTCTCAGGAGGTCATCATCCGGGAGGACGACTGCGGCACCAGTGACGGCATCGTGGTCAGCGAGATTGAGGAGCACGGCCAGGTCATTGAGACCTTCGCTGAGCGCCTCCACGGCCGCTATCCCGCCGATGATATTGTGGACCCCGCCACCGGTGAGCTTCTGTTCTCCAGAGACACTATGCTCCGTAAGGACGACGCCGCGAAGCTGGAAGCCCACGGCATCCGCTCCGCCAAGATCCGCTCTGTCCTCACCTGCCGGGCCCGCAGCGGTGTGTGCGCCAAGTGCTACGGCATCAACCTGGCCATTGGTGAGCCTGTGGGCGCGGGCGAGGCGGTTGGTATCATCGCCGCCCAGTCCATCGGTGAGCCGGGCACCCAGCTGACCATGCGTACCTTCCACACCGGCGGCGTGGCCGGCGGCGACATCACCCAGGGTCTGCCCCGCGTGGAGGAGCTGTTTGAGGCCCGCAAGCCCAAGAAAATGGCCCAGCTGGCCGAGATTTCCGGCCGGGTTTCCATCGAGGAGACCAAGCGCAACGTCATGTGCAATGTCACCATCACCGCCGACGATGGTGAGGTGGTCACCTATGCCCTGCCCTACTCCTCCGGCATCAAGGTGAAGGAGGGCGACCTGGTCCAGAAGGGTCTGGAGCTCACCGAGGGCGCCCTGTCTCCCCATGAGGTGCTGCGCATCCGGGGCGTGTCCGACTGCCACAACTATCTGATCCGCGAGGTGCAGAAGGTGTACCGCCAGCAGGGTGTGGATACCAACGACAAGCATATCGAGGTCATCGTCCGCCAGATGATGCGCAAGGTGCGTGTGGAGGAGTCCGGCGACTCCGGTCTGCTGTCCGGCTCCACCGTGGAGATCACCGAGTTCTGGGACGCCGAGCAGGCCGTCCGGGACCGCATTGCCGCCGGGGAGAAGAACGAGCTGGGCGAGAACCTGGTTCTGCCCACCTGCACCCGGGTGCTCATGGGCATCACCAAGGCCTCCCTGGCCACCGAGTCCTTCCTGTCCGCCGCCTCTTTCCAGGAGACCACCAAGGTGCTCACCGAGGCCGCTATCAAGGGCAAGGTGGACCACCTGCTGGGCCTGAAGGAGAACGTCATCATCGGTAAGCTGATCCCCGCCGGCTCCGGCCTGGCCCAGTACCGCCAGGAGGATATGATTGATGACGAGGGCAATCTGGTCTCTCAGTCCCGCCAGCGCCCCGAGCGCCCCGAGCGGGAGTTCGACCTGGACTTCAGTCAGGATGACGACGACGAGAACGAGGACCTGGAAGCCGACGACCTCTTCACCGAGATCGGCCCCTTGGAGCTGGAGCCCGCCTCCGTGGAGCCCCAGGCTCAGGAAGCTGAGGTTTAAACACTATATTAAATGGACTGTCCGATGATGGACAGTCCATTTTTCTACAGCGCTTTCCAAATCTTCCCGTTCTTCCCGTAAACTCACTTTAAAACCTCTTGTTGATTTTCACCAGAGTTGTGGCGTAATAATCCGGGTGCTGGTACAGCTTGTGCCAAATTATAGCACAGTTCGACCGTCCCCGCAAGCAAAAAGCAAGGCCGCCCTTTCGGGTGGCCTTGCCGCATTCCAGGAAAATTACTTCAGATTGAAGAACGCCTTGCGGCCGGGGTACTCGGCCACGTCGCCCAGCTCCTCCTCGATGCGAAGCAGCTGGTTGTACTTGGCCACGCGGTCGGTACGGCTGGGGGCGCCGGTCTTGATCTGGCCGGCGTTGAGGGCCACAGCGATGTCGGCGATGGTGGCGTCCTCGGTCTCGCCAGAACGGTGAGAGACAATGGCGGTGTAGCCGGCCCGGTTGGCCATCTGGATGGCGTCCAGGGTCTCGGTGAGGGTGCCGATCTGGTTGACTTTGATGAGGATGGCGTTGCCCACCTTCTTCTCAATGCCGGTGGCCAGACGGGACACGTTGGTGACGAACAGATCATCGCCCACCAGCTGGACCCGGTCACCGATGGCCTTGGTCAGCATGGCCCAGCCCTCCCAGTCGGTCTCGGCCATGCCGTCCTCCAGGGAGATGATGGGGTAGGTATCGGCGAACTTCTTCCACATGTTCACCAACTGCTGCTGGGTCAGCTTCTTGCCGGACTTGGGCTGGATATAGCACTTCTGCTCATCATCCCACCACTCGGAGGAGGCGGCGTCGATGGCGATCATGAAGTCCTCGCCGGGCTTGTAGCCGGCCTCCTCAATGGCCTGGACAATCACCTTCAGGGCGTCCTCGTCCTTCTTCAGGTTGGGGGCGTAGCCGCCCTCGTCGCCCACGCCGGCGGCGGGGGTGCCGTTCTCCTTCAGGGTCTTCTTCAGCTGATGGAAGACCTCGGCGCAGCGGCGCAGAGCCTCACGGAAGGAGGGGGCGGAGACAGGCATAATCATGAACTCCTGGATCTCCACGTTGTTGGTAGCGTGGGCGCCGCCATTGAGGATGTTCATCATGGGAACGGGCAGCTGCTTGGCGTTGACGCCGCCGATATAGTTGTACAGGCTGGTGCCCAGAGCGGCAGCGGCGGCCTTGGCGCAGGCCAGGGAAGCGCCAAGAATAGCGTTGGCGCCCAGGCGGTCCTTGTTGGCGGTGCCATCCAGATCAATGAGCATCTTGTCGATGGCGGTCTGATCCAGCACGTTGGTGCCGATCAGGGCCTCGGCGATCTCGGTGTTCACACTCTCCACGGCCTTCAGCACGCCCTTGCCCAGATAGCGGCTCTTGTCGCCGTCGCGAAGCTCACAGGCCTCATAAATACCGGTAGAAGCGCCGGAGGGAACGGCGGCGCGGCCCATGGTGCCGTCCTCCAGATAGACCTCGACCTCCACGGTGGGGTTGCCGCGGGAGTCCAGAATTTCGCGGCCGATTACGTCTACGATTTCGATCATCTGCTTCATGGTGATTGATCTCCTTTCAAATTGTCGGAATATCTTTGGAACGCGGGGTCCTCCCGCCGGGAAAACAGATTATTTCACAATCAGGGTCTCGCCATCCATCTCGGCCGGCTTCTCCAGGCCCATCAGGTCCAGCATGGTGGGGGCGATGTCGCACAGACGGCCGTCCCGCAGCTTGACGTTGGCCCCAACAATATAGAAGGGCACCAGATTGGTGGTGTGGGCGGTGAAGGGTGAGCCGTCAACGTCAACCATCCGCTCGGCGTTGCCGTGGTCAGCGGTAATCAGGGACACGCCGCCCATCTTGGAGGTGGCGTCCACCACCTTGCCCACGCACTCGTCTACTGTGGACACCGCCTTGCACGCGGCCTCGTACACGCCGGTGTGGCCCACCATGTCGCAGTTAGCGAAGTTGAGGATAATCACGTCATAATTGCCGCTGAGGATGCGCTTGACGGCTTCCTCGGTAACCTCGTAGGCGGACATCTCCGGCTGGAGGTCGTAGGTGGCCACCTTGGGGGAGTTGATCAGGCACCGGTCCTCCCCGGGGAAAACCTGCTCCACGCCGCCGTTGAAGAAGAAGGTCACATGGGCGTACTTCTCCGTCTCGGCGATGCGCAGCTGGGTCAGGCCCAGGTTGGAGATATATTCCCCAAAGATGTTGCGCAGCTTTTGCCGGGGGTAGGCCACCGTCACATTGGGCATGGTGGCGTCATACTCGGTGGTGCAGATAAAGTCCACCGGAATAAAGCCGGTCTTGCGCTCCACCTCGGTGAAGTCCTCGTCCACCAGGGTGCGGGTAATCTCCCGGGCCCGGTCGGGACGGAAGTTGAAGAAAATCACCGAGTCGTTGTCCCGGAGCTGGGCATCTTTGGCGCAGACCACGGGAACCACAAACTCGTCGGTGACACCGGCGTCGTAGGAGGCCTGGACGGCCTCCGCCGCGTCCGCCGCGAAGGGAGCCTGGCCGCAGACAATGGCGTCGTAGGCCTTTTGCAGGCGGTCCCAGCGCTTATCACGGTCCATGGCGTAGTACCGGCCCATAACGGTGGCAATCTGGCCGATGCCCAACTGCCGCGTTTTGGCCTGGAGCTGCTCCACATAGCCCTTGCCGGAGGAGGGAGGCACATCCCGGCCGTCCAGGAAGCAGTGGACATAAACCTTGCTGAGTCCCTGGTCCTTGGCCATTTTCAGCAGGGCGAACAGGTGGGTGATGTGGCTGTGGACGCCGCCGTCGGACAGCAGTCCCATCAGGTGCAGGGCGGAGCCCCACTCCCGGCAGTTGTCCATGGCCTCCAGGTAGGCGGGATTCTCAAAGAACACCCCGGTCTCAATGTCCCGGCTGATGTGGGGCAGGTCCTGGAACACCACCCGGCCCGCGCCGATGTTGGTGTGTCCCACCTCGCTGTTGCCCATCTGGCCCTCGGGCAGGCCCACGTCCAGCCCGGAGGCGGACAACCTGCTGCCGGGGCACTCAGCAAAAATTTTGTCCAGACGAGGGGTGGGGGCGTTGACCACCGCGTTACCCGCGGAGGGGCCCTCCACGCCGAATCCGTCCATGATGATCAAAGTGGTAGGTGTTTTCATAAAAAACCCTTTCTTTTTTCTGTCCAATCACACCGGACAGCCTGAATTACTCCTGATTGGCCGCGTTAATGATCTGCACGAAGTCCGCGGGCTTCAGGGCGGCGCCGCCGATCAAGCCGCCGTCCACATCGGGCTGGGCCAGCAGCTCCTGGGCGTTCTTGGCGTTCATGGAGCCGCCGTACTGGATGGTAACGGAGCGGGCCACATGGGCGCCGTACTCCTTGCGGATAACAGTGCGGATGGCCTGGCAGACCTCGCCGGCCTGCTCGGCGGTGGCGGTCTTGCCGGTGCCGATGGCCCACAGGGGCTCATAGGCGATGACCACATGACGCACCTTCTCAGGGGCCACATTGGCCAAGGCGCACTTCACCTGATAGGCGATCAGCTCCATGGTCACGCCCAGCTCCCGCTGCTCCAGGCTCTCGCCCACGCAGATGATGGGGATCAGGCCGGCCTCGATGGCGGCGTGGACCTTCTTGTTCACAGTGAAGTCGGTCTCGTTGTAGTACTGCCGGCGCTCGGAGTGGCCAATAATCACATACTTGGCCCCCGCCTCCTTGATCATCTCGGCGGTGATCTCGCCGGTGTAAGCGCCGTGGTCCAGCTCATGGCAGGTCTCGGCGCCGATGGCGATGTGGCAGTCCTTAAACATGCGGACGGCGGACTGGATGTTGGTGGCGGGGACGCACAGGACCACGTTGCACCACTTGCCCTTGGGCATGATGGGCTTGATCTCCTCGGCAAAGGCTTTGGTCTGGGACAGGGTGTTGTTCATTTTCCAGTTGCCGGCGATGATTGTCTTACGGTAACGACGATTCATGGTAATCACTCCTAATTGTTTTTCCAGATTTTTGACAAAGGGGGTGATCCCCCATTATACAATATACTTATGCGTCAAGCAAACAGGCCACGCCGGGCAGCTCCTTACCCTCCATAAACTCCAGGGAGGCGCCGCCGCCGGTGGAGATATGGGTCATCTTGTCCGCGTAGCCCAGCTGCTGCACCGCGGCCGCGGAGTCGCCGCCGCCGATGATGGTGATGGCGCTGGTTTCGCTGAGGGCCTCAGCCACCGCCTTGGTGCCGGCGGCGAACTTCTCAAACTCAAACACGCCCATGGGGCCGTTCCAGATGACGGTACCCGCGTCCTTCACGGCGTCGCGGTAGAGCTTGATCGTCTCGGGACCGATATCCAGGCCCTGCCAGCCGTCGGGGATCCCGCCGGCCTTGACCACCTTGCTCTCCGCGTCGGGAGCGAACTTGTCGGCAATGACGGTGTCCACGGGGAGGAGCAGCTTGACGCCCTTGTCCTTGGCCTTCTGGAGCATCTCCAGGGAGTAGTCCTTCCAATCCTCCTCCAGCAGGGAGTCGCCCACGGCGCCGCCCTGAGCGGCGGAGAAGGTGTAGGCCATGCCGCCGCCGATGATGATGGTGTCGGCGATCTCCAGCAGATTGTTAATCACACCGATCTTGGAGGAAACCTTGGAGCCGCCCAGAATAGCCACCAGAGGACGCTTGGGGTTGGCCAGAGCGCCGCCAATGAAGTCCAGCTCCTTCTGGATCAGGAAGCCGGAGACGGCGGGCAGATAATCGGCCACGCCGGCGGTGGAGGCGTGGCCGCGGTGGACCGCGCCGAAGGCGTCGGACACATAGACCTCCGCCATGGAGGCCATGGCCTTGGCCAGCTCGGGGTCGTTCTTGGTCTCCCCCTTCTCAAAGCGGGTGTTCTCCAGCAGCAGGACCTGGCCGGGCTGGAGGGCGGCGGCCTTGGCCTGGGCGTCCTCGCCCACCACGTCGGCGGCCATGATGATGTCCTTGTCCAGCAGCTCGCCCAGGCGGACGGCCACAGGCTTCAGGGACAGCTCAGGCCTGACCTCCCCCTTGGGCTTGCCCATGTGGGAGCAGGCGATCACCGCCGCGCCCTGGTCCAGCAGATACTGGATGGTGGGCAGAGCGGCCCGGATGCGCTTGTCGTCAGTGATGACGCCGCTGCCGTCCTTGGCCATGGGCACGTTAAAGTCGCAGCGCAGCAGGACCTTCTTGCCCTTGACGTCGATGTCCTTGACCGTCTTTTTGTTATAGTTCATTCTCTTGACTCCTTTCATTTCGTAAAGGTGACAAAATGGGTTTTACCGCTCTTGGGCCATCTCCCCCACTCCGGACAGCTCCGGAAACCCTTGCTGCCGCAGGGCCTCATAGGTGAGGACAGCCACCGAGTTGGCCAAATTCAGGCTCCGGGCGTCCGGCCGCATGGGGATGCGGACGCACCGGTTGTACCAGCGCTTCCGCAGGTCCTCCGGCAGTCCGGCGGTCTCTTTTCCGAACATGAGCCAGCAGCCCTCCCGGTATTGGGCCTGGGTGTAGTCCCGGGGGGCCTTGGTGGTGGCAAGCCACAGATCGGGCTTGGGGTTGACGGCGAAGAAGTGGTCCAGACTGTCGTATACCCGCAAATCCACCATCGGCCAGTAGTCCAGCCCCGCCCGTTTTACCGCCTTCTCGCTGATGTCAAAGCCCAGAGGCTTTACCAGGTGGAGACAGCCGCGGGTAGCGGCGCAGGTACGGGCGATATTGCCAGTATTCTGCGGGATTTCCGGTTCGACCAATACGATGTTCAGCACTTGGGCCCCTCCTTGCTCTCGCGGGTCTTATTGTAGTCCAAACCGGGAAAAATTTCAACTGTAAAATGGTCGAAAAATTGCAAGAACCTCATAAAACTCCCGAAATTTCCTCAATAAGGGTCATTTATTGTGCGTTTATTAGATTTTTTTATGTTTTACTCTTCGTTTTTCAGCAAAGTGCCGAAGAGTTTTTTCTGAAATTGGCGGCAAAACTGCGTTTCTCCGCTCCATTTTTCCGCTCCAGCGCCTGAGAATAGAATATTTTTTTCGGTGAACAGAAAAATTATACAAAAATTCCTCCAGATTCAGGAAATCAGCTACCACTTTCCGGCTATCTGTGCTATAATACAAACTTACATTCTATCCTGACCGCAGACAAAGAAAGGGAGGTCTTACTCTATGTCCCATACTGTTGAAATTCTGTCCGTTGGGACCGAGCTGTTATTGGGTAATATCGCCAATACTGATGCCCAAATGCTCTCCCAGGGCCTGAGTGAGCTGGGGCTCAACGTCTACTGGCACACCGTGGTGGGAGACAACCCCCAGCGTGCCCGGGATGCGGTGGCTCTGGCCAAGGAGCGGGCGGATATTATCATCACCACCGGCGGCCTGGGGCCCACCTGCGACGATCTGACCAAAAACGTTCTGGCCGAGGCCTTTGGCAAACAGCTGGTTTTTGACCAGGGCTCGGCGGAGCGCATCCGCGCCTACTTTCAGCGCATTGGGCGGACCATGACGGACAACAACCTCCAGCAGGCCATGCTGCCCCAGGGGTGCGTCATCCTGGAAAACGACTGGGGCACCGCCCCCGGCTGCGCCTTTGAGGCGGAGGGCGTCCACGTCATCATGCTCCCCGGCCCCCCCAGCGAGTGCCGGCCCATGTTCCAGTACCGGGCCAGGCCCTATCTCCTCTCCCTGTCCGAGGGTGTGATCGCCTCCCATACCATTAAGTTATTTGGCATCGGCGAATCCACCATGGAGGCCCAGCTTCGGGAGCAGATGAACGCCATGACCAACCCCACCCTGGCCCCCTACGCCAAAGAGGGGGAGTGCGAGCTGCGCGTTACCGCCAAGGCGGCCACAGACGAAGAGGCTCAAGCGCTGCTCAAGCCTACAGTGGAACAGGTAAAGGCCCTGTTTGGCAGCAAGGTCTACGGGGTGGATGTGCCCTCGTTGGAATATGTGGTGCTGGAAGGCTTGAAAGCAAAGGGCCTCACTCTGGGCGCCGCCGAAAGCTGCACCGGCGGGTTGATCGCCAAGCGGCTCACCGACGTCCCCGGGGCCTCTCAGGCCTTTAGGGGGGGCATTGTATCCTACACCAACCAGGTTAAGACCTCCGCCCTGGGTGTCCCCCAGGAGGTTTTGGACCAATATGGCGCGGTGTCCGCTGAGACCGCCGCCGCCATGGCCGAGGGCGTCCGGCGGGCGCTGGGCTGTGACATCGCCCTGTCCTCCACCGGCGTGGCCGGCCCGGACCGGGATGACCGGGGAAACGAGGTGGGCACCATGTTCGTGGCCATCGCCACCCAGGAGGGCACTCATGTCCGGGCGCTGAAGCTGGGCAACCGCCCCATGCGGGAGCGCCTGCGCACCCAGACCGCCAGCCATGCTCTCGATCTGGCACGGCGGTATCTGTCCGGACTGGACTTTGGAGCGTAACCGGACATCCCCCGGGACAAAATCCTCTTTGGTATGTCTTGACAAGCCCTCTCTTTTCGCGTATAATGAACCCGACAAAGGCCATGCGAAAGAGGAGTATCTGGTTTCAGGGCGCTCAGAGAGGGGACGGACGGTGCGAGTCCCCAGTCCGAACCGGAAAAGGTGGCTTTCGCGCCCCGTTCCTGAACCTGCCGGTAGGGAACGGCGGGACTTCCCGTTACAGAAGGCGAAAGCGCCCCGTTTTGGGGAATTCAGGTGGTACCGCGGTTATGATCGCCCTGAGCCAAACTGGCTCGGGGCTTTTTTTGTGAGGGGATGGAAATGCTTATTAATGAGACTGCCATTGACCAAAAGGCCATGACCTCCCTGGCCCGGATGAGCCGGAAGAGCCTCCGGCAGGGCCGGAGCCGTCCCGTGCGCGCGCTGGCCTGGTTCATCGTCGCGCTGGAGCTGTTTTTGACCTACGCCTACATCCAGGGCGGCGCGAGCGGCTGGCTGGTCAACGCGCTGCTGGCCGCGTTTATGCTGGGGTGCCTGTTCGGAGAGGACCGGGTCAACGGTCTGGTGGCGCTGCGGCAGATTCCGCCCAACAGCCGGGAGGTCAACGCCACCTTCCGCAAGGACAGCTGCTACGTCCACCGCACCCAGGCGGCGGAGAGCTGGTATCCCTATGCGGGAATCCAGGCGTTCTGCGAGACAGAGGACTACTTCGCCCTGCTTTTAAACCGGCGCCATGGGCAGATTTATGACAAAAAGGGGTTTACTTGGGGCACACCGGAGGAATTTCGGGAGCTGATTCAGCAAAAAACCGGTTTGAAGGTACAGTTTATCAAGGGGGGATGAATATGCGCGCAGGCTCAAGACAGGCTCCTCGGAGACGCTCGGGCGGCGGGCTCTTGCTTATGACAGCAGGTGTGGTGGCCGGCTTGCTGATATTCGCTTTCGCCTTGACCGGGGGGCTGAACATTCTCACTGGCGGCAGTGCCGCCAGTGAGGAAAAGTATTACTTTTCCGGGGCCGCCGGGGCGTCCGGGGCCGTTTCCCCAGCCGCGGACCTCTTTTTCCGCCGCGAGGCGGCCCGCGCCGACTGGACCGAAATTCCCGTTGTGGCTCACGCTTTGGGCACCGTGGAGGGAAGGAAAGAAACGAACAGCAGGGAAGCGTTTCTCGAAAGCTACGCGGCCGGCCAGCGGGTATTTGAAGTGGACCTTCAGCTGACCTCAGACGGAAAGCTGATTGCCCGGCACGACTGGGACCAGATGTCCTACTATAATTTGGAACAGGTCTATGTCGGGGTGATGGACTGGGAAACCTTTATGGCCACCCCGATCTGCTTCTGTTACACCCCCCTGGATATTGACGGGCTTTTACGCCTGATGCGAATCTTTCCAGACTGCTATATTGTAACGGACAGCAAGGATACCGACGAGGCTACGGTGCGGGCCCAGACACAGGCGCTGGTCCAGGCCGTGGACCGGACCGGCGACCCCTCGCTGTGGGACCGGGTGATTATCCAGATCTACCACGAGGAGATGTATGACTGGGTCAAGGAGGAAGCCCCCGTTACAAACTGGATCTTCACTTTGTATCAGCTGGCCAACCCCGATTACGAGGAAATCGGCGCGTTCTGCCAGGAGCGGAATATCGCGGTCGTCACCATGAACGCCAGTCGAATCAGCAGTGAAAACAGCTCTGTTCTGCGTCAGTACGGACGGAAAATATATCTTCACACGGTTAACCGCCTCCTCGAAATGAAAGCCATCGGCTCACAAGCCGACGGGTATTATTCCGACTATGTAACGCCCCGACAGCTAAAGGATGTCCTGGCACAGAATCCATGAACCCAGCCGTAAAACCGCCATTGAGATAGGAGAATGTTTATGAAAAAAGAACTGCCAAAGGTCTATGAGCCCCAGGAGGTGGAAGCCCGTATCTACCAGACCTGGGAGAAAAGCGGCTGCTTCAAGGGCCACCGGGACCCCCAAAAGAAGCCCTTCACCATTGTCATGCCGCCCCCCAACGTCACCGGCCAGCTCCACATGGGCCACGCCATGGACTCCACCCTTCAGGACATCCTCATCCGCTTCAAGCGGATGCAGGGCTACGCCGCGCTGTGGGTCCCCGGCTCGGACCACGCCGGCATCGCCACCCAGGTGAAGGTGGAGGAGGAGCTGCGGAAGAACGAGGGGCTGTCCCGCTACGACCTGGGCCGTGAGAAGTTCCTGGAGCGGGTATGGGACTGGAAGGCCAAGTACGGCGCCCGCATCGTCCAGCAGCAGAAGAAGCTGGGTTCCTCCTGCGACTGGGAGCGCGCCCGCTTCACCATGGACGAGGGGCTGAGCCGGGCGGTGCGCCACGTGTTCGTCAGCCTGTATGAAAAGGACCTGATTTATAAAGGGAGCCGGATCATCAACTGGTGCCCCCACTGCGTCACCGCCCTCAGCGACGTGGAGGTGGAGTATCAGGACAAGCCGGGAAACCTCTGGCACATCCGCTACCCCATCCAGGGGGAGCAGGACCGCTATGTCATCGTGGCCACCACCCGTCCCGAGACCATGTTGGGAGACACCGGCGTGGCCGTCAACCCCGCTGACGGGCGGTACACCGATATCGTGGGCAAGAAGTGCGTCCTGCCCCTGGTAGGCCGTGAGATGCCCATTGTGGCCGACGAGTATGTGGATATGGCCTTCGGAACCGGCTGTGTGAAGATGACCCCGGCCCACGACCCCAACGACTTTGAGGTAGGCCTGCGCCAGAATTTGGAGACCATCCGGGTGCTGGACGACAACGGCAAGGTGGTGGAGGGCTACGGCCGCTACTCCGGCATGGACCGGTACGAGGCCCGGAAGGCCATCGTGGCCGACCTGGAAGAGGGCGGCTGGCTGGTGAAGGTAGAGCCCCACCAGCACAACGTGGGCACCTGTTCCCGCTGTCACAGCGACGTGGAGCCGCTGATCTCCGCCCAGTGGTTCGTCAAGATGGAACCCCTGGCAAAAGAAGCCCTGCGGGTGGTCCGGGAGGGGGAGACCAAATTCGTCCCCGACCGTTTCTCCAAGACCTATATCAACTGGATGGAAAATGTCCGGGACTGGTGCATCTCCCGCCAGCTTTGGTGGGGCCACCGCATCCCCGCCTGGACCTGTGAGGACTGCGGCAAGCTCACCGTATCCGAGACTGACCCCACCCAGTGCTGTCACTGCGGAAGCAGCCATATCAAACAGGAGGACGATGTGCTGGACACCTGGTTCTCCTCCGCCCTGTGGCCCTTCTCTACCCTGGGCTGGCCGGACAACACCGAGGACTTCCAGTACTTCTACCCCACCGACGTGCTGGTCACCGGCTACGACATCATCTTCTTCTGGGTGGCCCGGATGATCTTCTCCGCCTGTGAGCACACGGGAAAGCCCCCCTTCCACACCGTCTTTATCCACGGCCTGGTCCGGGACGACAAGGGCCGGAAGATGTCCAAATCTCTGGGAAACGGCATCGACCCCCTGGAGATCGCCGACAAATACGGCGCCGACGCCCTGCGCTTCAATCTGGTCACCGGCAACTCCCCCGGCAATGACATGCGCTTTTATACCGAGCGGTGCGAGGCTATGCGCAACTTCGCCAACAAAATCTGGAACGCCAGCCGCTTTCTGATGATGAACCTGACCATCGACAAGTGTGAGCTGCCCCAGAAGCTGGAACTGGAGGACAAGTGGATTTTGTCCAAGTTGAACCGGGCCATCGCCGAAATTACCGAGAACATGGACCGGTACGAGCTGGGGGTGGCCGCCCAGAAGATCTACGACTTCATCTGGGACGACTACTGCGACTGGTATATCGAGCTGACCAAGACCCGCCTTCAGGGGGAGGACGAGGACAGCAAGGTGAGAGCTCAGCAGGTGCTGTGTTATGTCCTGACCGAGATGCTCAAGCTGCTCCACCCCTTTATGCCCTTTATTACCGAGGAAATCTGGCAGGCTCTGCCCCATGAGGGGGACTTCCTCATGCTCCAGGACTGGCCCAAGTACCGTGAGGCCATGAACTTCCCCGCCGAGGAAAAGTCCATGGAGCTGATTATGGACGCCATCCGGGCCATCCGTACCCGACGCAGCGAGATGAACGTGCCCCCCTCCAAAAAGGCCCATCTCACCGTGGCCACCATGGAGACGGAGACCTTCACCCTGGGCGTGCCCTTCCTGAAAAAGCTGGCCTACGCCAGCGAGGTGGAGATTGTCCCCTTCGCCCAGGCCCAGGCCGACGCTGACGCCGCCCAGGCCGGACAGGTATCCATCGTCACCCACGCCGCCCAGCTGTCCATCCCCCTGGGGGAGCTGGTGGATCTGGAGAAGGAGAAGCAGCGCGTGGAGAAGGAGCTGAAAAAGCAGTCCGCCGAGCTGGACAAGCTGAACGCCAAGCTGAACAACCCCGGCTTTGTCAACAAGGCTCCCGAGCATGTGGTGGCCGCCGAGAAGGAGCGGGCTGTCCAGCTCACCGAGCTGGTCGCCAAGCTGAAGGCGCAGCTGAATGGGATGTAAGGAGGACCGCGCATGTCTACGATCCAACTGGGAAGCACCGGCATCACCATCGAGAAAAACGGCTTCGGCTGTCTGCCCATCCAGCGGATTTCCAAAGAGGACGCGGCCCGTCTGCTGCGCAAGGCTTTGGACGGGGGCATGAACTACTTTGACACCGCCCGGGCCTACTCTGACAGCGAGGAGAAGATGGGCTATGCCTTCGCCGGCATACGGGACAAGGTGGTAATCGCCACCAAGACCCACGCCCAGACGGGCCGGGAGCTGCGGGAGCACCTGGAGGCCAGTCTGCGAGACCTGAATACAGACTATATCGACGTCTATCAGTTCCACAATCCCGCCTTTGTCCCCCGCCCCGGCGGGGAGGACGGCCTCTACGACGCCGCCCTGGAGGCCCAGGCCCAAGGCAAGATCCGCCACATCGGCATCACCAACCACCGCCTGACGGTGGCCCGGGAGGCCATTGATTCCGGGCTGTATACCACCCTCCAGTTCCCCTACAGCTACCTCTCCGGCCCCCAGGATCAGGAGCTGGTGGAGATGTGCGAGAGGGCAGGTATGGGCTTTGTGGCTATGAAAGGGATGGCCGGGGGCCTGCTCCGGGACGGCATAGCCGCCGCCGCCTTTATGGCCTTGCAGCCCATCGCGGTGCCCATCTGGGGGGTCCAGCACGAGTGGGAGCTGGATCAGTTCCTCTCCTGCGTCCCCGACGCCCCCGCCATGACGGAGGAGCGGCTCGCCCTCATTGAGAAGGACCGGGCCGAGCTCACAGGCAGCTTCTGCCGCTCCTGCGGCTACTGTATGCCCTGCCCAATGGGCATCCAGATCAATCAGTGCGCCCGGATGTCCCTGATGCTCCGCCGCATGCCCGCCGCCGACTACCTTACGGACTACTGGCAGGCCGAGATGCGGAAGATCGAAACCTGTCTTCAGTGCGGACAGTGCGCCTCCAAATGTCCCTACGGCCTGAACACCCCCCGGCTGCTCCAGGATAATTATAAGGAGTATTTTACGCACGTTTTGTAACCAATCTCAAGGCGGCTGACTTGGAATAAAAGTCAGCCGCTTTTTTTTCCGAAAAATTCAAAAATACTCTTGACAACTACGTCCCTTAGTGATATGGTTAGTTACGTAAGTAATGAACCACCAAACAATTGAGCAGACAGGACCACGGAGGTGATCAAGTGCGCGGAACGCTAAACGACCAGTCCCTGATCTATTTGCAGATTGCCCGGATGCTGGAGGACGACATCCTCCGGGAGGTCTACCGGGAGGAGGAGCAGGTGCCCTCCACCAACGAGCTGGCCCGGAATTACAACATCAACCCGGCTACGGCGGCCAAGGGCATCAATCTGCTGGTATCGGACGGAATTTTGTACAAGCGCCGGGGCATCGGCATGTTTGTATCGAAGGGAGCGGGAGACACCGTGAAGGAAAAACGAAAGGCCGCCTTTTACGACGGCTTTGTGAAGCCGCTGGTGAAGGAAGGGGCGTCGCTGGCCCTCACCGGAGAGGAGCTGGTGGATATGATTACAAAAGCCATGGAGGAGGAGAAAAAATGAGCGCTGGAATCTTAAAGGCCCAGGGCCTGTGCAAGTCCTACAAGGACAAGGAGGTACTCCACAATCTGGACCTGACCATCGAGCCGGGGAAAATCTACGGTCTGATTGGCCGGAACGGGGCGGGCAAGACCACCCTGCTGGGCATCCTTACCGCCCAGAACACCAAAAACAGCGGGGACGTCACCTACAACGGCCAGCCGGTGTGGGAAAATCAGCGGGCCCTCAATGACATCTGCTTCTCCCGGGAGCTTCAGCCCACCCTGTTTTCCGGGCCGAACAATTTGAAGGTGAGGCACTACCTCAAATCCGCCGCCATCTACTACCCCAACTGGGATCAGGCTTACGCCAGCCGGCTGCTGGAGGAGTTCAAACTGGAAAAGAAAAAGAAGATCTCCCAGTTGTCCAAGGGACAGATGTCCATGGTGACCATTCTCATCGCCTTGGCCAGCCGGGCCCCGATTACCATCCTGGATGAGCCCGCCGCCGGGCTGGACGTGGTGATGCGGGAGCGCTTCTACCAGCTCCTCCTGGAGGACTTTGCCCAGACAGGCCGCACCTTTATCGTCTCTACCCACATCATCGAGGAGGCCGCCTCTGTCTTTGAGCGGGTCATCATCCTGGACGAGGGCCGCATCATCGAGAACACCGACACCGAGGAGCTGGTGGGCCAGTTCCGCTATGTCTCCGGCCGGGACGACGTGGTGGACCAGGTGTGTAATGGCCTGCGAATTCTGTCCACCCACCAGATGGGCCGTCACAAGACGGTGGCCGTTCGAGGGGATATGGTCAAGCTGGAGACTGCCCAGGCGGCGGACGTGGATATCGCCCCCATGAACCTTCAAAATGTTTTCGTGTCCCTGTGCGGCCACGGGGACGCCCAGTGAGGAGGAGAGCGTTATGGGAAAATCCGTTCGCTTTCTGCTCCAATTCACCTGGGTCAACCTGGGGGCTATCTTCGGCTTCGCCGCAATTATAATTGCTGGGTGCTATGCCACCGGCATACCCCATGACCTCGATACCAGCAACCTCTTTGAGACCTACTATTCCATGTTCCCCACCATGATTCTTCTGTGTCTGTTCCTGTACGCCTTCTCCCTGTGCACCAACAATCTGAATCTGGGGCTGTCCATGGGAGCACGGCGAAGGGATTTCTTCTGGGCCATTCAGGGCAATATGGCCTTCTACGCGGTGATCTGCTGGGGGCTCCAGCTGTTTATGTCCGCCTTCCCCGCCCTGGCCAACTGGGAGGTCCGGGAGCGGTGGGAGCTGCTGAACCTGTTCGGCGGCCGGGTGTGGGTCTTCCCTCTGGTGTGTATGGCGCTGATGGTGCTGGGCTGCCTCAGCGGGCTGGTAATGGTGAAAAGCAAAATCGCGGGCACCATTCTGGTCACAGTATCCATCTTTGTGATGATTTTTGCCACAGTGTTTATGATGCTCTCCGCCGACACCGGGGTTATGGACTACCTGCTGGATACGGAGTGGGGCTGGCCGTGGACCACCCTGCCCAAGGCCATGCTCGCCGTGCTGGCCGCCGGGGCGGTTGGCGGTGAGCTGCTGATTTGGCGCGTGATTCAGCGCTATGTTGTGAGGTGAGAGGCAATGCTGAAAATGTATCAAAAGCTTGTAAGGCTGAATCTGGACGACCTGGCCCTCTACCTGGCGGTGGAGGGGGGCCTGTTCTTGGTGATTCAAATCATCATCGGGTGCGTCATGCACTTTGGCCGACCGGACACCAGCGTCACCGTGTCCTGCATTCTGTTTCCCATTGTGGGCGGGTTTACCGCCCTGATCGCCGGGATATCCCATGTTGGGGTCAGTTTTGACCAGGCCCTGCGCTTCGGCCAGACCCGCAGGCGGGCCCTGGGCCTGACCCTGGGGCTGTGCGCCTTCGAGTCCGCCTTCGCCCTGGCCCTGGCCGGACTGCTGACCGCCGTGGAACGCTTTCTCTGCGTGCCCCTGTGGGCCAGGCTGTCCGGGATGAACGGCTGGGTAATGGGAGGGTCCGGGGTGATGGAATTTGCAGCTTCTCCGGGCCACGACGTCCCCATAACCGGGAAAGTCTTTGAAAATATGGCCGGGGAGCTGGTCTCTGTGCCGGAAAAGACCCTGATTATTGAGGCCTTCACCCTGGACTGGTACTGGTGGCTGCTCATCTTCGCCATGGCCGTAACCGGCGGTGTCATCGTGGGGGCGCTGATCCAGCGGTTTGGTTCAAAGGGCGGCTGGATCATCTGGGGCGTCTGCTTCGTCCCCATGTTCCTGCTCCAGATTTTTCCCCGGGAGCTGGTCTCCTCCGCTGAATTAGTGGTCCCTGTGCTGGCAATCCTCTTTATCGCCGGCTTTCTCTGGTCCATCTGGTCCCTGCTCCACGCGGTGGTCCGGTCGTAGAAAAGGAGGGGAGCGTATGCGAATCCAGATCCTGGTTCTCCTTCTGGCCCTGGCGGTGGGAGTGGTCAAGTCGGGAAAATATCGGAAATAACGGATGGGCGGTCTTTTGGCCGCCCATTTTATGTGATTTGCAATTGCATTTTTTCCTCCCGCTTGGTATAATATAACATCTTGATGATTGACGCAAATTGGAAGCAGTAAGAATTCCAATTTGCGATTAAGAAAAATTGGAACGAAAAAATGATGGATCGAAATTTGATTATATCGGAAATAGTAGAGATGACCAACTTGGTCATGTATGACGATACGAGGTGGCCTGATTGTACTTAAAAGCATTGGAAATCCAGGGGTTCAAGTCCTTCCCCGACAAGACGGTCCTCACCTTCGGCGAGGACATCACCGCCATCGTGGGCCCCAACGGCTCGGGCAAGTCCAACATCTCAGACGCCATCCGCTGGGTGATGGGGGAACAGTCCACCCGGGCGCTGCGGGGAGGTAAGATGGAGGACGTGATCTTCGGCGGCACCGCCAAGCGCAAGCAGACGGGCTACGCTGAAGTGTCCCTGGTGCTGGACAATACCACCCACCTCTTCGACATGGAGGAGAGCGAGGTGATGGTCACCCGGCGGTACTACCGCTCCGGGGAGAGCGAGTACTACATCAACCGCCGCTCTGTCCGGCTCAAGGACGTGAACGAGCTGTTTATGGACACCGGCCTGGGCCGGGAGGGCTACTCCATCATCGGCCAGGGCCGGATCGACGAGATCCTTTCCGTGAAATCCGCCGACCGCCGGGAGGTCTTTGAGGAGGCCGCCGGCATCTCCCGCTACCGCCACCGCAAGGAGGAGGCCGAGCGTAAGCTGGAGCGCACCGACGAAAACCTGGTGCGCGTCAATGATAAAATATCCGAGCTGGAGCTTCAGGTGGAGCCCCTCCGGGCGCAGAGCGAAAAGGCCAAAAAATTTCTGGTCCTCCGGGACGAGCTGCGGGGGCTGGAAATTTCCGTCTGGCTGGACACGCTGGAGCGGATCCGGGCCAGTAATATCAAGCTGGAGGCGGACTATCAGGAAGCCGTCCGCCGGAAGGAAGAGGTGAAAATCTCCCAGGAGAAGGCCTACGCCGCCGCCGAGCGGTACTCCGGGGAGATGCGGAACAAGGACCTGGAAACCGACCGCCTGCGCTTTGAGATGCAGGGCCGTCAAGCCAGAATAAACGAGCTGGAATCCGCCATCGCCGTTTTAAACAGCAACATTCAGCACAATGAGGAATCCGCCCAGCGCATCCAGGCCGACCTGGAGCAGAAGGAAGGCCGGGAGGGCTCCCTGTCCGCCCAGATTCAGCAGCACAAGGAGCGGCTGGCGGAGATCGAGAGCCAGCTGGAGGAGGGCCGGACCGCCCTGGCCGACCGGAGCCGTCAGGCGGAGGAGGCCGCCCGCTCCGCCGGCACTCTGGCAAAGGAGCTGGAAAGCCTGCGCGCCCAGGCCGATCAGGGCACCGACGGCGCCGCCGAGGCCAAGGCGCTGCTTTCCGCCCTGGCCGCCGCCGCCCAGGAGGTCATGGACCGGGACGAAACGGTCCGACGGGAGAGCCGAGAGCTGGAGGAGCGGTTGGAGGAGGCCCAAAAGGAGGCCCGCGCCGCCAAGCGGAAGTACGATGACGCGGTGGAGGAGCGGGACGCGGTGAGGAACGTGATCCAAGGCTATCAGCTGCGGATGGATTCCCGGAAAAAGAAGTGGGAGCAGGCCAAAGACGCCCACATGAAGCTGCAAATGGAGGAAAACGCCCTCACCTCCCGGATCAAGCTGCTCACCGAGATGGAAAAGGACCACGAGGGCTACACCAAGGCGGTCAAGCTGGTGATGAACGAGGCCCAGCGGGGAACGCTGCGCAACATCCACGGCCCGGTGGCCGATCTGCTGAAGGTGCCCGACCGGTATACCGTAGCCATCGAGACCGCCCTGGGCGGAGCCATGCAGAACATCGTGGTGGAGCGGGAGGAGGACGGCAAAGCCGTCATCCAGTATCTGAAGCGCCGGGACGGAGGTCGGGCCACCATCCTGCCCATCAGCTCTATCCGTCCGGGCTCCCTCCGGGACGGGGAGAGCCTGAAGCGGGAACCCGGCTTCGTGGGCATCGGGGACCAGCTTATTTCCTTCGATCCCCGGTATAAAAACGTCTTTTCCAACCTTCTGGGCCGGGTGGCCGTCATGGAGAATCTGGACGCCGCCATCGCCGCCGCCCGGAAGTACCGCTATGCTTTCCGCGTTGTCACCCTGGACGGACAGGTTTTGAATCCCGGTGGGTCGATGACCGGCGGCTCCGCCAGCCGAAGCGCCGGCATCCTGAGCCGGGCCAACGAGCTGGAGCGGCTGAACAAACAGCTCCAGGACATCCGCGCCCGTGTGGCGGAGAGCGCCAGAGCCATGGCTGAGGCGGAGCGGGAGAACACCGCCGCCGCCTATGAGCTGGAGACCGCCCAGAACCAGCTTCGCACCTGGGAGGACGCCATCCTGAAGGCGGAGGGCGAGCTGTCCCAGCGGCGCACCGTGACGGGGGAGCTGGAGCGTCAGCGGGAGAGCCAGCGGGAGGAGCTGGAGCAGCTCAAAGACCGCGCCGCCCAGATCGAGACGGACACCCGGAAGGCCCGGGAGCGTATCCGCACCCTGGAGGGGGAGACCGCCGCCCTCAAGAGCGAGGCGGAGGGTAAGGCCCGGGGCCAGCAGGAGGTGCAGGAGCGCTCCGCCCGCATCGCCCAGGAGGTGGCCCAGCTCACCGCCGCCCAAGCCGCCCTGGAGGCGGAACGGGAGACCATCCAGACCAACCTTGCCAGCCTGGAGGACCTGAAGGCCAGTATGGCTGGCGACCGGGACCAGAGCCAGGCGCTGATGGCCGGCTATCAGGAGAAGAACCAGAACTTCGCCCGGGAGATTGCCGAAAAGGAATCGGCCCTGTCCGCCCTTCGCGAGGAGAACCTGGGCCAAAACGAGGCCATCGCCCGGCTGAACCAGGAGAAGCTGGACCTGGAGGGCCAGCGGATCAAGGCCACCAAGGAGAGCCAGTCCCTGAACGAGGAGCTGCTGCGCACCGAGGGGGAGGTCTCCCGGCTGGAGCAGAAAAAGGTGTCCTCCTCCATGGAGGAAAAGCAGCTGTTGGACCGACTTTGGGAAACCTACGAGCTGTCCCACGAGGCCGCCCGGCAGCAGCGGGTGGAAATCGAATCGGTCCCCAAGGCCAGCCGGCGGATCAGTGAGCTGAAACGGTCCATTTCCGCCCTGGGTAATGTGAACGTGGGGGCCATCGAGGAGTTCCAGCGGGTGAACGAGCGGTACACCTACCTCACCGACCAGCGGGACGACGTGGACAAGGCCAAAAAGGAGCTGGAGGAGATTATCGCCGGCATTACCAACGAGATGAAAACCATCTTCCAGCGGGAATTCCAGGTTATCAACGAGGCCTTCGGCCAGACCTTCCTGGAGCTGTTCGGCGGCGGCAAGGCCACCCTGGAGCTGGAGGACCCGGAGGATATCCTCAACTGCGGCATCGAGATCAAGGTCCAGCCCCCGGGCAAGGCGCTGAAAATCATCACCCTGCTGTCCGGCGGGGAAAAGGCATTCGTGGCTATCGCCCTGTATTTCGCTATTTTAAAGGTACGCCCCACTCCCTTCGTGGTCATGGACGAGATCGAAGCCGCCCTGGACGATACAAACGTGGTAAAATTCGCCCGGTATATGCGCAATGTGGCGGATAAAACCCAGTTTATCGTCATCACCCACCGCCGGGGCACCATGGAGGAGGCCGACGTGCTTTACGGCGTTACCATGCAGGAGCAGGGCGTGAGTCGGATGCTGACCATCAACCTGAATGACGTGGAGAAGGAGCTAAACATCCGCTAAGCGCCCATTGTCCGGGACAGCCCCCAGCCCAGATAGATCCCGGTGAAAAAGGACGCCCGCTCCTGGAGGGCGCCGTCAAAGTGTATGGCGTCCTCCAGCCGGTCAAAAAGAGCCTGGGCCTCCGGGTCGGGAAGCCGCCTGCAGGCCTGCCAGACCTCCGCCAGATGTGCCTCGCGGGAAATTCGCTCTGGCATTTGCCGGTAAATCTGGTATGATAGGTCTTGCAGCTCTGGGATGTTGTAGAGCATTTCCAATAATGTAAAGTTCATATTTTGTATCGCTCCCGTATGACTGAATTATTCGTATTATACTTGAAATTTTTAGTCATGTCAAGGACTTGGAGGCTTTATGAGCAAATTTTCTGATTCTCTTAAGGAAATACGCAAAAGCTCCGGTAAAAAGCAGCGTGAAGTTGCGGAATACTTGGGAGTCAATATTCGGACCTACCAATATTATGAGGGCGGGCACAATGAACCGTCCATTCCTCAGCTCATCAAGCTGGCCGACTTCTTCATGGTCAGCCTGGACGAACTGGTAGGCCGGGACTGGATCGGACGCTAGATTGGGGGAAGCACCATGAACGACAACGAGAAAAAATCCGGCGACTGGAAGCTGATTGTAGGGGGAATCCTGCTTATTATCGTCCTGTTCGCCGCAATCAAGTTCATATTCTGGGGGTTGGAGCAGGTAATCCCCAAGGCTCCGTCAGACGCGTCCCAGAGTGTATCTGCCTCTCAGGACGTGTCCGCCGCCCAGAGCGGTCAGGAGTCCCCCAGCTTCTGCGTCCACTGCGGCAAGGCCCTGCCGGAGTCCTTTGAGTGGGGGCAGTTCTGCCCATATTGCGGGGAGAAGGTGGAATAATGGAACAACTGAAATGCCTGCGCTGCGGCGTGGAAATGGAATTTGTTGGCCGGGAAAAGATACAGCTGGGCCGGACGGGCTGGATCCTTGGAGACCTGCCCAATCTGGTGGCCGGTGCGCTGGAGACGGCGATCTTTACCTGTCCCAAATGCGGCAAGCTGGAGTTTTTCCAGGGAGATTTCTTCGACGACGAGGGCGAGGAAACCGGAAGCATTGCCGAAACGCGCTGTCCCAGCTGCGGCGTCAGTTATGATCTGGACTACCCCAAATGTCCCCGGTGCGGGGAAGCAAATCCAAATTGGTAAGGGAGGCAGACGCTATGGGCTTTTTTGACAAGCTGAAAAAAATCAACATTTTCTCCGGCTTCGGCTCGGAGCTCACCGACGACTTCTACGACGAGCTGGAGGAGTCCCTGATTCTGGCGGACACCGGCATGGACGTGACCTTGGAGCTGGTGGAGGAGCTTCGCCGACGGGTGAAGGCAGAGGGGGTCAAGACGGTGGATGGGGCCCGTGAGGTGATGGTCCGGGTGATTGCCGACGCCCTCAGCGCCGGGGACACCGCCCTGAACCTGTCCACCAGACCCTCGGTGGTGCTGTTCATCGGGGTGAACGGGGTGGGCAAGACCACCACCATCGGAAAGATTGGCCATCAGATGAAGGCGGAGCGGAAAAAGGTGCTCTTCTGCGCCGCTGACACCTTCCGGGCCGCCGCCGCCGACCAACTGACCATCTGGGCCGACCGGGCGGGGGTAGACATCATCAAGCAGCACGAGGGGGCCGACCCCGCCGCCGTGGTGTTCGACGCCATGTCGGCCGCCAAGGCGCGGAACTCCGATGTGGTGCTGGTGGACACCGCCGGCCGGCTGCACAACAAGCAGAACCTGATGAACGAGCTGAACAAAATCTCCCGGGTGATCGACCGGGAGCTGCCCGGCTGCGCCCGGGAGACCCTCCTGGTGCTGGACGCCACCACCGGCCAGAACGGCCTGATTCAGGCCAAGCAGTTTAAAGAAGCCGCCGGGATCACCGGTATCGTCCTGACCAAGCTGGACGGCACCGCCAAGGGGGGCATCGCCATCGCCATCGCCAGGGAGCTGGACGTGCCGGTGAAGTACGCCGGTGTGGGCGAGGGCATCGACGATTTGCGGCCCTTCAACGCCCAGGAGTTTGCCCAGGCGCTGATTTGATACTTTTTCTGGAAAAACTTTGTTTTTCCTCCCTGTGCCGGAATGAAAATTTAATAGAATATCAATAGACAGAAAGAGAAAATATGGTAGAATAAGGGGGAATCCTGTATGAAGCTGGTGCTGGCCAGCAAGAACCAGAAGAAGCTGGTGGAAATGAACGACATTCTGTCCCATCTGGGGATTGAGGTCTGCTCAGAGGCGGAGGCCGGGGTAGATATCGAGGTGGAGGAGACGGGAACCACCTTTGAGGAGAACTCCCTGCTGAAAGCGAAGGCGGTGATGGAGGCCAGCGGCCTGCCCGCCATCGCCGACGACTCGGGGCTGTGTGTGGACTGTCTCAACGGCGCGCCGGGGGTGTACTCCGCCCGGTACGGCGGCGAGGGGCTGGATGACGTGGCCCGCTACCGGATGCTCCTGGAGAACATGCGGGGTCAGATGACCCGAACAGCCAAGTTTGTCAGCGTGATCACCTGCTGCTTCCCCAATGGCGACACCCTCACCGCCCGGGGGGAGTGCCCTGGCACCATCGCCTACGCCCCCATGGGGGAGGGCGGCTTCGGCTATGACCCGGTGTTCTTTGTCCCGGAGCTGAAAAAGACCTTCGCCCAGCTGTCCCCGGATGAGAAGAATTCCATCTCCCACCGGGGAAAGGCGCTGGAAGCGTTCAAGGCTGAACTAGAGGAATATTTGAATTAAAAGAGGATTTTCGCATGGAGCTTACAAGCAAACAGCGTGCCCAGCTGCGGGGCCTGGCCAACCGCATCGACACCATTCTCATCGTGGGCAAGGAGGGCATTGGGGACAACCTGGTCAAGCAGGCCAACGACGCCCTGGAGGCCCGGGAGCTGATCAAGGGGAAGGTGCTGGAAAACTCCCTTCTCTCCCCCCGGGAGGCGGCGGAGGCGCTGGCTCCCCTGACCCGGAGCGAAATTGTGCAGGTAATTGGAACAAAATTCGTGTTATTTCGTCCAAGCCATAAGAAGGACAAAAAGGATAAAATTATTTTGGTGAGCGACAGAAAAAGCAAATAACGGACAGAAGGCGGTGTTCGCGTTGAAAATCGGAATTTTTGGCGGAACCTTCAACCCTCCCCATCTGGGGCATCTGGCGGCGGCGAGGGCGGCGATTGAAGCGCTGGAGCTGGACAAACTGCTCATCGTCCCGGCTGCCGTCCCGCCCCACAAGGAACTGCCCCAGGGCACGCCGGCCCCTGAACATCGGCTGACCATGGCGGAGAAGATGGCCGACGCCCTGCTGATGCCCGGGACGGCGGAGGTTTCCACCATAGAGCTGGAGCGTCCCGGAAAGAGCTACACCGCCGATACCCTGGCGGCTCTGCGGGAGCAGTACCCCGATGCCCAGATGTGGCTGCTGATGGGGACGGACATGTTCGCCACCTTCTACCAGTGGCATGACCCGTCGTCAATCCTGGCCCAGGCGGGGATCTGCGCCTTTGGCCGGAGCGAGCGGGACGACAAGGCGCTTTTCGCCACCCTGGCAGAGGAATTGGAGGAGACGCTCCCCGAGGCAAAAATTACTGTCATTCCCCTGCCTGAGCTGGTGGAGATATCCTCGACAGAGCTGCGGGAGCTGCTGGCAAAGGGGGAGGGCGGGGATTATCTCCTCCCCGCCATCTATGGGTACATCCTGATGAACGGGCTGTACAGTACCCACGCCGATTTGAAGCGCCTGGATATCCCCGAGCTGCGGGCCTGCTCCTACTCCATGGTGATGCAGAAGCGGGTGCGCCACATCCGGGGCACCGAGGAAGAGGCGGTGCGGCTGGCCCGGCGCTGGGGCGCCGACGAGGAGATGGCCCGCCGGGCGGGCATCCTCCATGACTGCACCAAGTATCTCACCGGAGTGGAGCATATCGCCATCTGCGAGCGGTACGGCGTGCCCCTGGACCAGCTGGAGCGGGAAGCGCCCAAGCTGCTCCACTCCAAAACGGGAGCGTGCATGGCCCGGTACATTTTTGGGGAACCTGATGAGGTGTATGAGGCCATTTTCTGGCACACCACCGCCAAAGCGGATATGACCACGCTGGAAAAAATCCTGTACGTGGCCGACTACATGGAGCCCAACCGAACCTTTGAGGGGGTGGAGCGGTTGCGTGAGCTGGCCTATCAGGACCTGGACCGGGCTCTGCTCCTGGGGGTAGAGACCACCGTCCAGGAGATGAAGGACCGGAATCTGCCGGTGCACAAAAATACCCTCCAGGCCCAGGCCTGGCTGAGAGACCACGGAGTTACGACAGAAGGGTGAGACGATGAGCGAACAGCATAATCAACACGGCAGGCGGGAGGCTCCCGGGACCGCCAATCCGCTGGCCGTCTGGTGGAGGCAGCACCGGGAATGGGTGGCCGGACTGGACCGGGGGGCAAAGCTGAAATACCGCGCGTTCCAGGTTCTGGTTTTGATCGCGGTACTCATCATCGCGGTGTTCCTGTTTTTGCGGTCCTGGATGCGGCTGCCCGATGTGCCCGAGCCGCCGAATATCAACGCGGGCATCAACGGCGGGAATATCTCCCATGGTGATTTAAGCTCCGGGGATATCTCCTTTGAGGGGGCCGACCTGCCTAACGTGGCCAAAAGCGGGCGGAAGGACGGCTATTACACCTTCCTCCTGTGCGGCAAGGACGTGGTCAGCAACTCCACCGACACCATGATCCTGATCACCTACGACACCAAGGGCAAACGGATCAGCGCCGTCAGCCTGCTGCGGGACACCATGACCAACATCAGCGCCCGGGGCGGCTCCCAGAAGCGGCTGAACACCATCTACACCCGCAACCTGGGGGACCGGTCGCTGCCGGACAAGGAGCGCACCGAAAACGGCATGACCGCCCTGAAGCTGGAGGTCAGCAAGCTCACCGGCATTTACCCCGACTTCTACGTCCTGGTGGAGTGGGAGGCCATCGGCCGGCTGGTGGACGCGGTGGACGGCGTGGAATTTGAGGTCCCCTTCGACATGGACTACGATGACCCCACCCCGGGCCAGGACCTGCACATCCACCAGAAGGCGGGCCTGCGCCTGCTGGACGGTCAGGACGCCATGGAGGTCATCCGCTTCCGGAAGAACAACACCGGCACCATTTCTCTGGGTGATGTGGGCCGCACTCAGATTCAGAGGGACTTCCTCACCGCTGTTCTGAAAAAATGCCTCACCCCGGAAATTCTGCTTAAGCTACCCACCCTGGTGCAGATTTTTACCGAAAACGTGGATACTGACCTGACGGTAGGCAACATTTTGGCCTTTGCCCAGCTGGCCATCGGAATGGATACCGAAAACGGCGTGAAATTTGCCGCTATGCCCTACTATGGCGTGATGTATAACGGGGCATCCTTGGTGTGCGCCCAGCAGGATGAGCTGCTGGAGCTTCTCAACGACGGTATCAACCCCTATCTGGACGACATCCAGGCCAGCGACTTGCAGCTGATGTATCAGAAGAGCGGAGGCGGCTTCGGAGTGACCAACGCCACTCTGGCTGACCCGTCGGTGGCTCAGGTCTACGTGGCCCCCAAGCCGGTGGAACCGGATGAGCCCGATGAGCCGGACAATCCGGACGACCCCGATCCCTCCGGAAGCTCGGAGAATCCGGGCGGCGAGGACCCGGGCGGCGAGGACCCGGGCGGCGAGGATCCGGGAGCGGACCCGGGCCAGGAGGACCCCGGCGGTTCCACCCAGCCCGGCGAGGTGACAGACCCGCCGGATATTGGCAGCATCGACCCCGGCGTGGTATTCCCCGACCCCTCCCCGGACATCCAGAACGGGGAACAGATCTCCGCGGACGGACTGGATATAATTCCGCCCGCGGCATGACAGGCGGAACACAAGACTGATAGAGAGGAGAACAAAAATGGAATCCTATGAACTGGCGATCCTGCTGGCCAGAGCGCTGGACAGCAAAAAGAGCGGCGACCTGAAGGTGCTGAAAACAGAGGGACTGACCACCCTGGCGGACTATTTTGTCATCTGCACCGCCACCTCCAACACCCAGATCAAGGCCATGTCTGACGCCTGCGAGGAGGCGGCGGAAGCGAACGGTGAACGGGCCCACCACATTGAGGGCCACCGGGGCGGCACCTGGCTGCTCATGGACTTCTCCTCGGTGGTGGTCCACGTGTTCACCGACGAGGCCCGGAAGTTCTACGACCTGGAGCGGCTGTGGAGCGACGCCGAGGAGATGGACATCTCCAAGGTGTCGCAGGGAAAATAAGGAGAATATAAAAATCACCGTCTGATGGTTCAGACGGTGATTTTTTGCGCCGAATTGCCTCTCAAGTCATCTATTATTTGCCGGAGATGCGCGATAACCTCTTTGGGCAGGTCGCTGACATCCAAATACTCGTGAGATTCAATTCCAAGCATATAGTCGGTAGAAACGGAAAAGAATGCCGATAGTTTTACCAGCATTTCAATGGATGGCTGAATATTATCGTTCTCCCAGTTGGAAACGCTTTGCTTTGTAACACCCAGCCGATTAGCAAGTTCAACTTGGCTCATATTTCTTGCCTGCCGCAAAAGCCGTATTCTTTGGTTTAGCATAGACACCCTCGATAACAAAAATTACAATACTATTGTATCCTTTTGCTTGACATTATAAAAATACTATGGTATTTTAATATTGTACTTGAGGGGAAGGGATCACCATAAAAATAAACGTCCGGCAAAACATATACGGATTAGGGAAAAAGCATCTGATCATTTTTGGCTTTCTGGTTTTAGACTGTGTTTTAGGGTGCCCAATTTACAATTGTTTTGGCGTAACTTGCCCGGGATGCGGCTTGACCCGCGCATGGCTTTGCTTTTTATGTGGAGATTGGCACGGCGCGATTCACTATCATCTGTTCTTCTTTTTAGTCCCGATTTTCATTTTTCTATTTTCACATCGCGATCTATTTCCCAAAAGCCGTTTGATGGATTTCAGCTTGTCTGTGTTTGCCCTTTTGTTGGCCGTTTATCATTTGTGGCGGATTCAACAACCCTTCAGGAACATATAACGACAAAGGGAGAGATAAAAGTGACACAAGAAAAAACAGATATGTATGTAATGACAAACCAGAAATACCTTCCCGCGGAAAAGATTGTTTTTATCAAGCAAAAGCTTTTGGAAGCTGATGAAGCCAAATTTCAGTTGGTTT
Source organism: Oscillospiraceae bacterium (assembly GCA_910575265.1). Lineage (GTDB taxonomy): Bacteria > Bacillota > Clostridia > Oscillospirales > Oscillospiraceae > Lawsonibacter. Next base: position 96,635 of record CAJTEA010000004.1, read on the forward strand.
CCGCGGTGGAGTTTAAGGACCCAACAACAATCCTTCTGGTTTCCATATTTTTAGGCAGCCTGGGAATTGACCGGTTTATGCTGGGCGAAACCGGTATGGGAATATTGAAGCTTCTCACACTGGGATGCTGCGGAATTTTGACAGTTATAGACTGGTTTTCTGTTCAAAAGAAGGCAAAGGAACTCAATTATAACAACCTTATGCTTGTGCTGTAAGAGCTTGTTTCATATCTCAAGCTCTTTCTCTGGAGGGAACTTGTGCCGCGCGGCGGGTTCACGTGTGGCAGCTATGAATAGAACCGCCCCGGCGTCTATAGATTGACGCCAGGGCGGTTTGTTATTCTCCGTGGATGATTCGCAGCGCTTTCTGACAGTTGGCCACCCGGTTGACCGGCTGGCTGCCGCCAAACTCCCCGTCCAGGGTCCAGGGAATGGGCTGGCCTCCGGTAAAGGTGAGGCTGCTGGCCTGGAACTGGACCAGCGCCCCGGAGCGGTCCGCTGGAGACAGGTTGACCAGGGCCTGAAGCCCATCGGTCAAATCGGCCAGGCTCAGAGGCTTTTTCACCAGCGTGACCTCAAACAGCCCGTCGTCCAGCACCACCCGCTCCACCTTGGGAGGCCGGATGCCGCCGATGGATTGGGAGTTGCTCACCATGCCAAAGTAGAAGTCGTCCTCCAGAATCTGGCCGTCGTACTCCACCTTCATGTGGTAAGGGGCTATGGTGGGCAGAGAGGCGATGCCCGCGAAGATGTAGGCCAGATGGCCAAAGGTATTTTTCAGCTCCTGGGGAGTGTCGTAAGCCACCTTGGTAAAGGCGCCGAAGGCGGCCACATAGATAAAGGGCCTGCCGTTGAGCCGGCCGATATCGATGGGTTCGGACACACCGGTGCCCGCCGCCACCAGGGCGGCCTCTCTGGGCTTCCGGGGCAGGCGCAGGGTGGTGGCGCAGTCGTTGGTGGAGCCGAAGGGGATGTACCCCAGCGGGGGCGGGGCTTCCAGCTCCATCAGGCCGGACACCACTTCACTCAGGGTGCCGTCTCCCCCGGCGCAAATGACCCGGTCGAACTGCCCGGCCAGCTCCCGGGCCGTCCGGGCCGCGTCCCCCTTGCACTGGGTGGGATAGGAGGTGGTAATCCACCCCGCCTTGGTAAACACATCCAGCACCTCCGCCAGCGCGTTTTTTACCTGACCGGTTCCCGAGGCGGGATTGTAGATAAAGAGCAGGCGGTCCATAGCAAAGCCCTCCGGACAATATGATATGAGTACCATTATAGGGGCGAAAACCAAAAAATCAAGATGGACGAAAAAACTTTATTCCTTCTTAACGCCTGCCTGCGGATAGGGCTTGCAACCAGATGGAAAAACGGGTAGAATAGAGCGAAATCGCTTTTTCGAGGTGTTTTGTCCCATGAACCAAAAGACTCTGGCCGCCGCCTTTCCGGTGACCGTCCCTGTGCTGATGGGCTATCTGGCCATCGGAATGGCCTTTGGTCTGATGCTCCAGTCCATCGGCTATGGAGTGGGCTGGGCCGCGCTGATGAGCCTGCTCATTTACGCTGGCTCAGGCCAGTATTTAGGGGTGTCTCTGCTGGCCGCCGGGGCCTCCCTGACCCAGGTGGCGTTCCTCACCCTGATGGTCAACTTCCGCCACCTGGTCTATGGCCTGTCCATGCTGGAGAAGTTCCGGGGGATGGGCCCGCGGAAGCTCTATATGATTTTCTCCCTCACCGACGAGACCTACGCCCTGCTTTCCTCCGCCAAAGCCCCGGAAGGGGTGGACGAGCACGATTTCTTTTTTCTGGTAGCGCTGCTGGACCAGAGCTACTGGGTGCTCGGCTCGGCCATCGGCTCCTTGCTGGGCTCCGCCCTGGGCTTCGACACCACGGGGGTGGACTTTGCCATGACCGCCCTGTTCCTGGTTATCGCCGTGGGCCAGTGGAAAAGCGCGGGGAGCCACCTCCCCGCCCTGCTGGGAGGCGCGGCTACCCTGGCCAGCCTGCTGGCCGCGGGAGCGGAGGACATGCTTCTGCCCGCCCTGGCGGTCATCGTGATTGCCCTGACGCTGCTCCGGCCCCGGCTGGACCCTGATTGGAATCGAGAGGAGGAGAAATCATGCCCTTGACGCCCGCTCAGACCCTGGCCGCCATCGCCGTTATGGCCGGGGTGACCTTTCTGACCCGCGCGCTGCCCTTCCTCCTGTTTGACCGGGGGGACCACCCCCCCAAGCTGGTGCTCTACCTGGGCCGGGTCCTGCCCCCGGCGATCATTGCCATGCTCATTGTATACTGCCTGAAGGGAGTCACCTTTCCCGCGCTTGGAGGCTGGGCGCCGCCTCTTATCGCGGGGCTGGCGGCGGTGCTTCTCCACCTCTGGAAGGGCAACGACCTGATTTCCATCTTTGGGGCCACAGTCTTGTATATGGTGCTGGTCCAGGGAGTATTTGCGTAAAGGAGCGTTTTTCCATGCCCAATGTACTGATTACCGGCGCGTCCCGGGGCATCGGGGCCGCCGCCGCCCGCCTGTTTGCCCGGAAGGGTTGGAACGTGGCGCTCAATTTCCGCTCCAGCCGGACTGAGGCCGAAGAACTGGCGCAGGAGCTGATTCAACAGGGCGTGAAAGCCGTCCCCATTCAGGCGGACGTATCCGACCCTGGTCAGGCGGAGCGGATGGTACAAGAGGCGGATCGGCTCCTGGGCTCCCTGGACGCCCTGGTGTGCGGAGCCGGAGTGGCGCTGCCCCAGCAGCTGCTCACCGACACCACGGTTGACCAGTGGCGCCGGGTGATGTCGGTGGACCTGGACGGCGTGTTTTACACCCTCCGGGCGGCAATTCCCGGCATGGTGCGCCAAAAGCGAGGGGCCATAGTGACCGTATCCTCTATGTGGGGGGTAACGGGCGGGTCCTGTGAAGCCCCCTACTCCGCCGCCAAGGCGGGAGTGATCGGCCTGACCAAGGCCCTGGCCAAGGAGCTTGGTCCCTCCGGCATCCGGGTGAACTGTGTGGCTCCCGGAGTGATCGCCACAGAGATGAACGCCCATCTCTCCGCGGACGACCTGGCCGCGCTGGAAGATGAGACCCCCCTGGGCCGGATTGGCAGTCCGGCGGAAGCGGCGGAAGCGATCTGTTTTCTGGCGTCGGACCGCGCTTCCTTCATAACCGGGCAGGTGCTCCGGGCGGACGGCGGCATGGTCGTGTAGCGCATTCCAGGGGAAAAGCGGGAAGTTAAAAGAAATTTAACGAATATCCGCCGGAATTAACGGTTGTAAAAAGGACAGGAAATTGGTATAATAAGCCGGCAAACAGCTGAGATCAGTGAAAAGTTTCCAGATATGGGAAAATTCCCGGAGGTGAGCCATGAGTCGTTCTCACAGCGATGTCGGCGGTTACCGGGGCCGCAGAACCGTAACAGATATTTTGCGGTTGATTGCCATCGTCCTGGCGGTGGCGGTGGTCCTTGTGGTAGCCGGACTGTTTTTCCTGCAGCAATACATTGTATATACCGATGAAGGGCCCAAGCTTCAGCTCCCCTCCCTGTTCCAGCGGGAGGAGGGTCCGGACGGGTCTGTCTCCGTTCCTGAGCCGGGGAGCCTGAGCATTATTGAAGATGAGCCCAGCGGCAGTCAGTCAGAGCCTGACCAGGGCCAAGCGGAGGCGTCGGGTCTTGCCCTCCAGCTTTCTGTGAGTGAGGTGGTGAACGGCACCGCCGCCGCCCGGCTGGAGGAGGCGGGCGCCGACACCCTGATTCTGGAGGTCAAGGATCAGCTTGGGCGGCTGTCCTGGTACTCGGGGCAGGCCATCGCCCAGTGGTCGGGGGTCAACGGCCAGCAGGCGGCGGGCGACGCGCTGAAGGCCTGGAATCAGGGGGATGTGTACACCGTCGCCCGGGTGCATTGCTTCCAGGACGACATGGTCCCCTATTACAACAACAACCTGGCCCTGCGCTGGGCGGGCTACGACTGGAACTGGCGGGACGACCTGGGCCTGCGGTGGACCAGCCCCGCTTTGGGGGAGGTCCGGGCCTACAACGCCGCCCTGTGCGGCGAGCTGGCCGCCATGGGCTTTGACGAGATCGTACTGGAGGAGTGTTATTTCCCCATCCAGGGCGGTTTGGAGAACATCCGCCGGGGCGAGTCTTATGAACCCAGCCGGTTCACCGCCCATCTGGAGGACTTCCTCACCCAGGCGCGGCAGGCGGTGGAGCCCTATGGCGCCAAAATTTCCCTGCGGGTAGGACAGGACACTCTCACCGGGGCGGAGAGCGCCAGCGGTATGACTGTCCAGCTGCTGGAGCGATACGCCTACCGTGTCTGGACCGGTCCGGAGGGCTATGAGGCACTGACGGGTGAGCTGTCCGACCGCGGAGTGAAGATCGTATCCCAGGCGGAGACAGACAGCTCCGTTTTCCAGGCGGTCATCCCGGACCAGACGTCTCCAACCCCGATTGTGTAAACAGAATCATTGACGCCCGGCTGTTGACACAGCCGGGCGTCAAATTCATGCTTGGAGCCAAAGACTTTTTTCGCGTAGAGACGGGGAATTTTTTCCCTGGATTGGGACATACTAGCGCCATCCAGAACAAGGAGGTTTTTCCAATGAGCAAGCAGAAGACCAACAGGAAGCAGAGCCGGGATCTGCGGGGTTCCGCGCCCATCGCCGGACAGAACCGCACCGACACGGCCACCAACGCCCAGGACCCTATGGCCGACCCGCTGGAGATGCGGATGAAGCGGGAAGGACATGATATGTGAGAAACTGACAGGGAGTTTTCAAAACGTTTCGGGGTATTCACACTATATTCACAAAAAATTCCAGATTTGGTGAAGAACGGACCGGCCGTCTGTGGTACTCTATCCACAGGTCAAGAGACCAGCGCGAAGTATACGCCCCACTGCCGCCCCGCAGGAATCCGCTCCGGCGCGGCAGACCAAAAACACCCGTTCGCGAACGGTTTATGATAATTGGAAGTCCCTCTCTCTTTTTCAGCAGGAACGCCCGCCGGCAGAACCGGCGGGCGTTCCTGTGTCTATGCTCCGGTAATCATCCCGGCCCACTCCAGCACAAGCCGGTAGTAGTCGCAATCCAGAATGGTGCCGGAGTAGGCCACCCGGTTCTGCACCTCGGCCACCATACCGGCTACCTCCTCCAGGTCAGGCTCCTCCCCGTCCCAGCGGGTGAACTGGTCGGTGATGGAGTTGTAATAGCCCTCCCGGCTGATAAAGCTGTAGTTGGCGAAGATGACCAGCTCGTCGCTGTCGGACAGGATGTCCGAGCCCATGATGAGCCGGGAGTCGTAGTCCAGGCCAAAGAGGTTGGACAGGGTGGGCATCACGTCCAGGCTGGAGCAGTACTTGTCTACATGGACGGCGGTGCCCCGCATGTCGCCGCTCCAGAGGATGAGGGTGTTTTGGAAGATCTCAAACACCGGGTCCACCTCATGTCCAAACAGCTCGCTGTACTGCTCGTCAGTGAGGCCGTATGGGTAGTGGTCGGCGGACAGGACGATCACCGTATCGTTCAGCTTGCCCGCCGCCTCCAGCTGGTCCAGAAGGCTCTCCATGGCCAGCTCCAGCTCCATCTGGCAGGCCAGATAGCACCGCGCCTCCTCGCTGTAGGGCAAGTCAGCCACCGCGTCCCAGTGCCGGGCGGACATGGCGTTGCGCTCCCGGGTATAGGTGAGGTGCCCGCTGACCGTGAGGCAGTAGACCATAAACTTTTCCTCGTCGAGAAACATGGGGACGATTTTTTCCATCATCTCCAGGTCCGAGGGGGGCCAGACCCGCTCCAGCTCCAGACCCTGGCCGATGGCATAGTAGTCATAGCCCATGTTGGGGTGGGACCTGTCCCGGTCGTAGTAGTCATAGAGATAGTCGTGGAAGGCGAAGGTGGCATAGCCCTCCTTGCGGAACTGGTTGCCCAGGGCGAAGGGCATATAGTTGTCGGAGGACAGGGAGTAGCTCCACACTCCGGACTTGGGAATCAACCCGGTGGTGGTGACATACTCCCCGTCGGAGGTGGACACCCCCCACAGCGGGGTGTAGAAGTGGTCGAACACAAAGCCCTGGTGGGACAGCCGCCACAGAGTTGGGGTGCGCTGGGGATCCATGGCCAGGGTGGAGAAGCCCTCCGCCACAATCCAGATCAGATTTTTGCCCTCGAAATACCCGGTCCACAGGTTCTCCGGGGTGGGTTCCCGCTGGGAGAACCACAGGTGGGCGCTTTTCAGCCCCTCGTCCTCCTCCTGCTCGATCAGGGTATCAAAGTCGATGGGCAAGGTGTGGTAGCCGGGGATCACCTCCGGGGAGAACACGCCGCCGGAGGGAGGAGGGTCATCCGGCGGAGGAAGGGTGGGCTCCAGATCGGGCGGGGCCCTGTCCGGCTCAGGCTCATCCTCGGTGAGAGGGTCATCCGGCTCAATGCCGAACAGCACACGCTTCAGCTCCAGCTGAGTCTGGGTAAACACGCCGAAGTTCTGCACCTCCAGCTCGGGGGTGGCGGTGCGGTAGTAGATATACCGCAAGGACAACACCCCTCCGCCGCACAGCAGCACCAGCCCCATGGAGAGAAGCTGAATCGAGGCGGCCATGACCGCCCAGCGGAGACGCCGGCCTTTGCCGGCGTCCTGATCGGGAATCAGCCGCCGCCGAAACATCCCGGCCAGCACGGTGGGCGCCGCCATCATCAAAATGGGAAACCAATTGGCCAACACCTCGCCAATCGCCATATCCCCAAAGGCGCCGGCCACCATGGCCATTTTGGTCAGGGAAAAAATGGTGAGAAAGGTCTTGAACAGGTGGTAATAGACCACCTGAGACCCGATCCACAAAGAAACCAGGGCGGTACACACCGGCAGCAGGACCCTTCCCCGCCGGACCGGCACCCCGCCGCACAGCAGCCCCAGCAGCAGAGCCACAGGCAGCGTGAACAGAAGCGTAAACACCGCGCCCGCCGGGGTGAGCGTGTGGAAGCAGTATACCTTTAGAAAAAGCTCCTCATAGTAGATGACCGCCAGAAAGAAAAGGGAGGGAGCGGCCAGCCGGGCCCAGCTCCGCCAGAGGGAGCCGGACGTTTTTGTCGTTTCACCCACAACATACGCCTCCTCGCGGGTAGAAAATCGATTTTTCTTATTCTACTGAATCCCATCCGGATTGTCAACCGGCGGCGTTCCTTCAGTTCTGTGTATTGGGTCGAAAAATAAACAAATAGAAGTATGTATTTTGTATGTATCCACCAAAGAATTTACTTGAAAAAAGTGGAGGAATCTGATATGATTACTCTGCTTCACAATTTATTCACAAAGTCCCGGACCGAGGGCCGGGGAAAGAGAGGAACGCTGTGTCTCAGCTGAGCGAAACCGTCCTGGAAAAGCTGAAAAAGGCCTACGCCGCCTACTTTGACATTGAGGAGATAGACGACGGCACCGGGCTGAAGGCTGTGTGCGCCTATCACACCCGTAACAGCCAGTATGTGCTGGTGAAGAAGGCGGAGCTGTGGGCGGCGGAAAACCATGAGTACCTCTACCTGTGGGATATCGGGACTCTGGATGGGGCCGCGGTGGAGAAAATCTTTCGGCACACCCTGGCCGACGGCGAACCCCGGATCAAGCCCCACACCCAGCATATGTATACCTATCTCACCGCCGTGGCGCTGTACGACAGCGCCCAACCGGACGCCCTGGACCAGCTGAAAAAGCTGAAAAAGCGCCGGGAGTATAAGCTATCGCTCCATGGATGGATGGAGTTCAGAATAGCCGCCGTGGACCTGTCCACCGGCGAAATCACCGTCAACCGGGCCGGGAGAGCCTTCGGAAAGGACCTCCGCCAGCTGACGGACCGCGTCATCTCTGCAAACTAAATAAGGAGAGGAGCAAAACATTTATGAATGCAGTACTGGTACTTCTGGTCGGCTGCGCCATTCTGATCGCCGGTTACATCTTCTACGGTGGCTGGCTGGCCAAACAGTGGGGTGTGGACGACACCAAAACCACTCCAGCTCATGAGCTGGAGGATGGCATGGACTACGTCCCTGCCAAAGCCCCCGTCCTGATGGGACACCATTTTTCCTCCATCGCCGGCGCCGGACCCATTAACGGCCCCATCCAGGCGGCCGTCTTCGGCTGGCTGCCCTGTATGCTGTGGATTCTCATCGGCGGCATCTTCTTCGGCGCCGTCCATGACTACGGCGCGCTGTTCGCCTCCATCCGCCACAAGGGCCAGACCTTGGGCGAGGTGGTGGCCGCCAACATCGGCGAGCGGGCCAAGAAGCTGTTCATCATCTTCTCTTACCTGACCCTGGTCCTGGTGGTGGCCGCCTTCGCCTCCATCGTGGCCGGTACCTTCAAGGGCTTCAACGACGACGGCACCCAGAACACAGCCAATGCCTCTGTCGCCATGGTGTCTATCCTGTTCATTGTGATGGCCATCATCTTCGGCTTCTGTGTCTACCGCCGTGGCGCGCCCCTGTCTGTGGCCACCATCGTGGGCGTCATTGGCATCGTGCTGTGCCTGGTCATCGGCCTGAACTTCCACCCCATCTATCTGAGCGGTGATGTATGGATGTGGATCATCGGCGTGTACATCCTCATCGCCTCGGTGGCCCCGGTGTGGATCCTGCTCCAGCCCCGTGACTACCTGTCCTCCTTCCTGCTGTACGGCATGATGGTCATCGCCTTTGTGGGCGTGTTGGGCGCCGGCATTATGGGCCAGAACACCGCTCTGGAGATTCCCGTGTTCACCGAGTGGAAGGACCCCATGACCGGCCTGGGCACCATGTTCCCCGCCCTGTTCGTCACCATCGCCTGCGGCGCCATCTCCGGCTTCCACTCCCTGGTGGGCTCCGGCACCACCTCCAAGCAGCTGGACCACGAGCGGGACGCCAAACCCATCGCTTACGGTGGCATGCTCATTGAGTGCGCCCTGGCTCTGATTTCCCTGTGCGCTGTGGGCTATGTGTGGGCCGACTATGTGGCCGGCACCCGCACCCCCACCGTGGTATTCGCCAGCGGCCTGTCCGGCATGGTTTCCACCATCCCCGGTCTGGGCGGCACCAAAGATGTTATCTACACCCTGCTGGTTCTCACCGTCTCCGCCTTCTGCCTGACCTCTCTGGACACCGCCACCCGTCTGGCCCGGTATATGTTCCAAGAGTTCTGGCTGAAGCCTGGCGAGACCTATAAGGACGTCACCGGCATCAAGGCCACCCTGTGCAACCCCATCGTTGCCACCGCCATCACCGTGGTGCTGGGCGTGGGCCTGGGCATGACCGGTTACAGCAAGATCTGGCCCCTGTTCGGCGCCGCCAACCAGCTGCTGGCCGGTCTGGCCCTGCTCACCGTCTGCGCCTGGCTGGGCAACATTGGCCGGAACAACAAGATGTTCTATATCCCCATGGCCTTCATGATGGTTGTTACCATCTGGTCCCTGTTCCAGACTGTTACCAACCGTATCGGCCAGATCACCAGCGATAACCCCGAGGTGCTGGCCAAGGTGGACTGGGGTACCTATGCTCAGGCCATCCTGGGCGCCCTGCTCATCATTCTGGCCCTGTTCCTGGCCTGGGAGGGCATCCAGACCATCTTCTTCAAGAAGAACAAGAAAGCCTAATCCACCCTGTTCCATCCAAACAGAGCAAAAAGCGGGTCCGGAATACCGGGCCCGCTTTCTGATTGCCTGGAGAGAGGATTTGTGGTATGATGTGGAGGCGGCCACAGGCTGCCCCTACAAGAATGACCGGAGGTCTCACCCATGAAAACCAGTAAGCCCCTGTCCGTTGTCCTGTCTGTCCTGATTGCCCTGGTGGTGCTGACGGGCTCTATCGCCGTTCCTCTGCTGTGTCGGTCTTTCTATTACGCCCACATCGGGCCTATGGGGTTGGAGAGGTACGGTCTGACCCGGGATGAGATCGAAACCGCCTACGACGAGATGATGGATTTTTGTCTGGGCAAACGGGAGAACTTCTCCGCCGGGGTACTGGCCTTCTCTCAGTCCGGGGCGGACCACTTCGCCGATGTGAGGGGGCTGTTTCTGCTGAACCTGCGGGTATTCGCGGCGGCGCTGGTCCTGCTGGCGGCGGCGCTGGTGTTCTGCGAGGTGAAAAAGGTGCGACCCCGCCGTCTGCTGAACCGGGGCCCCGGCTTCTGGGCGGCGGCGGGGCTGGGAGCCTCCTTTTTGGCTGTGGGCGGACTGGCTGCCCTGGACTTCGACCGGGCCTTTGTCATCTTTCACAGCCTGTTTTTCCCGGGAAAAGACAACTGGATCTTCGATTGGCGGACCGACCCCATCATCCTCTTTCTCCCCCAGGACTTCTTCCGCGACTGCGCCGTTCTGATTCTCGTCCTGCTGCTGGTTTGGTGCGCGGTTCTCATTGCCGCCGATCCGAGGACGGGAAAGAGAAAAAAATGAGCTGAAATTTTGTGAAAACTGCTAATTGCGCGGCGGGCCGCTTTTTGATATGATACACCGGATAGAAAAAAGGAGGGGAACGCCATGTTTGTGCGGATGTATGTCAGTCCCGCGCTTGGCGGCCTCCCTGTTTCTATTTGTTATCGGCAATCACAGTTGTGATTGCTTTTTTTATGCGTACGAGAGAGGAGAACGAAATGAACAACAACCAACCCATCCGCGACGCCCGACAGCTGGGGCTGCCCAAAATGCTGATTCTGGGGCTCCAGCACATGTTTGCCATGTTTGGCGCTACCGTCCTGGTGCCCATCCTGGTCCAGGGCTACGGCCTGCCCCTGTCCATCCAGACCACCCTGCTCTTTGCCGGTCTGGGGACGCTGTTCTTCCACTTCTGCACCAAGTGGAAGGTGCCCGCCTTTCTGGGCTCCTCCTTCGCCTACCTGGGCGGCTTCGCCGCCGTGGCGGAGCTGGACTCCGGCATCTACGCCGGTATGTCCGGGGAGGAAAAGCTGCCCTACGCCCTGGGCGGTATTGTGGTGGCCGGTCTGCTGTATCTGGCGCTGGCCGGGCTGATCAAGGCGGTGGGCGTTCATAAGGTGATGCGCTTCCTGCCCCCCGTGGTCACTGGCCCCATCATCATCCTGATCGGACTGTCTCTGGCTCCCAGCGCCATCAACAACGCCTCCACCAACTGGTGGCTGGCGATTCTGTCCATCGCCGTCATCGTGGCGGCCAATATCTGGGGCAAGGGCATGATTAAGATCATCCCCATCCTTCTGGGTGTGCTCATCCCCTATGTGGTGGCGCTGGTGACAAATCAGGTGGACTTCTCCAGCGTGGCCGCCGCTGATACCGTGGGTATCCAGCCCTTCGTTCTGGCCAAATTTGACGTCACCTCCATCCTGGTCATGGCTCCCATCGCCATCGCCGCCATGATGGAGCATATCGGCGATATGTCCGCCATCTCCGCCACGGTGGAGGAGAACTTCATCGAGGACCCCGGTCTGCACCGCACCCTCATCGGCGATGGCGTCGCCACCTCCCTGGCCGGCCTGTTCGGCGGACCCGCCAACACCACCTACGGCGAAAACACCGGCGTGCTAGAACTGTCCCGGGTCTTTGACCCCAAGGTGGTCCGGCTGGCCGCGGCCTACGCAATTGTGCTCTCCTTCTCCCCCAAGTTCGCCGCCGTGATCAACTCCATCCCCACCGCCATCATCGGCGGCGTGTCCTTCATTCTCTATGGTATGATCTCCGCCATCGGTGTGCGCAACGTGGTGGAAAACCGGGTGGACTTCACCAACTCCCGAAACCTGATTATCGCCGCTGTCATCATGGTGTGCGGCCTGGGCTTCAAAATCTGGGGCTTTAACAACGAGTTTTCCGGCCTGACCTTCCACATCGGCGGTACGGACATCACTCTCACCTCCCTGGCCATCGCCGCCATCGCCGGCATCGCCCTGAACGCCATCCTCCCGGGCAAGGACTATCAGTTCGGCTCTGATGTAACCCAGGGCCGCTCCGGTGACTTTGGCCGGTATTAAGAACCTGGAACCACAGCTTGAAACGCCGCCGGAGCCTCTCTTCCTCCGGCGGCGTTTTTTGTTCTTATGAATGGTTCAGCCGGTAGCCGGCGCCCCATACGGTCTCAATCAGTCTGGGATGGGCGGGGTCGTCCTCAATTTTGTCCCGAATACGCCCAATGTGAACGGTGACAGTGGCGCTGTCCCCCACATAGCTGCTGCCCCAGATGGTTTCAAACAGCTTCTCCTTGGAAAACACCACATTCGGGTGCTCCGCCAGATATTTGAGCAGGGCGAATTCCCGGTTAGGCATCTTGACCTCCCGCTCCCCCTTGAAAACCTTCCAGCTCTGGGGTAAAATACGCAGCGGTCCCGCCATGATGACCTCCGGCTCCTCCCGGGCCGCGCCGGTGAGCCGGGCGTACCGGCTGAGGTGGGCCTTCACCCGGGCTGTCAGCTCCGCCGGATCAAAGGGCTTGGCAATGTAGTCGTCCGCCCCCAACCCCAATCCCTGTATCTTGTCCGCCGACTCGGCTCGGGCGGTGACCATGAGAATGGGGATGTCGATCCGGTCCCGGATCAGGCGGCATATGTCCAGGCCGTTGCAGCCCGGAAGCATCAGGTCCAGCAAAATCAGGTTGTAGTCCCCGTTCAGCGCCTCAGTGACAGCCCGCTGGCCGTTGTCCACCACCGTGACCTGGAAGCCCTCCAGCTCCAGATAGTCCTGTTCCAGCATGGCAATCTCAGGGTCGTCCTCGGCAATCAGAATTCTAGTCATGGCTGTCCTCCCTCCTGGGGAGCCGGATGGTAAAGACCAGCCCCCCGCTGTTTTCCGCCCGGATGGTTCCCCCATGGGCCTCTACAATGTATTTGGCAATATACAGCCCCAGTCCGCTGCCCTCACCGTTCCGGGCGCCGCGGGCCTGGTCCTCCCGCCAGAACTGCTCAAACAGGTGAGGCAGAGACTCCTCTGTCACGCCCTGTCCGTTGTCGGCGAACCGGACTTGCTCCTGATCTCCGTCCCGCTCCACGGTCAGGGTAAGCGCCAGCGGCTGGGCCCGGGCGTAGCGCAGCGCGTTGTCCTTCAAATTGTTCAGCACCCGGTACAGCTGCTCCCCGTCAACCAATACCGGGTGAGACCCGGGGGAAACGGTCAGCGCGATTTGACCGCCCGTCTGGGTCAGCTCCGCCCCGGCCTCCGCCTGAAAGCGCTCCGCGAAAGCGCCCAGGTCGGTGGGTTCTGGAAAAAGCGGCAGATTCCCCGTCTCCAGGCGGGAGAAATAGAACAGGCGCTGGAGCAGAATGTCCATGTCGCAGGCCTTGCGGTAGGCGATATCCAGATACTGCCGCCGCCGCTCCGGAGTCTGGGCCACCCCATCCCGCAGACCCTTGATGTAGCCCTTCACACTGGTGAGCGGGGTACGCAGGTCGTGAGAGATACCGGCCACCAGCTCGGTACGGGCCTGCTCGTAGGCCGCGACCCGCTCCTGTTCCGCCAGCAGATGCTCCTGCATCTGATTAAAGGCGGTGCAGACAGCGGAGAACTCATCCCGGTTTTGACAGTCCACCGGCCGGGTCAGGTCCCCTGTTTCCACCCTGCGGGCGGCCTGAACCAGGGCCTCCACCGGCTGGAGCAGCTTTTTGGTCTGATATCGGGTGAACAGCAGGTTGAGCAGGACAATCACTACAATGGCGGCGGAACCGCTGAGCATCAGGGAAAGCATCAGCGCCTCCGACTGGGGGCGGTGGCGCCCGAAGGGCTCGGAACCCGGAGGCGGGGACAGGGCCAGCATTTCATAGCTCTCCCCCTCCCGCTCCATCAGAATAAAGTCCCCCTTGGGGTGGCGGTCGTCGGGAATGCTCTGAAGCACCTGCTCGGCCCGCTGCTGATAGCGGCGGCCAATGACGTGGGTGGCGGCGCTGTTCACCGCCAGCATGGCCAGCAGAGCCACCACCACCGATATGGTGTTGTAGAAAAAAAGCTGCCGTCTGATTCGCATAAGGCTTCCCTCCCGTTTTTCCAGCGCGCTTCTTAATGATATATTGTATCGCCGAATTGTAAAGAAACCAGGGGCGGATTCTAAATTTTTCAGAAATTTTCAAAAACCTCTTGCCAACCGCCCGCCAAACCGCTATACTATTTGAGACAGAACAATTGACAAGTGAATAGCCAGGGGGGCTGCCGCGCAGCTGAGAGTAAGGCTTCAGGCCTTTGACCCTTTGAACCTGTTGGATAATGCCAGCGTAGGGAGTCATAATCTGAGATATCATCAGAATGTCCGCATGGCATAGCTTGGCGGATGTTCTGATCTTTTTATTTTGGAGGAAACGAGTATGAAAGCAAATGTCGCCATCCAGATCCTGCCCGCCGCGCCCAACGACCAGGAGGTCGTCCGCATTGTAGACGAGGTCATCGACTACATCGCCTCCACCGGCCTGTACTACTATGTGGGGCCCTGCGAGACGGCCATTGAGGGGGACGATCTCCATCAGCTGATGGAGATTGTGGAGAATTGTATGCTGATTGCCAACCGAGCGGGCTCAGACAGCGTATCCGCCTATGTAAAGCTGGGCTACCGGCCGGAGGGGAACGTGCTGGGAATTGATGAAAAGACAACAAAGCATCACCAGTAAGCTGCCCGCCGCCGGGGCACTGACGGTAATCGTACTGCTGTGGCTGGGGGTGAGCGAGGGAGGACTGGTGCCCTCCTTCCTGCTGCCCTCCCCGGTTCAGGTGTGTCGGGCTCTGGCGGCGGACGCGCCGGTCCTGCTGGAAAACGCCGGCGTCACCCTTCTGGAGGCGGCTCTGGGCCTTGCCATTGGCGTGGCCGCCGCCCTGGCGCTGGCCACCGCTATGCACCGCTTCCGGCTGCTGTACCGGGCGCTGTATCCCATCCTGGTCATTACCCAGACTATCCCCACCATCGCTCTGGCTCCCCTTCTGGTGCTTTGGATGGGCTTTGGAATGGCCCCCAAGGTGACGCTGGTAACCCTGACCACCTTTTTCCCCATCGCCGTCAGCCTTCTGGAGGGCTACGCCAGCACTGACAAGGCGGCGGCGGACCTGCTGCGCTCTATGGGGGCCAGCCGGCGGCAGATTTTTCTGCATCTGGAATTCCCCTCCGCCCTGAGCCACTTCTTTTCCGGCCTGCGGGTTTCCGCGTCCTACGCGGTGGTGGGAGCGGTGATCAGCGAGTGGCTGGGCGGCTTTGAGGGGCTGGGCGTCTACATGACCCGTGTGAAAAAGGCCTACGCCTTTGACAAAATGTTTGCCGTAATCCTCATCATCGTGGCGGTCAGTCTGCTGCTGATGGCCCTGGTGACCGTCCTGCGGCGAAAGGCCTGCCCCTGGGAGGCCTTTGAGAAAATAGAAAGGAACGACTGACGTGATGAAGCATATAAAAAGAGCTGGGGCGCTGACCCTGGCTAGTTTATTGCTGCTTTTTTCCGCCGCCTGCGGCGGAAAAAACGGCGGGGATGGAGCGCTCACCGATGTGACCCTCTGCCTGGACTGGACTCCCAACACCAATTTCACCGGCATCTACGCCGCCAAAGCCCAGGGCTGGTTTGAGGAGGCGGGGATCAACCTGTCCATCGTCCAGCCCCCAGAGGGCGCCGCCGCCGCCATCTGTGCCGCCGGACAGGTGGAGTTCGCCATCACGGCCCAGGATAGCATCGCCTCCGCCTTTGCCCGGGAGGATCCCCTGGCGGTGACCGCGGTGGCCACTCTGCTCCAGCACAACACCTCCGGCATCATCTCCCGGGCCGGCGAGGGGATGGACCGCCCCGCCGGCCTGGAGGGCCACACCTACTCCACCTGGAACACCCCCACCGAGCTGGCCATGATGGAGCAGGTGGTCACCGCCGACGGCGGGGACTTCTCTCAGGTAACGCTCATCCCCAACAACATCGTGGACGAGGCGGGAGCCCTGCGGGAGAACCAGACCGACGCTATCTGGATCTTTTACGGCTGGGGCGGCATCTCCGCCCAGGTGAGCGGTCTGGACTTTGACTATTTCCACTTTAAGGACATCGACCCGGTTTTTGACTACTATACTCCCATCCTCATTGCCAACAACGACTTTCTGGCCCAAAAGCCGGAGATCGCCAAGGCGTTCCTCTCCGCCTCCGCCAGAGGCTATGAGTACGCCATCGAGCACCCGGAGGAAGCCGCTCAGATGCTGATTGACGGCGACGATACCGGCTCCCTGGCCGGCATTGAGGAGATGGTAACGGTCAGCCAGGAATGGATCGGCGGCCAGTACAAAGCCGAGGTGGAGCGCTGGGGCTATATCGACCCGGAGCGCTGGAACGCCTTCTACAACTGGCTCAACAACAATGACCTGGTGGAGAACCCCATCCCGGAAAATACCGGCTTCTCCAACGACTATCTGCCCCAATGAGCGGCGGTTCGGTACCAGCCCTCCAGGCAGAGGAGCTGTCCAGGTCCTACAGCGGCCGGACCATCATCCAAAATATCTCCCTCTCTCTGAAGGAAGGGGAGCTGGTTTGTCTGTTGGGGATCAGCGGAGCGGGCAAGACCACCCTGTTTAACCTCCTCTCCGGCCTGGAACAGCCCGATACCGGCCGAGTACTGCTGAACGGGCAGGACATCACCGGAACACCGGGGCAGATCAGCTACATGCTCCAAAAGGACCTGCTGCTGCCCCACAAAAAGGTAGCGGACAATGTGGCCCTCCCCCTGGTTATCCGGGGAGCTGGAAAGCGGGAGGCCCGGGAACGGGCTCTGTCCTATTTCGCCGCCTTCGGCCTGGAGGGGACCCAAGACAAGTACCCGGCCCAGCTGTCCGGCGGAATGCGCCAGCGGGCGGCTCTGCTGCGGACCTTTCTGGGTTCCCGGGGCGTGGTTTTGCTGGACGAGCCCTTCTCCGCCCTGGACGCGCTGACCAAGCGGGAGATCCACCGGTGGTACATGGGCATGATGGACCGGCTCAGCCTGACCACGCTGTTCATCACCCACGACATCGACGAGGCGATTCTGCTCTCTGACCGCGTCTGCGTCCTGTCCGGCCAGCCGGGACAAATCACCGCTGAGCTGACCATCCAGCCGCCCCGCCCCCGGGACCTGTCCTTTTCCCTCAGCGAGGAGTTTTTGGCGTATAAGCGGCAGATTTTATCCCTGCTGGAGCCCTGACGGGCAGGGCCTTGTCAAAGGCCGTCAACACCAATTTCGGTTTGGAATGAGCCGCTCCTCATGGTACTTTATAGATATGAAAAAGTCTGCCGCAAGGCAGACTTTTTCAACAGGATGTTCTTACGGTTTTCCGTTGAGAGCATTCAACTCCCGCTGTTTCATTCCTCGGCCATGGCCTTGGCGGCGGCAATCGCCTTCTCCTGGGCGGCAGGGGGACAATCCTCGTAGCGGACAAAGTGGAAGGTGTAGGAGCCGCGGGACTGGGTCATAGCCCGCAGGTCGATGGCGTAGCTGGTCATCTCAGCCATAGGCACCTCGGCCTCGATCACCTGGTCGCCGTCGCCGGTGGGGTTCATGCCCATGACACGGCCCCGGCGTTTGTTCAGGTCGCCGATCACGTCGCCCATGTAGCTGTCGGGCACGGTGACCTTTAGCTCACCCACGGGCTCCAGCAGGACGGGGTTGGCCTCGGGCATGGCGGCCTTGTAGGCCAGCTGGGCCGCGGTCTTAAAGGCGATTTCGGAGGAGTCCACCGGATGGTAGCTTCCGTCGTAGAGCACCGCTTTCAGGTTAACCACCGGGTAGCCGGCCAGAGGACCGTGGATACAGGCCTCACGCAGGCCCTTTTCCACCGCGGGGAAGAAGTTCTTGGGCACAGAGCCGCCGAAGACCTCCTCGGCAAAGACCATCTGCTCCTCCTCCAGGTTGGGCTCGAAGCGAATCCACACATCGCCGAACTGGCCGGAACCGCCGGTCTGCTTCTTATGCCGCCCCTGCTTCTGGACGGTTTTGCGAATCTTTTCCCGGTAGGCCACCCGGGTCTCGCTGAGGACGGCCTCCACGTTGAAGCGGCTCTTCAGCTTGGCCACCAGCACGTCCACCTGGATGTCGCCGGCGCCGGTGAGCACCATCTGGTGGGTCTCGGCGTTGTTCACCAGGGTGAAGGAGGGGTCCTCCTCGTTCAGGCGGTTCAGGCCCTGGGCCACCTTGTCCTCCTGGCCCCGGGTCTTGGGGGCGATGGCCACGGCGTAGCAGGGCTCGGCAAAGGGGATCTGCTTCAGGGCAACCACCTTGCGGCTGTCGCACAGGGTATCGCCGGTCTTGACCTTGTCCATTTTGCCGATGGCGCCAATGTCGCCGCAGGTCAGCTCCTTAACCTCCTCGGCCTTTTTGCCCTTCATCACATACAGCCGGCCCAGCTTTTCGGCAGAGCCGGTGCGGGAGTTGACCAGGGACAGGTCGGAGGTGATGACGCCGGACAGGACTTTGATAAAGGAGTACTTGCCGTACTGGTCGGAGACGGTCTTAAACACGAAGGCAGTGGGCACGCCGCCAGGGGAGACCACGAACTCCTCGGTCTCGCCGTCCTGACGGGTGGCCTTGTGGTAGTTGCCCTCCATGGGGGTGGGCAGCAGCTCCACGATATAGTCCATCAGCATCAGGGAGCCCAGGCAGTTGACGGCGGAGCCGCACAGCACAGGGAACAGGGACAGCTCCCGCACGCCCTGGCGCAGGCCCTGGATCATCTCGGCGTAGGTGAAGTCCTCGCCGTCGAAGAATTTGTTCATGAACTCCTCGCTGGTCTCGGCCACCGATTCCTTCAGCGCGTCGTTGAACTCGGTAATCACATCGGCCTTGCCATCGGGCAGCTCGATCTCCACCCGCTGGAGCTTCCGCATCTCATAGGCCCGCTTGTTCAGTACGTCGATGATGCCGGTGACTTTCTTGCTGTCATCCCAGATGGGGACCACCAGAGGAGCGATCTTGTTGCCATACTTCTCCCGCAGGGCCTCGAAGGTGGCGTTGTAGTCGGAGTTGTCCTCATCGGTCTTGGAGATATAGATAAAGCGGGGCATGTTCCGCTCCTCGCAGAACTTCCAGGCCTTTTCCAGACCCACAGAGACGCCGTCCTTGGCGGAGCAGACGATAATGGCGGCGTCGGCGGCCCGGAGGGCCTCCATCACCTCGCCGGAGAAGTCGAACCCGCCCGGGGTGTCCAGCACGTTGATCTTGCAGCCCTTGAACTCGATGGGGGCCACGGCCAGGGAGATGGAAATCTGGCGTTTGACCTCCTCGGGGTCATAGTCGCACACGGTGTTGCCGTCAGTGGCCTTGCCCATGCGGTCGATGGCCTTGGTCATGTAGAGCAGGCTCTCAGCCAGGGCGGTCTTGCCGTTGCCGCCATGTCCAATCAGGGCCACGTTGCGGATGTTTTGTACAGAATAGCTCATAGTTGGTTCCACTCCTTATCGTTTGAGTATCGCCCCGGATCCCTCGTCCAGTCTGAAAAAGGGCGTTACACGCTGTTAGTCATTATACACTAAAACGCTTCCCATGACAACTGTTTTTTTTGCAACCCTTATCATTAGGTCAGACAAAGTTTTTTGAACCTGTCGAACCTGATTTTTTTATACCACCAGCGGGAAGGGATGCGAAGAAGTAATGGGATTGACTCTAAACGATAGAAAAGCGATAGCAAAAAGCTGGGCAGTCGGGAACAGCGCCGTGCGGCCGCGAAGGGCCTGGGCTTTGCCCCCGGCACGATCCGCGCGGAGCTGACACGGGGCCACACACCAGTGTGTCAGCGCCAGTAAGCATAAGCTGGAACCAGAAGAAAGGTCATGCATAGAACAGCACACTTAGAGCCTGTATTCATAATCGTTTGAGTCGCGTATGGAATGATTGAGCCAAGAGAGCGTACGTTCAACCACCCACCGCCAAGGCGGAAAATCATGGGGCAGTTGCGCCATTTATCACATCGGCATTGGGTTGAAGCCCTTGAATCGCGGTTAAAGTTCCTGTGAAGCCGCTCGCTCCGCTGGTTACAAAGGGGATGATTGTCTTGCCAGACAAATCATATTCCTCCAAGAAGGAATACACGGCCATTGTACCAGATGGGATAGCCCAAGAATATGACGCTGTAGTCATCCATGCTGTCAACGCGGCTTGCCAGCTTAGGCCGAACCCCGTTTCTGTGTCCCTCGCCGCCTGTACGCCGCTGAATCATGGCCGCGACATACTGCGTGTTTCCATACAGCTCGTCCCCCAGCAGCTCCGCCGTGTGCCCCCGGCCTCCCAAGGGATACCAGCCCTGGACCACGATACCCAGGTCCTGGATATAGGGAATCACATCGTTCTCCTGATAGTAGGGGTGAATCTCATTCTGCACCAGCGCCGGGGTAATGGTCACCTGGGGCAAAAATTCCTCCAGCTCTTTGACATACCAGTTGGAGAGACCGATGGAGCGGATTTTCCCTTCCTCCACGAATTTTTCCATGGCCTGATACGCCTTTACATCGTTCCGGTCAGGATGGTGGAGAAGCATCAGATCCACATAGCCGATGTCCAGCCGGTCCAGACACGCCTGGATAGACCGCTCCGGGGTCGCCATCTCGCTGCCCGGATAGATTTTAGTGGTAACGAAGATTTCCTCACGCTGGATACCAAATTCCTCCATGGCTTCCCGGATGGCCTGTCCCACTTCCTCCTCATTGCCGTAGGCGGAGGCAGTGTCGATTAACCGAACTCCGCTGGCCAGCGCGGACTTGATGGAGTTGACGCAGGTCTCCCCGTGGAGACTGTATGTCCCCAGGCCATTGAGCGGCATCACATAGCCGCTGTTGAGAGTTACGGTTTTAGTTTCAAAGTTGAACATACCGATCTCCTTTTCCTCTGTGGAAAGCTGGGCGAAGTTCATCACCGCCATCGCGGCCTGGGCACGGGTGACAGGCTTAGAGCCGCCGTCAAAGCCAGGAATGTCTCCGGTGACTGGCTGGCCGGTATACCGCTGGAAGATCAAATTCAACTGCTCCTGGGTGATTGGGTCATTGATGCCAAAGCGGCCATCACCGTAGCCAGCCACCAGTTTTTCACTGGCAGCCCAGCGGATGGCTTCGCTGTGCCACTGACCCTCTGGAACATCGGAAAACCGCATGAGGTAGTTGACCACTGGCTTCTCCGCCTGCCGCCATAGGATGGTCACCAGCATGGCGCGGGTCAGGGTTGCATCTGGCGCAAAGGTGGTATCGGTGGTTCCACTCATGACGCCGTTCTGTTGACAGTAGGCAACCGCTTCGGCATACCACGCATCAGTGGGGACATCCGCAAAAGCTGTCATGGCCTGGGATTCAGAGGTGAGTTTCGCGCTGCCAGGGTTTGTCCCGCTGCCAGCGGCGGGGACTTCTGCCGCCGAGCAGGAGGTCATGGTCAGGAGGCAGACCATACAGATGGCCGCCAAGTAAGAAAGGAATTGTTTTTTCATGATGCTTCCTCCGTTTCGTGTTTATAAGCATTCGTAGTTTCCGCGGCTCTGATCTGCCTCCCTCTGGCCTTTTTCGTATTTCTGAACAAGGTTGAACTGTAATGTCCGACGCTGATAAAAGTCCCCATACACGCTATGTCGTCCAACAGGAACCACAGGAAGGGCAAAGTCGAAGAACGCAAATTGATTCGCCAGAATCAAATAACTGCCAATATCACGCTTAAAAAAGGCGTACACGCCGTATCCGGCAATAAGCAGGGAGACGGAGCGGAGAATGTATTCGCGGAAATTTGACGGCCTTGCGACAAGTTTTTTCGCCATCCCCACCACTACGATCCATTGGAAACCGAGATGCAAACTTATGATCGCAAATCCCCAATAGGCGGACAGCATATGGACATTTCTCACAAAAGCCCCACCGCCGTTGAGAGGCAGGAAGGACAGCGCGTGGCGGTATACCGGCCTTTGAACACGCCACGACGCCAATGCCTGTTCACCGTATTTTCACAGGAGACTCGCGGAGGATACGGCGTCCACATCTTCTGAGAAGTCGGCATTCCCAACTCTGGAGAAATATGCGATCAAGACATTGATATCAGAGCTTGCCGGCGGAACAGCCTCATTGGGAGGCGTCGCTTCGTTGTGACCTTCCTGACCTTCCTGAGAAGCCGTTTCATTCAAAGAGCCGGTTTCCGTGCCGCTGGTGTTGCCGGTACTTGTGCCGCATGATACCAACGCAGCCAGCATGGCCCACGCGAGGATAAGGGCGAATAATTTGTTTACAAGAAATCCCCTCCGCGATTAGAATAGAATCATGCAGGTACTCTCACAGCGCCCATAGGTATTTTTTAAGATTAAACCGACGCGGCAGTTCCTTTCATTTCATCTGCTTGGCGCTTTGACTTGTCAGATGTGCGCTCATACACTTTCTTGAGGGTAAACCTGGAATCAGCGGAGATGAGCGGCGGAGCCTTTCAGTCCCTCGCCAAAGGCGCGCAGTTCCACAAGTTTGCTGGGGGAACCGTTTTCCCCGCCATGGGCCGTGAATACCCCCATATCCTCTAAGCCCAGAAAATCCAGGAAATCTCCCTGATAGGAGAACATTGCGCCATCGTACATATTGGCATCGCCAGAGCTTAAAATCATAGCGACTTTCTTCAGCCTGGGCGGCTTGCTGGGGTAGGCGGCGGAATAGAAACGGTCAAGGACACACTTCAACTGACCGCTGATGCCGTGGTAGTAGATAGGCGAGGCGATCACC
Organism: Oscillospiraceae bacterium; assembly: GCA_910575265.1. Taxonomy (GTDB): domain Bacteria; phylum Bacillota; class Clostridia; order Oscillospirales; family Oscillospiraceae; genus Lawsonibacter. Next base: position 119,232 of record CAJTEA010000004.1, read on the forward strand.
AGCATTTCCGCCTCCTTCAGCAGCGCATAGACTTTCTGCATATCATCCTTCTGAACGCACTCTCCGCGCCCTTTGCTATGGCAGTATTCGCAGGCGAGACAGCCGCCGATCTTCATCCGGCACACGTCCATCACATCCACCTGATGGCCCGCCGACACAGCCCCCTCCCGGAACGCCTCGATCATGCCTTTCGTATTCCCGTTGGGCCGGGGACTGCCGTTTAATACAAGAATTCGCATATTGTTTCCTCCTGATATTGTTGGAGACGGACGCAGCCGCCTTACCGCCGCATCCGTCTCCATGGTGAGCCAAGCAGCTCTTTTATTTCAAGTTCTCCCGGAAGAACTCCGCCAGCTTGTCGAAGGGGATGATGTCCATCCGGTCATAGAGGTCGGTATGAACAGCATCCGGGATGAGCAGCAGCTCCTTGTTATCCCCGTTCAGCTTGGCAAAAGCGTCCCTGCCGAAATAGCAGGAGTGGGCCTTCTCACCGTGCATGACCAGGACAGCGCCGCGGATCTCGTGGGCATAGGCCAGGATGGGCTGATTCATAAAGGACATACAGCCGATGACGTTCCAGCCGCCGTTGGAGTTGAGGGACCGGGGATGATAGCCTCTCGGGGTCTTGTAGTAGTCGTAGTAGTCCTTGACGAAGAAGGGGGCGTCCTCCGGGAGCGGGTCCACCACACCGCCGCCCAGGGCGTACTCGCCGTTCTTGTAGTCGGTCAGCCTCTGAGCGTTCAGAGCCTTGCGCTTGGCATAACGGGCTTCCTCGCTGTCCTCGGCGTCAAAGTAGCCGTTGGCGTTTACCCGGCTCATGTCGTACATGGTGGAGGCAACGGTGGCCTTAATGCGGGTATCCAGCGCGGCCGCGTTCAGCGCCAGGCCGCCCCAGCCGCAGATACCGATAATACCGATCTTCTCTGGGTCCACATCATCCCGCAGGGAGAGGTAGTCCACCGCCGCCTGGAAGTCCTCGGTGTTGATGTCCGGGGAGGCCATATAGCGGGGAGCGCCGCCGCTCTCGCCGGTGAAGGAGGGGTCGAACGCAATCGTGAGGAAGCCCCGCTCCGCCATGGTCTGGGCATACAGGCCGGAGGACTGTTCCTTCACCGCGCCGAAAGGGCCGCAGACGGCGATGGCTGGCAGCTCGCCGGACGCGCCCTTGGGGATGTACAGATCAGCGGCCAGCGTGATGCCGTAACGGTTGTGGAACGTCACCTTGCTGTGATCCACCTTATCGCTCTTGGGGAAGGTCTTATCCCAATCCTGGGTCAAAGTCAGTTTCTCGTTCATGATACATACTCCTTTTTATTGTTGATTGAATCAATATGGTCACTTACTCAAACGCGTCCGCCATCTGTTTTATCGGCGGCGTCCTTTGGGATGTTCGTCCTTTTCCATTTTGTAGAAAAGGTAATCCAGACAGTCGATTTTCTTTTGCTCCGCATGAACTGTATCCAGCAGCGTCCTTCTATAGCGGGTCAGAATCTGTTTCATTTCCTTAGTTCTCTGCCCCCGCGCCAACTCCATACATTGTTGGACAATTTCCGAGTTACAGCCAGCGTCAATGAGATTTTGACGGAGAATGCCCTCAGTGTCTGATGCTTCCGCCACGTCCTCACCTCCTATGCCGAAAGTATAACGCTTTGATGCTGAGATAGCAAATATCCATTTTCTATTTCAAGTTATTCTTGTAGAGAATGACAAGGTTTGCTATACTGGGATCGGAGGTGTTACGATGGAACTGCGAGTATTGCGCTATTTTCTGGAGGTTGCCCGTGAAGGAAACATTACTCACGCGGCCCAAAGGCTCCACATATCCCAGCCCACATTATCAAAGCAACTGAAGGAGCTGGAAGGCGAACTTGGAAAGAAACTGTTTATCCGCGGTAATTACAATGTCCGTTTGACTGATGAGGGAATGCTTCTGCGGAAACGGGCAGAGGATATTTGGGATATGGTGGGCAAGACAGAGGAGGAGTTCAAAACCCTGGGGGAGATCACCGGAGGAGATGTCCGCATCGGTTGCGCGGAATCCGATGGGATGAAATATCTTGCCCAACGGGTCAAGGTCATACAGAATCAGTATCCGTCTATTCGATTCCATCTGTACAGCGGGGATACTGACGACCTTTCTGAACGTCTGGATCGGGGCCTTTTTGATTTTGCCGTGATTGCTCAGACGGTGGATTTGTCCAAATATAATTACCTGGAGTTTCCCGGCGCGGACACCTGGGGCGTTGTCATGCGGAAAGACGCTCCATTAGCTGAGAAAGAAAAAATCTGTATAGATGATCTCCTGGATTTGCCGCTGATCGTTTCCCGGCAGGGATTGCGAGAGGATATCCCGAAACTCTTTGGCGAAAGAATGGATCGGCTGAATGTCAAAGCTACCATTAACCTGACCTTCAATGGCAGCATCCTGGCACGGGAAGGAGTAGGATATGTACTGACCTTTGAAAAGCTGGTGGACATTAGCAACCAGAGCATGCTGTGCTTCCGTCCCCTGACGCCGACACTGGAAACAAAACTGTTTTTTATTTGGAAAAAGTACCAGATGTTCACGCCAGCGGCAGAGCTTTTCTTGACTGAAATGCGAGAGCGGTTTGGCGTTTCTGTTGGCATGGCGTAAAAATCTGTGTAAGCGATATTCGACAAAGTCAGGGATGCCGCTGAGAAAACTGGGCTTGTCCCAGCCCCTGGATCATGTTGGTCGTGTATATAATTTTCCGGACCTCAGGTGGATATTCATAGAACGCGCTCAAAACTTCCCAATTCTCCTCCCAGCTCTTCACACAGGAGGGGTACTGTCCGCGCCATTTTTTTCCAAACTGGAGCAGGTTTTCCTCCTCCTCATCCAAGGTGACGGCGGTGTAAATTTTCTTCACCTTGTTGTGGATGGCGTCCGGAAATACGAAGGGATATACCGTCTCCGGCGGCCGGTTCTCCGCCGCGCTAAGAGCCGCCGCCAGACTCATGGCCTCGCCAGGGCCCCGAGAACCGGGGCCCGCGTCCAGCCGTCCCTCCCGCGCCGCCTTCCGCCACCCGTACAGCGTATCCACCGGTATCCCCAGTTCCTTCGCGGCCTTTCCCGCTCCGATCCCCTGGGCCGGCTTTACCGCCTCTAACTTGTATTCCTTCTCATATTTCCTCTGTTCCCTCACCCTTCTATGCACCTTCCTTACTCTTACTATTTTACTCCTTTTTCGTCAGTTGGAGGTGTCTATTTTTTTGTACCACATCACCTGATTTAAATGATTTTATCAAGAAGTAGTATAGTTTAATCGTTTTTGACAGGCTGAAGGGGACAAATGCTCCCGCATTTGTCCCCTTGTATCCTTGCCTTAATGACATTGACGCTGTGCCGGTCTTTTATGATTTATCCACTCTCCGCCGCTTTGCGGACGATCAGGATATTCTGTCCATCCCGGTACTCATAGGTGATATCATCCATCAGCTTCTTCACCATAAATATGCCCAGCCCACCGATCTGCCGTTCCTCTGCGGCCAGACTGATATCCGGGTCCTGTTTTTCCAGGGGATTGTAAGGCACGCCCTGGTCGATAAAGGTAATGGTAACAGTGAGCGGTTCTCCGTTCACCGAAACCCGAACAGTGGCCGGGCCAGTCTCCGGATTGTAGGCATAGTTGGCGATATTGGAGAAAATCTCATCAATGGCGATATCGATCTGCATCTGCACCTTTGGGGAACAGCCCCAGGTCTCCAGCTGCTCATCCACAAACTCCGTCACCAGCGGGACATTTTCCAGGGTGGCGCTCAAGGTCAGTTCATTCACGATTACGGCCTCCTCTCCTTCTGGGACATGTACTGTTTGAATTCCAGGCAAAGCATGGTGATGTCGTCGAACTGCTCCGCTTCCCCCACAAAAGCATTGATATCCGTTTTAACAGCGGAGAGCAGGCCCCGGGGTGATGCGTCCCGGTTTCGATCCAGCACCGCCTGGAGCCGGTCCATGCCGTACAACTCCTGGTCGCTCCGGGTGGCCTCTGTTACGCCGTCGGTATATTGGAACAGCTTGTCGCCTGGGGAAAGGGTCACACTGTCCGCCTGGAAGGTCATGCCCTCCATTCCTGCCAGCACAAAGCCGGGGCGGGTCTTTCGGGGCGCGTAGCTTCCCCCCGCAGGGCAGAGAAAGGCGGGCTCGTGGCCGGCGTTCACAAAGCGCAGCTCGCCGGTGACCAGGTCCAGCACTCCCTCGAAAGCGGTAATGAACAGTCCCTCCTTGTTGGCCTCGCACAGCAGTTCGTTGACCTGCCGGAACACCTCTCCCAGGTCCGCGCCGGGCAGGGTGTGGTCCTTAATGAGGGTCTTGCCAATAACCATAAACAGGGCGGCGGGCACCCCCTTGCCAGACACATCAGCCATGACGATAGCCAGGTGCCGGTTGTCCACCATGAAGAAGTCGTAGAAGTCGCCGCCCACCTCCCTGGCAGGGTCCATGGTGGCGTAGATGTCAAACTCACCGCGCTCTGGAAAGGCCGGAAAAATGGAGGGCAGCATATCCGCCTGAATCTGGGTGGCGATGGACAACTCGGTGCCGATGCGCTGACTCTCCCGGACGATCTCATCCTGCCGGCTCAGCAGACCGTGGGTCCGCTTGGACAGGGTGATACAGATCAGATAGACCACTACGATCACCACCGCCCGGGGCATATAATAGAAATTCAGTGCCCGCAGCAGGATATTATCTCCAGCCGCTGCCGCCACCCGGATAAATTCTACCCGGGTGGCCACACCGGCCAGCTCCGCGCTGGAGCGCATAATATTGCTGTCCCAAACTCCTACGAAAATGCCGATATAAAAGGATACCAACATGCACAGCAGGGTACCCGCGGCGACGAACCGGGTGAACCGGGGAGAGTAATAGTGGCAGGACAGCACGATCGGACAGGTCCAAGCCATAATCATCTGCAACGTCAGCACGAAGGACATGGCGGAGATGCCCAGCAGGAAACAGCACACGATAAAATATTTCTCCCCCCGTCCCAGCTTGAGGTTCAGCCATTTTCTCGCCAGAGGCAGTAAAAACAGGAGGATTCCCGTGGGCATTACGATATTCATTGAGGTCTTATCTACAATGAAAAAGCCCAAAATATTCAGGATCCACATAAGGGTGGCGACAATGGCCGCAAACTTGAGACAGGTGGCGGCGTAGTGGTTGGCCCGCTCTTCGTTGTAGGAAAAAAGGTTCTCTTTCTCCAAGGCGGCGCCAAATTTCTCATGTTCCATTCTTACTTTCCCATGCTTTCGTTTCAACGCCCTCAGTCTGTCATGGCCATCAGCTGCTCCAGCGTGACCTCGTAGACCAGGGGCAGCTCCTCAGGCTCCTCCGGCTCGGGTTCGGGTTCCGGCTCCGGTTCCGGCTCTGGAGGCACATCGGGGAACCAGAGTCTCTCCTCTTCCGAGGGCTCAGCCTCCTCCTGGTTCTCCTGGCCCTGGAACAGGCCGGCGAACAGATCGTCCACCGACACAGGCGCCTCCTCCGCGGGGGGCTCCCACAGCGGCTCAACCGGTGGGGGCGGGGCGAAGAGATCGGCAAATATGTCGTCGTTATCCTCAACGCCCGCCGGATCGGACCAGTTCTCCTCCGCCCTGGCAACGGGCTCCTCCCGGTACGCGGTTCCCCGCTCGTTCTCCAGCTCCTGGCGGACAGTGCGGCGGATCTCCTGTACCAGCGCCTCAAACCCGTAGCGCTGGAGGGCGGCGGGACTGAATGGGCCGTCCTCTCCGTCCCCGTTCTCTTCCTCCTCTGCCTGGAAAATCATATGCCTGGGCAGCTCCTGTGCTACCGGGGTATCCTCCCCCATGAGAAGGATTTCTTCCTCCCCTTCGTCCTCCACCTCCACCAGGGAGATGCCGCTGGCGCGGAAATCGGGAAGGTCCTCCTCTTCCGGGGTAAAGCTCAGGCGGCTGGCCTGCTCCTCCTCCCAGGCCCAGCGGGCGGGACGGCTGGGGCCGACCTCATCCTCCCAGACCTGCATGCCCTCCTCGCCGCCGAAAAAGTGGGTGGCGTAGAACGGATTGGTAAACAGGTCCTCCACCGGCTCAGGGGTCTCGATCTGGAGGGTGGCCCGACTGGCCGGCCCGGTCACCACAAAGGCCTGGCCCCGGGGCGCGGAGATAATCTGCTCCTGCTCGCTTTCATTGATTCCCCCGGCCTTTTCATAGAGGGTGCAAAGGTCATGCATGTCGTTGGGAGCCAGGGAGAAGATCAGGCTGTACTGGCAGGCGTTGATGATGGCGGTGGACTTCCGGGCCAGCTCCTCGCTGCCCACAAAGTCCTTGATGTTCTGGGTAATGACAATCTGCATGCCGTTGTATTTCCGGATGCGCTTGGCCAACTGGAACATGAAGTCCAGGGCCAGAGGGTATTTGGCGTCGATAAATACATGGGCCTCGTCAATGACCACGATAATCTTTCGGCTGGCTTTGTATTTCAGGTTGTACTCCCGGTTTTTGATGATCTCGTTGTCCAGGTATTTCAGCACCAGCAGCATCTGGGCGTTGGCCACCGTGTTGTTCCGGTTGGCCAGCAGGGACTGGAAATTGAACACAATGAAGTTCTCTACGGTAGACAGGGTGGAGGGACCGTTCCAGATATTGGCGTTCCGCCCACCGGTGGAAAACTTGGCGATGTAGTTCATCAGCACCCGGAGGTTGGTCTTCAGGTAGTCGCTCTTGGTGCGCTGGAACTCCTCCAGCACGCAGTCGTACAGATCGTCGAAAATGGGGTAGTCCTCCGGCCGGAGGGTGTTCAGGTTGGTATACTGGTCGATCCCCTTCTGGCTGTATACCCGGTTAATCAGGTTGTTCAGATACTCCATCGCGTCCCCATCAATCTCAGGGAGGATCTGGCGGAAAAACTCCTCTAAAAACTGGAGGTGGGCGGCGTAGGAGCTGGTTTCCTGACCGTCCTCCGCCTCATCGTCCTCCAGAGAGGTGATGATGTGGAACGGGTTGATCCGGCCGTGGGAGGCGTTGGCCACATTGATAAATTTGCCGTGAAGGTTGCCGGCCAGCTCGGTATACTCGTTTTCCGGGTCTAGGACAAAAATTTTGCTGTCGTCCGCGGCCAGGTTGGACAGGATGCTCTTGGTGGCGTAGGATTTGCCGCCGCCCGACTTGCCCACGATGACCATATTTGAGTTGACACGCTCACTGTCCCGGCGGAAGAAGTCGATGAAGGTGGGCACCCCGTCGCTGGAGCCCAGGCTCAGTCCCTTGCTGTCGCTGAGGCTGGCGTAAATCCAGGGGAAAACGGCGGCCACCGTGCTGCTGGGTACCCCCCGGGCCGACTTGGCGAAGGGGTCGTAGCCGTTGACCTGGGTGGCCACAAAGCCCTCGAACTGCTGGAAGGACAGGTCGTTCAGGCGGAAGCCCTTCTCGGTGAAGGAGCGTTTGATGTCTTTCTTCATCTCGCTGATCCGGGGCAGGACGGAGGGGGGCGGCTGAGGCACCAGCAGCTTGTTGTCCCGGGTGGCCATAATATCGTAGCCGGTGATATACATGTTCATGGCCATCAGGTTTTCGTTGTTGTTCTGGAGCATGACCAACAGCTCGGACAGGGTCTCTATGTGGGTCTGGAGCTCCAGGACCCGGCTGGACACCTCGGTCTTATCCAGCTGGCTGTTCAGCTCGCTGATGGAACGGTCGATGGCCCGGATGGACTTCTCCCGGTCCATCTGGCTGAATTTCATCACCACCTTGGTGCCCGGCAGGTCAAACAGGCTGGCCCCCCAGGCGTCCTCCACCTCCAGGGGGTAGTTGGACACACGGAAGGTATGGGTGATCACGCTGTTCACCTCGGCGGTGCGGTGCTTCAGCTCCAGGGACTCGGGCATGGCAAACAGGGCGTAGTCGGCGGGGTCTGTGTCTTCAATCTCCCGCTCGTCAAAGTCCGCGCTGTTCACATAGCGCAGAAAAACGGCCAGCTCCTTGTCGTTCAGCCGATGGGGGACCATCTCCCCCTGGGTCAGGCTGGTGATGGCGGAGCGCATCTGGTTTTCCAGCTGGCGCTTATCGCTGTCGAACAGGACCAGATAGAAGTGGGGAATCAGCACCTTGTCCATCAGGTTCTGCTGGCGCAGCTGGTTGATCCGGTCGTAGATCACCTCAATCCGGGCCTTCAGCTCCTCCTCGGAGAACACGCCCCGCTCATAGCCCTTTTTCAGGGCGTCGATTTTATCGTACTCGCCGTCAATGTACTCGTCCAGCACCATGGGCCGCTCCAGCTTCACCAGGTTGGCGGCATATTTCGGCCCCACGGAGCGGATGACGCCGCCCAGCGCCCGGTCGATGGCGTTGGACTGGCGGTGCTCGCTGAAAAAGCGGAACTCCACTGGCGGGATCTCAATCACCGCTCCATAGTACTGGCCGCTGTAGCAGATAAAGCCGTCCAGAATTTCGGTCACCAGGTACATCCGCTGGATGTCCACCCGCTTCCGCCGCTGCTCGGCCACCTTGGCCTTGTAATAGCGCTCCTCCGCCTCCCGCTTGCGGCGCTCCCGAATGGGGGTTTTGTCCGCCTCGGGGATTTTTTTGTCCTTGAGGAACTTATCCTCCGCCTTTTTCGCCTTCTTTTTTCGCTTTCGTTCCTTTTTCTCCGCTTTTTTTGCCGCGCGCTTCTCTTTCCGCGTCAAGGGCGGCGGGGCCTCCTCTTCGGGCGGCTCCTGCTCCGCCTCCTCGGGGAGCGGCTCCTCCGGTTCTGGGTCCTCCAGAACCTTACCCTTGTTTTTCTTCTGCTGCTTTTGCTGTTTCTTTTTTTGCTTCTCCTGCTGTTTTTTCCGCTTGAGCGCCTGTTTGCGCTCCTTTTTCTTTTTCCTGCGGTAGGCCCGCCGCTGCTTCCGGTTCATCCCCATCATGGGGTCCTCCCGCTCGTCTACCGGGATATAGGGAATCTTTTGATACCGGCGTACGTAGGAAAAATGGCGCAGCATCCGAAACAGGAACATATAATTTGGCTCATCGTCAATACGAGCCAGTAAAAAGCCAAAGAGAAAGAGCAGTCCCAGGTCGATCCACAGCCGGTAGGGCAAGGAGGACAGAAAGACAAAGAAGATTACCAGAACTCCAAAGAACCCCACCAGGACATCCGCCAGGGATACGCCCCGGAAAAATTCCGTGGATACCTTTGTCTTCTTTGGAATGATGCGCATGGGCTCACCTCAATTCGTCAGTCATCGCTTGTTTCGCGGGGGCGGCGCGCTGCTCCCGGGCTTTCGTCCCGAGGGCGGGGGCGGAGGGGGCGTTCCGCCGCCCGTTGTCCGGGGCGTGCCGGTAAAGCCGCCGCCAGAGGAGGACGCTCCACCGGAAGCCGTTCCAGACCCGGCGCTCTGTGGTCGGAGCCTGGACGGGGGCGTTCCGCCGCCCGCTGTCCGGGGCGTTCCGGTAAAGCCGCCGCCGGAGGAGGACGCTCCACCGGCGGAAGACGTTCCACCGGAAGCCGTTTCAGACCCGGTGCTTTGCGCTCGTGCCCTGGGCGGGGGAGGGGCGACAGCCGCGCTCCCGCCGGAGGATTTACTGACGCCGGAGGGACCCGCCGCGGCAGACGCCCCCGCCTTCTCTGCCGCGGCTTTTCTGGCCGGAGACACATAACGAGGTTCTGTGGGGGCGGGACCGCCCAGCGTTCTGGGTGTACCGGTGAATCCGCCGGAAGAGGATATTCCGGAGGCGGAACCCTCACTGTCGGAGGAGGACATTCCACTCATACTGTCGCTGCCAATACCGCCATACGTTTTTTTCGGCGTATAAGCCGCCTGGCCGTATTTTGCCTGCCGTTTGTCCAGCTTGTTTTCGGTCTTTGACGCCTTGTCCTGAGCCTTGATCGCATGGCCCATAGTCCGCCGGACGCTGCGCTGGCTCTTCCCCTTGTCCTGCTTCTTGTCCGCCTGGTCAAACAGCTTATCCGCCTTGTTCTGCTGCCGCAGAGCCTTCCGGGCCATATGTTGAGACTTTTTGTCGTGGTGTGCTTCCAGGCGGTTTTTCAGGCCCTTAATGCCTTTGGTAGCTGTGATCGGGCTCTTGATGATTCCACCCGCGATCCGGCCCGTGCCGCGGACGGCGGACATGGCTCCATGGGTCACCATGCCGCCAATGCGGCCCTCCTGCTGGATGGCGGCCATGCCCGGATTACCGGCCAGAATGCCAGTGATAACCGCGCTGGCCTGGAGTACCGCCCAGGCGCCGCCCAACACCATGAGCAGCTGGGCCATCCGGTTCAGAACGGCAAAGCCCGCCCCGTCGCCGGGGAAATAGACCAGATCACTGCTCAATGCCAGCGGGATGATAATCAGGTACAGCCGCATGGCGATCACGCTGCCGAAGCCGGAGAACAGCTGGATGACAAAGGCCTGTGTCCAGCTCTGCCATTTGCCCCCGTCGTCAATGGGCATGCTGGAAGCAAACAAAGGCGCCACCAGATAGAGCAGCATCAGATTGAACATACGCACGATAAAGGTAAAAATACAGATTGCCATTATAACGATGAACACGACGGAGGAGATGTAAGCCACCAGATAGTCCATCTCCCAGATGTCAAAGTCCCGGCGGACCTGCGTCAGGTTCATATAGTCCTTCTCCCCGGTGACGTAGCCCCGGCGCAGGGCGTCGTCATAGCTGCCGTTGTTGTACATCCCGTTCTGGGCAGCCTCCATACCGGCGATGAGGAAGATGAGCACATCGGTTTCGATCACGCTGTCGGTATCCATCCGGGCCGCCTGGACAGGCGCGAAGTCCTTGTAGGTGCTGATCTCCCTGCTCACCGTCTGAACGGCGTAGGTCACATCGGAGTAGTAGGTGTCCAGCTTCAGGTCCGCGGTCAGGTCCGACGAGGTGGCCAGCAGGGCCAGGGCCGACTGCCAGGTGTGGTGGCCGTTTTCGTCCATGCCGTAGTCGTAGTCAAAGAAGCCGTTGACATGGAGGGCCAGCAAATCGTTGCGGATGGCGTTGAAGCAGCTGTTGACGTTGTACCGGCTGTCGGCGGAGGGGTTTACCGAGTAGTTGGCCACCGTGGCCAGCACCCGGGCCATGGCGGCGTATTCCGCATCGGAAAAGCTCTTTTCCTCATCTTCCCGATTCAGGATGGCGGCATTCTCCAGGGCGAAGTTAATGCGGTCCAGCAGCACGTTGGTGATGTTGACCGCCGCCACCGAGATGGCGTTCAGGAGCAGGATGATGACCAGACAGCGGATGAAGTTGGAAAAAATCTGCCCCACCGACTGCTTCACCGAATCTGTGACGTCGGCGGCCTTTCGGGCCATGCCCACAATGCAAAAGCCGAAGGCCATCACAATGGCGATGAGGGCCATGGCCCAGAAGGCGTTGGTCACCGCGTCGTGGCCGAAAAAGATGTTGATGAGAAAGTCGCCGCTGTCCTTGTACATCACCTTGGAGGTGCCGGCAAAAATGTCGAAAAAGGACTCCATAAAATCCACCAGCTTGAGCAGACCCTGCAACAGCCTGCACAGCAGTACAAACACCCAATCAAACAGCAGCCTCGCGAGCCACTTTCCCATCGTCGGCCCCTCCTTCTATGTATCTCAGCCCACCCGGGCGTGTTTTCGCACCCAGCGGCTGTAAAAAATCAGTCCAATTATCCCGCCCGCCGCCAGGGCGATGGCGGTGACGGCGCTGATATTCAGGTAAAAATGAATGATAAAGCGGTAGGTATTGGAGTTGCCCGCCTGGTCGTGGGTGGTAATCGTATACCGCCCCGGCTCGCTGAACACCGTTCGAGCGGAGGTAACCTGACGGACCTCGCCGTCACAGTCCACATCCAGCCAGGTGCCCGCCTCCAGGTCCTCAATGGTCACCGGCTCCTGGGCCTCCCCCTCCACCACCTGGGGCAGCGCCAGGACGGGAGCGGTGCGGTCCACAGTGAAAGCCAGACTGTAGCTGCGGGCAATCTCCTCGCAGGCGTATTGCAGGCGGTACTCCCCCTCGGACAGCAGCTCGATATAATTGCTGTACCCAGCGGATACATCCTGACCGTCAATGGTCACGGAGGTAAAGGAAAAGCCCTCTGGAAGAGCGTACTCAATCAGGGTGCGGGTGGGGGAGTTTTGAATGGTGAAGGCGAACTGGGCCTCGTCAAAGCCGCTGGCGCTCCGGACATGAAGCAGATAGGAGCCCACGCCGGATATCTGGGACAGGTCCGGCTGGTCCACCGGGTCGCCGTTTTTATAGAGCGTTCCGGTGAGCTGCTCGGGCAGCTTAACAGACACCGTCCCATCCTTATCCAGGATGATGCCTGGGGGGACAGAGGCGGTGAAGCTGTAGCTGCCCACCTGGATCACATAGCGCTGACTGTCCCGGTCGAAGCCGCAGCCCTCTCCAAGGGGGACCACCGAGCCCTGATTCACCTGCTGGGCCATGGCGGCGGGCAGGCCGGTGGCTGGGTCCAGGTCGCCGGAGTAGCTGGGGTCCAGATAGCCCGCCGCCGGGAGGCACAGCCCCAGCGCCAGCAGAGCGGCGGCCGCTCCCCGGGCGATCATGTTTTTCAAGGGTCCTCCCTCCTCTTCCATGGTCTGAAGTTACACCGCCTCCTGCTCCTGCTCTGGGAGCATCATCTTGTTCCGGCGGGTGATGTCGTAAAAAACCCGGTCGGCGTAGAATACGTTGGACCGCACATCGGTCAGGTCCATCTCGCCGAACTGGTACAGGGGGCACAGATAGCTGGGGGTGTATTTGGTCTTCAGCGGAAAGTTGCCGAAGGTGACAATGATGGCGTTTCCGGTGGACTGCTTGTTGTTCAGCTTTTGCAGCTCGCTGGGGTAGATCAGCGGTCTGGTCTGGAGCTGGGTGGACACATTCAGATCCCCTTCCTTGCTTCCCATGGAGGAGGAGATGGACCGGGTGGACACAGTGACGTTGCCGCACAGCTCGGAGAACTCCTTGCAGGTGCCGATGTCGTTGGAGCCGATGAACATCTTCACGCCGCAGTTGGATTTGACGATGTCGGCCACCTGCTCGCCGTAGACGTTGTTAAGCTGAGAGTAGCTCTGGACCACCATGTTGAACCAGATCTTCCGGGACCGGCCCACGGTAATCATCTTGTCGAATTTTTCGATTTTCGGCATGTTGCCGAACTCGTCCAGAATAAAGTATACGTTCCGGGGCAGGGACAGGTCCTCCCGGCTGGAGGCCACCTTGATCAGGGCCTTGTACATGCACAGGATGAATACAGCGGCCAGCCCGTGGCGGGTGTCTTTCTCGTCGGGAATCTTCATAAACAGGGCGGTGGGCCGGTTGGCGAAGTCCTCCGGGTTGATGTCGGTGGCGGAGGTCAGGCCGCACAGCCCCCGGTCATTGAACATGGACAGCTTATCAAACGCGATGGACATGTAGCTGGACAGGGTGGAGTCGGCGGCGGACACCACCTGCCGGGACAGGGTGACGGCGGAGGACAGCGGGGAGCGGCCGTCGAAGTAGGCCTTCAGCTCCCGGAAATTGTCCTCACTGTTGGCGATAATCTTGTTCAGGTTGAAGAAATTGAATTTCTCCTTGGTCATGCCCAGCTCAGGGATCTCGCTGTCCTCCAGCATGGCCAGCAGGGTGGCCATGATAATGGACCGGGCTCCCTTCTCCCAGACGGGGTCGTCCTTGCTCTCAATGGGGCAGATCACGCTGACCAGGTCGTTCAGGTCCTCGTACATCTCGTCAAAAATCTTCTGCCGGGCCACACTGGCCTCGTCGGCCAACTGACCGCGGTTGGAGTAGGCCTTCCCCTGATACTCGTACCACTGCTCGCCGAAGAGCTCCGGATCCCCCACCCACTTCAGGTCCGGGTAGTCGATGATGGCGTCCCGGTGGACGTAGATGCCCCGGCCCAGGGATACGTACTGCTGGTACATCTCCCAGATGGAGTCCAGCGGGTTCCAGCGGTAGGAGGAGTAGGTATCACGCAGGTCCAGCACCATCACGTTGTAGCCCCGGGACTGTAAGTACTTGCTGTGCAGGGAGAACAGCTCCCCCTTGGGGTCGGTCATAATCATGGAGGAGCCGGCGGAGGTGGCCCCGATGATCTGAATCATGGGATTGATAAAGGTGGTGGTCTTGCCCGAACCGGTGGCGCCGATTACCAGGGCGTGGGCTCCGCCCAGAATGTTCACCTGAAGGTTGCCCTTTTTGTCCATCACCGCCCGGACGGGGACGCCGTCCTTGCTGGAGGCGGCGGCCTGGAAAAAGTTGAAGCTGGGGAAATTGGCGTCTCGTTCCTTGTCGGTGAGGAAACGGCTGTTTTCCAGGGGGCTGTCCACCCCTTTGGCCGAGCCGCCCAGCAGCCGCTTGCCGCCGAAGGACCTCCGGCCCAGCGCCAGCCACAGCACGGCGCCCACCGCGACCACCGTCAGGCCCACCACCCAGATCCGGGGATCGGTCAGGTCGTGCGGGACGAAAAAGTCCTGAACGGTCACCTCGCCGTCGTAAATCCTGTCCATATGAAACAGCGGGGTGCTGAGCAGCAGGCCAATCACGCCCGATCCGATTACGATTCCCAGGATGGACAGCAGGATGATCAGGACCAGCCGCTTTCCCTTTTTCATCTCGTTTCGCTCCTTCGCGCCGGGCATACCCGGCCATTTTTTGTGTTTTTATTATACATCATCCCGCTCTTCCGCGCTCCTGCCAATTTTGCGGTTAAGAAGCGGTTTTTGAAAAGCGATTGTTTTGGGTAAAAATTTTTGATAGCATTTAATCATTATTTTTGATAGCATTTAATCGTTATTGTAGAGTTATATCGGAAATGTTTTCCGGTTTCGCCATTACAACAGGGAGGTATATTCCATGAAACGAGGTTTTTTCCGCGGATTTGGGTTTGTTCTTGTCCTGGCTCTGGCGCTGGGGGCCATGACCTTCCCCGCCTCGGCGGACAACCTGGACAACAATCTGGCCAGCAAGGCCAGCCAGGCCCGCGCAAGGTTTGAGCTGGAAAACGGCGGCGAGATCAAGCGGGGCAGCAAGAGCGGACAGTATCAGCTCAACGCCGTGTCTCCTGTCAGCGGGAAGGATCTGTACGTGGTCCGTGCCCACTCCGCCAGCACATGCGACGGAAATATCTACTTCTCACTGTACTACGAAGGGCCGGACGGCAAGCTCTATTACACCGAGGAAGTGGATTTTGACAGTGCCACCGAGGACTTCCTGGGCGTGAATGACGGCTTTCAGGAGGGGCAGACCAATTCCCTGTCCATCCTCCTGCCCCACCGGGCCCAGCGTATCCTGGGGGTCTACCTCTACAAAACCGGCGGGCAAGCCCTGGAGATCGATACCCTGACCATCGCCAGGGCAACCGGCCCCATTGAGGGCGCCCTTGAGGACGGCAGCGGGCAGCGCTTCCGGGGGTTCCAGGGGCAGTATGTGGCCTATACCACCGATATGACCACCTATATCAAAGATACCAACGAGCTGAACAGCAGCAAAAAGAACACCGGCGCCATCGTGTACACCGAATCCGTCCCCTCCAGCACTCACTCTGCCGCGCTGTCCACCTACGCGGTGGAGCTGGTGACGGGCAGCGACGGCTATGTGAACAAAGACGGCACTATCACCATCAGCTACACCGACACCCTGGGCCTGTCCCACCAGCGCACGATCCGTTTCAGGGAGGGCTACGGGGCGGTCCAGCTCAATCAGAACGTGCAGGGGGCCGAAAAGGACTACAACCACACCATCACCTCCCCCTGGTTTGAAACCTCCGTCCGGGAAATGCAGGGGCTCTCATCGGGTTATGTGGGCAACTACTATACCTATCAAAACGTATCGGAAACCTGCCTGCGGCCCTACACCGGCACCTGCTTTCTTCTCGTCATGCCCCAGAATATCGCCCAGATCAATTCCATCAACGTCAGCCTGGACGAGGATGACAGCCTGATCCTTCAGAGCATACGTCTGGTGGAGCTGGACTACCTGGGCGACGGAAGCAGCAACTACTGGAACGGAGGCTTCGGCCTGGAGCGCACCCGCCCCTGGTCAGGGCGGCTCCTCGCCGAGAGCGGCACCACCGAGGTCACCATCCTGGGACGGAACAACGTCAGCTTTACCGCCGGAGGCCTCCGCAACCTGATCAACTACCCCCAGGGCGAGGGCCCCTACCTGGACAACAGGGGCACCGGCGTGGGCGTGTCCATCCAGCTGGCAGACACGCTGGGCGCGGGCGCGGAGAGCTTTTTGGCCTGGAACGGCCGCGGCTACGGCAAAGAGGCCCGATTCGCCGCCAGCAGTCAGATGGACAGCCAGGCGGGGGAGGACGCCAGACTGTCCTGGTACAATATGAACATCTTCCGTCAGGAGTGTATGACCCTCACCATCCGGTACCGGGACACCCGGGGTTCCACCCGGCAGGTGGATATCCCCTTCTCCACCACTTATCTGATCTACCTTTTAAAGGAAAACCAGGGCAAGCTGACCGGCGGGAGCTGGGAGACCTGGATCTCCGGCATCTTCCAGCAGAACGAAAACGTGGCCCTGCCCATCCGGCTGGCCGAGTATAACAGCCTAATCAGCGTTCAGATGTCCTACGGCTCTGTTCCCGCCGGCTTCACCTCCAGCAACTCGGGCACGGTGGACACCAGAAGCGACCCCATCACCATAGAAAATATCTGCTTCTACGAGGGGGTTACCAGCACCAATTTCAACTGCAAATACGACGCGAAAAAGCTGGCCTGTATATTCCGGACCAGCCTGACCCCCGCCTACAGCTTCGCCGCCGCCTCCTCTCAGGGCCAGCAGCTCAACGGCGGCAGCAGCATCTCCGCCTCTCTGGAGGACGGCCGGCTGGAGCCGGGCGCTCCCAAGGCCAGAGACTACTCCAACCAGTATCTGGTCCGGATCAAAACCGCCGACATTGAGACATCGGGAACCACCGACCCCGTTACCCTCACCCTCAGCTATACCGACACCGCCGGAAACCGGCACACCACTACCGACTACTCCCTGTCCGCCCTGTCCGCCGATTTCTACGGCACCAGCTTCCGGCTGAAGGACTCCTACAGCGTCGCGGACCCCAAATTGCAGTATGACCGGCACATGCGCCGCAACTGCCGGTGCGAGTTTGTGGTGGAGCTGGACGATGTGGCCACCATCGACGCGATCACCCTGACCCTGGACGGCACCAACGAGTGGCAGATCGAATATGTGGAGGTCTACGCCCTGGAAAGCGTGGAGCAGCGCTATGGCGAGCGCTCCGCGGACGGCGGCGACACCGCCCACCTGTACTGGCGGCGGGACTTCACCGGCCGGCTGGTGGCCACCGTCCGCCAGGATGTGCTTCTCTACGACCGGGCCAACCAGCGCACCATCAACTTCTCCCTCTTCGACGAGAACGGCGAGCCGGTCGCGCCGGACCTGCCTCTTCAGACAGAGGAGTATCTAACCAGCCTGCCTGACTCCATGACATATGAGGAAACCTTGAAAAATCTTGGGCTGGCCATCCCCAAATTTGTCTACCAGGTGGATGTGAAGGTGGCTGACCTGGAGGACGCGGGCAGCGGAAACTACTTCTATTTTCAGCTGGTCTTTGAAAACGGGACCAGCGGCGTGGTGCTGGCCAACCAGCAGCTGGCCTCCGACTCCTTCCGCCGGGGGATCACTGAGTCCTTCCAGATCAAGACCACTCAAAATTATGGAAATATCCGCTCCGTGCGCGTCATCTGCGATAACACCTCCTCCACCAGCAACGTGTTCGACAAGCTAAACATTGAGAACATCACTGTCACCCTTCAGGGCAACACCGGCGTCAGCCGCAGCTGGGTGGTCAGCCGGGTGGGCTGGATCGACATCACCTATATGGACGAGGGCTCTGAAAACGGCATCGACGGGCTGGACGATATCACCCAATCCGAGACGAACAATGTGGAGGTGGTCAAGGAATTCCCCGTCACCGGCACCGCCACCGCCGTGGACCTGCTGTTCTGCATCGCCACCAGCAAGGACAGCGCCGGCGTAAGTCAGGACGGCGCCATGATGTCCGACCCCTTCAACAGCGCCCTGGGAGGCGGCCAATTCAGCGCTACCCTCTACTACCGGGACAGCAGCGGACAGCAGCAGTCCTATGCCTTTGACCTCACCGCCCAGATCAAAGCCTACAACGACACGGATAAGACCCATTGGCTCTACCGTCCCACCCACATGGACCGGTTCACGATCTCCCTGACCGATGTGCGGTCCATCACCGCTCTGGAGATCACCCGGTCCGGAGGCTCAGGGGTGTGGAAGATCGACACGGTCTCAGTCACCCAGGTGGGTGGTCTGGGAGAAGTCTTCCTCAGCCCGGTTCTGTCGGAGTTCTACCGGGAGCCCACCACTGAGACCGAGCTGACCCAGGGCACCAACGGCCAGCCGGTGTCCATCCCGGCCAATAACAACACCACTATCTCCTTCCAGGAGAATGTCATCGAGGTGCAGGCCGGGGAGGAGGACGCCAACTGGAGTACCTCCATCTCCCGCATCCCCGACGCCAGCAGCGAGACGCTGAACATCTACCTCTACCCCGGCACCCTGCTGGGCAAGACCTATACTTTCCGGGAGGGGGACCAGGTGACCGCCACTCTGGTTTACACCACCATCTACGGCGGTCGGCCCGTCCAGAACACCTTCCAGATCAGCTCACTGGGTGAGTTCAACGATACGCCGGTGCTTTACGCCAAAAATCAGAATGTCAGCCTGATGTCGGCCATTCGGCTGCTGAAGCTGAGCAGTGGCTCCACCTCCACCCTGGGCCAGCCCATCATCAGCCACGCCATCATCGAACGGGTGAAGGGCGGGGTGCTGCTGGACACCTACTACTTTGACATGGGCAACGTCGATTTGAGCTCCACCCAGCCCGAGGCCTCCATCTCGGGCAAGTCGCCGCTGTCCAACATGAATCAGGTGGCGCGCCTCCAGCTGGCCTCCGGCCAGTCGGCCAAGCTCACCCCCGAAATCAGCGACATCGCTGTGGCCCTGCGGTACACCACCGCTCTGGATCCCGCGGAGAACAAGACGGTGTATCAGTCCCCCTACTTCTATCTCACCGACTTTACCACCTCCACGGTAAACCCGGAGGGTCAGACGGAGACGCGGCAGCTGTACAGCTCCATCTCCAGCGGCCAGATTGTGGACCTGCCCTTCGACATCGACGGCATCGGCGAGATCATCGGGCTGTCGGTGGTCAGCTCCGGGCCAAATGTCAGCTTCGACCGGGCCGTGGTGAACAACTATCTGGGCGACCCCCAGAACAACGCCGCCGCCAACCTGGACAGCAGCTGCTATATCTCCGACTCCTTCACCACCGGCTCCATCCCCATCTCCATGGCCGGGCAGGAGCAGCCTGTGGTCCCCGTCACCTTCCGCTTCGTCACGCCCGCCGAGGAGGTCGTGGCCGGCGCGGGCACCTTCGGGTCGGTCAACATGACGGTGGGCTATCAGGACTTCGACGGCGACAGCCGCACAGTCACCCTGGACAACATTGTCAGCTATCTGCCCGAGGGCGGCAGCTTTGCCAGCGGCTCCACCACCGAGTTCACCGTTCTGCTCACCGGAGCCAGGACAATCACCTCCCTGACCATTCACGCCGCGGAGGACGCATGGTTTATCAACTCGGCATACGTCCAGTCCAGCCTGCCCGACGGCACCATCACCATGGGCGAGACCACTGTGAACAACTGGTCCAAGCTGGGCGGCTCCCTCACTATCGACATCCGGCCCGACTCCATGCGGGGCGACGAGGTCACCGGCAACCAGATGCTCACCTTCGCCGTCACCGGACGGGGCAGCCTGGCCGGCATAACCGCCAGCGCCGCCAGCGGCTCCGCCCTTCAGATCACCGCCTATCCCGGCGACACCGTGACCCTGACGCCCACCGTCACGGTACAGGGCGAACCCGACGCCACCTGGACCTGGGTGCCCGGCGCGTATGAGAATAACCTGATTGTCAACGCGGACGGCTCGGCTCTCTTCTACATCAACGCCGATACTCTGGCGGGAACCAGCTACACCTTCTCGGTCCACTGCGTGGGTGACCAGCGCCTGTCTGTCCCCATCACCATCGCGGTAGAGGATCCCCCGCCTGAGCCCGAACCGGAACCCTACCCAACTCCTGATCTGGACCCTGAGCCTGCCCCTGAGTCCACGCCCGAGTCCTAAAAAAGTCCTTGCCAACCGTTTACCCAGACGCTAAAATAGACCCAGCGCACGATACCATTTCCGGGGAAGGAGGTCCGCCGCCCCATGCATATCGGAATATACACCCCCGATCCCCATTCGCTTGGGGAACAGGCGGCGGCGGTGGAAGAGCTGATCGAGACATCCTGTCTGAATCTCTCCCTCCATCTCTACTCCCGGCATGGCGACCTGATCGCCTCCCTCACCAACCAGCCCCTGGACGTGCTTTTCTACCACATTGAAGCCGGCGGGGAGTTTGAGAACCGGGTGTGGGAAGTCCGGCGAATCATTCCGGGCTGTGCCCTGGTGCTGGTGGGCGACGACCCCCGGCACGCCGTCTTCGGTTACCAGGTGCGGGCGGAGGACTTCCTCCTCGCCCCCCTGGACCCGGAGGACCTGATCTCCTCCCTGGCTCAGCTGCTGCGCCGCCGGATGGAGGCGGAGGAGCAGTATCTTCCCGTAAAGGTGGGGGGCGTGTGGGGACCGTTGAACATGGCCCATATCCTGTATCTGGAGTCGGCGGGCCACAGCCTCATCTTCCATATGGACGACGGCCGCCAGTTCCGCTCTATTTCCTCCTTCAAGGACTACCAGTCCCTGATTGACCTGAACCGGCACTTTTTTCGCTGCCACAAGAGCTACGTGGTCAACCTGAGCCACGTCACGGGCCTGGAGCAGAACAGCTTCACCCTGGACAACGGGGACACCGTCAACATCTCCCGCCCTTACCGGCAAATCACCCGCAGCTACTACGCCAGCTATGTCACCGGCCGCTACGACCGGGACGGCGCCCAGACCGTGACCGCCCGCCCCAGGGAGGAACAGCCGCTATGAGAAACCAAATTTGCTTCAGGAGGTGTGAGCATGGCCCTCTATGACCTCTACGCGGCGTATCGGGACCCCCGTCTCACGCCGGAAGAACAGCGCGTTCTGGACACCGCCGGACAGCGGGACAGCGGCCCGCTGGCTCCGGAGACCGCCGCCCATATCGCCATCGCCATGGCTCGGGCAGAGAAGCAGTTCCGGGGCTTTCCCCCCATGCCGGAGGACAGCGGCATCGCCCTCCGCTTTCCCGGAGTGGACCCGGTGGGGCGGTACAGCGTGATTGACATGAAGCTGGCCCGGCGGCAGGGACTGGCGGAGGCCGCCCTTCAGGTTCGGCCCGCTTCCACAAAGCAATTTGTCCAAGCCCTCCGGCAGACCGCGGCGGAGCGGCCCGAGCTGCGCCAAATCAACGACGCCATGCGCACCGCTGCCCGCCGCCACCGTACCCTCACCCGGGCTGGAAAGCTATGCTTGGACGGGGAGGGCCGCACCGTCCTCCGCCGTCAGGCCCGCTCTTTGGAGGCGGGAGAGGCGGTGGTGGACTACGACCTGTTCCTCCAGGGGCTGGAGTATGTCTCCGGCTCCAAACAGGGCCCCCTGCCCGGAGACGTGGAGGCCTTTTACGCCGGCCGGCTGGCCGTCCCCATCCCTCATGCGGTTTTGGACCAGTCCAGCGTACTGGTTCCCCCTGAAACCTTGACCGTGACCTTCCCTGATTTTCAGCATCGGCTGCTCCAGGTTCAATTTTCCGACCCGGAAAACTGGGGCAAGCCGCTCGACGCGCCCGACCTGACCCGTCCTGATCTGGACGCCCTGCTCCTGCCCTACGCGGCGGCGGCGGCGGACCGGACCCTGTCCGCCCTCTTCCCTGGCGGGGAGGAGGCCGGCCCGGAGGCGCTCATCCGGGTGGACGGCGTCTCCCTCCGGGAGCGGCTGGAGGCGGAGGGCCTCTCCTCCCCCACCCCCCGGCAGAGCCGGGAGCTGGCCTCCCAGCGAGTCTCCTCCGCCCTCATGGCGGGGAGACAGGTGGACGTCCGCCTGCCGGGCGGAACGGAGCCGGTCCCCATCGCCGGAACCGGCTTCCGGCCCGCGCCGGAGCAGAAGGACCTTCTGGCCGCCTGGGACCGGTGCTGCGCCAAGCAGGGCTTCCGCCGGGAGCCCCCTGCCCCCGTCAAAAGAGACAAGCCCCCCCAACTGGGGGGGCGCTCCAAATGAACGAACCTCTGCTGGACAGACCGGCGGAGGTTTTTTTCATTCCAAATTGACCGTTCCAGTGCAAAAACGTGGCTTTTCTTTCCCCAGATCCCAGAGTAAAATAACATTATCCAATTGAAACAGGAGGTACATACTATGCCTACGATTTATGAAGAATATGCCCCCTACCGCCCAGAGCTGACCGCCGGTGAGCAGGAGATGATCGACACCTCGCCCGACCTGCGTCAGGTGGAGATGCGAATCGGCATGGACCGGGCCGAGGAACAGCTGCGGGATTGGCCCTATCCGGAGAGCCAGGATACCTTCGAAAAATTCCCCGGCATCGACCCCAGAGGCAAGGTGTGCGATGTGGACATGGGGTTTTTCGAGCGCTTCACCAGGCTTCAGGCTACCCTTCCCTCCCGTCCCCCGGAGGTGCGGGAATACATCGGCGGAGTGCTTGACCAGCTGAAAGACCGCAAATCCACACTGTCTCAGAGCTGGACGGCCATGACGGACGACTGCATTACCATCCGCCTGATCAACCGCGGCGCAAAGCTGGCCCCTACGGCGGAGGCCAGCGAGGAAATGCTTCGGGACGCCGCGAAGCGCTCCACCGAAATGGCCAGCATCCAGCGGATCGACGGCTTTTTGAACGCGATGGAGTACGCCGCCGGAATCAGCGACAAGGTCCCGGACGAGCGGGCCAGAAACTTCCTGGACAACAAGCTCAAAGCCCCCATCCCCGCAAAGGTGGAGGCGGTGCGCACCGTCTCCAACGTCACCCCCTCCACCCTGACCGTCAACTTCCAGAATTTTGACCACATTATGGCCCAGCAATTCTGCTCCAACCCCGAAAACTGGGGCAAATCCCCCAAGGACATGCCCCCTGATCCCGCCGAATCCATTAAATTGCTCCCCCTGATTTACCGGTACGCCCCCGCCACCGTGGACCGTGCCCTCCAACCCGTCTTTGAAAAGATAGAAGATATGCCCGGTAAGCAAATAACGGACTACCTGGACCGGGGCGGCCTGATTACCGTGGACGGCAAGACGGTCCGCAGCATGATGGAGGAGAGCTATAAAGGTGATCCCGAGAATTTTACAGACTGGTACCGGGAAAACGTGCGGGAGATGACCAACCGGTTTGTGTCCTCCGGACTGATGTCGGGCAAGCGGGTGGAAGCCCTTATCCCTGATGCCAAGGGGAAGTTCCCCAAGGAGCCGGTCCAGATCACCAAAAGCGGCTATGAGCCATCCCCCCTGAAAAAGGTCACCCTCAACGCCTGGGAGCGCTACTTCGCCAAACATGGCCATTACAAGGCAAAGGCCGCCAAGGCCGCCGAGTACCAGCGGGTGATGGAGGGCCGGGAGCAGATGCGCAGCAACTGCCTGTCGGGCACTTTGGCCGCCCATGCTATTGGCCGGAATCAGACGGAAAACCTGTTTTTCAGTGAATATAAGCAGGAGTTGGGCGGCAGAACCGATGTAAAGCTGAACACCATGGTAGTGGACAAGGGCATTGAATGCTCGGCTCACTTCCGTCTTTCCCGCTCCGCCCCTGTCTCCACCTGCATCTGCTATCTGGCCGCTCAGGGGCATTCCATCCAGGACATCATGAACCCCGACAAGCTCCAGGTCGAACGGCAGGCAGCGGGCAAGCTGTATATGGAAAAGGCTATTGCCAAAGACAACAACTGGCTGGGTGAAACCTACTTCCACGGGATAGAGGCGCTGACGAAACAGGTTCGTGAGATCTTCAGCCAATGCGATCTTACGAATAGAGAGAGTACACTCGCAGTCATGCCTGAAGCCGAACCCGCCCTCAGAACAATGTTCGATTCGTACCAGGAGAAGGACCGCGTTCTCGAAGCCTTTTACCTGGCCGCTGAGAAAGAACATCCCGGAAAGGGCGTTGAATACGCCGATCACGTGTGTGCCACGGCCACGGGGGCTAGCAACTTCGGCGATGTTGTTACGCATGAGCTGCATGGCTATATGGCCCTGGCCAGTCCGAACAAGACTGATACCCTCCGTCCGTTATCCCAAATCGTAGAAGGCGCCGGCATGCGCGAAATTATGAAAAACAGCAGCGAGCCGGACCCCCTCCGCCGAATAGACCTTCTTACTCTTGGAACTATCACTCGCGCCGGGGGACTCAACTCCAGCATTCGTGATATGGCTAAGCGTCTGAATAAAGACCCCGCCGCCCGCCGCGCCGTCGCCCACCTGGCCTACTCCGGCCAGTTCCAGGACAAAGTTCATATCAGCATAGGGCAAATGCTCAAGCCAGACGGTACACCCATGACAGGGAACCGCTTCGAGACCGTTTACAGCTTGGTTAAGGGGGAGGACGGCCAGCTCCATCTAAAGAGCGAGAAGGTCAAG
Organism: Oscillospiraceae bacterium; assembly: GCA_910575265.1. Classification (GTDB taxonomy): domain Bacteria; phylum Bacillota; class Clostridia; order Oscillospirales; family Oscillospiraceae; genus Lawsonibacter. The sequence continues at coordinate 143,799 of CAJTEA010000004.1, forward strand.
GTCACCCAAGACTTGATTGGAATGAAGATTACCCCCAGCAAGTCTCTCCAGGCCAGTATGGAGAAGCACCAGAAGGCCCAAGAGTTCCAGGCGAAGCACCCCCTGTCCGATCTCGAGTCGAAGGAGTCAAAGAAAGCCGACCCCAAGAAAGAGGCTCCTCAGAAACCCGCTCCCAAGAAGCAGGCCCCTGCCAAGGGCGGCGGCGGACGCACCAAATAAGCCGTGAAACGCGGCCTTCCCAGATGGGAAGGCCGCGTTTTTTACCTACAGCAGGGGCAGCAGGATGGAGAATTCCGCCCCCCGGCCCGGCTTGGATTTCACCTCCGCCCGGCCCCCGTGTTCTCTGGCCACCGACTGGACGATGAACAGGCCCAGGCCCTCTCCCCCGTCCTCGGCCCGGGTGGTGAAGCCCCGCCGAAAGACCTGATCCAGCAGCTCCGGGGGCAGGCCGGGGCCGTTGTCCCGCACGGCGATTCGGGCGTACTCCCCCGCCGGCCGGAGGGACAGGGCAATCTCCCCGTCCTCCGGGGTAAAGCTGACGGCGTTGAACACCAGATTCTGCAAGGCGCGGCTCAGCTTATCCGGGTCCGCCCGGACGGCACATAGCTCCGGCGGCAGCTCCAGCAGAAAGTCCGGGCCGCTCACCTCCACGTCGGGCTGGAACCGGCGGTGGAATTCCTTCAAAAATTCCGCCAGGTCCAGCCGCTCCCACCGGGAGGCGATGGGGTTTTCCAGGTTGAACTGCTGCATCATGCGCAGCTGCCGGGCCAGCTCCTCGCTCTTGCCCTCAATCACGTCCAGCTGTCCCCGGGTCCGGTCGTCCAGCAGAACGTTGTTTTCCCGGACCAGCCGGGCGTAGGACAGCAGAGAGGCCAAAGGCGACTTTAAATCGTGGAGGAACTCGGACAGCAGCTTCTGCCGCTCCCCCACCAGCCCGGCAATCTGGCCGGTCTGACGCTCCACCTCCTCCTGTAAGTGCCGGTTGAGCCGGCGGTTTTCCTCCGCCATGGACAGCCCCTGGTCCACCATCAGCGCCGCGAAGCACAGTGCCAGCACAAAGCCGCCCCACTCGTCGGGCCAGGCCCCTCTGGCGGGCTCAAACCGGTTGATGGTAACCACCGACAGGAACAGGCCGCCCGCGTAGACGCCCACCCCGGCGGCCAGCCAGACCGCTCTGGCGCGCATCCCGCTCCACAGGACGGCCCCGGTCAGGAGCAGGGCGGAAAACAGCTTCCATACCGACATCAGAACCCCGTAGACGCCGGTAAAAGCGGGGGCCCAGGGCAGCACCAGCGTGGGCACCACCGCCGCCGCCAGCATAACGCCAAAGGCCAGCCGCCGCGCCCGCTCCGCCCAGGGACGGCGGTTCAGGCGGCCCAGCTCCAGCGCCAGCCCCAGGGCGCACCAGATCCCCGCCATGGACGCCGCGTCCTCCAGGGCATAGACCAGGGACACATGGCGCACACCAAAGAGCAGCCGTATGGGGTAGCCCACCCGCAGGGCGAAGGACAGCGTCAGCCCCGCCAGCCACAGGGCGGTCCGCTCCCGCCGGTTCCCGCCCGTCCACACGGCCAGGGAGAACAGGGCGATGGCCATGGTGCCAAAGCTCATCAGGGCGTAGAGGGCGGCCCGTCCCGCGGCCAGCGCCGCTATGGCCTGGGGGGAGCCCAGGGCCGGGGGATAGGTCATGCCGCTGTAATAGTGGGACCGGTTCTCCGCCTGAATCAGCAGCTCCGTCCGGCCGGACAAGGGAAAGGAGACGGTCAGGTCCCGCACCAGAGGGCGGTAGTCGGGGGAAAATTCCCCGGACTGTCCCACCAGGACTCCGTTCACATACACCTTGCAGGCGGAAAAAACCTCGGGCAGCCAGAGCGAGGCGGTGACCGTCTCCTCCGGACCCTCCAGGATCAGGCGGTAGCTGGCCTGGCCATAGGGGGAGGCGTCCCTGTGAAAGACTGACCAGCTCTGCACCTGCCCCGCGTAAACGGCATAGCCCAATCCCCTCTCTCCCGGCTCCAGAAGGACATCCGGGTACAGATGCCAGCCGTAAGGGGCCCAAATCAAACCGTTTTTCTCAAAAATTGTACGATCTGCCACCAAAGCTCCGTCTTGTGTAAGTGTCCCAGACATGGTATACTTATTGTCAAACCGGATCAAAAAAAGGAAGACCGCCACAGCCGCCAATCCGGCGGCCAGAAAAACAGCCAGGCGCTTCCACACCGTACCAGCCATATCATCACCTCTGAAATGGAGCGTTATTATGAAAAAAATCTTTGCGCTGGCGCTAGCCCTGCTGCTGCCCCTCTCCACGCTCACACCGGGGGCGCTGGCCGTGGAACACGCCGCTCCGCCCGTTCAGCCGGAGGAGAACCCCCTCCCCGACGTATGGACCGAGGTATCCACCGCGGAGGAGCTGTTCGCCGCAGGGGGAAGCGCCCCCCTCGTCCGGCTGACCGAGGACCTGACAGTAACCGCGGCGGACGCCCAGTTTTTCCCCTTCTGGACCCCCACCACCTTGGATATGAACGGCCACTGTATCCGGGTCGCCCAGGGCGGCTGCTTTTCCTTCGGAGGCGGCGCGTACCCACTGATCCTCATAGGGGACGGAGGGGAAACCGGTCTGCTTCAGGTGGAGGCCGGAGGCGAGCTCCAGATTGAGAATATAGACGCCAGCCAGGTCGCCGGCCCGCTGGCCCGGCAGGCGGAGGGCGGCTGGCTGGTCACCCAGACGGTTACCGCCGCTCCGGAACAGATGATTTACGCCCAGGCCCCGGTATTGCGGGAGAACTCCGCCTCCTTTGCCGTCCTGCCCCAGGGCCTGGCCCAAGAGGAACTGCTGGAGCAACTGCCGGAGCTCTCGGTTTCCATCAATTTTCAGGGACAGTCTGAGCCGGTCACACTCCCCGCGGACCAGCTCTCCTGGGACCTGGAGACCCAGTGGCCCGGGATCGAGGCGGGGCACAGAACACTCCTTCACGCCCAGCCTGTTGGTCCGCTGTCCGGGGTGGACTGGCCGGAAAGCGAGCTGTCCCCTGTCCTCTTCGACGCGCTTACCTGTGAGCTGGCCATTCTGGTGGATGGTGCGGCCATCGGCAATATAGCGGTCCGAAATTATGTCTGCGGCAGCAGCTATGCCCTGAGTATTTTTCTTCCCGATCAGGTACAGCCCGACGGACACCCCCTATCATCGGAGCGGTCCCCCGCCTTTTTGGAGCTCTCTCTGGACAACGGAGCAACCTGGTTTTCCGCCAGCGTCGGAGAGGACATGGATACCGATCTGCTGTTCATTCGTCTATCCGCACGCCAGGAGGACGCGCCCGGGGATTTCCAGGCCAGCCTGGATGTTCTTCAGGAAACCGGCCCGCTGTTGATTCGAGCCGGGGCGGACTACCGGGGAGATGGCTACCGCTATCGCCTCTATACGGACACACTGTCCCTGTCCTCCGCCGGCGTTCCCACCCAGTCAGACATCGGGGGCAGCCGGGGCGGCACATTAGACATTCTGCCCGCCCGGCCAGACCCCGAACCGCCCGCTCAACTGGAAGCGGAACCACCACTTCAGCTAAAGCCGGAACCGGAACCGCCCACCCAGCCAGAGCCGGAACCGGAACCGCCCACCCAGCCAGAGCCGGAACCGGAACTGCCCGCCCAGCCAGAGCCGGAACTGCCCGCCCGGCCAGAGCCGGAACCGGAACTGCCCACCCAGCCAGAGCCGGAACCGGAACCACCCACCCAGCCAGAGCCGGAACCGGAACTGCCCACCCAGCCAGAGCCGGAACCGGAACTGCCCACCCAGCCAGAGCCGGAACCGGAACCGCCCACCCAGCCAGAGCCGGAACCGGTGCCGCTTGTCCAGCAGAACCCAGATCCGGTACTGTCCATCCAGCCGGCGCCGGAATCGACCGCTCAGCCAGAGCCGCCTCAGGACAGCGTCCTGCCCGCTGTTGTCCAGCAGCCCCAGGCTCAGGTTCCGGAGCCGGAACCGTCTTCTACTCCAGCCACTCCGGAACCGCTTTCCCCGGTTCAGCCGGCCAATGTCCAGCCGCCGGCCCAACCCAAGAATCAGCCCGTTGATACAGAACCCGAAGGGCTTTCTCCCGCGGTCCAGATAGCAGCCGGAGCCGCTGTCACCTGCGTGCTGGTGGCCGCCGCCGCCGCGAAACCCGCCGCTCCGCTGAACTGGCTGCGCAGACTGCTTCACAGACCATGATAGCATAAAAACCACTGGCCCGGCCAGTGGTTTTTCTATTCCGGAGGAATAAAGGCATAGCCCTTACGGCGCACGGTGCTGATATAATTCGTCCCGCCGCACAGGTCGGTCAGCCGCTGACGCATGGAGGCCACCCGGGCCTGAAGGTTGTGGCGGCTCCGGCCCATAGGCTCCTTCCAGATGCCGTCGTAGATCTGCTCATAGGAGAACACACGCCCGGGACTCTGGGCCAGAAAGGCCAGGATGTCAAACTCAATCCGGGCAAAATCCCCCTCCCGGTCCCCGTAGCGCACCAAACGCCGCCCGGTGTCAATCACCAGGGGACCGAAGGTGTGGACGGCAGCGGGGCGCTGGACGCCCCGGCTCTGGATACGGGCGCGCACCCGCAGTTCCAGCTCCCGCATGGAGAAGGGCTTGCACACATAGTCGTCCCCTCCCAGGGAGAGGCCCCGGATCCGTTTCTCCTCCTCGGTATAACTGGACAGAAATACAATGGGAATCGCGCTGTCCGCCCGCAGCTGGGCGCACAGATCAAAACCGTCCTGGTCTGGCAGGCCCACGTCCAGCACCACACAGTCCAGCTGTACCCGGTGGATCAGCTCCAGGGCCATGGCGCCGGTGCTGGCCCGCAGCACCTGAAAGCCGGCGGCGGTGAAGTGGTCCTCCACGTTGTCCAGCAGCTCTCGGTCATCATCCACTACCAGGATGCGAAGCTCCTGCTTTCCATAAAAGCGCACAATTTTCCCTCCCAAAAGTCCTCTAACGTTCCTTTTTGACGGACCCTGCTTCTTTTCGAGAACAAAACTGCTATAATAGCAGTCAGTTGCCTCTTTCTCCGTTTCACACCAACGGATTGACGCGCCACCGCCTTTTTCGAGAGGATTACCAAACTATGAGAAAACGATTCGCTCCTCTGACCGTCACAGAGGTTGACCCTGTTCTGGACTTTATCGACAGGGCGCTGACCCGGCTGGGTCTTTCCACTGCTTCCCGTCTGCCCCTGCTGGCAGCCGCGGAGGAGCTGCTTCTGGCCGCCCTGGTCATGGCGCCCGGGCAGGAGGCCCAGGTTCTCTGTTCCCTGGCGCGGCCCGGCGAGCTTCAGCTCTCATTCCGGACAAGGGCAGGCCCGTTTGTTTTAAATGACGCGGACCTGGCGCTGCCGGAAGGGCTCTCTCCGCGCCAAGAGGGCGCCGCTTACATTATTCCGCTGAACGGCGGAAAACCGTCACGGCTGAATGTTTAAAATGCCGCTGAAGCCGGTCATCTCAAAAACTTCCATAATCGCGGGGCTCACGTGGGTGAGAACCAGACTTCCCCCTGTTTTATTCACCTGCTTCTGAAGCACCAGCAGCGCCCGCAGACCCGCGCTGCTCACATAGGCCAGCTCGGTAAAATTCAGCTCGATCTGGGCATATTCCCCTGCCACCTTTAAAAAGGCCTCCTGTGCCGCTGGGGCGGATGAGGTATCCAGCCGACCCTCCAGCCGCAGCTCCACGCCCCTGGGTGGACGCTTGACCAGTTTGATATTCATAATGCCACACTCCCTATTTCCTGGATTTTCTGTACAAATAAATCGGATTGTTTGGGTATTGTAACACAGTTTTTTCCCGCTTACAATCGTTTTTCAGCCGCTATGCAAAAATGACCAATTTTCTTCAAATAAAGAAATTGCGAAAGTCTCTGTCCGCCGTTATCATAAACATATGCGCGAGGCGGCGGAACGTCAGGCCCTGCCCGCCGGATCAAAACGCTTAGTTTTAGGAGGTACATATTATGTTTACAACAGTCGTCGCTCCAATCGTCAGTCTGCTCAACAGTCTGATGGCCCCTCTGCTGGCCATCGTAGGCGCGCTGGGCGCACTTTACTGTGTGGTGCTGGGCGTGAAATACGCCAAGGCGGAGGAGCCCCAGGAGCGCGAGAAGGCAAAAGGCGCGCTGAAGAATGCGGTGATCGGCTTTATCCTGATTTTCGTGCTCATTCTGGCCCTGAATCTGCTGCTGCCCATTATGATCAACTGGGTCAACGAGCAGGCCAACGGCACTATTATCACCGGCATGGAATAAGCACTGCCGGCTGATCTTGTAAAACGGCAAAATACCAGAACGCAATGTCATTCCGTCAAGGGAAATGGGTAGGGGTTCTCTCTAACGTTGTTAGAGAGAACCCCTACAGCTTTCCCGCGGCAGCGTACAATCCTCAGTCAGCCCGCGGCTGACAGCTCCTGTTGCTCATTCCGCCCGCTCCTGCCCCATATAGCGCTTGAATTCCAGACACAGCATGGTAATGTCGTCAAACTGGGGGGCCGCGCCCACAAAGGCGTCGATGTCCGCTTTGACCAGGGGCAGCAGCTCCTCCGGCTTCTTGTCGGTGTTCCGGTTGAGCACCGCCCCCAGCCGCTCCATACCATAGAGCTGCTCATTCGCGTCGGTGGCCTCAGTAACGCCGTCGGTATACTGGAAAATTTTGTCCCCCGGGGCCAGATTCAGACTGCCGCAGCGGTAGTTCATCTCCTCCATCCCCGCCAGCACAAAGCCTGCCTGAATCTTATAGGGTGCGAAGGGCTCGCCATTCTTTGCGATAAACGGAATCTCATGTCCGGCGTTCACAAAGGTGAACTCCCCGGTCATCAGGTCCAGCACTCCCTCAAAGGCGGTGATGAACAGGCCCTCGCTGTTGGACTCGCACAGCAGGTCGTTCACCTCAGAGAACACGCTGCCCAGGTCGGTCCCTGACTGGGTGTGGTCTTTAATGAGGGTTTTGCCAATCACCATAAACAGCGCCGCCGGCACGCCCTTGCCGGAAACGTCGGCCATGACGATGGCCAGATGGCGTTCATCCACCATGAAGAAATCGTAGAAGTCGCCCCCCACCTCCTTGGCGGGATTCATGGTGGCGTAAATGTCAAACTCGCCGCGCTCCGGAAAGGCGGGGAAGATGCAGGGCAGCATGGAGGACTGGATGTGGGTGGCCACATCCAGCTCCGCGCTGATGCGTTCCTTCTCCGCCGTCATGGCGGTCAGGTCGTGAATGTAGTGGTCCAGCTCCAGCAGCATAAAGTTGAAGGAACTGCCCAGCGCTTCAATCTCGTCCCCGGTCTTCAGCTCAATGCCCCGGGTGTTGAACCGGCCGGCGGTGGTAACGTTTTTGGCGAACTCCGCCAGCCGGCCGATGGGCTGGGTCACAGTCTTCCGGATGAACATGATGTATGCCACGACCGAAAGCCCCACCACAACCAGGGCGATGGTCAGTGTGGAGTACAGGTAGGAGTTGAGATGCTCCCGCATATCATGCATGTCCAGAATATATTGGATGGCGGCAATGGTGCGGCCATTCTCATCCAGAATCGGCGCGACAACGGTGTAGTTATAACCGTAGCTGTTGTCTGTCACCGCTGGAGGATCCACCGCCTGACCGTTGGCGTAGCACTCCCAGATGTCATAATATTTCCGCAAATCCTCCTCCCCGTTCGCGGCGTCGGTGTACAGGACATCGGTGCCGTAGGGCATCTCATCGGCGGGATCGTCCCCCATTTCCGGCACGTTGCAGTCAATGTAAAAGGTCACGCTGTCCGCGTCGTTGCTGACAAGGGAGAGAAAGGATATCCCGCCCTCCCGCTTGAGCTGGTTCAGCAGGGCGGAGGTTCGCCGGTACGCCTCCGTCTGATCGCCGCCGGGGGCCAGAATTGTTCTCACATCATCCAGATCCAGCATGGCGGCGATGCTCTTCGCCCCGAAGGTAACCCGGTACTCATACATATCCTCCAGATACGACTTTGTATTATGGTATCCGAAGAAGGCCAGGGAAAGAGTGAGTACTATGCCCAGAATGGTCAGAGACATCATCAGCTTGGGCAGTAATTTCAATTTCATGTTGCCCATTTTCCTTTCAAAACCTTATAATAGATCGCCGCGCCGCACTTGCACCGGCCCTCGCAGCAGGGACAGACCAAGTCTTTGCGGCCATACCACACCATACGGGAGTCGGTCAAATGCTGAAAGCCGCACTTCAGCAAATTGCTGGCTAACGGCACGAAGCCGCCCCTTTTCCAGGCCGTACATATGGCGGCGCTGGCCTCCATTTCCCGGAACCAGTCCAGCGCCCGCTCCAGCAGCTCTCGACACAGCCCAAGCGTCCGAAAGGCCGGAGACGTGCCCACCGATTGAATCCGCGCTACCATCGGGACATCTCCCAAACGCTCCCGCAGAAGCCCCGGCGGCAGCTTCGCGTCCGCTGCCGCCGCGTCCAGAGGCGTGAGGCGGGACCAGCAATATCCCCCGATCTCATCTTCTGGGGTTAAAAGCAGCTCAAAGCATTGATCCGGCTGGCCTATAGCAGAGGCAAGCTCCTCTTTGGAATATAAATTTTCTCCTACGCACTGGCCGCAAAGCTGTGTAATCTGGTCCAAATATTTCTCGGTCAGCCGTTGGACGCGAAGGGGGACATCCTCACTTCTCCCCGCGGTAAAGATATTCAGTCCCATGGAAATTGAGGTGCCTTCCGCCAGGACAAGCTGTTGAAGCCGTTCAAATTTCTGTTGTATCCATCTTTTCCACTGTACCGGCCGCGGATGGTCTGGTTCCTGTTCCAGCAGGATCTGGACATCCTCCGGCAAATACGAGAAAAACATATCGAACAGGTCCTCTTTTTTCCCCCGCTCCGGCCCCCGCGCGTCAATCGTTTGACACTCCAGCTTCACCGGAGAATAGCCCTGTTCCTCCAGCAGCTTCGGAACCTTGCCGCCGAAATAACGGTCGCCTGAGAATGGATCCTGGGCCAAAATATCCAAAAATTCTGTGAGCAGTCCCTCCGGGTCGGGGGACAGGACGCTGGAGCTGTCATTGGCCTCAACAATCAGCAGGCGTCCTGCCGGAGCCAGGAAGGGCTTCAATATACCCAACAGTTTGTTTGGATCCTTTAAGTGCATCAGTACAAAGGAGAGGTGAATCAGGTCAAACGCCTCCACCTGGCGCTCCGCCATCCAGCCCCGGAGCTGATCTGGAAACTCCGGCTGTTCCACGTCGCACCGGTAAAAGGAAAACCGGTCGTCCCCATAGGCCTCCTGGGCCCGGTCGGCCAGGGTTTGGTTGTACTCCAGCCCTATGACCGTTGAAACGCCGGAACGGGAAAACCGGGCCGCCGTTTTACTGCCGTTGTTGCACCCCACGTCCAGCACCCGGACCCCCTGACGGCCCTCCAGCAGGCGGAGGCAGACCGGCTCCTCATACTCCTTCAAAAGACGGTTCTGCACCGCAAGGCGGTCGATTTCCTTGCTGCTCTCAAAGATATTTTCAAACATACCGCATCCCCTTTCTTCGCGCTACAATATCAGATAGAGGTAGTTGAAAATCAGCTTGCGCTGGTAGTCGTAGTAACGGGTCTTGGTACGGATCATACGAATGACCGCGTTGTCGATGTCGTCTCCGCGGTGCTCAAAGGGGTTGTAACTGTTGACGTTATCCCGGATACGCATGATATACCCGTCCTCGCCGCTGTCCTGTTTCATCACACGGATGGCGATGTAATACTCCTTCTGCCTATCTGTCAAGCCGAATTTAATAATGTTAATCAGCAGCTCCTCCGCCATCAGGTTGATAAAAAAGGTCTGCTGGGGACCGATCTCCCACTCCTCGCACAACCGCTCCAGGTCGGCGGCAATTTGGGTCACGCTCTCTGTCTGAATGGTGTAGTACCGCTCAAACACCGCACCGGTCATTCGGTATTTTTTCCGCACATAAGCGGCGGAGCCGCCCAGCAGCGCCGCCGCCGCCAGCATGCACACCGCCTCACCGCACACATAGGTCAGTCCCAGCCCCGCGATGGACATACTCGGGATCAGCAGCACGCCAAGCGCCAGCATGAGAACAAAGTTGCGCGCCACGGACATCCACGCCGCCAGCTTCGCCCAACCGATGGACTGCCAGAAGGAGACGGCCAGCGCGTTGACCCCCATAAAAATCACGCTGACAGAATAGATACGGAACGCGTTGACCGCCTGGGGAATGCTGTCTCCCTCCAAGCCAAAGAAGCGCAGGATGCTCTCCGCTCCCAGCAGAAAGCCCGCGGCAATCACCGCGCCGGCGGCGCACACAATCTTGAGGCCCAGCCTCAGAACGGTCAGGATGCCTTCGTCATCCCGCTCCCCGGTGAAGATGGACACCACGGTGGTCATGGCACTTCCCGCTCCGTCGAACACTGCCTGCGGAACGGTGCTCATGGTGTAAATGACGCCGAAAATGGCCACATGGGTTACGCCGTTCTCCCCATCCGCCAGCAGAAGGGTATTGAACACCAGCATCACCATCGCCTGGAAAATCTGCGAGGAGCCGACGCCGAATCCGTTCCCCACAAACCCCTTCAGGCTTTCCCAGCGGGGGCGCTTCAGTCGGAGCTTCAGCAGGGCGTTTTTTTTGGTGAAATGGGTCAGCAGTACTACCAGCCCCAGGCCTTCCCCAATGCACAGCGCGGCGGAAGCGCCCGCGATGCCCCAACGCAGCACCGCCATAAAGAGCAGATCCAGCCCCAGATTGACCGCGATCATAACGGCGGACGCCGCCGCGGCCAGTTTAGGCGCGCCGTCTGTGCGCACGCATAAGTTCAGAATATGGTAAAGAATAAACACTGGCGCGGCGGCAAAAGCAACGGTTAAGTACGGTTGGGCCAGAGCCAGCAGTTCTCCCTCCGCCCCCAGGAACCGGCACAGGCTGGTGCGGAACAGCAGGACCAGGGCCATACAGGCCAGCCCCAGAACCAGTCCCGCGGTCAGTACCTGATGGAACAGATCGTTCGCGCCCTCAACATCCGAGGCGCCCAGCTTTCCCCCGATCAGCACGCCGCTCCCCATCCCTAGAGTCAGCCCGAACAGGGCGTAGAGCAGATATACCGGCGTGGCCAAATTGGACACCGCCAGACCGCTGCCGCCTATCAAATTGCCCACCAGCGTCGCGTCTATGATGGTGGACAGGGTTACACTCAGTGAGGAACACATTCCCCAGAGCAGAAAATTCCAGTAAGCGCTTTTCGCGAACTTCGTATCCATACGCCGGTTTCCCCTCTGTGCTTTGCCGCAACAGTCCACCAGAAAGCGGGCAGCCGTCAGGTTGTCCTGTTCTCCAAACAAATATACGCGGATGGATTGTATCACGACTGTCCGTTTACTTACAATGACCAGGTTAAAAATAACCTGAAATGAGCAAAAATAGATGCCGCGTGTCGTTAAGAAAAGCGGCCTGCCCGCTTTTCTTAACGACAGACCGCTTTTCGACAAGCTGAGGCAGGAATGAATGTCATTCCTGCCTCGCTTTGATTTTTTCTGCTTCTTCGTTTCACTGGCAATTGTGACGCGCTTGACGGAGCCCCCCCCCCGCGACTGGTCTGAAAGCACTGTCGCCGACATGCTTGAGAATGAGGTCTATCTGGGCAACACCGTCAACATGAGGTACAGCGCCAAGTCCTATAAGGACAAGCGTTACATTGATCGATCGACTGACAGCACTCCAGGCCCATCTTTAAAATGGCGGGTATGTCCAATGGTCACAGAAGCGCGCTGTCGTTCTCTATGTACAAACGACTTTTTTCTTTTGCCCTCGTGCGGCAGATAACGCTATTATTGGGCTTTTCCGCTTCGCCGTTGATGTCGATTAAATAGACTTCACAGGGTGAAAACTCCATGTTCTCGGTGAACAAGCTTTTTGCGAGTTCGGCAGACTTGTCTATGAGTATAGTCACATGGTCCGCATTGTATCAACGTTGGCGCGAAGGTGGTGTTTTCACATCATCTTCACGATTTCCTTTTTTAAGCGGGCGATAATACGCTTTTCCAGCCGGGAGATGTAAGATTGAGAGATGCCAAGCTGGTCGGCCACCTCCTTTTGGGTACATTCCCGCTTGCCGTCCAGGCCAAAGCGCAGTGTGATAATATGCCGCTCCCGCTCGTCCAGATGCTCCATGGCCTGACGGAGGAGCTGCCGGTCCACGTCGGCCTCCAGAGGCTGAACCACCACATCCTCGTCGGTGCCCAGGATATCGGACAACAGAAGCTCGTTGCCGTCCCAGTCGGTATTCAGCGGCTCATCGAAGGACAGCTCCGTCTTCTGATTGGCGGTTTTGCGCAGATGCATCAGAATTTCGTTCTCAACGCACCGGCTGGCGTAGGTGGCCAGCTTGATGGCCTTGGCGGGCTGATAGGTGCCCACCGCCTTAATCAGACCAATCGTACCGATGGAAATCAGATCCTCAATGTTGACGCCTGTGTTCTCAAACCGCCGGGCTATGTAGGCCACCAGACGCAAATTGTGCTCGATCAGCAAAGTCCTGGCCTCGCCGTCCCCCGCTTCCAGACGGGCGATCAGTGCGCTTTCCTCCTCCCGCTTCAAGGGCGCGGGAAGGGTGTCGCTGCCGCCGATGTACATAATCTTTCCGGGCAGGAGCAGCCCAAAACGGGCCAGGAGGGCGGAAAGCCTCTCTTTCCATGCTCTATAAACTCTTATCAACTTAACCCCTTCTTTCATCCATTGGTCCGATCAGCGCCTGATACCCGCCGCCGTCTGACACGGGGGTGGGCGACAGCGCCACCAGCACCGGCCCTCTTGCCCGTCCCTCCAGCTCCAGCCCGTCCGCCCGCACAGCCAGCAGCAGGCCCCGGTCCACCCCCACGCTGCGGTAGGGCAGAAGCCGGAACCTGGAGCGCCACGCTCCCGTTCCCAGCCGGGTCAGAGCGGCAGTCGGGTCCCGCAAATCAGTCGGTTCAGGGCGGTGCTCCCGTGGGAACAGGGGAGCGGCCCGCTCCCCCTCCGCCACGATTACCGGACGGCCGGACGCCGGGTCGGTGAGTGTATTCCCCGTGTCCACCAGGGCGGTGAGCTCCACGGACCGCTCCCCCAGCCGCAGCCGGGCCCGTACCAGCTCCCCGCTGGCGGCGCTGTGCCTCCCGAGCCGCTGGAACACCAGAGTGATCACCCCATAGCACACCGCCGCCGACAGCAGCACTGTCTTCAGATCCAGAGCGGAATAGAACACCCCGCCGCCCAGCGTCAGCCCAGTTCCGCCCAGCAAACCGATGGCCACCACTCCGCCCCCGAAGGCGCAGGTCAGGGCCACGAACAGCACCCCCTGCCGGAGCAGCCGCTGGCTGCCCCCGTAGGAGACCAGCAGCATCAGGGCGGCGGAGGCCAGACGGCAAAGAGGGTGGGCCAGAAAACCCAGTCCCGGCAGGAAGATGGCCACAGCGTACAGCCCCCCCAGCGCCGCCCCCAGGGCAAAGCGAACCCGCCGCAGAGGCTCTCCAGCCAGCCGGGCCGAAGCCAGCAGAAGGAGATAGTCCACAAGGGCGTTGAGGAGAAACAGCGTATCCACATAGATGACGGTCAACTGCCTTCCCCCTTTCGGCACGTCCTATTATAGGAGCTTGGCCGGGAGAAAGCGGTCAGAATTTTGATAGGGCTTTGAGGCGAATTTCGCCCGCCATCTCTATGTCGGAGCTGTGAATACAGGGCAGCAAAAGGGACGGCCGTCCGGCCGTCCCTAACAGTTCAGAATCTCTTCCGCCTCCTCCCGGCTGTAGCATCCGTTGAGAACGGCCAGCAGCGCGTTGGCGGACATGTGCTCCGGCAGCTCCAGGCGCTTGAGCAGCGCCTTCCGCTTCTCTCCGCTCCCTGGCCCTCCGGACAGACCGGCGGCGAACAGGTCCCCCTTGGTCAGGGGCGGGCCGGAACGGAACGCCGTCTCTTCCTCCAAAACGGTGGCTCCCCCACGGCGAAGGGCCTGCTCCAGTACCTGGGGGGGCATGCCCTCCACCCCCAGCTTGCCCTCCTTCCCCGGCTTGCGCTTGCGGCGCTCCTTGCCCCAGACATCGGGGATGTAGGCGTGCTTCAGCTGCTCCGCCGGAATCGCCCCCCTGAGCCGGTTCCGGATGACAAACCCCGCCCCGTCGGAGTCGGTAAGCACAATCAAACCCCTCCGCTGAGCCGCGCGGCGGAGGAGAGCCAGCTTTTCCGGGTCCTTGAACAGTTGAAAGCCCCCTGTCTCCAGGATAAGGGTGTCCACCACCTGGGACAGGGCGTTTTTGTCGTACCGGCCCTCCACCACAATGGTCTCCTTAATGTGAAGCATGGCGTATCTCTCCTCCTACCCGGCGTTGGCCAGCTCCAGCAGCAGCGTGGTCAGCAGCTCCCTGGGGTCCTGGCCGGTGGACTTCATGGCCAGGTCGGTCTGGGCGCAGCGGGTAACCGCCCGGCGGCACCAGGACAGGGAAAAGCGGCGGGCGCTGGCCATCAGGCGGTCCGCCGGGTAGCGCATCCCCCACAGCTGGGCCACGTAGGCCGCCCCCTTCCGGTGTTCCAGGGCCAGGCGGGCGGAGTAGAGCTGCCGCATCTGCTTGCCCAGGGCGCTGAGAATCTCATAGGGGCTTTTCTGCATCTGATACAGTTCCCCCAGCACCGACGCGGCCTTGTCATAGTTCTTCTCACCGATGGCGTCGGCAATGCGGAACACCACTGCGCTGAGCCGCGGGGCGGCCACCGCCTCGATATCCGCTCTTGTAATAGAGGAGCCCTTGGCGTAGGCGGCGATCTTGCCGATCTCCTGCTGGAGGTTGTTCATCAGGTCGCCGCACAGGAAGATCAGCTCCTCGCACAGCCGGGTGTCGATCTCCTTCCCCTGGGCCTTGAAGTGGCGGCGGACCCAGTCCATCAGCTCCCGCTGGCCCTGGCGGACAAAGTTCACCGCCGTACCGTGGGCCTTCACCACCTGGGCCAGCTTGGTGCGGGCGTCTGGCTTATACTCAATCAGGTCGTACAAAAACACCAGGCAGCAGTAGTCCGGCAGACCGGACAGAATGCGGATATACGCCTCCCGGTCCTTCTCCCCCGCCTTGAACAGATCGAAGTCGGTGACCAGGACCAGGGTGCGCTCCGCCATCATGGGCAGACAGTCCACCGCCTCCTCCAGGGCGTGGGGGGACATATCCTTCCCCCCCAGGTCGTGGCGGTTGAACTCCCCCAGCCCCCCGGTCAGCACCAGCTCCCGCAGACGGCCCAGGTAATAGTCCCGGAGATAGGTCTCTTCCCCATGGAAGATATAGAGCTGCCCTGGCTTGCCGGCGGACAAATCCTTTTTCAGCTTCTCAAAGCCGGCGGTATCCGGCTTATATTTCGGCGGCATAGCGCTCCTCCTGTTTATCCATTCAGCTGTACCTCTATAGTCCCGCACAGGTCGGTACGGTAGATTTCAGCTCCCACTCCGTCCAGACGCTCCAGGGTATCCCAGGACGGGTGGCCGTATTTGTTGTTCAGCCCCACCGAGATCAGGGCCAGCTCGGGTTTTACCCGGTCCAGCAGCTCCTGGGTGGTGGAGGTGTCCGAGCCGTGGTGGCCCGCCACCAGCACCTCAATATCGGGCAGCCCGTCCTTTTGGACCAGGCGCAGCTCGCCCTCCCGCTCCATGTCTCCCGTAATCAGGACGTCAGCGCTTCCAGCGGTAGCCAGCACAGTCAGGCCCAGCTCGTTGGTGCTTCCGGCCTCCAGCACCGGGGCAAAGACGGCCAGGCTGTTCCGCTCCGACAGGTCAAAGCGGGTGTCCTCCCGGACAAATAACACTTCCACACCCCGCTCCGCGGCGGCGGCGAGGATTTCCGCCCGAAGCGGGGCGTCCTCCTCCACATCGGGCAAGGCGATTTTACCCACATTGAGCCGGCGCAGCAGCTGGGGGATGCCGTTGGCGTGGTCGGAGTGGTAATGGGACACCACCAGAAGGTCAATGGAGCTTCGCCCCAAGGCCTGAACATAGTCAGCGGCCACATCTCCTGGGTCGTCCTGACTGTCCCCGCCGCAGTCCACCAGAGTGAAAAAGCGCCCCATCCGGACCAGAACGCACTGGCCCTGCCCCACATCCTGCACCGCCACCGCCATATCCCCCGCATAGAAGGAGGCGCGGGTCAGGCACATCGCCAGGACCAGTCCCGCCGCCCCGGCGGCAAGGGGCGCCCAGAGGTTCTTTTTCCCCTTCATCCGCGCCGAAACCAGCAAAAGCAGATAGACCAGCACCAGCCAGACCCGGTAATAGACCGACTGCAGAGGCAGCGCGGCTAGGGCGGGCTTGGACAGCGCCTCTACCACCCATTGAAGATACCGGGCCAGCCCGGTGAAGGGGACAGCGGCAAGCCTTGCCGCGCCGGGGAGGAAATTGGCCAGCGTACCCACGCCCAGCCCACCCAGAAACAGCCAGCCGATGGCCCACAGGGTCAGCAGATTGGACAGGGGCGCGATGAGGGAAATGATCTGAAAATGGACCGCCACCAGCGGGATGGTGAGCACCGAGGCGCCCAGGGTGGCGGAGAGGGAGGAAATCACAAAGTATGGCGCCGCCCGGAGAAGCCTTTCCCGCCTGGTTTTCGCCCGTTTGTCCATATGGCACCAGGCCAGCAGCCGGTCCTGAACGCGGTCGGACACCAGTAAAATACCCGCCACCGCCGTAAAGGACAGCTGCAAGCCGATGTGGGCGGCGGAGAAGGGGTTGACCCACAGCAGCAGAAGCAGGGCCAGCGCCAATGAGGTGGGGCCGTCCCGCTCCCGGTCCAGCAGAGGCGCGAGCTGGAGCATCAGAATCATCACCGCCGCCCGGAGCACCGAAGGCGTGTTGCCCGCGATGCCGCAGAACAGCGCCACCCAAAAGATGGTAAACAAAGCGGTGGTCCGCTTCCCCCGGCCCAGCAGGGCGGTGAGCAGACTGGCCAGAAAGGCCAGGTGCATGCCAGACACCGCCACTGTATGGCTCAGCCCCGCCCGCTCTAAAGAGGTGGTGAACTCGTCGGTGAGATTGTCCCGGTTGCCTGTCACCAGAGCCCGGACAAAGCCGGAGGCCTCCTCCGGAAAGGCGGCGTCGATGCCCTGTTTCAGCGCCCTGGAGGCCCAGGCCGCCCAGTATTGGGGCGCGACACGCTCCGGGCGCTCCACCTCCAGCCGTCCGTAGGCCGTGCCCCGGAGAAAGATGCCTTTGGCGGTGTAATAGCTGATCTTCACCCCGGAGAAGGTCCGGTCCCCCAAGGCGCAGTGGACGATGGTCTCAATCCGGTCGCCGGGGCGCAGGTCCGCCCCCTGTTCATCCACATATAAAATGGCGGATACCGTGGTCCAGCTCTCCGTATCCGCCCGGACCACCACGGTATAGCCGCCGTAGGTCCCCTCCTGGGGCCAGTCGGCCACCGTGGCGGTGAGACGGACCGTCCGGTCATCCAGGTCCCGGGCGGGCTGGAAGAACACCGCCATATACAGCGCCGTCCACAGAAAGCCCGCGGCCAGACCGGTCAAAATCAGCAGAACACGGGCCCGCTCGCGGCTTTTCTCCCTCATGGCAAGGCGCGCAACAGCCGCCGCGGCCAGCAGCGCCCCGCCCAGCGGGAGCAGGAAAGCGTCCGGCTTGCCGTAGATCGTGAGAAAAACGGCGGTGGCAAAGGAGAACGCGAAGGTGGCCAGTATCCGCACAGTCCTCTCCCCTCTCCCGGCTTTTTCTCAAGGGTATCATGTTTGAAGGGAAATTGCAAGCCTTGCCATTCCCCCGCGAATGTGATAAAATCAACCCACTTTCTCAAAAGGAGCGCCCTGCCATGACCGACTATTTCCACCTGAATACGGACCGCGACGCCTTGCTGTCCCTGTCCACCCTGGGACTGGCCCACCTGGGGGACGGCGTGTACGAATTGATGGTCCGCTCCTGGCTGATCCTCCACGGCAAGGCTAAGGCCAGGGACCTGCACAGGGCCACGGTGAGCTATGTGTCCGCCCCCGCCCAGGCCGAGCGGTTTGAAAAAATCCACCCCATGCTGTCTGAGGAGGAGGCCGGCGTTTTCCGCCGGGGCCGCAACACCGCTCCCCACTCCATCCCCAGAGCCGCCAGCCGGGCCCAGTACCAGACCGCCACCGGCCTGGAGGCCCTGTTCGGCTGGCTCTACCTCCAGGGGCGGACGGAACGGCTGAATGAGCTGTTCTCGGTTATGATAGAGGAGGTATCTCAATGATTTTATACCGCCCTGTCGGAACGCAGGAGCTTGCTCTGATTGCTGAAAGCGGATACGCCTCTTTCCCGCCCCGCCTGCCGGAGCAGCCCATTTTTTACCCCGTGCTTAACCAGCAGTACGCCGCTGAAATCGCCTCCAAGTGGAACACTAGAGACCCGACCTCCGGATTCAAGGGCTACGTCACCCGCTTTGAGGTAGACGACAGCTTTCTAGCCCGCTATCAGGTCCAGACCGCGGGCCGCTCCTACCATCAGGAGTATTGGATTCCCGCTGGGGACCTGGCGGAATTTAACCGACACATTTCCGGCAAAATTGAAGTGATTCAGACCATCAATGGGAGGTAATCCCCATGCCCTTAGACGCCCTTTGCCTATCCGGCGTAATCAACGAACTGAATACCGCCCTGTCCGGGGCCCGGGTGGACAAAATCTACCAGCCCGGGCGGGACGAGGTCATTCTGGCCCTGCGTTCCCCCGCCGAGGGAAACGTGCGGCTGCTGTTGTCCGCCAACCCGGCCCATCCCCGGCTCCATCTCACCACCCTGCCCCTGGAGAACCCGGAGAAGCCCCCCATGTTCTGCATGCTGCTGCGCAAGCACCTGTCCGGGTCCCGGCTGCTGGAGATTGTCCAGACCCCGCTGGAGCGGGTGGCCACCCTCCGTCTGGAGGCGCTGAACGAGCTGGGGGACCGGGTGGAGCGCCGCTTGGTGCTGGAGGCCATCAGCCACAAAACGAATCTCATTCTGTTGGACGGGGAGGACCGCGTCCTGGACTGCATCCGCCATACGGGGGCCGACCTCTCCTCCGCCCAGCGCGTCCTCCAGCCGGGGATGTTTTACCGGCTTCCCCCCGCTGTGGACAAGGAAAACCCTCTCACCGCGGACCGGGAGCGGCTGGAATCCCTGCTGGCCGCCGCCCCAGAGGAGGCCCAGGCCGACCGCTGGCTGCTGGACACCTTCGGAGGGCTGTCCCCCCTCATCTGCCGGGAGCTGGCCCACCATGCGGGAGGCGCTGTGGACGCGCGGCTGAACGCCCTGGGACCCGAGGGCCGGACCCGGCTGCTGGACGGGCTGGAGGCCCTGCGGGACGCTCCCCGCGTCCCCACCATGATCTCCATGGAGGGCCGTCCCCGAGACTTCACCTTTCTGCCCATAGCCCAGTATGAAAGCGCCGCCCAGGTGGACGCCTGGCCCGCCTTCTCCCCCCTGCTGGACGCCTTTTTTGAACAGCGGGAGCGGCAGGACCGGGTGAAACAGAAGGGTCAGGACTTAATCAAGTCGGTCACCAACGCCCGGGACCGCGCCGCACGGAAAATCGGCAATCAGGAGAAGGAGCTGGCCGCCACCAGAGACCGGGACCGGCTGCGCCAGCTGGGGGATATCCTCACCAGCAATTTTTACCAGATGGAGAAGGGGATGGCCCGGCTGCGGGCGGCGGACTTTTATGACCCGGAGGGAAAAGAGATTGAAATCAAGCTGGATCCCCTCCTCACCCCCCAGCAGAACGCCGCCAAATACTACAAGGACTATAACCGGGCCAAAAAAGCGGAAGAGATGCTCACCATCCAGCTGGAGAAGGGCCGGCAGGAGCTGGACTATCTCAACAGCGTTCTGGAGAACATCTCCCTGGCGGAGGGAGAGCGGGACCTGGCCGAGATCCGCCAGGAGCTGACCGATACCGGCTATCTCCGCCGGCCCGCCAAGGCCAGGGACCGGGGGAAGCGGGTGACCTCCAAGCCTATGGAATTTATGTCAACCTCCGGCCTGCGCATTTCGGTGGGTAAAAACAACAGCCAGAACGATCTGCTTACCTGCAAGCTGGCTGGGAAGGGGGACATCTGGTTCCACACCCAGAAAATCCACGGCTCCCATGTCATTTTGTGGACGGAGGGCGGCCAGCCCGACCTCCAGAGCCTGAACGAGGCCGCGATATTAGCCGCCTGGTTCTCCCAGGCCCGGGACAGCAGCAAGGTCCCGGTGGACTATACCCCCGTCCGGTACGTGAAAAAGCCGGGGGGCGCCCGACCCGGCATGGTAATCTACACCACCTATGAGACCGCCCAGGTCACCCCGGACGGGGAACTGGTCAAACGGCTGCGGGTCAAATAAAATACTTGCAAGGAAGGCCGACCTGTTGTAGAATGGCACTATTGGAAAAGGAGGAGAGGATATTATGTCTGACAAAATCGAAACCACTGTCGAGGAGAGCGGGGCGGAGAGCCAGAACTTTATCCATCAGTTTATTCAGGAGGATATTTCCGAGGGCGGACGCTGCGCCGGAATGCGGGTCCACACCCGTTTTCCGCCGGAGCCCAACGGCTATCTTCACATCGGCCATTGCAAGGCTTTGACCATCGACTTTGGAACCGCCGAAAAGTTCGGCGGCCTGTGCAACCTACGCATGGACGACACTAACCCCACCAAAGAGGACGAGGAATTTGTGGACGCCATCAAAGAGGATATCCACTGGCTGGGCTTCGACTGGGGGGACCGCTTTTTCTACGGCTCGGACTACTTTGAAGAGGACTACCGCCAGGCGGAGCTTCTGATACAGAAGGGTCTGGCCTATGTGTGCCAGCTCACCCCCGAGGAGTTCCGGGAGTACCGGGGCGGCGTGGGCGTCCCGGCCAGAAGTCCCTGGCGCGACCGTCCTATAGAGGAGAGCCTGGACCTGTTTCGCCGGATGCGGGCGGGGGAGTTCCCCGACGGCGCCATGACCCTGCGGGCCAAAATTGATTTGAGCAGCGGCAACTTCAACATGCGCGACCCTGTCATTTACCGGATCAATCACCTTCCCCACCACCGCCACGGGGATAAGTGGTGCATATACCCCATGTACGACTTTGCCCACCCCATCCAGGACGCCCTGGAGGGTATCACCCATTCCCTGTGCTCCCTGGAGTTTGAGGCACACCGCCCCCTCTACAACTGGGTGATTGACAACTGTGAGCTGCCCAGCAGACCCCGACAGATTGAGTTCGCCCGCCTGGGCATCAACTACACCGTCATGTCCAAGCGGAAGCTCCGCCGCCTGGTGGAGGAAAACCGGGTAGACGGCTGGGACGACCCCCGCATGCCAACCCTGTGCGGCCTGCGCCGGCGGGGCTATACCCCCCGCTCTATCCGCAATTTCTGCGAGCGCATCGGCGTTGCCAAGGCCGCCAACGTGGTGGAATTTGGCTTTTTGGAGCACTGCCTGCGAGAGGACCTGAACGACCACGCCAAGCGGGTGATGGCCGTCCTGCGGCCGGTCAAGCTGGTGATCACCAACTACCCCGCCGGTCAGAGCGAAACCCTCACCGTGGAGAACAACCCCCTGGACCCCTCCGCTGGGACAAGGGAGGTCACCTTCTCCCGGGAGCTGTGGGTGGAGGCCGACGACTTTCTGCCTGAACCTGTGCCCAAGTACAAGCGGCTGTATCCCGGCGGCCCGGAGTGCCGACTGAAGGGGGCTTACCTTATCAAGTGTGTGGGCTATGAGACTGACGGGGCGGGCAATATCACTGAGATCGCCGCCGAGTATGACCCGGACAGCCGGGGCGGCGACCCCGCCGACGGCCGGAAGGTAAAGGGGGCCACTATTCACTGGGTGGACGCCGCCACCGCTGTGGACGCCCAGGTGCGGCTGTATGAAAACCTGTTCGCCGATGAAAACCCTGACAGTGGGGACAAGGACTTTCTGGAGTGCCTGAACCCCGGCTCTCTGGAGGTGCTGGAGGGCTGCAAGCTGGAGGCCTCTCTGGCCTCTGCCCAGCCCGCCGACCGCTTCCAGTTCCTGCGCCTGGGCTACTTCTGCGCCGACAGCAAAGACTCCAAACCCGGCGCTTTGGTCTTTAACCGGGCCGTCAGCCTGAAGGACGGCTTCAAATCTGGAAAATAGCAAACGGCAATACAGGCCGCCCAAAAGGGCGGCCTGTTCTCATTTTAAGTTGACCTCCGGCATCAGTTCCCGGCCCACAATTTGCAGCACACGGTCGATCTGGGCCACCTCCTCCGGAGTAAAGCGCTCCCGCACCCGGCCCATGACCTCCTGAATATAGGCGCTGCTCAGATTATAGTAGTCATGGAACTTCTGGGTGGGACGCAGGTGGTACTCCCTCCGGTCGCTGGGGGACTGGACCTTCTCCACATAGCCCTTCCGGATCAGGCTGTTCACCTTATAGGCGGCGTTAGGCGAGGAGATGTTGGCGAAGGAGGCGAATTCATTGATCGTAGGCTCCTTCAGCGCCCGGATGATCTCCATGCAGAAGGTCTCCACCGCTGTCAGGCTGGCCTCTCGGGTCTGGAACCTGGAAAAAACCGCCTGATAAAAATGCAGCTTGAATTTGGTGTAGATTTGGTCAAAGCTCTCCTCCAGCACCTTTTTTGCCCCCTCTTGTTTCCGAATCAAGGCCATTATACCAGAGTTTGCTCCATTTCGCAAGAGCTGTCGGGGCGGTCAGTGAGGGCAAAGGTCAGCTCCGCCTTGCAGGCCAGCCTGCCGTCCACCCTGGCCTCCGCCGTGCCGAAGCCCACAGGACCCTTGCGGGCGGTGAGCTGGCATTGCAGCTCCAGCATATCCCCGGGCCGGACCTGCCGCTTGAACCGGGCGTTTTTAATCCCGCCAAACAGGGCCAGCTTTCCGGCGCCCCCCTCCCCGGTGAGAATAGCCACCGCCCCCACCTGGGCCAGAGCCTCAATCATCAGCACCCCGGGCATCACCTTGAAGCCGGGGAAGTGCCCCTGGAAAAAGGGCTCGTTGGCGGTGACACACTTGAGCCCCCTGGCGCTCTCGCCCGGGACGCACTGGGTAATTCTGTCCACCAGCAGAAAGGGGTAGCGGTGGGGCAGAATGGCCTCAATCTGGTCAATGTTCAGTTCCATAGCGTCAGCCCTCCCACTTTTTCAGCACAATGGCCGCGTTGTGCCCGCCGAAGCCCAGAGAGTTGGACAGGGCAAGCCTGATCTCCGCCCTCCGTCCCTGGTTGGGTACGATATCCAGATCACAGGCCGGGTCGGGAACCTGATAGCCGATGGTGGCGGGGACAAAGCCATCCTTCAGCGCCAAAACGGTGAAGATGGCCTCCACCGCCCCCGCCGCTCCCAGCAGGTGGCCGGTCATGGACTTGGTGGAGCTGACCATCAGCTTCCCGGCGTGACCTCCAAAGACGGCGCGGATCGCCGCCGTCTCACTGGCGTCGTTGAGGGGGGTGGAGGTGCCGTGGGCGTTGATATAGTCCACCGCCTCCGGCTCCACTCCGGCGTCCGTCAGGGCCTGGGCCATGCAGGCGGCTCCCCCCGCGCCGCCGGGGGCGGGGGCGGTGATGTGGTGGGCGTCGCAGTTGGCGCCGTAGCCGATCACCTCGGCGTAAATCCTGGCGCCCCGGGCTTGGGCGTGTCCGTATTCCTCCAGCAGAAGGGCGCCCGCCCCCTCCCCCATGACAAAGCCGGAGCGCTCCGCGTCAAAGGGAATGGACGCCCGAAGGGGGTCGGTGCTCTCAGACAGGGCCTTCATAGCGGTAAAGCCCCCCATGGCCAGAGGGGTGACGGCGGCTTCCGCCCCGCCGCACAGCATTACCTCAGCGTAGCCGTCCCGGATGTGGCGGAATGCGTCGCCCACGGCGTTGGTCCCTCCGGCGCAGGCAGTGACCACACAGGAGCACATCCCCTGGAACCCATACCGGATAGCCATGTGGCCCGCCGCCATGTTGGAGATAATCATGGGAATCATAAACGGGGACACGGTGTCCCAGCCCCGCTCGCTCCCTCGCTTGTGGGCCTCGCCCACCGTCTCAAAGCCGCCGATGCCGCTGGAAAAAATCACGCCGCGTCGGTCCAGTTTCTCCTCTTCCCGGTCCAGACCGGAGTCGGACACGCACTCATCCGCGGCGACGAGGGCCAGCTGAGTAAAGCGGTCCATCTTTTTCGCGTCCCGCCTGCCCAGCAGGCTGTCAATGTCCAGATTTTTCACCTCACCGGCCAGCTTCACCTTCATTTCCGCTGTGTCGTACCGGGTTATGGGTCCGATGCCGCACTGGCCCGCCTGAACCGCGCTCCAGCTTTCAGACACCGTATTCCCCAGCGGATTCACGGTGCCCATGCCGGTGATTACAACTCTGCGCTTTTCCATCTCGTTCACCTCATTAAACGGCCATGCCGCCGTCCACGCACAGCACCTGTCCGGTGATGTAGGCGGACTCGGGCGCGGCGAAGAAGGCCACCGCCCGGGCTACATCCTCGGGAGCCCCGGGACGGCCCTTGGGGATGGTTCCCAGCATGGCCTCCTTGGCCTTGTCAGGCAGAACGGCGGTCATATCTGTCTCGATATAGCCGGGGGCCACCGCGTTGACGGTGATATCCCGCCCGGCCAGCTCCTTGGCGGCGGCTTTGGTCAGACCCAGGATGCCCGCCTTGCTGGCGGCGTAGGCGGTCTGACCGGGATTGCCCCGCAGGCCCACCACGCTGGACAGGAAAATAATCCGTCCGTATTTCTGCCGCAGCATCACCTTTGCCGCCGCTTTTGTACAGAAATAGGCCCCTTTCAGGTTGGTGTCCAGGGTCTTGTCAAAATCCTCTGTTTTGGCGGTCATGAGCAGACTATCCCGGCTGACACCGGCGTTGTTCACCAGAATGTCCAGCCGGCCGAACCGCTCCTTTACCGCCTGTATGAGAGCCTCGCAGGCGGCGGGGCCGGCCACATCAGTCTGAAAGGCCTCCGCCTCCACACCCAGCGTCCGGCACAGCTCCGCCGTCTCCTCCGCCGCCTGGGCGCCGCCCGCGTAGTTGACGGCGACCGACGCCCCCAATCGGGCCAGCTCCAGGCAGACCGCCCGTCCGATTCCCCGGCTGCCACCGGTGACCAGGGCCACGTTTCCCTCCATGCTCATGCCGCTTCTCCTTTCAAGGCGGACACCACGCCGCGGAAATCCGCCACGGTTTCAATGTGGCAGGTTTTGATAGCTGGGGCGGTTTTTTTGAAAAAGCCGCTCAGCGCCTTCCCCGGACCGATCTCCACCACTGTGTCGATGCCGTCCGCCTCCATGCGGCGAATGGTATCCTCCCAGTAGACGGAGGACTGAACCTGACGCTCCAGCAGGGCCGGAATAGTGTCGCCCGGCTCCATCGGCCCGCCCTCGCAGTTGAAGTAGACAGGGATAGACATGGGACTGAAGTTCAGGGTCCGGAAGTGGGCGGCCAGGGCGTCCCCGGCGGGCCTCATCAGGCGGGTGTGGAAGGGGCCGCTGACCTTTAAGGGCATACACCGCTTGGCGCCCAGCGCTCTGGCCAGCTCCCCGGCCCGGTCCACCGCCTCCTTCTCCCCGCCGATTACCAGCTGACCGGGGCAGTTGTAATTGCAGATCTGCACCACGCCCAGCTCCGACCCTTTCTCGCAGGCCGCCAGAAGATTATCCCGCTCCAGACCCAGCACGGCGGTCATGCCGCACTCCAGGCCGGCGGCGGCCTCCTCCATGGCCCGGCCCCGGAACGCCACCGTGGAGATGGCGGTCTCCCGGCTGAACACTCCGGCGGCATACAGCGCCGAGTACTCCCCCAGAGACAGCCCCGCCGCCGCCTGGGGCCGGATGCCCTCCTGATACAGCAGGTCGGTCGCCCCCACAGCAAAGGCCACCATGCAGGGCTGGGTGTACCGGGTCTGGGACAGCTGTTCCTCCGGCCCCTCGAAGCACATCGTTTTCAGGTCAAAATCCACCGGAGCATGGTCGAAAATATTGGCGAAGGCGGGAAATTCCGCGTAGAAGTCCTTTCCCATGCCCACCTTCTGGCTGCCCTGTCCGGCGTATACAAAGGCTAATTTCATCGCAAAACCTCCCGCGCCAGCCGCTGGACCGTCTGATGGCAGCCGGCACACAGCTCCTCAAAGATGGCCCGCAGGGGACGAATCTCATGGAGCAGCCCCGCTGTCTGGCCGCACATCAGAGAGCCGGTCCTGGTGTCGCCGTCAAAAACCGCCCGGCGCAGGGAGCCCAGGGTGAACCGCTCCAGCTCCATCCGCTCCGCCCCGGCCCGCTCCCGCTTCAGATACTCCCGGGACATCTGATTTTTCAAAATCCGCACCGGAGCGTTTACCGACCGGCCAGTGACGGTGGTGTCGCTGTCCTTGGCCTTTAAAACGGCCTGCTTGTAGTTGTCGTGAATGGGGCACTCCTGGCTGACCAGCAGGCAGGTGCCCACCTGGGCGCCGCAGGCCCCCAGGGCGAAGGCGGCGGCAAGCTGGCGCCCGGAGGCGATGCCGCCGGCTGCGATCACAGGCAGGCCGGTGACCTCACACACCTGGGGAACCAGGGCCATGGTGGTCAGCTCCCCCACATGGCCGCCGCTCTCGGTGCCCTCGGCGATGAAGCCGTCCACCCCCAGCGGCTCCAGACGGCGCGCCAGGGTGGTGGCGGGCACTACGGGGAATACCTTGATTCCCGCCTCCTTCCAGGCGGGGATAAACTGGCCGGGCACCCCCGCCCCGGTGGTGACCACCTTCACTCCCTCCTCCACGACCACCTGGGCCATCTCGGGGGCGGCGGGGTTCATCAGCATGATGTTCACGCCGAAGGGCTTGTCAGTGAGGGATTTGCAGACGCGGATGTGCTCCCGGAGTATGTCCGCCGTCATCCCCCCCGCGCCGATCAGGCCCAGAGCCCCGGCGTTGGACACGGCGGCGGCAAACTCGCCGGTGGCGATGTTTGCCATTCCCCCCTGGATGATGGGGAACTCGGTCCCCAGGATTTCGTTCAGCTTCATAGTATCTCTCCTTTACCAACGCAGCAGCGCCCCGGCCCAGGTCAAGCCCCCGCCGAAGCCTACGGTCAAAAGCCGCATTCCAGGGCGCAGGGTCCCGGTCTCCACCAGCTCGTCCAGGGCGATGGGAATGCTGGCGGCGGAGGTGTTGCCGTAGCGGTCCATATTTTTATAAAACAGACCCTCCCGGGCCTTCAGCTTTTTGGCGGCGTGGTCAATAATCCGGGCGTTGGCCTGGTGGCAGACCACCAGATCCAGGTCGTTCACCGAACAAATCCCTTCCGCCTCCAGCAGCTGGCGGATGGACCGCTCCACCACCTCCACCGCGAAGCGGAACACCGCCTTACCGTCCATATGGATAGCGGACGGGACCGGCCCCGGACCCTGAACCCGGATGCTGGACCGATCCCCTCGGGAGCCGAACACGGTGTGCCAGCTCCGGGACTCATCCCGGCGGAGCGCCACCGCCCCCGCTCCGTCCCCGAAGAGGACGCAGGTGTCGCGGTCGGTGTGGTCCATCACACGGCTGATGACCTCCGCCCCCACCACAATGGCGCAGGGCCGGGGAGCGTCGAACAGCAGGGCGTGGGCGGTTTTTAACCCGTATAAAAAGCCGGCGCAGGCGGCGTTCAGATCAAAGCAGATGGTATCCTCCTCCAGCCCCAGCTCCCGCTGGAGCAGGCAGGCGGTGGAGGGGCTGGCGTGGTCCGGGGTGAATGTCCCCACCAGACACACACCGATGTCCGCCGCGGTCACCCCCGCCCGGTCCATGGCCTGACGGGCCGCCTTTGCGGCCAGCTCCAGGCCGGTTTCCCCGGCGCAGAAGTGGCGCTGGTGTATTCCGGTGCGGCTGAACACCCACTCGTCGCTGGTGTCCACCGCTTCGCTCAGTTCCTCGTTGGTCACCACCCGGGCGGGAATACACCGGCCGGTGGCTAAAATCCGGGGCGCGCTCATGGCTCCTCCTTCCCCAGCCGGGGCAGATTCCGCCCCATGGCCCGAAACATATCGTATCTCTGTCTGGCCAGAGCCGGGCCCTTCAGCTTATCCAGCGCGGCCAGTTCCCTGGTCAGCGCGGCGTCCACTGTGCGGAACATGGCATTCCAGTCGGTGTGGGCTCCCTCCTCCGGCTCCCGCAGGACCCCCTGGACAATCCCGCCCCGGCGCAGGTCCTGAGCGGTGAGTTTCATCACGCCGCAGGCCTCGTCCGCGCGGCTGGCGTCCTTCCACAAAATGGAGGCAAATCCCTCCGGGGACAGCACCGAGTAGACAGCGTGCTCCAGCATAAGCACCCGGTTTGCCACCGCCAGGGCCAGAGCGCCGCCGCTGCCCCCCTCGCCAGTGATGACAGAGATAATTGGGACCTCCAGGGCGCTCATCAGGGCCAGACACTGGGCGATGGCCTCTCCCTGGCCCCGCTCCTCCGCCTCTTTTCCCGGATAGGCCCCCGGGGTGTCCACGAAGGTGATGATGGGCCGACCGAACTTCTCCGCCTGCTTCATCAGACGCTGAGCCTTGCGGTAGCCCTCCGGTGAGGGCATACCGAAGTTACAGCGGAGGTTTTCCTCCAGATTTTTTCCTTTCCGGTGGCCCACTACCGTGACGGGCCAGCCGTGGAACCGGGCAATTCCGCCTAAAATGCTGGCGTCCTCGCCGCACAGGCGGTCCCCTTTCTGCTCAAAGAAGTCAGTGAACAGGGCGGCGATGAAATCCGCCGTGCCCGGACGCTCCGGGTGACGGGCGATTTTTACCTTTTCCTCCGGTGTAAAGCGGCTCATGAACGTCCCCCCTTCTCATGGAGGGCCAGCAGCTGGGACAGGACAGCCCTCCATTCGCTCCGGGGGACAATCCGGTCCAGAAAGCCGTGGTCCAGCAGATATTCCGCCCGCTGAAAGCCCTGGGGAAGCTGTTCCTTGATGGTCTGCTCAATCACCCTGGGTCCGGCAAAGCCGATGAGCGCTCCCGGCTCGGCCAGCATGATGTCCCCCAGGGAGGCGAAGCTGGCTGTCACCCCGCCGGTGGTGGGGTGAGTGAGGCAGGAAATGTATAGTCCGCCCCCGCTCTGGAAGCGCTGGATGGCGGCGGCGGTTTTGGCCATCTGCGTCAGGGAGAAAATGCCCTCCTGCATCCGGGCGCCGCCGCTGGCGGAAAAGATCACAAGGGGCAGCTTTTTCTTGCCGGCGTACTCGGTGGCCCGGGTGACTTTCTCCCCCACCGCCGTGCCCATGCTGCCCATGAGAAAACGGCTGTCCAGCACGGCGAAGACCGCTCCGCGGCCTTCCACCCTCCCCAGCGCGGCCACCGCCGCGTCCTTCAGGCCGGTCTTCTCCTCCAGCTCCGCGAGCCTGGCGGGATAATCGGGGAAGGTCAGCGGGTCGGCGGGGGACAGCTTTTCCTCCAGCTCCTGAAACGAGCCGGGATCCAGGATGTTGGACAGCCTGTAATAGGCGTCGATAGGCGCGTGAAACCCGCACTTGGGACAGACCTGCTGGGCCCGCTCCCACTCCAGATTGGCGCTCTCCGCGCCGCAGGCGGAACACCTGGTCCGGCGGGTGGAGGTGATTTTTCCCTCCCGCATGGTCTTATAGATCAAAAGGCGGTCCCGGCGGCGGGCAAATGTCTTGTTCACGGCTCTCCCTCCATCATGCGGTCACAGGTCCGGGCCAGCTCCAGCAGGCGGTCCAGGTTTTGATCCAGGAATCCGGTGTCGTACTGGCCCCGGATGAACGCGGGGTCGTGCAGAATCAGGTGGGCCAGAGAGGCGTTGGTGGGGTAACCCTCGATGATCAGCTCCTCCAGCGCCCGGCGCATCCGGCGGATGGCCTCCAGCCGGGTGGGGGCGTGGGCCAACACCTTGGCGGCCAAAGAGTCGTAGTAGGGCGGGACTTCGTAGCCGGTATACAGGGCGGTGTCCACCCGTACCCCCGGTCCGCCGGGCAGGTGCAAAAAGGTGGTGGTCCCCGGACAGGGCATAAACTCTCGCTCCGGGTCCTCCGCGTTGATCCGGCACTCGATAGCGTGGCCGGACACCTTAACATCCTCCTGCTTGAAGGACAGGGGCAGGCCCGCCGCCACTCGCAGCTGCTCCTTCACCAGATCAATTCCGGTGACCAGCTCCGTGACCGGATGCTCCACCTGAATACGGGTATTCATCTCGATAAAATAGAAGGCTCCATCGGGGGCCAGGACAAACTCCACCGTCCCCGCGCCCACGTAGCCCGCCGCCTGGGCGGCGGCCACAGCGGCCCGGCCCATCTCCTCCCGCAGGGCGGGGGTGAGGGCTTTGGAGGGAGATTCCTCTACCAGCTTTTGCCGGCGGCGCTGGATGGAACAGTCCCGCTCCCCCAGATGGACCACATGGCCCTGTCGGTCCGCCATGATCTGGAACTCGATGTGCCGGGGATTGACCACCAGCTTTTCCAGATACAGCTCCCCGTCGCCAAAGCAGGCCACGGCCTCCGCTCTGGCCTCCTGCCAGGCCCTGTCGATGTCCTCGGGGCCGTCCGCCTGGCGCATCCCCCGGCCCCCGCCTCCGGCAGAGGCTTTCAGCAGAATGGGATAGCCCACTTGGCCGGCCAGCGTCCTGGCTTGACGGGCATTGCTCAGCGGTCCGTCCGACCCGGGTACCACCGGAACCCCGGCGCTCTGGGCCAGGGTCCGGGCGGCTGCCTTGCTACCCAGCTTCCGGATGACGTCCCCGGAGGGACCAATGTACTTTAAGCCCGACTGGGCACAGCGGTCAGCGAAGTCCGGATTTTCCGACAGAAAGCCGTAGCCCGGATGAATGGCGTCACAGCCGGTGGCCATTGCGGCGGACAGGATGGCGTCCTGGTTCAGATAGCTGTCCGCCGCCCGGGCCGGACCGACGCACAGCGACCGGGTGGCCAGTTGGGCGTGGAGGGCGCTTTTGTCGGCCTCCGACCAGACAGCCACCGTCTCCACGTCCAGTTCCCGGCAGGCCCGGATGATCCGCAGGGCAATCTCTCCCCGATTGGCGATGAGTACGCGCTTCAGCATGGTATCACACCCTTCGAACGCGGAACAGGGGTTCGCCTACCCCTACCGCCTCGCCGTCCTGAACCAGAATCTCCTCTATCACACAGTCCGCAGGGGCGGGGACCTCGCTCATCATCTTCATAGCCTCGATCAGGCACAACGTGTCCCCCTTTTTCACCTGCGCGCCGGCTGTAACATAGGGTGGCTCCTCCGGGGCGGGAGCGGCGTAAAACACCCCCACCAGGGGGGCGGCCACCGTCTCGGCCGGCTCCTCCTCCGCCTGGACCGCGGGGAGCGAAGCCGGAACGGCGGCGGCACTCAGAACCGGCTCCCGGCGCAGCGCCACCCGCTCTCCCTCGTGTTCCCACTCCAGCGACGTCAGTCCGGATGCGGCAAAGCGGTCCATCAGGCCGTATAACTCCTGTAATTCCATCGCGGTTTACGCCTGCTTGCTCTTGATGTAGTCCAGAATGTCCTGGACCGTGTGAATCTTCTCCAGGTCCTCATCCTCAATGCCCACACCCAGGCTCTCCTGAAGGGCCATGGACAGCTCCACGATCTCCAGGGAGTCGGCCTCCAGGTCCTCCACCAGGTTGGTCTCCAGCTTGACCTCCTCCGCGTCGCAGCTGAGGGTGCTGACAATAATATCCCGTACGTTCTCAAAGGTGATTTCCATCTGAATCTACCATCCTTTCAAATTCAGCGGGTTCCAGACCGGACCCGTCACTTCAAGTATTTTATCTAAAATTTTTTAGTTAAAATACTTGAGGATTATTATACGGAAATCCACTGAGATGTCAAGGATAATTTTTCCGCCGCCTGTTTTTCTCCGTTTTTCACAAAGCTCATTATTTCCCCGGCCGCATCAGTATCGCGGGTGGGCACAAAAGTATACAAAAACACCGCTTGCTTTTGTAGGCTTCTTTCTTCCGCTCG
This sequence comes from Oscillospiraceae bacterium, assembly GCA_910575265.1. Taxonomy (GTDB): domain Bacteria; phylum Bacillota; class Clostridia; order Oscillospirales; family Oscillospiraceae; genus Lawsonibacter. Next base: position 175,678 of record CAJTEA010000004.1, read on the forward strand.
TTGTGGCGCTCACAGGCCGCGACGGAACCGGCCTTGCGCTTCTGGAAGCGCAATATCGCATAGGGCATGGTCATCCCTCCAATCGAAATGTGCGGGCAGACCGGGGGCGCGTCCGCCCATCAGGTTGACAGCGGTGACGGTTATTTTGGGATGCCCCCCGCCGCTGTCACCCTGACGGGAGAACACCCCGGAAACGCATGGTGCAGGGGCGGGGCTTTCCTCGCTCACCGGCTCGGAAAGCGCCACCCCTGCGGCCGAAAAAATCTCCGATTTTTCCGGCTGCATTTCCAGGGTGTAACACACTACACCTTGCAAGCAAGGCCGTGTGCCAGACGTTCCCTCTGGACTCCCTTTTTGCGGGGCTGCGCCCCGCGTGACCCTCCGGGTCACAGGACGGGGGTGACGGCTGTTCCCCTCACTGACGGCATCCCAGATAAACCGTCACCGCTGTCAACGCCGTCACCCCTCGAAAGGACGATGCGTCGCCCCGCCTTGGTGCGGCGGTACACATAGCGGACGTTATTCTGGCGCAGGACGGTGGCGTGGTACTCATTCAGCAGCTTTGTGATGACGTTGGACGCAGTGTCTGTTTCCCCCATCTGCGTCAAAAGTTCGGTAGCGGTGCCCGACCACTCCCGCCGTCCCTCCATAAAAGCCACCAGCCGAAAAAGAATGGGCGGCACCTCTGCCGCCGCAAGCTGTTCCTGGGATTTCCGCTCCACCAGCTCCCAACTGCAATCACGAAAGCGCAGGGTGAACTCCTGGTACTCAATGTCCCTGCCGATGGCGTAGAGAGCGGCGGTGTCGGATGCCCGGTGTTCCTTTTCCAGCACAAAGGTGGCGTCCGCACTGCCCGTCAGCCCGGTTGTACCGGATACCCGATTGAAAATGTCGCTGTCCCCCTGCTTGCGGATATGGTGGACGACCACTACCGCCAGGGCGTGCCTGTCCGCGAAATCCTTGAGCAGCGATATGTCCCCGTAGTCGTTGGCATAGGCGTTGTCCTTGGACGCGGTGCGTATCTTCTGCAAGGTATCTATGACGATCAGCCGGGTGCCGGGGTGCTCTTTGAGATAGTCCTCCAACTGGCCCACCAGACCGTCCGTCAGCTTGCAGCTTGCCACGGCGAAGCGCAGGCGCTCGCTGGCTTCATCGGTCAGACGAAACAGCCTGTCCTGGATGCGGTAAAAGGTGTCCTCCAAACACAGGTACAGCACGTCCCCCGGTGTGGTCGGCAGCTCCCACAGGGGCCTGCCCTCCGACACGCACAGGCACAGCTTCAGCATGAGCCAGCTTTTCCCGATCTTTTGCGCCCCGCAGAACAGGGTCAGGCCAGTGGGGATCAGGCCGTCCACCACGAAACTGGGCTTGTCAAGCGGCTGGTAGAGCAACGTGTCCGCGTCCACCGTTTTCAGCTTCTTCATAGCGGCACCTCCCCCGGCGTTTTTTCCTGATATGAAACATAAGCGGTTTCCTCCTTTGAAAATTCACACCCCGCATTGCGGGATATGTAACGCAGACCGCCATACGGTTCCCCGCCCAACTCTGGCCGGGTTTTCTCTGCCGGCGCTATGTGCGAATTAAGCAGCAGGTACGCTCATGTCATGGCACACTATCTACTGCGGCAGGTATCTCTCTGACGGCTGCTATTCAGTTTTCAAAAGAGGAATGTCGTTCCATCTGTTTACTCACGAATAGCCGCTTTTGAAAGTCTACTCCGCAAAATTTCCAGAGGAAATAAAAAAGCGCCTGCCCTTGGCCCAAAGGCCATAGGCAAGCGCCTGTTTCCTGTTTATGTTCTCTAAAAAAGTTTTACATCTATCCTAAAACCGCATGCCATAGAGCTGAGATTGGCATAACCAAGATTAATGATGGTAACAGGCATGTTACACGCATCCGCTTAATTTCCGCAATCCGCAACCCGGTTACTAAAGCGATTACACCGCCACAAGCGCTAAAGTCGGCAAGCATATAGGCATTTGTACAGGGCATAATGAAACCAGCGCAGAAAAATAACAGCAAATACAGTGCCAACTGTGGTATAGCAATCAGTACGACACTAGCTCCCAAATTAGCGGCAAAAATGGCACCTCCCGCAAAGTCCAGTATCCCTTTTGTCAGAATAAGGGATGCGTCCCCCGTCAGACCTTCAGTCATAGCCCCCATCAGGCCCAAACTGCCCGAGCACATCAACACCATCACACTGATGTAACGCTGAATGAAATCCTTGTCCTCTTTACCGTGGCTGATTCGTATAGACAACTGTTCCAGATGCTCATCCAGCTTTAGCCCCTCGCCGATAATTGCTCCCAAAATAAGCGCCAACATCACGGGTGAGAGGGATTGCGTCTGTCCAATCAGATTCACGCCCACGGCAATGGAAGTGACCCCAAAAAATTTTGATAGATAGTCACGGATCCGCTGGGGGAAATAGATTCCTCCAATGCTCCCCAGCAGTCCGCCCAATGCCAGACAGGCGCAGTCAATAATAATTCCGCAAGGCATATAAACCGCTCCCTTAGACCAGCTTTACCACATAGCTGGCAATGATAACGGATGCAATGGTTACCGTGGCGATACCAGCGGTGACAATTTTAGGCACCAGATAATTATTTAACGCGGAACGTTCTTCGTCATTGGAGCCACAGGCCTTGGCCACATCTTGAGAGATGAACAGGGTTGTGGGAAACCCATACATGCAGGTCAAACTCATCGCAATAGCCAGATAGGGATTCGTCTTGGTAAATTTAGCGATAACGATAGAAACCAAGCCGGCGAACAGACTGCCCAGCCCCAGAACAACCAGGATGGGAACGATCATTCCCAGTACGTCCTGGGGTGTAATATAGGAAAAACTTTCAAACAGGCTGGCCAGAATCAGGACCAGGAACAGGCTGGAGCAGCCGGTTTTTGCCATAGCGTTTTCCTCTAAAAGCCCAAGCTGAGTGAAGATCAGGCCGATAAACATGGCCATAACCATATAGTGGACTATGCCATTAGTGAATCCCGCCAGGAAATTGGCCAGGGCGGCAGCCACGGCTAACTTAGCCAGGATAATGATGCTGGTGCCCATAGACTGTGGGAGCTGAAGCGGCTTTTTCTTTTCCCTCGTGGCCTCCGTTACCGCACCGCCATACAGCGCCAGGTTGTTCTTGTCCTTTAGGAAATCCTTGGCGGCCCTGCGCATCATAATGGTGGAAAGAGGGAGTCCCACCAGGGTTTGTACGGTTAAAAGCATATTGCACAGGGCCGACAAGTACTCCCGCCCGTCGGCGTTGAAATGATCCCGCATAATGATAACCGCGGAGATGGAGCCGGCAAATACTGGAGCACCGGCCGCAGCTTGTTCTTGGCCGATGATCAGCGAACCAACTAGGATAATGCCCGCTACACCCACGATCACGGAAACCACGCTGATAATAATAGTTTTCCACTGACGGATCAGCTCCGTCAAATTAATTGTAGAGCCCACGCCGGCAATCAGGATTCCGCTGATAACTGAGCCGATGACATTCAGTCCTGCATCAGCCACCAGCGTTTTGGGAAATCCCAGCCAGAAAAAGAGAAGCATCAGAATTGCGCCGACCAGCGGCTGAGACAAAATAGCGTTTGTTTTTGCGGAACAGAATTCGCCGATGGCGAAAATGACCAAAACAATGGCCAAAGCGTAAATAGCTGTCAAAAAAATCTCTCCTTTATTATTCAGCGGCGCAGCCACTCATAGGCGCAATGGGCCAGCAGAGCGGCACCTGTGGTTAATATCTTCTCATTGTAACGAACATACGGGTTATGGTTGGGATAACATTTGCCCTCCTCTGGACAGCACCCAAGCAGAAACATGACAGACGGGACCTGCTGGCTGTAGAAGCCGAAATCGTCGGAAACCTGAAGTCGATAATTCGGTTGGGTGACAAATTCTGTGCCAAAGCTGGTTAAACATTCCGCCAGCGCTTCCGCTAGGCCGGGATCGTTGTATGTACAGGGACAGTGCTCCGTAAAGCGCAGCTGAGCCGATGCACCCAAAGCCTGGGCAGTGTAAGTGACTGCTTGCTTCATACGCTCCTGAATGGTACGACACAGCTGGTTGTCAAAGGTACGCAGCGTGCCCCAGAGTCGGGCCTGATCGGGGATGATGTTTGTTGCGCTGCCAGATTCCATCTGGCATACATTCAATACTACGTTTTGATCCGGAGGAACTGCCTTTACTTGGAGCGACTGAAGAGCCAGGATGATGTGGGCTGCCGTGCTGATGGGATCTATGGCCAGGTGGGGGGACGCGGCGTGCCCTCCCTTTCCGGCCACCTCAATTTCGAACATATCGGTGGAGGAAAGGATCGTTCCTTTTGGATAATATAGATGTCCGACAGGCAGTGTAGGCATCACATGAATCCCCAGAACAGCATCTACTCTGGGATGCTCCAGGGTCCCGGCTCGCAGCATGGCCGCGGCACCCTCCAATGTTTCCTCGCCCGCCTGAAAGATCAGTTTGACCTGTCCGGCTAGTTCTGGTTCCCGCTCTTTCAACAGTTGGGCGGCTCCCAAAAGAAGTGTGGTGTGCAAATCGTGACCGCAGGTATGGGCACATCCAGGTACTTGAGACGCGAAGGGTTCTCCGCTTTTCTCCTCCATGGGTAGAGCATCCATATCCACACGCAACAGAATTCTTTTTCCTGTGTCCGTACCTGCCTGGGTTACTAGTCCAGCTCCTGGGATTTCCTGAACCGAATAGCCCAGATCTTCCAGCCGACCTTTTACATAGGCAGAGGTTTTGGGAAGCTGAGTTCCAAGTTCCGGACACTGGTGTAACGTACGTCGGTTTTTGGAGAGTGATTCCTTCAGTTCCAGGCTTCGTGTAAGAAAATCATGTTTCATACTCATACCTCCGCATTAGCTGGCCAGCCAATAAAATAAAAATCTCGCCAAGCAAATAATAGCATTAGCAAGATTTTTTGTACAATATTTATAATTTATACTTGTATAAATCAGATTTATACTGCCTGTTGGATAAAATCGGATAGAAGCTGGCTTTGTTTATTCAGGGGCCGTTTTCTGGTAAAAACAACTGCTACGTTATACTGGCAGGGTGGGTCAAAGGGTAGCAGTATGCAGGAATTGTGCCCTGAGGATTCCTTCTGGTACTGAGTGGGGGTGAACCAAGGATCGTAATAAGTTAATCCCACACCATCGTTGTTTTCAATATACCGGAAATAGGAATCCAGCATCATGGAAGACATATGCGGCTTTAATTCAAGCACTCGGTTCGGATAGGCATCCTGCAGGATGCGAAAAATATAGCTGTCCATAGGGTCCTTGAGGGACAGCGAGATCAGAGGTTGACGCTCAAATTCTTCCAATGTTACCGCCGGAGCCTGGCTGATCAGGTTCTGTTTGCTTACACACACTCGTAGTTCTCCCTGAAATAGAGGACGGATCACCAGATTTTTTTCTAAATCTTTGGAGACAGCTACAACACCCAGATCCAACTCACCATTTTCCAGTTGTTTTGCGATAGCGGGCGTAGGGCTCTCGTTTTCCATCACGGTGATACCGGGGTATTGATTCCGAAAACGACTGAGTATGGTCGAAAGGGATGAGCGAATTTGAACTGCGTAGCCAATACGCACCCGCTCCTCTCTCCGGCGCAGGAAAGCGTGTATCTCTTGCTCGGTTTCTTCCAATGTCTGGATAAGATAGCGGGCCCTTTGCAGCACAAACGCTCCTTCCGGTGTGGGTGTAAATTCTCCCCGGCAGCGGTCAATCAGGCAGACATTCAGTTCATTTTCCAGGTCCCGAACCGCTATAGTGACAGAAGGCTGGGTTACATGGAGGATTTGTGCTGCTTTGGTAAAACTCTTTTCCCGGCAAACAGCTTCAAAATAAGTTAACTTTCGGAAATCCATTGCCTGTTCCATCCTCCCCACTAAGATATCACACCATAATCATACATAAAGATCAAGTAAAGTCAAGTGCAAAATAAGTTGACCTATGTCAGGGAAAGCAGGGGCAAACACTTTCATCTTCGCCTGTTACTCAGAAGACGCCGCTATGCTTATCTGGTTGATAATCATGAAAATATAATACTGTACATAAATAGGGTCTGCTCCGCAAGTCAGAATATATTGAAAACAGTGCATTTCAAGGCAGAATGATGTAAAATAGGCGCAAGGAAATTTGAGAAAAAACATGGAAAAGCTTGCGCTTATGGGGCGGAGGAGCGGTATACAGCGCGATTCGTGAACAATGGCTACCCTGCTCACCCGGCACGGACGGCGTTAGGCGCGCTGCTGACCGGCCGAACCGGCCGGTTCCGGCGTTCCAGGCCCTGGCGGAGTATTGGCTGGGTATGATCGGGGTGGATCTGGCAGAGCGGGGAGAGCTGTCATACGAGGAAATGTGGAAACAATTTAGCGTATTTTGAATAAGGCAACCGTTTGCCAAATATTTTGTTGATGGCTAAAAGAGATAAAAGGAGTGCTCACAAGAGGGAATTGTGAGCACTCTTTTTGTTTGCGGAAAGAAAAAGGGGGAGTATTATATCATCAGGGATGAAGTTTCTGTGCCATTTCGACCAGGTCGGGATGCACTACCTTGCCGCAGTCCAGAACCTGTACGCCATCCAGCCAGACGGAGGTGTTCAGACAGATCCCGTCGCAGTGGGAGGCAGCGTTAACCCCGTCAGGAGGACAGTCGGCGGCGGGGAGGTAGCCGATGCCCCATTCGGTGCCACCCCACACCCGCTCGTCCTCCACGCAGTTACCGCAAAGGGTGGCCTTGGGATGGAAGCCATAGCAGACATGGGCCATCCGGCGCATAAGGGGATCATGGAAGCCCTCCACCCACGCCTCAAATTTCTGGGCGTCCGCGCCGCCGGTGATCTCAGTCACGTAGCCCTTCTCAATTTTCAGGGCGATGGGGGTCTGAAGCAGGCCGTTAGAGGGGCAGAGGCTGCCGTCAAACACCAGAGTGCCGTGGAGTGTTTCCTCCCTGTGGAACCAGCAGATCTGTCCGGAGGGATAGGCGGTCCCGGGGACATCGGCGAGGCCCAATTCACAGTAGAAGGGACAGTTGGGGTCGTTGTCAAACTCCAGGTCTGTGCCGGCGGGAGAGGTCATTTTCACGTGTTTGGCGTGTTTAGTCATTTCGGTGACCTTCCGCTGGAAAGCAGCTAGAAGCTCAAAGTCCACATCGTTGAGCAGCCGGTTGGCCAGGCCAGGCTCAAAGCCGGGGAGGCTGAGGTGGCGCAGATTTTTATTGAGGCTCAGCGCAATCTCCTGCGCGCTGGAGTAGAGAATCCACATGCCGCCGAGCTCAATCCACACGTCGCTGTTCCCGATGGCCGCGCCAATGGATTGGTAGGGAACATCCTTGTCCGCATCCTTCCCCACGCCGCCGGGGGTGCGGTACCACAGGACGAGGGGCTTTCCGCCTGCGGCCAGCACAGCGCCAGCAATCGCGTTTGTCAGGCTTTCATCTGTGGAGCTGTCCGCGGTAATGGCGACAAGCTCGCCCTGCTTGACCTTACACAGGTCATGAACGATCGCGAAGGCCGCCTGCCCCATTTCGAATTCCAAGGTCTTCATACTGTTTCCTCCTAAATTTTATTTATGTTGAATTTGCTTTGATAAACTGATAAAATGACAGCCAGAAACGAATAAGGAGGCGCTCCTATGGCTATTACAGTTGCTGAATTGCTGAGGCTCTCTCTGTTTAAAACCGCGCGCCTGATTTCCGGGAAAGATGGCCTCGCCCGCCGCGTTGAGCAGATTTCAGTTTTTGACTGTCCGTTTACGCCTGAAGACGCGAATATCATTTCAAAGGGAGACGCCTTTATCTCCGGCCTGTACCAGTTTCGCGAGAACCCCCACACCCTTGTGGAATTTGTCCGGTTTTTATATCTGACCGAAACGAGCTGTCTTTTGGTGACAGATGAAAATATAGACCTGTTTACGGGAGATGTATTAGATGTGCTCTCCCGGATTCCCTATCCAATCATCAGCTTTCCCAAGCAGTACTCCTATGTGAAAATTATGGAGACTGTACGCAGCCAGATTTTTCAATATAACCGCGGCGGCTCAGCGGAGTGGGCGCTGCACACAATTCTGAACCAAAACATCAGCGGATTCGACCTGAGAGAGATGATTTATCAGCTGAATCCAAGCTTTGAGTCGAATATTGCCGTTCTATCGTTTTTTCCAAAGAAGACGCCGCTGTCTGGCGCGGCCAGCCTGGATGGGTTGCTGAAAAAGCAGGAGCTGTTTGTGTTTTACCAGCGTCACTGTATGATCCTTGCAAGTGATTCGGATAAGGGACTGCTCGCTTCGCGCGTCAAATATTTGAAAAGCAGCCTGCCCTCCCATGTCTCAGATGTGTACTGCGGGATCAGCCCGATTTATCCGCTGTATGACATCAAGCTGGCAATTTTAAACGCCAATTTTTTACTGACCAAATCCACCATCACTGGCAGCGACTTTTGTACGGCGGAGGCCTTTGACAGTCTTGACCTGTTGATTGCCTTCCGTTACGATCAGGCGGTGCAGGACTACTATAAACGCCTTTACAACCTGATCCAAACCTTTGACAATGACGGCAATCTGGAATTGATTAAAACCATCCAGACCTTTATCCTCTGTAAGGGCAGCTATAAGGAGACGGCAAAGAGCCTTTCCCAGCACGAGAATACGATCCGTTACCGCCTGAACCGGCTGCGCGGGCTTTTGGGCGTGGAGGACGATGTGATCCTGTTCCATGAGACGATGTCCGTTTTTGTCAAGCTCCACCTGCTTTTTTCCAAGACTGTGTGAAATGCGGAAGTTTTTGGTGAACTGTGCCAAATTCTACTCCTTTATACCTGGAGTGTCATTGTAAAATCCCCAAAAATTAAAATGTAATTTTTGGGGATTTTCCTTTGCTTTTCCGCAGTAAATAATTCTATAATGACAGCAGTTTTGTACCGTACAGACAAATTTTTATTATGGAGGGGAAGACAAATGTCAGACAAAAAGGCAAAGAAGCTGAACATTGAGACCAGAACCCTGGAACGTGTGACAAATGAGGAGCGCAAGAGCTGGCTCTCTGTCGCCGCCATTGAGGCGGGCGTACTGATCTGCGTGCCCAGCCTGATGCTGGGCGGAATGCTGGCGGGGGCCATGCCCATGAACCAGGCGCTGCTGGCGGGGACTGTGGGGTATGTGATAGCGGTCCTTCTGACCGCCGTGATCGGGATGGAGGGCTATGACCTGGGGATTCCGTTGTGTGTTCTGTCTCTGTCCTCCTTTGGGAAAAAGGGCGGCAAATATGTGGCGACCACCCTGCTAGTCCTATCCCTGATGGGGTGGTTTGCCGTCCAGGCCTATGTGTGCGGCTCTGCCTTCTCCAATATGCTCAGCGGCTTTCTGCGCATTGAGGTCCCGGTTGGGGTCTCCGTTCTGGTCTGGGGCATCATTATGCTCCTGACGGCGGTCTACGGCATTGATGCCTTGAAGTGGCTGAACTACGCCGCCGTCCCCGCTCTGGTGCTTGTCACGATGCTGGGCTGCTTCCTCGCGGTTCAGAAGTTCAGCCTGAGCGGATTGGATACCCCGGTGACACAGACCATGACATTTTTGGGCGGCGTCGGCCTCACCTTCAGCTTCAACGCCACCGGCATGGTGATTGCGCCGGACTATACCCGCTACAACAAGAGCCGAAAGGACGCGGCGAAGTCCATGATTCTGGGGATTCTGCCCGCGGGCCTGCTGATGTTTTACATGGGCGCCGTGATGAGCAAGCTGACCGGCCTCTATGACATCAGCCTGATTATGGGCGAGGTGGGCATCCCCATCCTGGGCATCGTTGTCCTGATCCTGGCTACCTGGACCAGCAACACGACGAACGCCTACAGCGCAGGTATCAGCATGGTGATGCTTTTTAATCTGAAGGACGATAAACGGGCGGTTACCACGCTTGTGGCGGGAGTTGCCGGCACGATTCTGGCCCTGCTTGGACTGTCCAGCTATTTTGAAGAGGTTTTGAATGTGTTAGGCTACGCCTTTGCTCCTATGGCGGGTATCCTGATTGCGGATTACTGGATTTTGATGAAAGGCCGGCCCGAAAGCTGGAAGGAAACGCCAGGAGTTGACATCTCCGGCCTGGTATCCTGGTGTATCGGCGTCGTGGTTTCTGTTGCGATTCCCTACGGCCTGCCAGTGCTGAATGGCCTGATCGTCGCTGGCGCTGTGTATTGGGTCATGCGCCGCATGCTGACCAGGGTTTAGGGAGGCTTGGCAAAAATGAAAGCTTTTATTGAAGCCGCGGAACAAGCGATGCTCCAGGATTTGTCGGACTTTATCCGGATTCCCACAGTCTGCGGGGAGGCCGCGGAGCATGCCCCCTATGGAGTGGAGATACAGCGAGGGCTGCTGTTTCTGGAAAAGCTGGCGGGCTCCATGGGATTCCGTACTATCAACCACGAGTTTCAGACCCTTGAGATTCAGGCGGGGGACTTGTCCGCCTCCTACGGGGACAGTATCGGAATTGTCTGCCATTTGGATGTTGTCCCCGCCGGAGACGGCTGGGAGGGAGAACCCTTTGAGCCGGCGCTCCGGGACGGGCGTCTGTATGGACGGGGTTCCCTGGACGACAAGGGGCCAATCATCGCCTGCCTGTATGCCATGAAGTATCTGGCGGATCGGAACCTGATTCCCTCTGGGCGGCGCGTCTGTATGATCGTTGGTACAGACGAGGAGGAGGGCTTTGGGGGTATCAAATACCATGGAGAGCATTGCCGGTTTCCGGCCTTTTCTTTCATTCCGGACGCAAGCTTTCCTCTGATCTATGGGGAGAAGGGGATGCTGGACTTTGACCTGACCTGTCCGTTGGGACGGCGGGAGGCTCCGCTTCACCTGGAAGGGCTGTCGGGCGGAGACGGCCGGAACATGGTGCCCTCCTGGGCCTCCTGCCGTGTCACCGGAGCGGCGGACGCCATGCAGGAGGCGATGGAAGCCCTGCGTAAGACGGAGGAAGCCTCAGAGATTCAGGCGGAGCTTGGAATGGACCAGACCGATGTATTCATTCAGGTGAAGGGCAGGAGCGCCCACTCCATGTCCCCTGAAAAGGGCGTCTCCGCAATTTCAGGATTGATTCATTTGCTTGCTTCCCTGGGTGACCGGCTGGACGAGTGTGAATTTGTGCGATTGTACGAGCGGTCGGTTTGTGACTTCTACGGTACCAGTCTGAAAATTGCCTGCGCCGATGAGGTGTCCGGCCCTCTTACCCTGAACATTGGGACGGTAGAACAGGGAGAGGACTTCCGGCTACGGGCCAATATTCGCTATCCCATGACTTGCGATCCGGAAAAGACCTGCAGTCACATTCAGAAGCAGATCGAGGGAGTAGGGTTTTCCTACGCCGTTACGGAGCATTTGGCACCCGTGAATTTCAGCAGGGAAGACCCTTGGCTCCAGAAGCTGCTGGCGGCCTACCGGGAAGTGACAGGGGATATGGTTACAGAACCCATCACCATTGCCGGTGCCACCTATACCCGATTCGTTCCCAACTCGGTGGCGTTCGGGCCGGTTTATGCGGACCAGGAGGAACTGGCGCATGAACCCAACGAATACCTGGAAGTCAGGCAGTTGAAGGATATTACAGAAATCTACGGGAAAGCGCTGGAAAACCTGTTAACCTGATAGATGGCGTTTCTGCTGGAATTACAGGGGCATATGAGAGGCTGTTCGAATTCAGGACAAATTCTCATATGCCCATTATTTTAAACATGAAAATAAGGAGATATCTTGCATGAGTCATATGCTGCCGCGGAAAAGGAGCGAACAGTTTAGTTTGGTCTATATCGCGAAGGGCTGTTTGCCACCGGAGATACGGGGGATCATACTCTTCACCCCCATGCGGGTCATCCAATACATCAGGGCGGATTGGAGATGCAGTATTGGAAGGTAAAGCCTTTGAACTGGTCATCGGAGAGAGTGTCACCGAACCGCATATTGTTGGGATCGCCGCCTCGAATCATCATGTCGGCCTTAGCGATAGCGTAGGTGGCTGGGTTCAACTCCTGCCCAAAGCAGGTCACCTCGATCTCCTCATTGAGGTCGTGAATCCGTTCCTCCATGCAGGAGAGCATCTGGGAAGTACCCATCGCCATGTCGTAGACGGTGACATTGCCCGCGTGGGTCAGGTCCGCGTCGGACAGAAGAATGTCCGTCATCAGATAGATAATATCCCGGCTGGTAAAGTGCGCCCCGGCCTCTTCATCGTAGGACTCAGAGAAGCGGCGCGCCAGATCCTCAAAGATGTAGCCGCAGTCTACAGCGCCGATCTTGTCCGGGCCAAGATAACCTTTGGGGGACGCAAATTCCTTGATTACCAAATACAGAGAATTGCATTCCACCATTCGCTTGATGATGTTGTCAAAATCGAATTTGGCAAGAACATCTTGAACATTGTGTGAAAAGCCCGCCAAGTAGTCCCGGAAATTCGCCTCAATATTATCTGGGTCGGAAAGCAGCAGATCGAAGGTGTACTTGCTGGTATTGTAAAACTGATAGCCAGAGGCGCGGGTCAGAAACCCATCGATGACAGCGAACCTCTTTACCTTCTCGTACTGTTCACGCACAGCGGCATGGGTGGGAAGCAGACAGTCATGGAATCGCTTCACCACCGTCATAGGGAGGATCACAAGGCCGTACTCGTGGGGCTTAAAGTAGCCAAACAGGGCGTTGGCAATATTCCAGATGACTGTGGCCTTCTCCTGTATATTGATGCCCACCTCGGTAATTTTGTCGTTGCTCATGCTCATACCCTCCCACGGTTTTACACAATTCGTCTTATTATACCATCCCCGGATGTCTTCGGCAATAAAAGCGTCCCAGTTCTCCTCAACAATTCCCCGTATAAACAAAGGATAAGTACTCCCTCGCCGCACCCGCCAGATGATACACCCGCTCCACTGGCGTGGGAGGCCTGTCCATCATCCGATACCGCGGGAAGAACCGGGACAGGTGCAGCGGGATGTTCTGGTCTATCGATACCAGCCATTGGGCCAGATACCGGATCTCCCCCTCGCTGTCGTTCTCGCCGGGGACCAGGAGCGTGGTCACCTCCACATGGCACTGCTTCGCCGCCAAAGTGATGAAGCGCTTCACCGTCTCCAGGTCGCCGCCCAGCCTCTGGTACCACTCTGGGGTAAAGCCTTTCAGGTCAATGTTCGCGGCGTCGATCAGCGGGAGCAGCGCCCGCCAGGGAGCCTCCTCAGATGTTGCCATCTCGGCAAGCTCTCGCCCGGCAAAAGCCGGTCTGTCCCTCGGACAGGTCACAGCGGTGAAAACACAACTCGCAGATTATAAATGCCGCACCACCCCGAATCGCTCCAGGGTGTACTGCTCCCGAGAACTGATGCCGCCCTTCTGCCGAGCGATGTCGATCTGCTGCTCCACCGTGTCCACACCCTCCAGGTCGGGCAGCAGCAGTCCCCGGCGACCGCCGCAGGAGACGATCACACCGTACTTTTTCACGTCCAGCTCCGCCGGGGAGGAAATGCGCTCCGACCGGCCCAGTACATCCACGCTGTACTCCAGGCTGTCCAGCTCCGACACTGTCACAGGTGGGAAACGGGGGTCCCGGGAGCAGGCAGAGACGGCGTTCTGTACGATCTCCCAAGCCACACTCTCCGTGGTGGGCTCGGTGGTGCCGATGCAGCCCCGGAGCTGGCCGTGGGCGTGGAGGGAGACGAAAGTCCCAGCAGCCTGGTCCGTCATTTCAGTGGGCAGGCCGTCCGGCAAACGCTCCAGCCGCTTTCCTGTTTTCACAAAGGTCTCCAGGGACATCCGGGCCAAACGTACCCGGGGGTCTTCGGAGGCCTTTTTCTCCGCCAGCCGGGTGCGCTCCAGTTCTGCACACTGCTCCCCAAAGTGACGGTTCTTGTCTGGACCGGTGACAGCGAAGGTCGCCACTCCATAGCCCACGCCAGTTACACCCTCGTAGCTGAAGAGCTTTGCCTCCACAGCCAGTCCGTCTAGCGCCCCGGCCATGATCTGAAAGGAGCGCAGGCCACACTCCGCCGCCCGGTCATAGAGGGCAGGGTCCATGGTGAGGAATTGGAGGAAATCACCTTCTGCCATAGCCTCGGTGATCTGACGGTCAAACTCCGGCCCCTCCGGGGCGAAGCCGTAGGGTCCGGAGTCCCTCAGCTTGTGGGACAGGTCGCCACTGGCGATGAATACCGCCCGGCGTCCCAAAGTCTCCACCGCCTGAGCGATGCACTGTCCCAAGCGGTAGTGGTCTACAGGAGAAAACCCGGACAGGCCGATGCGGAGGATGGGGCAGTCCACTCCGGCCTCTCGCAAAAAGTACAGAGGCACAAACGTACCGTGATCCAGGTATGGGTCCCGCTGTCCCAGAGTCCCGACACGAAGGTCAGCGGACTCCGTGCGGCGGATGACCTCCTCCCGCAGTTGGGCGTCGTACTCCACACGCAGCTTTGTTCCGGATGCTCCGAAAGCGGACATGTCCCCGGTGGCGCCCCAGCCCGGTGAGATGTGGAAGTAGTCGGAGTACATCACCTGGTGGGGTGAAGTGATGATCAGCACCTCCGGCTTCCATGCGGCCACCTGCTTTGCGACGGTCTGGTAAGCATCGATGGTAGACTGGACTTCCTGCTCCCGCCCACGTCCTACTGTGGGAATGATCAACGGTGGATGAGGGACGATCACTGCGCCAAGAATAGACATATCGCTTCCTCCTCGTCTAAATATTCTGCACCAGCGTCTGCAAAGAGGCCAACAAACATTTTTCAGACAATTTTTGATGGTTTATAGTTGTTTTTGCTCTGTTCCATTTGCTTTCTGACACTCTTCGAAACCAGTGTTTCCATGTGTTCCACATCTGTCTGTGGCTGTTTATGTGGTCAGAATGATTATCGCAACGAAAGAGGCTCTACATATGAACAGCGAAACGCTGTGTAGTTCGCTTGATTTTCGCCTCTGTATTTCTCCGTTTTTACCCATAAGTTTCTATCGACTTGTAGACTTCAATTCGGTATTGTGTTGCTTGCAAAAGCCCCACAAAACACTGGAAATTAGGAGGAAAATGTATAAAATGTTGTTGCCCTAAGAGAGGCTTGCCAAATTCCAGAAAAAATCCTGCATAATATGACTACAGATGCATTGTTTCAAACCGTGATTGACTACCCATTTATGGTAGAAATGTACGCTTTTGATACAATTCAAATTGGATATGAAACAGTCAGAAGACGCTTCAATGGCTTACGAGAACTTGAAAATCGTACGGATTGTATTGATGTGATGATGTCTTATCTTCAGGAAAGCTATTCATTGGACGAAAGTGAACGCACCCTAAAAGATGATGAAATTGAAAAACTGTATTTCATGATTTCTGGTGATTCAGGTTCAGTTTTATCAAGTGGGTATCCTATAGCGCTGGAGAACAAGAGCGGGGATCATGGCATATTGGACTAATTGCTTCGTTAAAATATCAAAGTGGAGTGGAAAAAGTAATATCAAAATGGGGTTCCGGCGGTCTTTGGGAACATATGTGGGCGGATTGTCCCTATTACGAGTATACTGGAAACTTTTTCTCTGTATATAAGTTAAACGATAAATTTAAATAAAAACGTGAAAAAATCCCCCGGCAATCAAAGTCGGGGGATTTCTATGTCAAACTATCAGCTTACGCCAGCTTGGCGCCGTTGACCTTGACGCCGGGGCCCATGGTGGAGGCCACGGTGCAGCTCTTGATATACTGACCCTTGGCGGCGGCGGGCTTGGCCTTGATGATGGCTCCCATCAGGGCGGCGAAGTTCTCGCTCAGCTTCTCGGGGCCAAAGGACACCTTGCCGATGGGGCAGTGGATGATGTTGGTCTTGTCCAGGCGGTACTCCACCTTACCGGCCTTAATCTCGTTGACCGCCTTGGTCACGTCCATGGTGACGGTGCCGGCCTTGGGGGAGGGCATCAGGCCCTTGGGACCCAGGACCTTACCCAGACGGCCCACCACGCCCATCATGTCGGGGGTGGCGACCACCACGTCGAAGTCGAACCAGTTTTCCTTCTGAATCTTCTCCACCAGGTCCATCTCGCCGACAAAGTCGGCGCCGGCGGCCTTGGCCTCGTCCGCCTTGGCGGCCTTGGCGAAGACCAGCACACGCTGGGTCTTGCCGGTGCCGTGGGGCAGAACGATGGCGCCGCGGACCTGCTGGTCGGCGTGGCGGGAGTCAACGCCCAGCTTCACGTGGAGCTCCACCGTCTCATCGAACTTGGCGGTGGCGGTGTCCACCACCAGCTTCATGGCGTCGGCGGTATCGTACAGCATGTTCTTGTCAATCTTCTTGACACTGTCCTGATATTTCTTTCCTCTAAACATTCCTGAACCCTCCTTAGTCGCCCACCAGGATGCCCATGGAGCGGGCAGTGCCGGCGATCATGCTCATAGCGGCCTCGATGGAGGCGGCGTTGAGGTCGGGCATTTTGGTCTCGGCGATCTTGCGCACGTCCTCCTTGCTGATGGTGGCCACTTTGTTCTTGTTGGGCACGCCGGAGGCCTTGTCGATGCCGCAGGCCTTCTTGATCAGCACGGGAGCGGGGGGGGTTTTGGTGATAAAGGTGAAGGAGCGGTCAGCGTAGACGGTGATAATCACGGGGATAATCAGGCCCACGTCGTTCTTGGTCCGCTCGTTGAACTCCTTGGTAAAGGCGGCGATGTTCACGCCATGCTGGCCCAGCGCAGGGCCGACCGGGGGGGCGGGAGTCGCCTTGCCGGCGGGAATCTGCAATTTTACGTATCCAGTTACTTTCTGTGCCACGAAAGAGCACCTCCATTTGAAAAATGTGGTCATATGGCGGGACCGGAACGATCCCTCCCACTTTTGCGGCAAGCGCCGCGGGTTCAAGCGTAATTAGTTATTCGCGGGCTCCACCTGGTCCAATTCCAGCTCCACGGGGGTTTCCCGTCCAAACATGGACACCACCACGCGGACCTTGCCGTTGTCCAGGTCGATCTCGTCCACAGTGCCCAGGAAGGACTCCAGGGCGCCGTCGGTGATGCGCACGGTGTCGCCCAGCTCATAGCTGACCACGACCTCCCGCTTTTCCACGCCCAGGGCGGCCACGTCGGCCTCGCTCAGGGGAATGGCCTTGTTGCCCTCGCCCAAAAAGCCGGTGACGCCCCGGATGTTGCGCACGATGTGCCAAGTCTCGTCGTTCATCACCATTTTGACCAGGACATAGCCGGGGAACACCTTGCGCTCCACTTCTTTGGGGCCGTTGTCCGTGATCTCGGTGACCGTCTCCAGAGGGATGCTGATCTCATGGATCAGCTCATGCATATTGCGATTTTCGACATACTTCTCGATGGTGGCCTTCACCGTGTTCTCATAGCCAGAGTAGGTGTGGACCACGTACCAGTTCGCGTTGTCCGCCATCCGCGTCACCCTTTGAAGGCGCCGATGAGCAAGCCGATCGCCTCGCCGGCTACAAAGTCAAACAGGGCGATGAACACGCCCACCACCACCACACAGGCGATGACGATCAGCGTATTGTTGATAGTCTGTTTCCTGGTGGGCCACTGGACCTTCTTCAGCTCGCTCTTCATATCCCGGAACCACTTGCCCGCGCGGGCAAAAAAGCCGGGCTTGGCGTTCTTGTCGGTCTTCTTTTCCTTTTTGGCCTGCACGGCCTTTTCGTTCTCAGCCATTCGGATACCCTTCTTTCCTTTCGGCGTTGCGCCTGTCACTTCGTCTCATTGTGAACGGTGTGCTTCCTGCAGAAGGGGCAGTATTTGTTCAACTCCAGACGGTCAGGGGTATTCTTCTTGTTCTTGAAGGTATTGTAGTTTCTCTGCTTGCACTCGGAGCACCGCAGGGTGATCTTAACGCGCGCGCCGGCTTTTGCTGCCATTTGTTCGGCACCTCCTTTTTTATTTGACAGGCACATTTTTCATTGCGTTTCCAAAAGAAAACGCCGGAACCGGCCTGCCTTTTGCCGAATCCAGCGCCAAAGGGCGCGAAAACACGCCCAAAGGGTACGGTGGAGTCCGGCAGTTGCCTCCCTGTGTCCCGCGGGTGGAGGGGTCTGCCACCCGGACACCGTATCCGGACAGCAGAAAAAAGCCCCTTTTCACAGGTATTGCTTACTATATCACGCCTGTCCCCCTCCGTCAAGCTTTTTTTCCCCTTTTCTGTTAAAAAATTGTGAAGCTTTTCCGGGATTGGCAAAATCAATTTGCAATCCAAAAACAGGTATGGTATACTCCCTATCTAAATATAACCCCGTTTTCAGCGGGGTAAACATGAAAATGGAGTGAACCTTCCCTTATGGATTTAGACAGTGCCAGTATCATCATGATCGTCACCCTGCTCATTCTGGTGGTTTTGTCGGCCTACTTTTCCGCCACCGAAACCGCCTTTACCTCCCTTAACCGCATCCGCCTGAAAACCCGGGCGGACAACGGCAGCCGGCGGGCGGAGAAAACCCTGGCCCTGGCGGAGGAGTATGACAAGCTGCTGTCCACCATCCTCATCGGCAACAACATTGTCAACATCACCGCCACCACCGTGTCCACCGTACTGTGCACCCGGTGGTTCCGCCAGTACGGCCCCACCGTGTCCACCGTGGCCCTCACCGTGATCATCCTGATTTTTGGGGAGATTACCCCCAAAAGCCTGTCCAAGGAGCGTCCGGAGGACTTCGCTATGTTCGCCCAGCCCCTGCTGCGGCTGTTTATGGTGGCGTTCACTCCCCTGAACTTCCTGTTCACCCAGTGGAAAAAGCTGATGGGCAAGGTGTTCCGGGCCGGGGGGGACGACGGCATCACCGAGGAGGAGCTGGTGGGCATGGTGGACCAGGCGGAGACGGAGGGCGGGCTGGATGAGCATGAGAGCGACCTGATCCGCAACGCCATCGAGTTCAACGACCTGGAGGTATCCGAGATCCTCACCCCCCGGGTGGACCTGACCGCCGCCGCCGAGGAGAGCACCATGGAGGAGATCGCCGCCCTCTTCGCTGAGACGGGCTACTCCCGCATCCCCATCTACCACGAAACGGTGGACAACATCGTGGGTGTCATCCACGAAAAGGACTTTTACGCCGCCCGCTACCGGGGGGAGACCATGGTGTCCAATCTGAAATCCCCGGTGTTCTACACCACCGGCAACACCAAGGTGTTTGAGCTGCTGCGCATCCTACAGAAGAACAAGGCCCACATGGCCGTGGTGGTGGACGAATACGGCGGTACCCAGGGCATCGCCACGCTGGAGGACATTCTGGAGGAGCTGGTGGGCGAAATCTGGGATGAGCACGATGAGGTGATCGAGCTGTTTCGGAAACAGAGCGACGGCAGCTATATCATCGCCTGCTCCGCCGACCTGGACGACATGTATGATCTGTTCCAGGTAAGGGGTACATGCGACGCGGCCACCGTCTCCGGCTGGGTGCTGGAGCAGGTGGGCCGCGTTCCCGAGGTGGGGGACCACTTTGAGGCCGAGGGCCTGGATGTCACCGTCACCCGGGTGGAGCACCGGCGGGTGCTGGAAATTCAGGTGCGGGTGATGGAGGAACCGGAACCATAACCGGCGCGCCCGCCCTTGCAAAATCGGACCGGCTGTTCTATAATAAAGATAAACCGACCCAGTCAGGGGGATTTGAAATGTTATTTATTTCCTGGAACGTGAATGGACTGCGGGCCTGTATGAAAAAAGGGTTTCTGGACTTCTATCAGGAGCGTAAGCCTGATTTTCTCTGCCTTCAGGAGACGAAAATGGAGCGGGGACAGGCGGATGTCCCTCTGGGCCAGGGCGTTTTGGAGTTCTGGAACTCCGCCGAAAAGAAGGGCTACTCCGGCACCGCCGTTTTTACCCCTCATGCCCCCGCCGCCGAGGCCTATGGTATGGACATCGACCAGCATGACCATGAGGGACGGCTGATTACCCTGGAGTATGAGACCTTTTTCCTGGTGTGCTGCTACACCCCCAACGCTCAGGACGGCCTGAAGCGGCTGGATTACCGCATGGCCTGGGAGGATGACCTGCGGGGCTACCTTATGTCCCTGGACAGGACCAAACCGGTGATCTACTGCGGCGATCTGAATGTGGCCCATCAGGAGATCGACCTGAAAAATCCAAAGACCAACCGGGGAAACGCCGGTTTCTCCGACCAGGAGCGGGAGAAAATGACCACCCTCCTCTCCTCCGGTTTTACTGACAGCTTCCGCTATCTCTACCCGGACGCGGCCGGAGCTTACTCCTGGTGGTCCTACCGCTTCAGCGCCCGAAAGAACAACGCGGGGTGGCGCATCGACTATTTCATCGTCTCCGACCGCCTGCGGGACAAGATCCTCCGGGCGGAGATTCTCTCCGGCATAGAGGGCAGCGACCACTGTCCAGTGCTGCTGGAGCTGGATATTTAGAAAGAAGGAATGCTTTATGAAACTGCGCGAATTGTTTGGTAAGGGGCGCACGGTATTCTCCTGTGAGGTCTTTCCCCCTAAGAAAAACGACCCGGTGGACAGCATCTATCAGACCCTGGACGGCTTGAAGGATATTAAGCCCGATTTTATCAGCGTAACCTTTGGCGCGGGCGGCTCCAATGTCAACCAGAGCACCCGGGAAATTGCCGCCCTGATTGAAAACAAGTACCATATCCCCGCCATGGCCCACCTGACCTGCGTGGCCGCCGGGAAGGAGGATGTAGACCGTCTGCTGACCGAGCTGAAGGCGGACGGGGTGGAAAATATCCTGGCCCTGCGGGGGGACGTAAACCCGGACTACCCCCCGAAAACCGATTTCAAATACGCCAGCGAGCTGGTTACTTACATCCGGGACCGCGGGGACTTTGGCGTGTCCGCCGCCTGCTACCCCGAGGGCCACCTGGAGAGTCCCGACCTGGTCAGCGATATCCGCCACCTGAAGGAGAAGGTGGACGCCGGGGCCCAGCACCTGGTCAGCCAGCTATTTTTCGATAATGAGGACTTTTTCCGCTTTCTGGAGCGGGCCCGCATCGCCGGAATTAATGTTCCCATTGAGGCGGGTATCATGCCGGTACTCAGCGCCAGGTCTATCCAGCGCATGGTGTCTATGTGCGGTGCGGCCATGCCCGGTAAACTCACCCGCATCCTGGCCCGCTACGGTGACCACCCCGACGCCCTGCGGGAGGCGGGAATCGCCTATGCCATTGACCAGATTTCCGACCTGATCGCCGGCGGTGTGGACGGCATACATCTGTACACCATGAACAACCCCGGTGTGGCCCGACAGATTGCCGGGAGCATCTCCTCTATCCGGAAGCTTTAAGACGGTAAGCGGCGGTTCAGAACGCCGCCGCTTACCGTCTGTCAGACAAACGATAGCCAAAGGGCGGCAATCCCTTTCGATTGCCGCCCTTTGGTGTTTTTTAATTTTTGGCGAGGGTGAACTGTCCCACCAGAAGCTTGAGACTCTCCGCCTCAGCGGACAGCTCCTCGCTGGCCGCCGCGCTCTCCTGGGCGGTGGCGCTGTTTGTCTGTACCACGGCGGAGATCTGATCCACGCCCTCGGTGACCTGAGCGATGGCCTGGGTCTGGCTATCCACGGCCTCCACCACAAGATCCATCTTGCCCACCACGCCGCCGGCGATCACGTTGGTCTGCTCCAGCGAGTCGGTGACCCTGTTGACCGCCTGACCGCCCTCGCTGACCGCGGTGATTGAGCTCTCAATCAGTTCCTTGGTGGCTTTGGCGGCCTCGTCAGACTTGGAGGCCAGATTACGCACCTCATCGGCCACTACGGCAAAGCCCTTGCCGGCCGCGCCGGCCCGGGCGGCCTCTACAGCGGCGTTTAGAGCCAGAATATTGGTCTGGAACGCGATATCCTCAATAGTGGCGATGATTTTGGAGATCTTTTCGGAGGAGCTGGATATTTTCTCCATGGCCTGGTTCAGCTCCTTGACATACTCCACACTGGTGCCCAACCGCGCGCCGGCCCGCTCCACCATCTGACGGGCCTCCTCCGCGGCGGAGGCGGTCTGCCTGGCGCTTCCGGAGATATCGGTGATAGTCGCCGCCAGCTGCTCCACCGAGCTGGCCTGCTCCATGGAGCCCTGGCTCAGGGTCTGGGCTCCCATCGACACTTGACTGCTGGCGGAGGACACCTGACCGGCGGCGGAGTCGATCTGACGGATGGTGTCGCTCAAAGATACCTTCAGGGTCCGCATGGAACCCAGGATACTCTGGAATCCGCCCACATAGGCATCCCGGTGGGAGGACTGGATATCAAAATTCTGGCCGGCCATCTCCGTCAGCAAAAAGCCGATGTCGCCTATAATGGTATTCAGTCCCCTCACCATGTCCGCTGTGGACCGGGTCAGTTCCGCTGTCTCATCCTGCCCGGTGGCCTGGGGAACGGGAGAGTCCAGATCGCCCTCCACCAGCAGCTTCATCCGCTCGGCGCAGGCCCGCATGGGTACGCTGATGTTGCTGGACAGCTTCAGCGCCACCACAATGGAGGCCAGAATGGAGACCAGAATGACCATCACATTGATCAGCATGCCAAAGTATGTATCCGCCAGGAAGTTCGATTTGGGCGACGCGACGGCAACGCTCCAGCCGTCCGTCCCGCCTACAGGGGCGTAGGCCAAAAAGCGGGGACCATCCTCTGCCTGAATGCTTCCAAAGCCGTTTTCTCCCTGGCGCATAGCCTCGTGGAGAGCGGCCCGGCTCTTTAGTGATTTGTCGCTCCGCGCCTCACGCTCCACATTCTGGGTGGTAATGGTATCCAGCGTGATATCAGCAATGGTGTCTCCTTCTTTGTTGATCATATAAGCCCGGCAGTTCTCGCCGATCTTGATGGAGGACACGATATCATTCAGGAAGGTCTCCGGCGGCACGAAATAGACCACGCCCGCGATCTCCCCCCGGCCGGAGTAGAGGGGGGCGGCCACCATGATGGATAGCTCCCCGGTAATCTTGCTGACCAGAGGTTCGGAAACAAAGACTTTTCCCTGCATAGCCTGCTTAACATACTCCCGGTCAGAATAGTCGTTGCCGTCAAAGATGCTGATGCCGTTGGCGTCAATGATGTTGCCCCGCTGGAAGCCGTGCAGTCTGATTCGCTCGTCGATAATGGCGCGCTTCTCTTCCACCGATACAAATGTGTTGGCCAGTTGTGTGAGCAAGCCCGTATCCATGGCTACGTTTTTGTAGGCGGTCAGCTCCTGCTCAATCCGCTCGGCGGCCAGCACCGCGGTCTGGCTCATCATCTGCTCCACTGTGGCGACCGTGCTTCGGTAATTCAAAAAAATGCTGGACGTCCCCACCGCGAACAGCGCGATCAGAACTGTCGCGATCAGGCATACTGTGATCTTTTTTCGGATACTCTTCATCTCTCCACCTCATTTTTGGGATTTGAATCGCGCGTCCGCTTTTGCGGGTCAATGTCCCATCTCCCATTATAGGACTTCCGAACTCCTCCGTCAATGCTTTCTGCTCATTTCATGTTCCAAATGTCAAGAAAGCAATCTGGTTGCTGGGATTTTTTCGGCGAGTTTAACAGATGCCCGGGCATCATAGTTATTCTGGGCATATTCCTTTGGTCATATGCCAAATTAAATTGCTGTGCCAATCAGATCCAGCAATATCTTCCGCTCATTGGGAACCTCGCCGCTGAGCACCCGTTCCAGCAGTTTGCTCAGCGCCCGGCCCACCTCCGGGCCCGGAGCGACACCTGCCGCAATCACGTCCTGACCATTCACAGCTAAATCTTTCAGGGAGAAGCACTGCCCCTGGGCGACGATCTCCTCCGCCTTGGTTTTTATCTCCTCAAGCTCCGCTAGACGGTCTTTCACCAGCTCATAGGCCTGTCCCATACCATCCGCCCGCTTGACCTCCAGCAGCTGGAAAAAGGTCTCTGGCCCCAGGCGCCCCAGCCATTTGCGGATGGACCGGTCCCGACAGGGGATTTGCGCGTCGTGGTGCTCCACCAGGGTGACCACCCGCTCGCGGGTTTTGCTGTCAAATTTCAGCGTTCGGAGCATCTGATCCGCCAGCTTGGCGCTGACGGCGGGGTGGCCATAGAAGTGGTCAATTCCATTTTCATCGGTGGACTTACAGGCGGGCTTGCCAATATCGTGAAGCAGCATGGTCAGCCGCGGGATTAGGTCAGCAGGCGCGGCCTTCACCGCGTGGATGGTGTGCTCCCAGCCGCCCCAGCAGTGCCAGGGGTTGTTCTGCTCCAGGGTGACCAGCGGTTCCAGCTGAGGCCAGAACTGGCGGAACACATCTGGATACTGCCGCAAAATGTCCCCGGCTTTCTCCCCCACCAGCAGCTTACGCAGCTCCACATTGATCCGCTCCGCCGCCACACGCTCCAGCATATGGCGGTTTTCGTGGATGGCCCGGACGGTCTGTTCCTCGATCTCATAGCCAAGCACCGCCCCAAAGCGCAGAGCCCGCATGACTCGCAGACCGTCCTCCTGGAAGCGCTGGGCGGGCTCCCCCACACAGCGGATTACCCCGGCTTTGATATCGTCCGCGCCGCCGAAAGGGTCTCGCGGGCCGCCCTCCAGCCCCAGAGCGATGGCGTTCATGGTAAAATCCCGTCGGGCCAGATCGGCCTCCAGGCTGGAAACAAATTTCACATAGTCCGGACGGCGGCTGTCGGAGTAGGGGCCCTCGGTGCGGTAGG
The DNA here is from genome assembly GCA_910575265.1 of Oscillospiraceae bacterium. GTDB lineage: Bacteria > Bacillota > Clostridia > Oscillospirales > Oscillospiraceae > Lawsonibacter. The sequence goes on from CAJTEA010000004.1 coordinate 200,336, forward strand.
TGGTGATCTCATAGGGCTCGCCCTCCTCCAGCACGGTGACAGTGCCGTGCTTCAGGCCGGTTTCGATAATCCGGTGGCCAGCGAAGCAGGCCTCCGTCTCCTCTGGACGGGCAGAGGTGCAGATATCCCAGTCGTGGGGCTCCACCCCCCGAAGCAAGTCCCGGACACAGCCGCCCACCAGGTAAGCCTCATAGCCTGCGTCGCTGAGGGTCTGGAGCATGTGCCTTGCCCCGGAGGGAATTTCAAATTTCATCCCGCGCCACCCTCTCATTAATTTCCATCTGAAACGCCTCAATTTGGGTCAGGCTGGGCACCTCCGGAAGGGACGTGTTCTCCCGGGCGTCAGTACCAGATAGCGCTCCGGCTTGCGGCCCAGCGGCTCAATGGTATTGGGGCCGCCGCTAATCAATAAAGCGAGCAGCTTGTTGAAGGGGAATACCGTGGTGTCCGTCCCGGTGCCTACCACCTGCTCAAAGCTGCCCCCATAGGTGAGGAATATGATAATATTCCACAATTTAACATTTTCCATTGGCAGACAATGTAACCATATATTCAGGCGGCAGCCGATGACCACATTCAAATAGCTTGTCCCGTGTCCTTGTGGCACAGCGCCCCACGGGGTGGTACTGTAAGTACATTACGGGGGCTTTGTGCCTCCAGAAAGGACTGGTTCAGCTCCACGAATTGCCCCTCACTGAGGATTCCAGCCACTCTGTCCAGGTACAGCGTCTTCAGCGCTTGGCTCCGTTTCTCCAGTTGGGTGGTCAAGCTCTTTTGTTCCTGCTCCAGCGCTTCCCGATGGGTATCCTTCTGAGGCTGGAGGTCCTTGGGATCCAGCTGGTAATAGGTCTGGACGTAGTAGCGGATGCGCTCCGAGATCAGGTCAATGAGCTGGTTCAGCCGGACCGAGTGCCGGGTACACAGCCGCTTACTGCCGCTGTCGGCACATTTCACCAGCCCGGCTAACAGGTGGGTTTCCCCTGTTCCGTCCGTCCTGGTGTGTAGCTTCAACCCCCGCTGGACCGCCTGGAAGGTCGCCCGGTCAATAATGGCCTCGTGGGTGCCCTCCACCTGGTACCACTGGTCCTCCGGTGTGTCAATGATAACCTTGGACTTGTAGCTGACCTTCCTCCGCCGTCCCTGGATCATCACACCGGTGTACATCTCGTTGGTCAGGATGCGTCCCACCGTCACCTTGTTCCACAGTCCAAAGTCGTTCTTGATGGGATGGTTGCAGGCCCAGCCCCGCTCCGCTTTGTAGCGTGTGGGGTTTGGGATGCCCCGCCGTTTCAGGTCGAACACCATGCGGACGTTTTCCGACAGGTCCTCCAGATACCGCTCGTTCACCAGACCGTTGATCTGTCGGGCCTTCTTGTTGCCCTTGACCTCCGTGTCGGCGTTGTCCGCCACCGCGATAAACCGGATGCCCCAGATGGGAAACAGGCCGTGGATGTACTTCTCCACCGGCTCCATGTCCCGGGTGAAGCGGGATTGGCTCTTACAGAAGATGATTTGGAACTTCTTTTGCTTGGCGGCCTCAATCATGCGGTTGAAGTCCGGACGCTGGCTGTCTACGCCAGAGTAGTCCTCGTCGCTAAAAATCGAGTATATATCCCACCCGTGGTCGATGGCGTAGCGGGTCAGCAGCGGCTTCTGGTTCTGGATGCTCTCAGATTCGGGCTGTTGTTTGTCCTCGTCCTCCTTACTCAGTCGTGTATAGATCGCACAAAGGATTTGCTACACCTCCTTCAAGGCGTAACCGCTCAGTACTATGATACCCTATGAGCAGCCGCGTGGCAAGAAATTATTTTAAATACCTTTGCCGATAAAACGGCAAAGGCATTATTTGTGGAGTTCTTTTGTGAGCCAGGCGGTAATCGTTCGATAGATAAATTGTTTTTCTGCTTTGATTATCGCTATGCGATGTTCACTCAAAATCAAAATCGGGTCTTTCATCAAGATCACCTCCAGTAAGATTTATGAAACTTAGCGCTTAAACATACATAGTGTAAGTTTGTCCAACAAATTGGACAAGGAATTCAAGAGGAGAAAACTATTGGAGCGGCCGCATCGGTAAGTTGTTGGAGCGGCGATTATGAACAGCGAGCTGTTTGTGAAAGTCAGCCAGAGAGAAGAAAGAGTGGACAGAATAAAAGCGTTTCTGATCTTCCCGGTGGCTACGTTCCACCTTGCCATTATGTCTGGGAGTGTAAGGGCGAATCAATTTATGCTGGACACCCAGCTCAGCGGCGGTTTTCTCAAAAAGGGTCTGAATATCCCGTTTATTGTTGGAAAAACGGTTCGTAAATTCAAAGCCGTTGTCAGTCTGGACACATTCACGCGAATGCCCCTGCGGGCATACCACTTCACCAGCCGCTTCAAAAAGTCGGCGGAGGAGTAGGTGGATTGCTCCGGATAGGCGTCCAGGAAGCGGAGCCTGGAGAACTCATCAATGGCGGTATATTGGAACAGGCACAGTTCTGGGTCCATGACGCGGCGGCGGGGGACGATCTTTACATCTACCTGGATTCTTTCTCCCGGACGGGTCATCTGCTGGTAAGGCTGTGGCGTATAAGTTTTTTTCTTCTTCTCCTGTGGGAACATTCCCAGTTTGCGCATAACGCGAAACAGGCTCTCAGACCGGCGGGTATAGCTGCGTTGCTTCAGGCGGTGCCACAGCTCCACCAGGCCGAGCTGTGGATTGCGGCGGCGCATATCCCGGATCAGCTTCAGCTCCGCTTCGGTATGCTGGTTTGGATGGCTGTGAGGACGCCGGGACTGGCAAGCCAGAGATGCCACACTCCCATCCCAGCGGGCACGCCAGAAGTAAATATACGACCGGCCCTTGTTGTACTTCCGACTGGCTCGGCTGACACCATACTTCTCCGCGTATTTCATTAGGGATTGCCTGTACGCCATGTCCTGTGTTATACTCTTGCTCGTGAAGGATGAGGCCTCCTCTCGGTTGTGTTAAGTGTGACAACTCAACTTTAACCGATTTGGCCGCATCCTTCTACTTTTTTCTTTCTCTACTGTCCAACTTGTATTGTACTCCTACAACGCAATGAAAGAGATGTTCCGGGACGTATTGCGGCAGATAATGGAAAGTGAACTGGACGCGGAGCTGGGGTACGAAAAAAGTCAGCGCACGTCGGAAACGGCTGTCGAAGACAAGCCGCGGAATTATCGCAACGGGCACTCAAAAAAGACGGTAAAAACGCAGTTGGGGGCGGTAGAAGTAAAGATCCCCCGGGATCGGAACGGGGAATATGAACCGCGGATCATAGGCAAGTACAGCCGAAACGCAGACGGAATGGAGGAGAAGATCCTGGGACTGTATTCCTGCGGGATGAGCCAGCGGGACATCTCAGAACAGATCAAGAGTCTATACGATGTGGACATCTCACCGGAGCTGGTAAGTAAGATCAGCGAAAAAATTATGCCGGAGGTGACGGCATGGCAGAATCGGCCCTTGGAGGCGGTGTATCCCCACAGCCAGGTGCAGCGGTGCATCGTCCATCAGATCCGCTCCTCCACCCGTTTTGTAAGCTATAAGGATATCAAGCCGCTGATGGCTGATTTGAAAAAAGTCTACACCGCCGTCACCGAGGAGAAAGCCTTGGAGAACCTGATGACATTCAAAGAAAAATGGGGAAAGCAGTACCCGTCCTGTGTGAAAAGTTGGGAGGATACCTGGGATATTTTGAGCACCTTTTTCGCATATCTTCCCGAGATTCGGAAAATCATATACACGACCAATATCATTGAGGGCCTCAACCGCCAGTTCCGCCAGATTACCAAGAATAAGCCCAGCTTCACCAACAATGATTCCCTGCGAAAGATGCTCTACCTGGCCAGCAGGAAAATTGTCGAGCACTGGACCTCCAGATGTCGAAATTGGGACATGGTTTTGGCTCAGCTCCAGCTCATGTTCCAGGATCGCCAGACCGCCTGAATCCGACCTGACCATAGTGTCTCCGGGAAGAGGGATGGGTAAGCCCGATTAGGTTGGGTTGTGCCCTGTCCGGCCAAGCTCTTGATTTGCTCCTGTTTCCTTGACGATTGCTTGTCTGCTTTTACACAACTTTTTCTGGAGGGCCGACAAGAGCAGGCATGTCAAGATTCTCGATCTTAACACGCCTGCTCGCTTATGAAATATATGATTTAACACATACCGGTCCTAATGAATTCAATCAACTTTTCCACATCGTCAAATTCATCATAGTCACCAGATATTCCCTCACGGTGATAAAGAATGCCTCTTTTTTCATTTGCTTCAAGACAATCCAACAGCCGCGTCTCCCCATACCGTTTTGCAAACAGGGTAAAGGCGTAGGGCTTGATTTTATTCAGTAATCCTTTTTTACAGGTCTCTGCGCAGGCATAACAATGCGAAATGCCCCTTTCGGAAGAGCACTTCTTGTTTTCGCACTTATCCGCATCGGGACATCCATCCGACCCGCAGCCATCACATCTCACGTTCTCAGAGCACAAACAGCACGCAAGGCCGCATCGCGCAACACCTAATTCTCGCCGCATTTCCCCACCCCACCAAATCTTTTTACTGGATCGCGTCCTTCAGAGCTTTGCCAGCTTTGAACACCGGAGCTTTAGACGCAGCAATCTCGACAGGTTCCTTTGTCCGTGGGTTCCGGCCAGTGCGGGCGGCGCGGGCCTTGACCTCAAAAGAGCCAAACCCGACCAGCTGAACTTTATCCTCCGCCTTGCGTGCATTCTCCACAACTCCAGTAAATGCGTTCAGCGCAGTTTCACAGTCCTTTTTGGGCAGGCCGCTGGCCTCAGACATTGCGGTAATCAGTTCATTTTTGTTCATGAACATTCTCCTTCTGTATAAAAAGCCGCTCGCGCATGATAGCCGCCCCATTGAAAAAGGCAACCTGCAGCTCAAAAACTCGTTATTCCTTGCTATACTTGTCATAGCGGCACTGCTCAAATACAGTGTTCCCCAACAGTGTAATCGCCTGCGCAGGGCATAAGCTGACGCAGCGATAACACATTGTGCAGCGATCTCCCGCTGCTGCTTTGTGATTCTTTAGGGTGATGTTTCCCATCGGGCATATCCGGGCACATAGTCCGCAGCCCACACAGGCTTCACTGATTTTCAGCTTATCAGAGTAGTCCTTCGTCTTGCCATAATACCATAGGCGCTGACCCAAGAGGCCTGCCGCTCTGTTATAAAAGTTTAAGCCATCCCTTGGGTATTTGCCTTGCTTGATCTCCCGCGCGCATTTTTCAATCTTTCTGTCTGCCGCTTTTATGATCTCCCGATTTTTTTCAACAGATCTTTTCAGCAGCTTCACATCGCAAATCGAATCAGGCATACAGATATGTAGGCCGCCAACGATACTCGCGCCACACTTTTTCAATAACCGTGCGGAACATCCTGCTCCATCCCCGCTGAACAATCCCATTGTGGCAACACAAAGCACTTTTTTGTTTTTCCAAAGTTCCGAATGGTCTTTGATAAAGTTCTGTACCATAACTGGCGCATTGGAGAATTGAACGGGGTATGCCAATACAATAAACTCGTGCTGGGATAATAAACGCACAGTTTCTTTTCCCTCAATGGGAACTGCCCGCGCGGTTTCATCCAATAAATAAATCAGCTTTTCGATACAGTGTTTTGTGTTCCCTGTTCCACTTAAATACACGCCAATCATCGCTTTTCCCCCAACGTGGATTCTTCATGCGGATACGACCAATCATTTCCCCAGCTCACATTGTAGAAGCATGATAGAGAAAAAGCAATCAAAATTTCAAATTTATATGTAATCCAAATTTTATTTTTAAGACCAGAGTAGTATTGACAAGTGGATAAGACTGTGGTAGTATATGACCGCAGCTACTACTACAGTCTTAAAAAGGAGGTGTTACCGAATGGACATTAAGCTGTTTGCCTCTGAACTGAAAGTGATGTCCGTCCTTTGGCGCGATGGCGATGTTCCTGCGAAACATATCGCCAAACTGCTGACCCAGGAATTAGGCTGGAATGTAAATACCACCTATACCCTGATTAAGCGTTGCATCAAGAAAGGGGCGATTGAGCGCTCCGAGCCCGGTTTCATGTGTCACGCGCTTGTGCCGCGGGCGGAAGTACAGGAGGCGGAAACAAACGAGCTGATCGACAGGGTATATGACGGCTCCGCTGACAAGCTGTTCGCGGCTTTGCTGGGGCGAAAAAAGTTAAGCGCCGAGCAAATCGAAAAGCTGAAACAGATTGTTGGGGATTTGGAATGAGGTGGTACAAATGAGCCTGTCGCAAATGAGCTTCGCGGGGGCCGTGATGATTTTTGCGATCACCATCATATGCGCTCTGGCGATCAGCTTGCTGCCCAAAAAGATTTTCCTGGCGCTTTGGGGAATAGCGGTTGCGCAGCTGTTGCTCCCGTTCTCCCTCCCCTCTATGTTCAGCGTATATTCGCTGATAGGCAATCAGGCTTCCGGGCTTGCCACAGCAAAAGTCCCACAGATTGACAAGGTATTGCCGATTGATCCGTCAGGGCAAATGGCCGCTATGCCCGTGAATGTCGGAAATACCGCAAGTATCATTTCCCTTTGGGGAGCGGTTTGGGCCGCCGGTGTGCTGGTCTGCGCTGTGGTTTTCGCAATCGCGTATTGGAAGTACCGACAGGAATTTCAAACTTCCCTGCCAGTAAAAAATGACTTCATCAAAAGCTGGCTGGACACCCACCAGCAGAAACGTCCGATTTCCATTCGACAGTCCAGCCGGTTTTCCGCTCCACTGACTTACGGCGTATTCCGTCCCGTGATTTTATTGCCAACCCTTATACCTGCGGATGATGGCTTGTATCTCCCGCTTTTCGGCGCGGGACAGCTTTACCGGCCTGCCGCCGTTTTGCTTTCTGGACAACCGCTTTCACCTCCGTTTCCATTTGACGCTACCGCTCCAACACGGCG